>NZ_JBHVIC010000005.1:0-764657 GCF_042799795.1 Nocardia sp. NPDC057668 | reverse complement strand
CTGGAGAAGCTCGCCCGCCTGGGCATGTGCAATCCGGATGATCCCGAGAGCCCGTGGAGTGCTGCCGAACTCGGAATCGATACCGCCACCGACGACCAGGACAGTGCCGGGGCCGGTGCGCGGGCGAAGCTGCAAGCAGCGGCCACGCGCGATCACCGCACCGCCGCCCAACGCAACCACGACGCGATGATCGCGCTCCTGCGCCCCGACATGGGACCCACCCGGCTCGGGAACCACCGCGGACTGCCCGTCTCCACCGTGATCACCATGAACATCAACGACCTCGAACAGCGCACCGGCAAAGCGACCACCGCCACCGGCGGCACCCTTTCGATCCGGGACGCGGTCGAGCTGGCCGCCAACGCCACTCCGTATCTGGTCATCATCGACGCCGACGGCCGACCACTGCACTTCGCACGCGGTGAGCGCCTGGCCACCCCCGAACAGCGCCTGGCACTCATCGCTGTCGAACGCGGGTGCACCCGCCCCGGATGTGATGCGCCAGCGACCCGCTCGGCCGTGCACCACATCAAGGAATGGGCCGATGGCGGCGAAACCGACATCGAGAACCTGACCTTCGCGTGCGATGCCTGCCACGCGCAGGTCAACACCGGCCCGAACGGCTGGAAAACGATAGTGATGCCCGAAGATTCGGAGCATCCGGGCAAAACAGGGTGGATACCACCACCACACATCGACCCCGCTCGCAGACCCCGGGTGAACTTCCGTCATCACCCGCAAGTGCGCGGTCCCTCGGGGATACCGGGTATCCCGGCGCGGCGACTCTGCTAACACGCAGCCCGCAGCCGAAACCCAAAGCCACACCCCAAGAGCCAAGAGCGGCATCGGTGTTCGCTCCAGTGGCCGACGTAGCCCCGAACCCACACGCACCCTTCGCCTTCCAGCGGGGTTCGGGAGGACAAGCAAGTACAACGAGGCAGTGCTGGTCACTTCGCCTGCCGTACCCGACCTCGGCTCCCCGGTTGAGAGCGCTTTCGCCCTTCCAGCCTGGCTGGATGGCCGTGGGAACCTTCTCGAGACCTACAAACCAAGATCCGTCATCCCTGAATTCCGGTACTGCCTCAGGTGGTGATTGTGGTGAGCGGTAATCGATTCGAGGCTTGCTCGTACCCCCACCAGTGGTGGATCACGTTTATCGGCCCGGGAGGGCCGGTACCGCCGTCGAGGCTCCCAACCGGCCCCGGCTGGTATTCCGTTATCCAGGCTGCTCTACCTCGGCAGGGCTGGAACCGCAGCCCTGCCTCTCCGACCGGTCCCCGCTGGTACTCGTCATCCAGGCTGCTGTTCCTGCGGTAGGCCACCCAACCGCAGCGGGACACCCGAACTGCACAACGCTGGTTCTCGTTATCCAGTTGTCTCTCAACGCAACCAGGTCCCCACGCTCCGATTGTCCGAGACCAGGCCACGCATCCACGCCCCCGATCAGCCATGTACAGCCGAATCCGCAGCTAAGAATCGAACCCGCATTCCCCGGACTCAGCCCCGATCGAACCGCCCACTCCGCACAGCAGCGGTGAACACATCCCAAGCTCCCCCCTCGAACACAAGAACAGGACTCCCCGCCCCGAGCTTCGAATCACGCAGGGCGACGATGCCATCGAGGTGAGCGGCCTCCACACACTCGCCGCCGGAACTGCTGCTGTACGAGCTCTTGAACCAGTTGGCCGTGAACGGATCGATCATTGCGCGCCGTACTCCTTGGCTATCGACAGGATGAACTGCCTAGATGTGTCTCGATCCCACGCTATACGGGCAATCTCCGCGAAAGTGTCGCGATACCGCTGCACTTCGGTGGCGCGTTCCAAGTAGAGGTCGCCGGTGAGGCACTCGACGAAAACCACTGGCGGCTCGATCATTCCGGTGGCAGCGAGCTTGGGGAACTCCAGCAGCGTGAAGGATTCCACGAGTGATCCGCGATGTGCGGAGGCGGTGAAGGGCACGACTCGGATGGAGAGGTTCGGGCGCTCCGACGCTGCTGCAAGACTGTTCAACTGATCTTCCATCACGCCGGGGCCGCCGACCTGGTCACGAAGTACGCACTCCCATAACAGTATGTCCATCGTGAACTTGGGGTCGTGCAGGCGATTCTGTCGGCTGGAGTTCATCTCAACCCGCTTGTCCACTTGTGCAGTAGGCATATTCGGAGATTCGGTCCATGCGATCGTCCGGCGATACGCCGGCGTCTGGAGCAAGCCGGGAACAAGTCGGTTGCGCCAGATCGACAGCTTCCGCGCGGCTTCCTCCAGTCCGAGTAGATGATCGAACCCGGTGTTCAGTTCGTCGGCGTAGGCACGCCACCAGCCGCCACCCGATTTCTGGGTGGCGCGGACCTCCTGCGCCAGTTCCAAGATGGCGCTTCGCTCGTCCGCGGTGGCTTCGTAGCCGTCGCACAGAACGTTCATATAGAGATCCGAGACCTTGGTCGGCAGACCGTCTTCCAACCGCCCGATCGTTTGCGGTGAAACACCAATGAGCTTTCCGCCCTGGGATTGAAAGAGACCCTTCGCTTCTCGAAGTCGTTTCAGTTCTCGTCCCAAAGCTCTTCGCGCGAGGGTGGATCCAGTCAACATCTCGTTAGCCTCACTATCGGATGTATCGAATTTTGGATGTCTCCGCCACGGGGCTGTGGAATCTGGGCGCGCCCGTGCGGGAATTATCGCACTTCTGCGGAGAGGAAGGAACTTTGGAGATTCCAAAACGTAGCTGCAAGCGTCTACTTGTGACTAGCTGATGGGCGGAAGCTGTGGACAGTCCATCGGGTTCGGTCGTCAACCGAGGGATGAACCATGGCTACCAGGCACGATCCGCCGGACTATCCGGTCATGAATCTTGATGTGGCAGTTGGTGGACAGCGAGCGCACGCCGTTTGCGACGCGGAAATATGCGCGGCCAAGAGATATTTCGATCGGCTCGTTCCCCGATTGCGGCGGGCAGCTGGAATGGCAGAGGGGGAATTGTGAACAGCTTCGTGTTCGTCGGATTGGTTGCGGTGTTCGCGGCGGTCCTGATCGCCTGTGTATATCTGTTCATGTGTGGGGATGACTGTGCGGCAGCGCATTACGCCGGGTTCGGCTCGATCACCGTTGCCGAGATCGGGCGGCGGCTGGCGGCCGAGACGAGTGCCGATCGCGTTGGCGGGCAGGCGAATACGTGGCTCTCGGCGTGGTCGCACTCCGCGCCGGAGGGCGTACTGACCGCCGCGCAGGCGCATGACGTCATGCGCCTGCACCGCGAATGTCAGATGCGAAGCTGTGCGCGCAAGCGGGCTGCCTACTGGGCGCTGGTGGATGCGGGGCGGGTGCGGCCGGATGCGCGGGCCGAGCGGTGGGGGAGCGGCGGTTAGGCGGGTCGCCGTGGGCTGAGCTGGTAGTTGTGACCGGAGTCGCAATTACAGATTGACATGTGATGTTGATTTGTAACAAGCTGGCCGGGGTTTCGACGGTCATGAGAGATGAGGTTTGCCGTGACCGAGCACGCTCAGACGGCGCTCGAACTGCTGCGGGACAGCAGTCAGTTCAAGTGGTACGTCATTCCGCTGCTGTTGATCGTTGTGTACATCTACGCGACCGAGGTCGAGCGGCGGAACTGGAATGTGCTGTTCGCCGGGCTCGCGCTGTGGGGGATGGATCTGTTCAACGAGATCTGGAATTCGCTGGTCTTCCACTTCACCGAGCGAGCGCCGGTGTGGGGCGCGACCGGATCCACCGCGTATCAGCTGTTGATCGGGCTCAACATCGAGATCTGCTTCATGTTCGCCATCATGGGCGTGGCGGCGGCGAAGATGCTGCCGCCCAAAGAGACTCGGATATTCGGTCTGCCGAATCGGCCGGTGCTCATCGCGGTCAACTCCGCGGCTGCCGTTGGCGTGGAGATCGTGCTCAACAAGATGGGCGTGCTCACCTGGGATTGGGGCTGGTGGCAGCCGAGCTTTCCGTTCCTCATCTTCCTGATCGGCTACGTGCCGTTCTTCGTGGCCTGCTTCTGGGTGCACGATCTGCCGACCGTGCGGGGCAAAGCCATCGCGGTCGGCACGATTCTCGGCATCGATGCGCTCGCCATCGTCATCTTCGGAAGTCTGGGGTGGTTGTAATGCGCCGCACTGCTGAGCGCGGTGTGCTCATCGTGGTCGCCGGTCTCGTATTCACCGGACTGACAATGCATTCCGGTGCTGTCGCCGACCCTGGAAGCTGTGCGCTGATCGGAACCGTCGGTACTCCGGAACTCGGCGCGGACGAGACGACCGCGGGCCTGGAGGCTTTCGCTCCCGCCACCGTGGCACTGCCCGATCGGATCCATTTCCGCACGGCGACCGAAACCTTCAACAGGCGTTGGTCTTTCACCACTCGCGATGGCGGGCTCTTCGTGAAAGAAGCCGCCTCGATCGGCGGGTGGCGAGCCATGCCGCTCCCGAAATGCTTGGCGGGCAACCTGACCGGCGTCTCTGCCGATGACGATGAACTGCTCGCCGTCGATCGCGCCGGCCGCTTCTACAATCTCGACCGCATCCTCAGCGCTCCCAAGGACTGGAACTGGAGCAGTCGCTACGGCACTCCGCTGTGGACCGGCCCCGGAAACGCGCTGCCGCCCGGCACGCTGGACTGGACCTGGTCCGTGCTGTCTCCCAACGAGGATCACGTCTGGCGCGATACCGCCGGCAATGATCACCCGGTCGGCGGGGCGAAGGTCTCGCACGTCTTCGCGCTCACCGACGGCGGTACGCGCCTGCGCTACATCGACCCCTGGTTGCCGGTGGATCACAGCTACGAGGTCGGACTGCCCGGCAATCGCTTTCGCGCGGTGGCCCTGTCCACCAGCGGCTCCACCTCGCTGGTGGTGAACGAACATGGCGATCTCTACACGCGCCTCTACGATTTCGACATCTCCGGCGCGGACAAGGTGTTCTTCCGTTATTCCTACGAGGACCAGCGCGGCAGACGCGAAGCGCCCGACATGCTCAGCGAGCGCGTGGATTCCGGCACTGCCGCGATCCAGCTCCCCGCTCCCGGCTGGGTGCGCGAACCCAAGATTCCGGGCGAGATCACCGACCGGATCTCCATCCACAAAACCGGCGTCGGCTCCGACGCTCGCGAACTCCGGGTGGAGGGCCGCAGCGCAGGCCGAACGGGTTACTGGACGAAGGCGCTCACCGCGAACGCGTGGACGTTCGTCCCGACGGATCAGCCACTCGGGTCGGCGCTCCTGGCCAATACCCCCGATGATCGCAGCGTCGATCCCTCGGTGCCGGAGTCACCGTACGACTATGCGGGCCGCACCGCCGCGTGGTCCGCGACGATCGAATCCTTCGATCTCGCACAGACTCCCACGCCGCTACGCCTGGACTTCGGCGATGGCAATCACCTGGATCTGACCCTGCACACGGTCGACGGCCTCCGTCAGCTCCCGCAGCGGCCGGGCATCAGCGCTCAGGATCGCCACTTCGACGGCACCCTGGAGGTTCCCGCCGACCTGGTGAGTTCCCTCGCCACCCAGCCCGCTCCGATCCGGGAGTTCCTCACCGATACGCTCGCCGGCCGCCGCTTCACCGACACCGCCGTGGTCGTCACCGACACCGGCTTCCGCGTCGATGTTCTAAGTGTCACCCTCACCCGCAGGTCCTGACCCAGCAGTCACCCAGGTCGGGCGAAGGGCGGACATCTACGGGTGCGGATCTACAGGGAATGCGTGATGCGTAGCGACGCGGGTTCTTCCCAGTCCGGGTCGGCGTTCTGACTGCCGGCCGGGTCGGTGATTCCGGTGCGTCCAGCAATTCGGTATAGATTCGCGCGGCCTCGGCCTGCGCCCGCTCCCTGGCAGTCCGGTGGCATTGCGAGATGGCATTCGCCAGCCGAGCCGGTTCGACCGACATAGCGGCCTGTGAGATCCGGAGATCGGTGATTGTGCCGTTCGTATCGGTTTCGACATCGACCGCACCGCCAGACGTCTGGGCCCTCCCGCGAACGTGTGAGATTTTCTGCTGCATAAGCGCTTTGCGTGCGGCAACGCGGTCGGCATCGGTACTCATGGGTAGTCTCCTCGTTGCGATGTGCTCACCCGGAGAGCGTCCCGAGCACTGGCCGAGACGGTAGCGATCGAGACGGGGGCGCCACAAGCCGGGAGGCGGGTGGTCGGTCGTGCCCAGATCTCCGCAGGCGTGCTCCTTCCACCGGACCTGTGGCCTGCCTATGCGTTGCCGCGCCTATCGCGGACAGGTAGGTTGTCACGACCGGATACCAGGCGGCTGGGGGAGAATGTGGCAGCGGAAACGGGCGTGCCCGGGGGTGAGTTCCAGGTCGTTCCTGCCGAGGTAACCGATGCGGGCAGGTTCGTGCAGCTGACAGCAGAAGAACTGATCAACGGTATTCGTGTGCTCGATACCGGCGTGACCAACCTGTTGACGACATGGAAGGGCAATGCCGCGGACCACTACTCGCTGGGATGGGAGGAGGCTCGCGCGGGCGCTGTCGACGTGTTGGAAGCGTTGCAGCTGATCGCCGAGCTGCTCGGGATTTCCGGCACGGACTACGCGAACATGGATGAGGGAAACGCAGGAACATTCGGCCCGCTGCTGAACTTGCCGTGAGCCCGGCGTGTAACCGATGTCGGGGTGGCGCACCGGCCACCCCGTAAGCTGGGCAGCCATCAGCGCAGCGGGGCGCTGACTTCGATGTCTGGGAAGTCGCACCAAGTCTTGGGGGAACATTGTCCGACAACGCGTTTCAAGTGAACTTGGCCGAGCTGGACGGGATTTCGGAGCTGCTGAAGGACTTTGTCACCTTCCTTACCGAGAGTCTCGAGGGACTCGATCAGCGCGTTTCCGCTCTGCATCTGACCTGGACCGGTCCTGCGGCAACAAAACACGCAGAAGCACACAAGACTTGGGCAACCGGTGCGATCGAAGTCGGTGAAGGGATCGGTGCGATGCAGCGGGCAGCGATCACCGCGCATCAGAGTTATGCGACGGCAATGGGGGCGAATCTGCGAATGTTCGGCCGAGAGTAAGGCTGTCGGGCGATGACTGTCCTCGACGTCCCGCCGCAGGTCTATTACAAGGCAGCCAGCGACCTGAGCGCTCTGACCAGTGACATCAACAGCGCTGTCGCACGGGATCTTGTTGCCGCGTTGTCCGGTAGTCTGGGAATGGCCGGAAACTATCCGAAGGCGGTGGGATGGTGCGCCGCGTATCACAAAGCCGTCGTCGAGGTCCGCGTCGCGATTCTGGTCTACTCCGCTGCCCTGCGACACTTCGGCGACATTCTCAACAGCGCGGGATACAACTGGGACGCTGCCGAATACAACGCGAACCCCAGCACGGACAAGGGTGCGCCGCCACCGCATCCCGCAGCCCTGACTGCCAGTCCGATGAGCGTCCAGGGATTCCCTGAATTCCTGAATCCGTACGGAGACAATGGCGCCGGTGTTGTGATCGTGTCGTCCGGACAGAGCGGAAGCCCGTGGACCGGTGCGCCGAACGGTCGTGCCGACGCGCTTGCCGACGCCGCCACCGCGTGGGAGACATTCGCACTCAGTGCAGAGGTCTTGGGTTCGCAAACGAAACTGCAGGCGATCCGCGATTCCTTCGCCGGTGTGCGAGCCCCCGAGGTAGAGGACATTCTGGAAGCATTGGACGCGTTGCGCGGCGGAGCCGAGCAAATTCAGACCGTCGCGGAAACCCTGGGTTCCGCAATCCGGCTCCATTCCGACAACCTCGTCGATGCTCGGAAGGACCTGTCGGATGCGGCGGCGACCGCGTTCCCCAACCAGCCCTATGCCGTCGTGACCGCGACGACCGACAACGCGTCGGTCCGGGTGGCTGTGAACGAGGAACTGAGTGCGCTCGATATCGCCTATGCCAAGCAGTACCTCAACCTGACAGCTCAGAGCACCCTGCTGTACCAGAATCTTTCGGATGTGGGATACGGCGGAAGAGGTCTGGTGGATGCGAACGCACTCAGCAACGTACCGAAGATGACCGCACTCAGTCAGTTGCCGCTCGTCGCGGAAACCGGTGACGAACACACCAATGAGAAGCTGAGCCGGGATTGGGACAACATGCTGACCTGGATCACGCCGATGGCAACGTTGACGCCCGCGGATCTCAGCGCACTGGACGGGTACGGCCCGCAAATGAAGGCATGGGCCATATGGTCGGTGAACTACGGGACCGAGGCGGGGGTCGATCCACGGCTCGTACTCGCCATGGTGCTGCAGGAAGGTGCGCCGCTGAATTCCGGCTGGAAGGGGCCGGCATTCCATGATGAAATCCAAGCAGGTCCGGAAGGCTACAATCCCAACCCGCTAGGGACGTTCTTGGGTATGGGATACGACGCAGGTCGTACTGCGGCGGACTTCGTCGGCTGGGATAAGCATGGAGGCGACACCGGAAATTCCATCGGCCTGACTAATATTAAGGAGAGGCCGTTTCTGGAAGTCAAGAATAGATATCCGGAGCAATTCAAAGGCCAGGAGTGGGAGAATTTGATCGGAAACGACGAGTTTGCAATCAAAACTGCGGCCTACAACCTGAAAATGCTTAACGAGGGAGCGGCACCTTTGGCTATACCCGAGGTCAGGGCTGGTCAGCCGCTGAATCAGTTTTTGGGCTCCGGGTACAATGCCTGGGGGATATTGGAGAACTCTGCTAGGGCTGCCTCTGGCGGGGATCCCTTCAATGGTGGTGAGACCGAGCATGGCGAGAGTACCGTGAACGTGGTTAGGGTGGCTCAGCAAATCCTCGTCGGAAGTGGAGCCTACCGATGAGGATTCCGAAAGGGCGGAGGCGTAACCTTTTTCGCTGGGGATGTGCGTTGTTCGTGCTATTTGGGCTTATAGGATACGGCTTTTATCACCTTCAGGCTCAGAGTCCGAGTCCGAGTACAGCGCAGGGAATAATAGAATCTGTGCATGTCACCGGATTTACCCGCACAGCTACGGATTCGTTGTCGGACGGGCACGCATCCAAGGGGTATGCGTACTTCATAGGTTCTGGGCAGAATCCAGATCCTTTGGCTATCGTAACTGTACCTACAATTCAATTGGGTGCGGTCGCGCCTACGCCTAATCCGACGCCTTGGGAATCTGACAAACGTTTAAGTGTCGTTGTTGCCCGAGGTGAGCGGTCGGATGGCTGTCGAGCTACCGTGTCTTACGGAAAGAATCTGCAGTTGGATCCATCCCGATCGGGGTTCAACCTCACGGCAGAGCAATTCAATGCGGTGCGAGATGGCGCGCAAATATTTGTAATGGTATTCGTGTCCAATTGTGGTGCGTAAGCGAAGCTGAACATTGGACATGCCTATTTCGTCGGGCCTGGTCCGAAGCCGGATCCTCTGGTTGTGGTGTCAGTGCCGACAATCCAGTTGAACGCCGTTGCTCCTCCGCCCGACCCGCCGGCTTGGGAGCTCGATAAACGGCTCTCCACTGTCGTTGCGCGGGGTGAGCGGTCGGATGGATGCAAGGTCACGGTGTCCTTCAGGGCGAACCTGGATTCGGATCCTGTCCGGGCGGGCTTCAACCCGACACCCGAACAGTTCAGGGCGGTGCGAAATGGGTCCCAGGTATTTATGAGGGTGGATGTTTACAACTGTGGGGCGTGACCACATTCGGGTGCGCGATCGTTCAAGAGCTCGCCTGGAACTCCGTGTGATCCTCAGGTTCGAGCAGCTTGAATTCCGTTCCGGCGGGGCCCATTTCGCTGAGGCGGCCCATGTAGATGCCCTGTGCCGCCGGTTCGATGATCCCGTAGTGGATCGGGAAGGCCGTCCGGGGATTCACCGCGCGCAGGTAGTCCACCGCCTCGCTGATTCGCATCCACGGGGCGGCCGCCGGGATCGCCAGCACGCCCACCGGCACCGGGGGCACCCAGAGCGAATCGCCGGGATGCACCAGCTGCGCGGGATCGTCGGGGGTGCCCAGTTGGAACACCGTGTTGTCGATGACGGGGATCTCCGGGTGGATCACCGCGTGCCGTCCACCGCCGCCGGTGACCTGTACCTCGCCGACCTTCAGGACGTTCCCCGCGTGCACGGCCTCCCACGGCTCCCCGCGCTGCTGCGCGGTCTGCGGATCCGAGAGCAGGCGCGCCTGGGGGTTGGCGTCGATCAGCGCCTCGATCCGGGCCGGGTCGATGTGATCGGGATGCTGATGCGTGATCGCAATGGCGTCCAGCCCGGTGATGCCTTCGAACCCGTGCGAGAGATTGCCGGGGTCGAACAGGATCTTCGCGCCGTTCAGCTCCACCAGAATGCAAGAGTGTCCGAAATGGGCAATGCGCATGGGTGAAACGGTAGTCCGCCCCGGACCGCCCGCGCCACGCAACGCGACCCGCCGCGCCCGCTGTGGCGCGCGCCACGTGCGGTCCACCCGGCGGTGAGTGCCCAGCCCCCGCCAACTACCCTGGTCAGCGAAACCCCCGCTCGGTCGCCCGGTGCTCAGCACTGCGTCCGGGCCCGCCCCACCAGCTGAGGAGCAACGCGTGGCACGTGTCGTGGTCGAGGTGATGCCGAAGGCCGAGATCCTGGATCCGCAGGGTCAGGCGATTGTCGGCGCGCTGGGGCGCCTGGGACACCCGGGAATCTCGGAAGTGCGGCAGGGCAAGCGATTCGAACTCGATGTGGCTGACGATGTGAGCGACAGCGAGCTCGAGCAGATCGCCGAATCGCTGCTCGCCAACACCGTCATCGAGGACTGGAAGGTCGTCCGGCTGTGACCGCTCGCATCGGTGTCATCACCTTCCCGGGCACCCTGGACGATGTGGACGCCGCTCGCGCGGCCAAGCTCGCCGGGGCCGAGGCCGTCAGCCTCTGGCACGGCGACGCCGATCTGAAGGGCGTCGACGCGGTCATCGTGCCCGGCGGCTTCTCCTACGGCGACTACCTGCGCACCGGCGCCATCGCCCGGTTCGCGCCGGTCATGGAAGAGGTCATCAAGGCCGCCGGACAGGGCCTGCCGGTGCTCGGCATCTGCAACGGTTTCCAGATCCTGTGCGAGGCCGGCCTGCTGCCGGGCGTGCTGACCCGCAACGAGGGCCTGCACTTCATCTGCCGCGATGAATGGCTGACCGTGGAATCCGCGGACACCGCGTGGACTTCCCGCTACGAGCCGGGCGCGCAGATCCTGATTCCGCTCAAGTCCGGTGAGGGCCGCTACCAGGCGTCCGCCGCCGTGCTCGACGAACTCGAGGGTGAAGGCCGCGTCGTGTTCCGCTACTCCAGCGACAATCCGAACGGTTCGCAGCGCGGCATCGCGGGCATCAGCTCGGCCAACGGTCGCATCGTGGGGCTCATGCCGCACCCCGAGCATTCCACCGAGGCGCTGACCGGTCCGTCCGATGACGGTCTGGGCATGTTCCTCTCGGTGCTGGACGCGCTCGTCAAGGCGTAATCCACCGCGCGGCACAAAACTTCGGAGAGCCCGTATCGCCCGGCGATACGGGCTCTTCGCCGTCCAGGTGCAACACGGCGGGTCTTTTTGTACAGACACCGTTTTCGGGGTTAAACGGATAATTCGGACATAGTTTCTCGGGAGCGGCATTGCGCGCCGAAGCACCATTCCCGAACGCTGTTCTCCGAATCCCGCAATACCGAACGGCTCAGGCGCAGATTCGGTCGAGAATCTCGAAGCGCACGCCTTCGGCGCGTGCGATATACCCCGGCAGCACCACTTGATTACCGTCGAAACCAATACGCCCCGAAGGGGTTTCGAGTACCGCCCCCTCGACGGCCGCGTGCAGTCGCCGCACGTCCAGGGAACCGGCCGCGGTCACCATGGCGGCCAGGGTGCGAATCGCCTCGTACTCGGTGTTGCTGAAGTTGGTGAGCGCGGGCGCGAACTCCCCGTGCAGTCGCCGATACCCCGCCAGGCGCTCGCGTCCGCCCGGCCCGTTGACGAAGAAACTGGATGGAACGTAGAGGTTCCGGTTGGCGTGCCGTCCGCCCGCGAGCAGCACGTTGTCGTCCACCGCGGGACTCACCCGCAACAGTCGCAGATCGCGCCCGGTGCGCGCGAACTGCCGGTTGAAGCGCGCCACATCCGCCCCGACCAGCAGCACGATGACACCGTCCACTCGATCCAGCACCGGATCGGTCAGGAAGTCCTCGAAATCGCGGGTGCCCAACGGCACGAACATCTCCAGCGGCACCGTGCGCTCGAGCGCCGCCGCCCCGCGCTCGCCCAGTTCGGCGCGTACCGCGTCGGCCGTGCGCCGCGGCCACACGTAGTCGTTGCCGATGATCGCCCAGCGCCGCGCGCCGAGTTCGCGCCGCAACCAGCGCAGCGCGGGCAGGATCTGCCGGCCCGGATCGGAGCCGACCATGAACAGCCCCGGCGGTGGATCGCGGTCCGTGCCCTCGTGATCGGTGGCGAACAGGTACGGCACGCGCCCGGCGGTCACCCGGGCCACCGCCGTGCGCACCGCCGAGGTGTGCCAGCCCGTCACCGCGTGCACCATTCCGGTGGCCAGCAGTGCGGAAACCTCGCGCGCCACTTCCTGCGGTTCGCGGCCGCCGTCGATGTGCGTGGCGCGCAATTCCCGGCCGAGAATTCCTGCCCCACTGTTGATTTCTTGCACCGCCAGGGAAATGGCGGCCTCGCACGAGGGCGCGAAGATACCTCCGGGTCCCTGCTGCGGCACTATGTTCAGGATCTCGATACAGTTCTCGGGGCTCCCGCAGAACGAGGTCATCGGATACCCTTCCCCTCGTTCAGTGAATTTGACGGGCGGGAATTATGGCGACAATTCTAGGTGGCATTTCCACACTGCACGGCACGCTGCGTGCAGCGGAGCGCAGTTGGCTTCGTCACCTCGACGCCGCACTGTGTGCCAGGCGGCTCACCGCCGATCAATGGTGCATGCTGACCAACCTCTCCAGTGACTCCGGCATCACCATGAGCGAACTGGCCGCCCGCACGCAACTTCCGCCGTCCTCGGCCACCCGGCACGCTGATCATCTGGCCGAGCGCGGGCTCATCTTCCGCGTCGCCGCCGCCGATGACCGCCGCCGCATTCTGATCGGCCTGAGCCGGCGCGGGGTCGAACTGGTGGAAGAGGTGCGCGTGGAGGAGGAGCACGCCGAGGGCGCGCTGCGCCGGCACCTGGGTGGTGAGGACTACCTCGAGCTGGTGCGCCTGCTGGAGCGGGTCGCCGAGGTCTCGCAACCGCTCTAGCGAAAACGGTTCGCGAAATCCGGTAATTCACAGCCGAATCCGTTCGCCACACCGTGCGGGCGTGTCGATACCCCGTCCGTGGGCGGAAACTGAACCGATAATGCTTAGGATCGCAGGCATGCCCGTTGCCGAGACCACCGCGACCGCCGCCGGACTGTGCGAATTCATCGACGCCTCCCCGTCGCCGTTTCATGTGTGCCGCACCGTCGCCGCAGAACTCGATGATCACGGCTTCACCCAGCTCTCGGAATCGGCGCCCTGGCCCTCCAGCAGTTCGGGCCGTTTCTATGTGGTGCGCAGCGGCTCCCTGGTCGCCTGGGCCGACGGCGGATCGGGCGCGCCCAGCGGATTCCGCAGCGGACAGGCCACGCCCTTCCGCGTCGTCGGCGCCCACACCGACAGCCCCAACCTGCGCGTCAAACAGCATCCCGACACCGCGGTCGCGGGCTGGCAGATGGTCGGACTCGAACCGTACGGCGGGGCCTGGCTCAATTCCTGGCTCGACCGCGATCTCGGCATTTCCGGCCGGCTCTCCATTCGCGACGGAAACACGGTGCGCGAGAGGCTGATTCGCATCGACGAGCCCATCATGCGGGTGCCGCAGCTGGCCATCCACCTGTCCGAGGACCGGCGCGGAGTCACCCTGGACCCGCAGCGGCACGTGAACGCGGTGTGGGGCATCGGCGGCGAACCCCGCTCGTTCCTGGCCTTCATCGCCGAACGCTCCGGCATCGACGCGAGCGCGGTGCTGGGCTGGGAACTCATGACCCACGATCTGGTGCCGTCCAAGCTCATCGGCCGGGATCTGGATCTGGTCAGCGCGCCGCGCCTGGACAATCAGGGCACCTGCTACGCCGGACTGCGCGCGTTCCTGGCCGCGGTGGATCAGCCCGGCGCGTCGGTGCCGGTGCTGGCCATGTTCGACCACGAGGAGGTCGGCAGCCAATCCGATCGCGGCGCGCAATCCGGGCTGCTGCCCACGGTGCTCGAACGCATCGTGCTCACCCGCGGCGGCGGGCGCGCGGAATACCTGGCCGCCATCGCCGGATCGGTCTGCGCTTCCGGCGACATGGCGCACGCGACCCATCCGAACTATCCGGATCGGCACGAACCCATGCACCGCATCGAGGTGAACGGCGGGCCGGTGCTCAAGGTCAATCAGAATCTGCGCTACGCCACCGACGCCGAGGGCGCGGGCGCGTTCGCGCTGGCCTGCGCCCAGGCCGACGTGCCGCTGCAGCGCTACGTGCACCGCGCCGATCTGCCCTGCGGCTCCACGATCGGTCCCATGACGGCGGCGCGCACCGGCATGCCGACCGTGGACGTGGGCGCGGCCCAGCTGGCCATGCACTCCGCCCGCGAAATGATGGGCGCGGCCGACGTGCCCGCCTACGCGGCCGCGCTCGCGGCGTTCCTGACACCGGAAGCGCAGAAGTAGCCCGATCCCGGGCGGACCGCACGGAATGCCTCGTGCGGTCGGAGAGAACGGACTGCGGCCCACCTCGATTCGAGGTGGGCCGCAGTGGCGTGTGGATGCGGGCGGACCCGGCCGGCTCTCAGGCCGCCGCGGTCACGGCGGGCTCCGGCTCCGCGGCCCTGGGGACCGGCCGGTACCGCACCGCCGCCACCACGAAGATCGCCAGCGTCAGCAGTACATAGCTGCTGCCCAGGATCTGCTCCCACCACGACCAGGTCAGCTCGATCCCGTGGTCGAAGGGCAGCAGCCACTGCGGCTGCACCGTGAACGCGACGATCGCGAGCACGAATGCCAGCAGGAACAGCGGATCGCGCCGTCCGCGCAGAATCGCGTTGGCGGCGATCAGCAGCGCGGGGGCGGCCCACACCCAGTGATGCGACCACGACACCGGCGAAATCAGCAGCACCATACCGGCGTTCACCATGAGGGCGGCCGCGTTCGCGCCGACGCTGAACAACCGGCGCATGAGGATGATCGCCAGCACCACGGTCAGCGCCGACAGCGAGAGCCAGACGATGTTGGCGATCCCGTCGGAGACGCCCAGCCGGAAGGCGAACCCCTTGAGCGACTGATTGCCCGCGAATTCGGGCTGCCCGATGCGCGAGGTGTCGAACAGGGTGGTGAACCAGTACGTCACCGAATCATGGGGCACCACCGCGAATCCCACCGCGATCGCGCCGAACACCGAGGCCACCATGGTGTACGCGGGCACCGGGACCGTGCGCAGTCGCGCCCACAATCCCTGCGGCGACAGCAGCGGGCCCACCGCGCGCGCCTTGGCCAGCGCCGGGCCCCAATCCTGCTGCACCAGGAAGTAGAGCAGGTATGCCGCCGGGGTCAGCTTCACCGACACCGCGATGCCGATCAGCATGCCGCGCGGCCAGAAAGGCTTGCGCACCAGGCAGTCCAGCGTGATGGCGGCCATCAGGATGAGGTTGATCTGACCGAAACCGTAGGTCTGCCAGACCGGCTCCAGCCCCTGCGCCAGCGCCGTCGCGCCGATGACCACGGCCAGCCGGGTCGCGGCGGTCATGTTCGGCCGCAGTCGCTGCAGCACCACCCAGAGCGTGAGCGCCAGCGCCAGGATGGAGGAGATCAGCACCACCCACTCGGCGACATCGAGCGACATCAGGGCCAGCGGGGCGAAGAAGAACGCGGCGGGCGGGGGATAGGTGAAGGGCAATCCGATGCCGAACACCTCCGGCATCTGCCCGTAGAGGTCCTTGCCGTCCAGCAGGGCCCGGCCGCCGTTGCGGTAGACCTGCAGATCGATGTAACCGTGCCAAGCCTTTTCGCTCGCGACCTTCACCGACACCGCGAACATGACCGCCGCGATCACCAGCAGGACCACCTGCTGCCGCGTCAGCCGCGTCCTACCTTCTGGCGCGGTCACGGGCTTCGCCGGATCCGCGAGCCCGGATCGATCGCTCACGGGCCAAGAGTAATGGGTGCGCCCGCCGCCCCGGGTGCGCGGCTCGACCACGACCGGAACCGGGCCCACTGTGCTCGCGGACACATCAGCAGGTGGGCGCGGGCAGGAAATCGACGGCAACTAGACTCACCTGCGTATCTCGCCGATATCCAGCATGCCGGCTCTCGGTTCTCACCTGCCCGGCCGAAAGGACTCTGGTATTCCCGTGACCAGCCACGTCGATACCGTCAGCAACGCCGCGGCCACCCCGGACCTCCCGCAGCCCTACAAGGAACTCGGCCTCAAGGACGACGAGTACGCCCGCATCAAGGAAATCCTCGGCCGCCGGCCGACGGATGCCGAGCTGGCGATGTACTCGGTCATGTGGAGCGAGCACTGCTCGTACAAGTCCTCCAAGGTGCACCTGCGCTACTTCGGTGAGACCACCACCGAGGAGATGAAGTCCGCCATGCTCGCCGGCATCGGCGAGAACGCGGGCGTGGTGGACATCGGCGACGGCTGGGCCGTCACCTTCAAGGTGGAATCGCACAACCACCCGTCCTACGTGGAGCCCTACCAGGGCGCGGCCACCGGCGTCGGCGGCATCGTCCGCGACATCATGGCCATGGGCGCGCGCCCGATCGCGGTCATGGACCAGCTGCGCTTCGGCGCGGCCGATCACCCGGACACCCGGCGCGTGGTCGACGGCGTGGTGCGCGGCGTGGGCGGCTACGGCAACTCGCTCGGCCTGCCGAATGTCGGCGGCGAGACCGTGTTCGACGCCTCCTACCAGGGCAACCCGCTCGTCAACGCGCTGTGCGCGGGCGTCATGCGGGTCGAGGACCTCAAGCTCGCCTTCGCCTCCGGTGAGGGCAACAAGATCATTCTGTTCGGCGCGCGCACCGGCCTCGACGGCATCGGCGGCGTGTCCGTGCTCGCCTCGGACACCTTCTCCGGCGACGAATCCGGTTCCGGCCGTAAGAAGCTCCCGAGCGTGCAGGTCGGCGACCCCTTCACCGAGAAGGTGCTCATCGAGTGCTGTCTCGAGCTGTACCACTCCGGTGTCGTCGTCGGCATCCAGGACCTCGGCGGCGCCGGGCTCTCCTGCGCCACTTCCGAACTCGCGGCCGCCGGCTCCGGCGGCATGCGCATCGACCTCGATCAGGTCCCGCTGCGCGCCGCCAACATGTCCGCCGCCGAGATCCTGTCGAGCGAATCCCAGGAGCGCATGTGCGCCGTGGTCGCGCCCGAGAACGTCGAGCGGTTCATGGCGATCTGCCGCAAGTGGGAGACCAACGCCAGCGTGATCGGCGAGGTCACCGACGGCGAGCACCTCGAAATCACCTGGCGCGGTGAGGTCGTCGTCGACGTGCCGCCGCGCACCGTCGCCCACCACGGCCCGGTCTACGAGCGCCCCGTGCAGCGCCCGGACTACCAGGACGCCCTCGTCGCCGACTCCACCAAGGCGCTGAACCGGCCGCAGACCGGCGACGAACTGCGCGCCACCCTGCTGCAGATGCTCGCCAGCCCGCAGCTGTGCTCGCGCAAGTGGATCACCGAGCAGTACGACCGCTACGTGCGCGGCAACACCGTGCTCGCCGAGAACGCCGACGCCGGCGTCATCCGCGTCGACGAGGAGACCGGCCGCGGCATCGCCCTGGCCACCGACGCCTCGGGCCGCTACACCAAGCTGGACCCCTACACCGGCGCGCAGCTCGCACTGGCCGAGGCGTTCCGCAACGTCGCCACCACCGGCGCCACTCCCAAGGCCGTCAGCAACTGCCTGAACTTCGGCTCCCCCGAGGATCCGGGCGTCATGTGGCAGTTCCAGCAGGCCGTGCGCGGTCTCGCGGACGGCTGTGTGGCCCTGGGCATTCCGGTCACCGGCGGCAACGTGTCCTTCTACAACCAGACCGGCCAGGACGCCATCCTGCCGACCCCGGTCGTGGCCGTGCTCGGCGTCATCGACGACGTGCACCGCCGCATTCCGACCGGCCTGGGCCTGGAGCCGGGCGAGACCCTGATCCTGCTCGGCGAGACCCACGACGAGCTGGACGGCTCCATCTGGTCGCAGGTCGTGCACGATCACCTCGGCGGCGTGCCCCCGAAGGTCGACTTCCCGCGCGAGCAGCTGCTCGCCGAGATCCTCACCGCCGGTTCGCGCGACGGCATGATCAGCGCCGCGCACGACGTGTCCGAGGGCGGGCTCATCCAGACCGTCGTGGAAGCCGCGCTGGCCGGCGAAACCGGTTGCCGCCTCATCCTTCCCGAGGGCGCCGACCCGTTCGTCACCCTGTTCTCCGAGTCGGCCGGCCGGGTGCTCGTCGCCGTCCCGCGCTCGGAGGAGATCCGCTTCACCCAGATGCTCGACGCCCGCGAACTCCCGTGGGTGCGCATCGGCGTGGTCGACCAGGGCTCGGATTCGGTCGAGGTCCAGGGCCAGTTCAGCGTGCCCCTGACCGAGCTCCGCACCACCTTCGAAGGAACCCTCCCCGCCCTGTTCGGCGCCTTCGAACACTGAAAACCGCACTGACATAACGGAAACCACCCCGCCCGACCCGGACCCCTCGAACAACCGGGTAGAGCGGGGTGGTTCCGTTCTCCAGCGCGACAACCGATTTGGTTCCGGCCGGGGTAACTCCGGGGGACCCCCGAAATCGCGCCTCGCTCCCAACCGCACCACGCGTGCCCGGCCGGCGACGGCTCCTCAACAGTGCGCTGCGTATTCGGGGAGGCGGACCAGCGGGGTGGTGTCGTTCGCCAGCGCGACAACCGATTTGGTTCCGGTCGGGGTAACTCCGGGGGCACCCCCGAAATCGCGCCCCGCTCTCAACCGCACCACGCGTGCCCGGCCGGCGACGGCTCCCCAGCCGTGCGCTAGGAATTCGGTGAGGCGAAGCCGCTGCGGCGTGTCCATCGATGGCGCAGGGGGCCGGCGAACGGGCGCGCCTGGACCAGCGGGCCGATGAACTGGAACACCGGGGGCATCATCTGGAGCTGCTGGGTCAGCTGGACCATGGGAGGCCGTTCTCTCCGGCGCGCCGCTGGGCCTCGTGCATGTCGCGAATGACCTTCGCCAGGGTGAACGTGCTGCTCACCAGGAACAGGGCCGTCATCGCGAGGAACCCGCGCTGCCAGATGTCCAGGGGCAGCTTCACGATCCCGATGATGGTGGCGGTGAAGCTGACGACGAAGGCGATGGCGGCCTGGGCCAGAAATGCCATGGTGCTCTTGGTCTGTGGGCCGTTGGTGCTCATGGGAATCGAGTCTGCTGTGCGCCGCCGCCCGCGAACCCCGTACAACTACTCGAGTGCCGATGGGTAGATGCAACGGCTGGGGATAGCTGTGGATATCCCGGCGCGGGGCCGCGCGGGCGATACCCGGCGGGTTGCCGCGATGGTGGCTCTCACACGCGCAAGTCCCCGGATTCGGGCGGGCTGCGGCCATACTTGACGGGTGCTGGACTCCGCTCGTGCCTTGAGACGGCTGCGCATCAGGGGCGCGGCGCTGGTCAGGCACGGTTGGGGACGGCGGGTCGCGGTCGCGGCCCGGCGGGTCGAAGAGATCATCGACCTCAATCACACGGGGCTCGTGGTGGCGACGCTGTTCTTCGCGTGGTCGGTCACGCCGTCGCTGGTGCCGCGCGACTGGCTGTTCCAGGGCCTCATCTCCGGCATCAACGCCGCACTCGGCTACGGCGTCGGCTGCGTGCTGCAGTGGCTGTTCTTCCTGTGGATCCGGCCGCGGCTGAAGTTCGCCGGACCGCCGGAGTGGGTGCGCTACGCGGTCAAGGTCGCGATCGTGCTCACCTGCGCGCTCGTCGCCGCCTACATGCTCGTGCTCTCCGCCGACTGGCAGCGCGAGATCACCAGCCTGATGGGGATGGAAGGCACCACGCGCGCGGCCTATCTGCGCACCGGCGCACTGAGTTTCGCGGTCGGGGCGCTCGTGGTGGCGGTCTATCGCACACTGCGCGAACTCGTGCGCTACCTCGGCCGCCAGCTCAGCCGCTGGGTCCGGATCCCGGCCGGGCTCGCGCCCGCCACCGGGGCGCTGCTGCTCACGGTCCTCATCGTGACCCTGTTCAACGGCGTCGCCACCCGCGCCTTCTTCAGCGTCGCCAACTCCGCCTTCAGCGCGCGCAACGACAAAATGACGCCGTTCGCGGTGCAGCCCACGCTGCCCGAACGCTCGGGCAGCCCGGAATCGCTCGCCAAATGGGAGACCCTGGGCTCGGAGGGACGCTGGTTCGTCTCGCACGGACCCGACCCCATGTTGATCACCGCCGCCACCGGAAAGCCCGCGCGCCAGCCGATTCGGGTGTACGTCGGCCTGCAGTCCGCGACCCCGGAGGTCACCGAGGAACAGCTGGCGGTCGCCGAACTCGAGCGCACCGGGGCCTTCGACCGCAAGGTTCTGGTCATCGTCACCACCACCGGCACCGGGTGGGTCAACACCATGAGCGCGGCCGCGCTCGAGTACATGTACAACGGCGACACCGCGATTCTCGCCTCGCAGTACTCGTACCTGCCCAGCGTGCTGTCCTTCCTCGCGGACCGCGAGAAGGTGGCGGTCGCCGGGAAGAAGATGTTCGACGCGGTGTACGAGCGCTGGTCCGCGCGCCCGCCGGAGTCGCGGCCCAAACTGCTCGTCTACGGCGAGAGCCTGGGCTCGCAGGGGTCCGAGGCGGCCTTCACCGGGCTCGCCGACCTGCGCTCCAAGGTCGACGGCGCGCTCTGGGTCGGCCCGCCGAACTCCAATCGCCTGTGGGAGCAGTTCATTTCGCGCCGCGACCCGGGCACCCGCGAGGTGCAGCCGATCTACGCCGACGGGCTGGTGGTGCGCTTCGCCGCCGCCGCCGACGACCTCGCCCAGCCCTCGGACGATTGGCGCCGCCCCCGCATCGCCTACCTCATGCACCCGTCCGACCCGATCGTCTGGTGGTCCACCGATCTCCTGACGTCGCAACCGGATTGGCTCTCCGAACCGCGCGGCTCCGATGTCTCGTCCCAGATGCGCTGGTGGCCCTTCGTCACTTTCTGGCAGGTCGCCGCCGACCTCACCAATGCCCAGGGCGTCAGCGACGGCCACGGCCACCGCTACGGCTCCCTGGTCCTGGACGGCTGGGTGTCGATCGCCGCCCCACCCGACTGGACCCCCGAACTCGGCGAAAAGATCCGCACCCAAATCGAATTGGCGGAGATGTTCGAACGAACGGTGAAATAAGGTGCCCCGCCGCGCCGGTGCGGCCCGAACGGGCCGCGGACGGTCGCCGCACGGCCTGTCCGGGGTCGAGCCGCTCGCCTCGACGACCGTGTACGACAGCAGGTGGACCGGCGAGGTCCGGGCGAGCGCGCGGTGACGGCGCGGACGGGTGGGGCGATTCCCCGGTCGGGCACTGGTCGGGACGAACCGGCTTCGACGCCGGCGGCCGGGGTGAGACTTGCTGCGGCCGTGGGGCTTCCGGTGGTGTGGAGCAACGTCGTGCTGCCCGCGCTCGAGTTGAACGTGCGCGGGCGGACCACCGCCAACGCGGTGTTCGCCACCGCGTACGCGCTCGCGCTGGGCGGGCGGCCGCGGTGGGTGTCCCGGCGCGGGCTCGGCGCCGGGGCGGTCGCGGCGGGCGTGGTCGCGGGCGGTTACGGTGCGGCACTTGCCGTTCCGCGGGTGCGGCGGCACCTGGCCGAGCTGGCCGATCGCGGGCCGGACGTCTCCGCCGCCGAATGGACCGCCGTGCACATCCCGATCGGGACCGTCTACGC
The DNA here is from genome assembly GCF_042799795.1 of Nocardia sp. NPDC057668. Lineage (NCBI taxonomy): Bacteria > Bacillati > Actinomycetota > Actinomycetes > Mycobacteriales > Nocardiaceae > Nocardia > Nocardia sp. NPDC057668. The sequence continues at coordinate 742,825 of NZ_JBHVIC010000005.1, read as the reverse complement.
GGAGGAACTCGTCTTTCGCGCGACGCTGACGCCGCTGTTGCGCGAGCGGCTGGGCCGGCCCGGAAAATGGCTGGGGGCACTGACTTTCGGGCTGGCCCATATTCGGCCCGCACGGTCGGCGGGCGACCCGGTGGCCGGGACCGTCGGCGTCACCGCCCTGGCCGGGGTCGTCCTGGACCACCTCTACGAGCGGACCGGCAGCGCGCTCGCGCCCGCGCTGCTGCACACCGCGATCAACGCCGGGGGCGCGGCGCTGCCGATCGTGGCGCGGCTGCTCACCCCGCCGGTGCACTCGGACTCGACCCCGGTCGAGCCACCGGCGGACGCGGACACCACGCGCTCCGGCGAGGCCGATCTACTGCCCTGAGCGTGCCCCGGCCACGACCGCCGGGCTGGTGCGCACGCCGCGACCTTCGCCACCGCGCCGTGTCTTCGGCCGCGGTGACGTGGCGTTGCCCTGTGCGTCCCGCCGGGCGCGCGGCGCTGCCGATGCGCGATGGAACCGGCCGAACGCGTCGCACGGGCGCTACGCAGCCGCCCTGTCGGGCCGCGCCGGTAGCCTCTGGACCGTGGCAGCACGAGGGAAGGTCGATCCGGCGGAGGTCAGGGCCGCAGTCGAAGCGGTGGGGGAGTGGCTGCGGGACGAGACCGCGGCCGCGCCCGGACGCAAGGAGCTGGGCGCCGCCGTCCGGGGTACCGCGCGGGCTCTCGCGGCGGACGCACCCGGGGGCTCGGTCGAGGTGCGGGTGCCGCCGTACGTGGCGGTGCAGTGCATCGAAGGGCTGCGGCACACCCGGGGGACGCCACCCAATGTCGTCGAAACCGATGCTCGCACTTGGCTTCTGCTCGCCACCGGACTGCTGGCATTCGACGACGCACTCGACTCCGGCGCGCTCACCGCATCCGGCAGCCGGGCCGGCGACATCGCCCGCTGGCTGCCCATCGCCCCGCTCTGAGCCGGGCGCGCACCGGTGGCCGGACCCGGGCCGAGATCGTGCCGCCCATGCCGCCGCCCTTCCCGGAGCTGCCCGGGTCGCCGCGATCGGACCGTAAGTCCCGGGGAATCGGAAGCTCCTGCGCGCAGGTGACCACGATCGAGTGGGGAGCCCTTGTGCGTGAACCCGGCGAGTCGGGAGCCCCTGCGTGCGAACCCGGCGGGCCGGGAGCCCTTGTGCGTGAACCCGGCGAGTCGGGAGCCCCTGCTTGCGAACCCGGCGGGCCGGGAGCCCTCGCGCGTGAACCCGGCGGGTTGGGAGCCCTTGTGCGTGAACCCGGCGGGTCGATCAGGCCGGGGTCGCGGCCTCGGCGGAGGGCTTGCGCTCCAAGCCTTTGCGGTCGTAGTAGGCGGTGATTCCCAGACCGAACACCAGTCCGATGGCCAGCCCGAGCGCCGACATCCAGAACCCGCGCGCCAGCCCGGCCTGCGCGTTGCCCTCGAAATACAGGATCGAGCGGGTGCCCAGGAACACCTGGTGCATGGGCTCGAAATTGGCCAGCCACCCGAAGTACTTGGGCGTCGCCTCGATCGGCACCGTTCCGCCCGAGGACGGCAGGCCCAGGATGATGAAGATGATCAGGTTGATGATCAGGCCCGCCGTGCCCACCGCCGCGAGCGTCGAGGTGCACGTCACCCCGACCGCCGTGATCACGAACGCCCCGTAGATGAACAGCAGCAGCGGTTTGTCGATCGGCATGCCCAGGCCCTCGGCGATCGCCATCAGCGCCGCCGAGACCAATACCGCCATGGTCACCACCGCGGCCCATTTCAGCAGCAGCGTGCGCACCCGGGAGATCGGCGCCTTCGGGTAGTGCACGTACCAGGGTCCCCATTCGGTGGGCAGGAACCCGAGCGCGGAATCGATGAGCTGATGAATGATCATCGCGCCGACCATGCCGATCAGCAGCAACAGCAGGCTGTAGAAGAACGCAGTCAGGCCCTCTCCGGAACCGCCCGGCAGCGGCCGGAACTGGTCCACGACGATATCGAGCGGTTCGGCCAGCACCAGCGTCGTGGCCGCGGTGAGCTCCGGCGCGGGCGGACCGCCCGGCGCCGGCGCGAGCTCGGCCTTGACCTGCTCGGTGAGCTGCTTACCCACCTGCTCCTGCACCTGCGACAGCGCCTGCTCACCGAACTTCTGGGTGATGGCGGTCGCGAAAGCTCCGGTGCGCGGGTTGGTTTGCAAGGTGATGACGGGTTTGGAGATCTCGCCGGGCACCACACTGCCCACCCCGAGAATGCCGAGCCGCTTGGAGAAGTCGCTCGGAATGATGATGGTCCCGTACACCTGCGCCGACTGCATCTGCAGCTGCGCCTCGTTGATGCCGAGCACTCGAAGATCGATCTTGTCCGAGGGCACCGCGTCCTGCAGGCCCTTGGCGACCTGATCGCCGAAGTTCACCTTCTGCGGCTTCTCCGGCGTCCCCAGATCGTCCCCGTCGTCCTGATTCACCAGGGCGATCGGGAAGTCGTGGAGATTCTTCTCCGGATCGACGATGTAATCGAGGTACATCACGCCCAGCAGTGAGGCCAGCAGGGTGACCACCACGATCGGCAATGCCCACCGAATCGGGGTGAGATGCCGGGCCTTGGGACTCGATGCCGAATTCTCCGTGCTCGCCACCGTCGAACGCTAACAGCATTCGCGGTCTCGTTCCCGTTATCCCAGCGGTGGGTTGCGCGATGGTTACCCGTAGGATGGGTCCTGCCCCCCGCCCGCCTAACAGGGAGCAAACGGTGACCCAGCCCCCCGAAGCCACCACCCCCGATCAGCCCGAGAACGAACCTCGCGAAGAATGCGGTGTTTTCGGTGTCTGGGCTCCGGGCGAGGATGTGGCCAAGCTCACGTACTACGGACTCTACGCACTGCAGCATCGGGGCCAGGAGGCGGCGGGCATCGCTGTTTCCGACGGCTCCCAGATCCTGGTCTTCAAGGATCTGGGCCTGGTGAGCCAGGTCTTCGACGAACAGACCCTCGCGGCGATGCCCGGCCATGTGGCCGTTGGCCATTGCCGCTACTCCACCACCGGGTCCACCAGCTGGGAGAACGCCCAGCCGATCTTCCGCACCACCGCGGTCGGTACCGGACTTGCCTTGGGGCACAACGGAAATCTCGTGAACACCGCCGAATTGGCCACTCGCGCACGCGAACTCGGCCTCATCAGCGGACGGCTGGCCGGTCCGATCGCCGCCACCTCGGACTCCGACGTGATGACGGCGCTGCTCGCGCACGCCGCCGCCGACAAGAGCATCGAACAGGCGGCCATGGAGCTGCTGCCGACCGTGAAGGGCGCGTTCTGCCTCGCCTTCATGGACGAGCACACCCTCTACGCCGCGCGTGATCCGCACGGTGTCCGCCCGCTCTGCCTCGGCCGCCTGGACCGTGGCTGGGTGGTCGCCAGCGAGACCGCCGCCCTCGACATCGTCGGCGCCTCCTTCGTCCGCGAGATCGAACCGGGTGAACTCCTGGCGATCGACGCCGACGGTGTGCGCTCCTCGCGCTTCGCCAACCCGACGCCCAAGGGCTGCGTCTTCGAATTCGTGTACCTCGCTCGCCCGGACAGCACCATCTCCGGCCGCTCGGTGCACTCGACCCGCGTCGACATCGGCCGCCGCCTCGCCCTGGAACACCCCGTCGAGGCCGACCTCGTCATCCCCGTCCCCGAGTCGGGCACCCCGGCCGCGGTCGGCTACGCCCAGGGCTCGGGCGTGCCGTACGGGCAGGGCCTGATGAAGAACGCCTACGTGGGCCGCACCTTCATCCAGCCCAGCCAGACCATCCGCCAGCTCGGCATCCGGCTCAAGCTGAACCCGCTGCGCGAGGTCATCCGCGGCAAGCGGCTCATCGTGGTGGACGACTCGATCGTGCGCGGCAACACCCAGCGCGCCCTGATCCGCATGCTGCGGGAGGCGGGCGCCCTGGAGATCCACGTGCGGATCGCCTCGCCGCCGGTCAAGTGGCCCTGCTTCTACGGCATCGACTTCGCCTCGCGCGCGGAGCTGATCGCCAACGGCGCGGGCACCGGTGGCATCGCGGGCACCAGCGTCGACGACATGGTCGAGGGCGTGCGCCGCTCGATCGGCGCCGACAGCCTCGGCTACATCTCCATCGACGAGATGGTCGCCGCCACCGAACAGCCCCGCTCGCGCCTGTGCTGCGCCTGTTTCGACGGCCAGTACCCGATCGAGCTCCCCGCCGAGTCCGCGATCGGCAAGAACGTCCTGGAAAGCGTCCTCGGCGGCGCGAAGGAGTCGGAACTCTTGGCGGACAACGCAAACGCGAGCGCCCTGAGCCGCCCGTAAATTCGCATGAAGCCACCTCGTGCCCGCCCGCGGATACCGCGGGCGGGCACGAATACTCTGTGCGGCCCCGTTCGACGAGGCGATGGCTGATTTGGTTCCGGTCGCGGTAACTCGTGGGGCACGCCCAAAATGGATGCGGTTGCTATCGCAACTACGCGTGCTGGAAGGGTCGACGGCTCCAAGGCCGTGCGCTGAAGTAATCGGGGAGGCGGTACTGTGATCAGGCATCTATCCACCCCGATTCGGCTTGGAGCTCTCCCCGACAATGACTGAACAGACACCCAGTGGCGCCGGTGCTTCCTACGCGGCGGCCGGAGTGGACATCGAAGCCGGCGACCGCGCAGTAGAACTGTTCGCACCGCTGGCCAAGAAGGCCAGCCGGCCCGAGGTACAGGGTGGACTCGGCGGATTCGCCGGACTGTTCGCACTCAAGGGTGGCTACAAGGAGCCGCTGCTGGCCGCCTCCACGGACGGCGTCGGCACCAAGATCGCCATCGCGCAGGCCATGGACAAGCACGACACCGTCGGGCTCGACCTGGTCGCCATGGTGGTCGACGATCTGGTGGTGTGTGGCGCGGAGCCGCTGTTCCTGCAGGACTACATCGCCGTCGGCAAGGTCGTGCCCGAGCGCGTGGCGCAGATCGTCTCCGGCATCGCCGAGGGCTGCATCCAGGCAGGCTGCGCGCTGCTCGGCGGCGAGACCGCCGAACACCCGGGCCTCATGGGCGCGGACGACTACGACATCTCCGGCACCGGCGTCGGCGTGGTGGAAGCCGACGCCGTGCTCGGCCCCGACCGCGTGCGCGCGGGCGACGTCGTCATCGCCATGGGCTCCTCGGGCCTGCACTCCAACGGCTACAGCCTGGCCCGCAAGGTGCTGCTCGACATCGACCGCATGTCCCTGGCCGGGCACGTCGAAGAATTCGGCCGCACCCTCGGCGAGGAACTGCTCGAGCCGACCAAGATCTACGCCAAGGACTGCCTGGCCCTGATCGCCGAGACCGACGTGCGCACCTTCTCGCACGTCACCGGCGGCGGCCTGGCCCAGAACCTGGCCCGCGTGCTCCCGCCCGGCATGGTCGCCGAGCTCGACCGCGGCACCTGGAACCCGGCCCCGGTGTTCAAGCTCATCGCCCAGCGCGGCCGCGTCGAGCGCGCCGAGATGGAGAAGACCTTCAACATGGGCATCGGCATGGTCGCGATCGTGGCCCCCGAGGACGCCGACCGCGCCCTGGCCGTCCTGACGGCCCGCCACATCGACTGCTGGACCCTCGGCACGGTGAAGAAGGCCAAGGACGCCGACGCCGTCCGCGCCGTCCTGCTGGGCGAGCACCCGCGCTTCTGAGCCTCCCCCGCCTCTCCGGGAACTCGAGCCTGACTCGGGCGGTACTGCGGTTGCGTCGGCCGCCGGCGGTTGGGTGCGGGGCTCTCCCGCCTCTCCGCGAATTCGAGCCAGACTCGGGCGGTGGGACAAGTTGCGTCGGCCGCCGGCGGTTGGGCGCGGGGCCAATTAGCCCGTACCCCTGGAGTTACCCCGATCCTTGCGAGATCAGTGGCGCGGATGCGATGAAGACATCGGCGAGCAAGGCTTAGGCGAGCGAAGCTGGGCGACGAAGACATAGCAGAGGCCCCGAGCACTTTCGAGTGCTCGGGGCCTTGCTATTTGTCTGGAATGTCGAATTCCGGTGTGGGGGTAGTTGATCCGTTGCGGCTGGAGGCTCGCAGCGCGTCAGCTACCGAGAACACACGTCTGCGCCTCACCCTGGTGGGTGAGACGCGTGTGAATCGGCTATCCGGAAAGAATGTCGTCGAAGACTCGGGGCGACGTGCCGAAGGGGCAGACCGTACACGGGCCTGCCCCTTGGAACGTCGAGAAAATCCGAGTCAGCGGCGCCAGTCGTCGTAGTCGTCTTCGTCCCAGCGCGACTGCGAGTCCTTCGCGTCGTGCTCGTCGGAAAGCACTGGGCTCCGAGGCAAGTCCGCGGGACTTCCTGACAGCTCACTCCCCGACAGCTCGCGCTGAAGGTTCTTGAAGTCGGTAGGCGCCGAGCTGTACTTGAGCTCGCGCGCTACCTTGGTCTGCTTTGCCTTAGCCCGGCCACGGCCCATGGCTGACCCCCTCGCGTCACTGCGGGGCGGCCTGGGGTGGTTTGGCGGCCCCGTTCGAATTAATAATCTTCCTGACAGACACTTTAGCGTGTGTCAGGCGGTCTCGCTTCCAGGAGTGGGGCAGAAAGCGCCGAAGTGCCGCCCGGGACCGCCGCCGAGAGGCGTTCCGGGCTGTCGAACGAGAATCGGGCCGATGGGATTCCGGGGTCAGAGCACCCCCGGAATCGCGCGAATGACACCCACCCGGGCGCCGCCGCCGAGCACCGGGGTGGCCGCCAGCTCCACGTGCTCGTCGGTCCACTCGATACCCATACGCTGCAGAATGGCCGTGGTCAGCGGCAGTCGCGCGCGATCCGCGCCGTCGTCGATCTTGTAGGCGAAGGCCGAACCGTCGGGCAGCGCACCCGCGTGCACCCCGTCCGCGCCGATCTTGCAGAGCAGCCCGGGGGTCGCGGTCATGATCCGCAGATCGGGACCGTCCGTGCCGGAAATCACTCGCGGGTGCGCGCGAATCGCGTCCGCCACGGCGCGTTCCGGGCTACCTTCCGGCGCGGTGGTCAGCGTGGCGTAGGCCCGGGCCAGATTCACCAGCGATACCGGCACGATCGGCAGCCCGCAGCCGTCGATGCCCAGATCGGTCTCCGGCTCACCGGTGACATCGGCGATCGTCGCGAGCACCGACTGCTGCAGCGGATGCCCGAGCTCCATGTATCCGCTGGTCGGCCAGCCATTGAGCTTGCAGGTCGCGAGCATGGCGGCGTGTTTGCCGGAGCAGTTCATGAAGATCGGACGTGCCGCCTTGCTGCGCTCGCGCCCCGCCAGCACCGCCGCGCGCGAAAGCTCCTCCGACGGCAGGTCCGGCGGGCACTCCAGGTCGTCCTCGGTGAAGCCGAAGCGGTCCAGCAAACGCTGCACCAGCTCCACGTGATCGGGCTCGCCGAAGTGCGACGCGGTGGTGATGGCCAGCTCGGCCCGGTCCAGCGGCTCGAAACCGTTGCGCAGCAGGCCCAGTGCCTGCAGCGGCTTGTTGGTCGAGCGCGGGAAGATCGGGCCGTGCACGGCGCCCAGCTCGACCAGCGGCTCACCGTCGGGGCGCAGGATCACCAGCGACCCGCGGTGCACGCACTCGCGGAACCCCGAGCGCACGACCTCCACCAAATCCACGCTCACGCGTTCGCTCCCTCCGACGGCCGGGATGCCCGGGCCGCCGCGTTGTCGTGCCGCCGCCGATGGCGCTCGATCTGCATGCGCACATCGTCGGAGACGGTCGGCTCGGACCGGAGCAGCAGCTCCAGGCGCGCCATGTCGGCGCCGGTGAACAGATCGCGCACGGTGACCCCGTGCGCGGGCTCGGACAGCACTCGCACCGCGTCGCCCGCGCCGATCGTGCCCGCGGTGATCACCCGGAAGTAGGCGCCCGTATTCGCCTGTGCGGTGAACCTTTTCACCCACTGCTGCTCACCGCTCCAGCGCTGGAAGGTGGCGCACGGCACGCGCGGCGCCGACACCTCCAGCACGGTGTCGCCGATGGCCCAGCGCGCGCCCAGCACGGCGTCGCTCACCGGCAGGCCGGAGACGCGCAGATTCTCGCCGAACCAGCCGGCCGGCAGCTCCCGGCCCAGCTCCTGCGCCCAGCGCCGCGCGTCCTCCTCCGCGTAGGCGTAGACGGCCTGGTGCACACCACCGTGGTGCTCGACATCACAGACGTGGTCGCCCTCGAGACCGAGCGGGCGCACCGGAACCCGGTGCGGCACCGGCCGTTTGTCGATGGCGGTGCGGCCGACCCGGCCGGGGTTGTCCAGCTCCTCGAAGACCACGCACACCGCGAGCACCTGCCCGGCCGAGCCGGGCACGGGTGCGTTCATCGACCGCGCAGCTTCTCGACGGCGAGCCGGCCGGCCTGCGGTTCGTCATGGGCGGGAACCGAATCCGCGTCGATGGAGGCGGCGCTCGGGCCCACCGTCAGCGCGGTGTCGGCGGGGATGTTGCGTTTGATCAAAGCCAGTGCGACGGGGCCGAATTCGTAGTGATCGACGACGGTGCCCAGCACGCCCACCGCGCGGCCGCCGGCGGTCACGGCTTCGCCCGGCTCGGGGCGCGCGTCCGCCGAGCCGTCCAGGTGCAGCAGCACCAGGTGCCGGGGCGGCTTGCCGAGATTGTGGACCCGCGCCACCGTCTCCTGGCCGCGGTAGCAGCCCTTGTTCAGGTGCACCGCGCCGAACTGCTCGATGCCGCCGATCCAATTCGCCTCGTGCGGAATGGTGCGGTCGTCGGTGTCCAGGCCGATGCGCGGGCGCAGCGCCACCACGCGCAGCGCCTCGAAGGTCCAGCTGCCCGCGGCCTCGGCGCCCGCCTCGCGCAGGCGCGTCCACCAGGTGGCGAGCTGATCGCGCGGGATGATCAGGTCGAAGGAGTCCGCGGTGGGCCAGGGCATGCGGCGCAGGAAACCGCCGCCGGGCAGGGCCACCGCCCGGTACACCTCGGGCAGGGCGTCGATGCCCAGGGCGCCGGTCAGCTTCGCCGCGTCCGGGCCGATCAGGCTCAGCACCGCGTGATCGGGCGCGGCCACCGGCTTGGCGTCGGCCCAGAAGACCATCTTCTGCAGGAAGTTCAGGAGTTCGGGCCCGCGGTCGGCCTCGGTGTCGATCCACACCGTGCCGTCCAGCTCGGTGAGCACGAAGTGGTGCAGCACCCGGCCGTTGAGATCGAGATCGAGGTTCTCCGCGGACTGCCCGTCGCCCAGATCCGCCACGTGCTGGCTGGAGATGGTGTGCAGCCACGTCAAGCGCTCTTTACCGGTCATGGCCAGCACGAATCGGTGCGAGCGATCGATCACCGCCACCCGGTGCACCGCGGCGCGTTGCTCGCCCAGCGGATCCCCGTAATGCCACGCGACCGCCGCGTCGGGAGACCCGGGCGGCCCCGCGACAGCCCCCGGAAACTGCAGAATCGGACTGGGTGCTACCTCGAAGGACACCCCACCACATTAGCGGTGCTCGATCGCGGGCCTCCGGCCGCGTGTTGGATCGCACCCCGTCGACGGGCCGATCGCGGGCGTCGCGCGGGGGCGATGGCGGGGGTGACAGCGGGCCGGTCGGGGGTGTCGCGCGCGGGCCGGCGCGGCCCGCGCGACAGGTCCGGCCCGCGGTCCCGGCGACGCGGTTATCACTCCGTGACGCGCGCGCTGTCCTAGGCTCGGCTGCATGGTGGAACGGGTTCTGGTGACTCTTGACGGCGCGATCCGGGATCCGGACGCGCCGCTGTTGTATGCGGACGACATCGGTGCGCTGCGCGGTGACGGCATCTTCGAGACGGTGCTGGTGCGCGACGGCGTGGCCTGCGCGCTGGAGCTGCATCTGGCGCGCCTGCGGCGTTCGGCGCAGGCCCTCGAACTGCCCGCGCCCGACCTGGACGCCTGGCGCTTCGCGGTGGAGCTGGCGGCCGAGGAGTGGGGGCGCGAGCGCGAGGGCATGCTGCGCCTGACGCTGACTCGCGGCCGGGAGAGCGAACAGGGTTCAGGCAAACAATCAGCTAACAAGGCCGGTGGCATGTCCGCCGCCGAACCCCCAACCACCGGATACGTTTTGGTGCAGGCCGTGGCCGATCGGGTGAAAACAGCTCGCGCCGAGGGTGTTTCGGTAATCACACTCTCGCGCGGCATCTCGGTCGATCTGGCGCAGGCCGCACCCTGGCAGCTACTGGGCGCGAAAACCCTCTCCTACGCCACGAACATGGCCGCGCTGCGCTTCGCCCAGCGCATGGGCGCCGACGACGCCATCTTCACCAGCACCGAGCACCGGGTGCTGGAAGGCCCGCGCTCGACAGTGGTTGTGGCGCGCGACAACCAGCTCATCACCCCGCCCGCGCGCATCGGCGTCCTGCCGGGCACCACGCAGCGGGCGCTGTTCACCCAGGCCGAGAAGGCGGGGTGGGACTGCCGGTACGAGCCGCTGTTCACCGCGGATCTGATCACCGCCGACAGCGTCTGGATGCTCTCCAGCATCACCCTGGCCGCCCGGGTCAAATCCCTGGACGGGCTGCGCATGTCGGCCCCCGACAATGCCGCCGAGATCGCCGCGCTGGTGGACCGCGGCATCGCGCTGCCGGGGAGCGTCGCGGACTGGTAGTTCGAGCGGGAATGCGGAATCCGGCCGGGTCCACGTGACCGGCGCCATGCTCGCGCGGCGCTGAACAGGACTTCGGTCGGATCTGCTATCACACTCCAGCAAACTTTTGGCGCACTATGGCGCGGCACACGTTGATCTGACGACGGCAAGGCGTACTGTTCGGTACTACGTCATGTCGTAGATCGGCCTGGAGGTCGGATGAGCGTCGTGGATCTAGCGCGCTGGCAGTTCGGTATCACCACCGTGTATCACTTCATTTTCGTGCCGCTCACCATCGGTCTCGCCCCGGTCGTAGCCGGAATGCAGACCGCATGGGTGATCACGGGAAAGGAGCACTGGTTACGGCTCACGAAGTTCTTCGGGAAGCTCTTCCTGATCAACTTCGCACTCGGTGTTGCCACCGGCATCGTGCAGGAGTTCCAGTTCGGCATGAACTGGAGCGAATACTCCCGCTTCGTCGGTGACGTCTTCGGCGCACCCCTGGCCATGGAGGCGCTGGTCGCCTTCTTCCTGGAATCCACCTTCCTCGGACTGTGGATCTTCGGCTGGACCCGGTTGCCGAAGAAGGTGCATCTGGCAACCATCTGGCTGGTCGCCATCGGTGTGAACGCCTCGGCGTACTTCATCATCGCGGCCAACTCGTTCATGCAGCACCCGGTCGGGGCGAAGTTCAATCCCGAATCCGGTCGCGCCGAGCTCACCAGCATCTGGGCGCTCATCACCAACAACACCACCCTCGCCGCCTTCCCGCACGTGGTCGCCGGAGCGTTCCTCACCTCGGGCACCTTCGTCGCGGGCATCGCGGGGTGGTGGATGGTGCGAAAGGCGCGTCAGGCCAAGGCCGAAGGGTCCGAGGCCCCGCTGCACGAGGCCCGCACCATGTGGCGCTCGGCCTCCCGGGTCGGCGCCTGGATCGTGCTGATCGCCGCGGTCGCCCTCGTCTACACCGGCGACGTGCAGGGCAAGCTCATGTTCAAACAGCAGCCCATGAAGATGGCGTCGGCGGAATCGTTGTGCCACACCGAAACCGATCCCGACTTCTCGGTGCTGACCGTCGGCACGCACAACAACTGCGACAGCGTCGACCACCTCATCGAGGTGCCGTACGTGCTGCCGTGGCTGGCCGAGGGCCGGTTCAACGACGTCACCCTCGAAGGCGTCGTCGATCTGCAGCAGTCCTACAACGAGAAGTACGGCCCCGGCGACTACCGGCCCAACCTCTTCGTCACCTACTGGTCCTTCCGGGCGATGATCACCTGGATGGCCGGGTCGCTGCTGCTGGTGCTGGCCGGGTTCTGGGTCACCCGCCGCGGCCGCATCCCCGATCAGAAATGGTTCTCGTGGCTGTCGCTGCTCGCCATCGCGACACCGTTCCTGGGCAACATGTCCGGCTGGGTCTTCACCGAGATGGGCCGCCAGCCCTGGGTGGTCGCACCCAACCCGGACGGGGACCAGTCCATTCGAATGACCGTGCAGGAGGGCGTATCCGGCGTATCGGCCGGCACCGTAGTCACCTCGCTGGTGGTCTTCACGCTGCTGTACGGGCTGCTCGCGGTCGCCTGGTTCTATCTCATGCGCCGCTACGTCGTCGCCGGACCGGAAGCACCGGCCCCCGTCGACACCGGGCCGCGCATGACCGGGGATCCCGGGGATTCCGTCGACAAGCTTTCCTTCGCCTACTAGGAGCCCGGGATGAGTCTCCCTGAATTCTGGTTCTTGCTGATCGCGGTGCTCTTCACCGGCTACTTCGTGCTGGAGGGCTTCGACTTCGGCGTCGGAATGCTCATGCCGATCCTCGGGAAGGGCAACGAGACCCGAAAGCGTGTGGTGCTGAACACGATCGGGCCGGTGTGGGACGGCAACGAGGTGTGGCTGCTCACCGCCGGCGGTGCGATGTTCGCCGCCTTCCCGGAGTGGTACGCGAGCCTGTTCTCCGGGTTCTACCTCGCGCTGCTGCTGATCCTGGTCGGGTTGATCGTGCGCGCCTGCGCCATCGAATGGCGCGGCAAGATCAACGACGACCGGTGGCGGCGCTGGTGCGACATCGGCATCGGGCTCGGCTCCTGGATTCCCGCGCTCGCCTGGGGTCTGGCCTTCGCGAACATCGTGCGCGGGGTGAAGCTCAACGAGCGCAGGCACATCGAGGGCAATCTGCTCGATCTGCTGAACCCGTACGGGCTGCTCGGCGGGCTCACCACGCTGCTGCTGTTCCTGCTGCACGGCGCGGTGTTCATCACCCTCAAGACCGGCAACGAGATGCGGGACTCCGCACAGGCGATGGTGCGCAAGCTGTTCGTGCCCACCGCCGTGGTGGTCGCCGCCTTCGGCATCTGGACCCAGCTCGCCTACGGGAAGGGCTGGACCTGGATTCCGCTGGCGCTGGCCGTGATCGGACTGCTGGTCGCGGGTTTCGCGGCCACCCAGGGCCGGGACGGCTGGGCCTTCACCGGCACCGCGCTCACGATCGCCTCGGCGACCGCGCTGCTGTTCGGCGCACTGTTCCCGAACGTGCTGCCCTCCACCATCGACGCGGCCTTCAGCCTCACCGTCGACGGGCGGGACGGCACGGTCTCGGCCAGCTCGACCCACTACACGCTGGTGGTCATGAGCTGGGTGGCGGTGGCCATGGTGCCGGTGGTGCTGATCTACCAGGGCTGGACCTACTGGGTGTTCCGGCAGCGGCTGACCGTGGAGCAGATCCCGCCCTCGATCGGGCTGCCCGTGGAATCCACCTCGAAGTAACGACGACAGTACGGATTCGAACCGATGGCACGACCGGTAGACCCGCGCCTGTGGCGGTACGCCCGCTCGGCACGCATGTATCTGGCGCTGAGCGTGGCGTTGTCGCTGCTGACCACGGTGAGCATCGTGGCCGCGGCGCTCGCCCTGGCGCGGGTGCTCGCCGGGGTCATCACCGATCCGAGCCGGCGTGACATCGGTTCGTGGCGTGCCGAATTGGCGATCTTCACGATCGCCGTGCTGTGCCGGGTCGCCGCCACGTGGTGGCAGTCCCGGCTCGCGCACCGCGCGGGGGCGCGGGTGGTCGCCGAACTGGAGACCGCCGTGCTCACCGCCGGCGCGCAGCTGCCGCCGCGCGAATTGGAGTCGCGGCGCACCGAATTGGCGGTCGTGGTCGGCTCGGGACTGAGCGGGCTGCGCGCCTACCTCGCGGGATACCTGCCCGCCCTGCTGCTTTCACTACTGGTTCCGCCGATCGTGCTGGTGGTCATCGCCACCCACGACTGGATCTCCGGCGCGATCATCCTGGTCACCCTGCCCCTGATCCCGATCTTCATGATCCTGATCGGGCTGCTCACCAAGGGACGCGCAGAGCAAACCCTGACCGCCACCACCCGGCTCTCGGATCAACTGCTGGACCTGTTCGCCGGCATGCCGACCCTGCGCGCGCTCGGCCGCGAAGGCGGCCGCGACGGTGCGGCGGCAGTTCCTATCGCACCGCACCGCTACGGCGAGCCGGCTCCGATGCGCGCTCGCGCGACCGAATCGACGACCGGACCCGACGCCGAGACGCCGTCGGTCGCCGACCGCACCACCATGCAGCATCGCGTGCGCCGCCTCGGCGACGATCTGCACCGGCGCACCATGTCCGCGCTGCGCATCGCCTTCCTGTCCTCGATGGTCCTCGAGGCCCTCGCGACGCTGTCGGTCGCGCTCGTGGCGGTGTCGATCGGCCTGCGCCTGGTGTACGGCGAGATGGGTCTCTACGCGGGCCTGCTGGCGCTGATCCTGGCCCCCGAGGTGTACCTGCCGCTGCGCGCGGTCGGCGAGCGCTTCCACGCCGCCCAGGACGGAATGGCGGCCGCCGAGAAGGCTTTCGCCGTACTCGACCCGGACACGATCGGCCCCCGCACCGCCGTGCCGGAGGCCCGCACCCCCGGCGCTGCCGGAGCCGGGGTGGGGCAGGGCTCGGTCGATTCCCGAGAACAATCCGGTCACATAGAGATTCGCGGACTGTCCGTCGCGGCTCGGGACGGCATGGCCCCGCACGCGCTGTCGGGCACGATTCGCCGGGGTGCGGTCACCGTGCTGGCCGGAGCCAACGGCAGCGGCAAATCGACCGCCCTGCAGGCGATCCTGGGCCTGGTGCCGCCCGCCGCGGGCGCGATCACCATCGACGGCGTTCCCGTGGCCGAACTGGACCCCGACGCGTGGTGGTCGCGGGTGGCGTGGCTGCCGCAGCGCCCGGTGCTCGTCCCCGGAACCCTGCGCGACAACATCGAACTCCTCGGCCCGCCCGCCGCCGCCGATCTCCTGGACGCTGCCTGCCGCGCAACCGGTTTCGACGAGGTCCTGGCCGAACTCCCAGACGGCTGGAACACGCGGGTGGGCGCGAACGGCGCCGGTCTGTCCCTCGGTCAGCGCCAGCGCCTCGCCCTGACCCGCACCCTCGCCGCCGACCGCGCCGTCCTCCTCTTGGACGAGCCGACCGCCCACCTGGACCCCGACTCCGAGGCCCGCGTCCTGCGGGCGTTGCGCGCCCGCGCGGCGGCGGGCGCGACCGTCGTTCTGGTCGGCCACCGTCCAACCGTCCTCGCCATCGCGGACGAGATCTTGCCTGTCGACGCTATCCACGCCGTGTCCCCCGACTCGGCACCTGCGGCAGTACCGACCACGGATGTCGATTCGGCCCGGCCGGTCGCGCCCGGGCCCGGCCCGGCAGCCGGCGACAACGTTTTCGGATCCCGGCCGATGAGTTCGAACGCGGCCCGAGCGGGCGTCCACGTGTCGAACGCGATGGCGAGCGGCTCATCTCGCCACTTGATGGGTGATGCCGGCGCCATGACGACGAGTTCGACTGCTGGGCACGGGGATCGGTAGGCGGGAGCGCGATGAAGAGCATGCTGGCGGATTTTCGGGGGGTGCGGGAGCTGTTGGAGCTTTCGCGGTGGCGGATGGCCGTGTCCATCGGGTGGGGGACGGCCGCGCTCGGGAGCGGGTTCGCGCTGGCGGCGCTGGCGGCGTGGTTGATCGCGCGGGCCTGGGAGATGCCGCCGGTGCTGGACCTGACCATCGCGGTGGTCACCGTCCGGGCGCTGGGGATCGCGCGGGGACTGTGCCGGTACCTCGAGCGGCTGGCCACGCACGACGTCGCCCTGCGGTCCATGAGCCTGGCGCGGACCAAAACCTATCGGGCGCTGGCGGGAGCCGACATCTGGCGACCGCGGCGCAGCGGCATCGAAGCCGATGCGGGACAGGGCGATCCGGCGCGACTGCGCCGGGGTGAACTGCTGGGGCGGGTCGGGGCGGACATCGACGACCTCGGAGCCGTGGTCGTACGGGCCTTCGTGCCCATCGCGGTCGCGGCGGTGCTGTCCCTGGCCGCGGTGGGGCTGCTCGCCGTCATCTCCATCCCGGCGGCGCTGATTCTCGCGGCGGCACTGGCGATTTCCGGGATCCTCGCGCCGTGGCTCTCGGCGCACGCGGCCCGCGACGCCGAGATCGCGGTGCGCGCCGACCGGACCGCGTTCACCGCCGAAGCGCTCACCGTGCTCGACCACGCACCCGAACTCCGCGTCGCCGGAAGGCTTTCCGGCGCCATCGAGGCCGCACAGGCCGCGGGCGGACGCGCGGTGGACGCCGAGGACCGGGCCGCGGCACGCAGCGCCTGGGCGGCCGCCGTGCTACCGCTCTCCATCGGCGCCAGCGTGCTGGGCGCGCTGCTGATCGGTATCACCCTGTACGGCAACGGCTCCGGCGACCGCGTGCTCGGCTTCCAGACGGTGCAGCCGGGCGGCATCAGCCCGATGGCGCTCACCGTGCTCGTGCTGGTCCCGCTCTCGGCCTTCGAAGCGGTCGCGGTCCTGCCCGCCGCCGCCCAGGCCCTCACCAACGGCCGGGCCGCCCTGCGCCGGCTGCGCCGCCTGGAACGGTCCGAAACCGGCGCTCCGGCAACGGAACCGCCGCCGCTGCCGGACGGCCGCCGCATCGCGGTCACCGGCCCCAGCGGTGCGGGCAAGACCACCCTGCTCATGTCCTGGGCGGGCCTGTTCGGCACCCCGCGCCCCGGCGTCACCTTCTTCGCCGAGGACGCCCACCTGTTCGGCACCAGCGTGCTGGAGAACCTGCGCGCGGCCCGCGGCGACATCACCGCCGCCGAGGCCGAGCACACGCTGCGCGCGGTCGGCGCGGGGGAGTGGCTGGACGCCCTGCCCGATGGCCTGGACACCGATCTGGTCGGCGGCGCGGCCGCGGTCTCGGGCGGTCAGCGCCGCCGGCTGCTGCTGGCCCGGGCACTGCTCTCCCCGGCCACCGTGCTGCTGCTGGACGAGCCGACCGAACACCTCGAAGCCGAAGCCGGCGCGGAACTCCTGCGCCGCTTGCTGGACGCGGACAGCGGCCTGGCCGACCCCGCCCGCACGGTCGTGGTCGTCACCCATCAACTGCCCCCGGACCATCGCGCGGACACCCTCGTCGAAGTCGACCCGAATGGAACCGTGAACATCCGCCGGACTATTCCCGTATCCCGGTCCTGACCTGCCATTTCGCGGTCCGAGAAAATACGTTGCCGCCGGTCGATCACGCGACTAGTTTCGTGTGTACACAAGGAAGGAGGTGATTCGAGTAATGGTTTATTCGAGGACGCGTGAGGTGGCTGCCCGCTAGGCACCCATCGCTGCACACGGATTCACGTAGCGCGAAGTGCTGAGCGAATCCCAGGCAGCCACCCGGCCCCCGAGTCCCGGATCACGTCCTGATCCGGATCGCGTGAGTTGCATCCGCGATACGACTCGGGGGCCGTTCCTGTTCCGCCTCTCCGCGAATTCAAGCATGACTCAGGTGCGCCGAAGGTTGCGTCGGCCGCTCTCCGTTCCAGCGTTGAAGAGTCAGCCCGTACCCGGTGAGTTACCCCGATACTCGCGAGATCACGAGTTGCTTTGGGGGAAAGAACGATTACCTACCCGATGTAGCGCTGCAGGCGGGCCGACAGGCGGGGTTCCAGGACGCCGTCGGGGCCGATGCGCTCCTCGACGTAGCCGAGGTCGCCGCCCTCCACGATGCCGTAGAGGCGCTTGGCGCCGCCCACCACGATGCCGGACTGGCTGCGGATCACCACGTCGGTGGCGAGCTCCCAGGACGACTGGGTCAGGGCCTGGCCGTAGAACAGTTCGACGATGCCCGAGGAATGGGTGAGCAGCAGCTCCAGCACCTCGTCGTCACCGTCGATGCCGACCCGCCAGAAACCGCTCTCACGCAGATCCGGGCCGGTGTACGTGCCGTCGGTGTCGATGACCCACGAACGGGCCTCCCACGTCAGGTAGTCGCCGCCGTCGTGCGAGACGATGATCTGCTGACCGAAGCGATAGTCGCCGGTCTCGGGATCGTTGCCTTCGCCCTCGCCGCGCCAGACACCGACCAGCGGCAGCAGCGCGAGCATGGAGGAACTCAGGTCCGGACCCTGCCGCAGATTCGCGGTATCGATCGGTAGCGGGAGATCGGGGAGCGAGGGGATGTTCCGCGGCGCGGTCGACTTCGCCCGCTCGACCGCTTCGGCGACCGCTTGGTCACCGCTGCGGCGGGGCGACTCGTCCACACGCGCGGAAGCGTCGCGACCACCGGCGGACGCGTCCTGCGTCGTACCGTTGGCCACGTGTTCGGCGTTCTCGCTCGCCGACTCGCTCACGACTCGGTGAACAGCCGGTAGAGGACGTACAGACCGAACCAGGCGATCAGTAGCGATACGACGACCAGGAGGATCTCGAAGGCAAGCACCACGCCTCGGAGTCTAGCCGTCCGATTGCCGAGAACTGAAAACGACCCCGGGAAAATGAATCCCGGGGCCGTTCCCTGTATTTCACTTCTTACTTGGCGACCGTGACGTCCACGTTGTGGATGCCGTTGCCCTCGGGGGCAACCTCGGCGGTGCCGTTGCCCGACGCCGAGAGCGCGCGAATGGTCCACGCGCCCGGCGCGGCGAAGAAGCGGAAGTCGCCGGTGCCCGAGGCCACGACCTCGGCGGTGAAATCGCCATTGCCGTCCAGCAGGCGGACGAACGCGCCACCGACGGTCTGGCCGTCAGCGGTCAGGACGCGGCCGGTGATGACCGTCTCCTTCTCCACGTCGACGCCCGCCGGAATGGCCTGTCCCTGGGTAGGTGCTGCACACATATTTGATTACGCTCCCAACTCGATCGGTGCACCGACGAGGGAGCCGTACTCGGTCCAGCTCCCGTCGTAGTTCTTGACGTTCTTGTGGCCCAGCAGCTCCTGCAGCACGAACCAGGTGTGCGAGGAACGCTCGCCGATGCGGCAGTAGGCGATGGTCTCCTTCTCGCCGTCCAGGCCCGCTTCCTTGTAGATGGCGGCGAGCTCGTCGTCGGACTTGAAGGTGCCGTCCTCGTTCGCGGCCTTGGACCACGGCACGTTGATGGCGGTCGGGATGTGGCCCGGACGCTGCGACTGCTCCTGCGGCAGGTGGGCCGGGGCCAGGATCTTGCCGGAGAACTCGTCGGGCGAGCGCACGTCGACCAGGTTCTTGTTGCCGATGGCGTTGATGGCCTCGTCGCGGAAGGCGCGGATCGACAGATCCTGCTCCGACGCCTTGTAGGCGGTGGCCGGACGGGTCTTGATGTCCTTGACCAGCGGGCGGGCGTCGAGCTCCCACTTCTTGCGGCCGCCGTCGAGGAGCTTCACGTCCTGGTGGCCGTAGAGCTTGAAGTACCAGTACGCGTAGGCCGCGAACCAGTTGTTGTTGCCGCCGTAGAGCACCACGGTGTCATCGTTGCCGATGCCGCGGGCGGACAGCAGATCGGAGAACTGCTCGCGGTTGACGAAGTCACGCCGAACCTGATCCTGCAGGTCCTGCTTCCAGTCCAGACGGACGGCGCCCTCGATGTGGCCGAGGTCGTAGGACGAGGTGTCCTCGTCGACCTCGACGAGGACGACGCCGGGGGTGTTCAGGTTCTCTTCGACCCAGTCTGCGGAGACCAGGACCTCGGAGCGAGCCATGTTGTTCCTTTCGGTGGTGCCGGGGTCAGGCGGTAGTGATGCGTTGGTTGGGATACAGGGTGGTTCAGGGGTTCTGGGTCGCGGTGGCCGCGGACTTGGGCAGCAGGCGCGCGGCGACGGGATAGATCAAGCAGCCCAGGCAGATTCCGAAGGCGGCGTTGAGGAAGGCGGCGAAGAGCGCGAAACCGGTGAAGATCGAGCCCGCCACCGGACTGCCCGCGGCGAAGCCGATGACACCGAGCGCGGCGAAGACGAAGCCGACCAGCTGCGCGAACCGCAGCGGGGCAACGGGTTCGACCTCGGACGCGGGCCCGATGCGCGGCGCGACCAGGGCGGCGAAGATCCGCCCGTAGGGGCTGCGACGTGGACCGGAGAGCGCGCCGGCCGCGAAGACCACGGCCTGCACGGCCAGCAGGATCGCGGCGGCGGGAACGGAGAACACGGAGATCACGAGCACGAGCGCCAGGACGGCGGTGGTGATCCAGGCCGCGAAGCGCGGCCCGCGTACATCCACCTGACCATTGGGCGGTTTACCGGGATTGGGGTTCGACATGTGTGTGCTCCTGCGCTGAAGGGATTTCGGCCAGATCGCCGGAGGATCGAAACGACCTCATCTACGGCGGGGCATGTACCGGTCGGCGTCAGAAGTGAACGAAAGGCCGACCGGCTAGCGGCACAGGCAGCAACAACCACCGAGGCGGCACAGGTCTACCGTGCGGCGTCGGGTGAGCATCAGCTCGCGGTTGGATTGCACGAAGGGGAGTTTACCCGGTTTTCGGGGGAAATTGGACCCGGGGCCCGTAATACTGGTCACTCGACCGCCCCGGAAACCGTTAGCGAAGCCAATGACCTGCGGATATCCGCCGCTTTCGGAACACCCGAAATCCGGAAGCGCTCCTGCCCCGCGGCGTCCAGGACGAAGGTCGTGGGCAGCGAGAGCACGTTCAGCACCCGGGCCAATTCCGGATTGGCGTCGATGTCGAGTTCCAGATCCAGCGGTGCGTCCGGTTCCCCGGCGAGCTCGCCGGCCACGCCCGCCACGACTCGGCGCACGGCCGCGCAGGGGCCGCACCAGTCCGCGGAGAAATGCAGAACAGTCGGACGGCCGGGCAGTACGCCCGCGGCGGCGAGCAACGCCGCGCGTTCGTCACCGGCCCGCTCGGGGGCGGCGCTCGCGCGCACCCGGCCCTCGTTGCGGCGCAACAGCAATCCCGCGCCCACCGCGGCGGCGAGCGCGACCAGCAGTACGGCCAGCGCGGTCACGGCTGCTGTAGCCGATCCAGATCTACGGTCACATCATCGCCTTTGCCCTCGACCACGATCTGCCCGCCGATCGCCTCCACCTTCGTGGGCACGATGCCGAACGGGAGATCCCGAGTATCGATGGTACGGGTGAACATGGCGAGCACCCTGGGCTTGTCGGCCTCGGAGATCACCCGGGGGGAGGTGTCCGCGCCGCTCAGCACGGTGTTCTCGGTGCCCCGGTAGATATCGGTCGCGGTGATCTGAATCTGATCCCCGACCAGGCGCAGCGTCGCCAGCACGCTCACCGCCTCCTTGCTGCGGGTGCTGACGGTCAGCGGGCCGGGGGACTCCGGGGCCGAGTCCAGGGGCAGGGTGCCGGTGAGGATGATCACGCCGTCGTTGGTCATACCCGATCCACCGGAACCGCCGAGGCCGTCGGACTTGTCCGCGGGCGGGCCGAACACCTGCAGATCCGGAATCTTGAACAGCCGGCCGAGTTCGTTGGGCTCCACGCGCATCCGGGCCTCGACCAGGTCCACCGGCACCTTGCTGACGTTGCCGTCGGTGAGATCCCCGAACGGCAGATGCACGCCGCGCAAGTTGGCTTCGACCCGAATTTCGCCCGGAATGTCGGGACGCACCGCACGCGCCCGAATGTCCACGTTCTGGAACTCGCCGTTCATGGCCTGCAGTACGAAGGGGAAGCCGTGAAAGGTCACCTCGGGGTCCGCGCCCAGGTCCGAACCCTCGCGCAGCAGCCGCGACACCCGGTATTCGGAATAGGCGGCCATGCCGAAATCGAGTACGACCGCCAGCCCCGCCAGACAGAGCAGGCCAATGATCACCCTCCGGAAACCCATGCCCGCAACCCTAATGGGGGCGGGCGCGGTCGGTCCCGGCCGCGGTCGCTCCGGTCGCGAATGCCGGTGTTTCGATAGCCGAGCCCCGCTGGGCCGCCTCGATGACTCGGCCCGGCGGCGGGACACGCTAATGTAGCAACCGACTTACCTGTGATAACCAGCATGATGTCGTGGCGTACAGAGCGGTTGCCACGCACGTGCCAGATGGGATGGAGGGCCCCCATGGAGCTGCTCCTGCTGACCTCCGACCCCAACCCCGAGGCGGTCCTGCCGTCGCTGGCGTTGTTGCCGCACCACGTGCGGCCCGCGCCGACCGAGGTCGCGTCATTGCTCGAAGCCGGATCCGCCGATGTCGCACTGGTCGACGCCCGGACCGACCTGGCCGCCGCGCGCGGACTGTGTCGTTTGCTGGGCAGCACCGGTTCCTCGGTGCCGGTCGTGGCGGTGCTCACCGAAGGCGGTCTCGTCGCGGTGAACGCGGACTGGGGGCTGGACGACATCCTGCTGCCCGGCACCGGCCCCGCGGAACTGGACGCCCGGCTGCGGCTGCTGGTCGCCCGCAACGGCGGCGTCGCCAGCCCGGAGAACACCGGCAAGATCACCCTCGGTGAGCTGGTGATCGACGAGGGCACCTACACCGCCCGGCTGCGCGGCCGCCCACTCGATCTGACCTACAAGGAGTTCGAACTCCTCAAGTACCTCGCACAGCACGCGGGCCGGGTCTTCACCCGCGCGCAGCTGCTGCAGGAGGTCTGGGGTTACGACTTCTTCGGCGGCACCCGCACCGTGGACGTCCACGTGCGGCGACTGCGCGCCAAGCTCGGCAGTGAATACGAGTCGCTCATCGGCACCGTCCGCAACGTGGGCTACAAGGCGGTGCGCCCGGCGCGCACCGCGGCCGGCAAGGGCGAGACGGTCACCTTCCCCGATTCCGAAGGCGCCGACGACGAATTGACCACGGCGAACGGTTCTCTCTGATGTCTTCCCCGGCCGACCGCCTGCCCGCCGAGACCGCCGGGGTGGTGCGGGAACTGATCGAACGCGCCACCGCGGCCGACGGCGTCGCGCCCATCTCGGAACAGGCCGTGCTGTCACTGACCGCGGACGACATCGAGGCCAGGCATTTCGTGACGGTCCGGGACGGCGTGCCCGCCGGATACGCGAATCTGGCTCCCGCGCACGGTGATCACCCCGCCATGGCCGAGGTCGTCGTCGATCCGGAACGGCGCGGGCAGGGTATCGGCTCCGAGCTGGTGCGCACGGCGCTCGCCGCGGGCGGACCCGGTGCGCGGGTCTGGGCGCACGGCGATCTGCCTCCGGCCAAGGCGGTCGCGGCCCGGCTGGGGCTGCGGGTCGCACGCGAACTGTGGCAAATGCGCCGGGATCTCGCTACTACCGAGCTACCGGAACTGACGGTGCCGGACGGCCTGGAATTGCGCACCTACGCGGGTCCGGCGGACGACGCCGAGATCCTGCGAGTCAACAACGCCGCCTTCTCCTGGCATCCGGAGCAGGGCGGCTGGACCGAGCGCGACATCGCCGCGCGCCGCGCCGAATCCTGGTTCGACCCCGAGGGTTTGTTCCTCGCCGTCGACCCCGCCGATCCGGACCGAGTTCTCGGTTTTCACTGGACCAAGGTCCATCACGATGAAAAGCCGCCGCTCGGTGAGGTTTACGTGGTCGGCGTCGATCCGGCCGCGCAGGGCCGCGGCCTCGGGCGGGTGCTGACGCTGGCGGGATTGCGGTATCTGCGCGACCGCGGGCTGCCGCAGGTGCTGCTCTACACCGAGGCGGACAACACCGCCGCCGTGCACACCTACACGAAGCTGGGTTTCGCCCCGGCGCACGTGGACGTGGCCTACACCGCCGGATAGCGGATTCTCGCGCGGTGTCGTAAGCGCCGCCGTGAATGTCCGGACTTCGAGCCTCCGGCTACCCTGAGGCAATTGTCACAGAACGTGCAGCGTAATCGCGCCGGGTTGTTCATCTCCCGTTCACCTGCCCAGGTCCAACTGGCCACCAGCCCCCCTTACTTTGCTTGTGGGCGGTACCGAACTGCCCGGTGCGCGAGTTCCCAGCGAACAGCCACCAATCATCGCGCCCGTCCGACCGTTGAGGGGTTGGGCGTGCGGACCGTGATTCGCGGAGGAACCAAGTGAATCTCAAGCGCAGCAGCGCCCTGATCGGTGTGCTGGCCGCGGCCGGCGCCCTTACGCTGACCGCCTGTGGCAGCGACGAGAACGACGTCGCGGGCGGCGTCGAGAAGCAGGCTGTCGAGTGTGGCGGCAAGAACGCCCTCAAGGCCAGCGGCTCGTCGGCGCAGAAGAACGCGATGGATCGTTTCGTCGCCGCCTACGAGAAGAATTGCGACGGATTCAAGCTCGACTACACCTCGTCGGGCTCCGGCGCCGGTGTGAAGGAATTCCTCGGCGGCCAGACCGATTTCGCCGGTTCGGACTCCCCGCTCTCGGCCAAGAAGGACGAGACCAAGCAGGCCGAGACCCGCTGCGGCGCGCCCGCGTGGAACCTGCCGACCGTCTTCGGCCCGATCGCCGTGACCTACAACCTGCCCGGCGTGACCGACCTCGTGCTCGACGCGCCGACGATCGCCAAGATCTTCAACGGCACCATCACCACCTGGAACGACACCGCCATCAAGGCGCTGAACTCGGCCAAGGCCGACAAGCTCCCGGGTGACAAGATCGCCGTGATCTACCGCTCGGACGAGTCGGGCACCACCGACAACTTCCAGCAGTACCTCGACGCCGCTTCCGAGGGCGCCTGGGGCAAGGGCGCCGGCAAGGCGTTCACCGGTGGCATCGGCGAGGGCGCCAAGGGCAACGAGGGCACCTCGGCCGCGGTCAAGAACACCCAGTTCTCGATCACCTACAACGAGTGGTCCTTCGCCAAGGCCCAGGGGCTGTCCATCAGCCGCATCCTGACGGCGACGACCTCCAACGACCCGAAGCCGGTCGAGCTGACCTCCGAGACCGCCGGTAAGGCGATCAACGGCGTGAAGATCTCCGGTCAGGGCAACGACCTGGTGCTGGACACCTCCTCGTTCTACAAGCCGACCGTCGGCGGCGCGTACCCGCTGATGATGCCGACCTACGAGATCGTGTGCTCCAAGTACAGCGACAGCGCCACCGCCAAGGCGGTCAAGGCCTTCCTGACCTCGGCGACCGGCAACGGCCAGCAGGGACTCTCGGACGCCGGCTACGTGCCGATCCCGGACGAGTTCAAGACCAAGCTGACCACCGCGATCAACGCCATCTCCTGATCGACCCGATCGAGAGCACATCATGACCGTGCACGACGAAATAGCATCCGCGGGCCAGTCCGTTTCGACCGGCCCGCGGGGGAACCGTGCCCAGCCGCCGGGGGATACTGCGCTCATGCCGACCGAACCCAGCACGAAGCCGGCCGCGCGGCGCGGCGTCTCCAAGTACGGCGCGGAGTTCGTCTTCCGCTCCGCGGCCACGGCGGCCGGCGCCGTCATCGTCGGTGCGATCGCCTTGATCGCGCTGTTCCTGTTGATCAGGGCGGTGCCGTCGGTACTGGCGAATGACGCGAACTTCTTCACCAGCACCGAGTTCAACACCTCCGATGCCAACCATCTGCGGTTCGGCATCAAGGACCTGTTCATGGTCACGGTGCTGAGTTCGATCGTCGCGCTGGTGATCGCCGTGCCGATCGGCGTGGGCATCGCGTTGTTCCTGACGCAGTACGCGCCCAAGGCGCTGGCCCGCCCGTTCTCGATGATCGTCGACTTGCTCGCGGCGGTGCCCTCGATCGTGTTCGGCCTCTGGGGATTCCTGGTGCTGGCTCCGAAGCTGGAGCCGGTCCAGACCTTCCTCAACGACAAACTCGGCTGGTTCTTCCTGTTCGCCGACGGCAATGTGAGCATCGCCGGCGGCGGCACGATCTTCACCGCGGGCATCGTGCTCGCGGTGATGATCCTGCCGATCATCACCTCGGTGAGCCGTGAGGTCTTCGGCCTCACCCCGCGCACCCACATCGAGGCCGCGCAGGCCCTGGGCGCCACCAAGTGGGAGGTCGTGCGCATGACGGTGCTGCCGTACGGCCGCTCCGGCATGATCGCCGGTTCCATGCTGGGCCTGGGCCGCGCACTCGGTGAGACCATCGCGGTGCTCGTGGTGCTGCGCACCTCGGCGCAGGCCGGGCACTGGTCGGTCTTCGACGGCGGGTACACCTTCGCCTCCAAGATCGCCTCGGCCGCTGCCGAATTCAGTTCCAAGCTGCCGACCGGCGCCTACATCGCCGCCGGCTTCGTTTTGTTCGCGCTGACCTTCGTCGTCAACGCCCTGGCGCGGCTCGCCGCGGGCGGGAAGGTGAACGGATGACCACCACCCTCGACAAGCCGGTCAAGGCCCCCACCTTCCGGCACACGAGCACGAGCCGGCGGATTCGCAACAACGTCGCGACCGGCACGGTGTGGGCCTGCTTCGCCATCGCGCTGGTGCCGCTGCTGTGGGTGCTCTACACCGTCATCGAACGCGGTTGGAGCGCAATCGCTTCGGCGGACTGGTGGGCCAAGTCCCAGAAGGGCGTGCTGCCCGAGGTCGAGGCCGGCGGTGTCTACCACGCCATCTACGGCACCATCGCCCAGTCCGCGGTGGCCGCGATCATCGCGGTGCCGCTCGGCGTGATGGCCGCTGTCTACCTGGTGGAATACGGTCGCGGCTGGCTGGCCAAGACCACCACGTTCATGGTGGACATCCTGGCCGGTGTGCCCTCGATCGTGGCCGCGCTGTTCATCTTCGCGCTGTGGATCGCCACCTTCGGCGCCCCGCAGAGCGCGCTCGCGGTCTCGCTGGCCCTGGTGCTGCTCATGCTGCCGGTGGTGGTGCGCAGCACCGAGGAGATGCTGAAGCTGGTTCCCGACGAATTGCGGGAAGCCTCCTACGCGCTCGGCATTCCCAAGTGGAAAACCATTGTGAAGATCGTGGTTCCGACCGCGGCGCCCGGCATGATCAGCGGCATCCTGCTGTCGCTGGCCCGTGTCATGGGTGAGACCGCGCCGGTGCTGGTCCTGGTCGGCTACTCGAAGTCGATCAACTACAACATCTTCGACGGCAACATGGCCTCGCTGCCGCTGATGATCTACCAGGAGCTGGCCAACCCCGAGCCCGCCGGCCGGGCGCGCGTGTGGGGTGCGGCCCTGACGCTGATCCTGCTGATCGCACTCCTGTACGTCGCCGCTGCGGCGGTCAACAAGCTGCTGACGCGGAATCGATAGAGGGAACGGAAAAGACTGATGGCCAAGCGCATCGACGTCAAAGACCTCAATATCTACTACGGCAAGTTCCACGCCATCTCCAACGTGGGGCTGACCGTGCTGCCGCGCAGCGTGACCGCCTTCATCGGCCCGTCGGGCTGTGGCAAGTCCACCGTGCTGCGCTCGCTCAACCGCATGCACGAGGTGACCCCCGGCGCTCGCGTCGAGGGCGCGGTGCTGCTGGACGGCGAGGACATCTACGGCGCGAACATCGACCCGGTCGGCGTGCGCCGCACCATCGGCATGGTGTTCCAGCGCCCGAACCCGTTCCCCACCATGTCCATTCGGGACAACGTGGTGGCCGGGCTCAAGCTCCAGGGCGTGCGCGGCAAGAAGGAGCTCGACGAGGTCGCCGAGCGTTCGCTGCGCGGCGCCAACCTCTGGAACGAGGTCAAGGACCGCCTCGACAAGCCGGGCGGTGGCCTGTCCGGTGGTCAGCAGCAGCGCCTGTGCATCGCCCGCGCGATCGCGGTGTCGCCGGACGTGCTGCTGATGGACGAGCCGTGTTCGGCGCTGGACCCCATCTCCACGCTCGCGATCGAGGATCTGATCTCCGAGCTGAAGAAGGAGTTCACCATCGTGATCGTCACGCACAACATGCAGCAGGCCGCGCGCGTGAGCGATCAGACCGCCTTCTTCAACCTGGAAGCGCAGGGTAAGCCGGGCAAGCTCGTCGAGATCGACGAGACCGAGAAGATCTTCTCCAACCCGACCCAGAAGTCGACCGAGGATTACATCTCGGGCCGCTTCGGGTAGGAAGCGCTCGTTCGCGGCGGCCCTCGTTCCCGGTGGGAACGAGGGCCGCCGTCGTGAGAGCCGATCGCTATGGCGAGGTGCGCGGCTTACGCCGAGCCGGGTGATCCGGCCACGCGCCGCCGCCTTCCATCTGGCCCCGGACCAGTCGGTCCGGGGCTTTTCTCGGCCCTATCGGCCGTTCGCGCGCTGTGTGCTGAGTCATAGCGGGCTCGCAGTATTGTATGCAACCGTCAGTTACATCTAACCTATTCCGAGACGGTAAACCGATCGGTCTAGTAGGAGGTGTCGGGTGACGGTTTCAACGGCGAAACACGAAGCCGGGACCGCGGGATTGAGTCAGCGCGGCAAGATCGCGGCGCTGATCGCCATCTGTCTCGCGGAACTGCTCGTGGTCCTGGACAACACGCTCGTGAATGTGGCGCTGCCATCGATGGCGGTGCAGCTCGAGGCTGATATGAGCGGCCTGCAGTGGATCGTGGACGCGTTCACCCTGGCCTTCTCGGGCCTGCTGCTCGCCATGGGTCACCTCGGCGACCGGTACGGGCGGCGCAAGTTCATGATCATCGGCCTGGCCGGCGTGGCGGCCATGTCCGCGGCCGGTGCACTGGCCTCGGGCCTGGGTCAGGTGATCGCCGCCCGCGCCGGCATGGGCGTGTTCGCGGCCGTGGTCTTCCCGGCCACCCTGGCCCTGCTCACCAATATCTTCACCGAGGCGCGGGAGCGGGCCGCGGCCATCGCGCTGTGGACCGCCATGGCCGGCATCGCCATCGCCATCGGGCCCACGGTCGGCGGCTGGCTGCTCGAGTACTTCTCCTGGCATTCGGTGTTCTGGATCAATGTGCCGGTGGCGCTGCTGGCCATCGCCGCGGTGCTGCTCACGGTGCCGGAGTCCAAGGGCGCGCATCCGGGCCGGCTGGACAGGGTCGGCATCGTGCTCTCGCTGGCGGGCATCACCGCGCTGGTGTGGTCGATCATCGAGGCCCCCAAATACGGCTGGTTCGCCGCGCAAAGCCTTGCCGGATACCTGCTTTCGGTGATCGCGCTGGCGCTGTTCGTGACCTGGGAACTGCGGGTCGAGTCGCCGGTGCTCAATATGCGGCTGTTCCGCATCCGGCGCTTCGCGGTGCCGTCGGCGGCCATTACCGTGTCCTACTTCTGCGCCTTCGGATTCCTGTTCCTGATCACCCAGTACTTCCAGGGCGTGAAGGAACTGACCCCGCTCGAATTCGGCATCCATTCCCTGCCTTTCGCGGTCGCGGTGGGTGTGGGCGCGCCCCTGGCGACCATGCTCGCGCAGCGGCTGGGGACGACGGCGATGCTGGTGAGCGGACTGCTGATCCTGGCGGTGGCCATGTACATCGCCGGCCGCACCACGGTCGACACCCCCTACGTGGGACCGGTGGTGGTGTCGATGATCCTCATGGGCCTGGGCTTCGCGGTGGTGCAGGGCCCGGCGACCGAATCCATCATGGGCTCGGTGCCTTTGAACGAGGCGGGCGCGGGGTCGGCGGTCAACGACACCACCCGCGAGGTGGGCGGAGCGCTCGGGGTGGCCCTGCTGGGCTCGATCATGACCTCGGTCTACGCGAGCAAGGTCAGCGATCGGATCGCCGGCATTCCGGCCTCGATCATGAACGACCGGCAGAAGGAATTGGCGAGCAACACCCCGATCAGCGTGCTGGAGATCATCAAGGCGCCGGTGAATCCCCTGGTGGCACAGGCGAAGACCGAGCTGATCCAGGCGATGAAGGTGGCCTCGCTACAGGGCGCCACGGCGGCGTCCTACGTCGCGGTGGGCACGCTGGTGGTCTGTGCCGCGGTCGTCGCGGTGGCGCTGCCCTGGCGGCCCGAACGCGGGCAGTCGATTCTGCTGGGCTGGCGCGAAAAGGATTCCGCCGCCGCCGAATCCGAGGCCCGCGACTGATCCGTCACGCGGCAGCGTTCGGGCCGGGGGCGAAAACCTCCGGCCCGCAACGACGGAACCCCGGCCCGCGCACCGTGTCGTGTGCGTCGGCCGGGGTTCCGGGTTTCACGGTGTTCGGCACACCGCGGGCGTCGTCCGGGGTGTGCCCGAAGGCTCAGCGCCTCAGATGCTTTCCTTCTCCGAATCCGGATCGGGCGGCAGCACGCCGGTCACCAGGAACACCACGCGGCGCCCGATCTCCACGGCGTGGTCGGCGAAGCGCTCGTAGTAGCGGCCGAGCAGCGCGACGTCCACGGCCGAGGCCACGCCGAACTGCCAGTCGCGGTCCATGATCAGCGTGAACAGATGCTTGCGCAGATCGTCCATCGCCTCGTCGTCGTCGTTGAGCTTGGCGGCGCGCTCGGGGTCGCGGGTCTCGAGGACGTCCTTGGCGGTCGCGCCCATCTTGACCGCGATGCGGCCCATCTCCGCGAAGTAGCTGTTGACCGCTTCCGGCACGGCGTGGTTCGGGAAGCGGCGGCGGGTCATCTTGGCCACGTGCAGCGACAGCACGCCCATGCGGTTCACATCGGCGACGATCTGAATGGCACTGACCACCTGGCGCAGATCACCGGCGACGGGGGCCTGCAGGGCGAGCAGCGCGAACGCCTTCTCCTCGGCCAGCTGGATCATCTCGGCGATGCGGTCGTATTCGGTGATGACCTGTTCGGCGAGCTCGAGGTCGGCACCCAGGAGCGACTGGGTCGCCCGCTCCATCGCGGATCCGGCGAGGCCGGCCATACCGCCGAGTAGATCGGCCAGTTCGGCCATTTGTTCGTTGTAGATGACACGCATGAGTCAAGACAGTAGTGGTAGCGCCTGACCAAGTCACCAACGGCAGGTGAATCGTCCGTGCCGGTCGCTCCCGGGCCGGTCGGAGCGTACCGGCCCGCCGCCGGACCCGCTATTTGCAGGTCTCGTCGGCCGCGTTGACGTGCTCGAGATCGGAGGGCAGTGTGACCGGCGCCGCATTGGCCGCTTCGGCGGGGGTGTCGGGCAGCACCTGGCCGAAGGCGGTGGGGGTGCGCACGGTGCCCAGGTAGTCGCTGCCGACCACGACCTCGACGATGCTGCCGAGCCCGGCGGTGGACTCGAGGGTCGCGCCCGGGATCGAGCTGGCGACCGTGGCCGCGGCGGCCTCGTGCCCGCTGGAGTAGCGGACCTTGGTCTTGTCCACGGTGCCGTCGGCATTGTTGCCGGTGCTGTAGATGTTGAAGCCCTGATTGGAGAGCTTGGTCGCGGTGGTGGAGGCCAGACCGGCCTTGCCCGAGCCGTTGGAGACCTGCAGCGAGATCGTGCTGGGGTCGACCGCGATCAGCGTGGGCTTGGTGGGCGGGGCCTCGGTGGTGGACTCGGGGGTCTCGTCCTTCTTCTCGCCCGGCAGCGGCTGGTCGTCGATGACCGCGCGGAAGATGGCCTTGATGTCGGATTCGCGCGGAATCTCGTTGCCGTAGGACGTGGTTCCCGCGGTGGGCACGGTGAGGAAGGTGATGGCGCCCGCGTCGACCTTCTGCAGTGAGCGGCCCAGGGTGAGCAGGTCCTTGGTGGTGACGTTGTCCATGAAGGAGTGCTCGGAGAAGGCGTTGATGACGCTGTTCAGCTTGCCCGCGTTGAAGAGCACCTTGCTGGACATGGCGCCGCGCAGCAGCGAGGACAGGAAGCGCTGCTGCCGGTTGATGCGGTCGTAGTCGCTGCGCTCCTCACCGACGACGTGGCGGGCGCGCACGTAGTCCAGCGCGGTGGAGCCGTTGACGACCTGCTTGCCGGGGGTGGTGAGGATGGTGCCCAGGATTTCGTCGACGAGTGGCTTGGTGGAGCACACCTCGACGCCGTCGATGGTGTCGACCATGGCCTCGAAGCCCGCGAAGTCGATGCCCACGAAGTGGTTGATGCTCAGGCCGGACATCTTCTGGATGACCTTGGTCAGGCATTTGGGCCCGCCGAGCGCGTAGATGGCGTTGAGCTTGTCGCCGGGGGCGGCAGGGAAGGTCTCCTTGGTGTAGGCGCCCTTGTCGTTGTCCCAGCCTTCGCACTGCGGCCGGGTGACGTCCAGGTCGCGCGGGAAGGACACGGCCACCACGCGGTCGCGGCTCTTGGGGATGTTGACCAGCATGACGGTGTCGGCGCGCGCGCCTTCGGCGTCGTCGGTGGTGCCCGCGCCCAGTTGGGAGTTCACGCCCGCACGGGTGTCGGTGCCGACGATCAGGAAGTTCTCGTCGCCGTACTGCAGGTTCGGGTCGATGATGTCTTCGGAGTCGGTCTGGACCGCGTCGACGGTGTTGAACGCGTTGTCCTTGACGTGCAGGTAGCTCCAGCCGGTGCCGGTGATGAGCAGCGCGATGGCGGCGACCACGATCAGGGTGGCGCGCCCGGCCATCTGCATCTTGCGATTGCGGCGGCTGCGCCCGGCGGCCAAGCGGGACAGCGGTTTCCCGATGGCCGTCGGCAGCGCGGTGGTGGGGTAGTCGGCGGGGGACTCGACGGCCCGGGTGGCCGGGCGCACGGCCTTGACCCGCTCGCGGGGCGGGTCGGTGATGACGGGTAGCTCTTCGGTGGGCGGATCCGCCGGCGCGGCGCGGCGTGCGCCGCCCGCGGTCTCGAGCGGGGGACGAGAAGCGTTGGGGGCGACCGGTTCCGGGGGTACCGCGCGCCGGGATCCGGTGGCGGCGGGGGATTCGGGGGGTACGGCGCGGCGAGAACCGGTGGAATTGACCGGATCCTGGGGTACCGCGCGCCGGGAACCCGTCGAGTTGACCGGGTCCTGGGGGACCGCGCGGCGAGATCCCGTGGAGTTCACCGGGTCCTGGGGCGCGGGTCGCCGGGTCACCGTGCTGTCGGCGGCCTCGGGGCTCGGCGTGCGGCGGGCTCCGGTGCCGCCCGGGTCGCTCGCGCCGCGTTCGGCCTCGGGCCAGCCCGCGGAGTTGGCGGGGGCGGGGGTGGCGGGGTCGGAACGCCGGCGGCGCCGGGAGCGGCGCTCGCTGTCCACGCGCTCGACCAGATCCTGCACCGAGATGGGCGCGGAGCCGGGCGACGAATTGTCGTTGTGCCGGGCCCGGCGCGAGGTGGATGGCTGGTCGTCCGCGTCGTCGTCCGTGGCGTAGCGCTCCCACGGGGCGCGACCTCCGGGCCGAGGCGTACGCCCGTACCGATCGTCACCCACCAACGAACCTCACTTTGCTTTTCGATGCCGACCGTCATGATAACGATTCCGCCACGATCGACCACTCGAACGGTGATCCATCGTGCGCAACTCACATTTCTCGCGGCCCCGAATTCGGGCCGTACCGCGGTGGGCCGGAAAGCTCCCACCCCGGAAATTCTGCCAGGCTCTGCGCGATCGGTTCGGGAACACGATCGGGTCGTTCGCGGGCGGTGCAGCGTAAATCGTGGCGGGTCGCCGCGTTTACCAGTGTGAATCGGTGAAAAAAGCGCCGGACGGCGGCGAGCGCGAACCGTCCGGAGAAGTGAAAACGGTTCGGCGATAAAGCCGTCCATCGCCGTGGAGCGCGCGGATCGCGTGCCCGGGGGCGGTGCGATTTCACGGCGCGAATGCGCCGCCGTCGCGGTCCGCGCGGAGTGGAACTCTAGCCGCCGCTGTGCATGACGTCGGCGGCGCAGGGGACCGTGGGATCCTCCGGGTCGTCGAGCCAGCCGTCGGGCAGCGCGACCTTGCCGGGGGAGCCCTGGCGGCCGCGCGGACCCTCGGCGTCCTTGG
This sequence comes from Nocardia sp. NPDC057668, assembly GCF_042799795.1. Classification (NCBI taxonomy): domain Bacteria; kingdom Bacillati; phylum Actinomycetota; class Actinomycetes; order Mycobacteriales; family Nocardiaceae; genus Nocardia; species Nocardia sp. NPDC057668. The sequence continues at coordinate 709,485 of NZ_JBHVIC010000005.1, read as the reverse complement.
GGAAGGGCACCTCGGGATCGAGTTGGCCGATCAGGTCCACGAGCTGGTTCATGCTGCCGACGGTGGCGAAGCTACGCCGCAGATCGCCGCCGATCGGGAAGCCCATCAGATACCAGGCCATGTGCTTGCGGATGTCACGCATGGCCTTGTCCTCGCCGTCGTGCGCGACGAGCAGTTCCGAATGTCTGCGCAGGATCTCCCCGACCCGGCCCAGGTTCGGGGCGGCGGGCAACTCCTCGCCGCGCAGCGCGGCCTGTAGCTCGGCGAAAAGCCAAGGGCGGCCCAGGCATCCGCGGCCGACGACGACGCCGTCGCAGCCGGTCTCGGCCATCATGCGCACCGCGTCGGCGGCGCTGAAGATGTCGCCGTTGCCCAGTACCGGGATGGTGGTGACGGCTTCCTTGAGGCGGGCGATGGCGGTCCAGTCGGCCTCGCCCGAGTAGCGCTGGGCGGCGGTGCGCGCGTGCAGCGCGACGGCGGCGACGCCCTCGGCCTCGGCGATGCGGCCGGTGTCGAGGTAGGTGTGGTGCTCGTCGTCGATGCCGATGCGGAATTTCACCGTGATGGGGACGCCGACGGGTTCGGCCGCGCTCACCATGTTCCGCACGATGTCGCGGAACAGCTGCCGCTTGTAGGGCAGGGCCGCGCCGCCGCCGAGCCGGGTCACCTTGGGCACCGGGCAGCCCAGGTTGAGGTCGATGTGGTCGGCCCAGCCCTCGCCGACGATGATCTTGACGGCTTCGCCGACGGTCTTCGGGTCGACCGCGTACAGCTGCATCGAGCGCGGGCTCTCGTCCGCGTCGAACGCCATCATGTGCAGCGTCTTCTCGTTGCGCTCGACCACCGCTCGCGCGGTGATCATCTCGCACACGTAGATGGAAGTGCTGCTGCCGAATTCGCGGCACAGCTTCCGGAAGGCGACGTTGGTGATACCCGCCATCGGCGCCAGCACGACCGGCGGATCAACCGGGTAGGGGCCGATTCGCAGCGCGGTCGTCGAGGCATCGAGCGAGGTCGTCACGCCGACCAGTGTAGGTTCCGCGCGAAAGTGCCCCGGGACACGTCCCGGTTCTCCGCGCATGACCACCCCTTCGGGGGTCCGGGGGCTGGGCCCCCGGTTCCTCCCTCACGGGGGTTCGGGGGCGAAGCCCCCGGGACCCGTCGTCAGACGTTCGCCATTTCCTTGTCCCGCTTGGCGGCCTCGCGGGCCAGCATGCGGTCGCGCTGCTCCTCGAACTTGAGCACGTCGCCGCCGAGCTTCTCGAGGAAGTTCCCGAGGCGCTCGCGGGTCTCCTCGCCGCGCGCGGTGAAGTCGTCGCGCTCGAAGATGCGCCACTTCTTCAGGACCGGGTTCACGACCTCTTCCAGGTGCTGGCGCAGGTCGTAGATGCCGTGCTTGGCCATCAGGACGCCGTTGCGGCGGAAGTTGGGCATGCCGGCGCCCGGCATCTGGAAGTTCTCCAGGATGAGGGTGATGGCTTCGATGGTCTGGTCCGGCGAAAGGTCCAGCGCCGCACCGCACATGTTGCGGTAGAAGATCATGTGCAGGTTCTCGTCGGCGGCGATGCGCTGCAGCAGCCGATCGGCGATGGGGTCGTCGCACACGCGCCCGGTGTTGCGGTGCGAGACGCGGGTGGCGAGTTCCTGGAAGGTCACGTACGCGACCGAGTACAGGAAGCCGGCGTCGACTTCACCGTCGGTGACCGTTGCGGGCGAAGCGAATCCGTTGGTCATGTGGATCATGCGCGCCTGTTCGAGCGCGACGGGATCGACGCCGCGGGTGACGACGAGGTAGTCGCGCATGGCGATGCCGTGCCGGTTCTCCTCGGCGGTCCAGCGGCCGACCCAGGTGCCCCAGGCGCCGTCCTGGGAGAAGTTCTCGGCGATCTCCCGGTGGTAGGAGGGGAGGTTGTCCTCGGTGAGCAGGTTGGTGATCATGGCCGCCTTGGCCAGCTCGCTCAGCTTCGACTGTTCGGGATCCCAGTCGATGCCGCCCATGGCCGCGAAGTTACGTCCCTCGTCCCACGGCACGTAGTCGTGGGGATGCCATTCCTTGGCCAGGGACAGGTGCCGATCGACGTTCGCCGCGGCAACCGGCTCCAACTCCGTGAGCAGCTCGAGTTGAGTCAGATCCTTTGCCATACATAAGCCCTTCGTATCGTGCGATCTAGCTGGTCGTACCCTCGCTGGTCTGCCGCCGCGGCCCATACCTTACGTCACCGTAGGGTGATGTGAAACTCATCCGGTTGCCATTGCGCGGCCAGTGATGGATGTCATAAGAGTTGCGACCCGGGGCGATGGTCTATCGCCGCGGGCCGCAATTCGTTAGCCGCACATTGTGATCGGGTGCGACCTACTTCTTGCCGCCCAGCAGGCCGCCCAGCACGTTGCCGAGGACACTGCCCGCGTTCTGCCCGACGGCCTTGCCGAGAATGTCTCCGAGACCGCCGGCGCCACCCTTGCCTCCGGTGGCTCCACCCAGCAGGCTACCGAGAATGTCGCCCAAAGGCCCGGCGCTGCCGCCCGCGGCGGCGGTTTCGGTCGCGGGCGCGCCGCCCGCCGCGCCGCCGCCGAGCATCTTCTTGCTCAGGTAGGCCAGCACGATGGGGGCGAGCAGGGGGAGCAGCTTCGCCATGAGGTCCTGACCGTTGCCGCCGCCGACGCCGCCGAGCGCGCTGATCACCGTGTTCTTCTCGGCCCCGAACGTCTGGTCGACGATCTGGTTGCCGCTGTCGGTATCGACCTGGTCGATGTCGACGCCGCCGTCGAGCAGCGTGGCGGGCTGGTTGGCGACCTCGCCCTCGAGATTCAGGCCGACGTCGGGGTTGCCGGCCTGCGCCTGGAAACCGCCGAGGAGAACGGGGATCGCCGCGTTGATCGCGGTGGTTGCGGTCGCTTCGTCAACTCCGAGTTTGGAGGCGATCTGTGCGACGGGGACGTTCGAGATCAGGTCATCGAAGGAAGTCATGAACTCCGCCTGTGTGTTGGCATCCCGGAAAAGCCGTACCGGGGTCACGGTAGGCGAAAACCGGACAGATTGCCACGGATTCGCGGATGTCCGGGATGTGTCGAGGGGCCCGGATTCGGCGTCCGGGCCCCTCGGCGGAAAGGTGCCCCCACCAGGGCTCGAACCTGGGACCTGCGGATTAAAAGTCCGTAGCTCTACCAACTGAGCTATAGGGGCGCGGCGGTGAGTTTAGTGGGTTGAGCGCACAAGTACTAAACGAGTATCCGGTTGCGTTCGGCGGTGCGGTGTTTGCGCTGGTCATGGTGGTTTGTCCGGGCGGGTGGCCGGGGCGTCGAGCGTGTCGGCGGCGTGGGCGGCGGGATCGGGGGCGGTGGAAGGGGTGGTTGTGGCGGCGGGCGGGTCCGCCCAGGGGGCGTCGCCGGGGCGGTGTGCGGGCGGCGCGGGGGCGGTGCGAAGCGTGCGGACCGGTCGGCGGGGGATGGGTGGGCGCGTAGGGGATTCGATCGGGGGGCCGGGCGGGCGCGCGCCCGGCGTCGACGCGGCGTTGCGCCGGGCCGGCGGAGGGGGCCCGGCGGCGGCGAGGTGAGCGCGCGCTGACGTACCGGCCGGCGACACCGGAGCAATCGCGTTGCCACTCAGATTGTTTCGATATGGGCACGTGTGAATATCATCCAATGGTGATGTGTGGCAAGCTATTTGGTGCAGGAGGTGGGGACCGGTCTTTGTCGCGGCGTGGGCCGGGACGGGGGCCGGTGGCGGATGCGGTGCGGGCGGGGCTGATTACGGCAGGGGTGATCAATGAGCCGAACACCGGTGGGATATCGATGAATTCAGCTATTCAGACCAATCGCCCAGCTGGTAGCTGGGGAATTGCCCTATGTGATAGGGGGCATGCTGGCTAACTGACTCGCCGGTACACCTCACGCAGGGTGCGCTTTCCGGGTACGGTGACCGACTGGTGAATTCCTGAAGAACCGGGATTGCCCCGGACGCACGGGATTCGGCTTATCGTTGATGTGCCCGAACGTGTCGCGGACGGTCTGGCCGATCGCGACTCCATCAGATGTTGCTGCGGGAGGCCAATCCAGACAAGAGGAACGCCCGGGTGCGCACCCCCTGCGGCGCACCCGGGCGGGAAAAACTATACCAGTTGGTGTGTTTCAAGTTTTTCGCGCTTTTTCGTACCAAGAGTTTGGTAATTCGGGCAAAAGCCCGTTCTGAAGTATTTGAAAGACACGTAACTTTGCGTCGAGGACACAGCTAACGCGTCCGCGACGGTAGCTAGCTTCGGAGGCGTTTCGAGCATGGCACGGCAGCAAGAGCGGGCCCGCCGGACACGCGCGGCGATCATCAGGTCCGCCGCCGTTGAGTTCGGGAAGAGCGGCTATGCCGCTGCATCGCTCAACCGCATATTGGAAGGTTCACGCGCCACCAAGGGCGCCATGTACTTTCACTTCGACTCCAAGGAGGATTTGGCCCGCGCGGTCTTGGAAGCGGCAGTCGACCGCTACCGCGTGTCCACTGAAAGATGGCTCGGCCGAGCGGATCTCGGCCCCCTGGACGTCCTGCACGGCATGATCGACGAGATCGCGCTGCGGCTGGAGAACGACATCATCATCCAGGCCGAGTTCCGGCTCATCATCGAACCCGAGTTCTACCGCGACATCCAGGCGGGTGGCGGGCGCATTCTGGGCCGGTCCATCCGCCAGCTCGCGGTCCGCGCCACCGAGCACAAACAGTTGCGCGGTGACTCCGACCCGGATCGCTTCACCCGGACCCTGGCGGCGGCCCTGGCGGGCCAGCGCCACATCGCCGATGTCCTGGGTGGTCCCGCCGATCTGCGTTCCCGTTTCACCGAGGCGCTCGAGGTGGTCGTGGATGCCACCGCGACACCGGAGTGGATCGAGGAGTTCCGGCGGGTCGGCTGGCGGGTGTCCGCGAAGCTGGAAGATCTCAATTTGGCGATCTGACCAGCGGATTTGGGAATCACACGGATGCTGTCATAAGCTATCTCCGCTCCCAACGGAAGCCGTTGAGCAACGGTCCGGAGAAATCCGGCGGGCCCCCTTCGTCTAGCGGCCTAGGACGCCGCCCTTTCAAGGCGGTAGCGCGGGTTCGAATCCCGTAGGGGGTACAACGATGGTGACATCGTTGTAGTTGGAGCAAGCAAGGCCCTGTGGCGCAGTTGGTTAGCGCGCCGCCCTGTCACGGCGGAGGTCGCGGGTTCGAGTCCCGTCAGGGTCGCAAGACTATAGCTTGGCATTCGTTCCGGGTGCCCCGGCCAGGTAGCTCAGTTGGTACGAGCGTCCGCCTGAAAAGCGGAAGGTCGCCGGTTCGATCCCGGCTCTGGCCACAAGATCGGCAAAGGCCGCATCCACCAGGATGCGGCCTTTTTCGTGTGTTCACCCACCCCGGCCGATCTTGATGAGATGCTGGAGTCATGTCTGATGACAACGAGTGGTACTACTGCATCGAGCATCACCGGGCGGAACAGGGCAAACAGTGCTGGGTGGGCGGCCGCATGGGGCCGTACCCCGACAAGGCCACCGCGGAGCGCGCACTCGAAATCGCAAAGGCCCGAAACAAAGCCGCCGACGCCGAAGAAGACTGACGACCCGCGGGAAAAGGTTGTCGCGCGTGAGCTAGGGTTTCTTGGGCGTATGGCCATGAATGCGAGCGGGAGGGCGACCCTTGAAGGTAACCGTGGTGGTGCCGACCTACAACGAGCGGGAGAACCTGCCGGTGGCGGTGGAGCGACTGACGGCGCTCGGGGTCGACGACCTGCACGTGCTGGTGGTCGATGACAACTCACCCGACGGCACCGGCGAGGTAGCCGACAAGTTGGCGGCGGATCTGCCCAACGTCGTCAGCGTGCTGCACCGTACCGAGAAGGACGGGCTGGGCCGCGCGTACATCGCCGGCATCACTCGCGCCCTGGAGGACGGCGCCGACGTGGTGATCCAGATGGACGCGGATCTCTCGCATCCGGCCGAGGTCATTCCGGCCATGCTGGAGAAGCTGGCGACCACCGACGCGGGCGTCGTGCTCGGATCCCGGTATGTGCCCGGCGGTTCCACGGCCGAGGAGTGGAAGTGGTACCGCAAGGCGCTGTCCGCCTGGGCCAACTTCTACGTGAACCTGATCCTGCGCCTGGGCGTCAAGGACGCCACCGCGGGCTTCAAGGCGTGGAAGGCCGATACGCTGCGCGCGATCGACGTGTCCTCCATCAAGAGCAACGGGTACTCGTTCCAGGTGGAGATGAACCACCGCACCGTGCGCAAGGGCATCGCCATCGCCGAGGTGCCGATCAGATTCGAGGAGCGCACGCTGGGCGACTCCAAGATGAGCCTGAAGGTGCAGCTCGAATCGGCCCTGATGCCGTGGAAGCTGTTGTTCGGCAAGCAGGTCTGAGCTCCCCCGCCTCCCCGCATATTCAGCGCACGGCTGAGAGCCGTTCACTGACCCGCCTCCCCGCATATTCAGCGCACGGCCGGGAGCCGTTGCCTGTTGGGGACGCGTGACTCGGTGGGGAGCCGCGTCAATTTTGGGCGTACCCCGGGAGTTACCCCGATTCTTGCGAAATCAGTTGTCGCGTTGGGAGACTGCGGGGGGTTCGGGCCAGTTCAGTAGGGTGTTCTGCATCAGGGTGCGGACTGCCTCTATCTGGGTGTCCATGGCGGTTGGGTCCCAGGTGCTTACGTCTATCGGGGGTAGGACCGCCACGTCGACCACGCCCTTGCGGACGACCGCCGAATTGCGCCAGGCGATTTCGCCCGCGTTGCGGATGACCACCGGGATGATCGGGGCGCCCGCCTGTAGGGCTATGTGGAACGCGCCCTTCTTGAAGGGACCTATGCGCGGGGTCAGGGAGCGGGTGCCCTCGGGGGCGATCACGACGGACAGGCCGCCGCGCAGAGTCTCGACCACCGGGGCGAGCGCGGCCCTGGCGGCGATCTTGTCGGTGCGGTCGATGAAGGTGACCTCGACCAGGCGCATCAGCGGTCCGAAGACCGGGTTGTTGGCGACTTCCTTCTTGGCGACGCCGGTGAAGCCGGTGTCGAGCACCTCGGCCAGCACGATGATGTCGAACTGGCTCTGGTGATTGAAGATGAAGACCGCGGGGCGCGGGGCGCGGGTGTGTTCGCGCCCGCTGACCCGGACGCGGACCCCGCTGCCGCGCAGGGTGGAGTCGGCGGCGTGCACCAGCATGGAATCGGCCATCTGCCTGCGCTTCTTGGTGGCGGCCTTGGCCGCGACGCCGAACAGCGCCCCGCCGATCAGGCCGCCGAACGCGCCGAAGGTGCGCAGGTAGTCACCGGTGCGCGGCGTGCGGCGCGGCCGGAAATGCAGGACGGGCCAGTCCTTTTCGGTGGCCTCCAGCACCACGCGCGGATCCGGGTTGACCGCGGTGGGCCGCCCGGCCACCTGCAGCAGCGGTAGATCCGCGGCGCTGTCGGCGTAGACCCAGCTCTCGCCCAGGTCGATGTCGCGGGCGGCGGCGAAGCGGCGGACCGCGTCGGCTTTGCCGTTGCGCCAGAGCGGTTTTCCGGCGACGTGCCCGGTGAGCACGCCGTCCTGCACCGACATGGTGGTGCACAGCACGTGCGCGATGCCGAGTTCGTCCGCGACCGGCTGCACCTGGTACCTGGTCAGCGAGCTCACCAGTAGCACGGTGTGCCCGGCGGTTTCGTGTTCGCGCACCAGCCGCCACGCTTCGGGGAACAGGTGCCCGTGCACGGTCCGCTGGAACAGTTCGGCCCCGAGCTCGGCCAGCGTGTGCTCGGGCACCCCGGCCCAGGTGTACATGGCCTGCTGCAGGAAGCGCTCGTACTCGCCCTCGCTGCGCGCCCCGCGGATGCTGGAGAGCAGGCTGGTGGCCAGGGCCCGGGCGGCGGGGCGGCGGGCCAGGCGCGGCAGCAGGCCGGGCGGGTCGAAGCCGGCGACCACGGTGCCGCCGAAGTCGAAGACGGCGGCCACGCGCGGTCCCCGCGGCCCGGAACGGATGGCGGCGACCGCGGCCTCGATGTCCGTGGCGCCCGGGGCTGCGCGGGTGATGCCCGCGCCGGGTAGGGGCGGGTGCAGGTCCCCGCTCGCGGGGTGGGTCATCGCGGGTCCAGCCGGTTGGACGGGTCCAGGGTGGCGGCGCGGGAGATGCGCGCGGAGATGTCGCGAAGCTCGGCGGCGAAGCGCACGCGGCGCTCGACGAGGTCCGCCGGGTCGTCGCCGGGGGCGAGCAGATTGTGGTTGGCGGCGAGTTTGAGTGCGCTGCCGAACAATTCCGACGACACCGATTCCGGGCTGTGCAGCCGCTGTTGCAGCAGCATCTGTTTGCCGACCTGCAGGCATTCGTCCAGGAACGCCTTCTTGTCGACGGGGATCGCGGGGTCGTGCGCGGCGAGCCGTTCGGCCATCACCAGTTGCGCGTCGAAGAACGAGCGCAACACCCGGTGCGCCATCATGAAGCCGGAATCGGCGAGCTGGGCCAGGATTTCGCTGCCGACGGTGCCCGCGGCGGTGCGGCGATGCCAGTGCGGGTCGACCCGCAGCATCTCCGCGGTGAGCTGGCTGGTGAACTCGGCGCGCTCGGGGAAGAAGAATTCGAATTTGAGCAGATCGCGCAGCCGGTAGGCCGCTTCCCAGCCGACCCGCAGCTGATCGCCCTCGGGCGCCTCGACCGCGCTGAGCACCGCGAGTTCGAGGATGGCGCGATTGGCGAACCAGTGCACGGCGCTGTTGCGGTAGAACGCGGCTTCCAGGTGCGCGCCGGCCCCGATGGAGTACACCGGTTCCAGCCCGCCCCGGTACACGGTGACAACCTTGGCCACGGCGAGCTGTTCGAGCACCACCGACAGCCCGTGGTCGGTGCGCAGGGTGCCGAGTTCGCCGCGCGGCAGGTCCCGGCTCTCGATGTAGCCGAGCACGGGTGCGATGGCCGCGCCCAATTCGGTTCGGGTGAGCGCCCGTTCGTGCACGCCGAGCAGTACCAGGGTGGTGAGGGCGTTGACGGTGATGGGGGTGACCTCGTTGATGCCGACCGCGACCTCGAAGGCCAGGCGCTGCACCGCGCGCTGTTCCAGATCGGCCTGTTCGGGGTTCTCGGCGGCGGTGGGCGGCCCGAGCGGATCACCGTGTGCGGCCAGGCGTTCGCGGCCCGACAGCGGCGTGCCGAAGCGCACGTACACGTGCCCGGCCGAATGCTGTTGATTGCGAACGTATCGCGCGAGCCAGGCCAATCCCTCGGCCTGTTTGCGCCCGCCGGTCTGTTCGTCGGCAATGGCGCCGATCTCGTTGAGCCGTTCGTAGGTAATGGAGACCGGCACCAGCATGACATCGTCGATGCGCGATGAACGCAGAGCCGCCGCAAGGTAATTCAATAAGCCGTAGCGCGGTGGCCGGAGTTTTCCGGTGCGGGTGCGCCCGCCTTCGAAGTACCACTCCAGATTGAATCGTTTGGCGAGCAGATAGGCGAAGTATTCTTCGACGACCGCTTTGTACACTTCGTCGTCGCCGAAACTGCGCCGGATGAATACCGTTCCGGTGCGCCGGGCGATGGAGCCGAGCGGCCAGAAACTCAGATTTGCCCCGCCCACCACATGATTGGGCGGAAAGTCGTTGCGGGCCAGAATGTCACCGAGCACGAACGCGTCGACATAGGACCTGTGCGAGGGCAGGAATACCAGGGGATAGCGGCGATTGAGCGCGCGCAGGCCGTCGAGTCCGGCGGGGTCGTCGTCGACCTTCCAGGTGGAGGCGTGCACCGGCCGCATCGCCTGGGTGAACAGATCCGAGACCAGCCGGCTCTGCGCGGCGACCAGTTCGCGCAACGCCTTCTCCGCGCGCCGGTACACCTCGCGCGCGGGCAGCTCCGCAGCGGCGGCGACGGCGTCGAGCCTGCGCAGGAAGGCGGGGGAGTCCAGGATCTCCTCGACCACCAGGCGCGGCACCTTGTAGCGGTCGCCGATGACGGCGCGCTCGGCGCGTTCGAGGGCGACGATGCCCGCGCGCACGATGGCGCGGGCGAACGCCTCGGGCGCACCGGCCGCGCCCGGATTGTTGGCGCGCAGCTCGCTCAGCCGGGCGGGGGCGCCGGTGAGCACCAGGTGCCGGTCGGGGGCCTTGGTGACCAGGCGCCGCTGCATGAACCGGTTCGGCTTGCGCGGGTTGGACATGGTGAGCAGATCGCCGAAGCTGGTGCGCCGCACGCCGTCCCGTTCGGGCGGGAGCCACAGGACGCGGACGGGCACCACGAGCGGGTCGTCCTGGCGGCCGACGAGGCGGTTGCTCACCGCGCCCGGATCGAGGTCCAATTGGGTGACGGGCGCGGTGGTTCCGAACTCCTGCGCGATGCCGCCCGCGGCGAGCCAGTTACCGATGAGCTCGCGTTCGACCCGGCCGGCGGCGTCGACCAGTGCCACCACCGAACCCGGGGTGGTAGCCGCTGCCGGGAGCCGGCTGTAGTGATCGAGCATCTCTGGATCCCTCCGCACGTGAACCGCCGCAATCCATTGAAGCGGAAACGCGGGCGCGGGGTGGGAGGTCGCACAATTCACGGCCCGGTTCGAAGTATGCGCGGACGAGGGCAGAGGTGATATTGCCCATGGCGTCCGACTTCGCCATAAACGGAAAGGTAATGCTAACCTCACTCATTAAAGTAAGGTAAGCATAACCTTGGAGGTCTGGTGTCGGCCACGGACGAACGGGTACGGCTCGATGGCGAGCAGCGCTGGGGCGAGTACGTCACCGATCCGGTCGCGGCGGTGTCCGCGCTGGCAGCAACGGAACGTTTCGGCGAATACGTAGTCTATGAACGGCCCGGCGCATGGGTTTTCGCCGCGGATCCGATCGGCGGCGTGGAGCTGGACGCGGACGAGCTGCGGGTTTCCTGGGAAGGGAACATCACCACCGGAACGTGGGATGGCAGTCCCGCGCAGGCCGTGGATCGCGCTCTCGCCGGGTTGCCGCTGGGCGCTCGTAACGCGTACGGCTGGATCGGTTTCGAGTTCTGCGCGTGGTCGCTGGGCGCGACCGCGCACGTGCATCCGCGAGCCACCCTGGCGCATCTGATGATTCCCCGCATCGAGGTCCGCATCGACGCCGCCGGTGTGCGCGTGTCCGGCGCCTCGCCCGCGGAGACCTCCGACATCCACGAGCTGATCGCGGCCTCGCAGGGCACCGCGCTGCCGGTCGCGCATCCGGTCGATGTGACCGTGGACCCGACCGGGTACGCCGATCGCGTCGCCACCGGCGTCGCCGAGATCAACGGCGGCAAGTACCAGAAGGTCATCCTGTCGCGCAAGGTGGAACTGCCCTTCGCGGTGGACGTTCCGGCCACCTATCGCCTCGGCCGGGCCAACAACACCCCGGCCCGGTCGTTCCTGCTACGCCTGGGCGGCCTGGAAGCCGCCGGGTTCAGCCCGGAGCTGGTGGCCTCGGTCGACAGCGACCGCGTGGTCACCACCGAGCCGCTGGCCGGCACCCGCGCCTTCGGCCGCGGTAGCGACGTGGACATGGCGGCGCGCGCGGACCTGCTCAGCGACCCCAAGGAGATTGTCGAGCACGCGATTTCGGTGCAGACCTCCTTCTCGGAGATCGCCGCGGTCGCCGAGCCCGAGACCACCGCCGTCTCGGATTTCATGGCGGTGCGCGAGCGCGGCAGCGTGCAGCACCTGGCCTCCACGGTGCAGGGCCGGCTGGCCGCGGACCGCAGCCCGTGGGACGCGCTGGAAATGCTCTTCCCGTCGGTCACCGCCTCGGGCATCCCGAAGGCAGCCGGCGTGGACGCGGTGTTCCGGCTCGATCACGACCCGCGCGGGCTGTATTCCGGCGCCGTGGTGACGATCTCGCCGGACGGCGCGCTCGAGGCGACGCTGGTGCTGCGCGCGGTCTACCAGAGCGGCGCGGACGCCTGGCTGCGCGCCGGCGCGGGCGTTGTCGGGCAGTCCCGGCCCGAGCGCGAGTTCGAGGAGACCTGCGAGAAGCTCGGCAGCGTGGCGCCCTACGTGGTGCGCGCACCCGAACGGGACTGATCAGACCCGCAGTTCCACACCTGTCGACCGCTCGGCCAGCTCACAGAGCTGACGGGCGGTTTTCTCGTCGTGCGAGGCGGCGCTGGACGCGGTCTCCACCGGATGCCCGCGCCACCCCCACCAGGAGTCCGGCCCGTAGTACGCGCCCGGCCGGGCGGCCGCGACCGCGGCGTACAGCGTTGGCAGCGCACCCATCTCGACACTCTGGGCCAGCACCCGGTTGCCGATGTCGATGAACTGCTCGAGGAAGTTCTCGGCCTTGGAGTTGATCTCGGTCGCGGCGTAGCCGGGATGGGCGGCCACCGCGAGCTTGGGCGAGCCCGCGCTGTCGAACCGGCGCTGGAGTTCGTAGGTGAGGTGCAGCAGCGCGAGCTTGGTCTGCGCGTACGCGCCGAACCGGCTGTAGGCGCGCCGCTCCCAGTGCGGATCCTCGAGATCGATGCGCCCGATGTAGTGGGTGTGGCTGGAGACGTTCACCACGCGCTCGGAAATCCGGTCCAGCAGTAGGCCGGTCAGCGCGAAGTGACCGAGGAAGTTGGTGCCGAAGTGCGTTTCGAAGCCGTCCGCGGTGCGGCCCCTGGGCACCGCCATCACCCCGGCGTTGTTGATCAGCACGTCCGCGTGCTCGACGGAGTCGGCGAAGGCGCGCACCGAGTTCAGATCGGCCAGGTCCAGTGCCCTGATCTGGACCCGGCCGCCGGTGATGGTGTGCGCGACCGCCTGCGCCTTGATCTCGTTGCGGCAGGCCATGATCACCTGGGCGCCGGCCTCGGCGAGCCCGCGCGCGGTGGCCGCGCCCAGCCCGCTGGTGGCCCCGGTGACGATGTACGTCCGCCCGGACAAGTCGGGAATGTTCGCTGTGTTCCAGCCGCCCATAGCATCACTCTATGACGCTTCGGGCGTGTGCGCCCGTGGTAGCGCGGTGCGGAAATTCACACGCGCACAAAAGATTCGAAGCGGGCGATCGGGATACGCACGCGCGCGATTCGTGCTCGCGCGTATCCCGGCGCGGGTCTCAGGCCCCGCGCAGCGCCTTCTTGTCGATCTTGCCGACCGCGGTGACGGGCAGCGTGTCCGCCTGGCGCAGCACGTCCGGCAGCTTGTAGGTGGCCAGGCCGCGCCCGGTCAGGAAGGTCTTGATCTCCGCCAGCGACGGCATCGCGTCCTCGACCACCAGTACCGCGCAGGCCTTTTCGCCGAGCACCGCGTCGGGCAGCCCGACCGCCGCCGCGTGCCGGACACCCGGGTAGGCGAGCAGATGTTCCTCGAGTTCGTCGCAGGAGATGTTCTCGCCGCCGCGGTTGATCACGTCCTTGATGCGGCCCGAGACGATGAGGTGCCCGCTCGGCAGCTGCCGCACCAGATCGCCGCTGCGGTAGAAGCCGTCGGGGGTGAAGGCCCGCGCATTGTGTTCGGGCGCACGGTAATAGCCGCGCAGGGTGTAGGGCCCGCGGGTCAGCAGTTCGCCCTCCTCGCCCGGCAGCACGTCGTTGCCCTCGCCGTCGACCACGCGCACTTCGTCGGCGGGGGAGAGCGGGCGGCCCTGGGTGGTGCAGACCAGATCGTCCGAGTCCTCGGCGCGGGTGTAGTTGAGCAGCCCCTCGGCCATGCCGAAGACCTGTTGCAGGCGCACGTTCAGTGCCGGAACCACTTCGCGCGCATTGACTTCGGCCAGGCGCGCGCCGCCGACCTGGAGCAGGCGCAGGGTGGACAGGTCCGCGTCCTCCCAGTCCACCGCGGCGGACCACAGCTGGGCCAGCGGCGGTACGACGGCGGTGACGGTGACGCCGTGCCGTTCGATGGCGGCGAAGGCGCTCTCCGGGCTGGGATCGGTGATGAAGGCCATCGCGCCGCCGGTGGCGATGGTGCCCAGTACGCCGGGGCAGGCGAGCGGGAAGTTGTGCGCCACCGGCAGTGTCGCGAGGTAGACGTCCTCGGGGCCGAGTTCGCACACGGCCGCGCTGGCCTTCGCGTTGTAGGCGTAGTCGTCGTGGGTGCGGGCGATCAGCTTGGGCAGGCCCGTGGTGCCGCCGGAGACCAGCATGAGCGCGATATCGGACGCGTCCACCTCGGGCAGCGAATCGCCGTCGGCGGGAACGCTGTTCAGGTCGGTGAACTCGCCCGGGTCGCCGAGCACCAGCACGTGCGCCAGGGTGGGCGCGGCGGCGCGGACCTCGGCGGCCAGCACGCGGTAGTCGAAATCGGCCGCGCGGTCGGCGATCACGTAGGCGACCGCGCCGGACAGATTGGTGAGGTGCTCGATCTCGGCCCGGCGGTGCGCGGGCAGGGTGAGCACCGGGATGACCCCGGCGCGCAGCAGGCCGAACAGGACCGTGATGAACTCGGGGGTGTTGGGCAGCTGCACCACGACCCGGTCGCCCGGCGCGATGCCGAGGGCGAGCAGGCCGTGCGCCATGCGATCGGCCGCCGCGTCGAGGTCGGCGTAGGTCGCCGCGGGCCGGTCCGGCGTGGCCGCCAGGGCGGTGCGCTCGGGCCACCGCAGGGCCGCGGCGCGCAGCAGTTCGCCGAGCGGATCGCCCGCCCAGTAGCCCTCGCGCCGGTACCGCTCGGCGAATTCGGCGGGGAAGGGGACGAAGCCGGCACGGTGATCCGGTGCGGCGGTGGGTATCGATGTCACTGCTCAGGCCTCGCGTAAAGGGGATAAGGGTCTCATTACAAAGGTTAGGCAACCCTATCTCAATGGGTTACGCTCCTTCCGAACCCATCCGGGAATCCCGGGTCGGGACGGGCACCAGACAAGGAGTACCAGCGGAAATGGAGTCATCGCAGGGCGCGGGCGCGACCATTGCCAGGGACGAGATCCGGGCCGCGGTCGCCGGGCACCTCGGCCTCGAACCGGACGCCATCGCCGACCACGACGACCTCATTCAACTCGGTCTGGACTCCATCCGCACGATGAAGCTCGCGGGCTCCTGGCGCAAGCGCGGGCTGCCGGTGAACTTCGCCCAGCTCGCCGCCGAACCCAGCGTCGCCGCCTGGCATCTGCTGCTCGGTGGATCTGACGCGCCCGCCGAGACGACCGCCGCACCCGCCACCGGCGAGCCGGCTGCCGAGCCCGCCGCTGCCGCCGAGCCCGCCGCCCCGGCGCTCGTCGATGACGGCACCCCCTTCGGCCTGGCGCCCATGCAGCACGCCTACTGGGTCGGCCGCGGTGAGGGCCAGCAGCTCGGCGCGGTCGCCGCCCACCTGTACGTGGAATTCGACGGCGCGGACGTGGACGCCGAACGCCTGGAAACCGCCGCCGCCGCCCTCGTCCAGCGCCACCCCATGCTGCGCACCCGCTTCCTGGGCGACGGCACCCAGCAGACCCTGGACCGCCCCGGCCGTCCGGTGTGGAGCCTGACCGATCTGCGCGCCGCCGACGCCGAGACCGCCGAGCGCACCCTGGAAGCGTTGCGGGACAAGCGCACCCACCAGCTGATGGCGGTGGAGGACGGCCAGGTCATCGACATCGCGCTGACCCTGCTGCCGGACGGTCGCACGCGCCTGCACCTGGACGTCGACATGCTGGCCGCGGACGCCATGAGCTACCGCATCCTGATCTCCGACCTGGCCCGGCTCTACCACGGTGAGCAGTTGCCCGCGCAGGACTACACCTTCCGCGAGTACCTCGCCCGGCACGCCGAACCCGCGCCCGAACACGAGAACGACCGGCGGTGGTGGCAGCAGCGGCTGCCCGACATGGCCGGTGCGCCCGAACTTCCGCTCGCCACCGCGGCCGGTGACACCGCCGCGCGGACCGTGCGCCTGCACCGCTGGCTCTCGCCCGAGGCCAAGGCGCGCGTGTTCGCCGCCGCGCACGCCCGGGGCATCACCCCGGCCATGGCACTGGCCTCGGTGTTCGCCGAGACCATCGGCGGCTGGTCGTCCCAGCGCCGGTTCCTGCTGAATCTGCCGCTGTTCCACCGGGAGCCGGTGCATCCGCAGGTGGACGGGGTCGTCGGCGACTTCACCTCCTCGGTGCTGCTCGAGGTCGACGTGACCGCGCCCGCCACCGTGACCGAGCGCGCGCAGGCCCTGCAGCGCGAATTGCACGCCGCCGGTTCGCATTCGGGCTACTCCGGCCTCGAGGTGCTGCGCGATCTGGGCCGTCAGCGCGGTGAGCCGGTGCTCGCGCCGATCGTCTACACCAGCGCCATCAACCTCGGCGAGCTGTTCGCCGGGCAGGTCACCGAGACCTTCGGCGACCCGGTCTGGATCATCTCCCAGGGCCCGCAGGTGCTGCTGGACGCCCAGGTCACCGAGGTGCGCGGCGGGATCCTGTTGAACTGGGACATCCGCGAGGACGCGTTCCCCGCGGCGATGGTCGAGACGATGTTCGCCCGCTACATCGACGCGGTCCTGCGCCTGGCCGAGGTGGACGCCGACGGCCGCGAACACGCCCCGGCGGGCGGCGCGGGCTGGGACGCCGACGCCGCGGTGCGAATCCCCCTGGAACAGGCCGTGATCCGCGCCCAGGTGAACGCCACCGACGGCCCGGTGACCGGCCGCGCCCTGCACACGGGCCTGTTCGACCACGCCGCCGCGAACCCCGGCGCTCCCGCGGTGATCTGGGAGCGCGACGCGAGCACCGACCACATCGCCGCCACGGTGTCGTCGACCGGCGGCGCGGCATCGAACGGCAGCGCGGCATCGAACAGCAGCGCGAGCTCGAACGTCGACACGGGTTCGAGCGTCACTGCGGCGTCGAACAACGCGGGATCGAACGCCGCTACGGCGTCGACCGAAAGTGCGGCGTCGACCGGTAGCGCGTCGGTGGACGGCAGCGCGGGATCGAGCGTCGCTGCGGGGTCGACCGGCCTTGGGCTTCCGGGCGGAAATGGGGCATCGACCGTCGCTGCGGCGCAGGGTGATTCCGGCGCATCGGACCCGGTCGTGGAGACGCTGACCTACGGCGGGCTGGCCGCGCAGGCGCTGGCCATCGCCGGGGCCCTGCGCGCGGCGGGCGTCCGCCCGGGCGACGCCGTCGCCGTGCAGCTGCCCAAGGGGCCGGACCAGATCGTGGCGACCGTGGGCGTGCTGGCCGCGGGCGGCGTGTACGTGCCGATCGGCTTCGACCAGCCGGCCGCGCGGCGGGCCGAGATCCTGCGGACCGGCACGGTGGTGGCGGCGCTGACCGCGGGGGCGGTGGTGCCCGAGGCGCCGACCCTGGACCTGGCGGACGCGCGCGTGTACCCGGAACCCCTGGATGAGCCGGTGATCGGCGACCCCGAGGGCATCGCCTACGTGCTGTTCACCTCCGGATCGACCGGTAAGCCCAAGGGCGTGGAGGTGCCGCATCGCGCCGCCATGAACACCATCGACGACCTGAACGAGCGCTTCGAGATCGGCCCGGCCGACCGCGCGCTGGCGCTGTCCGCCCTCGAATTCGACCTCTCGGTGTACGACATCTTCGGCCTGCTCAGCGTCGGCGGCGCGGTCGTCGCGGTGAACGACGCCCAGCGCACCGATCCGGCCCGCTGGGTGGAACTGCTGCGGCGGCACGGTGTTTCGGTGCTGAACTGCGTGCCCAGCCTGCTGGACATGACGCTGGCGGCCGCCGCCGGTCAGCGCCTCGACAGCCTGCGCATGGTGATCCTGGGCGGCGACTGGGTCGATGTGGCGCTGCCCGGCCGGCTGGCCGCGGTGGCCCCGCGCTGCCGCTTCGCGGGCCTGGGCGGCGCGACCGAGACCGCCATCCACTCCACGATCTGCGAGGTGGTCGGCGCGCAGGTGCCCGCCGAATGGTCGGCGGTGCCGTACGGCACCCCGCTGCGCAACGTGCGCTGCCGGGTCGTCGGCCCGTCCGGCAACGACTGCCCGGACTGGGTCACCGGCGAGCTGTGGATCGGCGGCGACGGCGTGGCCGCGGGCTACCGCGGCGACCCCGAGCGCACTGCGGACCGCTTCGTCGCGCACGAGGGCCTGAACTGGTACCGCACCGGCGATCTCGCGCGCTACCTGCCCGACGGCGGCCTGGAGTTCCTGGGCCGCGCCGATCACCAGGTGAAGATCCGCGGCTACCGCGTGGAACTCGGCGAGGTGGAGAGCGCCCTGCGCGCGCTGCCCGGTGTCCGGCACGCCATCGCGGCCATCATCGGCACGGCCGCGCCCAAGCTCAGCGCCGTGGTGGTGCCCGATGACGGTGTGACCCTGGCGGTTCCGGAGCTGCTGACCGCGGCCGCGGAGCTGCTGCCCGGCTACATGATCCCCACCCGGGTGGAACTGCTCGCCGAACTGCCCTTCACCTCGAACGGCAAACCGGACCGCAAGGCCATCGCGGGGCTGCTCGCGGCGGAGGACGAGACCGGTGAATTCGTCGCGCCCGCAACCGATCCCGAGCGGGCGGTGGCGGACATCGTGGCCACCGTGCTGGATCGCGACCGGGTCGGCGCGACGGACGACTTCTTCGCCCTCGGCGGCGACTCGGTGCTGGCCACGGCCGTCATCGCCCGGGTCCGCGACTGGCTCGATTCGCCCGACGCCGTGGTGGCGGACTTCTTCGCCGCCCGCACGGTCGCGGGCCTGACCGGGCGGCTGCTGGACCGCGAGCAGCGCGCCGGGCAGGCGGGCCGCCTGGCCAAGGTGGCCGCGCTCTACCTCGAGGTGGCCGCGATGACCGACGACGAGGTGCTCTCACACTCCTGAGAGCTGACGACTCTCTTGCGAAAACGGTGATCCCCGTGCCTGTTTCGGCGCGGGGGTCACTGTGCTGTCCGCGCCGGCGCGAGCGGGTGTCCGGCTCGGCGCGAGCGGACCGTCCGGCTCAGTGCGAGTCCGGCAGCACGCAGCCGCCCTGCAGAATGCCGAGATCGTGCGGCAGCCGATAGCAGGCGGGATCGTCGGGCAGCTTCCAGTGGAAGCCCTCCAGGAAGAACGTCGCCACCAGGTTCACGATGATCACCAGCGCCAACAAGCCCAGTGCCGCCGCGCCGATCGCGCGATGCGGGCGGTCCGGCAGGTCGGTGGCGGCCGTGCTGTGCGAGAAGGCCAGCGCCACACCGACGGTCGTGACCGCCGCGACGAACAGCACCAGCGCCCACACGTACAGGTGCAGACCCAGATACGCGCCGCCGTAACCCTTGTCGCCCGGCAGGATGTGCAGCATGGTCTGACGCCAGGCGGTGAAGCCGCCGCCGAAACAGGCCACGATGGCCAGGCCCCAGCCGACGGCGTAGTCACGCGGCGTGATGCGCCCGTTCATGCCCTTGCGCACGATGTAGGCGCCGCCCAGCGCCGCCAGCATCATGAAGTAGCGCTGCAGCATGCACAGCGGGCACGGGTACTCCCAGTTGCCGAACTGGAAGCCGAGCCCGCCGCAGACCACACCGGCCCAGCCCACCACGAAGATGACGGCCAGCCAGTACTGCACCTGCCCGAGCGCGCCGGTGGCCCGGGCGCCGGTCGTGGCGGCGGTGGCGCTCACCATGTCAGCCCCAATCCGAGCCCGCTGGTGATGTGCAGCCTCAGCAGGAGGCCGCACGCGAGGAAGGCGAGGAACCAGCCGGTCAGAACAGACCGCCGGGAACTGTCTCGGAGGATCAGGAAAAGCACGCACAGCAAACCCATGAGTATGAGCGTGTCCATCTCGCGGACGCTACCTATTCGGCCGGTCGGTTCGGGTGGAACGCGCGCGGACACGCCGCTGCCGCGACGTGACTCGAAGGGTGTGGCTAACTCTCGGATACATGAACGTTCCGGCGGGTTGAATTCGACACCCGGCGGCCGTACCCGGACCACCCTAAACTCGATCCGGTGAGTGGTTGGGACATCGCGGACATCCCGGATCAGACCGGTCGGACGATCGTCGTGACGGGCGCCAACAGCGGGCTCGGCAAGGTCACCGCCGGCGCGCTGGCGCGCGCGGGCGCGCAGGTGATCATGGCCTGCCGCAACGAGGTCAAGGCTCGCGGCGTCGCCGACGAGATCGGCCACGGCGCGCAGGTGCGCCGCCTGGACCTCGCCGATCTGACCTCGGTGCGCGAGTTCGCCGACGGCGTCGACACGGTCGATGTGCTCATCAACAACGCGGGCATCATGGCTCCGCCCGCGGGCCGCACCGCCGATGGTTTCGAAACCCAGTTCGGCACCAATCATCTCGGTCATTTCGCGCTGACCGGGCTGCTGCTGGATCGGGTCCGGGAGCGGGTGGTGACGGTGTCCAGCGGCGCGCACGCCGCCGGAAAGATCGATCTCGCGGACCCGAACTGGGAGCGCCGCAAGTATCAGCGCTGGCCCGCCTACGGCCAGTCCAAACTCGCCAACCTGATGTTCGCCTACGAATTGCAGCGCAGGCTCACCGCCGCCGGTTCGGCCAAACTCTCGGTCGCCGCGCATCCCGGCTATGCCGCCACCGGCCTGCAATCACATACCGACTCCTTCTACGACGGTCTCATGGCCGTGGGTAACCGGGTATTCGCGCAGAGCGCGCACATGGGCGCGCTGCCGACGCTGTACGCCGCCGTCGCGCCCGAGGTCGAACCCGGCGGCTACTACGGACCGGGCGGCCCGCTGGGGCTGCGCGGCCATCCGGCCCGCAGTGGTTCCACCACCGCCTCCCGCGACGAGGTCACCGCGCGGCGCCTCTGGGAACTCTCGGAACAACTGACCAAGGTCACCTTCCCCTTCACCCGCCGCTAACCCCGCCCGGCCCCGCCACGCCCGGCCTCGCCACGCCCGGCCCCGCCACGCCCGGCCCCTCGAATGCGCGGCCGATACTCCCGCTCAAAGGTTCGCGGCCGTCTCGGTCTGGACTGACGGAGCGGAGGAGCGAAGCGGGGGAGCGGAGGAGGGAAGACCGAGACCTCGGGGCCGCGAACCCCGGCCCGGAGCGCAGCGGAGGGCCAATTAGACACAGTGTCGGACGCCACACGCATGAAGTGTCATTTCTGGTACGGTGCAGGACATGCAGCGCGTGTATTTCTGGTTTAGCCAGCCGGCCCCGGGTGGGTCGAGCGGCGTGAACCTGCGCTGACTTCCTCCACCCCGAGCCGGACACGAGACCGGCTCCACGGGGAATTCGAAACCCTCTGCGTGGGTCGGCCTGAGAAAAGGAACCCACGATCATGACACTCGCCGCGGATCTGACACGGCACGCCGACCTCGACGACCAGCGCACGCTGAGCGTGAGCCCGCTGCTGTCGCCCGCCGACGTGCGCGCCTCGCATCCGATCGACGACACCCTCGCCGACGTCGTGCGCGCGGGCCGCAAGGCCACCGTCGACGTTCTCAACGGCGACGACGACCGCCTCATGGTGATCGTCGGCCCGTGTTCGGTGCACGACACCGATGCCGCCATGGATTACGCGCGCCGCCTCGCGGCCAAGGCGCAGGAACTCGGCGACCGGCTGCACGTGGTCATGCGCGTCTACTTCGAGAAGCCGCGCACCACGCTCGGGTGGAAGGGTCTGATCAACGACCCGCACCTGGACGGCAGCTTCGACATCAACACCGGTCTGCAGGTCGGCCGCCAGCTGCTGGTGGACATCACCGCGCTGGGTCTGCCCATGGCGGTGGAATACCTCGATCCCATCACCCCGCAGTACATCGCGGACCTGGTCTCCTACGGCGCGATCGGCGCCCGCACCGCCGCCAGCCAGGTGCATCGCCAGCTCTCCAGCGCCCTGTCCATGCCGGTCGGCATCAAGAACGGCACCGACGGTGACGTCCAGGTCGCGGTCGACGGCGTGCGCGCCGCGGCGGCCAGCCACGTCTTCCCCGGCACCGACCTCGACGGCCGCTCGGCGCTGATCCGCACCGCGGGCAACCCGGACTGCCACGTGATCCTGCGCGGCGGCAGCAACGGCACCAACTTCGACGCCGACTCCTGCGCGGAAGCCCTGCTGCGCCTGGAGAAGTCGTCGCTGGCCCAGCGCCTGGTGGTGGACGCCAGCCACGGCAACAGCAACAAGGACCACAACAAGCAGGTCGACGTCGTCACCGACATCGCCGAGCGCATCGCCGGCGGCGAGCGTACCGTCGTGGGCCTGATGATGGAGAGCTTCCTGGTGGCCGGCCGCCAGGACCTCACCCTGGGCAAGGCCGAGGAGCTCACCTACGGCCAGTCCATCACCGACGCCTGCCTGGACTGGAACGTCACCGCCGAGCAGCTCGACCGCCTGGCCGACGCGGTCGCCCGCCGCCGCGCGCAGGCCTGAAAACCCGCGCCGCCGAGCGTTATTCGCCGCCCCGCGGGGTGGCGATGACGCACAGCAGGTCCCCGGCGTGCGCCACGCGCTGATCGAAACCCGCCGCCGACAAGTGTCCGAACAGCTTGTCCGGGGCGGGTTTCGGGCTTTCCGGAGGATCGTCGGGCCCGCCGTAGCCGTACCCGAGATACAGGATTCCGCCGGGCGCGAGCAGCTCGCGCACCATCGCGAGTCCGCCATCGGCGTCGCGAGTCCAGAACAGATTCACGTTGCACGCCAGGATCCGGTCGAACGGGCCGCCCGCCGCCCGGAGCAGCGCGGTCGTGCCCGGGCCCGGCACATCCGCGTGGACCAGGTGCAGCCTGCCCGAATCGAGCAGGGCGGCATGCTTTTTCGCCGACCGGGCGATCGCGGTGGCGGACCGGTCGACGACCACCAGCGTGCCGGTGCGCAGCCCAGCGGCCAGGTATGCCGCCGACGGACTCGACCCCGCGCCGATCTCCAGGATCCGATCGCTCGCCCGGATGTCCAGCATCCGTGCGATCCATTCGAACCGGTCCTCGCCGGCCATCAGGCGGGCCGCGGGGAGATCGGCCAGGCCGGGGCGGGGCCCGGGGGATCGCTGATCAGGCGGCTCGCTATCCAGCAGTCGTGGCGGGTGCCGCGCTGGAGGGTGCCGCCGCGCAGCAGGCCCTCGTAGCGGAAACCCGCGCGCCTGGCCACCGCGGCCGAGTCGTGATTGCCCGCAAGCGCCCGCCATTCGATGCGCACCAGGCCCAGGAAGCCCGGGTCGAAACCGGCCGCGCAGACCAGGTTCACCGCGCGGGTCATCAGCCCGCGTCCGCGCAGTTCGGGGGCGAGCCAGAAGCCGATCTCGCTCGCGCCGTCGTCGCGGCGGGACTCGCTGGGGCCCAGGCCGATCATGCCCCGCACCGCCCCGTGCTCACCCAGCCGCAGCGCCCATGTGGGGGTGCGTGCGGCCCAGCCCGGGATCACCGCGTCGCACACGAAAGTCTCGGCGTCACTGCGGCGGTAGGGGACCGGCATGGTGGTCCAGCGGCCGACCGACGGCTCCTGACAGCAGGCGGTGATGGCGTCGATGTCGTGCACGGTCGGCGGGGAGAGCCAGAGCGGGCCGTCCGAGAGCGTCTGCGGATCCACCGGGCCATGCTGACACGGAACCGCGCACGGGCGCACCGGGTTTGCGGGTCCGGTGCGGGCCGGGCCGGGTCCCCTCCGTAGCATCGGAGCGATGGTTGCCGCTCTGCTCGCCGACTTGTTCGAAGGCCACAGGTCCCACCTGCTGTCGGTGGCCTACCGCCTCACGGGCAGTGTCGCCGACGCCGAGGACGCCGTGCAGGAGGGCTGGCTGCGCCTGGCCGTGGCCCGGCAATCGGAGATCGAGGACCTGCGCGCCTGGCTCACCACGGTCGTCAGCCGCATCTGCCTGGACCGGCTGCGCAGCGCCGCCGTCCGCCGCGAACAGTACGTCGGGCAGTGGCTGCCCGAACCCATCGTCACCTCCGCCGCGCCGTCCAGCACCCCCGATCCGCTGGCCGCGCTGGTGCGCAAACAGGACTGCCGATTCGCCGCCCTGGTCGTCATGGACGCGCTGACCCCGCCGCAGCGGGTGGCCTTCGTGCTGCACGACGGCTTCGGGGTGCCGTTCGACGAGATCGCCGGCGTGCTCGACATCTCGGTCGAGGCCGCGCGGCAACTGGCGGTGCGCGCCCGGAAAGCCTTGGCGCACACGCCCGAACCAGTCCCGGACGAGGAACACAACCTCGCCGTGCAGCAGTTCCTGGAGGCGCTGCTGCGGGGCGATGTGAACAGCGTGATCGCCGCGCTGCACCCGGACGCGCGCACCATCGGCGACGCCGGCGGCACCACCGGCACCGCGATCAACATCGTGGAGGGTGCGGAGAAGAACACCCGCCTGTGGCTGGGCCTGCGCGCCCGGTACGGCTTCAACGATCCCGAACGTCTCGCGGGCGGTTTCGAACCCGTGCTGGTCAACGGGCAGCTGGGCATGCTCATTCACGAGCGCGCCTCGGAGAACGGCTACCCGGGCACCCCCATGCGGATCTACGGCTACACCGTGCGGGACGGAAAGGTCTGGGGCATCTACGATCTGGTGAATCCGGCCAAGCTCACCGGCGTCCGGCTGCCGAATTAGCTCGCGCTGATCCGAATGCGCGCCGCGCCCGGCGCACCCCCGGCGAGCCGTGTGCTCGGCGGGGGAAATGCCGACGTGAACCCGTCGCCGAGCTGCCCGGCCCGCGCTCGAGCCCCGCGGGACATCGCGCTGAGCTGGGAGCGAGCGGCCGCGCCGAACCCGGCCGGGCGGCTCGGCGCGCCCGGTTCGACTATTCTCCGGGCATGCCCGAAATTCCCACCGTCGCCCGGCTGCGCCCGTACGCGTCGACGATCTTCGCGGAGATGACAGAGCTCGCCGTGCGGCACGGTGCGGTCAATCTGGGGCAGGGTTTCCCCGACACCGACGGGCCCGCGGGCATGCTGGAGGTCGCCCGTCAGGCCATCGCCGACGGCTTCAACCAGTACCCGCCCGGCCGCGGGGTGCCCGCGCTGCGCCAGGCCATCGCGGTGGACCGGGTCCGGCGCTACGGCACCCACTACGACCCGAACAGCCAGATCCTGGTGACGGTCGGGGCGACCGAGGCCATCGCCGCCACGATCCTGGGCCTGGTCGAGCCCGGCGACGAAGTGGTGCTCATCGAGCCGTACTACGACTCCTACGCCGCGGCCGTGGCGCTGGCGGGCGCGCACCGCCGCACCGCGCGACTGGTGCCCGACGGTGACGGCTTCGTCCTGGACCTGGACAGCCTGCGCGCCGCGATCACGCCGAAAACCCGGATGCTGCTGGTGAATTCGCCGCACAACCCCACCGGCACCGTGCTCTCGCTCGCCGATCTCACCGCCATCGCCGAATTGGCCATCGAACACGACCTGTACGTCATGTCCGACGAGGCGTACGAGCACCTGACCTTCGACGGGCATCGGCACCACAGCATTTCGACGCTGCCCGGCATGTACGAGCGCACCATCGTGATCTCCAGCGCCGCGAAGACCTTCAGCGTCACGGGCTGGAAGATCGGCTGGGCCTGCGCCCCCGCCCCGCTGCTGGACGCGGTGCTCGCCGCCAAGCAGTTCCTCACCTTCGTCGGCGGCGGCCCGTTCCAGCCCGCCATCGCGCACGCCCTCACCCACGAACAACACTGGGTCGAGGCGTTGCGCGACACCATCGCCGACAAGCGCCTGCGCCTGTCCGCGGCCCTGTCCGAGGCGGGCTTCGGCGTGAAACGCAGCGACGGAACCTATTTCGTCTGCGCCGACATCACCCCCCTCGGCGCGACCGACGCCTACGACTTCTGCCGCGAACTCCCCGCCCGCCTCGGCGTGGCGGCGGTCCCGGTCAGCGTCTTCGCCGACGACAAGGCGAGCTGGAATCACCTGGTGCGCTTCACCTTCTGCAAGAAAGAGGAAACGATCGCCGAGGGCGTCCGCCGCCTGCGCGCGGGCAGCACCGCCGCGACCAGGTAGCCCCGCCCCCGGCCGCCGAGCAGTGGTCGGACATCGGCGGATTCGTTCCTGACGCCCCCCGCGCTTCTTCTGGCCTGCGAGCAGCGGGGACGGCTCATGTCGGTTCGGATGCGGCGTGCGCGGCCGCCCGCGCCGTCGGATGGCCGGCGAGCTCGCGTCGTGCCGTGTTGGTCGCCGTGCGGTCCAGCGGTCGCCGACTGGACCGCGACAGGGCGCGGCCGGTCGCGCAGGATCGAGGACATGATCGGAACTGCGGCGGTGCTCGGGGTTGCGGCGGCGGCACTGACGATGGTGCTGACGCCGGGGCCGAACATGATGTATCTGGTGTCGCGGACCGTCTCGCAGGGGCGGCGGGCCGGTTTCGTCTCGCTGGCCGGGGTCGCGGTGGGGTTCGCGGTGTATCTGGCGGCGGCCACGGCCGGGATCACCGCGGTGTTCGCGGTGGTGCCCGGGTTGTATCTGGCGCTGAAGCTGGCCGGGGCGGCGTATCTGGGCTGGCTGGCGTGGAAGACGCTGCGGCCGGGCGGGGTGTCGGCGTTCGCGCCGGCCGAGCTGCCTGCGGACCCGGCCCGGCGGCTGTTCACCATGGGCCTGGTCACCAACCTGCTCAATCCCAAGATCGCCATCATGTACATGGCGCTGATCCCGCAGTTCGTGGTTCCCGCGGCCGGGAGCGTGTGGTTGCAGAGCCTGTCGCTGGGCGCGGTGCAGATCGCGGTGGCCCTGACGGTCAACGCGCTGATCGTGGTGAGCGCGGGCGCGGTCGCGACCTTCCTCGGCGGCCGCCCGCTCTGGCTGCGCGCCCAGCGCTACGTCACCGGCACGGTGCTGGGGGCGATGGCCGCCCTCGTCGCCACCGACCGAGCCCGTCCGCTGCCCGCCTGAGTCCACGCGAATCCTGTTGCGCGCGAGCGGCAGTACACCGGCGGCGACTGGTGCGCCGTCGCCGGGCCGCACCCGCACCGGCCCGGGACTCGCGCTACAGGTGCAGGCTGCCCGGGTACAGGTACTCGTCGGCGGGCGGCTCGGTGCGATCCAGCCACGCCTCGAAGAATCCGGTCAGCTCGTGGGTTGTCCTGGACTGCATGAACTTCCGGAACTCCGGCATCGAGGCGTTGCCGAAGCGGTGCGTGCTCACGAACTCCTGGATCGCGGGGAAGAACACCGCGTCCCCGATCGTGCGGCGCAGCGCGTGCAGGAACAGCGGCCCCCGGTAGTAGACCGAGGTGAATTCCTTTCCGGCGCCGGGGTTCTGCAGCGCGTTCTGCCAGAACTTGGGATTGCCGTAGAACTCGTCGAGGGTCTCGTGGTACATCGCGTCCACGTCCTTACCCTCCTTGCGCTCGGGCCACAGGTAGTCCGCGGTGTAACTGGCGAAGCATTCGTTCAGGCAGATGTCGGACCACTGCTTCACCGACATGGAGTCGCCCCACCACTGATGGGCGATCTCGTGCACCACCGTGTCGAGTTCGGTCCAGGGCGCGTAGATGGGCCGGGACTGCGTCTCGAGCGAGAACTCGAGTTCGGTGTCCACGTAGATCCCGCCCGCAGTGTCGAACGGGTAGGGCCCGTACAGCTCCTCGCTGAAATCCAGGATCTCGGGCAGTCGCCGTTCGGTCTCCATCGCCTTCATCGCCTCCGGCGCGAACGCGCTCAGCAGCGGGGTGCCGTTGGCGCGCCGCTGCTCCAGGAATTCGAACCGGTCGATGGCGATGGTGGTCAGATAGCCGATCACCGGCTGGCGCATCTCGAAATCCACGGTGCGATCCGCGCCGCGCACCTCGTCCCGCACCTTCGCCCCGATCGACATGACCTCCCATTCGGCGGGCACCGTCGCGTGCAGCGTGAAAGTGGCCTTGTCCAAAGGCGTGTCGTTGAGCGGATACCAGCTGCTGGCCGAATGCGGTTCGCCCGCGGTGAAGGCCCCGCCGCTGGGGGACAGCACCCAGCCCTCGCCGTCGGTGTCGGTCACCGCGCCCGCGTAGTCGACCTGCACCGAGAACGGCAGCCCGGGCAGCAGCGGCAGCAGCGGCGTGAGCACCAGTTCGTGCTCGCCGGTGCGCTCGAACCAGGCGGGCAGATTGTTGACCGACACCTTGGTGACCGGCGGCCCGCTGTAGTCGAGGTTGAACATGCGCAGCGGCTGCGTCGCGGTCGCGTCCACCCGGGTGGAACCGGTCAACTCGTGCGTCTGCGGCACGTAGCCGAGAGTGACGTCGTAGTGCCGGACGTCGTAACCGCCGTTGCCGTCCAGCGGATAGTAGGGGTCGCCCACACCCGCCGCGCCCACGAACGGATCGCTCACCTCGGCCCGCGCCGGACTCGCCGTCGCCACGGCCAGCGCCGCGACGCCGATCACGGTGTACCGCCGCCACTTCGTGCTGCTCATGCGCCGCGCAAACCCCTTTCCGGCGTTCATCGCCGATGAGGCGATGCTAGCCGCCGTGCGCTCGTGAGCCCGGCAACCGACTCGTTGCGGCCCCTTCGCTGGGGCGCCGATCGCGGCCGGCGGCCCCGGCGTCAGTGGCTGGTGGAGCCGGACACCGCGACGCTCGCGCCCAGCCCGATGATCATCACGCCGCCCGCGCCGCCGACCGCCTCCAGCCGCTTGGGCGAGCGCGCGAACCACTCCCGGGCGAGCCCGGCCATCAACGCCCACGAGGAGTCCGAGACCAGCGCGATGCCGATGAAGATCAATCCGAAGATCAGCAGCTGCAGCGGGACGGGCCCGCCCTCGGGCGCGACGAACTGCGGCAGCACCGCCGAGAAGAAGATGATGGCCTTCGGGTTGCTCACTCCGACCAGGAACGCCTGTCGCAGCATCCGCCCGCCTTCGCCCGGATCGGCGGACGCCTCCCAGGCCTCGCGCAGCGACCGGCGCTGCCGAATCGCCTGTATTCCCAGGTGAATCAGATACACCGCGCCCGCCAGTTTCACCACGGTGAGCGCGATGGCCGAGGCCGCGATCACCACGCCGAGACCGGCGGCGACGAACAGCAGGACCACGAGCACCCCGGCGGAATGCCCGAGCACGGAGAACATCGCGGCCCGGCGGCCGTGGGTGAGTGCGCGGCCGATGACGAACAGCACGCCCGGACCGGGGATGACGATCAGGGCCACGGCGGCAACGAAGAAGGCCACCAGATTCGCGCCGGGGATCATCCTGTCGATGCTACTCAGCGGCACAAGCCTTTTCGCCGGAACGACGGCGGGCTACCCGCGCAGTTCCTCGGGCAGCTGCTGGGGATCGAGCAGCAGTCGCTTGGCGTCGACCCGGCGGGCCTTGGCGGCCAGGTCGAGATTATCGGTGAGCAGCTGCCACTCCACTTCGCGGATGGCGGCGCGAGCCCGTTCGATGACGTTCAGATCCCGGGTGCCCCAGGCGATGGGCATGGCGCTGACCGTCTGCCGCAGATCGACCGACCCCGGTGCCCGATCGACCCGGACCGTGACCGCGGGCACCCGCTCCCCGGCGCGCGCGTGATGGCCGGGCAGCGTGCGCACCGAGCGCGTCACCAGCGCGTAGCGCGGCCCGTCCGAACTGGGTTTGGCCAGCTTCACGAGCGCCAGCAGCAGGACCCCGCGGCCGTTGATCTCCGACACCACCGCCGGCACGAGTTCGCCTGCGGCGTACAGCTTGTCGACCCGGCCCCGGTGCGGGGTCCACAGCCCGATGAACAGCGAGGTGGCCGCGCCCAGCGCGAACGCCACCGCGAGCAGGTACGACCACGGATGATCCAGCCACACCAGGTAGGCGGTGCCGACCCCGAGCAGCACGGCCGCCCCGATCGCCACCACCCGCAACCGCCGCAGATCCGCGACGACTTCGTTGACCGCCCGGGCATGCTCACGGTCCACCGCGAATTCGAAGCGTCGCACGTGCGTTCCCTCTCGCCTACTGGAGGCTGTCTCTCCAGTTATCCTAACGTCGGCCCCAGCAGGTCGTCCGCATCGGTGATGCGGTAGGCATACCCCTGCTCGGCCAGGAAACGCTGCCGGTGCGCGGCGTATTCGGCGTCCAGGGTGTCACGCGCGACCACCGAATAGAAGTGCGCCTGGCCGCCGTCCTGTTTGGGTCGCAGCAGCCGCCCGAGTCGCTGCGCCTCCTCCTGCCGCGAGCCGAAGGTGCCCGAAACCTGAACCGCCACAGACGCTTCCGGTAGATCGATGGAGAAGTTCGCGACCTTGGACACCACCAGCACCGGGATCTCCCCGCGCCGGAAGGCGTCGAAGAGCTCCTCGCGCTCCTTCGTGCGGGTGGAGCCCTGGATGACGGGCGCGTTCAGATGCGCGCCCAGTTCCTCGAGCTGATCCAGGTACGCCCCGATCACCAGGCTCGGCGAACCCTGGTGCCGGGCCAGAATCGATTCCACCACCGGCAGTTTGGTGCGCGCGGTCGAGCACAGCTTGTAGCGCTCCTCCGGCTCGGCGACCGCGTAGGCCATGCGCTCGGCGTCGGTCAGCGTCACCCGGACCTCGACACAGTCGGCCGGGGCGATCCAGCCCTGCGCCTCGATGTCCTTCCACGGCGCGTCGTAGCGCTTGGGGCCGATGAGCGAGAACACGTCGCCCTCGCGGCCGTCCTCGCGCACCAGGGTCGCGGTCAGGCCGAGGCGGCGGCGCGACTGCAGATCCGCGGTCATACGGAACACCGGCGCGGGCAGCAGGTGCACCTCGTCGTAGATGACCAGGCCCCAATCGCGGCTGTCGAACAGCTCGAGATGCCGGTACTCGCCCTTGGATTTCCGCGTGATCACCTGGTACGTGGCGATGGTGACGGGGCGGATCTCCTTGCGCTCGCCGGAGTATTCGCCGATCTCGTCCTCGGTGAGCGAGGTGCGCGCGAGCAGCTCGCGCCGCCACTGCCGCCCGGCCACGGTATTGGTGACCAGGATGAGGGTGGTCGCCTTGGCCTTGGCCATCGCCGCCGCGCCGACCATGGTCTTGCCCGCGCCGCAGGGCAGCACCACCACGCCCGAGCCGCCCGCCCAGAACGAGTCGGCGGCCAGTTCCTGATAGTCGCGCAGGTGCCAGTTGCCGCCGGAGTAGTCCAGGTCGATGGTGTGCGCCTCGCCGTCGACGTACCCGGCGAGGTCCTCGGCCGGCCAGCCGATCTTGAGCAGCATCTGCTTGATGCGCCCGCGCTCGGAGGGATGCACCACCACGGTGTCCGGGTCCACACGCGCGCCGAACATGGGCGCGAGCTTCTTGTGCCGCAGCACCTCCTCGAGCACCGCGCGATCCAGGCTCACCAGGGTCAGGCCGTGCGCGGGATTCTTCACCAGCTGCAGGCGGCCGTACCGGGCCATGGTGTCGACGATGTCCACCAGCAGCGGCTGCGGGACCGCGTACCGGGAGTACTTCACCAGCGCGTCCACCACCTGCTCGGCGTCGTGCCCGGCCGCGCGCGCGTTCCACAGCGCCAGCGGGGTGATGCGATAGGTGTGCACGTGTTCGGGCGCGCGTTCGAGCTCGGCGAAGGGTGCGATGGCCTGGCGGGCGGCGTTGGCCGCGGCGTGGTCGATCTCCAGCAGTAGTGTCTTGTCGCTTTGAACGATGAGCGGACCCTGGACCGAATCGGTCACGGCACCTCCTGGCTTGTCGGACCCGATCGGGCCGTTGTCCATTGTTCCTGATCGCGCCGACAGGTTGTCGCGCGGAGCGCGGGTCCGCTACCACCGGCGCGAGCACCGCCGGTGACGGGCAGGGGGCCGGGCGGGTGGGGACGGTTCTGGTGTCCGGCACGGCCGGGCGCGCTCGTCGAGCGTGGACAACGTCCACCGCGGCTCGAGTATTTCGGCCGAAACGATCAAGCCCCCAGTTTTCGTGGCTACGATCACACCCAACTTGGGCAACTGTCCAAGTTGGACGATTGATCCACACCGCCCGGTGCACGAGATCGGGCGGCGACACCTGAATAGAGGTTGCCGATGCGCAGGGGACACCGAGGCGGACGATGGGCGGCGGGTCTGATCACCGCGGCGCTCGGGGCCGCGCTACTGACCGCGCCGCCGAACGCGACCGCCGCACCGGCGGGCGAGACCCTGCACATCGAGGGCGGCGACTTCGTCGACGAATCCGGACGCGTCGTGCTGCTGCACGGTGTGAACAACGTGGACAAGGACGCGCCCTACGTCGAACTCGGCGACGGCTTCACCCTCACCGACCAGGACGCGGCGCTGCTGGCCGGGCACGGCTTCAACACCGTGCGGCTCGGGGTCTCCTTCGACGGCCTGATGCCCACCCGCGGCGTGGTCGACACCGCCTACCTGGACCGGGTCGGCGCGGTGGTGGACACCCTGGCGCAGTACGGAATTCACACCCTGCTCGACAATCACCAGGACGGGCTGTCGAAGATCTGGGGCGGCAACGGCTTTCCCGAATGGTCGCTGAGTTCCCGCCCGAGCGCCCTCGAACCCAACCTCGGCTTCCCGCTCTACTACCTCATGCCCAGCATGAACCTGGGCTGGGACGAGGTGTGGAACAACAACAACGGCGTCCTGGACTACCTGGGCCAGGCGCTCGGCGCGCTCGCCGCCGAAATGAACGGGCGCGCGGGGGTACTCGGCATCGAGTTGATCAACGAGCCCTGGCCGGGCACCCCGTTCCTGTCCTGCTTCCCCAACGGCTGCCCCGGCTTCGACGCCAAATATCAAGGGGCCATGCAGAAGTTGACCGACGCGGTGCGAGCGCGCAACGGCGACATCATGGTGTTCTGGGAACCCAACGTGACCTGGAACGAGACCATGCCCACGAACCTGGGCAAGAATCCGCCGATCACCGCGCCGCAGATCGCCTTCGCCCCGCACGACTACTGCATCCCCAGTCAGCTGGCGATCTATCTCGGCCTGCCCGCGTTCCTGCGCGGCCTGTGCCCGGTGCAGCAGGACAAGACCTGGGGCAACATCGACAGCTTCACCGCGCGCACCGATCTGCCCACGGTGGTCACCGAATTCGGCGACGGCGACCCGACGGTGCTGCGCAACACCCTGAAACGCGCCGACGAGCGTTTCATCGGCTGGCAGTACTGGCACTACTCCTCGCGGTTCGGCGCGGGCGGCCCGCGCCCGGATCCGTTCCTCGGCGACATCGGCCGCGAACTCGTGCGCACCTATCCGCGGGCGACCGCGGGCACGCCGGGGCGCATGATCTTCGATCCGGCCGACGGCGATTTCGCCTACCGCTACACCCCGCGCGCGCTCGCCGCGCCGACCGAGATCTACGTATCGGATCTGCACTACCCCGGCGGCTACGAGGTGCGGGTGGACGGCGGGACGGTGACCTCCGCGCCGGGTGCGCGCCTGGTGACCGTGACCGCCGCCGGCTCGGGGCCGGTCAGCGTCTACATCAACCGGCCCGGCTCCCCGGGCGCGACCGTGCCCACCGGGCCCGTGGGCACCGGATCGGGCGGTTCGTCCGCGGGTTCCGCGGACTCCGGATCGGGTTCGGGTTCCGCGGATTCGGGTTCGTCCCCGGGTTCGGCCGACTCCGGTTCGGCGGGTAGCGGATCCGGGCGCTGACCGGGAATATTTTCTGGGTTCGCGGGTGTAACGACCGTTCGCCCGGGAACGACACACGTGCGAGGCGCCGCTGCTGGACATGCGCCCAGATCGAGAGGGAACACATGATCGCCTTCAGCCCGCAGCTGTTCACCCAACTGCTCCCGATGATGCTCGGTTACGCCTGGTTGGGTATGCGCGGACTGTCCATGCTCTGAGATCTTCGGCTCGCACGTCGGAAACAGGCGGCCGCGGTGCTGCGGCCGCCGATCTCGCACAGGTATCCTCACCGCGTTCACGGCAGCCGTGAATGGTTCGGTGAGAAAGGTTTTCGCACGTGAAGTTCGCAGGTACGAGGCTGATCACGCGCCTCGTCATCGCCCTGGTGGCGATGGCCGTGGCAATGTTGGCCGTCACCGGGTGTTCGATGATCAAGGACGCCAGCAAATCCGAGACCGCCAAGTCGAAGGTCGGTGACTGCATCAACGTCATCGAGGGCTCGATGGTCGATTCCAAGACGGAGCCCATCGACTGCTCCTCGGAGAAGGCGGTCTACAAGATCGCCCAGGTCTTCGACACCAAGACCGAGTGCAAGGACGAGCAGACCTCCTACGAGGAGACGCTCAACGGTGGCACGACCGCGTTCCTGTGCCTGACGCCCAACTTCAAGGAGGGCGCCTGCTACAACGAAAGCCCCACCACCGGTTACAAGTTCGTGGATTGCAACGCCCCCGAGGCGAGCTTCAAGGTGACCAAGCGGGTCGACGGCCAGGCCGACGAGTTCCTCTGCGATCCGGCCACCGACACCAACTTCCACGCCCTGACCGAAGCCAAGATCACCTTCTGCCTGGGCAACCCCAAGTAGATCGGCCGACTCTCGGGGGCTTCGCCCCCCGAACCCCCGACGGAACCTGGCTTCGCCCGAACCCGGGCGGGCGGCGAATTCGATCGTGGCCTTCGGTGAAACCCCGGCGGCGGCGTCCCAGTGACGTTGTCCCGGGGTTTTCGCGTTCGCGCGGACGTCAGTCGATCAGGGCGACCGAGGCGATGCGATGCAGGGTGAACTGGCGGACCGCGCCGGTCACCGGATCGACGGCGTCGAGTTGACCGCTGGTGATGTTCAGCGGTTCGACCACGCGCTGGGTCGCGACGCCGGCGGCGTCCACGTAGCTGATGTGCACGCTGCGGCGGGTGCGGGCGGCGAGCTGCAGCAGGTTCATGGTGGCGGTGGTGGTCGTGCGGGAACCGTCCGCGCGCACGGTCTGCCCGCCCCGGGCATGGGCCGCGCGCTCACCGGCGCGCAGTTCGGCGACCAGTGACCGGAGTTGGTCGGGGGAGGGCGGATTGGGCCGCCACTGCTGCTTCTGCTGCCCGCGCCCGGCGATGCGGGCGCCCCGCGCACGAAGGTCCACGATCGCCCCGGAGGAATCCTCGCCCGCCGGGCTGAAACCCGCGGCGCGCAGCTTCTCCAGCACCTCGCCGAGCGCGGCCTGGGAGATCGCGACCGTAGGCGCCACCGCGCGCAGCGCCAGCTCACCGGCGACGGGCGCGGCCAGCACCTCGGCCAGCAGCGCGGGATCCTCACTGCGCACGAAGGATTGCGCCATTCCCGCGCGCAGGCGGCCGTGCCTGCGGGCCACATCGTCGATGAGATAGGTCAGCGCCTGGGGCACGGGGGTGCGCGAGTGGGTGGTGAACAGGTGGTGCAGTTCGGCCGCGGTCGCGCCCGCGTCCAGCGCCCGCCGCACCGAGTTCTCGCTGACCCGGTACACCGTTGCCGCACCGGCGGATTCGACGTCCGCGACCAGCGACACCCGATCCTGCAGGTCGGGAATCAGCGGCCCGGGCGCGATGACCGTCAGATCCGCCTGCACCAGTACGTGATCCACGGGTGCGGGCAGCGCGGCCGCCATCTCGGACTCGGCGTCCTCCTGGCTACCGTGCAGCAACGCACGGCCGGCGGAGGTGATCGCCCCGCGTGCCACCAGGCCGAGCGCCTGCGCCTCGGCCAGGGTTCGCTCCACCGACTCCAACCGGTAGTGCCGCCGCCAGCGCGGCTGCCGCCACGCCAGCGCGCGGCCCAGATCGGCGGTGGACACGGTGGTGCCGGTGGGAT
Organism: Nocardia sp. NPDC057668; assembly: GCF_042799795.1. Lineage (NCBI taxonomy): Bacteria > Bacillati > Actinomycetota > Actinomycetes > Mycobacteriales > Nocardiaceae > Nocardia > Nocardia sp. NPDC057668. The sequence goes on along the minus strand of NZ_JBHVIC010000005.1, from coordinate 674,167 downwards.
ATTCGGCCAGCAGGCTCAGGATGGCGCGGCGATCGCGCACCGCGTGCGCGTTCCGCAGCTCGGGGGAGAGCGCGGCCAGGGGTTTGTCGTTGGCGTCGCGCAGCCCGATCATCCACGGGAAGCGGTCCAGCTCCAGCCAGGCCTGGGCGAGCAGCACCCAGCGCCGCGCCGGCGGCACGGCCAGCCAGGCGTCGGACACCGCGGTGGGCGCCCAGAAGTCGTCGTCGCCCGCGTCCGGGGCCGGCTCGGGCGTGCCCCGATCCAGCAGCCGTGCCGCCGCCAGCACCTCGGCGAGCAGGCCGACCCGCTGTTCGTCCACCCCGGTCTGCTTGACCACGCGCCGCGCCTCGCGCACGCCGAGTCCGCCCGAGCGCAGCACCGGCGCGGGCGCCTGGCCCAGCACCTCGAGCACGGCGGCGCTGTGCCGCAGCAGTTCACCGACCTCGCCGGCGGCCGCGGCGTTCACGTCGGCGGCGGCCAGTTTGATCAGCGCGGGTTTGGGGGCGGCGAGCGCGTGCGGATCGGTGACCGGTTCCCCGCGCAGCACCTGACCCACCGAGACGGGCAGCTCCACCGTCTCCTCGTCGATCCGGTTCAGCAGGCGCAGCCCCAGCAGCCGGGGCACCGGCCGGTCCGCCGGGGTGCCGGGCGCCGCGTCCCGGGTGCGCCCGCGCGGGCCCGTGGTGGCCAGCTTCTCCAGCAGGCCGCGTTCCTGGATGCTCAATTCGCCCAGGGCCGCGGCGATCTCGGGTTCGGTGAGCGCGTCCGGCAGCTCGGTGGTGCTGCCCAGCGGCCACGGCAGCGCTTCCTGGGCGGCCGGGGTGAGATGCAGTTCGGCGTCCGCGCCCCAGATGATCGCGCGGGCGCGCAGTTTGTCCACGCTCGCGTTCAGCGCGGTGACGGTGACCCGATCGCCCAGCAGTTCGCGCAGGCGCGGCCTGGGCACGGGCGCGCCGGTGCGCGGATCCGCGGCGCCCTGCACCACCAGGGTCTCGATGACCGCGAAATCGAGGGTGTCGAGTTCGTCGGTGGCCCGCAGCACCGAGGCCCGCTGTTCGGTCCGGCCCGCCAGCACGGCCATGGTGCCCGGCAGCGGCACAGCCAGATCCGGGCGCAGCTGCAGCAGGGCGACCAACTGGTCGTCGCTGAGCGCGGCCAGCCATTCGGGGAGGGTTGCCGGAATCGGAGCGGCCTTGGCGGCGCGGCTCTTTCGGGCCTTGGGGGCGGTGTCGGTCACTTCACCCGACCCGGGACACGGGTACGACGCAACGGCGGAATCGGGCGCGGTTCAGCGACCGCCGCGGCGACCGGGGTCGCGTCCGCGGCGGTCGCCGGACAGTGTGCCGCGCCGATAACCGCATGGTTGTCGGATGTGAGGCGAATCAGCGGTTGATGACCGTGTGCGGATGCACGTAGGGCAGCTGATCGACCGGAAGCGGGAACTCGGTGTCCTCGCCGTACGGCGAGAGTCCACCCGAGCGGGTCGAGGAAAGCTCGGTGACCGCGTGGTCTCCCTGGGCCGTCTCCGGCCAGCCATTGTCGACGTAGGGTTTCTTCGATTTGTTCACCACGGCCTCATTCTGGCATGCGAATCACAAACGCCCCGCATCGACATTGATGCGGGGCGTTTGCGCAGTGCGAACGGTGACGGCTCAGCCCGGGAGCAGGCCCTTGTTCGCCTGGTAGAAGTTCACGATCTGCGGGTCGAGCTGCCCGCCGGCCTTGGTGGCGTTGAAGAAGTCCATCACCGGCTGCGGGATCGCAATGCCCTGCTGCTGGACAACTTCCACCGCGCGATCCACGGCCTGGAAGACTTCCTGGGCGCCGTTGGCGGCCTGGGCGGGACCCGGGTTCGGGTTCCAGCGCGGCGCTTCCTGCTGCGGCGCGGGCGCGGTGCGCTGCGTCGGGCCGCTGGTCAGGCCGAGGCTCGACGAGCAGGACGGCCACGCGCCCCAGCCCTGGGTGGCGAGCACCTTCTCGGCGACGGCGATCTGCTGCTCGCGGCTGGCCTGGTTGGCGGTCGCGGCGTAATCGCCGCCGCCGTGGGCCTTCCAGGTGCTGGGCGAGAACTGCAGCCCGCCCTGGTAACCGTTGCCGGTGTTGATGCCCCAGTTACCGCCGGCCTCACACTGTGCGAGACGGTCCCAGTCGGAGTCGGGTGCCGCACTGGCGTTTCCGGCCAGGGCCACTCCTGCACCGCCGACGATCGCGCTGGTCAGTGCGACCTTGGCGACGGTGCGTCCGGTGTTACTCGGCTTGCGATGGCGTCCACTCATGTTCGGGTCGTTCCTCTCGTACGCTCCTGCGAGACCGACTACCGGGGGCGAACTGAGAGGTCGTCCGGCCCGGCGCGCTGCTGCGCGCTGTTTCTCGCCCTCACCCCTTCGTCCAGTTGGGGGTCCGTACCCGCGGGGTGAGGTTGGTGCGGCGGGCCGGTGGCGCCGGGCTGACCCGGCTGATGAGTGACCATACGGCGGTCTCGGTCAAAAATCACCATTTGGTAACCGTCGTGTCCGTCGGGTCGCTATCCGGCGCAACGGGTTCCGTTTCGCTTCTGTGCAGGTGGTCGCGGCGAGCCCGCGCCGATAGGCGTCCGTCACCCTGCCGTGACCGTTTCGTTATGTGATGAAGATCACAAGTGTGCAGCCGTGGCGAACGGGGCAATCCGTCGTGTCGGCGTCGGCCGGTACGGTGAATTGCGCGGTACGCCACGGCATCGGAAGCGGTGCGCGCGCGGCATCGGAAATTGCCCCGCCCATATCCGTGCGACGGGTGTGCCGGACTAACGCGCGCGGCGGCCCGACCACAGCGCGTAGCCGATGCCGAGCAGAAATGCGAGCGGCGAGAGCATCGCGACCAGATAGAGCCACAACCATGGCTCGGTATCGGTCAGCAGACCGATGACGAAGATGGCGATGATCGCCAGCAACCCCACCGCGAATAAAGCGATGATGATGGTGAGCGGCCAGCCGCCGGACCTGCGCGGAGCCTGCCGCGAAGAAGAGTCGGACACGTGAAGACCGTAAAACTGATGTGCTCGCGCTATTCACACCGGGGTAGACTCGATGTCATTCGCGTCCTGCCTAGCTGTGGGGCGCGTTCTTTTCGCAAACGGTGAAGGTTGCGGACGATTGGTCCGACAATCACGACAGTGCCCGGATAGTCCCGGGCATCGAATAGTGAACGGGTGAGCGCAGTGCCGACCGGCAAGGTGAAGTGGTACGACGTCGAAAAGGGCTTCGGTTTCCTTTCCCAGGATGAGGGTGAGGACGTCTACGTTCGATCGTCGGCCCTGCCCGAGGGTGTCGAGGCGCTCAAGCCCGGGCAGCGGGTGGAGTTCGGAATGGCCGCCGGTCGCCGCGGGCCGCAAGCGCTGAGCCTCAAGCTGCTGGAGACCCCGCCGCCGCTGCGCAACGAGCGCGCCGAACGCGGTGAGCGCCGCCGCTCGAACGAGGCGCCGGTCGTCCGCAAGTCCACCGATGAGCTGCACGGCCTCATCGAGGACATGATCACCCTGCTGGAGACCAAGGTGCAGCCGGACCTGCGCCGGGGCAAGTACCCGGATCGCAAGATGTCCCAGCGGATCGCGGAAGTGGTGCGCGGCGTGGCTCGGGAGCTCGACCACTAGTTGTGGTCGCGTAGGACATTCGGGCCCCGGTGAGCTGACGCTCACCGGGGCCCGTTGTGTGAGTGGGGATTCCGGCCGGGGCCGGGTTCGCGCCGAAGGCCGGGCCTCGCATTCGTGGCGCGTGGTCCGGGGCGCGCGGCCCGGACCACGCGCGGGATTCGGCCCGCTAGGAATCCTTCTGGATGCTCTGGATCGACCAGACCGCGTGCGGGATGTAGCCCTCGTTGCCGTCCGCGTCGCGGGCCGGGACCGGGAGCTGGATCTCCACCACGGCCAGTTGCAGGCGCGGGTCGGGCGGGGTCTGCACCGTGATGGCGCGCGCGTTCTCCGGGTAGTCGCGGTGCGTGGCAACCTGTTTCACCGCGGTGCCGTCCGGCAGCGCGTAGACCATCACCATCTGCCACGGGGCGTCGGAGATCTGCTTGGGCAGCGACAGCTGCAGCGGGTAGCCCGGCGGCACGTCCAGCGCGGCCACGAACTGGCTCTCCTCGCAGTCGCGCAGATCGAGCATGTTGTTCTCGACGTGGACGGTGCAGTACATGAACGGGTCCACGGTCACCGACTTGCCGTGCGCGTACGCGGTGATCTGCGGGTCCGGCGCCTCCACGTCGCGGGCGACGTAGGCGATGACGGCGAAATAGGCCACGGCCACCACGAGCAGGGCCGCGAGCAGTGCGACGATCGTGCGGGCTTTGGGTGTGCTCACCGTTGGTTCCTGTCCGTCACTGAGTGGGTTCGCCGGCGCCGTGTGCGCCGGGGATCTCCTGCTTCGCGTGTTGCGGTCGGTTACCGCCCAAACCGGGCAGCAGCGAATGCCCACGGTAGCTGACGACGGTTTGTATCAATCCAAGTGCCATGACCGCCGTGACCGCGGCGAAACCTTCCCACCACACGGTCGGCAGCAGTACGCCCATGGAACCGCCCAGCACCCAGGACAATTGGAGAACGGTCTCCGAACGCCCGAAGCCCGAGGCGATGGACTCCGCGGGCAGGTCGTCCTGGATCGAGGCGTCCAGCGACACCTTGGCCAGGGCGCTTGCCCCCGCCGCGACCAGCGTCGCGACCGCCGCCCCGATGAGATTGTTCAGCAGCGCCGCCGCCACCGCGACGCCCACGCAGGCGCAGGTGCAGGCCAGCACGATCGGGGTCGGGCGGCCCAGCTTCATGCGCGCCCCGCTGAAGTTGCCGGCGAAATTGCCCAGCGCCGCGGCCGCGCCGACGATGCCGAGCATGGCGGCCTGCTGTGCCGGGCGGTGTTCGGTGGCCTTGGCGACGAAGGCGACGTAGAAGGTCAGGAAGCCGGTCAGGATGCGGACGGTGCCGTTGCCCCACAGGCCGGTCACCACGGCCCGGCCCAGCGGCTGGCGGCGGCGGCTCGGCTGCACCGTGACGTCCTGGCCCGGTTCCAATACCTCGGTGCGCGAATCGGACCCGTGATAGGTCAGGGTCGCGGGCACCTCGCCCTCGGTGACCTCGACCCAGGACGGAATCCGCAGACTCAGGTACGCACCGAGTGCGGCCAGGCAGGCGGCGAACACCAGCACGCCGGGCGAATGCGCGATCACCGCGATCAGGCCCGCGATGCCGCCCGCGCCCAGGGTCCCGCCCACCAGGCCGAACACGGTGAGCCGGGAGTTGGTGCGCACCAGGTCGATTCCCGGCGGCAGCACGCGCGGGGTCACCGCGCTCTTGAGCACCGAGAACGATTTGCTCAGGATCATCATGCAGAGCGCGAGCGGATACAGCGCCCAGTTGTCGATATTGAAGATCAGCAGCAGCGCCACGCCCACGCGGATCGCGAACGAACCCGCCAGCGCGAGTCGCCTGCCGCGCTGCAGGCGGTCCAGCATCGGCCCGATCAGCGGCGCGATCACCGCGAACGGGGCGATGGTGATGAGCAGATACAGCGCGACCTTGGTCTTGGATTCGGCGGTGGCGCTGGCGAAGAAGAGCGTGTTGGCCAGGGCCACCGCGACCGCGGCGTCCGTCGCGAAATTGGCCATGGTGGCGTAGACGAGCGCGGTGAGGCCCGATTCCTCCGCGCCGTCGGCCTTGGCCGCGCGCTGGAAGGTGGCTATGCCGCGTTCGGTCAGTTCCCGGCTGCGCCGCGCCGCGACCCGGGTGACGGTCAATTTCCGTGGCGGCTTGTGCAATCCGGTGTACTCGGGTTCGGCGGCCGCGCCCTGTGCGAACTCCTGGCCCGGCGACGTCTCCGGGCGGGTGGGATGCGGTTCGCCGCGGGCGGGCGGGGGATCCTGCTCGCGCGCACGCTGATTCGCGGCCGGGGCCGGGCGGGTCGGGTGGTCGTCGTGGTTCGCGGCGTCCCCGTGCCCGGCGAGGGGCCGGGTGGGCGGCGCTTCGACGCGGCGTCGCGACCAGCGCGCGGTGCTCCCGCGCGCCGGCGCGCTGCCCGGGGCGGCGGGCTGCGCCGCGCGTGCGCCGCCGGGGGCGTCCGGGGTCGGCGGGACGCGCTGATCCGGGGTATTAGCCGGGGGATAGCGGTCGAAGCCGGGGTGGCGATCGAGGACGGGAGACTCCTCGTCCCCCCACCGACCGGCGTCGGCGTTCGGGTCACGGGGAGTTGGCACGTACCCAATTCTTGCAGTGCCGAGCGACAGCGGCTGCACTACCGCCGGTGCGACCCGCCACAATCGCGACATTCACGCACCGCGTGCCGGGATTTTCCCCGGATCCGGCGGGAACGAATCGGACCTTGTGCCGGTCCTTCGCATACCGCCGCCCAGCAAGATTCGGGCCTCGTGCGGGAACCGGCGCACAACGTTCGCCGGCCTGAAACGCACCGGTGCGCCGAGGCCCGCATTCGTTCGCAACCGGTACGAATGGACCTCGTGTCGGGACCGGCGCGCAGCGTTCGCCGGCGCGAACTCACCTTCGTGCCGGGACGTTCACTCGTCCCCGGCCGGTACGAATCGGACCTCGTAGCTGGTGGGCCAGTTCTTGCCGGTGAGCAGGAAGCGGTCGGTGCCGGGCAGGTGGGCGATGCCGTTGAGGACGTCGGTGTCGCGGGTGCGGTCCTGCTTCGGGAGCAGGCCGGAGGCGTCGATGACGTCCAGGACGTCACCGGTGTCGGGGTCGATGCGGACGATGGTCTCGGTGGGCCAGTCGTTGGCGTAGATCGAACCGTCCGGGGCGCAGTCGAGTTCGTTGATCCGGGTGCCGGAACGGCTGGTCAGGGTGACCGTGCCGGTGGGTTCGAAGGTCACCGGGTCTCGGAAGGTCAGGGTGTCGCTGCCGTTGCTCATGACGATGCGGCCGTCGCGGGTGCACAGGCCCCAGCCCTCGCCGTCATAGCTGGTGCGGCGGATTTCGGCCAGGGTCGACGGATCGCGGGCGATGGCGATCTCCTCGCGATAGGTGACCTGCCAGAGCAGGTTTCCGGCCCGGGTGATGCCCTCGCCGAACAGCGGTGCGGGCAGATCGGCGCGGGCGAGTTCCCTGCCGGTCGCCAACTCGCTGGTCCGGATGAAGGACCGGCCGGGCAGCCCGGTGCTCTCGTACAGCACGGGGCCGTCCACTTCGAGGCCCTCGGTGAACGCCGCGGTGTCGTGCGGACGGGTCGAGACCACTTCGACACGCAGGCTCGGCGTGTCGCCGGGGTCGGAACATGCGGTGGTCGTGGCGGCCAAGGCCGTGGCGACGGCCACCGCGACCGGGACGCTCGCTACCGGTGCATGACGTTTGCGCTCCATACGGCAAAATGTAGGGCGTGAGCGCGGTTGGAGTTTCGGAGTCCGTTGTACGGCCGATCCTGGCGGAGGCGGTCGATCTGGCTCGCCGTGCGCTCCTGGAGCTGGAGCCGTTCGGCGTGGGCGTGCATGTGGGTGTGACGGCCGAGGGTGATTCGGCGGCCACGCATTACTTCGAGGCCACCCTGCCGGGCTATCGGGGCTGGCACTGGGCGGTCGTGGTGGCCGCGCCCCCGGAGGCCGGCCATGTGACGGTGAGTGAATCGGCCCTGCTACCCGGTCCCGAGGCGCTGGTCGCGCCCGACTTCCTGCCGTGGGATCAGCGCATTCGCCCCGGCGATCTGGCCCCCGGCGACCTGCTCGCCCCGCCGCTGGACGATCCGCGCCTGGTGCCCGGATACCTCGCCACCGGCGACCCGGAAATCGACGAGGTCGTGCTCGAACTCGGTTTCGGCCGCACCCAGGTGCTGAGCCGCGTCGGCCGCGAGGACGCCGCCGACCGCTGGTTCTCCGAGTTCGGCCCCGACACCGACATGGCCCGCGCCGCACCCTCGACCTGCGGCCGCTGTGGCTTCTTCGTGCCCCTCGCCGGCGCCCTGCACGCCGCCTTCGGCGTCTGCGCCAATGCCATGGGCGCGGACGGGCGCGTGGTGCACACCGAATACGGCTGCGGCGCGCATTCGGACACCGAGCTCCCCACCGGCGCGGGCTCCCCGGCCTACGAGGCCTACGACGACGCCGCGGTGGACCTGATCCCCAACAGCGAGTTCCGCCCGGCCGCCGCCCCCGAACCCGGCGAAACCGGTTCGGCCGAAACCGAATCGGCGCGGGTCACGGAGACCGCGCCGGAAGCCGCCACCGCCGAGGCGGATTCCGTGCCCGCTGCGGACGCCGCCACCGGCGAAACCGCGAGCGAGGGTGTTGACCCGTCCGCGACCGCTGGTGAGTCCGCGAGCGTTGGCGAGTCCGCGAGTGCTGGTAAGTCCGCGAGCGTTGGCGGGTCCGCGAGTGCTGTCGAGTCGGCGAGTGCTGTCGAGTCGGCGAGTGCTGTCGAGTCCGCGACCGCTGCCGAGTCCGCGAGCGTTGTCGAGACCGCGACCGCCGGAGAGACCGCGAGCGTTGGCCAGTCCGCGAGTGCTGGCGAGTCCGCGACCGCTGGCGAAGCCGCGAGCATTGTCGAAACCGCGACCGCCGGCGAGTCGGCAGCCGTCGGCGAGACCGCGACCGCCGCTGAGGTTGTCGCCGGAGCGAGCGCCGAACCCGCAGGGGCCGAGCCCGCTGCGGCGTCCGCCGGCGTCGAATCCGGCCCCGCGCCCGAGGTTCCCGAGTCCGCCGCGGCCGAGCCCGCCCCCGGGCTCTTCGACCTCGATCCCGACTCGGTCACCGATGACGCCTGGGCCGTCGCCGAGGTCAGGGTCGATGCCGAGTCCGACCCGACCGATTCGGGCGCTGCGGCAGAGTAGTTTCATCCGTTCGACATTGCGCGCGGTCCGTGTCCCGGGCCGCGCGCGCCGGTTTCCGGGTGCACGCCCCGCCGTGCCGGTAACGTGCGCGGGCCGGACTTCGACGTGAGGCTCAGGCGCGATCGCCCCGTGCGGGCCGGTCGGGACTCGTCGCTCCCGCTCGCGGGGCCGGTCCGCCGGTGGTCGTGCGAGAGTTGCCGCGGTGTGCGCGGTTCGGTGTGATCAGAGCGGAAGGGGTGCGTGGAGTGAACGGCGACAGGGGAGTGGGGGATCCGTTCGATACCGCTGCGCTGCGGGCCGGGGTGGTGGCCGCGTGGCAGGGGTCGCCGACCCGGTTGCGGGAGGACGCCACGACCGAGGCCGACCTGGTGCGGTCGGGGTATCGGGATCGGCTGCTGACCGAGCTGGCGCAGAACGCCGCCGACGCCGCGGCCAAGGCCGGGGTGCCGGGGCGGGTCGCGGTGTGGCTCGAGGGCCGAGTGCTACATGTCGCCAATACCGGTGTGGGACTTGACATTTCAGGTGTGCACGCGCTGACCGCGTTGCGTGCGTCGAACAAGCTCGGGTCCGAGCCCACGGTGGGCCGGTTCGGGGTGGGCTTCACCGCCGTGCTGACCGTGTCCGAGGAGATCGAATTCCGGTCGCGCGGGGGCTCGGTGCGATTCTCCCGGGCCGAAACCTGGGCGCTGCTGGGCGCGCAGGGCATCGCCATCCCGGAGACCGAGGCGGAGTTCGTGCCGCCCGCGCTGCGGCTGGCCTGGGCGCTCGACGAACGCCCGGCGGTCGGCTTCGACAGCGAGGTGGTGCTGCGCCTGCGCGACGACGTGGACGCCGCCGCCCTGCTCACCACCATGCGCGCCGAGGCGGTGGATCTGCTGCTGGAGCTACCCGCGCTGGCGAGTATTCGCATCGGCGACCACGAGATCAGCAGCACGGTGACCGAACTCGACGGCGGCCTGCAGGAACTGCGCGTCTCGGGCGCGGACCCGCAGACCGACGCCGACGAACGCCGCTGGTGGCAGTACCGCACCAAACATGCCCGCTGGCTGCTGCCCCTGCGGGCCGGCCGCCCGGTACCCGCGCGCCCCGACGTGCTGCGCGCCCCCACCCGCTCGGACGAGGAGCTCTCCCTCCCCGCGCTGCTCATCGCCGACATCGCCATGCAGCCGGACCGCCGCCGCCTGCTCCCCGGCGCACGCCCGGCCGAATTGGCCACCGGCTACGCCGATTTCGCCCGCGCCCTCCCGCCCGCCGACCGCCTGGTGCTGGTCCCGCCCCCCGCCTTCGCCCGCAGCGAGGCCGACAACCTCCTGCGTGAGGCGCTGATAGCCGAACTGCGCGACCAGGACTGGCTGCCGGTGCTCACCGTGGCCGCCCCCGCCGTGGCCGACCCGGTCTTCGACGTCGACGCCGCCCTGGCCGCCGCTCCGGAGCACCCCGCGACGCCCCCCGGCGAGTGGGATCGCCGCGTCGGCGATGCGCGGCCGGGTGACGACGACGCGGTGCTCGACGATGACCCCGTCACCGCGGACGACGAGTTCGGGGCCGACTCCTGGTCCGTGGTCAGCGGCGCCGTGCCCTCCGCCCCGACCTCCATCGTCCCGACCGCGGCCGTCGAGAGACCACGACGGGCCAGTGTATTCACGGGCGTGACAAAGGAATTGGCGGCCATGCTCGCCGATATCGTGGGCCCGCTGGTGATTCCGGAACTGTCGGGCCGCGCGGTCGCCGACGCGCTGTCGGTGCTGGACGTGCACCGGCTCGGGCTCGCGCGCATCGCGGAGCTCTCGGCGAGCCTGGACCGGGAACCGACCTGGTGGTACTCGTTCTACGACGCCCTCGAACCCTTCGTGCTCGACCCGCTCGCGGTCGAGGAGCTCGGCGCGCTGGCGGTCCCGCTGGCCGACGGGCGGCTCGTGACCGGCCCGCGCACCGTGGTGCTCGACGACCAGATGGAGAGCGCCGCCCCCGTGCACTGGGCGCGCCTGGTGCACCCGGAGGCGGCGCACGAGCTGCTCGGCCGGCTCGGCGCCCGCCCCGCCACCGCCGAGGATCTGCTCAACGACCCGGGCCTGCAGGCGATCCTGGAGGACGATCCGAGCGACCCGGACACCGTCGACGCGGTGCTGAGCCTGGCCGGGCACGCCACCGCCACCCCGGGCGCGTTGCCCACCTGGCTCAGCCTCATCGAATTGCCCTCCGGCACCGGTGAATTGCTGCCCGCCGACGAACTGCTGCTGCCCGGCGCACCCCTGGCGAGCCTGCTCGACGAGGATTCGCCGTTCGGCACCGTCGACCCGGAAACCGTTGCGCGGCACGGCGAGCAGGCGCTGCGCGCGATCGGCGTCGGCTGGGGTTTCACCGTCATCGCCGAAGCCGACCCGACCGGCCCGGACCATCACCTCGACGGCGCCGAGGAATGGTGGGAGGGCCTGGCCGAGGATCCGCCGGAGCTGCGCGCGGTCCGCGACCTCGACCTGGTGGACGAGGACTCGTGGCCGGATGCGCTGCGGCTGTTGCTCTCGGACCCCGACACCCGCCCGCTGCTGGCGGACCGGGCCGGCTACACCGCCTGGTGGTTGCGCCGCTACGCCCATATCGACGGCGTCCCACTGGGTTTCCACCGGCATCCCGACGACACCGACTTCGACGGCCTGCTACCCCGGCTCGACGGTTTCGGTTATCAGGACCTGGTCGTGCTGCGCGCGATCCTGGCCGATCCCGAGGTGATGACCGCGCACCTGGCCGAGGAGCTGCTCGACGCGCTCTCCGATCCCGCGAAAACCCCCTCGCCCGAGGCTATTTCGCAAACCCACCGGCGCATGTCAGCGGCCCTGGCCGACGGCACCCTGGACGTGGAGGACCTGGATCCCCCGCAGCGGGTGCGCGCGCTGTCCGGCGCGGTGATCGACGGCGCGGACGCCCTGGTGCTGGATCGCCCGTGGTTCGGTGCGGTGCTGCCGCCCGAGCGACTGGTGGCCGGCGACATCGAGCACGCGGAATCCCTTGCCGCCCTGCTGGATCTGCCGCTCGCCTCGCAGGCGGTCACCGCCGAGGTGCTGGGCGAGGGCAGGCACACCGACTGGGCCGCCGAACCGCTGGGTGTGCTGCTGCGCCTGCAATTCGGCGTGACCGCGCCCACCGGTGCGCTGGTGATCCACGACGACCTGCGCGTGCGGCTGAGCGGCGCGTACGAAGCGACGGTGGCGGTCACCCTGTGGCAGGACGGGGAGGTGACCCACGCCCAGGCGCAACCGCGCCTGATCACCGGCGGCGCGTAGCCGGTCGCCGGGGGCCGGTGCCGACCGGCCCCCGCTGCGCGGTCGCGGGCGTGCGGTTGCGCCGGAGTCGGAGCAGCGCTCGATCGGCCCGCGAACTGGTCCGGCGCGGACGGCTCCGAAGAGCCGCCCGCGCCGGGATGCGGTGGATGGGCTTGCGGCCCAGGGGAATCGATTCAGGAAGCGTGCGTGCTCACCATGCCGGCGAGCACATCGAGCTGCTCGCGGACCGCGGCGCTGTCATTGTCCACGAGCCAGCGCAGCACGATGCCGTCGATGGTGGCCAGGACGAAGCGGCTGAGCGTGCCGACGGGAACGTTCCACTGGGTGCCGGTGGCTTCGCGGGCATGCTCGATGACATCACCGAGGGTGGAGTCGTTGAACGTGTACTGCTCGCGGGCAATCGCGAGTTTTGCCGGAGTTTGTTCACCTTCGCGAAGTGCGTAGGTAGTCGTTTCGTACGTGAGTAGTTGGCGTTCCGGTGTGGCTTCGATGTTCAACCACATGAGTTCCAGGGCGACGCGCACCAATTTTTGAAGCGCTTCTTTTCCGGTTCCGACGTCTTGCCATACCGTTTCGTTGGCGTCGACGGAATCTCGCAATTCCATCGAAAGCGCCTTGACCAGCTCGGTCATCAGCTGGTCCTTGTTTTCGAAACAGTAATGCACCACACCGAGCGAAACACCGGCAGCCTGCGCCACATCGCGCGTGGTAACTCCTGCCACGCCCTTTTTTTCGGCAAGGCCGATGGCTGCCTCGATAAGGTGGGCCCGTCGTTCTTCGACGCTCAATCGGGAGGACACTCCAGGGAGTTAAGCCTCCGCGAAGCGCCCAGTCAATTCGCGTGCTCGGAAAATCTCGCCTGGACGAATGTCCAGTTGTATGGTTCGCTCGCACCCAGGACGAGAGGAGGCGCGAATGGCGCTGTCGGACAACGGAACGGCCGGGGACGATCGGACCGAGCCGGTTTCGCGTGCGGTGTCGCGCCGGACGGTGCTCGCCGGAGCGGGCGCGGGCGCGGCCGTGCTGGCGGTGGCCGCGAACCTCGCGCTACCGGAGACTCCGGCGCGCGCCGAATCCGGCGAATACCTGGTCGGAGTGGGCATTTCCGACATAACCGGCCCTGCGGCCGAGTGCGGCATGATGGGCTACTCGCAGTTCGGCCAGGACACCGCCGGCATCCATCTGCGCCCCCGCGTGCGCGCGTTCGTCTTCGTCACCGACGGTCAGCGCCTGGCCTACGTCGTCGCCGACAACGGCATGATCTTCCAGTCCGTGCACCGCGGCGTCATGCAGGCACTGGCCCAGCGCTTCGGCGACCGCTACACCGAGCAGAACGTGGTGCTGACCTCCACGCACTCGCACGCGACCTGCGGCGGAGCGGCCCACGACTACGCCTACAACCTCTCCATCCTCGGCTTCCAGCAGCAGGTGTACGACATCGAGGTGGCCGCGATCGTGGAGGCCATCGCCGCCGCGGACGCCGATCTCGCACCCGGCACCCTGGAATTGGGCCACGGCGAATTGCACGACGCCAGCGTGAACCGCTCGAAGATCGCCTTCGATCGCAATCCCGAAGCCGACAAGGCGCACTTCCCCAATGGCATCGATCCGAATGTCACCGTGCTCTCGCTGCGCCGCGGCGGCCGCCCGGTCGGCGCGATCACCTGGTTCGCCACCCACAACACCTCGATGAGCAACAAGAACCGGCTCATCAGCGCCGACAACAAGGGTTACGCCTCGTACGCGTTCGAGCACACCGAGCACGGCGTGCGCTATCTCGACGGCGCCGACTTCGTGGCCGCCTTCCCGCAGACCAATCCGGGTGACATCTCCCCGAATCTGAATCTGAGCCCCACCTCCGGGCCGACCGAGGACGAGTTCGAGAACACGCGCATCATCGGCGAGCGCCAGTACCACGCCGGAAAGTCGGCGCTGAGCGCCGCGCGCTCGATCGGGGGCCCGGTCGGCAGCGTGCTCTGCTACATCGACATCGCCGACACCGCGGTGGACGGGCGCTGGACCGACAGCGGCCAGCCCCGGCACACCGCGCCGGCCTGCGCGGGCGTCTCGCTCATCGCGGGCAGCGTGGAGGACGGGCCGGGCCTGCCGGGCGTCCCGATCCCCGAGGGCGTGCGAAACCCGTTCGTGGACGCGCTCGGTGGCGCGAACGCGCCGGTGCCGGGCTGGCTGGCCGACGCGCAGGCGCCCAAGGCGATCGTGGCGCCGCTGGGCCTGATGCCGCCGGTGGCGTGGGTGCCGAGCGTGGTGCCGCTCCAGCTGGTGCGCATCGGAGAGCTCTACCTCGCCTGCGGCGGTGCGGAATTCACGGTCGTGGCCGGCCTGCGTATCCGGCGCACGGTCGCCGAGGCGCTGGGCGTGCCGCTGGAGCGGGTGCTCATGCAGGGCTACGCCAACGCCTATCACGAATACGTCGCCACCCCGGAGGAATACGACGCGCAGCAGTACGAGGGCGGCTCGACCCTGTACGGCCGCTACACCCTTCCGGCCTACCAGCAGGAATTCCACCGGCTGGCAACGGCTTTCGCGCAGAACCAGCCGGTTCCCCGCGGCCCGGCCCCGCGCGACGTCTCCGGCATGCAGCCGAACCTGGTGTCACCCCCCGGACCGGACGCCACCCCCGCGGGCGCGGCCTTCGGCGATGTCCTGACCCAGCCCGCCGGGTCCTACGCGCCGGGCGACCAGGCCTCGGTCGAGTTCGTCTCGGCCCACCCCAAGCACAACCCGCGCCGCAACGGCACGTTCCTCGAGATCCAGCGCGCGGCTGGCTCCGGCTGGACCCGCGTGGCCAACGAGGGCGAATGGCCGGTCAAGTTCTTCTGGAGCAAGCGCGACAGCGCGGCGTCGGTGGCCCGCTTCACCTGGGACATCCCCGCCGACACCGCTCCCGGCCGCTACCGCTTCCAGCACTTCGCCGACAACCTGACCTCCGACGGCGCCCTGCACCCCTTCACCGGCGTCAGCGCCGAATTCGATATCCGCTGACCACTTACTCCAGGCCGAGCTGGGCGCCCTTGTCGCCGCGGCGGGAGCCGCGGCGCTGGATCGCGAACAGGGTGTAGCCGAGCAGGCCGACGGCCATGCCCATGAGGCAGACCGGGCGGGCGGTGGCCCAGTCGTCGTTCACGTAGACGGCGATGGTCGCGAGCAGGAAGCCGAGACCGCCGATGGCCAGGACCGGGCGCGGATCGGTGAAGCGTGCGGGGATCTCGGGCACGGCGGGCGGCTCGGGCTGGTTCACGGGATCCAGCCTAGAACTTCGCGAGCAGGAAGGCCGGGCGGCCCGCGCCCGGGTGTGCTCCCGGCCGGGCCTGGTACCGGTGTGGCGCACCGGCTCGCGATCCGCTGCCCGGCGACCGGGCAGGGCTGCTGGGAGGGTGCTGGGCGGCGATAGGGGGAGCGCGGCCGGGGCCGGGGCGAGTACGGGGTACCGGTCGGTTCCGCGCCCGTCCGCGCGTACGGGGTCCGGTACGGGGAGAAGGGGTGGAGCGGACCCCCGCGAACCGCCGTCCCGGGCGCGGGTGGTCCCGTATCGTTTGCCTCTGTGACAACGCCTTCCGATATTCGAGCGCTCGCTGGTGAACTCTCACTGGCGGTGGTGCGCTTGACGCGACATCTGCGGGGGAGGCGCGCCGATGCCCAGATTTCGCTGACCCAGCTCTCCGCGCTCGCGACGCTCAATCGCGATGGCGCCATGACCCCCGGCGCCCTGGCCGCCCGGGAGCGGGTGCAGCCGCCGTCGATGACCCGCGTGATCGCCTCGCTGTCGGAAATGGATCTGGTGGAACGCAATCCGCATCCGACCGACGGCCGCCAGATCATCGTGTCGCTGTCCGAGCAGGGCCGCGCTCTCATCGCCGATGAGACCCACGCCCGCGAGGCCTGGATGACCGAACAGCTGGGCGGGCTGACCCCGGATCAGCTCGCGGTGCTCGAAGAGGCCGTCTCCATCATGAAGACCATCGTCGCCGAATCGGAGTGAGCGAGCGCGGATCGGACCGCGCTCGCCTCGAAACCGCCTCGCGCGCCGCGGGTCTCAGGCGGCGGCGCCCCAGGCACGATCGCTGGGCACGATCTCGCGTCCGAGCGGGAACAGCGACACCGGGATCAGCTTGAGATTGGCCCAGGCGAACGGGATTCCGATGATGGTGATCGCGAGCGCGATGCTGGTGAACAGGTGCCCCAGCGCCAGCCACCAGCCGGCCACCACGAGCCACACGATATTGCCGAGCATCGAGGGCACGCCCGCGCCGGGCTTCTCGACCGCTTCGCGGCCGAAGGGCCACAGCACGAAGGTCGCGATCCGGAAGGACGCGATGCCCCAGGGGATGGTCACGATGAGGATGCAGCAGATGAGTCCGGCGATCACGTAGCCCACCGCCATCCAGAATCCCACCAGTACTAACCACAGGATGTTCAGAATCAGCTGGATCGGCTTCACGTCCTCCAGCATGCCAGCGCGCAGCGTTGCCGACCACCGGGAAAACCCTGACTTATCGGTGGCGGGCGCTGCCGGGGGTGGATGCGGAAGCACGGGGATCACCCGGCGAGGGTAGGTTGCGCCCTGCGTCAGCGTTAATCTTCGGCAATTCGCTAAGTAACGACCTCTCTATCGAGAATGGTGTCCGTACAGGAATGCCGAGTGATCAGAGGCAAAGCATGAGCAAACATTCTCGATGAGGGACCTGTCCGGCGCCGGATTCGGCATCACCCGCATCGACTCGAGCCGGAGCGACAGCTCCCCGGCCGCCGTCCCGCGCGGCACGTTCACCGCCGACCCCGTGCGGATGCCACTGGCCTCCGACGGCGAGACGCTGTTCGACAGGACCGGCGGCCCGTTCCGGGCGAAGATCGCCGAGAAGTAGGCGAGCCCGCCGGACCCCGGCCGGGGATCGACCCGGCCGGGAGATCGACCCGGCGGGGACCCACCCCGGCGGGACGGAAACTGCCGGGCGGCAGTCTCTTTGCCGCCCGGCCGCGCCGCCCCCGGAATCAGTTGCGCTGTGGCACTGCGCCTCCGGCCACCGGATCAGAAGAACCAGCCGAGCTCCGCGTCGCGTTCGGTGCTCAGCGCCCGATCGAACGCGGCCAGCTGCGCACCGTCCTTGGCCTGAATTCGGTTGGCGGCGGCCAGCACCCGGGCGCGGTGCGCGCCGAAGTAGAGGCTGCCGAGGGTATCGATGCTCAGTTCGATGTCGGCCGGGCGCGTGGTCGGCTCGCATTCGGCCACCCCGTCCCGCACCCGCAGCGCGAAGGCGCCGCCCGCGTCGCGGAACGAATCCTCCACGCCCAGCACCAGATCCAGGTTGCCGCCGTAGGTGCGAGCGGTGAGCGCGGCGGGCACGTCCATGACGCGCAGCCACAGGCCGTCGTAGCGGCCCTTGACGCGCACCAGGCGTGGATCGGTCACCAGGTGGGGGAGCGGGTCGTCGTCGGTGAGCGAGGCCTCGATCCGGTCGGTCAGATCCAGGCTCAGCAGCACCCGCCACAGCGCGATGTGCGCCTCGGTGGTCACCGCGCGCAATTCCACGACGGTGGTGACGTTCTCGTGCTCGCCCCACTTGCGGCGGTAGAGCGCGTAGCCGTCCGGATGGGTCAGCACGAACAGGGTGGAGGCCCCGTCGCGGTAGCGCTCGGTGTCGGCGAACCAGATGTTCCAGTTGGCGTCCGGGCGATCCTGCCCGCCGGGCGTCTGCCGCCGCCAGCGGTCGTACACCGCGCGCAGATGGTCCCTGGACTCGTCCAGCGTCGCCAGCCGCACCCCGCCGGGATCCGGTGTGGTGGGGCGGAATTCGGCCCGGTGCCGGTCGATCGACACCTCGTTCATCGCGGTGGTCGGGCCGTAGCCGAAGCGGCCGTAGATGGTGCCCTCGCTGGCGGTGAAGATGGTCAGCGGAAGGCCCTCGGCCTCGGTGCGCGCGTGCTGCTCGATGTAGAGCGAGCGCAGGATGCCGCGCCGGCGATGGGTGGGCGCGACGGTGACCGCGGAGACGCCGGCCGCCCGCACGGTGTCGCCGCCGGGCACGGTCAGGGTCATGACGCGGTCCACGGTGTGGCCGACGATCTGCCCGTCGTCGACGGCGACGATCGCGCGCTCGATGGGGAAGATGCCGGGGATGTTCTCGATCTCGGGCGGGTCGTAGCGCATGCCGAAGCAGATCTCGGCCAGCTGCACGATCGCGGGGAAGTCCTTCTCGGTGGCAGAGCGCAGGGTGATGTTCGATGCCATGACCGAACCATCCCATGAATTCGGGTCCACTCGCATCGGCTTTTTCCTGAGAATCGCCGGGCGCCCCGTAAAGATCATCGGGAGAACGAAAAACCGCCCCCGGAGATCCGGGGGCGGTTTCGAGTGTTCAGGTCGCCGAGCTCACTACCGCTCGTTGATGCCCACGTAGGGGCGCTCCTCGTAGCCGGTGTAGATCTGGCGCGGGCGGCCGATCTTGAGCGGCTCGGAGTGCATCTCGCGCCAGTGCGCGATCCAGCCGGGCAGGCGGCCCATGGCGAACAGCACGGTGAACATGCGGGTCGGGAAGCCCATCGCGCGGTAGATCACGCCGGTGTAGAAGTCGACGTTCGGGTACAGGCGACGCTCGATGAAGTACTCATCGGTGAGCGCGGCCTCTTCCAGCGCCTTGGCGATATCGAGCAGCTGGTCGTCGCCGCCGATCTTGGCCAGGATGGTGTCCGCGACCTGCTTGACCAGCGCGGCGCGCGGGTCGTAGTTGCGGTAGACGCGGTGCCCGAAGCCCATGAGCTTCACGCCGTCTTCCTTGTTCTTGACCTTGCGGACGAACTCCTTGACGTCGCCGCCGTTCGCCTTGATCTCGTCGAGCATCTCGAGCACGGCCTGGTTCGCGCCGCCGTGCAGCGGGCCCCAGAGCGCGTTGATGCCGCCGGAGACGGAGGTGAACAGGTTGGCGTCGGACGAACCGACAAGGCGCACAGTCGAAGTCGAGCAGTTCTGCTCGTGGTCGGCGTGCAGGATGAGCAGCATGTCCAGCGCCGCGGCGACCTCGGGGTCGACCTCGTACGGCTCGGCCGGGAAGCCGAAGGTCATGCGCAGGAAGTTCTCGACCAGGCTCAGCGAGTTGTCCGGGTACAGGAACGGCTGGCCGACCGACTTCTTGTAGGCGTAGGCCGCGATGGTGGGCAGCTTGGCCAGGAGTCTGATGGTGGACAGCTCGACCTGCTCGGGATCGCGGGGATCGAGCGAGTCCTGGTAGTACGCCGACAGCGCGTTCACCGCGGACGACAGCACCGGCATCGGGTGCGCGTTGCGCGGGAAGCCGTCGAAGAACCGCTTGAGGTCCTCGTGCAGCAGGGTGTGCCGGCGAATGCGGTTGGTGAAGTCGTCCAGCTGGGCCGGGGTCGGCAGCTCGCCGTAGATGAGCAGGTAGCTCACCTCGATGAAGGTCGACTTGCCCGCCAGCTGCTCGATCGGGTAGCCGCGGTAGCGCAGGATGCCCGCTTCGCCGTCGATGTAGGTGATGGACGACTTGGTCGCCGCCGTGTTCATGAAGCCGGGGTCGTAGGTCACGAACCCGGTGCTGGCGAGCAGCTTGCCCAGGTCGATCCCGTCGTTGCCCTCGACCGCCTTGGCGACCGTCATGGGGTACTCGCCACCGGGGTAGGACAACACCGGCTTGGCGTCTGCGTCGACGTTGATGATGTTCTCAGCGGGCACGGAAGGATCCCTCTCAGGCTTGAAACCATAGGCATCGGACGCGGATGGCGACGACGCGCTTGGTTCAACGCTAGTCGCTGTCCAGTACGCCCGAGTAATGAGGGTGGTCGATTACTACCTCACAGTCGCTTCGTTCGGACGTGAGGTGCGGTGCGGTCATGTGCTATCCGCATGAACCGCCCCCTCCGCGCGATCGGCCACGTTGATCACAACACCCGGGCGTGTCTCCCGGGCCGCCGGTGTGCGCGCGCGTCGGCCGTGGTCACGGCCATCAGCCACGCACCTCCGAATGGGCCCGGGCCACGCGGTAGCGGATGAAAGCGGGGAAGACCAGGGCGGCCACCACCATGCCGATCACCACCAGCACGCCGCCGCCCGCCGCGGCCGCGGCAGTACCCACGGCGGCTGCCGCGAAACCGTGCGCAACATCACCGATGCGCGGACCGCCCGCGACGACCACGATGAACACGCCCTGCAGGCGGCCGCGCATCTCGTCGGTCGCCACCGACTGCAGCATCGTCGTGCGCAGGGCGGCGGAGAACATGTCGACCGCGCCGCCGAAGGCCAGGCAGGCGAAGGCGATCCAGAGGGCGACCGTGACGGTGAGGCCGTGCCCCGCCGCCCCGACGGCCACGCCGAAACCGACCATGGCCAGGCCCCAGAGCACGATCAGCCACACGACCGCCAGGCCCTGGCGCCGGATGCGGGTGAGCCAGCCGGAGAACACCCCGCCCAGCACCGCGCCCACCGACATGGCCGCGAACAGCAGCCCCAGGGCGTGCCCGCTGGTCTCGGTGTCCCCGAAACTGTCCTGCGCCATCTCCGGGAACAGCGCGCGCGGCATGCCGAACACCATGGCGACCACGTCGACGGCGAAGGAGGCCAGCAGGATTCGCTGCGTCGCCAGGTAGACGAACCCGTCCGCGACCTCGCGCAACCCGGCGCGCCTGGCCTCGCCGGTGGGCGGAATGGGCGGCAGCTTCCAGGTGGCCCACAGCGTGGCCAGCAGCGCCAGGGCGTCGAGCAGGTACAGCGTGGCCAGCCCGCTGAGCGGAATCATCATGCCCGCCATGACCGGTCCGGCGATGGCGCCGAACTGCATGACCGTCATGGACAGCGAATTGGCCGCGGGCAGTTGCGCTTCGGGCAGCAGCCGGGGATAGATGGCGGCGCGGGCGGGCTGATTGACCGCGAAGAACGCCTGCTGCACCGAGAACAGGCCCAGGATCAGCCACACGTTGTTCAGCTCGGCCGCGGCCTGCGCCCAGAACGCCAGCGCAGTGAGGCCGGTGCCCGCGCCCGTGATGAGCAGCAGTTTGCGCCGGTCCATCACATCGGCCAGCGCCCCGCCCCAGAGGCCGAAGACCACGAGCGGCACCAGGCCGAAGAGCCCGGCAAGGCCCACATACGAGGAGTTGTGGGTGATGTCGTAGAGCTGCTTGGGCACCGCGACCACCGACAGCTGCGCGCCGATGACCGTGACCACGCCGGTGGTCCACAACCGGCGGAAGTCCGGGTTCTTCAGGGGGGTGATGTCGGCGAGCAGCTTCACCGGCGTGAGGTTAGCGGCGAAAAACCCCAGCTGCCTAGGGGTTTAGGTAGAAACATCCCATCATTTGGACGTGATTCATCCCACGAGTTTTTACCTTGTCGGACGGCGTCGTCGATGCGGTTGTGCGGCAGTGCCGTTCGGGCGCGCACGGGTGGCCCGGCGGGCACTGCGCATCGTTCAGCCCCCGTGACCCGGGATGGGACGCGGGAGTGGCCGTCCGCCTCCGGTCACGGCTGCAATCGCTCCACCTTCATGGCCGCGACATCGGTGTTGCCCGGCTCCAGGGTGACCCGCAACCGGTTGTGCATCCGGCTGCGCCGCCCCTGCCAGAACTCCAGGTACTCCGGCCGCAGCTGGAACCCGCCCCACTGTGGCGGCACCGGAATCGACTCGACGTCCTCGAAGCGGGCCTCGGTGTCGGTCAGCTGCCGATCCAGCTCCGCGCGTGAGGGCACGGTCCGCGACTGCCGCGACGCCCACGCCCCCAGCTGCGAGCCGCGCGGGCGCGACCGCCAGTAGACCTCGGTCACCTCCGGCGCGACCCGGTGCACCGGACCGCGCACCGTCACCTGCCTGCCCAGCGCGGGCCAGGCGAAGGTGGCCGACGCGTACGGGGTCGCCAGCAGCTGGCGACCCTTCGCGGAGTCGTAATTGGTGTAAAAAGTCACACCCTCGGGCGAGAGCCCCTTGCACAGCACGGTCCGCGAGGCCGGTCGCGGACCCGTCTCGGCGAGCTCGACCGTCGCCAGCACCATGGCGTTGGGATCGACCACCCCGGCCTCGGTCGCGTGCTCGATCCAATTGCGCAGCAACGGTTCCCAGCCGTGCGCCAGCCAGCTCTCGTCGAGGTCGGTATCGCGGCCCGGATGGTTGCTTCCGGCGTCCACGCCGTACTCCACCCGCAGGGCCGAGAGGTCGAGGTCGGGAGTGGCGTAATTCTCCTGGTCGGGCATGGGCCAGAGGTTACTCCGGAGTAATGCGCGCGTTAAGGTCTAGGAGATCGGCGTGGCCGCCCAGAGACCGGGCGGCCCGACTTGCAAGGAGAGTCACAACATGACTGCCAGCGCTGCGGCCAGCCCTGTCATCCCAGCTGATTTCGTCAGCGGCCTCGAAGGCGTGGTGGCGTTCACCACCGACATCGCCGAACCGGACAAGGATGGCGGCGCGCTGCGCTACCGCGGCGTGGACATCGAGGACCTGGTCGCGAACCGGGTCACCTTCGGTGACGTGTGGTCGCTCCTGGTCGACGGCGAGTTCGGCCACGGCCTGCCGCCCGCCGAGCCCTTCCCGCTGCCGATCCACACCGGCGACGTGCGCGTCGACGTGCAGGCCGGCCTGGCCATGCTCGCTCCGATCTGGGGTTACCAGCCGCTGCTGGACATCGACGACGACACCGCCCGCGACAACCTCGCGCGCGCCTCGGTCATGGCGCTGTCCTATGTCGCGCAGTCCGCGCGCGGCATCTACCAGCCCGCCGTGCCGCAGAAGCAGATCGACGAGTGCACCACCATCACCGAGCGGTTCATGACCCGCTGGAAGGGTGACCCGGACCCCAAGCACACCGAGGCCATCGACGCCTACTGGGTCTCGGCCGCCGAGCACGGCATGAACGCCTCCACCTTCACCGCCCGCGTCATCGCCTCCACCGGCGCCGACGTGGCCGCCTCGCTGTCCGGGGCCATCGGCGCGATGTCCGGCCCGCTGCACGGTGGCGCACCCGCCCGCGTGCTCCCGATGATCGAGGCCGTCGAGAAGTCCGGCGATGCGCGGGCGCTGGTCAAGGGCATCCTGGACCGCAAGGAAAAGCTGATGGGCTTCGGCCACCGGGTCTACCGGGCCGAGGATCCGCGCGCCCGCGTGCTGCGCGCCACCGCCCAGCGCCTGGACGCCCCGCGCTTCGAGGTGGCCGCCGCCCTGGAGCAGGCCGCCCTGGCCGAGCTACGCGAGCGCCGCCCCGATCGCGCCATCGAGACCAATGTCGAGTTCTGGGCCGCGGTCATCCTGGACTTCGCCGAGGTCCCGGCGCACATGATGCCCGCGATGTTCACCTGCGGCCGCACCGCCGGCTGGTGTGCGCACATCCTGGAGCAGAAGAAGCTCGGCAAGCTCGTCCGCCCGGCCGCCATCTACACCGGCCCGGCCCCGCGTCTGCCCGAGACCGTGGTCGGCTGGGAGACCGTCGTCCGCAAGTGAGTCACCGGTAAGTACCCGGGACGCAATGACATTCGCGGCTCGCAGCGGGATTCCGCTGCGAGCCGCGAGTCTGTGTTCAGGGGGATTGCCGGGTGGTCCCCGGATTACTGGGTCTTCACCACGATGCTCTTGACGATCTTGTCACCGAACGTCTGCTTCTTGTCGTCCCACAGCGGCCACAGGAAGCCCAGGTAGCACGGCAGCGCGTCGAGGATGTGGGCGAAGCGGCGGCCGATGGCAGCCCCGGCGCCGAGCAGCTGACCGTCGGCCTCGCGAATCACGCGCAGCTTGAGGGCCTTCTTGCCGGGAGTCTGGCCGGAGGTGCCTTCCAGATAGCCCTGGAAGAGCATGCCCGCGATACTCGCGCCGATCGACAGCAGGAGCAGCACCAGTCCGATGGCGGACAGGCCGCCGCCGGTGCAGGGTTCGTAGCTCGTGCTGTCGAAGTCGCAGCTGAGCGGCTCGGTGAACGCGGCGCGCGCGATGACGTTCAGCAGCGCGCCCGGCAGCCCGAAGATGATCGCGTCGATCAGGAACGCGCCGACGCGAGAGCCCCAGTCGGCCAGGGCGCCCTGCGGTGCGCCGTAGGGCGAGTACCCGGGTTGCGGTGCGCCGTAAGCGGGTTGCTGGGGAGCGCCGTACCCCGGCTGCGCCCCGTAGGCGGGTTGCTGGGGAGCGCCGTATCCGGGCTGGGGTGCGCCGTATGCGGGCTGCTGCGGCGCCCCGTACCCCGGCTGCGGTGCTCCGTATCCGGGTTGCGGTGCGCCGTAACCCGGTTGGGGCTGCTGCTGCGGGTAGCCGCCGTATCCCGGCTGCGCGTCGTAGCCGGGCGCGCCCTGCTGCGGGGGGTAGGAGAATCCGCCGGGCTGCTGAGGCTGCTGCGGATAGGGGTTGTTCGGGTAGGTCAATGTAAATCCTTGTGCGAAGGACGAATCAGCCGTGCGGCCGTACCGTGCGGCAGTTGCCGCTGATTGGCTCGGCCACCTGGCGACCCAACCGGTCACAGTCTGGTATACGACGGCCCCGCCTGCGCGCCGGGGCTGGTCGGATGTGAGAAAAGCCGCCCCGGAACCGCATTCGCGCGCCCCGGAACCGCATTCGCGCAGCACGGTGGCGAATCGGTTGCCGGTGAGCGACATCTGGAAAAACGCTGATTCCGGCGCTGGCCACCGGGTTTGTATTCGCATAACCTGCATCGGTGCTGGACCACCGATTGCCGCGTCGCGGTTTCCTGGCCGCGGGCGCGGCCCTGGCTGCCGGACTCGTGACCGCCGGCTGCGGTGTGGCGAACGGTAATTCGTCCGACCACATTCTCGAATCCGAACCCAACCCCGCCGATCCGCGGCTGGTGCCCGCGAGTCTGCCGGTCACCCTGACCGACGGCGGCACCGCCGCGGTCGTGGCCAAGTACGCCGGGCACAAGCCGAGCCAATGGGGCGCGGACCTGTCCGGGGTCCGCACCTCCTTCGCGGCGCAGGGCAAACAGTTCGCGCTGACCCTGGACGCCTGCGGCGGCCCGGGCAACAACGACATCGACGAGAATCTGCTGAGTCTGCTCATCGCGCAGCGGATTCCGGCCACGCTGTTCCTGAACAAGCGCTGGATCGACGCCAACCCGGCGCGCGCCGAGCAGCTGGCGGGCAACCCGCTGTTCGAGCTGGCCAATCACGGCGTCGCGCACAAGCCGCTCTCGGTGAACGGCCGCGCCGCCTACGAGATCAAGGGCACCGCCTCCGTACAGGAGGCCGTGGACGAGGTGTGGCTCAACCACGAGCGCCTGACCGCCGTCTCCGGCCGCGCCCCGCGCTTCTTCCGGCCCGGCACCGCGCACTACGACGATCTGGGCGTCTCGATCGTGCAGGACCTGGGGGAGACCCCGATCGGCTACACGATCAACGCGGACTACGGCGCCACCGCCACCGCCGCCCAGGTGCAGGCCGGCCTACTGGCCGCCAAACCCGGCGGCATCGCCCTGGCCCATATGCACCGCCCGCGCTCGGGGACGGCCGCCGGGCTATTCGGTGCCCTGCCCGCGCTGCGCGACAAGGGTTTCCAGTTCACCCACCTGCCGTAGCCGAAAGGGCGCCGGTCCGTGCCCGGCCGTGCGGCCGAGCGCCGATGCGGATAGCGCTCGCGCACAGTCGTTCCCGCCGGGCGGGCCGCTCAGCGCGGGAGCGCCCGTGAGACGGCCCAGTCCACCGCTACCGATTCGCCGCGGTCCACGGTGAAGAAGGCGACCTCCAGCCGCCCGCCCAGGTCGATCAGCTCCAGTGCGGCCAGCGGCACCGGCGTGGTGAGCCGTACCCGCCACGGACCGGGCTCGTCCCACGCCCGTAGTTCCAGATCCAGGCGCAGCACCGGATCCTCGCGCCCCGAGTAGTCGGCCGCGACCGGGCTCGCGGTCAGCACGGTCGCCCGTGCCCGGCGGCCGTCGCTCAGGATCTTGGCGATGTTGGCGCGGGCGGACTCGCCGGGCGCGGGCACGTAGACCACCACCCGGTGCGGGTCGCCGGGGTCGACGCGGCACGCGACCGTGTCCCCGGGCTGGGTCCACTCCAGATCGGCGGCGGTCATCCGCTGGCGGACCCGGGTCTCGTAGGGATGGCGGCCGGACAGGCGCACCCGGACCCGGATCTCGTGCCGATCGCCCGCGCCGGGGGAGTCGGGGCCGGGTGCTCGCACGCTCAACACGGTCGCGATGCCCTCGCTGCCGTGCAGTAGCAGTTCCCGGCGCGCGGCCTCGTCGAGATCGGGCCCGCGCCGGGCGAGACCGCGGGAGCCGAATTGGGTGGACAGCCGCGTCAGAAATCCGCCCCGGCGCTGTCCGCTCGATGATGCCGTAAGGCTATAACCTTGTGGCCCAGCCGAATTCGCGAGCGCGTCGGACTCGGCGGCGGTGGCTCCTGATCTCCCGTGCTCGGCCGTGTTCATGGCAGTGAACCGTAACGGCTGTGTGGCTCGCACCACAGCGATACTCGCCGGTTGCCCGGGGGCGGCCGCCGATCCCTCCGCGGGGCCCACCCACTCGATTCACCCGGCACCGGCAGGCTTTAGTCTTGTCGCCATGACCTCTGCGTTCCCGACCATCCCCGACGATCTCAAGCCCGCCGACGGACGGTTCGGCTGCGGACCCTCCAAGGTGCGTCCCGAACAGCTGCAGTCCCTGGTGGATACCGGCGCCTCGGTGTTCGGTACCTCGCACCGGCAGAAGCCGGTCAAGGACGTGGTGGCCCGGGTGCGTTCCGGCCTGCGCGAATTGTTCGCCCTGCCCGACGGTTACGAGGTCGTGCTCGGCAACGGCGGCACCACCGCGTTCTGGGACGCCGCCGCCTTCGGCCTGATCCGCGAGAAGTCGCTGCACCTGACCAACGGCGAGTTCTCCTCGAAGTTCGCCTCGGTCGCCAAGGCCAACCCCTTCATCGGCGACCCGATCGTGGTCAAGGCCGAGCCGGGCAGCGCGCCCGAGCCGACCTCCGATCCCTCGGTCGACCTCATCGGCTGGGCGCACAACGAGACCTCGACCGGTGTCGCCATCCCGGTGTCGCGTCCCGCGGGCTCGGAGAACGCGCTCATCGCCATCGACGCCACCTCCGGCGCGGGCGGTCTGCCGGTGAACATCGCCGATTCCGACGTGTACTACTTCGCGCCGCAGAAGTGCTTCGCCTCGGACGGCGGCCTGTGGATCGCGCTCATGAGCCCGGCCGCGCTGGCGCGCGTGGAAGAGATCAAGAACTCGGGTCGCTTCACCCCCGAATTCCTGTCGCTGCCCATCGCGATCGACAACAGCACCAAGGACCAGACCTACAACACCCCGGCGCTCGCGACGCTGTTGCTGTTCGCCAACCAGATCGAGTGGATGAACGGCAACGGCGGCCTGGACTGGGCCGTGAAGCGCACCGCCGATTCCTCCTCGCGGCTGTACTCGTGGGCCGAGACCAGCGAATACGCGACCCCGTTCGTCGCCAACCCCGATCACCGCTCGCAGGTTGTCGGCACCATCGACTTCGCCGAGTCGGTCGATGCCGCACAGGTTGCGAAGGTGCTGCGCGCCAACGGAATCGTCGACACCGAGCCGTACCGTAAGCTGGGCCGTAACCAGCTGCGCGTCGGCATGTTCCCGGCCATCGACCCCGAGGACGTGTCGCAGCTGACCCGCAGCATCGATTGGGTCGTCGAAAACATCGGCTGATACCCGTGATTCGGTGCCCCGCCGCTCCGAGCGGAGGGTGCCGAAAGAGACACCATATGCGGCGCGAGAGTCTGGCGACAGATTTTCGCGCCGCGTGTCTTGCCCCACGAATCACAGAAGTGCACTACTGTTCCAGAACGTGGGCGGTGTCGCGAGCCTGTCAGCTGTTTATAGAAGCAGCACTGTGCTAGATGCAGTGACAAGGAGGTAACGGTGCGTGAACTTCGAGTAATCGGATTGACGCCCGATTCCACACACATCGTGTGCATCGATACCGAGAGCGGTCAGAAGTACCGCCTCGCCGCCGACGACAAACTGCGCGCCGCTGCCCGCGGAGATCTTGCCCGGTTCGGACAAATCGAGATCGAAACGGAAGCCACGATGCGCCCACGCGATATCCAGGCTCGAATCCGTGCCGGTGCCTCGGTGGAGCAGGTCACCGAAGAGTCCGGCATGCCCGCGAGCAGAGTCGAGCGTTTCGCGTACCCCGTACTGCTCGAACGCGCCCGTGCCGCCGAACTGGCGCAGAAGGCCCATCCCGTCCGCAACGACGGCCCGGCCATCGAAACCCTGATCGAGATCGTCTCCGCGGCGTTCGCCGAGCGCGGCCACAATATCGAGGTCGCCGAGTGGGATGCCTGGAAGGACGAGAAGGGCTACTGGGTCGCCCAATTGCAGTGGCAGGCCGGACGTTCGGTCATCGCCGCGCACTGGCGCTACCAGCCCGACGCGCACGGCGGCTCGGTGGTGCCGCTCGATGATCCGGCCGCCGACCTGATCGACCCCGACTTCGGCCGCGCCCTGCGCGGCCTGGCCACCATCCTGCCGGACCAGACCGCGTCCGCCGTGGTCGAGACCGTGTCCGCCCCCGCCCCGCGCGAGGAAAGGGCCGAGTACGAGCCCGCGTCGGCCCGGGCGGCCGGCCAGCAGGATCTGGACGGCTACTACGAGCAGCGCGCAGCCGTCGGCGACGGCACCGTGCCCGCGGTGACGGCGGCCGCCCCGGCGCCCGCGCCGATCGCCCCCACCGCCCCGGCGACCCCGAATCCGCCCGCCGCACCGGCGCATTCGGCTCCGGTGCACACCGCGCCCGCGCATACGGCGCCCACGCACACCGCGCCCGCTCACCAGGCGCCCGCACAACCGGCCCCCGAGCCCGTCGCTCCGGCCGCCCCCGCTCCGGCGCCCGCGGCCCCGCCCGCCGAGCCCGCGCCTGCCCCGGCTGCCGCCGCGGCATCCTCGACTCCGGCCGCGAGCGCGGACAAGCCGGCGGCCAAACCCGCCGCGCCCAAGCAGAACCGCGCCAAGCGTGGCGGCAAAGCGCCCATGCCGTCCTGGGAGGACGTGCTGCTGGGCGTGCGCAGCTCGGGTCACTGAGTTCGCGCGACACCGAAGGACACCCGGTCACGGCCGGGTCGCCGCGGTCGCTGCCCGCGGCGGCCGCCCGGCCGTTCTCGTTCGGTCGGCCGCCGAGTTCGCCGCGCCGGTAACAACGTTGGGCAACGGCGACAATTCGGCCGCCGGTGCGGGTAGATTTTGACGTGGTGGCGGTGGTTGCCGGGTTGACTCCACGCCGACGCCGACAACGGCCACCGGGTGTTGCTCAAGAGTTGCCAACTTGGGTCGCAACAATCGGGAGGTGCCGTAAGTGCCGTCCACAGTCTCTTCGCTCTGGTACGTCGATGCACCCGACCCCGCCGCCGTGCTCCGCGCACACCCCGGGCCCGATCCCGAGGCGGCGCTGGCCCTGGCCAGACAGCTCAACCCCGACCGCGACGTGGTGCCCGCCGCAGCCGGCACCATGAAGGTCTGGGGCGGACCGGATCCGGAATCGACGTACATAGGCTGCTATCCCGGCGTCACCGTCGTGTGCTCGGCGCAGGCCGCGCTGCCCCGGCCCACGGCCCTGCCCGAACTGCTGGTCCGCCCGCTCGCCTCCGAGCACACCTATCTCGTCTCCTACGACCTCTCCCTGGGTTGGGGCGCTTTCGCGTACTGGGAGCGCGGGGAGTTCCGACGCTCGTTCAGCGCCAGCCGCGTCAACATCCTGGAGGACGAGGGCATGCCGATGGTCTGGGAGCGGCCGTACTGGGCGGGGGAGCACCCCATCGCGCTCGCGCCGGGCGTGCTGCCGGATCCCCAGCTGCTGCCCTTCGACCCACCCGATTTCGCGGACGCTGCCAACGGGCTCTGGCTCGGTTTCCGCTATCGCGGGCCGCTCGCGAGTCCCGGCGCCACCGAGGCGGGTGCCGCGGAGCCGCTGACCTCCGATCAGATCCAGGTGTGCGGCTTCTCGCTCTTCCCCAAGGGGCGGGCGCCCGCCGCCGATCCCGGACCCGAGCCGATCGCGGAGCACAACGGCAGACGCGGGCTGCTGGGCTGGCTGCGCGGCGGGCGCGATCGGCACCACGTGTCCTAGCCCGGCGCCGGCGGGGGCACACCGGATGGCGTGCGCCGGTACGGCGATCACCGTCCCGGCGGGCCGAACGTCCGTACCCGGCGGGCCGAACATCCGCGCGGACGGGCCGAACGTCCGAGCGGCGGGTGGATCGCCTAGGCCAGCAGGGCGATCCAGCCCAGCAGCACGCCGGTGGCCAGGCCCGCGATGACCCAGCGCGTCACCGGCTGGAACCGCCAGCGCCAGGCGGTCGGGGCCACGCCGCCGACCGCGATCAGATTCACCAGTGCCGCCAGCAGCGGATGGATCTCGGCCAGGGCCGTGCCGAAGGAATACACCCCCGCCGCGGTCAGCGCCGCCACCAGCACGCTGACCGGCACGCCCATCGCCCACGGGGTGGGTTCGGAGTAGCCGTAGCCGTAGGGTCCGTCCGGGGGATAGCTCACTGGGTTCGCACTCTCTCGTAGAAGGCCATGGCGGCCGCGGTCGCCACATTGAGCGAATCGGTGCCCGGGGTCATGGGGATGCGCGCGCGAATATCGCTGGCGCCCATGGTCTCCGCGGTCAGGCCGGGGCCCTCGGCGCCGAGCAGCAGCGCCACCCGCTCGCCGGTCATGGCGGTGGCCAGGTTGCTCGCCGCGGGATCCGGCGTGAGCGCGATGATCTGAAAACCTCTCTCGCGCAACACATCCAGGCCCTGCGGCAACGGCGGCAGCGGGGCGAAGGGTATGCGCAGCACATGGCCCATGGACACCCGCACCGAGCGCCGGTACAGCGGATCCGAGCACCGGTCGCCGAACAGCACCGCGTCCGCGCCGAGGCCGGCGGCGTTGCGGAAGATCGAGCCGATGTTCTCGTGGTCGTTCACGCCCTCCAGGACGGCGACCGTGCGCGCGCCGTCGAGCACCTCGGCGGCGGTGAGCGCGGGCGGGCGGCGGGCGACTGCGAGCACGCCCCGATTCAAATGGAATCCGACGATCTCCGCCATCACCTGCGCGCTCGCCCGGTAGTACGGCACGTCGAGATCGCGCAGCGGCTCGGCCAGCACCTCGTGCTTGCGGGCGACCCCGAGCAGTGCGATCGGCGTGAACCGCGACGCCAGCATGCGTTCCACGACCACGGTGCCCTCGGCGACGACCAATCCGCGGCCGCCCGGCAGATCCGGTCGCCGGTCCGCGTTGGCGAGATCGCGGAAGTCGTCGGCGCGCGGGTCGCTGGGGTCCTCGATATCGATCACGTCGGCCACGATCGTCCATATTGCCGCTGTGCCCGCCCGGCCCCGCGCGCGGTGCCTGATTACGGGGTGGCGGCGCGCCAAGGCATAAGGTGATCAACGATCCCGATCCCCTAATCGAAGAGGACAACCCATGAGCAAGCCCGAAATCGAATTCCAGGAGGGCGACGCCCCCACCACGCTGGTGATCAAGGACCTGGTCGTGGGCGAGGGCGCCGAGGCCACCCCCGGTGCCACGGTCGACGTGCACTACGTGGGCGTCGAGTTCGCCAGCGGCGAGGAGTTCGATTCGTCCTGGAACCGTGGCGAGTCCATCACCTTCCCGCTGCGCGGCCTGATCCAGGGCTGGCAGGAAGGCATTCCGGGCATGAAGGTCGGCGGCCGCCGGCAGCTGACCATCCCGCCGGAGCTGGCCTACGGCAAGGCCGGCGCGGGTCACCACCTGTCGGGCAAGACCCTGGTCTTCGTCATCGACCTGCTGGACGTGCTGAGCTGACCTCGAGCTCGTCGCACGATCGCGCCCGCCTCGCTGTTCGCGAGGCGGGCGCCGTGTTTCGAGCGGGGCCCCGGCGTCCTCAGCCGACGATCGTGTTCATGATCGTGCCGGCGCTGGTGGCCGTCGCGCCGCCGATCATGGCGTTGGCGACCATCTTCGGCGAGCCGGCGCCGCCGCCCCACTTCTCCCAGGCGAACTTACCGCCGCCGTAGGTGATGGCGGCGATGCCGGACATCTGGGTGAACCAGGTGAAGTAGCGGAACATCTTCATCATCTTGTCCGCCATGGGCGGGGTTTCCGCCGTGGGATTGCCGATTTGGGCCAGGACCGTGCTGTACATGTCGTGCGCGGCCAGCATCATGCTCACGATCGTTTCCTCTCCGGTACCGGGGGCGCTGGGGTGGAGCCGTGGCGCGGGGCAGGGCGGGAGCGAGTTGTGAAAACGGATCGATTAGAACAATTCGGACATGATCTTAGCTCGGCGAACCGCTGAATGTTGCTGATTGTTTGCGAAACTTAGGTTCGAACGATGTCGACCGGATCGGTCAGCGCGGTGGCGATCACCGACTGCTGGGCGACGCCGCGCTGGGGGAGCGCGCTCAGCGCCTGATTCGCCTGCTTGCCCAGGGTAGTGGTGAC
Organism: Nocardia sp. NPDC057668; assembly: GCF_042799795.1. NCBI lineage: Bacteria > Bacillati > Actinomycetota > Actinomycetes > Mycobacteriales > Nocardiaceae > Nocardia > Nocardia sp. NPDC057668. The sequence continues at coordinate 641,682 of NZ_JBHVIC010000005.1, read as the reverse complement.
GGCCTGCAACTGGGTCACCCCCGCCGTGAGCGCCTGCAGCGCGCCCTGCAACTGCGCACTGCCCTCGTCGGCGAGTTGCGGAATGCTCGCCGCGAGCGAGCCGCCCTGATTCAACTGCGCGCCGGCCTCACCCAGCCGGGTCGCCGCGTCGCGCAGCAGCTGACCCAGCGACGTCTCCGGGGTCACCGTCGCCCCGACCAGCTCGCCCACGCCCGAGAGCTGCGCGCCCGCCTGCCCCGCCACCGTCTGCAGACCCTGCAGCTGGGTGATGACGCTCGCCAGCCGGGGATCGCTCGCGAAGGGCAGCCCCTGCAGCAGCGGCACCACGGTATCGATGCCGGTGCTGAGCTGATCGGCCGCCCCGGAGACCTGCCCGACCGTCACCCCGGTCGAATCCAGCGCCGCCGCAAGCTGATTCGCCTGCGTGGTGGCCGCCGATACCGTGTCGTTCAGCGTCGCGATCGCCGAGGTCAGCTGACCCGCACCGGCTTTGGCCTGCTCGAGGAAACCGAGCATGTCATCGGCGCCGGAGCTGAACTGCTCGGCGCCCGCGGCGGCGGCCTGCACGCCCATGTCGAGCATCTGCGTGGTCAGCGCGACCTGGGTGACCGACCCGCGGGCGGCGTTCATGGCCGCGAACACGGTGTCGAGCCCCGTCGCGCTGATCCGCCGGGTCACCTCGTGCACGGCGTCGGTCACCAGCGCCTCGTCCGCGTTCTCGTGGGTGCTCACGGTGACCTGCGCCCGCTGCGGCTTGTCGGTGGCCAGCGAGGTGATGGCGGTGGACAGGTCGGGCGGCAGGGTGATGACGGCGGCGTAGTCCGCGGTGCTCGCCTCCTGCACCACGTCCCATTCCCGCACCCCGCCGTCCTGCAGGGCGATCGCGATGCGCTGCCCCATGGGACCGGTGTCGCCGTTGACGAGAGCCACCCCGGTGGGGGCGGGCGCGTCGCGCAGCAGGGCGACCGCGCCCGCGGTGACCGCGGTTGCCAGCAGCGTGACGAACAAGATCCAGCGAGCGCGTTTTCCGAACACGGTTGACACCGTAGAGGGCCGAATTGGCGCTAGCTCTGGCGTTTTTCTGAGAGTTCGGTGAAGTTCGGCGGCAATCCCGCTCCGGGCGCGGGCAATTCGAGCACCAGGCGTACACCGCCGAGGGTGCCTTCGTCGAAGTAGGCACGGCCGCCGTGCAATTGCGCCTGCTGCGCCACCAGCGCCAGGCCGAGTCCCGAGCCGCCCTTGCTGGCCAGACTGCCGCGCACGAAGCGTTCGAAGACCGCCGCGCGCTCGTGCTCCGGAATACCGCGGCCATTGTCGTCCACGGTGATGACGATGTGCCCGAACAGATCCCGATGCGCGGACAGCAGCGCCAGCGTGGCGTGCCCGTGCCGCGCGGAATTGGCCAGCGCGTTGTCCACTGCCAGCCGGAGCCCGGTGGGCAGGCCGCGGGTGATCAATTCGGCGTCGGTGTCGATGAGCACCTTCAATTCCGGGAAATGCCGCATGGCGTCGTGCGCGGCGGCATCGCAGAGCTCGGCCACGTCGGTGTCCACGTGATCGCGTTCGTGGGTGAGATCCCCGGCGGCCAGGCGTTCGAGCGCGGCCAGGGTGGATTCCACCCGGTTCTGGCCGCGGTGCAGGTCGGTCAGGATCTCGATGCGCTGCGCCTCGTCCAGGTCCAGGGTGCGCAGCACCTCCAGATCGGTGCGCATCGCGGTGAGCGGGGTGCGCAGCTCGTGCGCGGACACCGCCGCGAAATCGCGTGCGGTCTCGAGCGCCGCGGCCGTCTCGGCCTGGGCCCGGTCTATGCGTTCGAGCATGAGGTTGACCGCGTCCGCGAGCTGTTCGGATTCGCGCACACCCGCGCCGTCGACCGGCAGCGGCCCGCCGGGCTCGCCGTGCCTGCTCAGCTGCCGGGTGAGATTCTCGATGGGCCGCACCGCCCGCCCGCCGAAGAGCCAGCCCAGTCCGGCCGCCGCCGCCACCGCCAGCCCGGCCGCCCACAGCACCCAGCGCCGCTGGGTGGCGGTGACCCGCTCGGTCTCGGTGGTCGGAATGCCGAGGGAGACAATGCGTCCCGGCGGCTGGTTCAGGGTGGTGGTGAGCACGCGATAGGTGTTGTCGCCGACCGTGACGGTATGGCTGCCGACCGGCAGCGCCGGCAGCTGCACCGAGGTGCTGGCCATCGAACCGTCGTCGTTGCGCACGGTCAGCGCCAGGTCGTTGGTGGGCCCGAGCACCCCGAGCACGGTCACCGCGACCACCGGCTCGATGAGCACCACCCGCGAGGTGAGCGCGAGCTGCTGATCGGCCTGGGTCATGTTGTTGCGCTCGATGGCGTACATGGTGAACCAACTCAGCACGGCCACAATGATTGTCGCGCCCAGCGCCGCCGCGGCCGCCACGCGTGCGCGCAGCGAGAAGGTGCGCCGGGCACGCCGCCGGGCCGGGCTCATTTCGGGGTGCGCAAGACGAATCCGACGCCTCGAATGGTGTGCAGCAGCCGGGGTGTGCCGTCCACTTCCAGCTTGCGCCGCAGATATCCGACGAACACGTCCACCACATTGGTGTCGGCCGCGAAGTCGTAGCCCCACACCAATTCCAGCAGTCGCTCTCGGCTCAAGACCACACCGGCACTGCGGGCCAATGTGGAGAGCAACTCGAATTCCCTTTTGGTGAGCTCGATTTCCGTGCCGTGCAGCAGTGCGCGATATCCCGCGACATCGACTTCGAGCGGCCCGACGGTGATAGCGCCGGGAATGGTGGAGACCGGGGTATCGGTGCGGCGGCGCAGCAGCGCCTTGATACGCGCCACCAATTCCGCGAGTACGAAAGGCTTTACGAGATAATCGTCGGCGCCGGATTCGAGGCCGGCAATTCGATCGTCGACCGAACTGCGCGCGGACAGCACGCAGATCGGGACCTCGTTGCCCATTGCGCGCAGGGCCGTCACGACGCCGGCGCCGTCCAGCACCGGCATGTTCATGTCCAGCACCACCGCGTCGGGCGGATCGTCGGTGACCGCGCGCAGCGCCTGCGCCCCGTCCCGGGCGATGATCACCCGGAAGCCGGAGAGCCGGAGCCCGCGTTCGACCGAAACGAGCACGTCCTCATCGTCATCGACGACCAAGACAGTAGGTACCTCGCCGCGTTCGCCCACGGGTTCCATTCTCGCAGTCTCTGCCTCAGTAGTTGTGGCAGGTGTCGGCGACGAGTTGGATCGTCGCGCCGATGCCGGAGGCGTTCGGGTTGGCCTCGGCCTGGGCGGCGGCCTCGGGGTTGGCGCGGACGTAGGCGTCGAACTCGGCCTGCCGCTGTTCGATCGGCTGGTTGAACTTGGCTTCGAGTTCGGCCTTCTGCGCGGGGTTCTGATCGAGCATCGACGCCAGCGCGGGCGCCTTGTCGTGCAGTGCGGCATCGACCTGCGCGAAGCTGCACGTCGAATTCAGCAGGGGCGCGGCCATATCCAGGGGGCCGGCGGAGGCGGTGGCGGGAACGAGTGCGAGGGCGAGGGTGGCGAGGGCGCCGGCGCCCAGGACCGCTCCGGTCCGGCGACTACGGACGAAACTCATGCATCGACCTTTCTAGGCTGCGCGCGGATCAGGTGATCCGCGCCCGCACGACGCTAGGGCACCCGCTCGAGAGGGGCGTGAGCCCTTTCTGAGAAAACCCTATGGGTGGCGCCGGGCGTGGCGGCCCGGGTCAGGACGTGGCGGCCGGGTCCTCGGCAGGTGCGGCGGGCGCCGTGGGCGTCTCGGGCTCGATCCGGCTGAACGGCATGGTGGCCGCGTCGGCCGCGCGGATCCGCTCCCGATCGTCCATGACGGTGACCGCGTCGCGGATCTGCCGTTCCAGGGTGGGCAGCATGGCGGCGTCCTCGATGGTCGGCGGCACCTCGTACTCACCGCCCGCCGCGATCTGGCGCATGGTGCGGCGCAGGATCTTGCCCGAGCGCGTCTTGGGCAGCGCGGTCACCGGCACCACGTCGTAGAGGGTGGCGATGGCCCCGACCCGGTCGCGGACGCGCTCGATCACCTCGGCGCGCAACTGGTCGGCGTCGATGTCGACCCCGGCCTTGAGCACCACGTACCCGATGGGCCGCTGCCCCTTGAGCTCGTCCGGCACCCCGACCACCGCGGTCTCGGCGACCAGCGGATGCCCGGCGATCGCGGCCTCGATGCCGCCGGCCGAGAGCCGGTGCCCGGCCATGTTGATCACGTCGTCGCTGCGGCCCAGGATGTAGAGGTACCCGTCCTCGTCGAAGTACCCGGAGTCGCCGGTCAGATAGTGCCCGGGATAGGCGGCCAGGTAGGAGCGCTCGAACCGGGCGTCGTCGCGCCACAGGGTGGTCAGGGCGCCGGGCGGCAGCGGCAGCCCGATGACGATGTTTCCTTCTGTATGGGGGGCTACCGCGTTGCCGTCGGAGTCCAGCACGCGCAGCCGGTAGCCGGGCACCGGCACGGAGGCCGAGCCGACCTTGATCGGGAGTTGTTGCAGGCCCAGCGGATTCGCGCACACGGGCCAGCCGGTCTCGGTCTGCCACCAGTGGTCGACGACCGGGCACTCCGGATTCCCGCTCAGCAGGGTCCCGGCGGTCCATTCGTAGGTGGCCGGATCCAGGCGCTCGCCCGCGCAGAAGAGCGCGCGCAGGGTGGACATGTCGTGCCGGTGCGCGAACTCGGCCTCGGGATCGGCCCGGCGGATGGCGCGCAACGCGGTCGGTGCGGTGAACATCACCTCCACCCCGTAGTCCTGAACCAGCCGCCAGAAGGTGCCGGCGTCGGGGGTGCCGATCGGCTTGCCCTCGTAAAGGACGGTTGTCGCACCCACCAGCAGCGGCGCGTAGACGATGTAGGAGTGCCCGACGACCCAGCCGATGTCGGAGGTCGTGAGCATGACCTGCCCGCCCGAGACGTCATAGATGTTGCGCATCGACCAGGCCATGGACACCGCGTGCCCGCCGTTGTCGCGCACCACGCCCTTGGGTTTACCGGTGGTTCCGGAGGTGTAGAGGATATAGAGGGGATCGGTCGCGGCCAGCGAAACCGGTTCGGCCGGTTCGGCGCCGAGCAGCGCGGCGTCCCAGTCCAGCCAGCGCGCGGCCACCGTCTGTGACGAAGCGGGCAGGCTGTCGGTGGCGGCCTGCTCGGCGGGGAAGCGGATCGCGGGAAACCCGTCGCGCTGTTTGACCAGGACGGTCCGCGGCGCGGTGGTCCGGGCCAGGTCCAGGGCCTGCAGCACGATGGGCGGGTACTCGATGCGGCGGCCGGGCTCCAGGCCGCCGGAGGCTGTGATGATCAGCACAGGCTCGGCGTCGTCGATGCGGGCGGCCAATTCGTGGGCCGCGAAACCGCCGAAAACGACAGAGTGGACAGCACCGATGCGGGCGCAGGCGAGCATCGCGATCACCGACTCGGGAATCATCGGCATATATATGACGACTCGATCGCCCGTCCGAACACCCAGGCGCAGCATGGATCCGGCAAATCGGGCGACTTCGTCGAGTAATTCGGCATATGTATAAACACGCCTGGCGCCGGTCATAGCGGAGTCGTATATTAGGGCGGGCTGATTGGCGCGACCCCCCTCCTGACCGCCGAAAGTGCCGTCCGGATCTGTGATCTCGCGCACATGCCGATCGAGTGCGTTGTAGGAGGTGTTGAGGCGAGCGTCCGGGAACCAGCGCGTCGTGGGGCGGGCGGTGGAGTCGACAATCTGGGCGGGCGGTACGTCCCAGCTGATGTATTCGGCCGCGGTGCGCCAGAACTCCGAGGGGTCGACCAGGCTCAATTGATACGCCGGTCGGTACTCCTGCTTCGCGTTCAACCCCGTGACTCCCTAGCTCCGCATCAGCACGCATGTGAAGGGCAGCGATGCCCGCCTCGATAGATCAGCCTGATTGTGGCAGACTTCACGCGACGTCCGGGCGGACGCCGCGACCTTTGATTTTGCCTGCAAACGGCTGGTCAGAGACCGGTGGTTGCCAAGAGGTCACACAAGAAGTTATTGATCCGTTAGAATCGCATGTCACATATTTCGGCCGTCTTGGACGCAATTTCTCGGCCAGCCGCAGTTCTCGCCTCGCTCCGCTCGCCGGGCCCCGCGTGCGATCGCGGAGGCTCGCCGATGGCGCGTGGCTGGGGCCAGTTTGGAAAGTGAGTGGGAGATGCGTGACGCCGCAAGGTCGTCCGGCAGCAATAAGCGCTGGGCGCTGAGCAACTGGGACCTGCGATGGAAGGTGACGGCAGTACTGGCCGTCCCGCTTTTGGTCGCTGTCGTCCTGGGTGCGTCGAGGATCTCGGCAGAGTTCTCAGAGTCGACGAGGCAGTCGACCGCAGTGGAGCACGTCGCCGTCATTCCGGCGATCACGGGTTTGAGCGCGGCCGCCGGTCAGGTGGTCGGCGGGCAGATGGTGAAGATCGGAACCCAGTCGTTCACGACCGAGCCGGAACTGGCGACGCTGGACACCGCCATCAAGTTCGCCGAGCGGGCGACGGGTGAGCTGAACTCGATGCCGACCGCGAAGGCCGCGCTCGAAGACATGATCGTCGCCTCGAAGGCGGTACTGGCGCAGGGGCTCGCACCCCTGGCGACGACCGTCGAGGGCACCAATCAGATCGAACGGATCCGCGCCAACAGCGTCCGGACCGTGGAGACCATCGTCTCGACCATCGCCGACAAGTCCGTCGACCAATCCAAACTACGTCTGGTCGACGCCCTGAACACCCGCGTCGTGCTCGTCGGTCAGATCGCCGGTTTCGCCGAGGTGCTGCGCAGCAACACCAAGGACGGCCTGCGCGACATCCAGATCTCGATCAGCACCGAGCGTCAGATGCTCGGGGTCATCGGCCACCGCTTCCCCGACGGTGACGCGCTCATCTCCGACCTGCAGGGTCAGATCGACACCCGGCTGCAGCTGATCACCAGCCCGCAGGCGCAGGCCGGGCAGCTGCCCGCGACCGAGCTGAAGGACTCGCTGGTCGTCAGTATCGGCAAGTACCAGGAGATCAGCACCAACGCGACCCGGGACATCGTGGCCCGAGTCGACTCGCTCGCCTCCACCGCGCGCGGCGACGCCGTCCGGTACTCGATCGTCGTCATCGCCACCATCCTCGGCGCGCTCGCGCTGGCCGTGCTGATCGCGCGCGCGATGATCGTCCCGCTGCGCCGCCTGCGCCTGGCCGCGCTCCGCGTCGCCGAATACGACCTCGCGCAAGAGGTCACCGCGCTGCGTGACGGCGCCGACCCCGAAGACGTGCCGCTGGAACCGATGCCGGTGCACACCGACGAGGAGATCGGCCAGCTGGCCCGCGCGGTCGACGACATCCACGGGCAGGCGCTGCGCCTGGCCGCCGATCAGGCCGCGATCCGTACCCAGGTCAACGACATGTTCGAGACCCTGGCCCGGCGCTCCAAGTCCCTCGTCGACCATCAGCTCACCCTCATCGAGGCGATGGAGTACGACGAGAAGGACCCGCGCCTGCTCGAAAACCTCTTCCGCCTGGACCATCTCGCCGCGCGTATGCGCCGCAACGGTGACAACCTGCTGATTCTGGCCGGCACCAAACAGCGCCGGACCAAGTCCGCGCCGGTCGAGATCGCCGACGTGCTGCGCGCGGCCATCTCCGAGGTGGAGGACTACGAGCGCGTCAAGCTCGGCGCCACCCCGCGCGGTTCGCTCACCGAACCCGCCGCCTCCGACCTCGCGCACCTGTTCGCCGAGTTGCTCGACAACGCGCTGCGCGCTTCGCCGCCGGAGACGGACGTGAAGTTCACCTTCGCGCAGGCGCACGACACCGGTCTGCTCATCGAGGTCGCCGACCGCGGCATCGGCATGCCGCCCGCGGAGATGGCCGAGATCAACCGCAGACTCGAGACCACCGCCGAGGTGGGCCCCGACACCGCTCGCCACATGGGTCTGTTCGTGGTCGGCCGGCTGGCCGAGCGGCACGGCCTGACCGTGCGGCTGCGCCCGACGTTCGACACCGCGCGCGATCCCGGCGTGACCGTGACCGTGCACGTGCCCAAGGCGCTCATCGTCGGTACCGGCGGCGGCGCGATTTCGGTACCGCCGCAGCCGAATCAGCAGGCTCCGGCCCCGCAGGGCGCGGGCAACCAGGGCGGCACCCCCGCTTCCATGCAGATGCGCGCGGTCACCCGTACCGCGACCGGCAACGTCATGGTCACCGTGGATCCGGGTGTGAGCGGGCCGATTCCGGCCGGCCAGGGCCCGGCGCCGGCCCCGGCCGCCCCGGCTCCGGCGGCTGCCAAGAACACCGGCGGACTGCCGCAGCGCAGCCCGGGCACCCAGATTCCGGCCGGCCTGGCCGGTACCGGCCAGCCCGGCGGCGGCGGTCTGCCGCAGCGGCAGCCGGGTACCAACGGCCCGACCATGAAGCATTCGGTGGCGGCTCCCGGCGCGGGTGCGCCGGGCGGCCTACCCCAGCGCGCGCCGGGCGCGCAGATTCCTCCCGGCGCCGACGCACAGCCGGGCGCGTCCCTGCCGCCGCGGCAGCCGGGCGATGGTCCGGCCCGCCCGGGCGGCGGTCTGGCCGCGAACATGATGCGCCGCCAGGGCGCTCCCGGCGGTATGCCCCAGCGTCCGGCCGGTCCGGGTGCGCCCGGCGGTCCGGGCGAGCCGGGTGGTCTGCAGCAGCGCGGCCCCGTGCCGCCGCAGCAGCGTGATCCCAGCGGTCTCGCACCGCGCGGTGACGGCCCGGGCGGGCTGCCGCAGCGCGATCCGTCTGCCGGTGGGCTCGCCCCGCGTGACCCCGGTACGGGTGGTCTGCCCCAGCGTCAGCCCGGTTCCAACGGCGCCCCGTCGCGGGAGCCGAGTGTGGGTCTGCCGCCGCAGCGTTCGGCCGCGGGCGGGCTCCCGCAGCGTGATCCGGGCAAGAATGGTGCGCCGCAGCGTGATTCCGCGCTGGGCGGCCCGCAGGGTCCCGGCGCCGGTGGCAACCTGCCGCCGCGCGAGGGCGGACTGCCGCAGCGCGGCGCCGCCCCGCAGGGTCCCTCCGGGCTCCCGCAGCGCGAGGCCGGTCAGAACGGCGCCCCGCAGGGCGGGCTGCCCGCACGTGACGGATTGCCGCAGCGGGACGGTGGTCTCCCGCAGCGCGGCGAGGCCGGTGCTCCGGGCCTGCCGCAGCGTGATGTCCCGGCGCCACGTGACGGTGAGCCGAACGGGTTGCCGCAGCGCGGCCCGGGTGGGCTGCCGCAGCGTGGCGAGGCCCCGAACGGCCTGCCGCAGCGCGGCGACGCCGCCGGTGGTCTGCCGCAGCGTGATTCGGGCCCGGCCCGGCGTGAGCCCGGGAACGGCCTGCCGCCGCGCGACGGTGGTCTGCCGCAGCGCGAGAACGGCCTGCCGCAGCGTGAGAACGGTCTCCCGCAGCGCGGTGACGCCGGTGCTTCCGGTCTGCCGCAGCGGGATCCGAACGCGGGCGGTCTGCCGCGGCGCGGCGCCCCCGGCGCGCAGCCGGACCCCTTCGGCGGTCTGCCCCAGCGTGGCGAGGCCGGTGCTCCCGGTCTGCCGCAGCGTGGCGAGGCCCCGGGTGGTCTGCCGCAGCGTGGCGCGACCGGTGGTCTGCCGCAGCGGGATCCGGCGTCCGGCGGGTTGCCCCAGCGCGCCCCCGGTGGCGGTCTGCCCCAGCGGGAGCCGGGTGCGGGTCTGCCGCAGCGTCCGGCGCCGCTGCCGGGTGTCGGTCTGCCGCAGCGGGATCCGGCCGCGTCCGGTTTGTCCCAGGGCGAGGAGTCCGGTGATCCGAAGGATCGCGGACGCCACAGCTTCCGTTCCAATCCGCAGAAGGCCGCTTCGTTCTTCCAGACCCGGCTGCAGCCGGCCGGGGAGTCCGAGGCGTCGATGGGTACGCCGATCTTCGCTGAGATGATGTCGGCGTGGCTGTCGGATCCGAGTGCGGACCGGTCCCAAGTGGCCTCCTCCTTCGAATCACCCGGTGATGAGGGTTGGCAGGCCGCACAGCGCGCGGTGCAGGCCGAACCGCAGCGGCGTACCGCCGCGGGTCTGCCGCAACGTGATCCGGGCAACCGACTCGTGCCGGGCGGTGTCAACGGAAACGCTGACAAGGCCGCCCATCGCGACCCAGAATCCATCAGGTCGAGTTTGGCAAGGCATCAGCAAGGTGTCCGGGATGGCCGCGCAATGAAAGAAATGAACCTAACCGGAGATAAAGGAGACCGATGAACCCCGATCTAGGTGGTACGAAGCGTCAGCTGGATTGGCTGGTTTCGAACTTCGCCAATGAGGTTCCCGGCGTTGCGCACGCGGTTCTCGTGTCGGCCGACGGCCTATTGATGGCCGCGAGCGCGCAGCTGCCCGTGGACCGTGCCGAGCAGCTGTCCGCTGTAACCGCGGGCCTCGCGAGCCTGTCGGTGGGTGTGTCGAATCTGTTCGAGGGCGGCACGGTGCTGCAGTCCGTCGTGGAGATGGAACACGGCTACCTGCTGCTCATGGCAGTCGGCGACGGCTCGTACCTCGCGGTGCTCACGAATACCTCGTGTGACATCGGTCAGGTGGGTTACGAGATGGCGTTGTTGGTCGAGCGAGTGGGCCAGACGGTTCAGGCCACACCTCGCGTCACGATGGGTTCCTGATGGCGGGATGGACATAGACAACGAACGCGTTGGGAGCGCCGAACCCAGCCTGGTTCGCCCTTATTCGCTGACCGCCGGTCGCACGCGGCCGAAGGTGGAATTGGCGTTGGAGGCGCTCGTCGCATCGCATCCGGTCGCCCTCGAGCGGCAGTTCGAACTCACCAACATCGAAACGTCCATCGTGGAGTTGTGCAGAGAATCGCCGTCTGTCGCGGAGGTGGCAGCGCGCCTGGGCATTCCCATCGGGGTCGCCCGGGTGCTGGTCGCCGACCTCATCGAAGCCGGCCATGTGCGGGTTTCGGCGACATTGAAAGACGATTCCAGCGACGATGAACGTCGCGAGCTGATCGAAAGGGTTCTCAGTGGACTCCGGCGTATTTGATTCGACGACACAGGTCGATACGCGCACCAGCAAGCCCACGTCGGCCAAGATCGTGGTCGCCGGCGGCTTCGGTGTGGGCAAGACGACCCTGGTAGGTGCCGTCTCGGAGATCGTTCCGCTGCGCACCGAAGCTTTGGTGACCAATGCCAGTGTGGGCGTTGACAGTTTGACCGGAGTGCCGTCCAAGGCCACCACCACGGTGGCCATGGATTTCGGTCGCATCAGCCTCGCCGACGATCTGGTGCTGTACCTGTTCGGTACACCTGGCCAGTACCGCTTCTGGTTCATGTGGGACGACCTCATCCGCGGCGCCATCGGCGCGGTGGTGCTGGTCGACACCCGCCGGCTGGAGGACAGTTTCGCCGCGGTCGATTACTTCGAGGCGCGGAACCTACCCTTCCTGGTGGCGATCAACGAATTCGACGACGCGCCACGGTATCCGGTCGAGGACATCCGCCAGGCGCTGGCGGTGCCGGCGGACACCCCGATCCTGTCGATGGACGCCCGTCGCCGGGAGCCGGTGAAGCAGGCGCTCGTCGCGGTGACCGAATACGCCCTGCGCAAGGTCGTGCAGGGGTACTAGCGGGACGCGACCGCCGACGTTGACCGCAGCGACGTCGGGGTCAACTATGCTCGCGCGCGTGAAGATCTCGGCGCGCGAGTGGCTCGGCGACATGCTCGATCCCGGTTCTTTCGAGAGCTGGGATCGACCGCCGGTGGCCGTCGACGCCGCGCCCGGGTACCGGGCCGAACTGGCGCAGGCGGAGCGGTCGGCGGGCACCGACGAGTCGGTGCTCACCGGTTCCGGGTTGCTGCGCGGGCGGCTGGTCGCCGTGATCGCGTGTGAGTTCGGGTTTCTCGCAGGCTCTATCGGCGTCGCCGCGGCCGAGCGGATCACCGTCGCGGTGGAGCGCGCGACCGAGCTCGGCTTGCCGCTGGTCGTCTCGCCGACCTCGGGTGGCACCCGAATGCAGGAGGGCACAGTCGCTTTCGTGCAGATGGTGAAGATCGCCGGAGCTGTCGCGGCGCATCGAGCGGCCGGGCATCCGTATCTGGTGTATCTCCGCAATCCGACCATGGGTGGCGTGTTCGCCTCGTGGGGATCGCTGGGGCACATGACATTCGCCGAACCCGGAGCGCTGATCGGGTTCCTGGGGCCGCGCGTCTACAGGGCGCTGTACGGCCGGGACTTCCCGGACGGGGTGCAGACGGCCGAGAACCTCTATCGCAACGGGGTCATCGACGGTGTGGTGCCGGTGCGTGTCTTCCGCCGCATCGCGCATCGCGCGCTGAACGTGCTGTGCGGGCCGGCCGCCGCGTTGCCCGAACGTCAGGGCGACGCCAGGGAATTCGACACCGGCATCGGGGTTTTGCGCGCCGGGAGCGAGCTGTACGGGCCCGCGCTGCGCGGCGCCGATGACATGCCCGCCTGGCAGTCGGTGCTGGTCTCGCGCCGGGGGGATCGGCCCGGCGTCCGAGAGTTGTTGCGGCACGCCACCGATCGGGTCCCGCTCTCGGGTACCGGGCAGGGCGAGGCCGATCGCACCGTGGTGCACGCCCTGGGCTCGCTGCGCGGTCAGCCCTGCATCCTGTTCGGCCACGATCGCGCGGGCCAGTCCGCCGATCAGACCATGGGTCCCGCCGCCCTGCGCGAGGCCCGGCGCGCCATGCACCTGGCCGCCGAACTGCGCGTTCCCCTGGTCCTGGTGATCGACACCATCGGCGCGTCGCTCTCGCGCGAGGCCGAGGAACGCGGTCTCGCTCCCGAAATCGCCCGCTGCCTGGCCGATCTCGTCACCCTCGACACCCCCACGGTCTCGGTCCTGCTCGGTCAGGGCAGCGGCGGCGGCGCCCTGGCCCTGCTGCCGGCCGACCGCGTGCTGGCCGCCGCCAACGGCTGGCTCGCCCCCCTCCCGCCCGAGGGCGCGAGCGCGATCGTCTACCGCGACACCCTGCACGCCCCCGAACTCGCCGCCGCCCAGGGCATTCGGTCGAAGGACCTCCTTGCGAACGGCATAGTCGACGCGATAATCCCCGAATACCCCGACGCCGCCGACGAACCCGTCGACTTCGCCCTGCGCACGGTGTCCGCGATAGCCGCCGCCCTGGCCGACCTGACCACGAAGCCGGTCCCCGAGCTCCAGTCCCTGCGCCGCAACCGCTACCGCCGCCTGGGCCTGCTCACCCCCTGACGCCCCCGCCGGGATTGTTGCCGCCACCGACTTCGGGGGCTCCCCGAACTCGCTGTCCCGCACTAATTTCCTCCGTGACAGCAATTAGCCGCGTGCGCCAGGGGGTCACGCCGCAGTCGAATCACGGAGGTTCTCCCATGCGCACCACAGCTCGTCTACTCCTGATAGGCACGATCGCCGCTGCGGCGTTCGCGAGCGGCGGCGCCGTGGCGTCGGCCGACACCCGGCCCGCGGAGGTGGCGGATTCGGGATCGGCCGCCGGCTCGTCGCAAGCATCGGTCGCCTTGGTCGTGGGAGACCTCCTGCGGTTGCTGCAAGCGGGTTCCGGCCCGGGCGGCGACCAGGCCATCGCCGGATTGCGGGAACTCCTCGTCGATTCCGGCTCCTTCACCCGATGCCAGCTCGACCCGCCGAGAACGTTCCCTTGCCTGGGCACCCAGTAAACCGTCGGCCGGCTCCGCGCAGCCGGCCGCTACTCGAACCAGCACTTGCAACGAATTACCTGGAGGCCCAATGCGTTCGACAGCTCGTTTACTCATGATCGGCACGATCGCCACCGCGGCACTCATGAGCGGTTCCGCCGCTGCGTCGGCTGATACCGCGCCCGCGGAAGTGGCGGGATCGGGATCGGCGGGTAGCTCCTCGGGTTCGGGCGCCCTCGAAACGAAACTCCTCCTGGATCTGCTGGCAGTGGGCTCCGGTCCGTCGGGCGGCGTCATCCCCGGATTTCGGGAGTTCCTCATTGATTCCGGGTCCTTCACCCGATGCCAGCTCGACCCGCCGATTCTGGGTCCCATCTGCTTGGACCCCCGGTAGCCGGCCTGCCGACGCGAACCGTGGAAGCTGAAAGTTAGCTACTTCACAAAGCCTCTGCCAGGGCTAACACGCCGGGGAGCGTGGTTGACGTGCGCGGAAAGGGCTCCTACCGTCGGAACGGTGACTTACCGGAGCGAGACCAGCGCAGTGCCGTCGATCGTCCTGGGGGACGGGCAGATCATGCCCAAGCTCGGATTCGGGGTGTTCAAGGTCGACGCCGACGAGACGGTGGAGATCGTGAGCGCCGCTCTGGGGGTGGGGTATCGGAGCATCGACACCGCGGCGGTGTACGGCAACGAGGCCGAGGTGGGGCGGGCCATCGGGAAGTCGGGGCTGGCGCGGGACGAGGTGTTCGTCACGACCAAGCTCTGGAATTCCGAGCAGGGGTACGACGCGACCCTGCGCGCGTTCGACGCCAGCATGGAGCGGCTCGGGCTCGATGTGCTGGATCTGTATCTGATTCACTGGCCGATTGCCGGGTCCAATCTGTACGTCGACACCTTCCGCGCCCTGCAGGCGTTGAAGGCGCAGGGCCGGGTCACCTCCATCGGGGTCTCGAACTTCCAGCGCGCACATCTCGAGCGTGTGATCGGTGAGACGGGGGAGACCCCGGTGGTGAATCAGATCGAATTGCACCCCTATCTGACCCAGAACGAGCTGCGCAAGTTCCACGCCGAGCAGAGCATCATCACCGAGGCGTGGAGCCCGCTGGGCCGGGGCGCGGAGTTCGAGGATCCGGAGATCCTGGCGATCGCGCAGGAGACCGGCCGCACCCCCGCACAGGTGGTGTTGCGCTGGCACATGCAACTGGGCAACGTGGCGATTCCCAAGTCGGCCACGCCTTCTCGTATCGCGGAGAACTTCGAGATCTTCGATTTCGAGCTCACCGGTGCGCAGGTCGCGCGGATCACCGGCCTGGACCGCGGCTCCCGCCTCGGCCCGGATCCGGACACCTTCGACGCGGGCGCGCCCGAGTAGCCTGCGGCGCCGGCGCGCCGGCGGGGCCTTCGACCCCTGGTGCGCCGGACCGGCCTGCGGCGTCAATTCACCGGCAGGCCAAGGTATTCGGTGATCTCCGCTGCTGCCGCGCGCCCGGCGCGATTCGCGCCGATGGTGCTGGCAGAGGGCCCGTACCCGATGAGGTGAATGCGCGGATCGGCGGCGACCTGGGTCGCCAGCCGCCCGGTCATGGTGATGCCGCCCCCCGGCCCGCGCAGGCGCAGCGGAGCCAGATGGTCCAGGGCACTGCGGAATCCGGTGGCCCACAGGATCACCTCGGCGGCCTGGAACTCGCCGTCCGCCCAGCGCACGCCGCCGGGTTCGATGTGGTCGAACATGGGTTTGCGGTCCATGACCCCGCGGGCGCGGGCCGCGCGCACCCGATCGGTCTCGAGCAGGCCGGTCACCGACACCACCGACCCGGGCGGCAGGCCGCGCCGGACGCGGTCCTCGACCAGCGCCACGGCCGCGCGCCCGTCCTCGGGTGCGAACGCGCCGTCCCGGAACACCGGTTCGCGCCTGGTCACCCATGTGGTCTTGGTCACCGCGGAGATCTCGTCGAGCAGTTGGACGGCGGTGATGCCGCCGCCCACCACGATCACGTGCTTGCCGGCGAATTCGGCGGCGTCGCGGTAGTCGTGCGCGTGTAATTGCCGTCCCGCGAAGGTATCCGCGCCCCGGTAATAGGGAATGAAGGGTTTGTCCCAGGTGCCCGTGGCATTGACGAGACCGCGCGCGCGAATGGTCCTGTCCGCGCCGCCAATAGAAACTGTTTGGTCTGAATTCGCGCCCGAGTTCGCACCGCCCGCCCGGGTCTCGGCGTGCAGCAACCCGTCCACTTCGGCATCGGGGCAGGTCGCGCCCGTCGCGCGGTCGCAGACCACACGCACCGAGCGCGGCCGCAGCACGCGCAGATCGAACCGCTTCTCGTAGAGCGCGAAATAGTGCGGCACGGCCGTCGCGGCCTGAACGTCGCCCGCGCCCACCGCATCGGCGGCCAATGTCTCCGCGAATGACATGCCCGGCAGATCGTGCACCCGATTCACGGTGCTCAATGTCAGTGACGGCCACCGGAATTGCCACGCCCCGCCCGGCGCGGGGGAGTGGTCGACGATGAGGAAGTCCCGTTCGGGCGTCAATCCGAGGCGGCGCAGGTGATAGCCGACCGACAATCCGGCCTGCCCGGCGCCTATCACCAGGATGTCGACATCGGGTGTTGCTGTCACGGACCCGACGGTACGCCCGCTTAGAGTGAAGCAAAGCACGGGTACGCAGCTCAGTGGGGAAGGACAAATGCTCGGAGTCAGCCGCGATGGCGAGGTCGTCACCATCGAACTGCAGCGTCCGCAACGGCGGAACGCACTCAACGAAGAGCTGGTGGGCTTGTTGCACGCCGCGATCGACGAGGCCGCGGCCACGTCGCGGGTCATCGTGCTGACCGGCCAGGGCCCGCTCTTCAGCGCCGGCGCGGATCTGGACGGTGTCTACTCGGACAGTTTCCTGTCCGGCCTGCTCGCCATGCTGCACGCCATCGAGACCGTGCCGGTGCCGGTGATCTCGGCGATCAACGGCGGGGCCTTCGGCGCCGGGGTGCAGCTGGCCCTGGCCTCGGATCTGCGGGTCATGACCTCGGATTCGTTCATCGCGGTACCCGCGGCGAAACTCGGTATCTCCGTTGATCGCTGGACCGTGCGCCGACTATCGTCGCTGATCGGCTCGAGCCCGGCCCGCACGGTGCTGCTGGGTGCGGAACGGATCTCGGCGCAGGACGCCTACACGTTCGGATTCGCCAACAAGATCGGCACGCTCGCGGACGCCCAGATGTGGGCGAAGCACATCGCCGAGCTCGCCCCGCTCTCGCTGCGGCACATGAAGCTCGTCTTCAACGACGACGCCACCCGCGGCGAGGACACCAACGCGCAGGCCGATGCCCTGCGCGCAGCCTGGACCAGCGAAGATGCGCAGGAGGCGCGAGTGGCACGGATGGAGAAGCGTCCCGCGAAATTCCAGGGCCGATGAACGGGGGGCGCATGACCGCGAATTCGCGGAAACTGGTGGGTATGGCAGCTGGTGCTTTCGGTATCTCCTGGTTGGTGCGGGCGGCGTGGGGCATTCCCTCCGCCATCGGTGCGTCGATGTCGGCCATCGCCCCGACCGCCACGGGTGCGGCGACCTATCGCAAAGGGCAGTTCCACAACACCGAGCCGAGCAGTCAGCTCACCGGCTCGGGTCTGGAACTGCTGTATCAACTTCTGACCCAACGCAATTCGGGCCGCCCGCCGGGCCGCATCCCGGTGCAGACGCCCGCGCTGCCCGAGCAGGCCGCGGATCTGGCGGTGACCTGGTACGGCCACGCCACCTGCCTGGTGGAGGTGGACGGCTACCGCGTGCTGACCGATCCGGTGTGGAGCGAGCGCGTCTCGCCCTCGCCGCTGGTCGGCCCGGCCCGGCTGCATCCGGTGCCGACCCCGATCGAGGCGCTGCCGCCGGTGGACGCGGTGCTGATCTCGCACGACCACTACGACCATCTGGATCGCGAGACCGTCGACGCCCTCGTCACCGGGCAGGACGCGGTCTTCATCGTGCCCATCGGCATCGGCGCGCACCTGCGCCAGTGGGGCGTGCCCCAGGATCGGGTCGTCGAATTGGATTGGGCCGCTTCGGTCGCCCTCTCGGATCTGAACCGCAATCGCGACGACGGCACCGACCTGGTGATCACCTGCTCCGAGGCCAGGCATTTCTCCGGCCGCGGCCTGGTGCGCAACACCACGCTGTGGGCGTCCTGGTCGATCGCCGGTCCGACCCGCCGCGTCTACTTCGGCGGCGACACCGGCTATACCAAGGCGTTCGCGGAGGCGGGCGCGCGCCTGGGACCTTTCGATCTGACGCTGCTACCGATCGGCGCCTACGATCGGCATTGGCCGGATGTGCACATGAATCCGGAGGAGGCGGTCCGATCGCACGCCGATCTGTGCGTCGGGGACGCCGGATACGGCCTGCTGGTGCCGATTCACTGGGCCACCTTCAATCTGGCGTTCCACGGCTGGTCGGAGCCCGTCCGGCGGCTGGTCGCGGCGGCGCAGGAGGCCGGTACCGAGGTCGCCGTGCCCAAACCGGGTCAGCGGATCGACCCGATTGGCCTCCCACCACGGGATTCGTGGTGGGAGGATGTGCGCGAATGACCGAAGACCGAGAGTGAAGGAGTGCAGCAGCTGTGAGTCTGATTGACACGCTCAAGGGATTGGTCGGCAAGGGCAAGGAAGTGGCGGCCCAGAACGCCGATAAAATTGAGAACGCGGTAGACAAGGCCGGTACGTTCATCGACGGCAAGACCGGGGGAAAGTACTCCTCGCAGATCGAAAAGGGTTCCGAGGCCGTCAAGAACGCGATTCCGGCCGACGCCGCAGCCGGAGCCGATGCCCCGGCTCCCGCCCCGGAAGCGGCTCCCGCGCCCGCCGCGACCCCCGCCCCCACCGAGGCCGTGGCCGAACCGGAGCCCGCGCCGGCGCCGGATCCCGTGCCGCCCGCCGCGGACGAGGCGCCGAAGAACCAGCCGCCTGCCTAGTCCGCCGCCGCACATCTCACGGGCCGTTCGGGTCCGGCGGATCGCGCTGCGCCGCCGGTGACCGAGCGGCCCGTCGGCGTTGTCGCCGGGCCGCATGCCGGGCCGGACGCTCGATCGGTGCCGGGTGCCCGGAATTCGCGCGGCCCGGCCCTAGACTGCACCCCATGAGGTCCCGGCGGGATTTCGGGGGCGTCGAGGTTGGGCTCACCAACCTCGACAAAGTGCTGTATCCGGCGACCGGGACCACCAAGGGCGAGGTCATCGACTATTTCACCGCAATCGCCCCCGCCCTGCTGCCGCATATCGCGCAGCGCCCCGTGACCCGCAAGCGCTGGCCGAACGGGGTTCGCGAGACCGCGTTCTTCGAGAAGAATCTGCCCGAGCACGCGCCGAAGTGGATCGAGCGGCGGTCCCTGGCGCACTCCGACCGCGATGTGGTCTATCCGCTCATCGATTCGGTGGCGGGCATGGCGTGGCTGGGCCAGCAGGCCGCGCTGGAAGTGCATGTGCCGCAATGGCGTTTCGCGGGGACGGCCCGGGGACCGGCCACCCGGCTGGTCTTCGATCTGGATCCGGGACCGGGCGCGGGGCTGGCGCAGTGCGCCGAGGTGGCGCTGATCCTGCGCGATGTGGTGGCCGAGGTGGGCCTGCGGGCGTTCCCGGTGACCAGCGGCTCCAAGGGGATTCACATCTATGTGCCCCTGGACCGGGAATTGGGTCCGGACGGGGCGTCGGCGGTGGCCAAGCAGGTGGCGACGAACCTGCAACAGCTGCGCCCGAAACTGGTGACCGCGACCATGGCCAAGGCCGCGCGCGCGGACAAGGTCTTCCTGGACTGGAGCCAGAACAATCCGGCCAAGACCACCATCGCGCCCTACTCCCTGCGCGGGCGCGAGGAGCCGTGGGTGGCCGCGCCGCGCGAGTGGGACGAGATAGCGGATCGGAAGAAGCTGCGGCATTTGCGCTTCGAGGAAGTACTGCGCCGCTTCGCGAGCGACGGTGATCCGCTCGCCGAACTGGACCCGCCGCTGGAAGCGGATTCCGTTGCCGCGCAGCCGGATCGGCTGCACACCTACCGTTCCATGCGGGATGCCGCGCGCACGCCGGAACCGGTCCCCGCGTCGCCGCCCGCCCCGAGTGCCGGGAATCGCTATGTGGTGCAGGAACATCACGCCCGCCGGCTGCACTGGGACGTGCGCCTGGAGCGGGACGGCGTCCTGGTGTCCTGGGCGGTGCCCAAGGGGCCGCCGGTCGATACGCACGAGAACCGGCTCGCGGTGCACACCGAGGATCATCCGCTCGAATACCTGGATTTTCACGGCTCCATCCCGCGCGGCGAGTACGGCGCGGGGGAGATGGGCATCTGGGATTCGGGGACCTACGAGACCGAGAAGTGGCGGGACGACGAGGTCATCGTCCGGTTCAGCGGGCAACGGCTGAACGGGCGCTACGCGCTGATCCGGACCGAGGGTAAACAGTGGCTCATGCACCTGATGAAGGATCAGTCCGCGGGTGTCTCGAAAGCCGTTGGCGGGCAATCTGATTCACCAGGAAGCGCGGCGATGCCGCGCGATCTGCTCCCCATGCGCGCCACCGACGGTGACGTCTCGGAACTGGACGCCGAGCACTGGAGTTTCGACCTCGTGCGCGACGGCGTGCGGCTGATCGCCGAGATCGAGGACGGCACGGTGCGATTGCGCGGCCGCACCGGGCGCACCGTCACCGGAAAGTACCCGGCCCTGGCGGAACTCGGTCCCGCGCTGACCGGACATCGCGTGGTGCTCGACGGCGCGGCCGTCGTCTTCGACGAGCACGGCCGCGCCGATTCCGCACTGTTGCGGGCGGATCCGAGCCGGGCCGTGTTCGTGGCCACCGACATCCTGTTCCTGAACGGCACGTCACTGCTGCGCAAGCGCTATGAAGATCGCCGGCGGGTACTGGAAGCACTGACCGGCGCGGCGGCCGTCCTGGTGGTCCCGGCGCCCCTGCGGGGCTCCGGCGCGCAGGCCCTGGCCCGCGCCCGCGCGGACGACGCGCCCGGGGTGATCGCCAAACGGCGGGACTCGGTCTACCTGCCCGGCAAGCACGGGCAGGCCTGGATCTTCACGCCGAGCGCACCGCCGGACGGCGAGCGCTAGCCGGACTTCTCCAGCAGCGGTGCGATGGTGTCCACATCGGTCTCGATGACGTGGCCCTGGAAGGCGAATTCGTCCCAGGCGCGGGCCAATCCGGCCTCGTCCTTGCCGCCGACGGCGTCGCGCACCACGATCGGTACGAACCCGAGATCGGTGGAGTGCGTCACGGTCGGCGCGATGCCGATCTCGAGGGCGACGCCGGTGATGGCGTACGCGCCGATGCCCAGATCACGCAGGGTGGAGGCGAGCGGCGTGCCCTCGAAGGCCGACATGGAGGTCTTGTCGAAGACGATCTCGCCCGCGCGCGGTTGCAGTTCGGGCACCAGCTGGAAGCCCGGGGTGTCGCGCTGCAGGATCGGCACGACGGCCTCGACCGAGTCGACCTGCTGCCAGCTCATGGCCATGCGCAGCGCGAAGGCGCCCATCAGCCGTTTCGGCAGGAACATGTGCCGCAGGAAGATGATCGGGTATCCGCCGCGGCGCGCCGCCTCGACCACCCGTACCACGCGTTCGATGATCTGCGGCCCGTGCTCGAGTTGCCCGAGCACCCCCACCTGCATGTCGTAGACGATCAGCGCCATGCGCTCGGGCGCGCACACGTCCTCGAGCGTCTCCGGAATCTCAACACCGTTACCGTGCCGCATCGCTCTCCGCTATCGGTAGCTCCCACAACAACTTTCGCCCGCCCACCCTACGCGTGTCCGGTCGCGCGCGAACGCGGTCCAGGTCAGGCCGGGGCCGGGGCGGCCGGGCCGGGCGCGGTGGCCGCGGGTGCGGGCTCGGGATGGAATCCGGGCAGGAAGCGATCGGCGAACGGGATCATCAGGTGGATGAGCGGCCCGATGCCGAAGGCGTAGACCAGGGTGCCGACGCCGATGCTGCCGCCGAGCAGCCAGCCGATACTCAGCACGGTGACCTCCAGGCCGCTCCGCACCAGCCACACCGGGCGGCCGGTCCGCCGGACCAGTCCAGTCATCAGGCCATCGCGCGGACCCGGCCCCATGCCCGCACCGATGTAGAGCACGGTGGCGGCGGCGTTGAGCACGACGGCCGCGACCATGGCCGCGATCCGGGCGGGCAAGCCGTCCACCTCCGGGAGCAGCCACAGCCCGGTGTCCACCGCGATGCCGATGACCACGACATTGCTGACGGTGCCCAGTCCGGGCCGCTGCCGCAGCGGAATCCAGGCCAGCAACACCACCGCACCGGTAATGGCGACCACGGTCCCGAAACTCAGCGGCACGTGGTCGGCGACGCCCTGGTGGAACACGTCCCAGGGGTCCAGGCCCAGCGCCGCCCGCAGCATGATCGCCATAGACAGCCCGTACCACCACAACCCGACGTAGAGGGCGATCACCCGGCGTAACAGCATCGGCCCATCATCCCGCCCACTGGCCTGTGGATAAATATCCAGTAACCCGCATCTGGACCCTTCGTTGATCCACAACCCCCGGTCCACACCCCGGGAAGACTGTGGATAACCGGCGACTGCCACTCGGCTCGGCCGACCGGCATCGGATCCGCGGCGGGGCGGACGGCCGGACCGGGACGCTCGCCCGCGGGGGAGGCGGCGGTGTCGCGATCCGAGCCGCCGGGGCGGCGCATCGATCCGAGTCGATACCGATCGGGTCGCTGTGTCGCTGTGTCGCCGGAGGCCGGGCGCCGCGGCGTCGTACTCTGACGACGGATGTCCGGTTTGCGAGTTTCGGTGAGTGTGTGAACCGGGGCAATAGGTATGAATCGCGCGACGGTGGGGTGCGTGTGGTGCGCTCCGAACGGGCCGTTCGATCCGCCTGTGAGGCAGTGTATTTCGGTCGCCTCGCCGTAGCTGCGACGCGCGGGAGCACGTTGACCTGCGGGTATTCCGGGCAGTACGTTTGAAACTCCGATGCGCTGGAATATGGAGGACGGCGTGACGCGCGTCTTCTCGTGCCCCGAGCGTCGGCGAAAGGGACGCTGGAGGCGTGTATATGCGGTGGGATGTCGCATCGGTCAGGGGAATCTCGAACAGCGCGCGAAGGGGTGCGGACAGAGTGCGAATGTGGGGCCGGATCATCCTGGTCGCGCTGGTGGCGATGGTCGCGGCCGCGGTGGCGATGCCGCTCACGCACGCGAACGTCCCGTTCCCCGATGACGATCCGTTCTACGCCGCGCCGGCCGGGCTCGGGGCCGCGGACAACGGCGCCGTACTGAACTCGCGCCCCATCTCGGTGTTCGGCCTGCCGCTGCCGGTCGCGGGCTGGCAGGTGCAGTACCGCAGCACCGATTCCGCCGGTGCGGCCGTAGCGGACATGGCGACCGTGCTGGCCCCGCTGCTGCCCTGGTTCGGCCCGGGCACCCGCCCGCTGCTGTCCTATCAGGTCGCCGAGGACAGTCTCGGCACCCGCTGCGCGCCCTCGTACGCGCTGCGCGGCGGCCGTGATTTCTCCATCGTCAACACCCTGCTGGACGTGCCGTTCCTGACCGAGATGCTGCGCCGCGGCTGGGCGATCGTGGTCTCGGACTACGAGGGTCCGCAATCGCGCTTCTTCGACGGCGTGAACTCCGGGCGCGGCGTCCTGGACGGCGTCCGCGCCGCCAAATCCTTTCCACCGCTGGGGATCACCGATGCCAGCCCGATCGGTGCGTGGGGCTATTCGGGTGGCGCGTTCGCGACCCTGTGGGCCATGCAGCAGCGCGCGAGCTATGCCCCGGACCTGTGGTTCGCGGGCGTGGCCGCGGGCGGGGTGCCCGCCGACATCGCCGCCATCGCGCAGCGGGTGAACGGTCAGGGGCAGGCCGGTCTGGCGGTGCTGATCCTGGTGGCGCTGGCGCGCAACGATCCCGGCTCCGGCCTGTACGACGCGCTGAATCAGAACGGCCGCGACCTGCTGGTGCGGGAGGCGAACGCGTGCGGAGCGGATCTGGTCGCCAGATATGTCAATCGACAGCTCGACGACTACTCCGACACCCCGAATCTGCTGTGGCACCCGGCATTTCGCACCGCGACCCTGCGTCAGGAACTGGGCGGCAACGCACCCGACGTGCCGCTGTACCTCTATCACAGCGTCGAGGACGACGTGATCCCGGTCGAGGGCTTCAGCGCCCTGGTGGAGAACTACTGCACCCAGGGCGCGAACCTGACCGCGGTGCATTCGGGCATCTCCGGCCACAATCCCGCCGCGGTCGTCGAATCTCTGGGCGTCCTGGGCTATCTGTCGGACCGATTCGCGGGGATTCCGGCCACGCCGGGCTGCAACGTGCGCTGATCCCCCCGTGTGTTTCGGCTACCGGCGCACCCGCCCGGGTCGGTGTGGGCTGACACCTCCCGGGCCGGTGATCATCGGGACCCGCGTCGCGAACCCTCGGGGGCGGCCGGAATCAACCGCGCCCCAAGTGATTCGGAGTAATCGCTAGAACTCGCTGACGCTCGCCCACTTGGTGGTGCCCGGGGCGGCCGCCAGGGTGGAGATCAGTTCGATACCGGCGACGAACAGCGTCGGACCACCCACCGCGAGCGAGCCGATGATGCTGCCGACCGCCGCACCGGTGATCAGCCCGGCCACGATGCCCGGACCGGTCGGGGAGCTGATCAGCGCGCCGATCAGGGCGCCGACCGCGGTGCCGATGAAGGCTCCGACCGCGGTGGCGATGCCGAACTGGCTGGAGAAGTTCGCCATCGCCTTCTGGTTCTCGATCGGCGAGGCGATCTCCTGCACGGCGGCGGGACGGGTCGCGGCCGCGTCCTTGACCGCGGTCAGCGACAGGGTCCGGGCGTCGTCGCTGATGGTGCTCGGCAGCGGGTGGACCAGGCCGTCCGCGACGAACGACAGCGGCAGGGCCACCACCGTGTTGCCCGCGGTGTCCTTGATGTTCACGGTGTTTCCGGCGTATTCGAACTCGCCGTCGGTGAGGGTGGTGACCACGGTGTTGCCGACCAGGCGTGCCTCGTAGCCGATGTCGGGCGTACCCGGCTCGGCCTGTGCGATCCCCGCCCCCGCGATGGCGACGGCGGTCACGACGGGTGCGGCGACAGCGGTGAATTTGCGCAGCATTGTGTTGTGTCCAATCTTCATCAGGTTTCCGGGCCAACGCACGCCCAACACGAACAATTCCGTTCCAGCCGGAAATATGTTGAGCCCCCGTGCTTTTGCGCTACCCCGCGTTCTTGGACACCACGTTAGCGTGCCGGACCGACACGTCGAATCATTTTCGGGACCGGTGTTGGTCAAATGAGCAGGTCGATACCGAATCCCAGGACGTATACCGCCGCGATGATCGCGAAGGCCACCACGTCGGCGCGGCCCGGCGCGCCCGGGCGTGCTGTGAGTTCGCCGGTGCCGCCGCGGGTGGTGATGGCCTCGCCGAGTTCGCCCGCCCGGCGGCTGGATACGGCCATGGCGGCGGTCAGGATGTCGACGAGCGGGTTCTGCTCGGCCATCTTCATTACCGAATCGCGGGGGCGCAGCCGGCGCGCCGCGCGCAGGATGCGCATCTCCTCGAGCAGCAGTGGCAGGCCGCGCAGGGTCAGCGCGATGACCACGGCCCATTCGTCCACCGGGATCCGGTGCCGCACCCCGTGCCGGGTCCAGCCGACGCGGCGCAGTGGCGCGGCGAGTTTGGCCAGCGCGGGCGCGACCTCGCCCATCGGGGTGGTCCAGGCGATCAGGAACGAGGCCCCGAGCAGGATGAAACCGAAGATGACGACCTTGGTGTACGACAGCACCGCGGTCATCCCCACCGGCGCGTTGATGAGCGCGCCGAGCGCGATGCCCGCCCAGAACCACCACGGGAAGCGCGGCAGGGTGCCCAGCGGAAGTTTCGCCAGCACCCACACCAGCACCAGGAAGGCGACGGCGATGGCGATCAGCGGCCAGGACGGCACGAACATGAGCAGCACGCTCACCGCGAACGCGCCGATCATCTTGGTGCCGGCCCAGAGCCGGTGCACCGGGCTGTCGACCGGCACTTCGCGCAGTACGACGCTGCTCATCGGAATCCTCCGGTGAAATCGTGGGTGGCGGGCGGCGCGGCGACGGTGTCGCTCTCGGCGATGCGGCCCGCGCGCAGGTGCACGATGCGGTCGCACACGGCGGCGACGTCGGCTATGTCGTGCGAGATGACGATCAGGGTGAGGCCCGAATCCCGCAGCCGGGCAATGAGTTCCACGACTCCGGCGCGGCCTTCGGGGTCGAGTCCGGCCAGCGGCTCGTCCAGTACGACCACCTGCGGGCGGCTGGCGACCATCGCGGCCAGCACCACGCGTTTGGCCTGACCGCCGCTGAGTTCCTCGATGGACCGCGAGGCCAGCGCCCGGTCCAGCCCCACCGCGTCCAGCGCCCGGGCGACCGCGGCGGTGCCGTTGCCGCCCCAGTCCTCGATCTCGGTGCCGACGGTCTGGCGCTGCAACTGCAGCCGGGAATGCTGAAAGGCCAACTGCACGGCGCGAATTCGCTTGTGCACCGGCTTGCTGCCGGTGAGTTCGCGCAGTTCGCAGCTGCCGGAGCTGGGCAGGGTGAGCCCTGCCATGATCCAGGCCAGGGTGGATTTGCCCGAACCGTTGCCGCCCACGATGAGCAGCGCCTCCCCGCGCCGCACGCTCAGGTCGACCCCGTGCAGGGCGGGCGCCTCCCACGGGGTGCCGCTGTTGTAGGTGTGCCGGACGTCGCGCAGTTCCAGCACGGGGTTGCCCATGGGCCGCCGGCGCTGATCGCGGACCGGCCGCGGCCAGGCCGGGAGCTGGTCGACGGTGCGCCCGCCGCGCAGGTGGATCACCCGGTCCGCGGCGGCGGCGTCGGCTTCGTGGTGGGTCACCAGCACCACCGCCATGTCGTGGCGGCGCGGCAGATCCGCGAGCAGTGCGACCAGGTCGCGGCGGCCCTCCGGGTCGATCATCGAGGTGGCTTCGTCGGCGAGCAGCAGCGTGGGTTTGCGGGCCAGGGCCGCGGCCACCGCCAGACGCTGCTGTTGCCCGCCGGACAGGGTGGCGGTCTCGCGCCCGCCCATGTCCTCGAGGCCGACCTCGCGCAGCAGCCCGTCGATGTCGACCTCGGCGGCGTGGCCGGTGGGCAGGCCCCACACCACGTCGTCGCGAACCAGGACGCCCAGGGTCTGGCTCTCGGGGCGCTGCAGCACCATGGCGGTGCCGCCGCGCAGGCCGAGTCCGGCCGCGCCGGGGCGGGTGACCGTGCCGCCGGTCGGCGGGCGGCCCGCGAGAATTCGGGTGAGCGTGGACTTTCCGGAGCCGTTGTGGCCGACGACGGCGATGAACTCGCCGCTGCGGACGGTCAGGTCGATGCCGTGCAGGGCGTCGGTGCGCGCGTTCGGATAGCGGAACGTGACCTCGCGCAACGTGATCGGCAGCGGTGCGATGGGGCGGTCGTCGGCGGGCGCGTCGAGCAGGTCGTCGCGGCCGGGCAGCCAGGCCAGCCGGTCCAGCACCGAGCCGAGTACGAACCAGGAGATGACGCCGCTGGCGAGCATCGCGAAAACCACGCCGCCGCCGACGAACAGCCACCACCAGCGCAGGACGTATTCGGTGGCCTCGGCGATGCCCCGGCCCAGCGGCTCCAGCGCCGACTGGCGCGCCGCGATGTTCTCCAGGCCCTTGGCCGTGTTGGCGATACTGTCGAACAGCAGTTGGCGCGCCCGGGAGAACAGCAGCAGCATTCCGACGGAGAACGATGCACCCAGCAGGCCGGTCAGCAGGGAGAGTCCGAGCACCGCGAGCAGGCCGCCGTGCCGTCGTTTGACGATGCCGATGATGCCGCCGACCACCGCGACGCCGACCAGGTTCACGGCGGGCACGAGTCCGCCGGCCACGAAGGTCACCAGGGTCGCGGCGATGGTCGCGGTGATCAGGGCGCGCAGGCGGTGCCGATGCGCGAGCAGTCCGATCGGCACGGCCGCCACCAGTTGCAGCGCGGCGGCGAACGGAACCAGCGAACCGACGGTCACCAATCCGACGGTCGCGCCGCCCAGGACCGCGCCGGTCGCGAGTTCGATGGGGCGCAGCGCGCCCGCGGGCAGCGGGGGGCCGGTCGCGGCGGCGCGGGTCTGGGACGAATCGGTCACGCACACCAGTCTGCCGTGTGTGCGGCCGGACCCGGGGATACCTCCACGACATCCCCACACAGCTGATTGCATTCATGCGCATTCGTGCATATATTGGTCGGCGTGGGACATGATCATTCGCACGGCGTCACGCCGTCCAGCGCCTCGGGCAAATACCTGCCCCGCCTGGTGCTCGCACTCGCCATCGCCCTGATATTCATGCTGGTCGAGTTCGTGGTGGCGATAGCCACCTCGTCCCTGGCCCTGCTCTCCGACGCCACGCACATGCTCACCGATGTGGTCGGCATCTCCATGGCGCTGTCGGCGATTCTGCTGGCGCGGCGCAGTCGGCCGACCGCGACGCGAACCTTCGGCTACTACCGCGCGGAGGTGCTGGCGGCCCTGGCGAACGCGCTGCTGCTGTTCGGCGTGGCGATTTACGTGCTGTACGAGGCCATCGCGCGGCTGGGGGAGCCGCCGGAGGTCCCGGGGTGGCCGGTGCTGATCGTGGGCGCGCTGGGGCTGATCGCCAATATCGTCTCGTTCCTGCTGCTGCGTTCGGGCGCGCAGGAGAGCCTCAACATCCGCGGCGCGTACCTCGAGGTGTTCGCCGATCTCATCGGCTCGGTGGGCGTGTTGCTCTCCGCGGCCATCACCCTGGCTACCGGATGGCGGTACGCCGACATGATCATCGGCGTGGCGATCGGCGTGTGGGTGCTGCCGCGCACCTACGTGCTGGCCAAGCGCTCGTTGCGAATCCTGTTCCAGCACAGTCCCGAAGGGCTCGACGTGGACGATATGACCGCCGCCCTGCGGGCGATACCCGGGGTGGCGGACATCCACGACCTGCACGTGTGGACCCTGACCTCGGGCATGGAGGTGGCGTCGGCGCACCTCACCGTGACACCGCCGCACCCGACGGGCCCGGTGCTGCGCGCCGCACAGGAGTTGCTGTCCAGCCGATTCCACATCGATCACGCGACCCTGCAGACCGAGGGGCCCGACGAGGCGAACCACTGCCGGGAGCTGTCCTGGTAGTGGTGGATGATGGGGTTGTTAACCCTTTCGGGGGGTCGTGTCGATGAACCAGTGTCCGCATCGTGTCCCGACGTGCAGGCGGAATGGTTACGACTGGTCGCACAGCGCGGGCAGGCAGGGCGAAGGTCCATGGCGCCGAGGGGGAATCGCAGGTGGCAGGGTCGCTCAGGGCGGGTGACGAATTCGCCGGGTACGAGATCGTGCAGGCGCTGGGCGCCGGCGGGATGGGCGCGGTGTACAAGGCCCGGGACCGGGATCTGCCACGCTTCGTGGCGCTGAAACTGCTGACCGTGCCGGGCGGGGGCGGGGCCGAGCATCACGCGCGATTCCGGCGCGAGGCCGATGCCGTTGCGCGGCTGGATCATCCGAACATCGTGACCGTGTACGCGCGCGGGCAGGACGATGACCGGCTCTGGATCGCCATGACCTACGTCGACGGCGAGGACGTGTCGGTGGCGCTGCGCGAGGGCCCGCTGAACCCGGGGCGCGCGGTGCGGATCATCACCGAGACCGCGGGCGCGCTGGATCACGCGCACGCGGCCGGGATCCTGCATCGGGATGTGAAGCCGGCCAACATCCTGCTGACCCGCGGACAGCCGGAACGGGTGCTGCTCACCGACTTCGGCATCGCCAAGACGCTGGACGAGAGCCGGCAGCTGACCGACATCGGCGAGGTGCTGGCCAGCTTCCACTACGCCGCGCCCGAGCGCTGGACGGGTCCGGGCGACGCCGACCACCGCGCGGACGTCTACTCCCTCGGCTGCACGCTTTACCACATGCTCACCGGCCGGCTGCCCTTCCCGGGCAAGAGCGTCGGCCAGCTGCTGTACAACCACGCCTACGGCGAGATCCCCCGGCCGACCCGCCACATCCCCACCCTGCCAACGGGTTTCGACGAGGTCATCGCCCGCGCCCTGCACAAGGACCCCGCCGGCCGCTACGAGAACTGCACCCAGCTGGCCCGCGCGGCCCTGCAGTCCCTGCGCGAGCCCTCACACCCCCGCTACCCCACCCCGCCCCGCACCGACCTGCTCAGCGCCGCCCCCGCCCCCAAAGACGCACCCCGCCACCCCAACCGTGCCCAGCCAACCCCCACGAGCGCCGCCACCCCACACCCCGCCCACCCGACCTCCGTCCCGACCCTCCACCCCGGCACCACCTCTCGCCCCGGCCGGCCCCCCGCAGGCTCGGCCGCCCACCCCGGCACGACCGCCCAGTCCGGCCAGCCGCTCGCAGGCCCGGCCGCCCACCCCGGCACGACCGCGCAGCCGGTCCACCCGACCTCCGGCCCGACCTCCCACCCCGGCCAATCTCCCGCGGGCACGACCGCTCGCCCGGACCCGATCACGCCCTCGCCCAAGGGTTCCGGCACCCCGGTCACGGACCCCCGCTCCCAGCCCACCCTCCCGAAATCACCACCCACCGGACACCATCCATCCGGCCCCCAGTTCACGGGCGCGACTTCACACCCGCCCCGCCAGGCCCCACAGCCCACCGGCGTCGCGGCCCGCCCGACCCCGTCCCCGCAGCTCACCGGCGCGGCCGCACCCGCGAATCAGCAAGGGGCGCAGCGCGCGTTGCCCGCCGAACCCGCGACTCGGCAGGGTGCGCCGTCCGGCGGTTCGGCTACCCCGGCGACGCGGCAGGGACCGCCCACGACCGTGGCAGCGAACAGGCAGGGGGTGCAGTACACCGGCACGGTCGCCCCCGCGAAACAGCCCGGCGCGCAGCACGCCGGGGACGCCGCGCAGCCGAATCGGCAGGGGCCGCAACCTGTAGGGCCGGGTGCCTCGGCCGGCCGCGCGGGTTCGACCGCGGCACCGGCCCGTCCGGCCGCGCCCGCTGCCGGTCAGGTATCGGGGCCGAATCGCCGGCCGCTGCCGCCCACTCGCCAGCTGCCGCAGATCGAGCGCGAGGCGCCGCGGGTCGAGCCCGTTCCGCGGTTTGCCGCGGCGGATTCCCCGCCCACGCTGCTCGACACCGCCGCCGCGGCGGAACCGCCGGATTCGCACGACCCGCCGCCGCGCGCGACCCGCGTACGGAACAAGGCGGTCTGGGTGCCGCCGCTGGTCGCGGTGCTGATCGTGGTGGTGGCCCTGGCGTATCTCCAGTCCCGGCAGTCGGATTCGACGACGCGGACGCTGCCGACCACCACCACGGTCAGCAGCGTCACCTACGAGTCGAGCACGACGGACGCGCCGCCGACCACCACGGTGGAAGTCACCGCGACCAGCTACCGCCCGACCCCCACCACCACGACCACCTCCTACAGCCCCGCCAAACCGCCCACGGTGACCGTGCCGGACGTGGTGGGCGCGCTGATCGCCGCGGCGAAGGCGAAATTGGAGGCGGCCGGCTTCGTCGTGGTCCAGGTCGAACGCAAGGACGCCGCCCCGAAGGGCACCGTGCTGGCCCTGGATCCGGCCGCGGGCACCGAGCGCGCCACCGGCACGAAGATCACCGCCTACGTCTCGACCGGCGAGACCACGACGACCGTCACGATGCCGAACCTCGTGGGCCACACCACGACCCAGGCCGCCGCCGCCCTGAAGGCGGCCGGCTGGACCGGCACCCTGCAGACCACCACGAAGAAAGTCACCGACGAGACCCAGTCCGACAAGGTCATCGCCCAGTCGGTCGCCGCCAGCACGACGATCACCCCCGACGCCCCCGTCACCGTCACCGTCGGCGAAACGGACCCCACCCCGTCCACCTGACCACGATGGAAACCGCGGTTCGCCCTGGCCTCCGACACACGGTGGCCGGACCACCGGCACGGACCGCACCGTAACGGGAGCGGTCGTGCCGTGCGACGCTCGCTACCGGCGCGCGTTCGCAGCGCGGTAGTGCGGGCGAATATCAGCTCTCACACGGGCAGCTTCGGCAGCCCCGAGACCAGGTGCCGGCCCAGCAGCGACAGAATCCGCCAAACAAGCCGTGCCGCACCGGCATCTGACAACCCGTCCGGCTGAACCGCCTGCCGCGCCGATTCTGTCGGCGCGGGCTCGTTCCGGCCGGACTCCGGCCGAGTCGCGGGTTCGGGTCGAGGGCTCTTCGATCCGCGCTGCTCGCCAGGACCCGGTCAGCGTCGGCGCGGGCGAACATCGGCATTCATGCGGGCGGTTTCGACAGATCCGAGACCGAGTGCCGGATTCAGCGGCGGCGGCTGTCGCAATAGTCGATCAAACACGCTGTGTTGCAGAGGCATTCGACAGTCGGCTCAGCCGAAGCGCCTCGCGCCGATTCTGTTGGCGCGGGCTCGTTCCGGCCGGACTGCGGCCGGGTCGCGGAGTCGCTTCGAGGGCTCTTCGATTCGCGCTGCTCGGCAGGGCCCGGTCCGTGTCGATTCGGAGCACGGATTCTTGACCGGCCGGGGGCACTGGGGCTGCGCGCGGTAGCTGTCCACTCGCGTCGAGCCGCTACGCCGGGGTCTTCGACAGGACCGAGACGAGGTGCCATGTGGCGGAGGGGGCGTCGGCCGGGGGATCGGCGCGGGGGCGTTGCTCGATCAGGAGGTGGTAGGTGTAGCCGGGTTCGAAGTCGAAGCCTTCGATGCCGGAGTAGTGATTCTCCCAGGCGGCGTTCGGGTCTCGGCGGACCCGGAGGCATTCCATCGGGGCTACGCCGGTGCACGGGACGGTGGCGGGGCCGACGTAGATCTCGAACTGTTCGGCGCCGGGGGCGACGGTCGGCAGGACCGAGGCCGGCGAGCCGGCGGGGGCGGTCGTGGTGGCCGCGGGCGCGGAGTTCGACGACCCGGTCACCGCGTGATTGGCGTGCTCATCGGAGGACGAGGAACAGCCGGTCAGGGGCAGGGCCGCGGCGAGCGCGGCGACGGCGATCAGCCTCGGGCGAGTGCGCATGGACGTGAATATGCCACAGGATCGCCCCGACCTGCGGTTTCAGCGTGCGCTGGTGAGTCGATAGTCGGCGAGCCGGACCCGTCGGGTCCGGCGCCGGTAGCTGCGGGTGGTGCCCGGCCAGTTGTTGGTGATGCGCCCGGCGGCGGTGCGGTACCAGCTGGTGCAGAAGTTCCACGGCGTCCGGGAGAGTCGTTGCTGCAGCGCGTCGTTGAACGCGAGCTCCGCCTCCGGCCGCACCTCGAGCACGTGCCCCGGATGTTCGGCCAGAATCTGGACGGCGTGCCGGATGTACCGGGCCTGCGACTCGATCATGTAGATGATCGACCCCACCCCGACGTTGGTGTTGGGCCCGTAGATCAGGAACAGATTCGGGAATCCCGGCACCGTGATTCCCAGGTGGGCGTGCGCGCCGTCGGCCCAGACCTTGGACAGCGTGGTCCCGCCCGGCCCGCGAATCTCCATTGGCCACAGGAACTCGGTCCCCTTGAACCCGGTCCCGTAGATGATCACGTCCGCCGCGTGCACGGCGCCATCCGCGGTGCGCACCCCCTCGGGCACGATGTCGATGATCGGCGCGGTCGTCACGCGCACGTTCGGCTGCGCCAGCGCCGGGTAGTAGTCGGAGGAGAACAGCGCCCGCTTGCACCCGATCGGATAGTCCGGGGTGAGCACGGCCCGCAGCTCCGGATCGGTGATCTGCTCGTCGAGCTGCTTCTCGGCGAGCTTGGCCACCGCCCGCGTGATCCCGGGAAACTCCACCAGCCCCAGCGCGACGAACTCGGCGATCGCCCACCACGAGAACCGCTCCGCCAGCGGCATTCCCGGCACCCGCTGCAGCACGCGGTGATGAACCGGCTTGTAATCGGTGTCGAACTTGGGCAGCACCCACGCCGGGGTCCGCTGGAACAGCGTCAGCGCGCCGGCCGCCGGCTGAATCTCCGGAATGTATTGGATGGCGCTGGCTCCGGTGCCGATGCAGGCCACCCGCTTGCCCGCGGTGTCGACGGTGTGATCCCAGCGCGCGGAATGGAAGGACGCGCCCGCGAAGCTCTCGATCCCGGGGATGGCGGGCATCGCGGGCCGGGACAGCTGCCCGACCGCCGAGATCAGCACGGTCGCCGTGCGCACCGTGCCGTCGGTAGTGCGCACCGTCCACTGCCCGGCGACCGCGTCGAACTCGGCCTCGCCGACCTCCGCCCCGAAGACGATCAGCTGTCCGAGCTCGTGCCGTTCGGCCACGTCCCGGATGTAGGACTGAATATCCTCGCGTCCCGAATACCGCTGCCGCCATTGCGGTTTGGGCTCGCGCGCGTAGGAGTACAGCGGCGAGGGCACATCGCAGGCCGCACCCGGATAGGTGTTGTCCCGCCACACCCCGCCCAGGTCATCCGCTCGTTCGAGAATGGTGACCTCGTGAAAACCGTTCCGCTGCAGTTCCATGGCCATCCCCAGCCCACCGAACCCGGCCCCGATGATGATCACCGACGGCATGCTGCCCTCCTCGCCTAGCGCAGACCCCTCCACTCTAAAACCGGGACCTCGTCCACGTGGGTGTCTTAATCGAGATTTTCGGCCATACTTTGGCTATGAGCACGGTTCAGGAGGCGGGGATTCGGGACTGGGACTTCCCCCGGGGCGTCGCGAGTATCGCGCTGATGACGGGGTTCGCGCGCGAGCACGGGGTCGGCGCCGGTCGGATACTGCAGGGCAGCGGGGTGAGCGAGCGCGGGCTGGGCGATCCGGACGCCCAGGTGGACGCCCAGGCCGAGTTGGCCGTCATCCGGAACCTGGTGCGCGAGTTGGGGGATCGGCCGAATCTGGGCCTGGAGGTCGGGCGGCGGTACCGGATCACCACGTTCGGGATCTTCGGTTTCGCGTGCGTCAGCAGTCCGACCCTGGGTGAGGCCATCGCGTTCGCCCTGCGTTATCTGGAGCTGAGTTTCACCTTCTGCATTCCGGTCGCTCGCTGGAAGCCGGGCGAATTCGTGGCCCGCATCCACGACGAGCGGGTGCCCGGCGATGTCCGGCGTTTCCTGGTGGAACGTGATGTCACCGCGATGTTCGGCATGTTGAACGACCTGCTCGGGCACCGGCTGGACCTGGTCCGCGCGGAGTTCGACTTCCCGGCTCCGCCCGATGCCGGTCTGTACGACGAAATCTACGGCCTGCGACCGGAATTCGAGCGTCCGCACAACCTGTTCGGCCTCGATCCGGCGGTGCTGGAACGCCCGCTGCCCCAGGCCAACGAGCACACCTGGGCCATGTGCCTGGCCCAGTGCCGCGAGCTGGTCTCGCGCCGGCGCGCCCGCACCGGCATCGCCGCGGAGGTGCGGGAGCTGCTCGTCCCGCGCGGGGGCGCCGACGGTTTCGCCGCGCCTCCCGGAATCGATTCCGTGGCAAGGGATCTCAACGTCAGCACACGTACGCTGCGCAGGCACCTGGATGCCGCGGGCACCGGCTACCGGCAATTGCTGGACGAGGTCCGCCGCGCGCTCGCGGAGGAAATGCTCACGGCCACACCGCTTTCGGTGAGCGATGTGGCCATCAGGCTGGGCTACGCGGAGGCGTCGACCTTCATCCACGCGTTCAAGCGCTGGACCGGCACGACGCCCTCGACCTATCGGCGCGCGCTGCTCACTCCGCCGGCGCGCTGAGCTGCCCGCGCATGGCGATGGGGCGGAACGCCGACAGCAGCCGCCCGTCCCGGATGGAGTGGAAGAGGATCGAGGGATCGGGCGCGAAGTCGATCGGCACGTGTCCCGGTGCGGCGGTTTCCCATTCGCAGCCGATGGTGGAGGAGATGCTGGGCGCCACGACCAGCGGTTTGCCCGCGAACGAGGTGACCAGCCCCGAGTGCACGTGCCCGGTCAGCACGGCCAGCACCCGGTCGTCCCCGGCGACGATCTCGGCCAGTCGTTCGGGATTGGTGAGCCGGATGGGATCGACCACGGTGCTGTGCACCGCGACCGGCGGGTGGTGCATGGCGATCAGCACGACGTCGTCGGCGGGGGTGGCGGCCAGCAGGTCGAGCAGCCACGCGTAGGTCTGCTCGTCCAGATATCCCTCGGGCCTGCCGGGCACGCTGGAGTCCAGCAGAGCCAGGGTGAGACCGTTCACGCTGTGCGCCTGGTTGATCGGCGCGTAGTCGGAGTCCACGCCGAACAGCACGGTGCGCATGTGCCCGCGGTCGTCGTGATTGCCCGGCATGATCAGCACCGGCACGTCGGCCACCAGCGCCGCGCGGGCCTGGCGGTATTCCTCGATGTCGCCCTCGTCGGCGATGTCCCCGGTGACGACGATGACGTCGGGTCGCTGCGGCAGTTCGGCCAGGAACCCCATCACCCGCTCGGCGCGTTCGACGTTACGGGCGCCCAGATCGAAGTGGGTGTCACTCAGCTGTGCCAGCAGAACCATCGGCGTTCGCTTTCTGTGAAGGGCCGCATCGTCGCGCCCGAACGTGCCGCACCCTTGCGCCACCGATTCAGGCTAGATGACCTGCCCATATGCGGTCTCGGTGAGACTCGCCACCGAATATAGCGGTTTCACATCAATGCACTTCGGGGGTGGCGGCGGTCACCGCGTCCCGTGCGATGCCGAGTAGTTGCCCGGGCGCGCCGGTTACGGGTTCGCCGCCGACTTGCCAGAAGTCCGGATCGGGATCGGCCTCGAGGTCGAGCACCGGCGGCGTGCGCCAGGAGGCGTCCAGTCCCAGGCGCCACGAGTGCAGATGCGTGCGAGCGTGCGCACCGGATTTGTCGAAGAGCGGATCGCCGACGATGGGATGCCCGATCCACGCCAGGTGCACCCGGATCTGATGCCGTCGCCCGGTGAGCGGCCGCAGCGCGAGCACCGTGTGGGTGCCGGTGTCGGCGAGGGTCACGAACTCGGTGACCGACGGATAGTTCTTGCCCGCGAGCAGCTCCTGCTCGGGGACCTGCCACCGATCGCCCACGCGCCGAATGCTTTCGCGCGGTGCGGCGATGCGCACCCGGTTCTTGCGCCCGACGCTCAGTGGCAGCTCGATGACCCCGCGTTCGGGCAGTCCGGTGGAGGCGGTCACCGCCAGGTACGCCTTGCGCGCGGTGCGCTTGTTGAACTGCCGCGTCAGCTCGCCGTGCGCGGGCAGCTCCTTGGCCAGCAGCACCAGCCCGGAGGTCACCTTGTCGATGCGATGCACGGGGTACAGCGTTTCCCCGGCGGCCGCGGCGAGTTCCACGATGTCGGTGTCGTGGCGTTCCCCGGTGACCGAGATCCCGGCGGGTTTGTTCAGCGCGAGCACCGCCGGGTCCTCGCTGATCAGACTTCGTTTCCGCAGTTCGGGCCAAGAGGTGTCCACCCGGCCAGCGTAGAGATCACGCCGCCGCGCGGCTCATCCCGGTGCGTCCGGGCCCGGCCCGGTGCGTCGGCCGCCGCGCGTGCCCTCAGGCGACGGCCCGTTCCAGTTCTGCCAGGCCGTTCTCCATGTGCTGCGGCAGCCGATAGAGATCGGGCACCGTGCGCCGGCAGCCCACGAAACCGAAGTCGAGGTTGTCGCCGTTGGTGGTGAGGGTGATGTTCATGGCCTGCGATTCGAAGGGAATCGACAGCGGGTAGTTCGCGTCCAGCCGCGCGCCGCGCATGTACACCGGTTTGCGCGGCCCGGGCACGTTCGAGATCACCAGGTTGAACGGCATGCGCGGCAGCGCTTCGAAGCCGGGCACCAGCGAGACCCCGAGCGGCGACATGAGCAGCGCCGACAGCGCCATCGCCTCGATCTTGGGTAGCTGGGTGAAGACCTGTTTGGTCTCGCGCATGGAGGTGCTGATGGCGGTGAGCCTGTCCACCGGATCGGCGATGTGGGTCGCCAGGTTCGCCAGGCACGCCGCGACCATGTTGCCCTCGGAGGTGTCGGACTCGGCGGCGCTGCGCACGTTGACCGGCACCATCGCGATGAGCGGCTCGTCGGGCAGCGCGCCGTGCTCGAGCAGGTACGAGCGCAGCGTGGCCGCGCTCATGGCCAGCACCACGTCGTTGACCGTGGCCCCGGTGGCCCGGCGGATCGCGTTGACCCGTTCGAGCGGCCACGACCGGACCGCGACGCTGCGCGCGCCGCCGATGGACACGTTGAGCATCGTGCGCGGCGCGGTCATGGGCATGGTGAGCCGCCCGTCGATGGCTCCGCGCAGCGGCGCGGCGATCGATGCGGCGCTACGGGCCATGCGCGGCAAGGCTTTTCGCAGCTGCTGCCATTGGTTGCGGGGTTCGGGGGTGCTGTCGGTCTCGACCGGGCGGGTGCCCCACGGCACGCGCACCCGGGTGTCGAGCGGGTCGTCGGTGAGGGTGCGCTGCAGCAGGCGCATGGCCGAGACGCCGTCGATGAGCGCGTGGTGCATCTTCATGTAGATCGCGAACCGGCCGTCGTCCAGACCCTCGATGAGCCTGGCCTCCCACAGCGGCCGGTGCCGGTCCAGCAGCGTGCCGTGCAGGCGTTCGGTCAGATCGATCAGATCGCCCATGCCGCCGGGGCCGGGCAGGGCGCAACGCCGCAGGTGATAGCCGAGATCGACCTGTTCGGCATGCGACCAGTTGACGCTGGAGAAGCCGCCGAAGCTCCGGCTGGGATGGCGCTGGAAGCGGGTGCGCACGTCGGTGGCGCCGGCCATGCCGGCGAACAGTTCGCGTGTGAAGTCCGGACCGGCCTCCGCGGGCGGTTCGAAGAGCTGCAGCCCGCCGACATGCATGGGGTGCTCGCGGGATTCGATTGCCAGGAAGATCGCGTCTAGCGGGTTGAGAAGATCCATCGGATTCGCCTATGCCGTGGGGGAGCGCTGTGCGTAGTGGAACCGGACACCGCTGCCTGGGAGATACGGTCAGGCGACGCTGCCCCCCGCTGCGTTGAGATGAATCAGGTTATCACTGCGCTTGATTCGTGATAACCCCGACGCGCGGCGCTAAACCTCGCGTACTCGAGCGCGCCGCGAGAGTAGCTTGTGATTCGCCATGGATGCCCTCATCGGTCGACGCTCGCTGCTCGGCTTGGCCGCCGGTCTGGCCGCCGCCGGGCTGACCGGTGCGTGCGGCAGCTCCGGCGAGGCGGACGAGGACGCGCCCCCCGGCGCGGACGAGGCACTGCAAATCGCCACCGACGCTTATGTTTTCGGCTATCCACTGGTGCTGATCCACGCGACGCGGGATGCCGGCGGTCCGGTCAACGCCTTCCGGCACAGCCGCGCCCTGCCCACCGACGAGGACCGCCTCATGGTTCGCGCCAACCAGGACACCCTGTATTCCAACGCCTGGCTGGACCTGTCCGGCGAACCCATGGTGCTGCAGGTGCCCGCCATGGAACCGGACCGCTACTGGATCATGCAGCTGCTGGACGCGTGGACGAACACGGTGCACCACCCGAGCGCCCCGCGCCCCGGGGTCGCGGGCACACCGGCGCTGTACACCTACCTGATCAGCGGCCCGGGCTGGGACGGCACGGTGCCCCCGGGCGTGACGCACCTGGCCGTGCCGACGAACACCACCTGGTTGCTGGGCCGGATCCAGGTCAACGGCGCCGCAGATGTGCCCGCGGTGCGGGCGCTGCAGGATCGGATGCGGCTCGCGTCCCTGCCCGACTGGCTCGCCGATCCCCAGGCCACCCGGACCGGTCCGGCCATCGTCCCGAGCGAGCAGCTCACGGCCCCGCTCGCGGATGTGGCCGCACTGGACGGGCGGACCTTCTTCGACCGGTTGTGCACCCTGATGACGATCGACGCCCCCGCGCCCGCCGATGCCCCCGCGCTGCGCCGCTTCGCCCGGATCGGCATCGAACCCGGCGGCCGCGTCGACGATTTCCCCATCGCCACCCTGGACGCGGCGGCCGCGGCAGCCCGCAAGCGCATCACCGCGCACATCGATCCGAGCACCCGCACCGAGAACGGCTGGCTCTTCTCCACCGCGCTGGGCGCCTACGGCACCGATTACCTCCAGCGGGCCGCGATCGCCCAGCGCGGGCTCGGCGCGAATCTGCCCGAGGACGCGCTCTATCCGTCCACGCCCGAGCTGAGTGCCGACGTCAACGGCGAACCGCGCATGTTCCGTATTCGCTTCGAGGCGGGCCGGTTCCCGCCGGTGGCGGCCTTCTGGTCGCTCACCGCGTACGACGCCGAGAATTTCCTGGTCGACAATCCGGACCGGATCTACGCCGTCGGGCACGGGCTGCCGGTGGTCCCGGCGCCGGACGGGTCGGCCGAGATCCTGATCCAGCACGCGGACCCCGGGCCCGCGGTTCCGCGCGGCAACTGGCTCCCGATTCCGGCCACGGGGATGTTCTCGCTGACCTTGCGGTTGTACGCGCCCCGCCCCGAGGCCGTCGACGGCCGCTGGCAGCCGCCGGAGATCCGAGCGGTGTCCTGACCGTCCGGTCGGAGTGTTCTCTGCCAGAATCGAATTGCTGTGCGTACGCTGAGCGCCGTTCATCGTGGGTTCCGAGGCCGATAACCAGTCCCGGACCGACCTCGAGGAGGATGTGGTGACTGCCGTAGCTCCCAAGCCGGAATCGGGGTTGGAGGCCGCCCGGCCCTACCCGCCGCGCATGGGCCCCAAGGGTTCGTTCATCTACAAGGCGGTGACGACGACCGACCCGAAGGTACTCGGCGTCATGTACCTGTGCACCGCCATCACCTTCTTCCTCATCGGCGGGCTCATGGCCCTGCTCATGCGCGGTGAACTCGCCCGCCCGGGCATGCAGTTCCTCTCGCCCGAGCAGTTCAACCAGCTGTTCACCATGCACGGCACGATCATGCTGCTCTTCTACGCGACCGCCATCGTGTTCGGTTTCGCGAACGTGATCCTGCCCCTGCAGATCGGCGCGCCCGACGTGGCGTTCCCGCGCCTGAACGCGTTCAGCTACTGGCTGTACCTGTTCGGCGGCACCATGGCCACGGCCGGTTTCGTGACCCCGGGCGGCGCGGCCGACTTCGGCTGGACCGCGTACACCCCGCTCTCGGACATCGTGCACTCGCCCGGCGTCGGCGCGGACCTGTGGATCCTGGGCCTGGCCGTCTCCGGCCTGGGCACGATCCTGGGCGGCGTCAACATGATCACCACCGTGGTCTGCCTGCGCTGCCCGGGCATGACGATGTTCCGCATGCCGATCTTCACCTGGAACATCCTGGTGACGAGTGTGCTGGTGCTGCTGGCGTTCCCGCTGCTGACCGCCGCCCTGTTCGGCCTGGCTTACGACCGGCACCTGGGCGGGCACATCTACGACCCGGCCAACGGCGGCGCCATCCTGTACCAGCATCTGTTCTGGTACTTCGGCCATCCCGAGGTGTACATCATCGCGCTGCCGTTCTTCGGCATCGTGTCCGAGATCTACCCGGTCTTCAGCCGCAAGCCGATCTTCGGCTACACCACCCTGGTCTACGCGACCCTGGCCATCGCGGCGCTGTCGATCGCGGTGTGGGCGCACCACATGTACGCGACGGGATCTGTTCTGCTGCCGTACTTCTCGTTCATGACGTTCTTGATCGCGGTGCCCACCGGGGTGAAGTTCTTCAACTGGATCGGCACCATGTGGCGCGGGCAGCTCACCTTCGAGACGCCCATGCTGTGGTCCATCGGCTTCCTGGTGACCTTCCTCTTCGGTGGCCTGTCGGGCGTCATCCTGGCCTCGCCGCCGCTGGACTTCCACGTGTCGGACACCTATTTCGTGGTGGCGCACTTCCACTACGTGCTGTTCGGGACCATCGTGTTCGCGACCTTCGCGGGCATCTACTTCTGGTTCCCGAAGATGACCGGTCGCATGATGGACGAGCGGCTGGGCAAGTGGCACTTCTGGACCACGTTCGTCGGTTTCCACACCACGTTCCTGGTGCAGCACTGGCTGGGCAACGAGGGTATGCCGCGCCGCTACGCGGACTACCTGCCCACCGACGGCTTCACGCTGCTGAACACGATCTCCACCATCGGCGCCTTCGTCCTCGGCGCCTCGATGCTGCCGTTCGTCTGGAACGTCTTCAAGTCCTACCGGTACGGCGAAGTGGTCACCGTGGACGATCCGTGGGGCTACGGCAACTCCCTGGAGTGGGCGACGACCTGCCCGCCGCCGCGGCACAACTTCTACGAGCTGCCCCAGATTCGTTCGGAGCGACCGGCATTCGAGCTGCACTACCCGCACATGGTGGAGCGCATGCGCGCCGAGGCCCACGTGGGCTGGGGCACGAAGTCGCATCGGGTGGACGAGCGGGAGTCGATCACCAGCTGATCCGTCCGTTCCGGAACGGCGGTCGTCCCTCGGGGCGGCCGCCGTTCTCGTTGTGCGGGAGCGGAGTACGGGCCCGACGGCGGCTGTCGCCGGGTTGCCGTCGCCGGGCCGCGCGGTGATCGGCTCGCCCGCCTGATCATTCGTCCACTTACGGCACGGATCGAATGACAGCAGACTTCCAGCAAACTTCCGGTACTGTCCGCAATCACGGGCGCGTAATTCGAACTCGCCCGGCGTTTTCCGCAGGTCTCGACTCCGGGAGGGACAGTGCTCGCCGATTCTCCGGACGTTCTCCACTCCGTGCCGTTCGAATTGTCCAGGGCCCAAATGGAATTGTGGCTTGCGGACGACCTCGGGCACCGTGCCGACGCCGCGGGCCGCCGCCCGCGCGCGCTGCCCGGCCAGGCGCACTACCTGGAACTGCGCGGCGCGCTGGACGCCGACCTGTTCGACGCCGCATCGCGGCGGGCCTTCGAGGAATTCGGCGTCGGCAGGCTCCGGATCGGTCAGGTCGACGGGCGGCCGTACCAGTGGATGGCGCCCGACATCGGCGGCGGCCTCGAGCGCGTGGACTGCGCCGGCGAGCCCGAACCGCATGCGGCCGCGCTGGACTGGATGAATCGCCGCCATCGCAGCGCCATCGAATTGCTCGACGCTCCGCTGTGGGCGGGCGCGCTGCTGCGGGTCGGACCCGAACACCACATCTGGTACGCGCAGATGCATCACGTGGCCATCGACGGCTACGGCGGCTTGAGTCTGATCGCCCGGATCGGGCAGTGGTACGAGGCGCTGCTGGCGCGGGCCGAACCGCCGTCCTTCGGCGGATTGTCCCCTGCCCGCATTCAGGCCGCCGACGCCGAATACCGGTCCTCGGCGCGCTTTCTCGCCGACCGCGAGTACTGGCGGGAACGCTTCTCGGACTGGACCGCGCCGCTGCCCGCGCCCGGCCCCGCGCGCGTGCGCCGCGGCCGGGCGCCGCTGCCGCCCGCGCTGCGGGCCGCCGGCGCGCTGAGTCCGGCGCGCTGGCTGGAGCTCGAACGCCTGGCCGCGGACTGCGGCGCGAGTCCCGCGCAGTTGCTGGTCGCGGCGATCTGCGCGTTCCAGGCGGGCTGCACCGGGGAGACCGAACCCCTGCTGCGGCTGGCCGCCTCGGCGCGCACCACCGCCGCGCTGAAGAAGTCGGGCGGCATGCTCGCCAACGTGCTGCCCGTCCGGCTGCGCTGCGCGGGCGCGGTGACGGTGCGCGAACTCGTGATCGCCGCCGCCCGCGACGTCACCGGGGGCCTGCGCCATCAGCGCTATCGCTTCGAGGAACTGCGCCGCGATCTCGGGGTCGGTGCCGAGCAGGTCGCGGGCCCGACCGTGAACCTGATGTTCTTCGAACGCACGAGCCGCTTCGGCGCGGCGATCGGCGAATACCGCATCCTCGCTTCGGGATCGGTCGCCGACACCCATTTCAACCTGTACCGCGCGGGCGCCGCGGAGGGTCTGTCGGTCGACATCCTCGCCAATCCGGACAGGTACGACCAACCCGAACTCGACGACCACCTGAACCGCTTCCTGCTATTCCTCGGCAATTTCGTGGCGGCCGGCCCGGATACCCCGGTGGGGCGGATCGGCCTGCTGTCCGAGTCCGAGGTCGCCGCACTGCGCGCCGCGCCCGGCGAGCGCGGGACGGACCCGGTCGCACTGCCCGAGCTGTTCGCCGCCGCCGCGCGCCACGACGTCGAGCAGGCCGTGGTCTGCGGCGATACCGTGCTCAGCGGCGCGCGGCTCGAAGCACTCTCGAATGCGCTGGCGCACAGGCTGTGCGGGCTCGGCATCGGCCCCGGTGACGTGGTGGCTGTCCCCGCCCGGCGCAGCGTGAACTGGCTGATCGCCCTGCGCGGTGTGCTCGCCGCCGGCGCCGCGTACCTGCCGATTGATCCGGGCCATCCCGTGGAACGGGTTCGCGCCCAGCTCGCCGAATGCGGCGTCCGCGTCGGAATCGATACCGGCACGGCCGAATTGGCCGGCGAAGTGCGCGCGGTCGCGGACTGGATCGTCCTGGACGAGCCGACGCGGAACCACGCCGCCGCCGGCGCGCCACCCGTGACCGACGCCGACCGCCCCCGTCCAGCGCACCCGGCCCATCCGGCCTACGTCATCTACACCTCGGGCTCCACCGGCGCGCCCAAGGGCGTCGCGGTGACGCACGCGGGCCTGGCGAATCTGCTGGCCGCCCAATCTGTTTCGCTGCCTGCCGGTCCCGGCGACCGCGTGCTGTGCGGGTCCGCGCCCACCTTCGACGCCTCGCTGTGGGAGCTGCTCTTCACCGCGACCGGCGCCACCCTCGTGATCGCCCCCGAGGACGCGTACGCGGGCCCGCGCCTGACCGAATTCCTGTGCCGCGAGCGCATCACGCACGCCTTCCTGACCCCGGCGGTGCTGGCGGCCACCGCGCCCGCGCCGGGTGCGCCGCGACTGCTGGCCACCGGCGGCGAAGCCTGCCCGCAGGCCGTGGTCGCCGCGTGGGCGCGCGGGCGCACCCTGGTCAACATGTACGGGCCCACCGAGGCCAGCATCGTCACCCACCTCGGCCCGATGGTTCCGGACCGCCCCATCACCCTCGGCGACCCGGTGCCCGGCGTGCGCGCCCACGTGCTCGACCCCTGGCTGCGCCCCGTGCCGCCGGGCGTGGTCGGTGAGCTGTACCTCGGCGGCCCGGGACTGGCCCGCGGCTACCTCGGCCGATTCCCGCTCACCGCGGCCCGTTTCGTGGCGGACCCGTTCACCGGCTCCGGTGCGCGGATCTACCGCACCGGCGACCTGGTGACCCGGGATGCCGCGGGCGCG
The DNA here is from genome assembly GCF_042799795.1 of Nocardia sp. NPDC057668. Taxonomy (NCBI): domain Bacteria; kingdom Bacillati; phylum Actinomycetota; class Actinomycetes; order Mycobacteriales; family Nocardiaceae; genus Nocardia; species Nocardia sp. NPDC057668. The sequence continues at coordinate 596,982 of NZ_JBHVIC010000005.1, read as the reverse complement.
CTGGTCTTTCACGGCCGCGCCGACGCGCAGGTGAAGCTGCGCGGTCTGCGGATCGAACTCGGGGAGATCGAGGCGGTGCTCGCCGACTGCCCCGGCGTCGCGCAGGCGGTCGTCGTGCTGCACGGTGGCCCGCGGGTCCCGCGCATCGTCGCGTACGCCATGCCGGAACCGGGATTCCTGCTCACCACGCGAGAGCTGGAAGTGGCCGCCGCCCAGCGACTGCCGGGGTACATGGTGCCCGCGATCGTACTGCTCGACCGGTTCCCGCTGTCCCCGAGCGGCAAGGTGGACCGGCGGGCGCTGCCGGCTCCCGCCGCGCCGGCGACCGTCTACCGCGCACCGGTCACGGTGGCGGAGAAGGCCGTCGCCGCCGCGTTCGCCGAACTCCCGGCCGCGCCCGCGGGTGGCGCCGCCCGCATCGGCCTGGACGCGGACTTCTTCGCGCTGGGCGGGGATTCGCTGAGCGCGGCCGTGGTGGCCGCTCGGGTGGGTGCGGCGCTGGGCGTGGCGGCGGGGGTGCGCGATCTGTTCGACGCGCCCACCGTCGCGGGCTTCGCCGAGCGCGTCGGCGCCCGGGATCTGCTGGCCGAGCGCGCGCGACCGGCGCCGCGGCCGCGTCCCGAGCGGGTGCCGCTGTCCTACGCGCAGCAGCGATTGTGGCTGATCAACAGGCTCGATCCGGCCGCGCCGTCCTACAACATGCTGCTCGCCCTGCACCTGACCGGCCCGCTGGACGCGAGCGCGCTGACCGCCGCGCTGACCGATGTGGTCGGTCGCCACGAGGCCCTGCGCACGGTGTTCCACGAGACGGACGACGGTGTGCTGCAGCGGCTCTCACCGGTCGGCGCGGTGGTGCGGGCGCTGACGCCGGAACCGGTGCCCGCGGCCGCGGTGCATCGTGAGCTGCGCGAATTCGGCGGTGCGGGCATCGATCTGGCGCACGGGTCCCCCCTTCGCATTCGCCTGCTCCGGGTGCTGGATTCCGCTGCCGCGGGGTCTGCCGCTGCCGGGTCCGCTGCCGCGGGGTCTGCTGCTGCGGGGTCTGCCGCCGCGGGGTCTGCTGCCGCCGGGACTGCCGCCGCCGGGCCCGCTGCCGCCGAGCCTGTCGTCATTGATATTCCAGCCGCCGAGATTGCCGCTGCCGGGACCTCCGCCGTTGAGATCGTCGTGGCTGGGACCACCGCGGCTGGGACCGTCGCCACTGAGATTACCGGCGTCGGGACCGTCACCGCCGGGACTGTCGCCGCCGAGAACGTCGCTGCCGAGACTGCCGCCCCCGGTGCCGAATCCGCCGCGCAGCCCGTCGCCGAACGCCACGTCCTCGCCGTCCTGGCGCATCACATCATCGCCGACGGCCTGTCGCTCGCGCCCTTCGCCCGCGACCTGGCGACCGCCTACCGCGCCCGGTTGCGCAGTGCCGCACCGGAGTGGACCCCGCTGCCGGTGCAGTACGCCGACTACACGCTGTGGCAGCGCGAGGTGCTCGGGGACGACACCGATCCGGAATCGGAACTGTCCCGCCAACTCGGCTACTGGCGTACAACCCTCGACGGCCTGCCACCGGAATCCGGTCTCCCGCCCCATCGTCCGCGCCCCGCCCGGCGCACCCGCCGGGCGGCGCGAGTCACCGGCGAACTGCCCGAGCGCACCGTGGCCGGCCTGCGCGAACTCGCGCACCGGCACGGCGCGACCCTGTTCATGGTGCTGCACACGGGCCTGACCGCGCTGCTTGCCCGGGTCTCTGGCGGCGCCGACATCGCCGTGGGCACCCCGGTCGCCGGGCGCGGCGACGCCCGGCTGGACGACCTCATCGGCATGTTCGTCAACGCCCTGGTGCTGCGCGTCCCGGTGGACCACGCCGAGTCGTGCGCCGAATTGCTCTCGCGGGTCCGCGATATCGACCTCTCGGCCTTCGCGCACGACGACGCGCCGTTCGAGCGGGTGGTGCGCGCGGCCGGGCTGCCGCACGCCCGCGACCGGCACCCGCTGTTTCAGGTCGGGTTGTCGCTGCGCGCAGCCGGAGCGACCGCGTTCGACCTGCCCGGCCTGCACGCGGAGTCGCTCGACATCCCGTTGCCGGTGGCCAAATTCGATCTGGAGTTCACCTTCGCCGAGACGGCGGCGGGGCTGTCCCTGACCCTGGACTACGCCACGGATCTGTTCGACGGGCCGGACATGACCGCCCTGGCCGATCGCCTGATCCGTGTATTCGACCAGCTGGCACGGGATTCCAGCGTGCCGGTCGGTGAACTGGAGCTGTTGTCCGCGGCCGAGCGCACGGCGCTGGGGGAGTGGAACGCGGGCGGCGAAGCCGTCCCCGCGACGCTGCCGCTGCTGCTGACCCGGGCCGCCGCGTACGCGCCGGGGGCCGCGGCGGTGGTGTGCGGGGACCGCGCGCTGACCTATCACGAGCTGTCGCTCCGGGTGAATCACTTGGCGCGCAAACTGATAGCGCTGGGCGCGGGCCCGGAGGACGTGGTGGCGATCGCGCTGCCCCGCTCGCTGGAATGGGTGGTGGCGATGTGCGCGGTCGCGCACGCCGGTGCGGCGGCGCTGCCCATGGACCCCGGCACACCCGCCGAGCGCGTCCGCCTCATGCTCACCGATTCCCTGGTGCGCGTGGGGATCACCGGTCCCGGCGCGGAGCCGGTGGACCTGCACGGCGGACAGTGGCTGTCCCTCGAGTTCGGCGAACTCGGCGAAAGCGCCGAGCCCGTCACCGACGCCGACCGGACCCGGCCGCTGCACCTGGCCCACCCGGCCTATCTCGTGTACACCTCCGGATCCACCGGCATCCCCAAGGCGGTGTGCATCACCCACGCCGGACTGGCGAACGTCGTGGTGACCCAGGCGCAGCGCTGTGACGCCGATCCGCGCGCCCGCGTGCTTTCGGTCTCCTCGCCCGCCTTCGACGCCTCGATCTGGGAACTGCTGCAGGCCCTGTGCTCCGGCGGAGCCCTGGTGATCGCGCCCCCGGACGTGTACGCCGGGCCCGAGCTGGCCGATTTCCTGGCCCGCGAACGCATCACGCACGCCATGCTGACCCCGCGCGTGCTGGCGACCCTGCCCGCGGCGGAGCTGGCGGACCTGCGGCTGCTGGCGGCCGGCGGGGAGACCTGCTCGCCCGAACTGGCCGGGCGCTGGTCGCCGAACCGGTGTTTCGTCAACGCCTACGGTCCCACCGAGACCACCGTCTGGGCGACGGTCACCCGTCCGCTGCGCGCCGCGGACGGGCCGGTCCCGATCGGCGCACCGGTGGCCGGAGCCCGGGTGCACGTCCTGGACCCGCGGTTGCGACCGGTCCCGCCCGGCGTCATCGGCGAGATCTACGTGGCGGGCACCGGGGTGGCGCGCGGTTACGCGCACCGGCCCGGCCGGACCGGCGCGCGCTTCGTGCCCGATCCCTTCGGCGAGCCCGGGTCCCGCATGTACCGCACCGGTGACACCGGGTCGTGGCGGACCGACGGCACACTGGACTTCCACGGCCGCAACGACTTCCAGGTCAAGGTGCGCGGGGTGCGACTGGAGCCCGGCGAAGTCGAGGCCGCGCTGTCGGCGGTGCCCGGCGTGGCCCAGGCCGCGGTGGTCCTGCGCACCGGGCCGGGGGACCCCGAACTCGTCGCCTACGTCGTGCCCGCACCGGGTGCGACCGCCGATCCCGAGCCGTTGCGCGCCGCGATCGCGCATCGGATGCCCGCGCACTACGTTCCGGCACAGGTGCGGATACTGGATCACCTACCGCTCACCCCGGCGGGCAAACTCGACCGCGCGGCCCTGCCCGCCCCCGAGCGAGCGCGGGTCGCCTTCCACGAACCGGCCACGGCCACCGAGGAACTCGTCGCGCGGGTGTTCGCCCGGGTGCTGGTGGCCGACCCGGTCGGACGGTCCGACGACTTCTTCGCCCTCGGCGGGAACTCCCTGAGCGCGGCCGCCGCGGTGACGCTGCTGCGGGCCGAACTCGCGGGCGCGGCGGTGGTCCGGTCGCGTGACCTCTTCGACGAACCCTCCGTTCCCGGCCTGGCCCGCCTGCTCGAGGAACGGTTGTCGGCGCGTGCCGACCTCGAATCCGATTCCGCCGCACCCGAACCGGTCGCGGAACCGGATCGGGTGCCGCTGTCCTGCGCGCAGCGGGGCATCTGGCTGCTGGATCGTGGCGGCGCGGGCGCGGCCTACCACATTCTGCTGGCCGTCCGGCTGGGCGGCGCACTGGACGTGGTGGCGCTGGCGGCGGCCGTTGCCGACGTCGTGCAGCGCCACGAAGCCCTGCGCACCTACTTCCCCGAACACGAGGGCGTGCCGTATCAGGCGGTGGCGCAGGAGGATGTCGGCGCGATGGACATCCGCCGCATCCCGCCCGCCCGGCTGGAACGCGCCCTGGCGAACTTCGAGGCCCAGCCCTTCGACCTGGCCGCCGCTCCGCCGGTGCGCGCCCGGCTCTTCGCGGTCGACGCCTCCGGCGACGCCGCGCACCGATCCGAATGGGTGCTCGCCCTGGTCGTGCACCATGTGAACGCCGACGGGTTCTCCCTCGCCCCGCTCGCGCGTGATCTCGCGGCGGCGTACACCGCCCGCACCACGGGCACCGCGCCGTACTGGCCCGTGCTCACCACCCGCTACGCCGACCACGCCCGCGCCCAGCACGAGCTGCTGGGCAGCCCCGGCGATCCGAGTTCCGAGCTGACCCGGCAGCTCTCGTACTGGCGCACGACCCTGGCCGACGCCCCGATCGAACTCGCGCTGCCCCTGGACCGGCCGCGCCCGGACGTCGCCGGCCACGCGGGTGCGAGCGTGGAATCGGTTCTGCCGCAACCGATCACGGCTCGGCTGCGCGCACTGGCAACAGCCCGCCGCGCCTCGATGTTCATGGTGACCCACGCCGCGCTGGCGCTGCTGCTGGCCAAACTGGCCGGCACCGGCGACATCGTCATCGGCACACCCACCGCCGGCCGTGCCGCGCCCGGTCTGGACGATGTGGTCGGCATGTTCGTCAACTCGGTGCCGCTGCGGGTGCCGGTCGATCCCGACGCGTCCTTCGCCGAGCTGCTGGACCGCGTGCGCGAGGTGGATCTGGACGCCATGGCCCACGCGCAGACGCCGTTCGAGCACATCGTCGAGGCGCTGCGGTTACCGCGTTCCGCCGCCCGGCATCCGCTGTTCCAGGTCGCGCTGTCCTTCCGGAACTTCGAGGTGCCCGAACTGCGCCTGCCCGGCGTGCGCGTGGAGACGCTCGCCGCGCCCGCCACGGCGATTCGATTCGACCTGGAATTCGAACTCACCGAGCGCGATTCGGGCCTGGTGATCCTGCTGCGCTATGACACCGAGCTGTTCGATGCCGGCACCGCGCAGTCGCTGATCGATCGATTCCGGCGGGTGCTCACCGCCGTCGCCGGTCATCCCGACCGCCCGATCCACAGCGTGGACGTGCTCTCGGCCGGTGAGCGCCGGCGGGTGCTGGCCGCGGGCGCGCACGAGGCGAACCCGGTACGGATCACCCTGCCCGAGATCCTCGCGCGGACGGTGGCCCGGTTCCCGGAGGCTCGCGCCGTGGCGTGCGGCGATCGCGCGCTCACCTATCGCGAACTCGACGAGCGCTCGAATCGACTGGCCCGCCTGCTGATCGGGGGTGGCATCGGCCCCGGCGACGTGGTGGCCGTGGCCCTGCGCCGCTCCGTGGAATGGGCGGTCGCGTTGTGGGCCGTGGCCAAGACCGGCGCCGCGTATCTGCCGGTGGATCCGGGCCATCCCGGGCAGCGGATCGCCCTCATGCTCGCCGATTCCGGCGCGGCGCTGGGCCTGACGGGCCCCGGCGCCCGGCCCGAACTCCCCGATCTGCCCTGGCTGGTGGTCGAGGACGGGCTGCCGGCCGACCCGGGCGGGGTCTGCGCCGGGGCCGTCACCGACGCCGATCGGGTGCGCCCGATCCGTCCGGCCGATGCGGCCTACGTGCTGTTCACCTCCGGGTCGACCGGAGTGCCCAAGGGGGTGATCGTCACCCACGCGGGTCTGGCGAACACGATCGCGGCACAGGCCGAGCACTGTGCGGTCGACGCGGATTCCCGCGTCCTGCAACTCGCCTCCCCGAGCTTCGACGCCTCGCTGTGGGAGGTGCTGCTCGCGACGGGCGCGGGCGCGACGCTGGTGATCGCGCCGCCGGAGGTCTACGCCGGCCCGGAACTGGCGAGCCTGCTGTCTGCGGCCCGCGTGACCCACGCCTTCATCACACCCGCGGTGCTGGCCACCATGGACCCGGGCGTCCTCGAAACCGCCGGGGGCGCACCCGTTCTGCGCACGGTGGTGACCGGCGGCGAGACCGTCGCCCCGGCCGTGGCCGCCCGCTGGGCCGCCGATCGCGACCTGCTCGTCGCCTACGGCCCCACCGAGATCACCATCGTCTCCAACATCAGCGCGCCGCAGGAATCGGATCAGCCCGTGACGCTCGGCGGCCCGGCCGCCGGAATGCGCTGCTACGTACTGGATCAACGGCTCGCCCCCGTGCCGGACGGGGTGCTCGGCGAGCTCTACGTCGCGGGTCCGGGTGTGGCGCGCGGCTATTGCGCGCGCCCCGGCTCGACCGCCGCGCGATTCCTGCCCGACCCGTTCGCCCCCGGCCGCATGTACCGCACCGGGGACGCGGTGCGCAGGCGCGCGGACGGTGCGCTGATCTTCGTCGGCCGCACCGATTCCCAGATCAAGCTGCGCGGGCAGCGCATCGAGCTCGGCGAGGTCGAGGCGGCGGTGGCGAGCCTGCCCGGTGTCGCCCAGGCGGTGGCGATGGTCCGGGCCGACGGTCCCGGCGAACCCCGGATCGTCGCCTACGTCACCTCCGCACGCGGCGTCGCGCTCGACCCGATTCGACTGCGCGCCAACGTGGCACGGCGGCTGCCCGGGTATCTGACCCCGGCGGTCATCGTCCCGTGCGAACGCCTGCCCTTGACCGTCAACGGCAAGGTGGACCGGGCCGCGCTGCCCGCGCCCGCACCGGACGCCGAGCTTTTCCGCGCCCCGGTCACCGCGCCCGAACGTGCGGTGGCCCGGGCCTTCGGCGAGGTGCTCGGGGTGCAGCGGATCGGTCTGGACGACGACTTCTTCCGGCTCGGCGGCAACTCGCTCAGCGCCACCCGGGTCGCGGCCCGGGTGGGTGCGGAACTGTGCGCCGAGGTTCCGGTCCGCGAGGTCTTCGACGCGCCGACCGTCGCGGGACTCGCCGCGCGCCTGGCGGATTCGCCGCGCCCGGCCCGGCCGGAACCGCGGGCGGTCGCGCGCGGGGACCGATCCCCGATGTCCTTCGCGCAGCAGCGACTGTGGCTGCTGAACCGCCTGGACCCGGAATCCCCGGCCTACAACATCCAGCTGGTCGTGCGCCTGACCGGAACCCTGGACGTCGCCGCACTGGGGACGGCCCTGCATTACGTCGTGACCCGGCACGAGGTGCTGCGCACGTTCTACCCGCACCGCGACGGCGTCGGCGAACAGCGGGTGGTCGCGGCCCGGCCCGTACCGCGCGAACTCGCCGTACAGCACTGCGACACCTTCGACGCCGAGGCGGCACTCGGCGAATTCTGCTCCGCCCCCTTCGATCTCACGACCGAAGTGCCGGTGCGTTACGCGCTGTTCGCGGTGGGCGAGGGCGCGGGGGAGCCTCGGGAGTGGCTGCTGGCCTTCGTCGTGCACCACGCCGGCGCCGACGGTTATTCGCTCGCGCCACTGGCCCGTGATCTGGCCGAGGGCTACGCGGCCGCCCTGCGCGGCGACCGTCCCGACCGCGAGCCGCTCGGTGTGCAGTACATCGACTACGCCCGGTGGCAGCGCGAGGTCCTGGGCGCACCCGAGGACCCGCGGTCCGAGCTGAACCGCCAACTCGACTACTGGACGGCGACTCTCGCGCGGTCGCCCGCCGAACTGGGCCTGCCCACCGACCGGCCCCGCCCGCCGGTCGCGGGCCTGCACGGCCGCACCGTCGCCTGCACGATTCCCGCCCCGGTCGTCACCGCGCTGCGGGAGCTGGCCGAACAGCACGACGCCTCGCTCTTCATGACCCTGCACGCCGGGCTGGCCCTGCTGCTCTCGGCGTGGTCCGGCGGCGACGACATCACCGTCGGCACCGCGGTCGCGGGCCGGGGCGCCGCCGCCCTGGACGAGCTGGTCGGCATGTTCGTCAACACGCTGGCGCTGCGGGTGGAAGTCGATGCCGCCGAGTCGTTCTCGGCGCTGCTGGCACGCGTGCGCGAGGCGGATCTGGGGGCCTTCGCGCACGCCGAGCTGCCGTTCGAGCAGGTGGTGGAGGCCCTGGATCCGCCGCGGTCCCGGGCCAGGCACCCGCTGTTCCAGGTCATGCTGGTGCTGCAGAACCTGGACCCGATTCGGCTCCGGCTGCCGGGCCTGCGGGCCGAACCGGTGCTCGCGCCGGTCGCCACCGCGCGCTTCGATCTCGAATTCGTCTGCACCCCGGTGGATTCCGACCTCCGCGTCGAAGTGCAGTACGCCACCGAACTCTTCGACCACGGCACCATCACCGCCCTGCTCGGGCGCTACCGCCGCCTGCTGGAAGTCGCGGCCGCCGCGCCGCACCGGCCCACCGCGCGGCTGGGCATCCTGGGCGGCCACGAGTACCGGCTGGTGGTGGAGGAGTGGAATCGCACCGAGACCGCCGAGGTCGATCTGCTGCTCCCGGATCTGCTGGACTCGGCCGTGCGCCGGGCCCCCGGCGCGGAGGCGCTGCGGTACGGCGACATCGCGCTGACCTATCGTGAGCTGGACGCGCGCGCCCTGCGCCTGGCCCGTCGACTGCGCGCACACGGCATCGGCCCCGAAGACGTGGTGGCCCTGGGTATGTCGCGCTCGGCGGCCTGGGCGGTGGCGTGCTGGGGCGTCACCGAGTCGGGCGCGGCCTTCCTGCCGCTCGATCCGGGCTGCCCGCCCGCCCGCCTGTCCGCCATGCTCGCCGCGACCGGCGCCCGCGTCCTGCTCACCACCGCCGCCGAGCACGCGGCCTATGCCGCGCTGCCGGACATCGAGGTGCTGATCCTGGACCCCGCGGGCGAGGTCGGCGCACCCGGACCCGAACGCTCGCGCATCCCGGCCCGTGACGCGCGCCCGGCCAACGCCGCCTACGTCATGCACACCTCGGGCTCCACCGGCAGGCCCAAGGCGGTGGTGGTGTCGCACACCGGCCTCGCGAACATGGCCGCCACCCAGGCGCGCTGCATCGGCGCCGATTCGACCTCGCGCGTATTGTGCCTGGCCGCACCGAGTTTCGATGTCTCGGTGTGGGAACTGGTGCTGGCCGCGGACGCAGCCGCGACCCTGGTCATCGCCCCGCCCGAGATCTACGCCGGCCCCGAGCTGGCCGAGTTGCTGCGCCGCGAACGGGTGACCCACGCCTGCGTGACCCCCGCCGTGCTGGCCTGTACCCCGGCCGCGCTGTTGCCCGATCTCGCCGTGGTGATCACCGGCGGCGAATCCTGCCCGCCCGCCGTCGCCGCGATCTGGGGCGAGCGCCGCCGGCTCGTCAACGCCTACGGCCCCACCGAGACCACGGTGCTCAGCACCGTGAGCGGAGCGCTCGACGGCAGCCGCCCGATCACCATCGGCGGGCCCGCCGTGGGCACGCGCTGCTACGTCCTGGACCGCTCGCTGCGCCCGCTCCCCGTCGGGGCGGTCGGCGAGCTGTACATCGGCGGCGCCGGGGTGGCGCGCGGCTACCTCGGCCGCCCCGCGGGCACCGCCGCCCGCTTCGTCGCCGACCCGTTCGGCGGGCCCGGCGAGAGGCTCTATCGCACCGGCGATCTCGTCTCCTGGACCGACGCGGGCGAACTCCGATACCAGGGCCGCACCGACTTCCAGATCAAGATCCGCGGAATGCGGGTGGAACCCGGTGAGATCGAGGCGGTGCTGGCCGGCGCGCCCGGCGTCGCCCAGGTCGTCGCCACCCGCACCGACGGCCCGGCGGGCGCGGCCCTGGTGGCCTACGTGGTACCGGAGCCGGGTCACACGCTCGACCCGGCCGAACTGAGCTCGGTTGCGGCACAGCGGCTCCCCGACTACCTGCGCCCGGCCATCGTGCCGCTGGACCACCTGCCGCTGTCCGCGAACGGCAAGGTGGATCGCTCCGCCCTGCCCACCCCGCCACCGGTCCGCACGGACTACCTGGCCCCGGTGCACCCCGCCGAACAGGCGGTGGCGGCCGCTTTCGCCGAGGTCCTCGGGCTCGACCGCGTCGGGCTGGACGACGAGTTCTTCGCCCTCGGCGGCAACTCCCTCGCCGCCGCCCGGGTCATCGCCCGCCTGAACGGCGCCGTGGCCCTGCGCGATCTCTTCGAAGCGCCCCGGGTGCGGGCACTGGCCGAGCGGTTCGCCGCCGCGGGCGCTGACCCGTTCGACGCCACCGCGAACGAGTCCTACCGGGTGCTGCTGCCGCTGCGCCGCACCGACGGGGATGTCCTGTTCTGCGTGCATCCCGGGGGCGGGCTGGCCTGGCCCTACGCCGGACTGCTCACCCGGCTCGACCCCTCGATCGCGCTGTACGGCCTGCAGGACCCCTGGGTCGCGTGCGGCGAGGAGCCCTACGCCACCCTGCACGACTACGCGGCCCGCTACGTGGACGAGATCCTGCGTGTGCGACCCACCGGGCCGTATCGGCTGCTGGGCTGGTCGCTCGGCGGGCGCATCGCCCACGAGATCGCGGTCCGGCTCCAGGATCAGGGGGCGGAGGTCGCGCTGCTGGCCTTGATGGACAGCGCGCCGCCCGACGGCGTCGCGGCCCCCGAACCGCACGACGCCGCCGCGGCCTGGGCCGAGCTGCACGGCATGGCGGAACTGACCCACGCGGCCGAGAGCTTCCCCCCGGACCTGGTCGAACGCGCCACCGCCGCCCTCACCCGGCCCGTGGCCGGCGAACCCGGCGGCCGTTTCCGCGGCGACCTGGTGCACTTCACCGCGACCGGCACGGCGATCGCCGACCGCCGGCCCGCGGCGAGCTGGCACGAGCACGTCACCGGCGACGTCCTCGACATCCCGATCCGGGCCACGCATATCGGTATGGCGCAGCCGATTCCGCTGACCGAGATCGCCCGCGGGCTGCAGCTGCACTGGAACGGCGGATGAGCACCGAGCACCTGCCCGCGGCCATCCACGTGGTCGGTGCGCGCGTGCACAACCTCGACGAGCTGACCGTCGACATCCCGCTCTGGTCCTGGGTGGCGATCACCGGGCTCTCGGGCTCGGGGAAATCCTCGCTCGCCATGGACGTCCTCTACGGCGAGGGCTATCAGCGACTGCTCGGCGGGCTGTCCACCTACACGCGCCGCCGGATCAGCCAGGCCGAGCGACCCGACGTGGACCGCATCGACTTCCTGCCCGCCACCCTGGCCCTGCGCCAGCGCCCGCCGATCCCCGGCCGGCGCAGCACCGTGGGCACCATGACCGAGGTCTACAACGTGCTGCGCCTGATGTACTCGCGGCTCGGTTCCCACCTGTGCCCCACGGGTTTCCGGCTGCCCCCGTCGCTGGACACCGCGCTGCGCGGCCGGGTGGACCTGCCCGAGTGCGGCGGCGAGTTCGAACTGCCGGGCGCGGAGTCCTTCGCCTTCGACAGCTTCGGCGCGTGCCCGCGCTGCGGCGGTCTGGGCACCGTCGAGGAGATCGACGACGCGGCCCTGATCCCGGATCCGGACCTGTCGATCGCCGACGGCGCCGTCGCGCCGTGGAAGCTGCCGCTGCGCGACTTCCAGCCGCAGATCGCCGAACAGCTCGGCGTCCGCATCGACGTGCCCTACCGCGACCTGACCGCGCGCGAGCGCGAGATCGTCCTGAACGGCCCCGCCGAGAAGCGGCACGTGGTGGTCACCACCAAATCCGGGCGGGCCGCCGAACTCAACGGCACCTACGAGAACGCCCGTGCGGCGGTGCGGCATTCACTCGCGAACAGCGCCAGCCAGACCACGCGCGAGCGACTGAGCAAATTCTTCACCCTGCACACCTGTCCGGCCTGCCACGGCGCCCGGCTGCGTCCAGAGGCGCTCACCACCCTGATCGGTGATCGCACCATCGCCGAGACCAGCGCGCTGACCCTGGCCGAATTGGAGCCCTGGGCAACCGAACTGGCCGCCGCCCTGCCCGCCGACATGCACGCCCTCGCCACCCGCCTGACCACCGAGTTCGTGCGCGCCATCGAACCGCTGCGCACCCTCGGCCTGGGCTATCTGAGCCTGGACCGCGCCGGTGAGTCGCTCTCGACGGGGGAGCGCCAGCGCATCCAGCTCACCTCGACCCTGCAAACCCGTTCCACCGGAATGCTCTACGTGCTGGACGAGCCCTCCATCGGCCTGCACCCGGCCAACGTCGAGGGCCTGCGCGCGGTGATCCGTGCCCTGGTCGGCAACGGCAATTCGGTGGTGATGGTGGATCACGAGGTCGAACTGCTGCGCTGGGCCGATCACCTCATCGAAATGGGACCGGGCGCGGGCCGCGCGGGCGGGCGGGTCATCGCCCGGGGCACCGCCGCCGAACTGGCCGCCGACCCGAATTCGATCACCGGCCCCTATCTTTCGGGCGCGGCCGAACCGCACGCGCGCCAGGCGCGGCCGGTGCGGGCGGCGGACCCGCACCTCGAGCTCACCGTCGGCGACTTCTACACCCTGCACGGGGTGACCGCGCGTATTCCGCTGGAGCGGCTCACCCTGGTCACCGGCGTCTCCGGCTCGGGCAAGACCAGCCTCATCCTGGACAGCCTGGTGCCCGCGCTGACCCGGACGCTGAACGGGCAGCCGCTGCCCGGACACGTCGCGGAACTGAACGCCGCCGGGATCACCCGGGTCGTCACCGTGGACTCCACGCCGATCGGCAACAACAGCCGTTCCACCCCGGCCACCTACTCCGGCGCGTTCGACGGGCTGCGCGCGCTGTTCGCCGCGGCCCCGCTCGCGCGCGAACGGCACTGGGGCGCAGGCCGTTTCTCCTACAACGTCAAGGGCGGGCAGTGCCCGGTGTGCACCGGCCTCGGCGAGGTGTCCCTGGACGTGCAGTACCTGCCGGACATGACGATCACCTGCCCGGCCTGTCACGGTGCCCGCTACAACGCCGAGACGCTCGAGGTGCGGGTGGACGGGCTGACCATCGCCGACGTGCTGGCCCTCACCGTCGCCGACGCCGCCGATCGCTACGCGGGCGTACCGCGGATCGGCGCGCCGTTGCAGGCCCTGCGCGAAGTCGGGCTCGGTTACCTGGCGCTCGGCGAGCCCACCCCCGCGCTGTCCGGCGGGGAGGCCCAGCGCATGCGCCTGGCCGGCGGCTTGCGCTCGGCGCAGACCCACGTGCTCTACGTCTTCGACGAGCCCACCACCGGACTGCACCCCGGCGACGTGCGCACCCTGGTCGGGGTGTTCGAGCGGCTGCTGCGGGCGGGGGCCACCATCGTGGCCATCGACCACGACCTGGATCTCATCGGCGACGCCGACCACGTGATCGACATGGGCCCCGGCGGCGGACCCGAGGGCGGCCGGATCGTGGCCGCCGGGACGCCCGCGCGGATCGCCGCGGCCACCGGCAGCCCGACCGGCCGCTACCTGCGCGGGCGCCTGAACGCGCGGCCTACAGACCCGGCACCCTGACGAAGACGGCCGCCGTGCTGTCCTGCCGGAAGTACGTGTCCAGTGGTGGCGTGCCGAAGGATTCGATGCCCGAGTCCGGCAGCCACGTGTAGTCCACCAGCGTCAGCGGCAGCGCCCCGGCCGGGGCCGACAGTTCCACCTCGACGCCCTCCGCGGGCGGGGCCCAGAAGCGGAAACCGTGCTCGGGCAGCGAATGCGCCGTGCGGCCCGCCACCTTCACCGACTCGACCGCCCCGTCCGGCCAGCGCAGATCCAGCCGATACGCGCCGCGCGTGGACCGCATGCGCAGGGTCACCGTGCGCCGGCCCGCCTCGGTCCGATCGGAGGTCACCTCGGCGATCGGGACCGAAAGCGCTTGGGCCGGAGCGTCGCCCGTGGCGACCGCGTAATCCCACAGCTCGGCGAAGGACCCCTCGGGCCCGCCCGTGCTCACGAAGTCCCGCGACCACGCGTCCGGGGCGAGCATCGAGAGCCATCGGGCCTGCGCCCGGTCGGCGTCCAGGGCGTAGATGATCTGCGACAGCCGCGGATGCCGATCGTCGAACCTGTCCACCGCCATCCCGGCGGCCGCGAGCACGACCGTGAGCACGAGGGCCGCACCGGGAACGAGCCAGCCCCGCCGGGCCGGCCAACTCCGGCTCAGTGTCAGCAACAGCAGCGCGCCCAGCAGCACGATCGCCGGCGCGGCCAGGAAGGGCGCGGTGACCAGTCCGGTCTGCACCCCGGCCCAGGCCGTGCTGCCGAGGAACAGCGCAGCGGGCGCCAGCAGCAGGGTCAGCACCGGCAGCCGCCACGGATCCCCGATGACGAAGCTCGCGCCGACCCCCAGCACCGCCGCGGCCGCGGGCAGCACCAGCACCTGTGCCGCGGGCGGGGACACCACCGCGATCCCGGCTCCCAGCAGTGTCACCCCGGCCAGCAGGCCGATCGCGGTGCCGGTGGGCCCGAATACCCGGCGCGCGAAGGCATACCAGCCGATGAGCACCGCCGTGGACAACACCAGCACCGCGATGTGGAAGAACTCCGGCCGATACGGATCCACCGGCGAGGCCTGATACGCGGGGCGGATCTCCTGCAGCAGCCACCACAGCCCGTAGGTCGCCGCGACCGCGATCGGCACCGCGACCACCAGCGTGATCGCGCCGCCGGCGATCGCCTTCACACTGGCCTCGCCGGCCCGCCGGACCCACCACGCCAGTCCGATCACCCCCAGCGTTCCCAGCGCGGCCAGCACCAGGATCACCCACGCCGGGATCACGACCAGACCGGCGAAAGGCAGTGGGAAATAGGCGGCGTCGGCGCCGTCGCTCGTTTCCGCCAGATCCCGCTGCCCGAAATCCCTTGTCAGCGCCAGCGTGTTCTCGCCCAGCTGCTGCACCGTGGGCAGGTTGACGTGCTCCGGGGTGTCCTCGCGATTGTGGTAATAGGCGCTGCTGCCCGCGAAAGCCCAATCCAGCACCCGCAACTCACCCGATTCGAAGGAGACGAAGTCGGTGCTGCTGGGGATGCCCGCGCCCGCGGCGGCCGTGGTCGTGGAATCGGTGTTGGGATACGGCGCGCGCGCCACCGCGCGGATCAGCGGGCCGTCGGGGTGGGTGATGCGCCACAGCAGCGCCGGACCGCTCGCGCCCCGCGCGTCGTGATTGATCACCACCCCGCGTTTGTCGTAGCCGCCCGCCGCCACGAAGGCCTCCGCCCCGAGCAGGCCGGGCTCCTCGGCATCGGTCAGCAGCACCACCACGTTGTTGCGCAGCGTGCCGTCGCCGTCCCGCAGCGCGCGCACCGTTTCCATGATCGCCGCGACGCCCACGCTGTCGTCGTTCGCGCCGGGGCCCGAGGTGACCGAATCGTAGTGCGCCGTCAGGTACACGGTGCCGGTCGAATCGGCGCCGGGCAGCGTGGCCACGATGTTGGATACCTGCGCGAAGGCCGACTCGGGGGCGCTCAGGCCACCGGGGTAGGTGCCGACGCCGCGCTGAATCTCGGTCGCCAGCCCCAGATTCCGCAGTTCGTCCGCCAAATGATCACGCACCCGGGCGTGTTCGGCCGAGCCGACCGCGTGCGGGGCCCGCGCTATCTCCTCGATGACGCGCTGCGCCCGTTCGGCGCTGAACACGTCCCCGGGCGCGGACTCGCCGCGGAAACCATGTGGTTGCTGATCCCACGCCGACATCACCGCCAACACCAGCAGTAGCGCGAATGCCAGAAGCCCGGAAATTCCTCGTCCCACCCGCATACTCCGATACTAGGCATGATCGTGCCCGGGGGTTCGAGCTCGCCGAGGAGAAGGGAGAGGCCGCTGCGCGCCTCCATCGATCACACCGCCGCCCGACCTGCGCCGGACGGTCCCGTCACGGTGGGCGTCGGGCCCGTCGGACGCGATGAGGTTCTCCGCGTGGCGCGGTACGGCGCCGCGGTGGAACTGGCCGCGGAGTCCGTGACCGCGATGGCCGTGAGCCACGCCCGGATTCGCGAGCTCGCCGCCGATCCGAAGCCGGTGTACGGCGTTTCCACCGGCTTCGGCGCGCTCGCCACCCGGCACATTCCGCCGGAGCTGCGAACGCGGTTGCAGCGCAGTCTCATCCGCTCGCATGCCGCCGGATCCGGACCCGAGGTCGAATCCGAGGTCGTGCGCGCGCTCATGCTGCTGCGCCTGTCCACCCTGGCCACCGGCCGCACCGGCGTGCGACCCGAACTCGCCCGGGCCTACGCCGATCTGCTCGCCGCCGGGCTCACCCCGGTCGTGTACGAATACGGCAGCCTGGGCTGTTCGGGCGATCTCGCCCCGCTGGCGCACGTCGCCCTGGCGGTCATGGGGGAAGGGCGGGTGCGCACCGCCGACGGCGAAATCCTGGACGCCGCCGACGCTTTGGCCCGGCACGGTCTCGGCCCGGTGGTGCTCGGGGAGAAGGAGGGCTTGGCGCTGATCAACGGCACCGACGGCATGCTGGGCCAGCTGGTGCTGGCGCTGGCCGACCTCGAGCACCTGCTGCGGCTGGCCGATGTGGCCGCGGCCATGAGCGTGGAGGGTCAGCTCGGCACCGATCGGGTGTTCGCCGCGGATCTGCAGGCCCTGCGCCCGCATCCGGGCCAGGCGGCCGCCGCGGCGAACATGCGTCGCCTGCTGGCGGATTCGGCGATCGTGGCCAGCCATCGCGGCGCGGACTGCGCCCGTGTCCAGGACGCGTACTCCCTGCGCTGCGCCCCGCAGGTCGCCGGCGCGGCCCGCGACACCCTCGCCCACGCCCGCACGGTCGCCGAGCGCGAACTCGCCAGCGCGGTGGACAATCCGGTGGTCACCCTGGACGGGCGCGTGGAATCCAACGGCAATTTCCACGGCGCCCCGGTCGCCTACGTGCTGGACTTCCTGGCCATCGCCGCCGCCGACGTGGCGAGCATGAGCGAGCGGCGCACCGACCGCTTCCTGGACGTGGCGCGCAATCACGGGCTGCCCGCCTTCCTGGCCGACGATCCGGGCGTCGACAGCGGCCACATGATCGCCCAGTACACCCAGGCCGCGATCGTGTCCGAACTCAAGCGGCTGGCGAATCCGGCCAGCACCGATTCGATACCGTCCTCGGCGATGCAGGAGGATCACGTCTCCATGGGCTGGGCCGCGGCCCGCAAGCTCCGCCGCTCCGTCGACGGCCTAACCCGGGTGCTCGCCATCGAGATACTCACCGCCGCACGGGGAATCGACCTGCGCGCGCCGCTGTCCCCGGCGCCCGCGACCGCCGCGGTCATCGCGACGCTGCGAGAGTCGGTCCCCGGGCCCGGCGCCGATCGCTATCTCGCGCCCGAGATCGCCGCGGCGGTGCGCCTGGCCGCCACCGGGGCACTGGTCGCGGCCGCGGAATCGATCACCGGCCCACTGGACTGATCAGTTGCCGCTCCCGCGCACCCCGCCCGCCCGGTTGGCGGAATCCGCTGCCGCGCCCGAATCCGGGGCGGCCGGGCTCCACGCCTCCACGACCCCGGGCACGCCGTCGCGCACCACGTAGCCCGCCCGGGTGGCGATGGGCGCGCCCGGTCGGCGGATGTACGGGACGACCCGGAAGTCGCTGTGCAACCGCTCGTGATCGAGGGTGACCCGCACGTATCCGCGCTGGCTGTTGAAGAACTTCACATCCGGATTGGCGGCCAGCAGGGTGCGACCGGTGTCGTTCATATCCGCGCCGTCGCCGCCGCTGCTGATCGAGGTGCCGGTGAATTCGGCCGCGACGACCGCGGATTCGAGATCGTCGAACTCGCGCCGCAGATCCGCCGCGTAGTTGTGGTGCCGGTCCCCGGTGATCACCACCAGATTGCGCACGTCGCGGTCGGCCGCCGCGCCCAGCAGCGTATTGCGGTCCGCGACATAGCCGTCCCAGGCGTCGGTGCCCAGGCGCACCGCGGGCCCGGGGTCGTAATCCGAGCGCGCCATGGCCACCTGATTGCCCAGGATCTGCCAGCGCGCGGGGGAGGAGGTGAGCCCGTCCAGTAGCCAATCCCGTTGGCGGGCACCGAGAATCGTGCGGTCATCGGCGTACCGATCGTCGCAGCCGGACACCAGGCTGCCGTCGCCGCACGCCTGTTTGCTGCGGTACTGGCGGGTGTCCAGCAGGGTGAAGTCCACCAGGTCGCCGAATCCGTAGCGCCGGTGCAGCAGCATGTTCGGGCCACTGGGCATTTGCGCGATCCGCAGCGGCTGATGCTCGTACAGGGCCTGGAAGGCCGCGGCCCGGCGCCGGCGGAAGATGGGGGACAGGTAGCGGTATACGTCCACGCCGATCCCGCCGGTATCGCCCGCCCAGTTGTTGTCCACCTCGTGGTCGTCCATCGTGACCAGCCACGGGAACGCGGCGTGCGCGGTCATCAGCGAATCATCGGATTTGGCCTGCGAATAGCGCAGCCGATAACCGCGCAGGTCCACGGCCTCACCGGTGGGCGCCTCCTCGTCCGGTTGCCCGCGGCCGTTGGTCCAGGCCCGTTCATAGATGTAGTCGCCCAGGTGCACCACGAGGTTCAGGTCCTCGCGGGCCATGTGGTCGTAGGCGGTGAAGTACCCCGAACTCCAGGACTGGCACGAGGCGAAGGCGAAGCGCATGCGCGCCATGGCCTGCCCGGCGGCGGGCGCGGTGCGCGTCCGCCCGATCGGTGAGATGTCCGCGCCCGCGCGGAAGCGGTAGAAGTACCACCGGTCCGGCTCCAGACCGGTGATCTCCGGATGCACGCTGTGGCCCAGTTCGCGGGTGGCTGTCGCGCTGCCGCGCGTGACCACGCGCGTGAACGCCTCGTCGTGCGCGACCTCGTACTCCACGGTGACCGGTGCGTTCGCCATCCCCGCGTGCCCGTCCGGGGCGAGCGGGTCGGGTGCGAGCCGTGTCCAGAGCACGATTCCGTCCGGCAGCGGATCACCCGAGGCGACCCCGAGCCGGAAGGGGTAGCCGCCCAGCGGACGGGTCCGGGTGAACCGGGAACCGGCGGCGACGCCGGTGCCGGCGAGCACCGCGGCGGATCCGGCGGCGCCGAATCTCAGTAACTGCCGACGCGACATGGCCATATCTCACGGTACGTCCCGGACGCGGGTGGCTCGTGAACACCGAGCGGTGCCCCGCGGAACTTCGGCTTACCGCCCGGTGTCCGGGGCCGCGATCAGGTGCGCACCGCTCCGGGCCGCACCGCCGTGCCGAGCAGGCGCAACTGCTCGGCGAGCTGCGCGACGGTGTCGGCGTCGTCGGCCGGATGCTCGTGCTCGGGCCGGTCCGCACCCCGGCCGATGGTCGCGCACGCGTTCTCCACCAGCACGCCCCCGGCCACGGTGATGATTCTGCGCAGGTCGACCAGGGCGCGCGCCTGCGCGCTCACCCCGCCGGCCGGTGCGAGCAGCGCGGTCTTCTTGCCCTCCAGCGCACCCTCGCCGTAGGGGCGCGAGGCCCAGTCGATGGCGGCGCGCAACGGGCCGGGCAGCAGATCGTCGATAGCGGGCGCGAACACCAGCACCGCGTCCGCGACCAGAATCGACTCGCGCAGCCGTGCGACCGCCTCCGAGTCCTCGGCGGATCCGTCGCCTTCCGCCGGGACGCCGGGCAGCTGGTCCAGCCCCTCGAAGATCGCCACCTCGATGCCGGGCGGCGCCGTCCGCTCGGCGGCCTCGGCCAGCAGTCTGCTCACCGGTGCCTCGCGCAGACTGCCGACGAGCGCGAGAACATGCAGCGGTGTCATGACTCCTCCGGTGGACGCGCGGGAACTTCACGGCAGCGATGGTCGAGATCGTGACGGGCCGATCGAATGTACCCGGCGGACTTGCCATCCGGTGGCGGGAACGGCATTTCGCCTCGGCGAATCGCCGGATTCGATCCGCCGTGCCCACCTCGGCGGACGCGAGCGCGGGTACCCCTGCCGGTGGTACCCGCCGGCGCCGGTATTCCGCCCGGTGGTACCGCCCGCCGATCGAGGTCATGACTGGGGTATCCGGCCAGTTGCCAACCGGCACTGCGCATTCAATATTTGCCTGATGAATTCCACCCGGCCGGACCAGTCGGCCCTGCGCCCCGGGCGGCTCACCGCAGCCGCCAAGAAATTCCTGACCTGGGACGCGAATCCGGGCGTATTCGGGATCACCATTCCCTGCCCCGTCCCGGTGTCGATGGGCGCGGACGAGGGCCGGAAACTGCTCGGCGCGCTCATCGACAATCATGAATCGCTGCGCAGCCGGTACAGCTACGGCGAACAGGCCGCCTGCCTGATCGACACCGAGATCGGCGCCGAAACACACAGCGACAGAATCGATTTGCGGCTCGTCGACATCGAGGACGTGGGCCCCGAGGAGATCGCGCAGGTGATCGCGCAGGAGACCGCGAAGAGTAATCTGCGCATCGATCCGCCGACCGGCAAGATCGTGACCGCCGCGCTGCTCACCCGCTCGTTCGACGTCAATATCCTGCTGCTCACCATTCACCACATCGCCATCGACGGCGTGGCCATGTGGGTCATGTGGGACGACGTCGCCACCTATTGCCGGCAATGGGAAGCGGGCGAAGCCATTTCGCTGACGCCCGAACCCATCACCGGTTCGGAGTGGGCGCAATTCCTGGATGAGCTCGCGCCCACCCGCGCCGGGGAATTGGAATCCTGGCTCGCGGCCTCGGATTCGGAACCCAACCTGCTCGAGCGCGCCGCCGAACCGGCCTCCGCGCACCGGGACGGCGTCATCGAGGGCGCGGTCGCCGCCCGCCTGCTCGACGTGCTGCCCGGCGCGTTCGACGCCTCCTACACGCGAATCCTGCTGGTGGCACTGGGATTGGCCATCGAAGACGTGCTCGGCGTGCCGCGCTCGATCCAGGTCCAGAAGCACGGCCGCTACAGCCGTCTGCGCCCCGGCACCGACCTGAGCCGCACCGTGGCCTGGCTCTCGGACGACTATCCCTGGCTGGTCCGCCCGGCGCCCGGCGATCACGGTGCCCGCCTGCGCGATGCCATCGCGCGCTATCCCGCCCACCCCGAGGACTTCACCCTGCTCTTCTGGCACGACCCGCGCAATTGGCCGCACGTGGCGCGATTCAATTTCCCGAAGTTCTACTTCAATTTCCTCGGCGATGTCGGCGTGTGGATTCCGGGCGCGCATTCGGCCGAACAGGCGCGCCTGACGGTTTTCGACCTGAGCATGTTCCTGGGCACCAGCGAACTCGGCGGCGTGCGCAGCGTGCACTACTCGGTGCACTCGCCCACCGGCGGCATCGGAATCGAGCGGGTGAACGAGATCGTGGCGCAGTGGCTTTCGATCCTGGCGACGGTGGAGGCGGGCGCATGAGCCGCATAGTCATCGTCACCATCGGCAGTCGCGGCGACATCGCGCCGCTGACCGGTCTGGGGGTGCGCCTGCGCGAGGCCGGGCATCGGGTGACGGTCGCCGCGCATTCGGTCTTCGAGGAACTGGTCACCGGCTGCGGGCTCGAATTCCGGCTCATGGCGACCAACCTCGACATCGACATGACCTCCCCGGACGTCGACAAGCGCAAGGCCGGTTGGGCTTTCGCCTCGCCCGCCGGGGTGCGCGCCACCGGCCGGGGCATCATCGAGGCTCTGCGCGACGAGCCCGCCGATCTGCTGCTGTGCTCCCAGCCCGCGGAGTTCGCCGGTCTCGCGCTCGCCGAGGCCAAGGGGATTCCCGCGATCGGGCTGCGATTCCAGCCGATGTCCGCGACCGCCGACAATCCGCCCTCGTCCATGGGTGCGTTCTCGCTGGGCGGGTTCGGCAACCGGATGGCCGCCGAGGCGGGCGCGTGGATAGTGGATCGCGCCTACGGCGGGGCAATCGCGGATCTGCGCGCGGAACTGGGCCTGCCCGCGGTGCCCGCCCGCGAACTGCGCCGCCGCCGTACCACGGCGGAATGGCCGGTGCTGCACGGGTATTCCGAGCACGTCGTGCCCCGTCCGGCGGACTGGCGGCCGGGCCTCGAGGTGACCGGGTACTGGTGGCCGCCGCGGCCGCTGGACTGGGAACCGCCCGCCGAGCTGGTGACATTCCTCGAAGCCGGTCCGCCCCCGGTCTTCCTGAGCTTCGGCAGCATGGTCGACAGCGCCGAACACAGCGCCCGGGCCTCGAAACTCGTGGGCGAGGCATTGGCCAAGGCGGGTGTGCGCGGCGTCGTGCAGGCGGGCTGGCTCCAACTCGACGTCACCGGCGAGGACATCCTCACCATCGGTGAGGTGCCGCACGACTGGCTGTTCCCGCGCATGGCGGCGGTCGTGCACCACTGCGGAGCCGGAACCACCGCGGCGGGCCTGCGCGCGGGGGTCCCCGCGGTCGCCGTGCCCGTGTACTCGGATCAGCCCTTCTGGGCCGAACGCCTGCGCCGGCTCGGGGTCAGCGCCGCGACGATTCCCTACCCGAAACTGACCGCAGACCGCCTGGCCGCCGCGATCCGCCTCGCGGTCACCGGCAGCGGAGTACGGATGAATGCCGCCCGCACGGCCGCCGCCCTCGCGGCCGAGGACGGGATCGGCGAAGCCGTGCGCATCATCGAATCGCACCTCGCGAATTCACCGGCATCGACCATCGCGGCATCGGGGGGAGCCAACTCGACACAGCCGCTCGTCACCCCGTCGGCCTCGGTGCATACCGTCGAGACCCCGTCGGTCACATCTCGGTCCGTTGAGACTGTGGCGGTTCCATCTCAGTCCGTTGAGACCTCGGCGATTCCGGCGCAGCCCACCGCGACCTCGGCATTCACGGAAGCGGGGGAACGATGAGCCGGATAGTGATCGTCGCGATCGGTACGCGGGGGGATGTCGCGCCGTTGACCGGGCTCGGCCTGCGGCTGCGCGACGCGGGGCACGAGGTGGCCATCGCCGCCCACGAGCCCTATGCGGCAATGATTTCCGGGTGTGGACTGCGCTTCATCGAACTGGGTCTGAACTTCGGGTTCGAGGGGACCGAGGCGGAGATTCAGGACCGGATCACCAAGGAGTTCAACACTCGGCTCGGCTTCCGCGTGATCGGCGAAGGGCTGATCGCGGCGCTGCGGAACGAGCCCGTCGACCTGCTGCTGCTCTCGCCGTACGCCGAGTTCGCGGGGCATCCGTTCGCGCAGGCGCGCGGAATCCCCACCGCGGGTGTGCGTTTGCAGCACATGTCGGCCACCGGCGACTTCCCGCCGTCCTTCACCGGCGCCTGGTCGCGCGGCCGATTGGGCAATCGGCTGTTCGCCGACGCCGGAGCGTGGGTGGTGGATCGGTACTACCGCCCGGTCATCGCCGGGTTCCGGCGGGAACTCGGGCTGCCCCGGGTCTCGGCGCGCACGCTGCGCCGTCGGCGCACCGCGGCCGAATGGCCGATCCTGCACGGGTTCTCACCCACCCTGGTGCCCCGGCCGGCGGATTGGCGGCCCGGACTCGAGGTGATGGGTTTCTGGTGGCCCGCCCGGCCCGCCGATTTCGAGCCGCCCGCGGCGCTGGTGGAATTCCTGGCGGCGGGCCCGCCCCCGGTGCTGGTGAGCTTCGGCAGCAACATGAACTCCCCGGAGCACACCGCCGAACTGGGCGCGATGGTGCGCATCGCGCTGCGGGCGGCCGGGGTGCGCGGCCTGGTTCAGGCGGGCTGGTCCGGGCTGGGCGTCACCGATGAGGATGTGCTGAACATCGGTGAGATCCCCTACGACTGGCTCTTTCCCCAGTTGGCAGCGGCCGTGCACCACTGCGGCGCGGGCACCTGCGCCGCCGCGCTGCGCGCCGGCATCCCGACCGTCGCGGTACCGAAGATCCCCGAACAGCGGTTCTGGGCGCACCGCACCGCACTGCTCGGCGTGACCGCCGACCTGATCCCCGAGTCCGAGCTGACCGCGCCCCGGCTCACCGACGCGATCACCCGGGCCGTGACCGATACCGTGTTGCGCGCCAACGCCGTCCAGGTCGCCGCCCGCATAACCGCCGAAGACGGCGCGGGGGAGACGCTCCGGGTCATCGAGGAACTGCTCGCCCGCGCCGAACCGGCGACCGCGCACTGACGTTGGGCGTATCCGGGGCCCGGGTTCTGCCCCCAGTCGCAGGTGTCATCTGCTGCACCCGGCTGTGATTCGCAGAGCGGCAGCAGATTTCGGTGCGGGGTCGTAGAACTCGAGGCGCCGTTGCCTCGCCGCCCGGCGGCTGCTCCGGACGTGATTCGGAGAGCGGCAACGGGTTGCGTTGCGGGGTCGCGGAACTGCACGCGCCCTCGGGTGTCCCGCGCTGGGCAACTCGTTCCGGCTCGTCCTCATCGAGCGGGGACGCCGACCGGCTTCCGCCGGACAGCAGAACGCCGGCACGACACTCGCGGAAGGTGTCGTGCCGGCGCTCGTCGCATCGCCGGGGGCCGAATCAGGCCGCGCCGATGGGCTTTCCGAAGAAGGACGCCAGGGTCTCGCCCAGGGTGTGGCCGAGCATTTCCAGCTCACCCGGGGTGCCGAGCATGGACGGCATGTCGGTGGTGGAGCAGCCGGTCGGCGCCGGCTTGCCGTCGAGCCGGTCGAACAGCCACATGAGCGCGGCCGGGCCGCCGACGACCTCGGCCACCACGTGCTCGCTCGCCCAGTCGCGGGTGTAGGTCACCCGGGCGGACGGATCGGCGCAGTAGGTGTCGACCAGCTGGTTGGCCGAGGACAGCGGCAGGATCTCGTCCCACTGCGAATGCCACATGTACAGCGGCACGTCCGGCAGCGTGGTACCCAGCTTGGTATCGGCGAGCACCTTCTGCACCGCGGGCTCGGCGAACGGATCCGGGCTGTTGATCAGGCCGTAGATGTTCAGGAACGGCAGCAGCGCGGTCTGGTACTGCACGCACAGCGGGGCCTTGATCGCGCTGAGCACCTGCCCGACGGGGTTGAGCTTGGTGTCCAGCAGTGCCTTGAACTCCGGGTACTCGCGCGACAGGCCGAGCACCGCGCCGAAGACCAGGCCCGCGGTGGCCTGGTTGTTGGCCATGTTCAGCGCCGCGCCCAGATCCGCGCCGGTGCCGCCGGAGGCCGCGCCGACGATATTCAGTTCGGGCGCATAGGTTTTGCGCATCTCGGCGGCGTGCATGGTCGGCATGGACCCGCCGGAGTAGCCGTACAGCGCCGTCGGCGCGCCCGGTCCGGCCTCCAGCGGCGCGAACGAGGTCGCGGCGCGCACGCCGTCCAGGGTGATGCGGCCGCCGAGCGGGCCCGCGGCGTACGCGGAATTCGGACCCTGGTGATCGGGGATCACCACGGCCATGCCCTGCTGCAGCGCGGCCTGCGCGAAGAGGAATTCGGCGGGCGCGACGATCTGCCCCAGGAAGGTCGAGGGTGACAGGTGCTGCAGCGCGTACGACGGGCTGCAGTAGCCCTGGGTGGAATCCTCGGCGATCTGCACCGAGAGCAATTTCCGCGGGGTCGGCGAGGTGCCCCGCGGCTTGATCAGGGTGGCGACCGCCGCGATGGCGTCGTCCCGGCTGTCATTGGACCGGTAGGACACCTGCCAGGCGTCCACGTTGAGCGGGATGAGCCCGAAATTGGCGAGATTCACCTGGCGGGCGGCGATGATCCCACCGGGCGCGGTGGCGGCCACGATCTCGGGCGCGGGGCGGTAGAACCCCGGATCGAGTTCGGGCGGCAGCGGGATCATCTTCACGGGTTCGATCGGCGGCGTTGCCGGTGCGTCCGGCTCGGCCGCGGCCGGCACGGTCATCGCCATCACCGCGACCAGCGCGGAGATGGGGACCACCGCCAACCGCGCCAACCGGCTGAACCTGTCCCTGGTCTTCATGGGTACATTCCTTCACGGACTGTGAGACTTCTCGGTCTCAGAATTGCGCCCACTATGCCATCCCTGTGACCCGGACCGCAATAAGCGATGTCGCCGGGGTTGAATCACCCCGATGTGGCTGGGCTCACCGCGGGCGACGCTATTCGCGCGCGTATACGCGATACTCGGTCCAACTCGAGAGCTATTGCGCGGAAACGTAATTCGATACTCACCCGCAGAATTCCGGTGTGCGCCGGTCATACTTGTGCCGCGGCGGGGTAAGGACACATGAACACCGTTTTCCACGCCCCCGGGGCGTGTTTCCCGGCCGGGCGAAAGGCGGACGGGAGCACCGATTCCGATATCGCACCGCCCGGGCAGCCGGTCCGCTCCATTCGATGGACCGACCGGCTGGAGCACGAAGTGGACGCCGCGCTGGCCGCGGGCGCTCCGGGCCTGGAAGCGGTGGCGCGGCGGTTCGCGGTCAGCCCGCGCACACTGCAGCGCCGGCTGGCGGACGAGGGCACCACCTGGCGTCGCGAACTCGAACGTGCCCGGCACCGGCGGCTGCTGGCGAGCGCCGGGTCGGCGCTCACCCGGGACGAGCAGGCCGCCCTGCTCGGCTACGCCGATCCCGCCTCCCTGCGGCGCGCCCTGCGCCGCTGGGCCATGCGCAACTGAGCTTTTCCGGCATTCGTGGCGTGTTCGTACGAACGTGGCGTCTTCGGCCCTGGGCGGGCGGCACGCCATCCGGCAGGCTGGAAGCCGGGAGGTCGCCCCCGAATTCGCCCGATTCCCGGCGACCTCCCACTTTCGCGCAGGCGCGCCGCATCGGCGCGCGACCTGCTTCCCGGCCGGGTGGACGATGGAATCAATGGTGATTTGGCGCAATCCGGCCGGTTCATGACCCGTCGACGCGAGGCGCTTCGTGGCATCCGGAGCGCCTCGCGTCAACGGGGCGGGGGTTCCGCCGGGTATGGGTAGCCCTATGGGTAGTGCCCTGGCGGCGTCGGCCCGGGGCGGGGGACCATGGCGGAGTCGGTCGATCCCCCGCAGATCGTCCGGCGTTCCCGGACGAGAAGGGCCGCACTCCACCCCTTCCAGCACAACCGCCGCCGGAGGCGGCCCGTCTCGTCCGCGAACCGCTACAGCAGACCGGTCAGGCGGGCCCGCTCCACGGCGTTGACCCGCGTATTGGCTTCGAGTTTGGTGTAGATCCCGCGCAGATGAGTCTTGATGGTATTGATGGAAACCCCGAGGTCCGTCGCGATCTGCCCGGTGGTCCGCCCGGACGGAAGCTGCTTCAGCACAATGGTTTCCGATTCGGTCAGTGGCGGCAGCGTGCCGTCGCGCACCGCCGCCGGATGATGGCGCAGCCCTTCGGCGTACTCGTCGAGGCGGCCGAAGCGCCCGGCGTAGATATCGAGGAGCTCGATCGCCTCGGGCACATCGATCCACGGCGAGACCAGCCCGTCCGCGGCCGAGAGCCGCAGTGCCGCTTCCAGCGCGGTGGCGGCCTTGGCCGGCATCTCGAGCTGGTGCAGCACGCTCGCGTAGCGCAGCCACACCGACAGTTCCGTCACCGGATACATCCGTTCGGCCCCCCGCAGCAGGGGTTCGAGCAGTGCGCGCGCCGAGCGCGGCTTGTGTGCCGCATCGGCCAGCATGGCCTGCGCCAGAACCA
The DNA here is from genome assembly GCF_042799795.1 of Nocardia sp. NPDC057668. Lineage (NCBI taxonomy): Bacteria > Bacillati > Actinomycetota > Actinomycetes > Mycobacteriales > Nocardiaceae > Nocardia > Nocardia sp. NPDC057668. Next base: position 569,469 of record NZ_JBHVIC010000005.1, on the reverse strand, counting down.
CTTCCGGGGTATCGCCCAGCGCCGCGTGCGCCCGATCGGTGAGTTCCCGCGCCGTGCGCGGCTCACGAAGTTTCAGCAGGGAACGCACCACGCCCGGCAACTGCACACCCTGATTGCCCGGTGGCAGCGGAGTGGATTCCAGGAGCCGGAGCAGGCTCGTGCGCGCCTGATGGACGGCGGTGTATTTGTCCGGTTCTATCCGGCTGAGCAGGAAGCGGCACGAGGCCAGGGTGGCCGGGCCGGTGCCGGGCATTCCGGAACTCTCGGACTCGAGAAAGTGCGTCACGATGTCGTAGATCGCCTGCTCATCGAACTTCTCGCCCTGGACGTACCGGGCCAGCGCGATGACCAGGCGCATATGCTGCGTATCGGCGACATCGTGCAATTCGTGCCGTACCGCGAAGTCGATCGCGTGCTGGGCGCGGGCGCGGGCGATGGTGATCGCGCCCGAGTAGATGGACGCCACCGTCAATCGGGACAGTGCCCGCATGACCAGCCGCTGCCGTCCGGTGTGCTCGGCCAGGGTGATGCCGGACCGCAGCAGTGCTTCGCCCCGGTCCATCCGGCCGGACAACAGCATGGCCCCGGCGGCCTGGATCGCGAGATAGCAGTCGATATCGAGATTGCCGGTCGCGGGCAGGTCGGTGTGCGCGTCCAGGTCGTCCGGGCTCGCACCGGAACTGAGGACGGCGTCGATACGCAGTGCGTGGCCCAGGGCGTCGAGCCAGGACGCCGGCGCCAGGGACGGTATCGACATCGGCTGGCTGCGAATCAAATCGAGATAGGCGAGCGCTTCACGGTGCTCGCCGCGTCCCATCGCGTCGATGGCGCGCAATCGCCACACGAAGGGATCGTCGGAGATCACGGATCCGGCGCGGTCCAGCTCGGCGAGCAGCCGCGGCCCATCGCCATCGAAAACGAGTCCGAGACCGTTGTCCCGGATGAACTTTCGCAGTGGCTCCGGATCGGGCAGGGCCACCAGGTGCGGTAGCGCCGCGGCCGGCTGCCCCGCCCGGATGAGCCAGTCGGCGCTGTCCAGGCGGAGCCGCGCCAGGGCCACGTCACCGCGTGCGCGAGCCTCGGTGAGCAGGTACGCCCGCACCATGGGGTGGTAGGTGAACCACAGCTCGCCGTGCTCCGATTGCCGGGTGAAGGGAAAACCCTTGCGCTGCAGTTCATCCAACGCCTCATGCGCGGGTGTGTCCTGCAGCCGGTCCGCGAGCGCCTCGGTGAAGCGCTCCGGAACGCTTGTCCGGACCAGAAATTCGACCAGGTCCGCGGGCAGTGGTCGCAGCAGTTCGCCGACCACGAAATCCACCATGGCGGGTGCGGGGCGCGCCAGCACCGCCAGCGCGGCGGCACGGTCCTGCGCACTGCCCGACACCACCAGCGCCGCGATCCGTACCAGCGCGGGCCAGCCCTGAGTGAGGGCCATGACGGTGGCCAGCCCGGGTGCGTCCAGGGTGCACCCGTGCCGGGTGAACAGTTCTGCCACTTCGGCTTCGGCCAGGGCCAGATCCCATTTGCGAATCCGCACCACGCGCCCCTCTGCCCCGAGGGCGTGCCAGCGCAGCGGCGGCTCGTAGCGGCCGGACAGCACGATGGTCAGTGCGGGCGGTGCGTGCCGGATCAGATACTGCACGGCGGCCAGCACGAAGGAGTCGGTGATGAGGTGCGCGTCGTCGACAACCAACACGGCCGGGGTCTCCCGATCTGCGAGTGCGTCGATGACGTGCGCGGCGAACGTGCTGCCGGTCGGGGTCGGAGCTATGCCCAGTGCTTCGCACAGCGCGCCGGTGACCACGGGCCAGCGGGTGCGATCCCGGTCGAAGGATTCGGTGATGGTGAGCCAGGCGATGGTGGTCCGGGGTGAGCGCGTTCGCAGTCGGCGTTCGAGCCAATCCAGCAGCAGTACGGTCTTACCCGTGCCGGCCGGTGCGTTCAGCACGATCACCGGCGCCCCGCGTTCCGGATCCGGGGCGACCATGCGGTCGAAGAGTTCGGCACGGGGGAGCGGATCGCAGTCGAGCGTGGGCGGCCGGTAGGGCGCGTAGCGCTCCATCGCCGATCGCGGACAAGAAGTTGTTCGTTGTGAGGTGGTCACCGAAACCTCCGGTTCGAGTGCAGACACATCACAACCGCCGCCAGCGACTCTACCGCAAATAAGAGCTGGTCAAGCGTTCGATGGTCTTCCTCACACGCGTTCGCGGGCGGTGCCGACGCTCGCGGGCGCGGTATCCCCGGCGGTGTGGAGGACGCCGCGCCCGCGAGCCGGGCCGGGCTCAGCCGAGCTCGGCGGCGGCCTCGTCGATCAGATCGGCCACGGCCTTGGGCTGCGAGGCCAGCGACGCGTGGCTCGCGGCCAGTTCGATGGTCTTGCGCGGCTCGATCCGCGCCGCCATACGACGCTCGTTGTCCGGGTGGATCATTCGATCCTCGGTAGACACCTGGTACCAGCTGGGCTTGACCTTCCAGGCCGGCGCGGTGACGGTATCGCCGAAGGTGGAGGCCAGCGGCGCCTTCTGGGTCACCGCCATGACCAGCGCGTCGTCATCGGACAGGTCCTGGCAGAAGCTCTCCTGGAATTTGTCCTGCCGGACCCAGAGGTAGCCGTCGGAATCGGGGGCCAGGTTCGGCGCGGCGGCGGGCGGCTGCTCCTGGGTGATCTGTCCCGGGCTCTCGCCCGCGTCCGGGGCGAAGGCCGCGATGTAGACCAGGCCCACCACGTTCGGCAGGTCACCGGCCTCGGTGATGACCGCGCCGCCGTACGAGTGACCGACCAGCAACACCGGCCCGTCGATCTGGGCAACCATCTTGCGGGTGCGCTCGGCGTCGTCGGCGAGCGAGGTCAGGGGGTTCTCCACGGCGTGCAGATCGGTGTAGCCGCGCTGCTTCAGTTCGACGATGACATTGGCCCAGTGGGCGGCGCCGCCCCAGAATCCGTGGACGAGAACGATTGCCGGCTTTGCCATTACGGGTCTACCTCTCCATTGATGTCGTGCCTGCTGATGTCGTGCCTGCTCGAAACGAATGCGACCGGGAGCACCCGGGCGCGCCGGCCGCGCGGGCCGGCCGTGGAGATCACGCGGTGCGACTCGCGGCGTGCACGAGTCCGAACAATCGCTCGGCGTTGGTTTCCAGGATCGCGGCCGACTCCTCGGGCGCGATGCTCGGATCGGAGATGTAGTCGATCGCGCGAACGAAGATCTTGTCGGCCTCGTAGGGGAAATCGGTGCCCAGCAGGAGCCGATCCGCTCCGAAGGAGTCGATGGCCGCCCGCAGCGCGGGCAGATGACCGTGCCCCACGGTGTCGTACCACATCATGCGGGCGATCACGCTCGGCGCTTCGGGCGTCTGCGGCGCCTCCCACGGGTACTGGTTGTCCGCGCGCTGCAACAGCATGGGCAGCGCACCGCCCAGATGGGAATTGATGATCCGGATGTTGGGATAGCGCAGCGGAAAACCGTTGGTGATCAACTGCATGACGCTGATCGTGTCCTCGATCGGCGCGCCGGCCATCCAGGTCAGGTGATAGTCGGCGATCAGCGGCGAGCAGGCGCTGTTCCCCGCCGGATGCAGGTACAGCACCGCGCCGCGCCGGTCGAGTTCGGAGAACACCGGGGCGAATTCGGGATCCACCAGCGCGCGACCGAGCACGGTGGTGTTCAGCGCCACCCCGACCATGCCCAGATCGTCCAGCGCCCGGCGTATTTCGGCGATGGCTGCGTCGATGTGCGGTAGTGGCGCGGAGGCGAAGGCCATGAACCGATCCGGATACGCGGCGACCACGCCGGCGTACTGGTCGTTCACGAAACGCGCTGCGGCGACGGCCTTTACCCGATCCTCGCCGTAGGGGTTCTGCGGTGCGCTGGACAGCACCTGCATATCGACCCCGGCGCGATCCATCAGCCGGAGTCTGGTCGCGAGTTCCGCGCCGCGGCCCGCGCCCATTCCGCGCTGGGTAGCGGTGTCGGTTTTGCCGAGTCCGACCAGGAGGTCGAGATAGTCGTCGGTCCAGTAGTGCGCGTGTACATCGATTCGCATGGATCCTCCTGTTCCGTTTCCGGACCGGTCCTGCGGGGCTACACGGGTATCCGAGCGGTGCTCCGATCGATTCGCCTTCACGCTAGGAGCGCCGCGTCCGCCGGACCCCACCCATTGCGGGTGAAGCGACCCGATCGGCACGTGGTGAACCGGACAAAGCGCCTGGTGAACCGGACAACCGGAAGAAAGCGTACTCCGGGTGTGCGGGCCGTCACACGGTGCGCTGTTCACCCGGATCGCGTGAGGCCGGGCGTCGTGCGGGCTCGTAGCGTGCGATCGAACCCGGCGGGAGTGACCGGGGCGGTTCGGAAGGAAGTGCGCGATGGGCAGTGGTGCGCGGTATCGGCTGGAAGTCGCGACCCTGTGCGTCGCGGCGGCGGTCGCGGGTCTCGCGGTCACCGTGCCGATCGACTTCCCTTGGGCAGCAAAGGGTTCGGTCGTGGAATTGCAGATGCTCATCTTCAACGTCCCGCGGGCCACCGCCACCGCGGCGCTGGCGGCGGTGGTCGTCGCGGTGCTGTGTGCGGCGGCGACGATGCGCATGGTGTGGCTGACCGCCGTCGGATTCGGAGCGCTGCTCTCGCTCAGCCACGTGGTGGCCCGCGGGCTGACCCACGAACTGGCGACCTTCGGCTACGTCGACGCCATCGTCGGCGGCGCCCTGCTGGGCGCGCTGACCGCGCTCGCGGGCCGGCGTAGCCTCGCCCGGGCGGGACTGCTGCTCGGCGCGCTGTCCGGCATCATCATCGGCAACCGCGTCACGCCGTCGGCCGATCGCGAGCACCTGCACCCCCTCGTGCGGTGGGCCCTGGTCGACCCGCCCTCCCTGGTGCTCCTCGTGATCGCGCTGGGGCTGCTCGGCTGGGGTCTGTGGCGGCACCGCTATGACGCGGCGGTGCCGGTCGAGGAGATCCCGCTGCGCCCGGTGGCGGCGGTGCTGGTGCTGGTGTCGGCGTCCCTGATCCGCACCGAAGTACTTGCCGAACAGGACAACTGGGTCTTCCGGGTGGTCGCCGGGAGCGCGCTCGTGGTGCTCGCGACACTGCTGGCCGCCCTGCTGCTGCCCGCGCGCGACGGCGTGCTCGTCGCCATGGCGGTGACGTTCGCGGTGGCGGGCGGCGTGGTCGGGACCGGGCCGAGTCCGGGCTGGGCCGCGCCGGTGCTGGTGGTGGCGGTGGCCGTCGGCCTGGCCGCGGGGGCTCGATATCCGCGCCCGGTGCTCGCCGTGCCGGCCACGGTGTCGCTCGCCGTCTTCGAAGCCGTGCTCAACAACACGGTGCGCGCCGAGTCGCTCACCGTCGCGGGGGCCGCCGTGACGGCCGCGATCGGCGGCTACTGCTTCGGGACGATCGTGCCGCGCGAACTGTCCACGTCCGCGCTGGCCCTGATGACGCTGGTCGCGCCCTCGGTGGTCGCGGTGATCACCAGCCGCCGCTTCGGGCACGTCGGCGAGGCCAAGGTGTGGTTCCACGGCCCGCCCGCCGACCCCTGGGTTCCGGGCTGGACCACGGTCGTCGTCGCGATCGGCTGCGGCGCGGTCGCGCTGGCGGTATGGCGGCTGCGGTCGGCGACGTCCGAACCCGAGCTCCCGGCTCGGGCCGACTCGCGCCCGATTCCGACGCACTGAGGAAGCCGCCGCCGCAGGGGCGCTGCGGGTGCGAGTCGAAAACCAGTGCCGCCCGGAGTCGCGCAGCCGTCATCGATGTCGGCGGGATCACCGACGATTGCGGGGTCAGCACCATCGCGGCAGTCGCAAACAGCGTGATGAGCCGATCCCGATCGGGGCCGGCCCGCCCCGCGCGACGGCCGGCAACAACCGCCGCACGGGCACCCGCCGCAGCGGAATCAGCCGGCCCCGGGTGCCACGCCGTGCGGAAGCTGGTCGGGTACAACGCCGAAGTACTCGTTGAAGTCGGCTGTCGTCTCGCTGAGGAGCGGCCCACGCGAAAGCCTTGGGGCGGAGCGCTTCCGCCGTGTGCGATCGTGCCGTGTTCGGGACGGGGGCGCTCCGCCGCAGCAACTACGCTGCCGTCCAATCAGGTCGTCAGGCGGAAGCCGTTCTCGAAATCGATGTTGCCCAGATCGCCGCGACCGGCCAGGCCGAGCTTGGCGAAGATGTGGGACAGGTGGTTTCCGACCGTGCGGGGGCTGATCAGCAGGCGGGCGGCGATCTCGCGGTTGGTCAGGCCGGTGGCGGCCAGGCGGGCCACCTGAAGTTCCTGGGCGGTCAGTACCTCGATGACCTGTGGGTTCGTCGTCGAGCCGGTGCGGTCACCGGCCATGATGATCTCGCGACCGGCGCGCTCGGACCACGGATGCGCGCCCAGGCGCTGGAAAGCGTTGTGGGCCGGACGCAGTTGTTCCAAGGCCTCGGGGCGGCGGCGCACCCGCCGCAGCCATTCACCGAACTGCAGCTGGATGCGCGCGCGGGCCAGCGGGCGTTCGGCGGGCGCTGCCGCCAGTGCGGCCGCGAACAGCTCCTCCGCCGCGTCATCGCCGGCCAGCAGCGCGCGGACCCGGTGGCTGTCCGCGGTGGCCCAGGCGGCTCCGCTGCTCTCGGCGTGCGCGATCAGCCGGTCGAGATAGCCACGGGCACGGTCGAATCGGCCGATTCGGACGGCGGCCTCCGCGGCGTCGGCCGCGCTCAGCACCGCCAGGGTGGGGTGGTGCGCGAAGTGCCCGGGGGTCGCGATCGGGTCCAGTGCCTCGAAGGCGTCGTCCGGGCGGCCCGCACCCACCGCACCGAGCCCGCGCGCGAAGAACGCTCCGGCGGTGATGGGGTAGTAGCGGCGGGGCGTCGAGAAGGCGAGGGAGCGTTCGGTCAGATCGAACGCGGCGGCCGTGTCACCGCGCAGCGCGGTGATGAGACCCAGTGTGCTGTAACCGTATGCGGGCGTTTGCAAGCCGCCGAAATCCGCGGCCAGCGTGATCGCCTCGGACGCGTCGGCGATGGCATCGTCCCACCGGCCCAGCGTGCACAGCAGGATGGCGCGCTGGCACAGCGAATACCCGAGCCAGGTGACGGGACCTTCGGTGCGCATTCGCTCGATACAATCCGAATACTGCCGCAGCGCATGGCTTTCCACGCCGAGTGCGATGGCGACCTCGGCGATCGGCAGCCGGTACGGCGGCAGGTCCGTGCCGTCTGCGATGTCGCGGGCGGCGATCTCGTCCAGCGCACCGGGATCGAGCGGATCCCGCAGCGCCCAGGATGCGCGCAGCGCCAGATGCCGCAGTTCGGCGCCGAAGCGCGGCGCCGTGGATCCGGCGTCCCGCAGCAGCATGTGCCGCGCGCGTTCGGGATCGCCGAGCCCCAGTTCCAGCAGACCGGCCAGGCCACCGGCGGCCGCCCCGACCGCCGCCGCGCCCACGCGGTCGTCGGCCGCGGCGAGCAGTTCCCGCGCCGACTCGATATCGCCGCCGTCCCAGGCCGCGCGGGCGGCTCGGGCCAGGCGATGTGCCGCGGCGGTCGTGTCGGGGGACAGCGCGGCGGCGCGGCGATGCAGCCTCGCCGCGGACAGGGCGCCGCCGCGCGCTCCGGCGCGTTCGGCCGCGATGTCCAGCATGGCGGCGATGGACTCGTCCGGTCCGCTCGCGGTGGCCGCGAGATGCCAGTCGTGCCGGTCCGGATCGCTCTCGGCGTACACCCGGGCCAGGGCCACGTGCGCGGCCCGGCGCGCGAGCGGATCGGCGCTCTCGTAGACCGCCGCGCGAATCAGGGGGTGCCCGACGGTGATTCGCCCGTCGGACAGGTGCAGCAGGTCGGAATCCAGTGCGCTCGGCCATTTCTCGGCCGGCACACCGAGCAGCGCCGCCGCCTGCTGCACCGTGCGCGCGTCCGCGCCGTCCGCGGCGGCGGCGACGAGGGCGACGGTGCGGTCCGCGACGGGCAGCGCGCGCAGGCGGGAGTCGAACGAGGCGCGTAACCGAGGGCCGAGCGCGAGCGGGGAATTGACGGCGGGGCCGAGTTCGGAACCCGCATCGCGGCTCAATTCCAGTAGCGCGAGCGGGTTTCCGCCGGTGAGCAGCAACAGTCGCCTGCTCCGCACCGGGCTCAGCGTCGGATGGTGTTCGGCGATCAGCTGTTCGGAGCTGTGGACGTCCAGCCCCTCGATCACCAGGCTCGGCGTCGGCTCACCGGTCTCGCTCGCGGTGCCGGGGTGCGTGGCCACCAGCATGAGAACAGATTCCTCGGCGATCCGCCGCGAGACGAAGCGCAGGCAGTTCCGGCTCGGCTCGTCGAGCAGGTAGAGGTCGTCGATCAGGACCAGCACCGGGCGGTCCGCGGACAGCTCCGAGAGCAGGGTCAGCACCGCGACGCCGATGAGCAGCCGGTCCCCGGTGTGACCGCCGAGCCCCAGCGCGCCCCGGAGCACGGCGGCCTGCGCGGGCGGCAGCGCGTCGATGCGGTCGAGCACCGGCCACAGCAGCTGATGCAGTCCGGCGAAGGCCAGTTCGGTCTCGCTGGGCACCCCGCGGCAGTCCAGGACCCGGAAGTCCGTGGCCCGGGAGGCGGCGTAGCGCAGCAGCGCGGTCTTCCCGATACCCGGTTCGCCGACGAGTAGCAGCGCCGAACCCGCGCCCGCTCGCGCCCGTTCCAGCAGCCGGTCCAGTTCCCGGCGTTCCCGGTCGCGGCCGAACAGGTGCGGCGGCGTGCTGTGCTGCGGCATCGGAGAGGAATGCTCCCTTCACGAAGGATCGATGCGGGGCAGGCTCGTGGTCGAGCGTATCCCGGAGCCGCACCCGGACCATTTTGTTGAACGAATTCGTCTAACAAATCGCCGATGGTAGCTGGCCGGTGGCGCGAATGCCCCCGGGTTGTCCTAATTGTGATACTGCACGGTCTCACCTTCGGGCATGCGCCGAGGCGCAGCGGGCCGAGTACCCCGGCCGTTGCCGGCTGGGCTTCGGCGGGCGTCGCCGGGCCGTCAGCTCGGCGCGGGCGCCAGTCCGGTCAGGAAGCAGGTCAGCGTCTCGATGATGTCGTCGAGTGCGGCCCGCGACGGCGCGGCGCTCCAATTGTGCACCAGCGCCATCAGCGCGCCGACGAATCCCATTGCCGCGGAGGCGTATCCGCCCGGCGGCGTGTAATCCTCGCCGAAGGTGTAGCGCAACTCGGCCTCGGCGAACTGCAGCCAGATCCGGCGCTGATCCACCCGGTGCTGTTCCACGCGCGCGCTGACCCCGATGATCTCCACGAACGAGATCGCCGCGCGGCGCGGATCCTGGCCGAGCGATTCGGCGTAGGCGGTGACCGCGATCCGGGCCCGCGCCGCGATACCGGTCGCGTCGGTCTCGGACAGCGCGGTCACCAGCGCGGTCCGCGCGTCGTCCTGGATCATGTCGTACACCGCGAGCAGCAGGTCCTCGCGATTGTCGAAGTGCTCGTACAGCTGCGCCCGGGCCAGGCCGGCGGTCCGGCAGATAGTCGCGATGGAGCTGTTGGCGTAACCGTCGTCGCCGAACACCACCAGCGCGGCGGCGAGGAATTGCCGCCGTCGGTGGGCCCGGCGATCCTCCACGGCCAGCCCGCCGTAGGTACGCACAGTCGAACTCGTCACCCGACAACCGTAGCCGCCGCCCGCCGCGCCGGGCCCGCGCGCACACTGGAGTGATGGATCCGGTCGCCGCACTGCGTGAGATCGCCTACTACAAGGATCGCGCCCGCGAGGAGTCCCGGCGGGTGATGGCCTATCGCCGGGCCGCCGACATCGTCGAAGGGCTCGACCCCGCGCAGCGCGAGACGCTGGGCCGATCCGGCGGCTGGCAGTCCCTGCCCGGCATCGGGCCCAAGACGGCAGCGGTGATCGCCCAGGCGTGGGCGGGCCGCGACCCGGATCTGCTCGTGGAGCTGCGGGCCACGGCCGGGGACCTGGGCGGCGGCGAGCTACGCGCGGCCCTCAAAGGAGACCTGCACCTGCATTCCAATTGGTCGGACGGCTCGGCGCCGATCGACGAGATGATGTCCGCCGCACAGGCTCTGGGCCACGAGTACTGCGCCCTCACCGATCACTCGCCGCGCCTCACGGTCGCCAACGGCCTGTCCGCGGACCGGCTGCGACGGCAACTCGACGTCATCGACGAACTGCGCGAACGCTTCGCCCCGATGCGCATCCTCACCGGCATCGAGGTCGACATCCTGGACGACGGCTCGCTCGATCAAGACGCCGACCTGCTGTCCCGGCTCGACGTGGTGGTCGCGAGCGTGCACTCCAAACTCCGCATGGAACGCGACGCCATGACCAGGCGCATGGTGCGTGCGGTAGCGGGCGGGCAGGCCCACGTCCTGGGCCACTGCACCGGCCGCCTGGTCGAGGGCGCCCGCGGCACCCGCCCCGAATCGGCCTTCGACCCCGACCAGGTCTTCACCGCCTGCCGCGACCACGGTGTGGCCGTAGAGATCAATTCCCGCCCCGAGCGCCGCGATCCACCGTCCCGCCTGCTACGCCAGGCCCTGGAGATGGGCTGCGACTTCTCGATCGACAGCGACGCCCACGCCCCCGGCCAGCTCGACTTCCTCGGGTACGGCGCCCAGCGCGCCACCGACAACGGTGTGCCCGCCGCCCGCGTCATCAACACCTGGCCGTGGGAAGAGTTGAGCCGCAGGCTGACTCGCGCCGGCTAGCGTCCCCAGCCGCCGCCGGTGGACCCGCCCGTCATCACCTCCGGCCAGCCGGGCGGCGAGCTCACAGCGTGCGGGCGATGATCTCCTTCATGATCTCGTTGGTGCCCGCGTAGATCTTCTGCACCCGGTTGTCCACCCACAGCCGGGAGATCGGGTACTCGGTCATGTAGCCGTATCCGCCGTGCAGTTGCAGGCACTGGTCGATGTTGGCCATGGCCCGTTCGCTGGTCCACCACTTGGCCATGGCCACCGTGGGGATATCGAGTTCACCGCGAATATGACGCTCCACGCAGTCGTCGGTGAACACGCGCATGATCCGTGCCTCGGTGGCCACCTCGGCCAGGGTGAACTTGGTGTTCTGGAAGCCGAACACCGGTTTGCCGAACGCTTCTCGCGCCTTGGTGTACGTGAGGGTCTGCGCCAGTGCGGTTTCCACCGCGACGGTGGAACCCACCGCGATGATCAGCCGCTCCTGGGGCAGCTGCTGCATGAGCTGGATGAAGCCTTCGCCCTCGACCGTGCCCAGCAGGTTGGCCGCGGGCACCCGCACCGCGTCGAAGAACAGCTCGGAGGTGTCCTGCCCGCGCTGGCCGATCTTGTCCAGCACCCGGCCGCGCCGGAAGCCGGGCCGGTCGCCCTCGACCAGTATCAGCGAAATGCCCTGTGCGCCTTCGCCGCCGGTCTTGGCCACGACGATGATCAGATCGGCCTGGCCGCCGTTGGTGATGAAGGTCTTCGCGCCGTCCACGACGTACTCGTCACCGTCGCGCACCGCGCGCGTCTTCACGTTCTGCAGGTCGGAGCCGGTACCGGGTTCGGTCATGGCGATCGCGCCCACCACCTCGCCCGAGGCCAGCCGCGGCAGCCAATGCCGTTTCTGCTCCTCGGTGCCGTAGGCGAGCAGGTAGTGCGCGACGATGCCGCTGTGCAGCGCCGCGCCCCACGAGGAATCGCCGATGCGGGCCTGCTCCTCGATGAGCACGGCCTCGTGCGCGAAAGTGCCACCGCCGCCGCCGTATTCCTCGGGAATCGACATGCACAGCAGACCCAGCGACCCCGCGACCTGCCACAGTTCCCGATCCACGTGGTGCTGGTCGATGAACCGCTCGATGTGCGGGGCGATCTCCTTCTCGCAGAACGAGCGCGCCAGGTCGCGCAGCGCGTCCAGGTCATCGTCCATCCAGCGGGAGCGGTAGGGGGTTGTCACGTGCGGAACTCTCTTCTTCGAGATAGGACGGTTGCCGAAAGGTGGTGCGGGCGCGGCTCAGTGCGCGGTACGGGCGGGCTCGCTGCGGTAGCGCGAGACCGGGCCGTCGATCCCGCAGAGCTTCCACAGCACCCGCGCGACCGGATTCATCAGGCCGAGGCCGTGGGCGAGCATGCGGACGTCGGCGAAGAAGTCACGCAGGTTCTTCCGGGATTCCGGGCTGCTCCAGAAGATCTCGTCCACCACGTGTTTCGGCACGTCGCAGTCCTCGCGGAACTTGCGTGTGGGCACGGCGATGAGATCGCAGATGATGCGCATGGTCGGCGCGAACAGCAGGGACAGCGCGAATTTGCGGATCCGCCCCATCCGCGGCACCGCGTTCTCCAGGTAGTTGTGCGCGAAGCTGATGTGCCGGGCCTCCTCGGCGACGTGGATCGCCATCACCCGCTGGATCATCGGGTGCGTGTCGCGGCCCGCGCGCAGCAGCAGCTTCTGCCCGTGGTCGATGGGCTCCTCCCCGGCCAGCACCATGACGAAGAACCACTCGGGAAAGATCGAGGCCAGGAACGGGACCAGCGGCCCGACGTAGCGCACCCAGGTCCGCATCCCCGGGGTATCCATGCCGATCCGGTTCACCACCTCCTGGAACATCATGGTGTGGTTGCACTCTTCGATGGATTCGTGTGTGCAGTAGCGGAATTCGGGTGAGCCGTTGGGCACCGAGAACACGTACTGCATGAGCCCGCGGATCAGGATGTTCTCGAATTGCAGGCCGACCTTGGCGATATTGGCCTGGCGCCACATGCCGATCTCGATCTGCCGATCCAGCGGCAGCGCGCGGTACCAGGGGTGCGCGCCGAGCGCGTCCTCCGGGGGCATGACCCAGCGTGGGTCATCGTCTCGGACCGCGAAATCCGGGTGGTCCCAGTCGATGTCGAGGTACGGGTCGAAGCGTTTGTGCACGGACCCGTAGGACAGGGTCGCCAGTGTCTCGGTGTAGTGCGCGTCGGACTGCGCGGCTGCGGTCTGCGTCGTGGAATTCATCCCCAGCACTCCTGATCGAATGAACGTGACACGGTGTCGCGATCACGTCGTGACACGACCGTACCCCGGCCGTGTGGCGTCGAACAAGAGTGATCGCGACATCGTGTCGCGAACAGAATGTGCGGCCGGCCGCGAGCGCGCGGCGGCCGGTCAGGCGTCGGTGGTGGTCCGGTCCAGCAGTTCGCGCAGCGGCAGGTGCGGATCGATCTCGACGCCGTGCGCGCGGGCGTGGCCGTCGATCATGTAGCAGATGGAATCGGTGAGCAGCCGGGTCACCTCGGCCGCCGGATACTCCCTGGGGGTGGTCCCCATCCAGCGCGTGATCGCGCCGTCCGCCATGGACACCACGGCGAAGGCGGCGATCTCCACCCCGGGCTCCTGGATGTCGAGCAGCGCCATCGACATGCTGAACAGCGTCGAAACACGTTCCGCGATGGCGGCTTTCGTGCCGGTCACCACCGCGCGCCCGGCCGGGTCATGGCTGCCGGGACCGTGTTCGACCCACTCGTGCAGGCGCGGATGCGCTTCCACCAGCGCCACATACGGCCCGACGATCCCGGAGACGGTGTCGTACAGGCTGTCCGACAGGTCCAGGGTCGGCAGTAGTCGGTCCACATTCGATTCGACCGCGAACTCGCGGGTCTTGGCGTCCAGATCCTTGCGATCGGTGAAGTGCCGGTAGACCACCGACCGCCGGATCCCGGCTCGTTCGGCGATGAGCTGCAGGGGAATCTCGGCCCCGGGCTCGGACTCCTCGATGAGGGCGATCAGGGCCGCCATGATGGCGCGCCGGCGCTCCAGGTTGTGGTCACCCCACCGTCCACCGGGAACGTCCGCGCTTTCCGACACCATCCGCCAAGCATCCCATCCCGGCCGCGTCGGTACCGCCCCCCGGTCGGCGGCGTGGTTGTCGCCCACGTCGCCGCGATCTCGGCGCTCGGCCCCCGACCGTCCCGTCCGGGCCCGAGCGGGGAAGATCGCTGTGCGCGACCCGGTTGCAGGTGTCGTCGTGTTCGGCGGCGCGGTCGTGCCGATGGCCGCCGGCCCGGGCGCGATCCGGGCTCGCCACTAGTCGGAAAGGAGCGGATATGCCGCTCGAGTCCTCCACCCCGGTGCTGTTCCTCAGCGGCGCGGGGCTGCCCGCGTGGATCTGGGACGCGGTGCGCGCCGAGTTGCCGGTGTCATCGGTGGTCGCGGAGCATCCCCGGGGTGGCCGGGCGAGCCTGCGGGAGTACGCCGAGGCCGCGCTGGCTCAGGCCCCGGAGGGGTCTTTCGTCCTGGTCGCGCATTCGGCGGGCGGGGCCGTGGCCGGTGAGATCGTCGCGGCCGCCCCCGATCGGGTTGCGGGGGTGCTCGGGGTCGCCGCCTCGATCCCCGTACCCGGCGGCTCGTTCGTCTCGGCGCTGCCCGTGCCGCAGCGCTATGTCATCGGGCCGATCATGCGCATCGCGGGAACTCGCCCGCCGGAGAAGGCGATTCGCGCCGGCCTCGGCTCCGGGCTGGGGGAGGACGACCTCACCCGCCTCGTTGCCGATTTCACCCCGGAGTCGCAGCGCCTGTACCGGGATCGCCTGTCCCCGCACGCTTTTCCCGAAAGGGCCGGCTACGTGGTGACAACCGCCGACCGCGAGTTCGCCCCCGCCCTGCAACGCCGCTACGCCGCCCGGCTGACCCCCGCCGCTCCCCGCGAGCTGGCGACGGGCCACCTCCCGATGCTGGAGGACCCGAAAGCGCTGACGCGCGTCGTCACCGAGTTCCTCGCGTCGGCCTGATCCGGCGGGCCGTCGCCACGCGACGGCCCGAACGCCGCCGCGCCCGCTCGTGTAGGCGGCGGGAAATCCCGGCGGTGTGCCGGCCGCGCCGACCGAACGGGCTCCTCGCGACGTGCGTGCCCGAGTCGGCCTACGAATCCGGCTGCGTACCAGCACACTTCGAGGTCGGCCGGTACCTCGCGGGAGTCGATCCCGTCGGTGGCCTGAATTTTCGCGACGGCCGACGACTCCCGAGCGTCAGTGCGCGAGCGCCACGGGTAGCGCGCCCGACTCGGCCAGTGCCTGCTGCCGGTCGTAGTTGTCTCGCGCCGCGGCGATCTGGTTCTGATGCGCCTCGGTCCAGGTGACCAGCGCCTTGATGGTCGTGTGCAGGCTCGCGCCGAGCGGGGTCAGCGCGTAGTCCACGCGCGGGGGGACCGTCGGGTAGACCGTGCGCTCCACCAGGCCGTCGCGTTCGAGCTGGCGCAGGGTGCGGCTCAACATGCGCTGGCTCACCCCGTCGATCTTGTACTTGAGTTCGCTGAAGCGCAGGGTCCGCTCCTCGAGGAGCGCGATCACCAGGAGCGACCATTTGTCGGCGACGCGGTCCAGAATCTGGCGCACCTCGCAGTCGTTGCGCGCGTCCCAGTGCACCGCGTACAGGTCAGGGTCGGTATCCCCGCAGTCACCGGGTGACTTGAATGTGCCGTCTTCCATGAGATCGAATCTTGCCCGAAACTTCCCTTGGTAACAAGAAGTAACCGACCCCACGCTGGGGAACCGTTGATCAAGGGAGTTGCACGATGTTGCAATCCAGGCCGCCCGCGGTCTTCACCGACATGTCCGCCCGTGCGTGGGCGGTACTCGCCGTCCTGAGCGGGGCCATCTTCCTCGAGGGCATCGACGTCGCGATGCTCAACGTCGCGCTGCCGTCCATTCGCGCCGATCTGGGCCTGTCCACCGGCATGCTCAGCGGCGTCGTCTCCGCCTATGTGCTGGGCTACGGCGGGTTCATGCTGCTGGGCGGCCGCGCCGCGGATCTGTTCGGTCGCCGGCGCGTATTCCTGTTCTGGCTCACGGTATTCGTGGTGTTCTCCGGTCTCGGCGGTTTCGCGACCGAGGGCTGGATGCTGCTGACCGCCCGTTTCGTCACCGGTGTCGCCGCGGCGTTCATGGCGCCGGCCGGGCTCTCGCTGATCACCACCAATTTCGCGGAGGGGCCGGTGCGCAACCGCGCGCTGCTGGTCTACGCGGGAGTTGGTGCGGGCGGCTTCTCGCTCGGAATGGTGGTCGGCGGCGTGCTCACCACCTTCGGCTGGCGCTGGGTCTTCTTCGCGCCGGTGGTGCTCTCGGCGCTGATCCTGGTGGCCGCGCTCGCCCTGGTACGCGACGCCGAGGGACCGCGGTCCGAGCGCGGCACGGTCGATGTGGTGGGCGCGATCTCGGTGACCGGCGCGATGATGCTGCTGGTGTACGGCGTCGTCCGGCTCGAACACCCGGGTGAGGGTCCCGCACTGACAGCGGCGGTGTTCGCCGCGGGTCTGGCGCTGCTCGGACTCTTCGTGCTCACCGAGCGGCGCGTGGCCGATCCGCTGGTGCGCCTCGGCATCCTGCGCAATCCGAACCTGGTGCGCACCAACGTGATCGCCCTGCTGTTCATCGGCTCCTTCGCCGGCTTCCAGTTCCTGGCGGCGCTGTACTTCCAGGAGTTGCGCGGCTGGAGCACCATGGAGACCGGTTTGGCCATGGCTGTGATCGGCATCGACGCGATTCTCGCGCCGCTGCTCACCCCGAAACTGGTGGAACGCTTCGGCAACGGCCGGGTGGTCTTCGGCGGCGTCGTCATCGCCGCGGTGGCCTACCTGCTCCTGCTGCCCATGGGCCTGGACACCGCCTACACCGCGATTCTGCCCGCGCTCATCCTGCTCGGCATCTCCTTCGCCCTGGTCTACGGCCCGCTGACCATCGCGGGTACGGACGGCATCGACGAGCGCGAGCACGGCCTGGCGGGCGGGCTGCTCTACACCGCCTTCCAATTCGGCTTCGCCCTGGGCGTTTCCGCGGTCACCGCGGTGCACGTGGCCGCCCTCGCCTCCGGCGCGAGCGGAATGGACGCGATCCGCACTGCCCTGTTCGTCCCGGTGATCGCCGTGGTCCTCGCCGGCCTGCTCGGCGCCTTCGGCCTGCGCCGCGGCGCCGGCTCCACGGCAGCCGAGCCCGCCGAGATCCCCGCCACCGCCACGGCCTGACCGCTGTTCGATTCGAGAGGAAGATCGACATGACCGCCAAGACAACGGCTTTCGCCGATATCGAGACCCAGTTCGACGACTACATCGGCGAAACCGTCTATGCCCACATGGTGACCGTGGATCGCAAGAACCGCCCTCGCGCCCGGGTGCTCATCCCGGTGTGGGAGACGGTGGACGGCAACCCCGTCGGCTGGCTCGCCACCTACCGCACCCCCGTCAAGGAGGCGCACCTGGCGAACAACCCGAACACCACGTTCTCCTACTGGAATCGCAAACAGAACTCGGTGCACATCGACGCTACCGCCGACTGGATTCCCTTGGAGGACTTGACCACTCGTCAGCACGTCTGGAA
Organism: Nocardia sp. NPDC057668; assembly: GCF_042799795.1. Classification (NCBI taxonomy): domain Bacteria; kingdom Bacillati; phylum Actinomycetota; class Actinomycetes; order Mycobacteriales; family Nocardiaceae; genus Nocardia; species Nocardia sp. NPDC057668. Next base: position 552,197 of record NZ_JBHVIC010000005.1, on the reverse strand, counting down.
TCTGTACCTGAACACCAGCCCCCGGGGCGCGGGCTATCCGCTGAGCAATTTCTGGACCGGCATCGAAGATCCGAAGCTGCACATGCTGAAGCTCGACCCCTGGCGCATCCAGGTGATTCGCGGCCGGGACCTGCGCAGCACGCTCTGGCAGGCCCCCGCCGAGGTGGCCGTCCGCTGAGCCCCCCGTGTCACGGTCAGCCGAAAGGCCCGGCCCCGCAACCTATTCGGTGCGGCTCCGGGCCTTTCCCGTGTGAACGGCGGGAATCCGCCGCTCGGTCGGCACGTCGGCGAATCCGCCGGCCCACACGCCGATTCGGCTCCACGGTTCATCCGGCGACGGGATTCGCACGGCCCACTCGGGTGGCCCGGCCGGGGCGGCGGCCCGCTGGGCCTGCATGGCACTGCCAAGCGAAAGATGCTGTACCGCAACCGATTCAATCCGGATCCGGGCCTCCCGTGTGGGCGAAGCGGTGTCCGGTGGTCGGGTTCGACACCGCACCCGCCGAGTGGGCGCCGCAGCGCTTCGGGTCAGGCGGCGCGGCGCCGGCGGCGACCCTCGCCGAGCTGCCCGGCCAGCCAGGGCACGGCCACCCGCGTATGTGCCGGGCCCGCGGTCAGGTGTTCCAGCCCGCGGAAACCCCGGAAGGTGACATCTACCCCGAGCCGGGTCCAATCGTCGCGCAGCACGGGGGCCTGCGCGTAGCCGAGCACCTGGTCCCGCTGCCCGTGGGTGAGCAGTACCGGCGCGGCCGGTGCGATCCCGCCGAGCCGGTTCTCCCGGAACCGCGCCAGCCAGTCCGGGTGAGCCATCAGATCCTCGGTCAGATACCGGTGCCGGTCGAAGCGGAACGGCAGCCCGGTCAGGATCTGGGTGACGATGTGCGTATCCGCCAGGCGCGCGGCCATTTTCCGCCCGGCCGGGGTGAGGTAGCCGTCGAGGTCCAGCTCCGGATACGCGACGTCCATCCCGAGCGCGGTGTACGCGAGCAGCCAGGCGAACCGTCCGCCGTCGAGGAACTCGCCCTGGAATTCCAGATCCGCGGCCACCCCGCCGAGCGCGGCCGCGGCCAGCGGGATGTCGGGCGCGTAGGTGGGCTGGAGCTGTGCGGCCCAGCCCGCCGCGGTCCCGCCTTCGGAATAGCCGAACAGCGCCGCCGGTCCCTCCGGCGGCAGCGCGGCCGCCTCCAGCTGCCGCGCGGCGCGCATGCTGTCGAGCACCGCCGGCCCCAGCGCGCGCCCGACGATGTAGGGGTGCCGCCCCGAAGCGCCGAGTCCCGGATAGTCGGTGAGGGCGACGGCCCATCCCCGCCGCAGCAGCGCCATGATCAGCGCCGTCTCGTACTCGAGCCCGGTGAGCAGTTGCAGTGACGGCGCGCAATGGGCTCCGTGTCCCTGTGTGCCGATCGCGTAACCGATCAGCGGCCGCTGCCCCGGATACGGCCGGCGCGGCACCAGCACCGTCCCGGAGACGTCGACGGGCGCGCCCAGCGCGGTGGTGCTGGTGTACAGCACGCGCCACGCGTGCGCCCGCAGGGCGATGCCCGGCAGCAGCCGCGCGATCATGGGCTCGGCGCGCACCAGGGTTCCGGGCGGCCCCGCCGCCACCCCGCCCGCCGCCGGACGGTAGAAGTCGCGGTGACGCAGGGCAGCCGCGCGCAGCGGCGTGGTCGGCCGCCGCATCAGCGCGCCTCGGACGGCTGATCGTGCCCGCTCAGCACATCGGTGATGGTCGAGCATCTCATCGTGCGGCCTCCGTCAGCTGATCGGCGGGTTCGGGCAGGGCGGCGGCGATCCAGCCGCGCAGGTCCTCGCCACCGTACGACGCGATGGCGAGCAACGCCGTCCGGTGCTCGTCCGTGCCGGCCGCCGCAGCCAGCTTTTCGACCGTCTCTCGTTCGGCCAGTGCCGGATGCTGGGCGAGGCTGGTGAGGACCGAATCATCAAGTGCGGCAAGGCAGGTGAGCAGCTCGACCTGTGCGCCAGCGGCGTGCGCGGCGGTGAACAGGATGCCGGTCGCGACATCGGGTCCGCCGAACAGCGTGTCGCACAGCTCACGCCCGATGGCGGAGTCCAGCCGGGCGAGCACGGACAGCCCGGCCAGCGCCGTCGCCGTGTCGCCGGAGGTCGCCGCGCGCAGAATCCGGTCGCGGCGTCCGGGCGGCAGCAGCCGGATCACGTGCGCGAGCCGCTCGGCGGACGAGCCGAGCGCGGCCGTGTGCAGCAGCCCGGCGTCGTCGTCGATGCCGCGCTCGAAGTCCGCGATCAGCTCGTCGGGTGCGTGGTCGAGAAAGCTCGCGGCGGTCACGTAGTCCCGCCGGGCGAGCAGTTCGTTCGCGGCCGGAATGAGCACCGCGGCCGGGATGCGCGGTGCGAGGACCGCGATGGCGCGCGGATCCAGGAACGGCGCGGCATCGGCCATATAGGTCGTGGTCAGCGCGCCGAGCAGCCCCGCCGCGCGATCGGGGTGGTCGATGCCGATCGCGCCGCCCGCGCGACCGGCGACCTCCGGCGGCACCGCCTTGAGCGCCACCTTGGCGGCCAGCGCGTTCGGAATCAACGGGGCCAGCTTCGACACCCGCGCGAAGGTGTCGGCGTGCGCGTCGTACAGCAGCGCCGAAATCCGTTCGCGCAGTGCGCGAATGTCGTCCGCGCCCAGCCGGGCCAGCGATTCCAGCTCGGCCGCCGGGGCGGCCACGGTCTGGGCCAGCAGGTCGAGCTGGCCACGGGTCACCAGGTCGGTCATCGTGCTCACTTTCCGAACAGAATCGAGCGGGCGGGCCTGCGCAGCAGCGCGGGCAGCACCCCCAGGGCCGAATCCATCGCCTGGAACAGGCTTTCGTGCTGATCGGTCCGGGCCTGCCGCAGGTGGCGCAGCAGGAGTTCGGCCTCCCGGTCGGTGAGCGCGTCCAGTACGGTGCGCGGCTCACCCCCGAGTTCGGTGTACAGCTCGGCCCTGGGGTCCGTCATTCGGGCGATGCTCCTGTCGGGTTGATCGCACGGCGGTGCGATGAATGATGCTCGGGCAATGCGGTTCTCGCTCAGGCCGTGCGGGACAACCGCGGCCCGGCGAGCATGCGGTCGACGAAACCGGCGATCTCGCCGAGCGCGCGGGTGGCCTCCGGGACGAAACCGGATGCCGCCTGGAACACGTGCACCTGACCGGGCCAGGTCTGCAGTTCGGTGTGCACACCGTGGGCGCCGAGACGCTCGGCGAGCAGAACCGCGTCGGGATAGACCATTTCGTCGCGGCTGGCCTGAATCAGCGTCGGCGGCAACCCGGTCAGGTCGCAATGCGCGGGTGACTCCAGCGCCGTGTCGCGAACGGCCGCGCGCACGAACTCGCCGAAGATCGGCACCATGGCGGAGGGGAACACCGCGCAGGTGGCCGCCGACGGCGCTGCCAGTTTGGCGGTGAAATCCCAGTCCGCCAGGGGTGCCATGGCCACCAGCGCGGCGGGCGCGGGCAGCCCTCGGCGCTTGATCTCGATGGCGGTCATCATGGTCAGATAGCCGCCCGCGGAATCGCCCATCACCACGATTTCCGCGGGGTCCGCTCCCGAATCCAGGGCGTGCCGGTACGCGTCGACGCAGTCCGAGACCGCGTCGGCGATGGTGTGCCGGGGCAGTTTCCGGTACTGCCCGCTCAGCATCTGCGCGCCGAGCAGCGTCGCCAGGCGACCGACCATGTGCCGATGCAGTTGACGACCCCCGACCAGGAACGCGCCACCGTGCGCGTAGATGACGAACCGCCCGCCCACGCGTCGCGCCGGGGTGGTCAGCGTTGCGGAACAGTGCGGGAGCGAACGGATTTCGCGTTTCACCCCGCGCACCGGCGGCAGCACACGGCCGAGCTGATCGACAGCCGGGTAGGGCCAGCGCCGCTGTGGACCGCGCGACCACACGTTGATGACGGGTTTGACGGTGCCGCGCACGAACGCGTGCACCATCCGACCCTGTCGACTCACCCCGTCGAAATCGGTGCGCGCGAACGCCGCTGGCGCGGCCATGAATTCGGAGCCCATGCCCCTGCCTCCCTCTGCTGCGAAACGGCGGCGCGCCGGTGCGCCGTCGTCGCGGTTCCGCCGCGGATGCGCCGCCGGCGGGACCGGGGCCGGTGTCGGCAGGAGGCGCCCGGCCGGTGCCCGGATAGTCTCCGGGCACCGGTGGACACGACCTGTCGCCGCGGCCGAATCATCAGTATTGGCAGTCCAGGACGGGCGCGTCACTGCACCGAGAGGAGAAAGCGCGCGGGCCGATTAGTCTCCGGAAACAAGGCGCTCGACGGGTGTATTGTCCACGCGCGCAGGGCTCTCCGCCGGATAGAGCCGGTGGATGATCAAGGCCGCGGCGATCAATCGGGAGCCCCCGGGATCGGCCGGATCGATGCCGGTCAGCTCGGCCACGCGGCGCAAACGGTAGCTGAAGGTGTTGGGATGCACGTGCACTTCCGCCGCCGCCGCTTTGCGATCGGCGCCGAATCGGATGTGGGCGTCCAGCGATTCCAGCAGATGCGGATGATCGAGCAGCGGCGCGATGCGGTCGGCGAGCCGGTCCCGGGCGGGGCCGGGCCGCGTCAACTGGAATTCCAGCAGTAGATCGTCCAATTCGTAGACCCCGCCCGGGCGTTCCAGCATGGCGGCCAGCTCCGCGAGCTCGGCGGCCTGCCGCGCGGGTTCGGGCAGTTCGGCGGTGGCGACGCGGGGCCACGGTACGAGCAGCACCGCGGTCCCGAGTTGCTGGGTGAGCATCGTGGCCAGCCGCAGGTACCTGGCCCGGACGCCGTCGGAACGGACCGGCAGCAGGGCGATACCGGAGCTGCCGTCGAAGGTGTGCAGCGCGCTGGTGCCCACGAGATCGTCGAGCGCGTTCTGCACCAGGCGCAGCCGGCGGCGGGCCATGGCGTGCCCGGCGAGCGGTTCGGCGTGGGCCGCCGAGCGGACGCGGATGGCGAGCACGTCGTACTCCGCGGCGGGGGTCAGGTCCGCGCTGACGGCGAGCTCGCCGACGTCCGCACCCCGCAGCAGTGCCGCGCACAGTGCCCGCCGGGCGTCGCGTTCGATGCCCGTGAACGACTGCTCGACCGCCAGGTAGTCGTCGGCCATGGCCAGGGTGAGATTGTTCAGCAGGTCGAACAGCGTGAGTGAGAACGCGACCAGGTCCGGAAGATCCTCGGGCTCGGCCAGTTCCAGCGCCATGGTCCACAGCCGGCGCGCGCCGCCGAAGAAGGCGTCGATGAGCGCGCGCACCGGAATGCGCTCTTCGACGTGGCGCTGGATCACCGGTGTCATGTGGTCCGAGATCTCGGCGACGCTGAAGGGACGCTGTTCCTGTAGCGAGTGCAGAAATCCGGTCATGGTCGCCACGATGGCGGGCAGCACGTGGGGGGTGAAGTGATCGTCCGGAAGTTCGGCCACCTCCGGCATGGTGGCCAGTGATGCCCCGAACAGTTCCTCCGCCACGGTGGGCAGCAGCGCGGTGAAACGCTGGAAGAGGGCGGAGTCGAGATCGAGCTCGGGGCGTACGGCGACCATCGCCAAATTGTCACCGGCGACAGAGTTTGCGGCAAGTTTCCTGAAGAACATCGTCGCTGGACAGTTGTCTTGCACTCGGGAGACAAAAACCGATCGGGATCTTCTGCGATCCGTGCAGTGACACTCCTCACGCGCCCGCCCTAGATTCGAACACCGGTCCGGATTTTTCGGGCCGTCGCATTCGGGCCAGGGGAAGGATGCCGCAGGGTGGTAGTCGAGGTCGGCGCGGGGGAGATTCGGAATGCCGGGGCCTCGAGTCCGCGAACCATGAGATCGGTGGTTCGCCAGAATTTCGCTGAAACGGTTGTGGACGCGATTCGCACCTTCGGTCGAGCCGTCGGAATGGCCGAGGAGTCGATCACTGTCGCGTTCGGCGATATGGCGCGCAACCGATTCCAGTGGCGCGAGACGATCATTCAGGCCTGGCGGCTGATCACCGTGACCGCGCTGCCCGGATTGCTGATGGCGATTCCCTTCGGTGTCATCGTCTCGGTGCAGGTCGGCAATCTGATCCACACGCTCGGTGCGGATTCGCTGCTCGGCGCGACCGGCGGCCTCGGCGTGATCAAACAGGGCGCGCCCATGGCCACCGGCTTCCTGCTCGGCGGCGCGGGCGCGGCGGCCATCGCCGCGGATCTGGGTGCGCGCACCATCCGCGAGGAGATCGACGCGCTGAAAACCATGGGCATCAACCCGATTCAGCGTCTGGTCGTGCCCCGCATGGCGGCCATGCTGCTGGTCGCGCCGCTGCTCAACATCCTGATCATCTTCATCGGCGTGCTCGCCGGATACGTCGTGGCCATCGGCGGGCAGGGCGTCACCCCGGGCAGCTACTGGGCGACCTTCGGCTCGTTCACCACCACCGCCGACGTCTGGGTCTCGCTGACCAAGGCGCTGGTCTTCGGCTTCCTGGTGGTGATCGTGGCCTGCCAGCGCGGGCTCGAGGCCCGGGGCGGACCCCGGGGCGTGGCCGACGCGGTCAACGCCGCGGTGGTGCTGTCCGTTGTCTCCATCGTGGTGGTGAACCTCGCCATCACCCAGCTCACCGCGATGTTCCTGCCGACCAGGCTCGCGTGATGGCCGCGCCGTACAAGCCGCGCGCGCTGGCCTGGACCTACCGGCTGCCCGGCCCGCGCGGTGTGCTGCGCCCGTTCGAATCGCTGGGCTTCGCGGCGGGCTTCACCTGGCAGGTGCTCTCCGCTGTTCCCTTGGCGCTCATGCACTATCGCGCCGAGACGCTGCGGGCGATCACCAATATGACCTGGGGCCGCGGCTCGGTGATCGTGGGCGGCGGGACCGTGCCCATGATGATCGTGCTCGGGCTGGCCATGGGCGCCTCGGTCGGCGTGGAGTCCTTCGCGACGCTGAACATGCTGGGCCTCGGGCCGGTGACCGGCGTGGTCTCGGCCTTCGCGACCACCCGCGAACTCGCCCCCATCGCCGCCGCGATCGGATTCGCCGCCCAGGCCGGGTGCCGCATGACCGCCGAGATCGGTTCCATGCGCATCTCGGAGGAGATCGACGCGCTGGAATCGCTCGGCCTGCGGTCGGTGCCCTTCGTGGTGACGACCCGGGTGATCGCCGGGGTGGTCGCCATCGTGCCGACCTTCCTGGTCGCCCTCGTGCTGAGCTACCTCGCCTGCCGGGGGCTGATCACCCTGGTGCACGGGCAGCCCGCCGGCGTCTACGACCACTACTTCTTTCAGTTCATCTCCGGATTCGACATGCTCGCGGCGGTCGCCAAGGTCGCCATCTTCAGCACCGCCGTCATTCTGATCCATTGCTATCAGGGGTTTTTCGCCGTCGGCGGCCCGGAAGGCGTCGGCATCGCCTCGGGCCGGGCGGTCCGCGCGAGCTTCGTCGCCATCATCGCGATCGACATGGTGCTCTCCATCGCGCTGTGGGGATTCAACGCGGCCATCAGTTTCACGGGATAGGGATATGCCGCACTACGGAATGCCTGGCGTACAGGTCGACAGGAAACAAGCACTCTCGGCGGGGGCCGTGATCACCGTCGTCGTGACGGCCATCGTGGTCGCCTGGACGGTGACCTCGGGTCTGCGCGAACCCGACCGGGTGCCGGTCACCCTGCGGACCGAGCGGATCGGCGAGGGTATTCGGCCCGGCGTCGACGTCCGGCTGGACGGGCTCGCCGCGGGCACGGTGGACGATATCGAGCCCGGAGAGCTCGGTACGCAATACATTCGGCTGCGACTGGACCCCGAGGCCGCACGGGCGCTGGACGACAGCATGCTGGTCGACTACGCCGCCGCGAACCTGTTCGGCATCAGCGAGATCGACCTGCGCCGGGGCTCGGGCGGTGCGCCGCTGCGGGCGGGCGCGGTGATCGATCTGACCGGTCCGGCCGCGGCCAAAGCATACGACGCCACCATGGGCAGTCTGCTGCGCTCGCTGTCGCAGGTGACCAATGATGTTCTCACCCCGCAGCTGTCGAGTGTGCTCGCGCGAATCGCCAGTGACGTGGGCGCTTTCACCCCGCTGCTGCAGTCGATGGTCGTGCTGGCCCGCACGGTCGCGGACACCCGCACCGTGCCGCTGTCCGAGCAGTTCGGGGCCTACGGGTCCACGCTGGACGGGGTCGGCGTCTTCGCGGACGCGCTCGTGGACGTGATCGGGCAGGTGTACCGCATCGACGTATTGCGTACCGACAGAACCACGTTCGACGCCACTATCGACATGGTGGTGCAGCGGCTGTTCCCCGCGCTGCAGAACACCCTCTACCACGCCGGTGATCAGTTCTCGGAGTACGCGGGCATGCTCGCTCCGATCCTGTCCCATGCTGCCGGGATGGTGCCGGACCCGCAGCGAGCCGGCGCCGAACTGCGCGCACTACTGGACAGCCTGCGCGCGGCCATGCCCGATACCGGGGCGGGCCCGGTCCTGAACGTGGATCTGGATCTGAGACTGGTTCCGGCCCTGGCGGTTCCGCTGGGCGTCGCCGGGGAGGCACGATGAATACGGCGTGGCGCGCGGGCTGGCGACTCCTGGTGTTCGCGGCCGCCATGCTCGTGGTGCTGGCGCTGATCGTCACCGCCATCCGCCGGCCGGTGGCGGGGGAGACGACCCAGTTCCAGGCCCTGTTCACCGACGCCAACGGGCTCAAGACGGGCGACGACGTCCGCATGTACGGCGTGCAGGTCGGAAAGGTGAAAACTATTCGCCTGCAAGGGAACCTGGCCGCGGTGGAGCTCGACGTCGAGAACGACTCCGCGATCTACGACAACAGCAGGTTCGCCATCCGCTACCAGAACCTGACCGGCCAGCGGTACGTGGACATTCAGCAGGCCGCAACCCCGGGTACCCGAACCTCCCCGGGTACCGATGTCGGCACCGATCGCACGGTGCCGTCCTACGACGTGACGAGCCTGTTCAACGGGCTCGAACCGGTGCTGTCCACGCTCTCCCCGGAAGCGCTCAACCGGTTCGGTGAGAGCATGCTGGCGGTCATCGACGGCAACGGCAGCGGCATCGGCCCCGCGCTCGACGCGATCGGTCAGCTCAGTTCCTACGTGTCCGATCGGCAGGCCGTGATCTCCACGCTGGTGCGCAATCTCGCGGAGATCTCCGACCGCATCGGCGGTCGCTCACCGCAATTGGTGACACTGCTCGCCAAGCTCTCCGATGTCTTCGAATCCCTGCAGGTCAAGATCGACGGCCTGATCGACTTCGCCCTCACCGCCCCGCCGGTGCTCGATCCCATCGACCGGCTGCTCGCCACGGCCGGCCTCACCGAACAGCGGAATCCCGATCTGGACGCCCTGCTGCGCACGGCGTTCCCGAATCCACAGGACATCCTCGACATGTTGAGCAGGCTGCCCGGCGTCGTGGCCGGTCTCAGCGCCACGCTGCCCGGTGGCGGTGCTGCCGAATGCGGCCGCGGCGCCGCGGACATCCCCGCGCCGCTGGCCATCCTCGTTGCCGGACAGCAGGTGACGATATGCCGTCGCTGACCCTTCCCGCCGGTGTGCGGAACCGATTCCGCCGGGACGACAGCCCCCGCGACGCGGCCGCCCAGCGCCGCTGGGAAACCCGGCGCGGCCTGTTCGGAGCGCTCGCGTTCGTCATAGCGCTCGCCGCGGTCGCGGTGCTGTACGCCGTGCCCTTCGGAAAGCACACGTACACCGCCGAATTGATCGAGGCGCAGTCGGTGCGGGCCGGAGACGACGTCCGCCTGGCCGGCATCTCCGTCGGCAAGGTCGAAAGCCTGGAACTGCGGCCCGACCGCGTGCTCATGACGTTCACGGTCGACAGCGCCGTGTTCCTGGGCCGCGAAACCTCCCTCGACATCCGGATGCTCACCGTCGTCGGGGGCCACTACGTGGCGCTGTTCCCCGCCGGGACAACCGCATTGGGCTCGGAGCGCATTCCGGCCGATCGAGTGCGGCTGCCCTACAGTCTCGCGGAAGCCTTTCAGGACGCGGCCGCGCCGATCCGCGGCGTCGACGGAGCGACGTTGCGCGGCAATCTCGATGCCCTGGCCGGGGCACTGACCACCGCGCCGGACGGGCTGCGCCGGATGCTCGACGGCGTAGAGAACTTCGTCGACGTGCTCACCCAGCAGCGCTCCGACGTGTCGAAGGCGATCTCCATCTCGGACGAATACCTGCGGGGACTCGTCACCGCCCGCGGTGAACTGAAGCGACTGGTGGACAAGGTCAACGTGCTCGAAACGGTGCTCGGCGACAAGCGCACCGAGGTGCGCCTCGCCGTGGAGACGCTGAACCGGGTCGTCGGCCGGCTCGCCGGAGTGCAACCGGCCTGGGAGGGAACCCTGAAACCGATGGCCGAGCGGATCGCCGCCGTTGTCCCCGAATTGGACAGGCTCGGCGCGCAGCTGGAGCCACTGCTGGGCGCGGTGCAGGCGCTGGCCGGACAGTTGCGCGCACTGACCACAGCCGAACCCGGCGTCACCGTCGACCGGTCCGGGGTGGTCCTGGACGCCCAGGCCGCGATAGACCCGGCCGCGTTCGGTGAGTTCTGTGTTCCGGTGCGGGGCAGGGACTGCCGATGATCATCAGACTTCTCGGCTCGCGCGGATTCATGTCTGCCGCGGGTGCGCTCGCGGTTGCGGTGCTCGCGGTGGTGGGCTACCTGATCATCGTCCAGCCGCTGCGCGCGCAGAACGCGTACTGCGCCATCATGTCCGACGGCATCGGGCTGTACCCCGGCAACGAGGTCACCATGCGGGGCGTGCCCATCGGCACCGTGCGTTCGGTGGAACCCCGGGGGCGCACCGTACGGGTGGACTTCGACGTGGACGCGGACTACGCACTCGCGGGTGATGTTTCGGCCACGACCGTGTCGCCGACCATCATCGCGGACCGCGCGCTGGCGCTGTTGAGCCCCGACCCGGGCGGGCCGCGCCGGGACGGTTCGCAGTGCATCACCAAGACGCTGACCCCAAAGAGCATGACCGAGACCCTCGGCGCGCTCGCCGAACTGTCCAGGCAGACACTGGGTCCCGACGGCGAGAGCCCGGAGGCGCTGCGGCGGGGTGTGGCCGCCCTGGACGCGGCGACCACGGGCACCGGGCCGCAGCTCAACGAGATCATTCGGAAACTCGGCACCGCGCTGAATTCGCCCGACGCCGCCATCGGTCACCTCGCCGGCGTGATCGACTCGCTGTCGGCCCTCTCGCGCAGCATCGCCGGGAACTGGGGCGACATCAAATCCATGCTGGTGCGGCTGAGTTCGGTACTGGGCCAGGTGAACAACGAATTGTTCAGCCGCACGGTCGAGATCATCGACGGCTTCCAGCGGGTGCTGCCGATGCTCAACGACATCACCACCCTCTTCGGGGATCCCATCTTCCGGGTGCTCGACTCCACCGTGCCGCTGGCCGAATTCATCGGGGCACACGCGAATACGCTGCGTGACCTCATCGGTACCGCTCCCGTGCTGACCGGCGCGTTCGCCGCCGTCACCGATCTGCGGCCCGATGCCACCGGAATCTCCTATCGGCCACCTCGTTTCGCGATTCCGCAGCCGCAAGCGGAGCAGGTCTGCGCTGCGGTGAACGCGGTCACCGCCGGCACCTGCGCGGGTGCGGCGAACGGCCTGGTGGACCTTCGACTCGTGCAGCTGGTGCTGGGAATGGCGGGTGCGCGATGACGCGGCGTTCGATCGTCCGGCGGTCGATGATCAGGTCCACGGTGACCGGATCCGCCGGCCGGTGGCGGGCCGGGACCGGGCGCGCCCTGGCCGGGCTGGCGGCCACCACGCTGCTGCTCGGCGGGTGCGCCTTCGATCCGGCCGCCGTGCCCATCCCCGGCACCGAGGTCTCCGGCCCCGCGTACGAGATCGGCATCGAGTTCAGCAACGCGCTGAATCTGCCCATGCGGGCCAAGATCTTCGCGAACGGCGTGCGCATCGGGACGGTCGAGGACGTCACGGTGCACGAATCGGCGGAACCCGGCGGGCACGGCGGCTACGTGGTGGTGCGCGCGAGCATCAGCGAATCGGTGCGCCTGCCCGTCACGACCACCGCCGACCTGCGGCAGGACACGGTGCTCGGCGATATCCACCTCGCCCTGACCACGCCGCCGGACGGGTTCGGCGAGCTGCTCGGCGCGGGCGGCACCATTCCGCTGCGGCAGACCCGCCCGCCGATTCAGATCGAGGACACCCTCGCGGGTATGGCGACGTTCGTGCAGGGCGGTGCGATCAATCGGATGCAGGAGATCGTCAACCGGTTCAACGCCGTGCTGCCCGAGGACCCCGCGCAGACGGCCCGGATCGCGCAGGTGGTCGGCGGCGACGCCATCGATCTCGCGGCGAATCTCGCGCAGGTCGAATCCCTGCTGAACGGGCTCGGCGGCACCGCGGCGAGCGTGCGCGCCAACGGCGACGAACTGGCGGAACTGCTCACCGATGACGGGGTGCGGCAGGTGTCGGATTCGGTGACCTCCATCGTCGGTGTGGTCGGCGTGCTGGGCGCGCTCGGTGAGGTCGCGCACTCGCTGGCCTGGCTGGCTCCGCTCGCGCAATCCGGTGACGCGGCGGCGGCCGCGTTCGTGCCGCTGGCCCTGACCGGGCGGCCACTGGATCTGAACGCGCCGTCCAATCTCAACGCCCTGGTCGCCCTGATTCGCGACAAGATCATTCCGTGGGTCGAGCACGGCCCGAAGGCGAACATCATCGCCGCGCGGATCACCGGTGCGGGGGAGACCCCGGGCACCGACGAACAGATCGAGCACATGCTCGACGCCCTGCGCATGATCGGAGCCGTGCGATGAAGGCGGGCAACGTGTTCTCCCTCGGCGGGATCGCCGTCATCTGCGCGGTCTGCGTGGCCTACCTGAGTTTCGGTGTGCTGCGCGCCGACCCGCTGTCCGAACCGATCCGGGTCGCCATGGCGCTGCCGGAAACAGCCGGGCTGCAGGTGGGTTCGCCGGTGCTGCTGCTCGGGGTGAAGGTCGGTGAGGTCACCTCGCTGCGGCGCGCGGCCGCGGGCATCGAGGTCGGGCTCGAGGTCGAACCCGAACGACCGATCGCGGTCGACAGCACGGTGACCATCGAAACCCTGTCCGCGCTCGGCGAGCCCTATCTCGAGTTCGTGCCCGATACCGAGGACGGACCGCACCTGGTCGACGGCGATCGGGTGCGCACCGAGGCCGTGCGCGTTCCGCCGTCGATTCCCGAGGTGGCCCGGGTGGTCACCCAGGTCATGAACCAGCTCGATCCCCGCGCCATCGAATCCCTGATCGGCACCGCCGGAACGGCATTGGCGGGCACCGAGGCCGTGGTGCCGGATCTGGCGCGCGCCACCGACGTGCTCGCCGCCACCGTGCTGACCCGGTCCCCGCAGATCGCGTCCATGCTCACCGATCTGCAGTCGATGGTCCCGGACACGGCCTGGACCGGTCCCGCGTTCACCGCCGCCGCACCGGATTTCGTGGAGTTCGGGCAGCGCGTCGACGAGATCGCCAGGGCCGTGGAACGTCTGGTGCGTACCGGCGACACCCCGGCCATGTACCTCGAGGGCCAGGGCCTGGTGCCGTTCCTGGACCGGCTCACCGCCTGGATCGACAAGGCGGGCCCCGAACTCCAGCCCTTGATTCCGGTGCTGCGGCCCTTGGCCGAGAGCTCCGCCGCCGCCCCGCGCATCGATATCGGCGCACTGATCAGCCAGGCCCTGGCCGCCACCGCGCCCGACGGCGCGATCCGGCTCCGGGTCACCGTCAACTAGAGGTTCGAGGACACCCATGAGCGACGAGACATCCAGCAGCGCCACGGCATCGGAGAGCCAAGTGCGCCTGGACAAGCCACCTGCACGGCCGACCGCGAGCGGCACCGTCTCGATACGCCGTTCCACCCTGGTCACCGGGGTCGCACTGCTGACCGCGGCGGCGGTCGCCGGAACGACCACGACACTGTGGCTGTCTGCCCGCTCCGACCTGAGCGCGGCGGACGCCGCCCGGAGCGCGGAGCACCGGGCCGAACAGGTCGCCACCGACTACGCGGTCGGTGCGGCGAGCATCGACTACCGGCAGGCCGACGCCTGGGTGGGCAAGCTCAAGGCCAACACCTCGCCGCAGCTGGCCGGCAAGTTCGACGCCACCGCGGGCAAACTCCAGGAGATCCTGGTCCCGCTCCAATGGACATCGACCGCCGCGCCCCTTGCCGCGAAAGTCGCTGATACACAAGGGGAGCTGTACAGGGTGAACGTCTTCGTGAACGTCACCTCCAAGAGCGCGCAGAACCCGGACGGGGTACAGACCACGGTCACCTACACCGTCAGCGTGGACGGGGCGCAGGGCTGGCAGGTCGTGGACGTCGGCGGCGCCGAGGGGGCGTTCCCGGCGAAGTAGGTGGCCCGGCGACAGTGCGCCGGCCGGGGAGGATGTGCCGTACACCGAGTCGCGATGCCCCGGGCACGATTCCACGCGACGAGCTGTTCGCAACCCGATGCCCCGGTCGCTGGAAAATGCCGGGGCACAGGATCTTCGGTCAGCTCGTGAGGTCGCTCGGCCGGGCGTCGAGCTGCTTGCGCAGCACCTTGCCACTCGGATTGCGCGGAATCCGGTCCAGCGCGCGGAACTCCTTGGGGACCTTGTAGCGCTCGAGCCGGGCGCGAATATGAGCCTTGAGCTCGTCGTCCCCGGGCGCCGCGTGACCGGCCGCGGGCACCACGTAGGCGCGCAGCACCTGACCGAATTCCGCACTGGGAACGCCGATCACGACGGTGTCGCCGATCGCCGGATGGTCGGCCAGCACGTCTTCCACCTCCTTGGGATAGATGTTCTCGCCGCCGGAGACGATCATGTCGTCGTCACGGCCGTCCACGTACACGCGGCCGTCGGCGTCGAGGTGGCCCATATCGCCGGTGTTCACGTGGCCGTCGACGATCTCCTTGGCCGGGGCCGGCGAATTCGCTTCCGCCACATAGCCGTGATAGCCGAGACCGCCGCGCACGAAGATGGTTCCGGTCTCCCCGGTCGCGGCGGGCGTGCGGTCGGCGCGCAGGACGCGCACCGAGACCCCGATGGCGGGCCGTCCGGCGGTCTTGGGTGAGAACAGCAGATCGTCGGCGGTGGCGATGGACACCACCCCCGCCTCGGTGGACCCGTAGCCGTTGACCAGGATCGGGCCGAAGGCGGCCAGGAACCTCGAAATCGTCACCGGTGCGATGGGAGCCGCGCCCGTCACCGCCAAACGCAGTGAATCGGTGCGGAACTCGCGGCGGCGCTGCTCGGGCACCGCCATCAGACGCTGGATCATGACCGGGACGCCGACGAAGACCGTCGCCCGGTGCCGCTCGATATCGCCCAGGGCGACTTCGGGATCGAAGCGGGTGCGCGTGATCACCGTCGCGCCCAGCGCCAGCGCTCCGGTCAGCAGGGCGAGGCCGAACCCGTGGAAGAACGGCGGTGCGAGCACCAGGACATCACGGGTGCCGAAGCGGGTGGCGGACATCGAGGTCGCCACCATCTCCAGCAGTACGCGCTGACTGATCGGGCGGGAAACGCCCTTGGCCAGACCGGTGGTGCCGGAGGTCAGCAGGGTGATCTTCACCGGTACCCGCACGCGCGGCGCGGCCGGATGCGACTGCCGAGCAAGCGAATCCAGGCTCGGCTCGGCAGTGCCGCCATCCGCGCACAGGCGAGTACCCGCGAACCCGGTCCCGGCGATGGCGGTCTCGTACTCCGCGTCGTGCACCAGGATGTCCGGACGGTGCCGATCCAGAATCTGCGCGAGCTGAGCGGCGGGCAGATCGGTGTTGAGGAATACCAGCTCGCACCCGAGCTGCGCTCCGGCCACGGTCGCCTCGATGAAGCCGCGATGATTGCGGCACAGCACCGCAAGGGTTTTCGCGCCGGGGTGCAGGGCGTGCAGAGCGGCGCTGATGGCCTCGGCGCGTCGCTGCAGGGTCCCGTAGGTGACCGCGCCGCGCTCGTCGATGATCGCGGTGCGATCGGCGTGCCGGGCGGCCGAGATGGCCAGCACCGTCGCGAGTGAGGGGCCGTACCGCCGCAGCGCGGCGCCGATCCGGACCGCGGTGACCGGGCCGACCGGCGTCAGCGCACCCGAGGCAAGCAGCGGCAGCGCCGCGTCCCGCCAGCGGAAACCCTTGGTGTCATGCGGCATTGCCGTCCCCCTTGACCACGGCCAGCGAGGCCCGCGTGTCGCCGAGGAAGCGGTACAGCAGGCCGGCCCCGATCTCGAGCGGATTCTGCAGCAGCGCCGCCAGCACCGCGCTCGGCCGGCCGTAGGCGGGGGTCAGCGTGCGCGGCTTGCGCACCACGGCCCGGGCGATGATGTACCCGGCCTCGCGCGCGGAATGCCCGGGGAGCGCGGAGATCCAGCCGCTGGGCGCGCTCATGCGGGTGAACATCGCGCCCGCGTAGAGGGTGGTCAGCGTGACGCCGTCGGGGCGGGCCTCCATGCCGACCGCGCGCATCCAGATGTCGAACGCGGCCTTGGAGGAGAGATAGAACCCCCATTTCGGGGCCACCGGGAACAGCACGCCCACGGTCGAGACATTCACGATGTGACCGGATCCGCGCTCGCGCATGCCCGGCAGCAGCGCGAGGGTCAGCCGCATCGGGCCGATGTAGTTCGCGGCGGTGGTGGCGGCCAGATCCTTCGGCCGGTCGTAGGACAGGTGGATCGAACGACGCAGTGATTTGCCCGCGTTGTGCACCAGGTAGTCGACCCGGCCGAACTGCGTGAGCACTTGTCCGGCAAAGGAATTGACGGAATCCTCCGATGCCAGGTCGAGCGGGATCGCGACCGCGCTGCCGCCCGCCTCCTTGATCTCGGCCACGATCAGATCGAGCTGATCGGCCGAGCGCGCGCCCAGCACCACCGTCGCGCCCGCCGCGGCGAGCATGCGCGCGGTGGCTTCGCCGAGGCCGTAGGACGCGCCCGTCACGACGGCGATCTTGCCGTCCACCTCGCGGCGCAACCGGTCCGGATTCCGCAGGCCGCGCGGGCCGATCAGCCAGGCGATGCCGCGGCCGAGCGGGCCCGCCGCGAGTCTGTTGGTCGGCCCGGTGTCGAGCGATGTGGTCATCTGTCGTGCTCCGTCTCGTCGTCGAGTGCGTGTGCGGTGGGGGAGTGGTCGGGGCGGGAGTGATCGAACAGCGCGGTGATCGCGCGCGAGGACAGGGGCGTGCCCGGGTCCATGGACAGCACGGCCTGGGCGGTGCCGAAGAAGTTGGCCAGCAGCAGTTCTCGCACCTGCTCGCGGGTGAGCTCGCGGGTGCGCAGCCACTCCGCGACAACGCCCTCGACGAAACCGAGCCAGCCCGCCACCGAGGCGCGAATGAGCGCGGTGCCGGGTCCGCCGGAGACCTCCTGCAGCAGGCCGTTCACCAGCTGGTCGAAGTACCGCTCGTGAATGGCGCGCAATTCCGGATCGGTGGCGCGGGCGGTGGGGGCCAGCGGCGAGCCCAGGTAGCGCTCGGCATGGTCGAAGTACAGGTCGAGGCCGCGCACCAGGCGCGGGACGGCCGGACCGCGCATCGCCCGCAGGCTCTCCCAGAACTCCGTCGCCACCGCCTCGGCCGCGGCCAGGTACAGGCCGCGCTTGCTGCCGAAGTGATAGGTGATCAGGCCGATGGCGACGCCGGCGCGGCGGGCGATCTCGGTGGTGGAGACCTCGTCGAGGCGCTGTGCGGTGAAGATGTCGACGGCGGCCGCCAGCAGCGCGGTCCGCGCACCGCCGCGGCCGGTTGAAGGATCTTCAACGGTGGGCTGCGGGGGAGTTTGAAAATCTTTCAACCCATCGGCCGCCCGCTCGGCGGGTGCCGGGCTCCCGGCGGTCACGGTCGCGGCGGCGGCTTCGGCGCGCTGTGCGGTCTCGGCGTGGATCAGTTCGAGAACCTCCAGGCAGAGCTCGTTCTTGCTCTGAAAATTCGAGTACACCGCACCTTTCGAGTACCCGGCCGCTTCGGCCACCCGGGCCAGCGAGGTATTCGCCGGCCCTTCGGCCACGAAGAGGTCGCGGGCCGCCCGGACCAGCGCGTTACGGGTGTGGGCTCGGCTCTCCGCCCGGTTCATCCGTGCCATGGGTATCAAGATACCCATGGAATCTGAATACCGGAAGACTCTTCACGCGCGGGATCGTTCCAGCAGCACGACCGGGACGCAGAGCAGGGCCAGGCCCGCGCCCAGCCACGGAACGGCGGAAATGCTCGCGCCCGCGTCGAGCGCGACCCCGGCGATGATCGGCACCAGGGCGATTCCGAGCTGGAAGGCCGAGACCGTGGTCGCGCCCGCCAGGGTCGGGGCATCGGCGGCCACGGTGAAGACGCGGCCGTAGATCGCGGGATTCAGCACGAAGCCCGCGATGCCGAGCAGCGCGACGAGCGGAACCACGGAGATCGCCTGCCCGGCGAACACCGCGATCAGCGCCGAGCACAGCGCGATTCCGGCCGCACCGGCCAGCAGCGCACGATGCGGACGGCGATCGGCGATCCGGCCGCCGATGGCCAGGCCGACGTACGCGCCGATCCCGAACAGCACCAGAATCGGTGCGAGCCAATCGTTCTCGATGCCGGTGACGGTTGTCAGCAACTCGGCCAGATAGTTGAAGGTGATCATGTACGCCGCGGTGCTCAGCAGGGTGGCCGCGTAGACGAGCCAGAGCCCGGGCCGTCGCATGGCGGCGAGCTCACGCCCGATACTCGGCTCGGCCGCCCCCGCCGTCGGCGGCAACAGGAGCGCGACGGCGGCGGCCGCCACCACGGTCAGCGCCACCACCAGCCAGAACCCGCCCTGCCAGCCGGTGCGATAGCCGATGAAGGTGCCCGCCGGACCGCCCAGAATCATGGCCAGGCTCAACCCGCTGATCACCACCCCCGACGCCCGGGCCGCCCGATCCGGGGACACCAGCCCGACCGCCGTCACCGCGGCCACCGCGAAGAATCCGGCGTACGCGAGGCCCGCGACGAATCGCGTGATCAGCAGGGCCGGATACGTGCCGACGAGCAGTCCCGCCGCGATGCTCGCCGCGAACACCAACTGCGACAACACCAGTGCGGTGCGCCGCGGCCACCGCAGACTCACCACCGCGAACGGCGGCCCGCCCACCACGACGCCGATGGCGAACGCGGTGATCAATCCGCCGACCGTGGCCAGCCCGACCCCGACGTCGGCGGCCACCGCCGGCAGCACCCCGGCGAGCAGAAACTCCGCGCTGCCCATCGCGAAAAGACTGAAGGCCAGCAGATACACCCCGGCGGGCAACCGGCCGCCGGCCTGCGGGGCGGCCGTGCCGACACCCGTCTCGATACTCGAACTCATACCTCGGAGCGTGCTGCGCCCCGCACGGACCGGCAATGAATCGTTGCCGAAACAGGGACGCTCACGTCTACTGGACGCGGTGGAGAATCACCCCGCCCTCGCCGCCACCCTCGCCCAGGTCGGCCTGCGCCTGCGCCGCCTGCGCGAAAGCAAAGACCTCTCGCTCGCCGACCTGAACCGCCTGACCGGCATCTCGAAGAGCACCCTGTCCCGCCTCGAATCCGGCGGCCGCAAACCGAGTTTGGAGCTCCTGCTCCCGATCGCCGCCGCCCTCGCCGTCCCCCTGGACGACATCGTCGCCGCCCCCCGCATCCTCGATCCCCGCCTACCCCAGGAACCCCGCCACACCGCGGGCCGCGTGATAGTCCCCCTCTCCCGCACCCAGGGCGAACCCAAGGCCTACAAACTCTTCATCCCCGAGTCCGAGTCCGACCCGTTCCCCCGAACCCACACCGGCTACGAATGGCTCTACGTCCTGACCGGCCGCCTCCGCCTGGTCCTCGGCGACTACGACGTCACCCTCGGCCCCGGCGAGGTGGCCGAGTTCGACACCCAGCACCCCCACTGGTTCGGCTCGACCGGCAAGGGCCCGGTGGAGATCCTGAGCCTGTTCGGCGGCCAGGGCGAACGGATCCACATCCGCGCACGCTCGACGCCGTGATCGCGGTTGCCCCGGCAATCCCGGTCATTCGACAGAGGCCACCCCGCGCGGCTCGCACATAGCGTTTCGGACATGACCACAACCGAGCGC
Organism: Nocardia sp. NPDC057668; assembly: GCF_042799795.1. Lineage (NCBI taxonomy): Bacteria > Bacillati > Actinomycetota > Actinomycetes > Mycobacteriales > Nocardiaceae > Nocardia > Nocardia sp. NPDC057668. The sequence continues at coordinate 532,145 of NZ_JBHVIC010000005.1, read as the reverse complement.
CCCGAGGTTTTCACCGCCGCCGTCAGTGCCGAGGACCGAGCGCAATTGCACGCGCTCATCACGCATTTGGAAGACGGGTTCAACAGCAAGGAGGCCGCGGTTCTCGATCGGCCCTTCGCCCGCGACGCGGTGATCGTCGTCCCCGACGGCACCCTGATCCGCGGCTGGGACGACCTGTTCGCCTATCACACCGAGCGCCTGGCCAACGCGGTCTCGACCTGGAAAACGCAGATCCGGATGCTGAGCGTGGCGATGCTCGACCGCGACACCGCCGTGGCCCACTTCCGCCAGGACACCACGATCCACGGTGGCGCGTTCGCCAACCACGGAACGTTCGTGGCGGTCCGCCGGTCCGGCGCATGGTGGATCGCCGCGCTGCACAACACCAATATTCAGCACTGAGCAGTCGCCGCGGGAGGTCCACGGCGCCGGGCTCTTCGCCGGCCAGTCGGCGGTGTTTATCTACGCGGCGGCTCGGTTGGAGTTTCCGAGCGCCGGCCGGTCGGTGACCGCGCGCGGCGCGAAGCAGGGTGGTAGGTGCCCTGGGCGGGAATCGAACCTGCGACCTACCCTTTAGGACATCGGGCGGGGCCTCGGTCGGCTGTGGTGCCCTCGGCAGGAATCGAACCTGCGACCTACCCTTTAGGACATCGGGCAGAGCCTCGGTCGGCTGTGGTGCCCTCGGCAGGAATCGAACCTGCGACCTACCCTTTAGGAGAGGGTTGCTCTATCCCCTGAGCTACGAAGGCTGGCCGGTGCGGTGGGTGACCGAGCCGGACCCGGGGGAGTCTACCTGGTTCGGGTCCGGGGGACAGCATCGAATCGGGGCGGCGCGGTCGTGTTCGGCGCGCCGCCGGGGACTCAGCGGCGGTCGGCTCGCTGCTCCTCGTAGTCCGACGGATCGAAAGAGCGTGTCTTCCAACGGAACAGCACCGTCGCGCCGGGCCAGTTGTTGGTGATCCGGCCCGAGGCGTTGCGATACCAGCTCGAGCAGAAGTTCCAGGGGGTGTCCTTCAGGCGCTTCTGGAGCCAGTCGTCCCAGGACTGCTCCGCCTCGGCGCGCGCGGAGAGATAGCGGCCGGACTTGCCCGAGAGATACTGCGCCACCTGCCGGATGTAGCGGGCCTGCGACTCCAGCATGTAGATGATCGAGCCGGAGCCGACATTGGTGTTCGGGCCGTACATCATGAACAGATTCGGGAACTCCGGCACCGACATGCCGAGGTAGGCGCGCGCGCCCTCGGGCGTCCACTGATCGGTCAGCTTGCGGCCGCCCAGGCCGTAGATGTGCATGGGCGCAAGGAATTCGGTGCCCTTGAAGCCCGTGCCGTAGACGATGACGTCCACCGGATGCTCCACGCCGTCGGCCGTGCGAATGCCGGTCGGGGTCACCGCCTCGATCGCGGTGGTCTCCACGTGCACGTTGGGCTGGGCCAGTGCCGGGAAGTACTCGTTGGAGAACAGCCCGCGCTTGCAGCCGGCCGCGTAATCGGGAGTCAGCTTGGCGCGCAATGCCGCATCGGGCACCTGCTTCAGGCGGTGCCGGTCCGCGATGGCGATCACGGGCGCCTTCATGGCCGGGATATCGGTCAGCGCCAGCGCGAGCACCTCGAAGAAACTCCAGATCGCGAACCGCTCGGCGAGCCGTGTGACGGGGAGGCGCTCGAACAGCGTGTGATGCAGCGCCGTGTACTCGGTGTCGAACTTCGGCAGCACCCAGGCGGCCGAACGCTGGAACAGCGTCAGGTGCCGAACCTGCGGCTGAATCGCCGGAATGTACTGAATGGCACTGGCTCCGGTGCCGATGCAGGCCACCCGCTTACCGGTCAGATCGACCGAATGGTCCCACTCCGCGGAGTGAAAGGCGGCCCCGGTGAAACTGTCGATACCCGGCAGATTCGGCATCGCCGGGCGCGAGAGCTGGCCGACCGCCGGAATGAGAATGTCGGCGAGATGGGTGTTGCCGTCCGCGGTGCGCACCCGCCAGATGCCGTTGCGCTCATCGAATTCCGCCTCGGTGACCTCGACCCCGAATTCGATCTTTTCGGGCAGCCGGTGCTTCTCGGCGACATCGCGCATGTAACCGTGGATATCGGCCTGGTGCGAGAAGCGCCGGGGCCAATCGGATTTCGGCTCGAACGACCACGAGTACAGCGGCGAGGGCACATCGCAGGCCGCGCCCGGATAGGTGTTCTCGCGCCAGACGCCGCCCAGGTCGGCGGCCTTCTCCAGGATCGTGAAATTGGACAGGCCGTGACGCTGCAACTCCAGCGCCATGCCGAGCCCGGCGAACCCGGCGCCGATGATGAGGATGGACGGCTCACGATTCATAACCCGACAGTATTGGGTATAGGCGCTGGTCAGAAAGACATCCCCGGACACTGAATCGATATTTTCGGCCACCTTGTCGTGTCGCGGGGTAGAAAATGTTTGCCGAGCCGCCCGCGGGTCAACCTCACTGCCGGGTTTGCGCGCCGGTGAGCCCCGTCTGACCTGCGCCGCTGTCGCCGACTGGACAGCCCGCGGGCGAACTACCTATATTCACGGAAGACTGTGCTTCAATTTGCTTGTCCTGGTTAGTGATTGGCTATTCTGCGGCGCCGCAGGGGGTGTCGTAGCCGTCGATCCTCATCGGGACTTCGAGGCCGGCCGGTCGCTGTTCACGCGGCGGCGGGTCGGCGCAGACTGCGGGCGGCGAATGTGGGGTTCGCCGCCCGCAGTCATTTTCCGGGTTCGACCGGCCTCGTGTGTCTGAGGTCACCCTGCCATCAGTTACTGCGGGTAACACTAATTCGGTTACCCGAGGTCACAGCTCTGTCCGATTCGACTATTCTGCCGGATAAGTGACCTGGTTCACGGTCGCGAGGAAACGTGCAAGGGAGCGGTTGGGAAATGTTGAGCACCATGCAAGACGAGCAGCTGTCACTCGCGACGCTGCTGCGGTATGCGAGCACCTTCCAAGGTGAGAGCACCATTTCGACCTGGACCGGCGACGGCGTGCGCACCCAGACTTTCCGGGAGATCGGCGCGGACGCCGCCCGTCTCGCCAATGCCCTGCGTGACCTCGGCATCGGCGAAGGCGACCGGGTCGGCACCTTCATGTGGAACAACAACGAGCACATGGTCGTGTACGTGGCCGTGCCCGCCATGGGCGCGGTGCTGCACGCGCTGAACATCCGCCTGTTCCCCGAGCAGCTGGTCTACGTGGCCAACCACGCCGAGGACCAGGTCGTCATCGTGGACGGCACGCTGCTGCCGATGTTCGCGCAGTACCTGCCGAACCTGAAGACCGTGCGGCACGTCATCGTCGCCAACGGCGACGCGAGCGCGCTCACCGCGCCCGAGGGCGTGCAGGTGCACTCCTACGCCGAGCTGCTCGCGGCCCAGCCCGATACCTACGACTTCCCGGTCGTGGACGAGCGCTCGGCCGCCGGCATGTGCTACACCTCGGGCACCACCGGCGACCCCAAGGGCGTCGTCTACTCGCACCGCTCGAACTTCCTGCACGCCATGCAGGTCTGCGCGCCCAACGGCATGGGCTTCTCCGAGGCCGACACGGTGCTGGCCATCGTGCCGCTGTTCCACGCCAACGCCTGGGGCCTGCCGTACGCGGCCATGATGTCCGGCGCGAATCTGCTCATGCCCGACCGCTTCCTGCAGCCCGGACCGCTGCTGGAGATGATGGCCGCGGTCAAGCCGACCTTCGCCGCCGCGGTGCCCACCATCTGGGGCGGCGTGCTCGCGGGCCTGCAGGCCCAGCCGCAGGACATCTCGCACCTGCGCACCTGTGTCGTCGGCGGCGCGGCCGTGCCGCCGTCCATGATGCAGGCGTTCCAGCAGCAGCACGGTGTGCGCCTGCTGCACGCGTGGGGCATGACCGAGACCTCCCCGCTGGGCTCGGTCGCGCACGCTCCCGCCAGCGCGGAGGGCGACGAGGAGTGGGCCTACCGCTACACCCAGGGTCGTTTCCCGGCCGGCGTGCAGGCGCGCCTGGTCGGCGACGACGGCAGCGTCGTGCCCAATGACGGTGTGGCCCTTGGTGAGCTGGAGGTGAAGGGCCCCTGGATCACCGGCTCGTACTACTCGCCCACCGGCGCCGAGGTCGACCCGGACAAGTTCGACGACGGCTGGCTGCGCACCGGCGACGTCGGCAAGATCAGCCCCAACGGCTTCCTGACGCTGGTCGACCGGTCCAAGGACGTCATCAAGTCCGGTGGCGAGTGGATCTCCTCGGTGGATCTGGAGAACGCGGTCGTCGGCCATCCGGCCGTCGCGGAGGCCGCGGTCATCGGCATTCCGGACGAGAAGTGGGACGAGCGCCCGCTGGTCGCGGTGGTGCTGGCGGAGGGCGCGGACGCCAAGCCCGAAGAGCTGCGCGACTTCCTGGCCGACAAGTTCGCCAAGTGGCAGCTGCCCGAGTACTGGACCTTCATCGCCGAGGTGCCCAAGACCTCGGTCGGCAAGTTCGACAAGAAGCGGCTGCGCGCGCAGTACGCCGAGGGTGAGCTGACTGTCACCACGCTGTAGTCCCCGGGGTCTACCCGCAGGTCACGCCCGTCCCGGTTCGCCCGGGGCGGGCGTTTCCCGTCGCGGCGGCCGGGCACGGGATGTGCGATGCGCCGGGGGTGCGAGGTTCACCGAGCCATTCCGTTCGAGCCCCCGCGGTCGTACGGTTGACTCGCGGGCGAACGCCCGCGGTCGCCGGTGGCAGCCGGCACGGGGTGGACGAGGAGGTCCGGGTGGAATCAGCAGGGGCGCAGGGACAATCGCGGGCAGTGCACTGTCCGGCCGGTCCGGCGAACGGGGCACGCGCATGACACTCGGCTTGATTCGCGCGGTGGGGGAGCGGGCGTACACCGAGGTGGAGTCCGCCCGCCTGATCATGGAGGCGGGTCTGGCCCGGGTCGAGTCCCCGACGGTCCTGCTGGCCGCCGCCACCGCCATGCTGAGGTACGGCACCCTGGCCGCCGGCCTCCGCCTCTCGGCGGCCCGATACGGCAGGCGCACCGCCCTCATCGATGAACTGGGTGAACTGACCTTCGCCGAACTGGAGGACCGTTCCAACCGGCTGGCCAACGCCTGGCGCGAACGCGGCCTGGAACCCCGTGAGGGCGTGGCGATCCTGGCGCGCAACCATCGCGGCCTGCTGGACGCCACGTTCGCGGCCGCCAAGTGCGGCGCCCGAATAATCCTGCTCAACACCGACTTCGCGGGCCCGCAGATCCGCGACGTGGCCACCCGCGAAGGCACCGACCTACTCGTCTACGACGACGAGTACGCACACATGCTCGACGGCGTGACCCCGCGCCGGGGCAGCTACCGCGCCTGGACCGACGACCCCGGCGAAGACAGCCTGGAATGGCTGATCGAGATCGGCTCCTCGGCGGCCCCGCCCGCCCCGGGCGTCGAACCCAAGATCATCCTGCTGACCTCGGGCACGACCGGCACCCCCAAGGGCGCACCCCGACCCGAACCCAAATCCCTTGCGGCCCTGGGCGGTCTGCTATCCCGGGTGCCGTTCCGCGCGAAGGAGGTGACCGAGTGCTGTGCCCCCATGTTCCACACCCTCGGCTTCGCCTCGGCCATGCTGGCCCTGGGTTTCGGCTCCACCCTGGTCATCCGCCGCCGCTTCGACCCGCAGGCGGCGATCGACAGCGCGGCCGCACACGGCGCCACCACCATGATCGTGGTGCCCGTCATGCTCTCCCGCATGGTGGATCTGGGCGGCCGCGCTCTGACCGGCCGGGACCTGTCGGCACTGCGCATCATCTTCGTCGCGGGCTCCCAACTCGGCGCCCAACTGTGCCGCGAGGTCACCGCGGCCTTCGGTCCCGTGATCTACAACCTGTACGGCTCAACGGAAGTCGCGTACGCGACGGTCGCCGATCCCGAGGATCTGGCCGCCGAGCCCGGCTGTGTCGGCCGCCCGGTACTCGGCGCGCGCGTGCGGATCCTCGACGAGAACGGCCGCCGTCTCCCCGCCGGTGCCACCGGCCGGATCTTCGTCGGCAACGTCATCCAGTTCGAGGGCTACACCGGCGGTGGCCACAAGGAGATCGTCCGCGGCCTCATGTCCTCGGGCGACGTGGGCCATTTCGACAGGGAGGGCAGGCTTTTCATCGACGGCCGCGACGACGACATGATCGTCTCCGGCGGCGAGAACGTCTTCCCCGGCGAGGTGGAGGAGTTGCTGCACACCCATCCCGCCGTCCGCGAGGCCGCCGTGATCGGCGTTCCCGACGAGACTTTCGGCGCTCGTCTCAAGGCGTTCGTGGTCGTGCACGAGGGTCATTCGCTCAGCGCGGAGGACACCCGGGAGTTCGTGAAGTCCAATCTGGCCCGCTACAAGGTCCCCCGCGAGGTGGTGTTCCTGGTGGAGCTCCCCCGCAACCCGACCGGCAAGGTGCTCAAACGCAGACTGCTGGAGGTCTGAGGGACCGGAACCCCCGGAAAATACCCCCTGAACACGGGTATTTTACCCCCGGGTTAGGGTGCCCTTATGAGCACTGTGTCGCTGGGTCGCATTCGGAACCGGTTGGCCGCCGCCGCACTCGCCGTCGTGACGGCGGCGGGCGTCGGGGCCGTGACGGCAACACCGTCCGCCGCGGACCCGTCCCCGTCCATCGAGCTGTTCACGGCCGACGGCAAGACGCCGCTGTCCGACACGGTGGTGCATCCCGGCGACAAGATCGTGGTACGCGGCACCGGCTTCGACCCGTCCGCCAACACCGACGGCCTCCCCGTCCCGGTTCCCCCGGGCGTCCCGCACGGCACCTTCGTGACGTTCGGCGGCTTCGCCCCCGACTGGCGTCCCTCCGCCGGCGCGCCCGGAGCTTCCCGGGGCGTCAATCGCTCTGCGGTGCAATGGATCATGGGCGAGTCGGCCCTGAACCAGGTACCCCGCGCCCCCTTCGACCTCCAGCGCACCATCCGCAATCAGTGGGTGCCGCTGGCGTCCGACGGCACGTTCACGGCGGTCATCGACGTGGTCCAGCCGACCAAGGCGCCCGCCGACGCGGTGTTCGGCGTCTACACCTACGCGGCGGCCGAATCGGTGAACCCGTCCCAGGAACTCGCGGTCCCCGTGCGCTACGACCCGGCCCCCGGCCCGAACACCCCCAAGCCCCCCGCCGCCGACCTGACCTGGGCGGTGGCCCCCGGCTTCGCCGACACGGTGACCGGCCCGCTCCAGGGTTCGATGTCCGGTAGGGACGGCGCGGCGGTCCGCGACAAGGCCCTGACCTTCGAGCTGGATGAGGCTGCCATCGACCCGGCGACCGGCCTCGGCGAACTCCGCTACCGCGGCACCGTGATCGCCTCGACCCGCTTCCACCTGGGCGAGATCGCCCTGGCCGATCCGTGGATCGAGTTCACGAGTTCCGGAACCTGGCTCACCGCCGAAACTTCCACCAGCGACACCATCGGCGCTGACGATCTGCGCCGTATTCGGGTGGCTCGGCTCGATGCCCCCGCCACGTCGAACCGCACCGAATGGTCGCAGGTATCTGCCACTTTCGAACCGGTGCTGACGCCCGCTTCGCTTCAGCTCTATGCCGGCGGGGCTACCGCGCCACTTTCTTTCCGGTACTGACGGAAGGGTGTGGCGGAGGCTGTGGATAGATTTGCACCCCTACCCCGCCAACCGAGCCAGCAACGCGGCGAACTCGGCCCGAGACAACTTCCCATCCCCATCCAAATCAGCAGCCCCCAACAACTCTCCGGCACTCTGATCCGACAACCCCGGACAAGTCCGCAACAACGATTCGAGCTCATCCACCTCGATCAACTCGTTCCGATTGACATCGAACTCATCGAAAGCCGCATCCGCGTCATTGATTTCGGGATCCCGCCCGATCCGAGCTGCTTCGAATTCCGCTCGCGATACCAGCCAGTCACCGTCGGTGTCGGCGGCGGCGACGAGCCGCTGCACGGCATCGGGATCGATATCCAGTCCGAGTGCGGTGATGCCCGCGAGGATGTCGTCGGCGGAGATCAGCCCGTCGCCGTCGCGATCCCAGAGATCAAAAGTGTCGGCTGACTGTTCGCTGGCCACGGTAACTCCTCGAGACTGACTCTGCTGACGTGCCTTTCGATCGTATGCTGACCCTGCGCGCAGGGCAGTGTGCGCAGCGGTGCCGCAATTGGAGGACAGGTGTTGGGGGATGGCAAGCTCGGCCACTATCGGCTCGAAGAGCTGCTCGGGCAGGGCGGTATGGGACAGGTCTGGCTGGCCTACGACACTCGCATGGGTCGCGATGTCGCGCTGAAGGTGCTACCGGCCGAGCTCGCCGATGACGCCGACTATCGGCAGCGATTCGAGCGGGAAGCTCGGCTGGCGGCCAAGTTACGCGGTCCGCATGTGGTGCCCATTCACAATTTCGGTGAACTCGACGGCCGGCTGTTCATCGATATGGAACTGGTTGACGGGGTCGATCTGGGACAGGTGCTGCATGATCGAGGGCCGCTGCCGGTCACCATGGCCGTTGATATCGTGCGGCAATTGGCGCAGGCTCTCGACATCGCGCACGATGCGGGACTGGTGCATCGGGATATCAAGCCATCCAATACCCTGCTGCTCCCCAATGGCTTCGTCTACCTCATCGATTTCGGCCTCGCCCGGGGCGCCGGGCAGACCGCGCTGACTTCCACCGGTGCGGCTGTGGGCACCTGGGGATATATGGCGCCGGAGCGATTCTCCGGTGAGGGCGGGATTCCCTCCGATGTGTATTCGCTCGCCTGCGTGCTCTACGAATGCCTCACTGCCCGGCGGCCTTTCGGTGACAGTGCTCCGGCGCAGCAGATGCTCGCGCACATGACTTCACCGCCGCCGCGTGCCAGCGGTCAGAATTCGGCCGTACCGGCCGGCCTGGACGAAGTGATCGTGCGCGGTCTCGCCAAGGATCCCGCGCGGCGGTTCGACACCGCCGGTGAGTTGGCCGCGAGTGCGCTGGCCGCGATTCAGGAGCCCACCGCGCCGCGGGCGGTGTTCGCGCCACCGCGGGATCCGGTACCCACGAGCGCTCAGCCGAGTTCTTCGCCACGGTCCTACGTGGTGCCCGGGGCGTATTCCGCACCGCAGCCCTATCCCGAGCCGCCGCCGCCCGCTGCGCGGCCGTACGGCGCGCCACTTCAGGCTGCGCTGGGCAGGGCGGAAAGTCAGCCTCGCCCAACGGGTTACGCGCCCTCAGCGCCACAGTACGACTACGTGCACCCCTCGGTGCCGCCCGGAGCGGCAGCGCCGCTGCGGTATCCGATGCCCCCGCAACCGGCGACTCATCAGCCGGGGCACTCCGAACAGCCCTGGGGCTATGCACCCATTGCTCCGGGCAGGCCCAAGCCCGTCAATCACCTCGGCCGGATGCTGTGGTGGGTGCTGCTGGGCGTGTGCACGGTGTTCTTCGGATTTCTCTCGATGGTCTGCGTTTTCGGGCTGTTCGTCGGCGACCAGAGCATTGCGACGCGGGTCGCGATCAACGTCTTCTTCCATGTGCCGACGGCGGGATTCGTCTGGCTGGTGCGCCGCGAGGTACGTAAACACCAGGGGCGCTGAACGAGCGGTGGCGTCGATTCGCGCTCGATCACCATGAGTCACAAGCGAATCGGCGCGCTCGCCAGGGGCGAACGCGCCGATTCACCGACCACGACTCAGCAGTTGCGCAGTTCCGGGCTCTGGTTGAGCAGTTGTGCGCGCGTGGAGACGAAGGTGTTGTAGGTGTCACCACCCGCCGAGGTCACCGGGAAGGCCGCTACCCGGTGGCAGTTCTGGAAGGCGAGCTTGATGTTGAAGTGGCGTTCCAGGCCGCCGCGAATGGCGTCCGAGGCCATGGCGCGCAGCAGTTGGCCGCGGGCCGTCTCATCCGGCGGCGGGATGACGTTGTCCGCGTATTCCTCGGTGCCCGAACGCAGATCGGCCGCGACTCGGCTGACTACCTCGTAGGCGTAGGGCAGGGAAATCCGAACACATTCGACGAATTCCTCGTCGCTGACTTCACCGCGTTCGGCACGCTCGAGTAGTGCGGTGGGTACTTCGAGTGACATATCGCTCTCCTCATGGGATGGCGGATGGTGTGACCCGAGTCTAATCGGCAAACGTTGTCAATAACCCTGAATTCGAAGCGAAAGTACCCGCTCCAGAGCACTTTTCGCGTCGCGGGACAGTTGCCGCACCAGCTCGCCCGCCGGTAGCTCGGGTGCGAGTGAATGTGCTTGACCTGCCCAGAGATTCACTTGCTCGGCGTCTCCCGCGGCGCGTGCTGCGGCGCGCAAAGGTCCGGTGGCGTAATGGATTTCCGGATAGGCGGCGGGTGCGTTCGGATGGTCGAGCATGAATTGGTTGCGCAGTCCGCGGGCGCGGCGTCCGGTGAAGGCGCGGGTGAGCATGGTGGGGGTCTGGCTCGTGATGGCCGTGCGCACGAGCGGTGCGGTGCCCGCTTCGGGACAGCGCAGGAAGGCCGTGCCGATCTGTACCGCGCGAGCGCCCGCGGTGAGCGCGGCCGCCATGCCCGCGCCGGTGGCGATGCCGCCGGCGGCGATGATCGGCCGGTCCATTTCGGGCACGAGCAGTTGGATCAGCGCGAGCAGCCCGAGTGCGTCCTCGCTGTCGTCCTCCGGCCGATCATCGAAGCTGCCGCGATGCCCACCCGCTTCGGCGCCCTGGGCGATGACCGCGTCCGCGCCGACCGTGCGGGCGTGCAGTGCTTCGGGCACGGAGGTGACCGTCACCCACACTTCGGTGCCGACGGCGTGCAGTCGCTCGATGTCCGCTACCGATGGGCAGCCGAAGGTGGTGGACACGACCGGCACCGGATCGGCGATGAGCACGTCGAGCTTGGCGGTCCAGTCGTCGCTGTCGTAGCGGGCATCGCCGATCGGGAAGTCACGACTCAGTTCCGTGACATAAGCGGCGAAACGCTCGGGCGGCGAGGGTTCGGAGGGGAAGAAGAGATTCACGCCGAAGGGTGCGGCGGTGACTTTCCGCGTCTGCCGCACGCGGTCCGCGAGGTCCGTAGCGGAGAGATATCCGGCGGCCAGAAAACCCAGTCCGCCGGCGGCCGAAACCGCTGCTGCCAGCTCGGGAGTGGACGGCCCGCCCGCCATCGGGGCCAGAACTATCGGTGTGTCGAGCGTGTCGAGTAGCACCGCACCAGTGTGCCCCGCGGGTAACGGGCAATGCGCGCGTCGCCTCCCTAGCACACGAATAAACGCGATCCAAGGTTGCGGAATGGTCACGGGCGAGTACAGTTTCCATCACAGCGATGCCGAATCGTTACCGGATCCCCGAACGCTAGGACGAGCTTTGCCGCACCACAGAGAGACCGCAGACTCCGTATCCGTTATGGACTTGCTTGGTGATTCTGGTGCGGGGCGCGTTGACGTCGCCGCACGTCGTCGCCGGCATCGGGCCGATCCCACCACCGCCGATCGCGTGAAGGTCGTGGCCAGTGCCGCGGTCGCCGCGGGTGCGCTGCTGGGCACCGCGTCCCAGCTGGTTCCGGCCCTCGCGCACGCCGCGCCGCTGCTCCCCAATCACGAGGAGAAGTCGGTCGCCGAGGATATCGCGCTCGCCGATGCCTCCCAATCTCTCAAGCAGGCCGCTGTTCCCGCTGCCGCGCCCGTCGCCGAGCAGGCTCCGGCTCCGGACGCGAATGCCGCGCCGATCGCCGCCGCGCCCGCGCCCTTCGGCCTGCAGAATCTGCCGCCGGAGATCTCCGGGCCGCTGGCTCAGGCCGAGTCGACGCTCAAGCAGTTGCAGCAGCAGTTCGCCCCCGCCGCGGCCGTGCGCCCGGTCGCCGGCGTCATCTCCTCCGGCTTCGGCGCGCGCTGGGGCGCCATGCACTACGGCGTCGATTTCGCCGATCAGATCGGCGCTCCCATCCATTCGGTCATGGGCGGCACCGTCATCGAGGCCGGACCGGCTTCGGGCTTCGGCCTCTGGGTGCGCGTGCAGCAGGACGACGGCACCATCGCCGTCTACGGCCACGTGAACGACATGCTGGTCAATGCCGGTCAGCGCGTGAATGCCGGTGATGTCATCGCCACCGTCGGCAATCGCGGCAATTCCACCGGCCCGCATCTGCACCTGGAGATCTGGGATGCCGCGGGCGGCAAGATGGATCCGCTGCCGTGGCTGGCCAGCAAGGGCGTCATCATGCAGCAGCAGTGGGGCCCGGGCCAGTAGAGCGTGCACCCGCCCCTGCGAACGGGCGCTTCCCGGACCGGCGATCGCCGGTGGGCGCGGTGACAACGCTGGATGACCTTTTCGACCCGGCTTCGCTGCACGGTCGCGCGTACGCCGCGCTCGTCCAGCATCCCCGGTCGACCGCGCTCGAAGTCGCCGAGCGACTGGACTGCCCGCCGCAGGTGGCCGAAGCCGCGCTGGACGCGCTGTGCCGGCTCGAAGCCGCGGTTCGCCTCACCGAGAGCGATGGCACCGTGCGCTGGGACGCGCACGCTCCGGAAGCCTTGTCCGAGGCCGAGACTCGCCGCCGCAATTCCGACATGCTGCGCATGCAGTCCGCTGCCGCGCGCCTGGGCGAGACCTTCCGCTCGGTGCGCCGCACGACCGATGCCGATGGCGCGGTGGTCGCGGTCTACGAACGCCGCCAGCTGCTGGCCGATTTCGAGGATCTGCAGCACACCGCGCATCACTGCGTGAAAGTCGTGGAGCGCGGTCCGTTCCTGTCCGATGTGGATACCGAGGAGCGGTTGTTCGAACTCAAGTCCGCGCGCATCACCGCGGGCATCGACTACCGCACGCTGTACCAGGAGACGATCTACCAGGACGCCGAGCGACTGCGGCACGTACTGGCCACCAATGCCGTCGGCGCGCAGGCACGAACGCTGCCCGATCCACCGATGAAGATCATCCTCGCCGATGATCGCCGCGCGGTGCTGGTGCTGCACACCGATGAGCGCCGCGGTGATCCCATGGGCGTGCGGGTCGGCCCGTCGCCGACGCTGGATCTGCTGGTCAAGACCTTCGACGCGCTGTGGTCCATGGCCACTCCGGTCTCGGTGAATCCCGCGGAGTCGCTCGACGAACGCGATCGGGCCATTCTCACCCTCATGAGCATGGGCGCCACCGACGACACCATCGCCCGCCGCCTGGGTCTGTCCCGGCGTACCGTGGTGCGCCGGACCGCGAGCCTGCTGGAGCGCCTCGGCGCCAGCACTCGTTTCCAGGCGGGGGTGCAGGCCACGCGCCGGGGGTGGTTGTAGCAGGCTGTGGCGCAGATCACATGGCTGCAACGCCCTGACCTGGCCACCGATAGTCACTGAGCTCGAGCCGTTATCGCGGCTCCGCGCGCCCGATATGATTGCTCGGTCCGCCGGCCCAGGGGTTGACCGGGGTCCCGTGTGGGTTGACCGAAGGTTTTCGGCGCGCGGATCAAGCTAGACCCGAGAGGTGAATGCACTCGAATGGATACTGCCCGCCGTACTGCTCGCGGTAATCGTCGGCGTCGGTCCGGCAGCCCCCTTTTCGGGCAGCTTCTCACCGCCGCGGTCGAGTCCGCGGCCGACACCGTCGCCATCTCCTTCAATCCGACGGGCGCGCCCGAGGATCAGCGGGAGGTCACCTACCGCGAATTGGACGAGCAGTCCTCGCGGATAGCGCGCGAACTCATCGCGCGCGGGGTCGGGCCGGGCGACGTGGTCGCCATGGCGATCACCCGGTCGGTGGAATCGGTGCTCGCCATGTGGAGCATCGCCAAGACCGGCGCGGCGTATCTGCCGGTGGATCCGTCCTATCCGGTCGATCGCATCGAGCACATTCTCACCGACTCCCGGACCGACTTCGGCCTGACGCTGCGTGCGCACCGGGGCGGGCTGGACGACGCCTCGACCTGGCTCGAACTCGACGATCCGGAGCTGGCAGCGGCCATCGCCGCGCAGCCCGCGCATCCGGTCTCCTACGCCGATCGGGTGCGCCCGCTCGCCGAACAGCATCTGGCCTGGATCATCTACACCTCCGGTTCCACCGGTAAGCCCAAGGGCGTGGCGACCACGCACGCGGGCGTGGCGCACCTGGCCACCGCCATGCGCGAGCGCCGCCGGGTGACCGGCGAATCGCGGGTCTCGCAGCTGACCACCCCCAGCTTCGACTTCTCCCTGGTCGAAATGCTGATGGCCTTCACCGCCGGGGCGACGCTGGTCGTGGTGCCGCCGAACGTCTTCGGCGGGCCGGAGCTGGCCGAGGTGCTGCGCCGCGAGCGCGTGACCCACATGTGCATCACCCCCGCGGTGCTCGAATCCATCGATCACACCGGGCTGGACGATCTCGCGGCCATCATGTGCGGTGGTGAGCGGGTCAGCACCAATCTGGTGGATCGCTGGTCCTCTCCGACGCGCTCCTTCTATATCGAGTACGGCCCGACCGAGGTCACCGCGATCTCCGTCGGCACCGAGGTCCTCACCCCCGGCGATCCCGAGCACATCGGCACCGCGATCCCCGGCATCGGCGCGTACGTGCTGGACGCGCGGCTGCGGCCGGTGCCCGCGGGCGTGGTCGGCGAGCTGTATCTCTCGGGTCCCGGTCTGGCACAGGGCTATCTGTATCGCCCGAGCCTGACCGCCGAGCGCTACGTGGCCAGCCCGTTCGGCGACGCCGAGAACGGTGAGGCCGGATCGCGCCTGTACCGCACCGGCGATCTCGTGAAGCGCCTGGACAGCGGCAATTTCGAGTATCACGGCCGCTCGGACTTCCAGGTGAAGATTCGCGGTCTGCGCATCGAGCTCGGCGAGATCGACGCGGTGCTGGCCTCGCATCCCGATATCGACTACGCGGCCACCCTCGGCGTCACCCTGCCGACCGGCGCGGCCGCGCTGGTGTCCTACGTGCTGCCGCGCCCGGGCGCGGTCGTCGACACCGCGGCGCTGGCCGCCTTCGCGGGAGAGTCGTTGCCCGCGTACATGGTTCCGGCGGCCCTCATGGTGCTGGACGAGATTCCGCTGAATCCGGTGGGCAAGCTCGATCGCGCGCGCCTGCCCGAGCCGGAGTTCAACGCGCGCGCCTTCCGCGCGCCCGCCACCGCCGCCGAACAGGCGATCGCCGAGGTGTTCTCGGCCCTGCTGACTCCGCCCGAGGCCGATGACCCGGTGCGGGTCGGCGCGGACGACGACTTCTTCGAACTCGGCGGCAACTCGCTGCTGGCCACCCAGGCCACCGCGCGCATCGGCAACGCGCTCGGCGTGCGGGTGCCGGTGCACGTGCTGTTCGAGGCGTCCTCGGTCGCGGCGCTGGCTTCGCGCCTGGAGGGGGAGAGCGTCGCGGCCACCGGTCCCGCGCTGGGCACCCTGGCCCGCCCGGAGCGGGTGCCGCTCTCGTTCGCCCAGCAGCGCATGTGGTTCCTCAATCGCTTCGATCCCGCCAGCGCGGTGAACAACATCCCGCTCGCGGTGCGCCTGACCGGCGCCATCGACATCGACGCGTTGCGCGCCGCGGCACGGGATCTGGTGCAGCGGCACGAGGTGCTGCGCACCATCTACCCGGAGGTCGACGGCGAAGGCTTCCAGCAGGTGCTGGCGCTGAACGATCCCCGCGCGGTGCCCGCGCTCGACGTGCTCGACATCGACCTCGCCGATATCCGCGCCCGCGTGGGCGAGGTGGTCGCCGGCGGTTTCGACGTGACCACCGCGCCGCCGATTCGCCTGCGCGTGCTGCGCGTCGGCGCGCAGGAGCACGTGCTGGTGTGCGTGGTGCACCACATCGCCGCCGACGGTTTCTCCATGGGACCGCTGACCCGGGATCTGGTGACCGCCTACGCCGAACGCGCGCGCGGGGTGGCCCCGTCCTGGGCGCCGCTGTCCGTGCAGTACGCGGATTACGCGGTGTGGCAACGGGAAACGCTCGGCCGCGAGGACGACGAGACCTCGGTGCTGGCCCGGCAGATCGCGTTCTGGCGCGAGGCGCTGGCGGATCTGCCCGACGAACTGGTGCTGCCCGCGGATCGCCCGCGGCCGCCGGTCGCCTCGTATCGCGGTGGGACCTACCGGTTCACGCTCGCCGATGATGTGTACGCCGCCGCGCGCCGGCTGGCCGAGAGCCGCAATTCGACGCTCTTCATGGTCGTGCACGCGGCGCTCACGGTGTTGCTGGCGCGGCTGTCCGGCACGGCCGACATCGCCGTGGGTACGCCCGTGGCGGGTCGCGGCGAGGCCGAATTGGACGATCTGATCGGCATGTTCGTCAACACCCTGGTGCTGCGCACCGAGGTCGACGGCGCGCGGTCGTTCGACGAACTGCTGGCGCAGGTGCGCGAGCACGACGTGCGCGCCTTCGGGCATGCCGACGTGCCCTTCGAGCGCCTGGTGGAACTGCTCGATCCGGCGCGCTCCCAGGCGCGCAATCCGCTGTTCCAGGTCATGCTCGCCTTCCAGAATCTGGCCCCCACGCGGCTGGAACTGCCGGGCCTGAGCGTGTCCGGCGCCGATCTCGAGGTGCCGTTCGCCAAGTTCGACCTGCAGCTCACCGTGCAGGAGGAGATGGACGAGCGCGGCGACGCCACCGGTCTGGCCGCCGAGTTCTCCTACGCGCTGGATCTTTTCGACGAATCGACGATCGCGGGCTTCGCGAACCGGTTCGCGCGGATTCTGGCCGCGGTGAGCGCGGACCCGAACGCGGCGGTCGGCGACATCGACCTGTTCGGCGTCGGCGAGCGGGCGCGCGTGCTGCACGACTGGAACGCCACCGCGGTCGATATGCCCGCCGCGACACTGGTTTCGCAGTTCGACGCGCAGGTCGCGGCCACCCCCGACGCGGTGGCCCTGGTCTTCGAGGACGAGGCGCTCACCTACCGGGAACTGGCCGAGCGGTCCGCCCGCCTGGCCCGCGAACTGGTGCGCACCGCCGGAGCCGGTCCGGAATCGCTGGTGGCCCTGGCCATTCGGCGCTCCACCGAACTCGTCGTGGCGATGTACGCGGTGCTGCGGACCGGTGCGGCGTACGTGCCGCTGGATCCGGACCAGCCGCTGGATCGCATCGCGCACATTCTCGACACCGCGCAACCCCGGCTGGTATTGAGCACCGCGCGTGACGAATTCACCGCCGCCGGCGCGGCGCTGGTGGAGGACCTCGAGCGCGCCGCGCTCGGACACAGCGGCGCACCGCTCACCGATGCCGAGCGCACCGGCCCACTGCGGCCGGAGAATTCGGCGTACGTCATCTTCACCTCGGGGTCGACCGGCCGCCCCAAGGGCGTCGCGGTCTCGCACGCGGCCATCGTGAATCGCCTGGTGTGGATGCAGTCCGAATACGGGCTCACCGCCGACGACGCGGTGCTGCAGAAGACCCCGGCGACCTTCGACGTGTCGGTCTGGGAGTTCTTCTGGCCCCTGCAGGTCGGTGCGCGCCTGGTGGTCGCCACCCCGGACGGGCACCGGGATCCGGCCTACCTGACCCGCGTCATCGCCGAAGCCGGCATCACCACGGCGCATTTCGTGCCGTCGATGCTCGCGGTGTTCGTGGCCGGGCTGGACGCGGCGACCCCCGATCTGCGCCTGCGGCACGTCTTCGCCTCGGGTGAGGCGCTGCCCGCGCCGACGGCACAGCGACTGCGGGAGCTGACCGGCGCCCGCCTGCACAATCTCTACGGACCCACCGAGGCCGCGGTCGACGTCACCTATCACGAGGTCACCGCCGCCGACACGGTGTCGGTGCCGATCGGCCGCCCGGTCTTCAATACCCGCGTATACGTGCTGGATTCGCGCCTGGTGCCGGTTCCGGTCGGCGTCGCGGGCGAGCTCTACCTGGCCGGTGCGCAGTTGGCGCGCGGCTATGTGCGGCGCCCGGATCTGACCGCGGATCGATTCCTGGCCGATCCCTTCGTCGACGGCGAACGGATGTACCGCACCGGCGATCTGGTGAAGTGGTCCGCCTCCGGGGAGCTGGAATACCTGGGCCGCACCGACTTCCAGGTGAAGCTGCGCGGTCTGCGCATCGAACTCGGCGAGATCGAGGCGGCGCTGCTGGCCCAGCCGGGCATCGCGCAGTCGGTGGTCGTGGTGCGCGCCGACGCGCACGCCGGGGATCGCCTGGTCGGATACGTGGTTCCCGAACCCGGCGCGGTGATCGACACCGCCGCACTGGAATCCGCGCTGACCGCCACGCTGCCGGGCTACATGGTGCCCGCCGCCACCGTGGTGCTGGACGCCTTCCCGCTGAACGCCTCGGGCAAGCTGGATCGAAAGGCCCTGCCCGCGCCGGTGTTCGAGGCCAAGGCCTTCCGTGCGCCCGGGACCCCGATCGAGGAGATCGTGGCGCAGGTGTTCGCCGATCTGCTGGGCGCCCAGCGCGTCGGCGCCGACGACGATTTCTTCGAACTCGGCGGCAACTCCCTGGTCGCGACGCGGGCGGTGGCCCGGGTCAACGAGGCCCTGCACGCCGACGTCGCGGTGCGCGAGCTGTTCGAGACCTCCACCGTGGCCGGACTGGCCGCGCGCATCGTGCCCGGCGCGGGCGCCGGGGCGCGGCCGCCGCTGACCGCCGGGCAGCGCCCGCAGCGGCTGCCGCTCTCGCTCGCGCAGCAGCGCATGTGGGTGCTCAACCAGTTCGATCCCGAGTCCCCGGCCTACAACATCCCGATGGCCATCCGCCTGACCGGCGCGCTCGATGTGGCCGCGCTGCGGCAGGCCGCGGAGGACGTGCTGCTGCGGCACGAGGTGCTGCGCACCCGCTACCCCGAATCCGCGCCCGGCGCGCCGGCGTACCAGGAGATCCTCTCGGTCGCCGATGTGCTGCCGCGCGGGCTCGAGACCGAGCGCATGGCCGACGTCCCGGCGCGACTGGTGGAACTGGCCTCGGCCGGATTCGATGTCGCGGCACAGGTTCCGGTGCGGGTGCGCCTGCTCACCGGCACCGATCCCGAGGATCACCTGCTGGTGCTGGTCGCGCACCACATCGCCGCCGACGGCTCGTCGATGGCCCCGCTGGCGCGCGACCTGATGACCGCGTACCTGGCCCGCACCGCGGGTGCGACGCCGGGCTGGACGCCGCTGACCGTGCAGTACGGTGATTTCGCGGTCTGGCAGCGCACGGTCATCGGCGCCGACGACGACGAGACCTCGCGCGCGGCACAGCAGTTGGCGTTCTGGCGGGATCGCCTGGCCGGTCTCCCCGACACCCCGGTGCTGCCGCTGGACCGCCCCCGCCCGGCGGTGTCGAGCATGCGCGGCGCGCTGGTGGACACCACGGTCCCCGCCGCGGTGCACGCGGAACTGAATCGAATCGCGCGCCGCCACAACGCTTCGCTGTTCATGGTGGTGCACGCGGCGCTGGCCGTGGTGCTGGCGCGACTCTCCGGCGGGAACGACATCGCCGTGGGCACCGCGGTCGCCGGGCGCGGGGAACGCGCGCTGGACGACCTGGTCGGCATGTTCGTGAACACCCTGACCCTGCGCACGGTGGTCGATCCCACCGCGCCCTTCGACGCCCTCGTCGAGCAGGCGCGCGAGGCCGACCTGTCGGCCTTCGCCAATGCCGACGTGCCGTTCGAACGGGTCGCCGAGGTGGCCGCCGCCGGTCGCGGCGCCGCGAATCCGCTGCTGCAGGTGGTGCTTTCGCTGCTCAACACCGAGCAGCCGGTGGTGGAACTGCCCGGTCTGACGGTCTCGGCCCTGGACTCCGGCCTCACCGTGGCCAAGTTCGATCTGCAGATCGGCGTCGAACCCCGCCCCGCGGTGGACGGTGATTTCGGCGATCTCGGCATCGTGTTCTCGTACGCCACCGACCTTTTCGACGAGGAGACGGTGCGGTCGTTCGGGCGCAGGCTCGAACGCGTGCTGGCGGCCGTGGCGGCCGACCCGCAGATTCCGGTCGGCGACATCGACCTGCTCGATGAGCGGGAGCGTGATCGTGGCGTGGCGGCGGTCGAGTCGGCCGAGCCCGCGGTCGGACTCACCCGGGGCGCGGCTCTGAGTCAGGTCCTGGTCACCGCGGCCGACGACGATCCCGAGGGTCCCGCACTGGTCTGGGGCGAGGACGCGGTCAGCTACGAGGAGCTGGCGGCGCGGTCCGCGCGGCTGGCTCGTGTGCTGATCGCGCACGGGAGTGGGCCGGGGACCGGGGTGGCGGTGCGCCTGGATCGCGGTGTGGAGCTGGCGGTGGCGACCTGGGCGGTGCTGCAGGCGGGCGCCGCGCTGGTGCCGGCCGCCGCCGCGACCGCGCCCGGTCTCGACGTCAAAGTGGGCCTGACGCTCGGGGTGGCGCCCGCCGCGGCGGACGGCATCGCATGGCTGGCACTGGACGATCCGGCGGTCGTGGCCGAGATGGCCGCCGAGTCGGCGCGGCCGGTGACCTACGCGAGCCGCACCCGTGCGCTGCGCGGTGAGGATGCCGCGTACGTGGCGGGGTCGGGCCTGAGCTACGACGGGCTGGCCGCCGCGGTGCATCGGGTGCGCACGGGCAGCGAACTGACCTTCGAGTCCCGCACCTATCAGTTCGGGCCGTCCGAATCGGCGCTGGCGCTGATCGAACTGGTGAGCGCGGGCGCGGTGGGCGCCTCGGTCGTGCTGGCCGAGCCGGACGAGGTGTCCGAGGAATGGATCACGCACCTGTTCGCGGCCGGCCACCTGCTCCCCGAGCTGGGCGATCCGGCGGCGTTAGCGGACTTACAGGCGCTGGTGCTCGACACCACACCCGTCACACCGGCATGGGCGCAGGTCGAGACCGTGCTCGAGCTGCCCGGACTGCCCGTCGGCGGCACGAAGTGAGGTGAGCTCGAACCGCCGGGTTTGCGAGCACGCGCCTGCTGGGGTGAAGTAACCGCTGTGAAGTAACCGCTCGACGTAACACGGCCTCGGCACGCTCGATGGTTCTCGTGGCGTGTCGGCACAGCACAATGGACAGGATGAGGAAAATCTTCATGATTCGGGTGGTCGGGGACCGGCACTACGAGACTCGGGCGGTGTGCGCATGACCCGCACGGCTCGCGTCCGGCCCACCCGCACCCGGCGGCCGCGTATTCCCACGCTGCCGCAGCTCATGGCGACCGCGGTGGAGGCCAATCCGGCCGGCGCCGCCCTCGTGCTCGCCGACGGCGAGGCCACCCTCGCGCAGTTGAGCTACGCCGAGCTGGACGAGCGGTCCACACGCCTTGCGCGCCTGCTCATCGAGCGCGGCGTCGGCCCCGAGGATCTGGTCGCGATCGGCATCCGGCGCTCGCTGGAGTCGGTCATCGCGGTCTGGGCGGTCGCGAAGTCCGGCGCCGGATTCGTTCCCGTCGACCCGAACTATCCGGCCGATCGCGTCGCGCACATGGTCTCCGATTCGGGGGCGGTACTCGGCCTGACCGTGACCGATACCCTCGGTGATCTGCCCGGACTCGTCGAATGGGTGACCATCGATGGACCCGAGGGCGATTACTCGGCCGAGGCCATCGCCAATGCCGAACGAGTGCGCCCGCTGCGCGCCGAGCATCCCGCGTACGTCATCTACACCTCCGGCTCGACCGGCAAACCCAAGGGCGTCGTCGTCACGCACGCCGGGCTCGCGGGCTTCTGCGAGGTACAGCGCGAGCGATACGACATCACGGCCGCCGCGCGCACCGTGCACTTCGCGACGCCGTCGTTCGACGCCTCGGTGCTGGAACTGCTGCTGGCCCTGGGCGGCGCGGCCACCATGGTCGTGGTGTCGCCCGCGGTGTACGGCGGCGCGGAACTGGCCGCCGTGCTCGAGCGCGAGCAGGTGACCCATGCCTTCATCACCCCCGCCGCGCTGGCGTCGGTCGATGCCAGCGGATTGCCCGCGCTGCGGGTGGTGATCACCGGCGGCGAAGCCTGCCCGCCGGACCTGGTGCAGCGCTGGGCCACCGATTCCCGCCGGTTCTGGAATGCCTACGGCCCCACCGAGGCCACGGTCATGACCAATATGGCCGAGTTGCTGCCGGATCGGCCGGTGACCATCGGCGCGCCGATCCCGGGCGTCGTGGAGTATGTGCTGGACGAACGGCTCGGGCAGGTCCCGACCGGCGTCGTCGGTGAACTGTACGTCGCCGGAGCGCATCTGGCCCGCGGCTACCATGGGCAGTCGGCGCTCACCGCAGGACGATTCGTCGCCAATCCCTTCGCTGCCAACGGTTCCCGGCTCTACCGCACCGGTGATCTGGTGCGCTGGAACGCGGCCGGTGAAGTCGAGTACATGGGCCGCAACGACTTCCAGGTGAAGATCCGCGGCTTCCGCATCGAACTCGGCGAGATCGACGCGGTGCTCGCCGAACATCCCGGCATCGACCTGGCCGTCACCGTCGGCCACCGATTGCCGACGGGCGCAACGGTGCTGGTGACATACGTGCACGGGATCGGCGACGCGGAGGTGGCGGTCGCGGAGCTGTCCGCGCTTGCCGAGCGCAGCCTGCCCGCCCACATGGTGCCCGCCGCCATCATGGTGCTGGATCGGATCCCGCTGACTCCGGCGGGCAAACTCGACCGGCGGGCGCTGCCGGAACCCGAACTGCGGGAACGCGAATACCGCGCTCCCGAAACCGCGACCGAACAGCTGCTGGCCGGCATCGTCGCGGAGGTGCTGCGGCTCGAGCGTGTCGGGCTCGACGACGATTTCTTCGCACTCGGCGTGGATTCCATCACCGCCATTCAAATCGTCTCGCGCGCTCGGGCACAGGGCGTGGCGTTCAAGCCCAAGGATCTGTTCGAGACCCGAACGGTCGCGGAACTCGCGCTGATCGCCGAAGAGGCCGGGGCGGAAACGGAATTCACCCCCGGCACGCTGCCCGAGCCCGCGCCGGCGGATCTGGAGCGACTGCGCGGCGACTACCCGAACCTGGCCGAGGTCTGGCCGCTGACGCCGCTGCAGTCCGGCATGCTCTTCCACGCGCTGCTGGCCGAATCCTCGGTCGACGCCTACATGACCCAGTTCACCGTGGACATCGGCGGCGGGGTCGACATCGAGCGCCTGCACAGCGCGGCCCAGTCCGTGCTGGACCGGCATCAGAACCTGCGCGTCGCCTTCGCCGAGGACGGTGACGGCAATCCCGTCCAGGTCGTGGTCGACGGTCTCGATGTGCCCTGGCGCTATGTGGATCTCGGCGAGCTGCCCGCGGACGAGTCCGGCGCGGAGACCGCGCGGGTCCTGGCGGCCGACCTGGCCGAGCACTTCGACATGGCCGCCGCGCCGCTGCTGCGGTTCACCCTGATCCGGACCGCCGCCGACGGCTACCGTGTCGTCGCCACCAGCCATCACATCCTCGTAGACGGCTGGTCCATGCCCCTGCTCATGCAGGACATGTTCGCCTTCTACGCGCTCGGCGACGCCGCGGCGCAGCTGCCTGCCCGGCCCTACCGGGACTACCTGGAATGGCTGGCGGGACAGGACCGTTCGGCGGCGCGCGCGGCGTGGGGCGAGGCGCTGGCCGGTATCACCGAGCCGACGCCGCTCGCGCCCGGCGACCGCTCCCGGGTGATCACCGACGGCATCGGCCAGATCGAGTTCGAGCTGGCCGAGGCCGAGACCGCAGCGCTGAGCCGGGTGGCCGCCGAAGCGGGCGTCACCGTCAACACCATCGTCCAGGCCGCCTGGGGCCTGCTCATCGGACGCAGCACCGACCGCGACGACGTGGTCTTCGGAGCCACCGTCTCCGGGCGTCCCCCGCAGCTCGCGGGCATCGAGACGATGGTCGGGTTGTTCCTGAACGCAATTCCCGTCCGTGTGCGGCTGCGCGCGGCAGACACCCTGGGCGGGCTGCTGCGTCAGCTGCAGCGCGAGCAGGCCGGGCTGCTGGAGCATCACTACCTGGGCCTCAGCGAGATACAGGACACGATCGGCGTCGAAGGGCTCTTCGATTCGCTGGTCGTCTTCGCCTCCTTCCCGGTCGACGGGGAGAAGCTGGCCGAAGCCGCCGCGCCGGTGGCCGGGGTCGACCTGCTCGGTACGCAGATGGTGAACGGCACGCACTACCCGGTGACGGTCATGGTGCTGCCCGGTGCGGACACGCTGCACATCCAGGTCAAATACCTGCGCGACGTCTACGACGAACCGGTAGCCGAGGCACTGGCACAGCGACTGTCGATGCTGCTGGATCGTTTCGGCCGCGATCCGCACGCGCGCGTCGCGGACGTGGACGCGCTCACCGCCGGCGAGCGCACCGCGCTGGCCGCGATCAACGACACCGAAGTCGCCGAGCTGCTGGACGATTCGACGCTGCTGTCGCTGTTCGACGCACAGGTCGCGAAGACCCCCGAGGCCACCGCGGTCATCTTCGGGGACACCACGCTGAGCTACGCCGAACTCGACGCGCGCTCGCGGGTGCTGGCCGAGGAACTGCGCCTGCGCGGGGTCGGGCCCGAATCGCGGGTGGCCGTGGCGCTGCGGCGCAGTATCGATCTCGTCGTCGCGGTGTACGCGGTGCTGCGCGCCGGGGGCGCGTACGTGCCGGTCGACCCGGACCATCCGGCCGAGCGCAACGAGTACGTGCTCGACAGCGCCGCACCGGTCTGCGTGCTCACCCGCCGGGCCGAGGAGTTCGAAACCGCCTCGGGCACACCGCTCTTCTATCTCGAGGCGCTGACCTCGGGCAGCTCGGTCCCGGTGGTCGCCGCCGCCGCGCAGGTGCACCCGGACAACGCCGCGTACGTCATCTACACCTCCGGCTCGACCGGCCGCCCCAAGGGCGTGATGATCACGCACCGGCAGATGGCGAACCAGTTCCGCTGGGCGCAGCGCGAATACCCGCACGGCCCCGGTGACGTGGTGCTGCACAAGACTCCCATCACCTTCGACATCTCCACCTGGGAACTGTTCTGGCCGTTGCAGACCGGCGCGGCCGTGGTCGTCGCCGAGCCGGACGGCCATCGCGATCCCGCCTACCTGGCCCGGGTCATCGACGCCTACGGCGTGGGCACCGTGCACTTCGTGCCGTCGATGCTGGACGCCTTCCTGGACGGCGCCACCGGCGCCGGATTCCCGTCGCTGCGGCGCATTTTCGCCGCGGGTGAGGCGCTGACCGCCGAGACCGCCGCCAAGTGCGCGGACCGGCTGCCCGGCACCGCCCTGCTGAACTGGTACGGCCCGGCCGAGGCCACGGTGGTCACCGCCCATCCGGCGCGCGAGATCACCGGACTCGCGGTGCCGATCGGCAGCCCGGTCGCCAATACCCGTGTGCACGTGCTGGATCGCCAGCTGCGGCCGGTGCCCGTCGGCGCGGCCGGTGAACTCTACGTCGCGGGTGTGCAATTGGCGCGCGGCTACCTCGGCGCGCCCGCCCTCACCGCCGAGCGTTTCGTCGCCCACACCGGCGGGCAGCGGCTCTACCGCACCGGCGACGTGGTGCGCTGGACCGGGAACGCCCTGGAGTACCTGGGGCGCAGTGACTTCCAGGTGAAGCTGCGCGGTCAGCGCATCGAGCTGGGCGAGATCGAGACCGTCCTGCTCGCGCACCCGGACGTGCACCGGGCCGCGGTGTCGCTGGTGCGCGGCGCGGGCGGCGATCGACTGGTTGCCTACGTGGTGCTCGAACCGGGCGCCGAACCCGCGGACGCCGCGCTGCTCGCGCCCGCCCGCGAGGCGCTGCCGTCGTACATGGTCCCCGCGGCGATCGTGCGCCTGGACGCCATGCCGCTCAACGCCAGCGGCAAACTCGACCGTAAAGCCCTGCCGGAGCCGGAGTTCCAGGCCCGCGCCTACCGCGCGCCCGCCACGGCGCTGGAGAACACCGTGGCCGAGGTGTTCGCGGCCGTGCTCGGCCTGGAGCGCGTCGGCGCGGACGACGAATTCTTCGAGCTCGGCGGCAACTCGCTCAGCGCCACCCAGGTCGTGGCCAGGCTCGGCGCGGCGGTCGGCGGCCGGGTGCCGGTGCGAGCGCTGTTCACCGCGCCGAGCGTGGCGCAGCTGGCGGCCCATCTGGCCGAGCACGCGGATTCCGCTGCCGCGCAGCCGCTGCGGCCCATGCCGCGCCCGGACCGGGTGCCGCTGTCGTACGCGCAGCAGCGCATGTGGTTCCTCAACCGGTTCGATCCCGAGAGCGGCGTGAACAACCTGCCGTTCGTGGTCCGGCTCACCGGTGACCTGGACGCCGCGGTACTGCGCGCCGCGCTGCACGACGTGGTCGCGCGGCACGAGGTGCTGCGCACGCGCTACCCCGAGCTCGACGGCGAGGGCTACCAGCTCATCCTGCCGAGCACCGATCCGGCCGCGCTGCCGGAGCTTCCGGTCCTCGACGTCGAGGCGGGTGAGATCGCGGACCTGGTGGCCGCGGACGCCATCGCCGGCTTCGACGTGACGGTCGCGCCGCCCCTGCGGATTCGCCTGCTGCGGGTGTCAGCGACCGAGCACGTGCTGGTCGCGGTCGTGCACCACATCGCGGGCGACGGCTTCTCGATGGGCCCGCTCACCCGCGATCTCATGATCGCCTACTTCGATCGGGTACAGGGCAGCGCGCCGCGGTGGGAGCCGCTGCCGGTGCAGTACGCCGATTACGCGCTGTGGCAGCGCGAGGCACTCGGCGCCGAATCGGATCCCGAATCCGCGCTGGCCCGCCAGGTGGCCTACTGGCGGACGGTCCTGGCCGGCCTGCCCGATCAATTGGATCTGCCGCTGGACCACCCGCGGCCCGCGGTGGCCACCGGACGCGGTGCGACACTGGTCTTCGACATCGACCGGTACGTGCACGCGGTACTGAACCGCACTGCGCAGGAACATAATTCGACGCTGTTCATGGTCGTGCACACGGCCCTGGCGGTGCTGCTGGCCCGGCTGTCGGGCTCCCGGGACATCGCCATCGGCACCCCGGTCGCCGGCCGCGGTGAGGCCGAACTCGACGGCCTCATCGGCATGTTCGTCAACACCCTGGTGTTGCGCACCGACGTCGACCCGTCCGCCACCTTCGGCGAACTGCTGGCCACGGTGCGGCACAACGACATCGAGGGCTTCGGGCACGCGGACGTGCCGTTCGAGCGGCTGGTCGAGCTGCTGGATCCGGCGCGCTCGCAGGCCCGCCATCCGCTGTTCCAGACCATGCTGACCTTCCAGAACATGGCAAGCACCGAGCTGGAACTGCCGGGCCTGGCGGTGGCGCCGGTCGATCTGGACGTGCCGCTGGCCAAGTTCGACCTGCAGCTCTCGGTGGTCGAGCAGACCGGGCCGGACGGCCGTGCGCAGGGCCTGACCGCCGTGTTCACCTACGCCACCGACATTTTCGGCCCGGCGACGGTGCAGAGCTTCGCGGATCGTTTCCGTCGCGTGCTGGTCGCGGTGGCCGCGCATCCGGAGCTGCCGATCGGCGACTTCGACCTGCTGGCGGTGGACGAGCGCCAGCGGGTGCTCGCCGATTGGAACGCCACCGGCGTGGACCTGCCGCCCGCGACGACCCTGGTCTCGGTGTTCGCCGAGCAGGTCGCGCGCACGCCTGGCGCGCCCGCGCTGATCGCCGAGGGGACGAGTCTGTCCTACGGCGAGTTCGCCGACCGCGTGCACCGGCTTGCCCGCCGCCTCATCGCGGCGGGCGTCGGACCGGAATCCCTGGTGGCCCTGGGCATCAGGCGCTCGGTCGACCTGGTCGTGGCCATGTACGCGGTCCTGGAGGCCGGTGGCGCGTACGTGCCGCTGGATCCGGACCAGCCCGCCGAGCGCAACGGCCACGTCCTGGACACCGCGGCGCCGGTGTGCGTGCTGTCCACCGGCCGCGATGGCTTCGACGCGGGGGACCGCCCGGTCCTGGACATCGACCGCGAGGATCTGTCCGGCTTCGCCGCGACCCCGGTGACGGACGCCGAACGCCGTGCCCCGCTGCGGTCGTCGAACACCGCCTACGTCATCTTCACCTCCGGTTCGACCGGCCGCCCCAAGGGTGTGGCCGTGCCGCACGCGGCCGTGGTCAACCAGATCCGCTGGATCACCGCCGAATACGGCATCGACGCCGACGACGTGGTGCTGTTCAAGACCCCCGCGACCTTCGACGTCTCGGTGTGGGAACTCTTCGGGCCCTTGGCCGTCGGCGGCCGCATGGTCGTGGCGAGCCCGGACGGCCACCGTGATCCGCACTACCTCGCCGAGGTCATTGCCGCGCGCCGGGTCACGCTCACCTCGTTCGTGCCGTCCATGCTCAGCGTGTTCGCAGGCAGTGCCGCGCCCGACGCGCTCACTTCGCTGCGCGCGCTGCTCATCGCCGGTGAGGCTTTCACCGCCGACGCGGTACACGCCTTCCGCCGGGTCGGCACGGCCGCGCTGCACAACCTCTACGGCCCCACCGAATTCACGGTGCACGCCACCTTCGCGCCGGTGCCCGAGCAGGTTTCGGGCGCGGTGCCGATCGGCGCTCCGGTGTGGAACTCGCAGGCGTACGTGCTCGATGCGCGACTGCACCCGGTCGCGCCGGGTATCGCGGGCGAGCTGTATCTCGCGGGCGATCAGCTGGCCACGGGATACGTCGGCCGCCCCGATCTGACGTCGGATCGATTCGTGGCCAACCCCTTCGGCCGTGCCGAGCGGATGTACCGCACCGGCGACCTGGTCACCCGCGACGCCGACGGCGCGATCGTGTACCTGGGCCGCACCGATTTCCAGGTCAAGCTGCGCGGCCAGCGCATCGAGCTCGGTGAGATCGAGGCGGCGCTCGTCGCACACGAAACTGTCGCGCAGGCGGTCGCGCTGGTGCGCTCGGACGAGCACACCGGTGACCGGCTCATCGGCTACGTGGTGCCGGTGGCGGGCACGGAGACGGACCTGTCCGGCCTGCGCACCCACCTGTCCGATCTGCTGCCGTCCTACATGGTGCCCGCGGCGCTGGTGGTGCTGGACGCGTTGCCGCTCAACGCCAACGGCAAACTCGATCGCAAGGCGCTGCCCGTCCCCGACATCGAGGTCCGGGCTTTCCGTGCGCCGTCCACCCCGGTCGAGGAGATCATCGCGGGGGTGTACGCCGAAGCGCTGGGCCTGACCCGGCCCGTCGGCGCGGACGACGACTTCTTCGATCTCGGCGGCAACTCGCTGATCGCCACCCAGGTCGCGGCCCGCCTCGGCGCCGCCCTCGACATCCACGTACCCGTGCGGGTGCTCTTCGAGGCCGCGAGCGTGAGCGGTCTCGCCGTTGCCGTGGAGCAGCACCGCGGTGCCGGCGCCCGGCGCGCGCTCACCCCAGTCGAACGGCCCGAGCGTATTCCGCTGTCGATGGCGCAGCAGCGCATGTGGTTCCTGAACCAGCTCGACAACGCGTCGGTCGCCTACAACCTGCCGATCGCGTTGCGGCTCATCGGTGACCTGGACGTCGAGGCGCTGCAGCACGCGGTCGCCGACGTGGTGACCCGGCACGAGACGTTGCGCACCGTCTATCCGGAGATCGACGGTGTCGGGCACCAGGTGGTGCTGCCGGTCGGGGAGTTCGCACCCGATCTCGCGCCCGAGACGATCGAATCGGCCGACGTGCTCGAACGCGTCGCCCGGATGTTCCTGAGTCCGTTCGACGTGACCGGCGCGGTTCCGTTGCGGGTCAAGCTGTTCCGCATCGACACCGCCTCGCGCGAGGCCGAGCACGTGTTCGTGATGGTCGCGCACCACATCAGCTCCGACGGCTGGTCGCTCGGACCGCTGACCCGCGACCTGATGATCGCCTACGCGGCCCGCACGGCGGATGTCGAGCCCGGCTGGGCGCCGCTGGCGGTGCAGTACGCGGACTACTCGCTGTGGCAGCGCGAGGTGCTCGGCCGCGAGGACGATCCGGAATCGCTTGCCGCGCAGCAGCTCGCGTACTGGAAGCAGGCCCTGGCGGGGCTGCCCGACCAGCTGGACCTGCCCACCGACCGGCCGCGGCCCGCGGTGCAGTCCTTCGCCGGCGGCACCGCCGAGATCAGCGTAGGCGCGCAGACGCATCAGGCGTTGCTGAACCTGGCGCGCGCCGAGGGCGCGACCCTGTTCATGGTCGTGCACACCGCACTCGCGGTGCTGCTGGCCCGGCTCTCGGGGACCGACGACATCGCGGTGGGCACCCCCATCGCCGGTCGTGGCGAGGCGGTGCTGGACGACCTGGTCGGCATGTTCGTCAACACCCTGGTGTTCCGCTCCCGCGTCGACAGCGACGCCGTCTTCACCGATCTGCTCGCCCGCCAGCGCGCCACTGACATCGCGGCCTTCGCCCACGCGGACGTGCCGTTCGAGCGCCTGGTCGAGGTGCTGAATCCGGTGCGATCCACCGCGCGGCATCCGCTCTTCCAGGTCGGGCTCTCGTTCCAGAACCTGGCCAAGGCCGGACTGGAACTGCCCGGCCTTTCGGTCGCGCCGGTCGCGGTGGACACCGAGCTGTCGCAGTTCGATCTGCACTTCCTGATCACCGACTCGCACGACGATTCCGGTGCGGCGGCGGGGATCACCGGCCTGGTGACCTACGCGGCCGACATGTTCGACCGCGCCACCGTCCAGGGCTTCGCGGATCGCTTCATGCGCCTGCTCGACGCCATCGTGGCGAACCCGGGCAGCGCGGTCGGCGACTACGAACTGCTGACCCGCACCGAGTACGACCACCTGGTGCGCGACGCCAATGCCACCGCGCACGAGACGGATTCGACGGCGACGCTGGCCGCGCTGCTCACCGGTAGCATCGCCCGGCACGGGTCGGCCATCGCCCTGTTCGAGGACGCCACCGGCGCCGACCTGACCTACGCCGAGCTGGGGGAGCGGGTCAATCGCCTGGCCCGGTACCTGATCTCGGCCGGGGTCGGACCCGAGACTCGGGTCGCCCTGGCGTTGCGGCGCTCGGCCGATCTGGTCGTTGCCATGTACGCGGTCACCCTGGCCGGTGGCGCGTACGTGCCGGTGGATCCGGATCAGGCCGCCGAGCGCACCGGGTACATCCTGGAGACCGCCGCGCCGATCTGTGTGCTGACGAACGCGGACGCCGACTTCCACACCGACCTCGCGCCGGTGCTGCGGATCGACGAGCTGGATCTCGAAGCCTTTGCGAGCGATCCGATTTCGGACGCCGACCGCACCGCGACCCTGCTGCCCGAGCACACCGCCTACGTCATCTTCACCTCCGGCTCCACCGGCAGGCCCAAGGGCGTGGCGGTGCCCCACGCGGCCATCGTCAACCAATTGCTGTGGAAGACGGACGAATTCGCGCTCGGTTCCGACGACGCGGTGCTGCTCAAGACCGCGGCCACCTTCGACCTGTCGGTCTGGGAGTTCTGGTCCGCGGCGGTCTGCGGGGGACAGCTCGTCATTGCCGGGCCGGACGGGCATCGCGATCCCGCCTACCTGAACGAGCTCATGCGTCGCGAGCAGGTCACCACCCTGCATGTCGTGCCGTCCATGCTGGACGCGCTGCTGGCCGACGCCGCCACCACGGGCGCGGGTGCGCTGCGGCGGGTGCTGGCCATCGGCGAGGCGCTGCCGGGCGCGCTGGCCCAGCGCTACCGCACCACCTTCCCGCAGGTCGAGCTGTTCAACCTGTACGGCCCCACCGAGGCCGCGGTGTCCATCACCAGTCACCGGGTGAACTCCGGCGATCAGGTGTCGGTCTCCATCGGCGCGCCCGAGTGGAACAGCCGCGCCTACGTGCTGGATTCCCGGCTGCGGCCGGTCCCGGCCGGGGTGTCGGGCGAGTTGTACCTGGCCGGAGCGCAATTGGCGCGCGGCTACTTCGCCCGGCCCGACCTGACCGCCGATCGGTTCGTGGCCGACCCGTTCGGCGTCCCGGGCACGCGGATGTACCGCACCGGCGACCTGGTGGCGTGGAATCGCAACGGCGAGCTGGACTATCGCGGCCGCACCGACTTCCAGGTGAAGATCCGCGGCTTCCGCATCGAACTCGGTGAGATCGAGGCCGCGCTGCTGGCGCTGCCCGAGATAGACCGGACCGCGGTGCTCGCCACCTCCGACGCGCGGATCGGGGATCGGCTCGTCGCCTACCTCGTCGGCACGGATATCGATGTGGCGCGGGTGAAGTCGGCGCTGTCGGCTGCCCTGCCCTCGTACATGGTGCCGGCCGCCTTCGTGGTGCTGGACGCACTGCCACTCAACGTCAACGGCAAGCTCGACCGCAAGGCGCTACCCGAACCCGAGATCGCGGCCCGCGAATACCGCGCGCCGGGAACGGCTTTGGAACAAACCGTCGCCGACGCGTTCGGCGCCGCGCTCGGGGTCGAACGCGTCGGGCTGGACGACGACTTCTTCACCCTGGGCGGCAACTCGCTGCTGGCCACCCAGGTGGTCAGCCGCCTGCGCACCCTCACCGGCGCGCAGGTCATGGTCGCGTGGTTCTTCACCGATCCCACCGTCGGCGGGCTCAGCGCGCAGATCATGACCGCGCTGGCCGGGGAACACGACTACGACGAAGACTCCGAGGCCGGACTCCAGGTCGTGCTGCCCATCCGGGCCACCGGTGCCCGCGCCCCGCTGTTCTGTGCGCCGCCGATGGCGGGCATGTCCTGGTGCTACGCGGGCCTGACCCGGTTCCTGCCCGACGACCAGCCGATCCTCGGCCTGCAGTCGCCAGCGCTGACCGAAGCGGACTGGGATCCCGCCACGCTGCAGGATGTGGTGCGGCGCTACGTGTCCGAGATGCGGCGCGTGCAGCCGGAAGGCCCGTATCGGGTCCTCGGCTACTCACTCGGCGGCATCCTGGCGCACGCCATCGCCACCGAGCTGCGGGCCGACGGTCAGCAGGTCGACCTGGTCGCGATCCTGGACTCGTACCCCGAAACCGAATTCACCGACTTCCGCAGCTCACTGCGTGACGAGCTGGCTCAGGTCGGCGTCGGACCGGACGCCTTCCCGGACGGCGACCTGCGCAACCTCGACGGTGAGGCCCTCGCGGCGGTACACGCCGCCATCCCCGCCGACCTGGCGGTGCTGACGCTGGAACGTTTCCAGCAGATCTACCGCGGTGCGGTGCGCAGCATGGAACTCGGCTCCGAGTACCGGCACGCCGTACTCGACGGCCCCCTGGAACTCTTCCGGGCTACCTTCGGCCGTGACGGCGCGGGACAACCGCATTCGGCCGCGGACTGGCGACCGTACGTCACCGGACCCATCGGTGAATACTCTGTCGAGACACGACATCAGCTCATGACGACCGCCGAAGCCTTCGCCGAAATCGGACCGAAGCTGGCGGAGCTCATCGAACGCGCCGACCGAGAACGCGGCGAATCGGAGGAAACCGTGCGAGTTCCGGTATCCCCGGCCCAGCAGCGCATCTGGTCCCGCGAGCGATCGGCGGTCGACAACCTGCCCGTCGTGCTGCGCTTCACCGGTGAGCTCGACGCCGGAGCCCTCGAACAGGCCCTCGGGGACGTGGTGCGGCGGCACGAGTCGCTGCGCACCCTGTACCCGGTGGTCGACGGCGAGGTGTATCAGCGGGTGCTGCCCGGGGTGCAGATCGCGCCGAAGGTCACTCCCGAGCTGATCGACGTCGACACCCTGCCCGATCGGCTGGAACGGCTGCTCACCCGGCGGTTCGACGTGGCCGCCGAACTGCCCTTGCGCGCGGAGCTCTTCCGCGTGGATCTGGGCGGCGAGATCGAGCACGTGCTCGGCCTGGTCGTGCACGCGATCAGCGCCGACGAGGGCTCGGTCGGGCCGCTGGTGCGAGATCTGGTGACCGCGTACGAGTCCCGGACCACCGGCGCCGCCCCGCAGTGGGCGCCGCTGCCCATGCGCTCGGTGGATCAGACCGGATTGCGCACGGACACCCGGCGATTCGCCGACCTGCGACTGCCCGGCGACCGGCCGCGTCCCGCGACGCCGAGTCATCGCGGCGGCAGCGTGCGGTTCCCCGTCAACGCCGCCATCCACCGCGGCCTCGATCGCATCGCCCGCCGGCACGGCACCACGCTGTTCTCCGTGGTGCACACCGCGCTGGCGTTGTTCCTGGCCCGGCTGTCCGGGACCGAGGACATCGCCATCGGTACCCCCGTCACCGGGCGGGACGCGGCCGGATTGCACGACTCGGTCGGCGTTTACGCCAATACCGTGGTGCTGCGCACCCGGGTCGAAGGCCACCTGAAGTTCGCGCAGTTGCTCGCGCGGGCCGGGGACGCCCAGGCCGAGGCGTTCGCCCAGGCCGAACTGCCGGTCGGGGCCGCGCAGGTCGCGCTGTCCTTCCAGCGGCCCGCGCAGACCGAGTTCGAGCTGCCCGGATTGCGGGTCAGCACACTCGATTCCGGAATCGAGTACACCGCGACCGATCTCGCGCTCAGCATTCGCGAGCGCACCGATCACGACGCCGGGCTGTTCGCCACGCTGAGTTTCGCGCGGGACCTGTTCGACGACGAGACCGTGGACGTGTTCGCGTACCGCTTCGTGCGGCTGCTCGCGGCCGTGGTCACCAGCTCCGAGACGCCCATCGGCGATCTGCCGTTGCTCGGCGACGACGAGTACGAATTGCTCACCCGGGTCACCGATTCGGCGCCGGTCACCCGGCTGCTGCCGGATCTGCTGGCCGCCGGCGCACGCCTGGGCCGGGACCGCGTCGCGGTGCGCTACCGCGGGCATTCGCTGACCTACGGGGAATTCGACGACTACTCCTCGCAGCTGGCGCGGGTGCTCATCGATCGCGGGGTGGCGCCGGAAAGCCTGGTCGCCGTGGCGTTCCCGCGCTCGTTCGAGGCCGTGGCCGCAGTGCTCGCGGTCGCCAAGTCCGGTGGCGCGTACGTGCCGGTCGATCCCACCGATGCCGCGTCGGCCGCCCGGCGGATCACCGAATCCGGTGCCACCGTGGGCATCACGGTCAAGGCGTTCCTGCCGGTGCTGCCGGGCACGGTCGAATGGCTGTGCCTCGACGACGCCGACACCGACGCGCGGTGCGTGGCCGAGGCCACCGATCCGGTGACCGACGCCGATCGCAACGCGCCGCTGCGCGCGGACCATCCCGCCTATGTCGTGTACACCGCGGGAACCCGAGGTGTGGTCGTGACGCACGCCGGTGCGCAGGGCCTGCTCGAATCGGTCGTGCGCCGGTTCGGCCTGGACTCCGGCAGCCGGGTGCTGCACGCGGGCAGCCCCGCCGACGATCTGTCGGTCCTGGAATGGCTGTCGGCCTTCGAGATCGGGGCCACCCTGGTCATCGCGCCGGCCGCCGCCGCCGACGGTGCGGCGCTGGCCGATGTCATTCGCGCCGAGCAGGTCACCCATGCCCTGCTCACCCCGCGCGTCGCCGAGACCCTGGAGCCGGGCACCCTGCCCGGATTGCGCCTGGTCGCGGTGCGCGGGCACAGCACGCCGGAACTGGTCGGCTCGTGGCAGCGGCCCGAGCGCGCCTACCGGCAGCTGCACGGCTCGGCCGAGGCCACCGTCGTGGCCGCCCTGGCCGAGCCCGCACCCGGCCGGCACCTGACCCTCGGCCATCCGGTCAACGGCTTGTCCGCGCTGATCCTGGACGAGCGCCTCAACCCCGTGCCGCCCGGCGTCCCCGGCGAGCTGTACCTCACCGGTCCGGCCCTGGCCCGCGGCTACCACGCGCGCCGCGCCACCACCGCCGTGCGCTTCGTGGCCAACCCGTGGGGCGCCCCCGGCTCCCGCATGCTCCGCACCGGCGACCTGGTGCGCTGGTACGCCGCGCCCCGGGCCCGCAACGGCAACGCCGCCCTGCCCACGGTGGACTGGGAACTCGAGTACCTGGACCACACGGCTCCCGCCGACGAGTTCGACCTCGAGCAGCTGGCCCGCGCTCGCAAGGCCGCGGCCGACGCACCCCCCGTCCTGCGCACCGAGTTCGGGGTCCTGCCCCCGGTGACTCCCCGCCGCGGTGAAACCGCCACCGGTGCAACAGGTCTGTCCGGTGATCGTTCTACCGGATCGGGTCTGCCCGGCGATCGTTCCGCCGGTTCCGGCTTGCCCGGCGACCGTTCTGCCGGATCGGGTCTGTCGGGCGACCGTTCGCCGGGCTCGGCTGACGGCCGCGCTGCTGCTCCCGGCTCAGCTGGTAACCGGTCCGCCGCCACGGGTCTGTCCGGTGACGCCGCTGCCGCACCGGGCGTACCCGGTGGCCGTCGCGGCTCGGGTCTGCCCGGCGACAGCCAGGCAGCCTCGGGGCTATCCGGTGCCGGCCCGGCCGGTCCGGTCCGGTCCGGCGACCGCCCCGCCTCGCCGGTCACCGCCCGCCGCGACCTACCCCCGCGGACGGAGCCGAGATCCTCGAGATCCGCCGAATCCGCTTCCCCGAGTAGGAATTTCGCTGACAACAACGAGGACTGGGCTACCACTCAGGTGTTGCCCGTGATCAAGTCGGACGGCCCCCCGACCAGCGTCAAACTCCGCGCGGTCGACCCCTCCACCCTCGGGCCCGACTTCGCTCCCCGGGTCTCCCGCCCCCGCACGGAGGAACCCGGCGCGGCCGCGACATCCCCCGGCGAGACGGACGAACGCCCCCCGGCAGATGCCTCCCGCTCCGGCGACGCCGAGCTTGGTACGTCCCGGTCGGTGGAAGCCCCTGCCGCGCAGCGCGTCATAGACGCCGCAGCGGGCGGCCCGGCCGAGCTCCGGTACCCCGGCGGCGATACGGCCGCCGGATCCCGGACCTCCTCCGCCGGCGCCGCACCTCGTTTCGGCGATCCGGCGTCCGATGCGCAGCCCCCGAACCCGGCGGACGAGCGCGCCCTGGCCGACGCGTACCGATTCGGCGCGGCCACTCCGGCGGAAACAACAACCGTCGTGCCGGTTTTCACCGACACCGCCGACGGCGGCTCGGGCGAGCCCCCGCGGCCCGGCGGTGCCGAACCCTTCGGTTCCCGTGGTTCTTCCGCGGGTTCCGCGGGTCGTTTCGGTGACGCCGCAGCCGGTGAGCAGGCTCCCGGCGCGGCGGACGAGCGCGCTTCGGCCGACGCCTATCGCTCGGGCGCAGCCGCGCCGGCGGAATCCGCTGCCGCGCCACGGTTCCCAGATGCCGTCGAGGCCGAGCGCCCGCTACCTCGCGGTGCCGAGGCTTTCGGCTCGCGCGCCTCCTCTGCCGATTCCGCGCCGCGTTTCGCTGACGCGGATTCCGATGCACAGGCTCCCAGTGCGGCGGATGAGCGTGCTTTGGCCGACGCCTATCGGTCCGGCGCAGCCGCCCCGCTGGAATCCGCTGCCACGCCGCGCTTCACAGATGAGGTTGAGGCCGGACGGGACGATCGCCCGCTACCCGGCGGTGCCGAAGCCTTCGGATCTCGTGCCCCCGCTGCCGGCTCCGCGCCGCGTTTCGGTGACGAGGATTCCGATGCGCAGGCCCCCAGCGCGGCGGATGAGCGTGCGTTGGCCGACGCCTATCGGTTCGGGGCGGCTACGCCCGCCGAAACCGGTGCCGCGCAGGTGGATCAGGATCCCGCGGCTCGGTTCGCCGACGTCGGGCCGAGCACCGCGGCCAACCGCGCACTGGCCGAGGCGTACAAGGCCGACGCGGTCGGTCCGGATGTCAGTTGGCAGGCGTACTCGGCTGTGCCCGAGGATGAGCCCACTGATGCCGGGAGCTTCGGCGATGACGCCGGCGAGGCTCCCAATACTGCCGCGAACCGAGCGCTGGCGGACGCCTACAAGGCGGACGTGTCGGCGGAGGATGCCGCCTGGCGCGCCGGAGGACTGGCGTATTCGGCCCTGGACGAAGGCATCTCGCTGCCCGGCCGGCCGGAAGCGGCCGGGCCGGGCGGATCGGGAGACGCAGCCGGGAACGGCGCGCCCGCGCGGTTCGACGACT
Source organism: Nocardia sp. NPDC057668 (assembly GCF_042799795.1). Lineage (NCBI taxonomy): Bacteria > Bacillati > Actinomycetota > Actinomycetes > Mycobacteriales > Nocardiaceae > Nocardia > Nocardia sp. NPDC057668. The sequence goes on along the minus strand of NZ_JBHVIC010000005.1, from coordinate 494,544 downwards.
CGGCCGACGAGATCGACCACCGTGCGCTGGCCGACGCGTATCGCGCAGGCTCGCAGGGCGACTCCACCGGCTCGGAGGGCAGCGAGCTGCCCGCGCGATTCGGCGACGAGGCCGAGCGGCCCGCCGCCGACGCGGACCGTGCGCTCGCCGACGCCTACCGCTCGGATTCCGGCCCGGACGACACAGCGTGGCGCACCGGCGGCCTGGCCTACTCGGCCGTCCCCGACGAGCACGCCACCGGCGCTTCACGTTTCGGCGACACCCACGACGAGCCACACGCCGAGGTCGACCACCGCGCGCTGGCCGACGCCTACAAGGCGGACGCGGGCGCACAGCCGACCGGCGATGCCGATCGGCACGCGTTCGGACCCGCTGCGGCAGATCAGCATGTGTTCGGGCAGGCGTCCGGCGATGCCGACGCGCGCACTTTCGGTCGGGCGTCCCGCGATGCTGACCCGCATACGTTCGGGCAGGCATCGGGTGAGGCTGATTCGCACCCGTTCGGGCAGGCATCGGGTGAGGCTGATTCGCACGCGTTCGGGCAGGCGTCGCGTGGCGCTGACCTGTACGGGGACTCGCCCCGGGCAGGTGCGGGGTTCGGCGCGGACCCGGCCGACCGGGCACGGACGGCGGGGGAGAACCTCGCTGCCGCAGGCGAATTCGATGAAGCCGAAGCACAGCGGGCCAGCGCCGCCGCCGATCGGGCACTGGCCGAGGCGTACCGCGCCGAAGCCGCGGTGAGCCCCTCGGCCGGGGTCTTCGGACCGCCCGTGGACGCGGAGCCGGTACCGGAACCTTCCGTGGACAAGGCGTTCTCGGGCTTCGGTGAGCCGAGCGCCCCGCCGCACACCGAGGACTTCACGCACCGCGCGGACCGGACCGCCGAGGCGGCGGCCGGTTTCGGGCCGGGCTTCGCGGACTCGACCGACGCCGACGCGAATGCCAGTGCCGGTGCGAATATCGAGGCCGACCAGAGTTTCCGCGCCTACTCGGATCACGACGCCGGTACCTCCGGCACCGCCGCACGGGCCGAGTTCGCTGGGAACCCCGTCGCCGGTGTGAAGAACGGCGGAGGCGCGAACGTCGCCGAACTCGGCACACCCGCTGATGCCGTTACCGGCGCTGCGGCCGATGCAGACGCCGTGTCTGCAAACGCGGCTGGCGCTGCCGCCGCCAACGACGCCGGTGCTCCCGACGCCGTTCTCGCCGACGCCACCGCCGCTGCCGCCGACGAGGTTGCGGCCGCCGCGGCCGAGAACGCGGACGCTGCCGCGGCACACGCTGCCGCCGCCGAAGCTCCCGCCGCCGGCGATTCGCCTGTCCCGCAGGCGGATTCCACCCCCGTCCCCCGGCTCTCCGCGGTAGGCAAGGTCTCCGCCCTCCCGGCGGGCGCGGTCAGCCTGCTCGAGGTGGAGCCCTCGGGGCTGTGGGTGCGGGCCATCACGCTCGACATCGCGGCCGATGTGTCCGGCACCCGGGTCCGGCGTTCGGTCGCGGGCCTGCTGGAACGGCATCCGGCGCTGTGGTCGCGCCTGCGCCGGGACGGCGACGCCGTCGCCATGGACATTCCGGCCGCTCCCAGCCGCGGGGACGCGGTGGTGTGGCAGCTGGATCCGTCGGTCGAAGCCGTCGGGGACCCCATCGAAGCGGTGATCCACGCGGCCGCCGCGGAGATGGATCCGGAGAAGGGCCGCAACATTCGCTTCGTGCTCATGGCGGGCGCCGAAGCGGATCCGAGCGTCGACGCCGGTGACCGGCCGGCCGCGGTGCTGGTCGTGGTCGCCAACGGACTCGTGGTGGACGACACCTCGTGGCGCACCGTCATCGAGGACCTCACCGCCTCCTGGTCCGGCGGTCACGCCACCCCGCCCAGTGCCGACGCGCACCCGCTCGGCATCGCCGCCGCGCTCGCCGACCGTGCCGCCGAACCGGACACCCTCGACGAATTGCCGTGGTGGCAGGCCACACTGGCCGGCGCCGAACCGGGCATGGATCTCGAGCAGGCGCTCGGCGGCGACGACGGCCCCGTCGGCCGCGGCCGCGTGTCGGTCTCGATCACCGGCGAAGGCGCGGCCGCGGTGGACACCGTCGCCCGCCGCTACCACGCCACCATCGACGAGGTCCTGCTCGGCGCCCTCGCGGTCGCCCTGCTGGACGACAGCGTCGAATCCGCCCGGCACGCCATCGGTTCGGTGGTCCGGCTGGTCGCCGACGGCCGCGTCCCCGGCGACCGGGCCGGTCATCGCACCGTCGGCGCGTTCAGCACCGAGTACCCGTTCGCCCTGCGCCTGGCCGGCGTGGACTACGCCGAGGTACGCCGGGGCGGCGGCGCCGCCGGATCGGTCATCGAGCAGATCCGCGACCGCTGCCGCGAGGTGCCCTCGCAGGGCGTCGGCTTCGGGCTGCTGCGGCACCTGAATCCCGACACCGCCGCCGAGGCGGCCGCGCTCCCGGTGGGCCGCATCGGCTTCCGCTATCGCGATCTGCGACCCGCCCGGGTGTACCCGGAACCGGTCGCCGACGATCTGTACCTGGACGTCACCGTCGACACGACCCAGGACGGCCTGGTCGCCCGGTTCGATTTCGCCGGTGCGGTGCTGGACCTGGAGCAGATCAAGAAGCTCGTGGAGGGCTGGGTTCAGGCACTGGGCGGACTTGCCGAACATGGACGCGCGGTCAATTCGTAGCGCATCGGCTACCGTCACCAACGGTTAGCCCGTAGGGTCTCCACCCGAGGCCCGTATGCGCTGCGAGTCCGGCCGGAGCCATCCGGTCGAGAACCCGAATGCGGGGTAGATCTACCGGCACACGAACCGATAGTGAAGGTGTGAACATTGATTCGTCGACATGTCCGCAATCGGCTTACAAGTCGCAAGCGCGGTGCCCGCACCGCCGCTTTCATGGCCGCGACGGCAGTACTCACCGGCCTGGTGGCCGGTGTCGGCATCCCCACCGCCGCTGCTGATCCGATCATCGACAACAAGAAGCTGCTCGCGGATCCGGTGGCGCCGGACGGGTCGAAGATCACCAAGGCGGAGATGAAGGACGGCCGCAACATCCGGCTGTACGTCTACTCCGCGGCCATGGACGCCACCTTCCCCGTCGATGTGCAGCGGCCCGCCGACACCTCCGAACCGCGCCCGACCCTCTACCTGCTCAACGGCGCGGGCGGCGGTCAGGACGACGCCTCCTGGGTGAAGAAGACCAATATCGTCAACGGCTTCCTCGCCGACAAGAACGTCAATGTCGTGCAGCCGATCGGCGGCAAGTGGTCCTACTACATGGACTGGCAGCAGGACGATCCCACGCTCGGCCGCAACAAGTGGCAGACCTTCTTCACCGAGGAACTGCCGCCGCTGGTCGACGGCGCCCTCGGCACCAACGGCGTGAACGCGGTCGCCGGCATCTCCACCTCCGGCACCACCGTCCTCTCGCTGCCCGAGGCCAAGCCCGGCCTGTTCCGTGCCGCGGCCGCCTACAGCGGCTGCGCCCAGTTCGCCGATCCGGTGGGCCGCGAGTTCATGCGCCTGACCGTCGAGACCTGGGGCGGCGGCAAGCTGGAGAACATGTTCGGCCCCGAGAACTCCCCGGCCTGGGCCGAGAACGACCCGGTCGTCAACGCCGAGAAGCTGCGCGGCACCGACCTTTACATCTCCACCGGCAACGGCCTGCCGGGCCAGTGGGACGGGCTCAACGGCCCGTACACCCTGCCGGGCAGCTACGGCCTGGTGAACCAGCTCGTCATCGGCGGCGTCATCGAGGCGGGCACCAACTACTGCACCGCGAACCTCAAGACCAAGCTGGACTCGCTGAACATTCCGGCGACGTACAACTTCCGCAACAGCGGCACCCACTCGTGGGGGTACTGGAACGACGAGTTCATCAACTCGTGGCCGGTGCTCGCCCGCGGCCTGGGGCTCTAGAGCTAGCCCGCCTCGCTAGCCCGCCTCCCCGAGTATTCAGCGCCCGGCTCGGGAGCCGTTGCCTGATTCGCACGCGTGGTGCGGTCGGGCACGGCACCGGTTCTGGGCGTACCCGGGGAGTTACCCCGATCTCGCGAGATCAGTTGTCGCCTTTGCATGACGTGGCGGGGAGCGGTCCTCGTACGGTGCCTGCGTCTGATCCGGGTGCATCCTCTTCGGCGTCGCGCGTCGCCGTGAGGGTCTGGCTACGTAACCTGCGGTGTTCTTTCGACCGCTCGCCTTCGGGCGGGCGGTCGAATTCGTTCGGCGGGTTCGTCGGCCTGCCATAACGCGGCGGGTGGCCCGGTTTTATGGGGCTGACTCAACAAAAAGTTTGGTTCACCGTAAACTCCTGGGGTGGAGATCAGGCAGGCCGAGCGCCGCACCCGGTTGCAGCGCGGCAGATCGGCCGCCGTGCTGCTCGGCCCGGCGTTCGTCGCCGCCATCGCCTACGTCGATCCCGGCAACGTGGCCTCGAACATCAGTGCCGGCGCGAAGTTCGGGTATCTGCTGGTGTGGGTCATCGTCATGGCCAACGTCATGGCGGGGCTGGTGCAGTTCCTGTCGGCCAAGCTGGGTTTGGTCACCGGCATGTCGCTGCCCGAGGCCGTGCGCGACCGGGCGAGTCGCCGGGTGCGCCTGGCCTACTGGGCGCAGGCCGAGACCGTCGCGATGGCAACCGATCTCGCCGAGGTCGTGGGCGGCGCCATCGCGCTGAACCTGCTGTTCGGACTCCCGCTGCTGCTGGGCGGGCTGATCACCGGGGTGGTGTCGCTGGCCCTACTGGCGGTGCAGAACCGGCGCGGGCAGCGGCCCTTCGAACGCATCATCATCGGCATGCTGGCCGTCATCGCCATCGGCTTCCTGGCCTCGGTATTCATCTCGCCCCCTTCGGTTTCGGGCACCATCGGGGGACTGGTGCCGCGCTTCGACGGCACCGAGAGCGTGCTGCTGGCCGCCGCCATGATCGGCGCGACCGTCATGCCGCACGCCGTGTACCTGCACTCGGGACTGGCCCGGGATCGGCACGGTTCACCCGAACCCGGTCCCGCCCGCGCCCGGCTGCTGCGCATCACCCGGTACGACGTGGGCCTGGCCATGCTGCTGGCGGGCGCGGTGAACCTGGCCATGCTGCTCATGGCCGCGAGCACCCTGCGCGGGCGCGAGGGCGTGGACTCCCTCGAGGACGCGCACGCGGCGGTGACCCAAACCCTCGGTCCCGCCGCCGGATTGCTGCTCGCGGTCGGCCTGCTCGCCTCGGGCCTGGCCTCGACCTCGGTCGGCGCGTACGCCGGCGCGATGATCATGCAGGGCCTGCTGCGCCGCCGGATCCCGCTGCTGGTGCGCCGCGTGGTCACCCTCATTCCGGCCCTGGTGATCCTGGCCCTGGGCGTCGACCCCACCCGCGCGCTCATCGTGTCGCAGGTGGTGCTGTCCTTCGGCATCCCGTTCGCCCTGATCCCGCTGGTGCGCTTCACCGCCGACCGAAACCTCATGGGCGCGGACGTGAATCGCCGCCTCACCACGGGGCTGGCCTGGCTGGTGGCGGCCGTCATCTCGGCGCTGAACGTCGCGCTGATCTACCTGACGGTCACCGGAAGTTAGTCCGGTACAGGCGAAGTCGCTCGCTCCGTAGGGGGGAGCGAGCGACTTCGCACGGGCCCGGGGGACGGTCGCCGTCCCCCGGGCTCCGCGTGACGACCGGGAAACCTATTGTGCGAAAACCGCCGGGCGCTTCCCGAGCATGGCGTTCGCGCCCTCGGCGAAATCGGGGGAGCGCAGCAGCTCCGGCTGCCCCACGGCCTCGGCCGCCAGCGCCGCGTCGAGCGAGGTGAGCGCCGCGGCGTTGAGCGCGCGCTTGGTGAGTTCGATGGCCCGGCGCGGACCGTGCGCGAGCTTGGCGGCCGCGGCCTCGACCTTCGCGTCCAGCTCCGCCTCGGACAGCACGCCGGTGACGAGCCCGTGCCGCAGCGCGTCGGTCACCGGCAGCCGCTCGCCGAGCAGTGCCATCTCCGCCGCCAGCGGCCGCCCCGCCGCGGCCGCCACCATGGCCGCCGCGCCGCCGTCGGGCATGAGCCCGATATTGATGAAGGCCAGCAGCAGATAGGCGTCCTCGGTGGCGTAGGTCAGATCCGCCGCGAGCGCGAACGCGACCCCGACCCCGGCCGCCGCACCCCGTAGCCGGGCGATAACCGGTACGGGCGCGTCGACGATGGCCTTGATCATCCGATTGGCCGCCACCATGGTCATCTCGGGGGTGATGCCGCGGGCCGCCTCGGCGGGACTGGCCGACAGATCCGCGCCCGTGCAGAAGTCACCGCCCGCACCGGTCAGTACTATCACCCGCACGGCCGGTTCCGCCGCCGCGGCCAGCACGGTTTCGCCGAGACCGACCATGGTGTCGTAGTCGATGGCATTCTTGCGCTTGGGATTGGTGATGGTGATGCGCAGCACCCGCCCGTCGAGCACGGCGGTGTAGCCCGGGGTCGTCGCGGCAATGCTCATCGGTACTCCTGCCCGCGTGCGGCGAATTAGCCCGCGCGATGTGTTCAGCTGTGCGAATTGTGGTTAACTTAGGGTGACTCGTCCGGCACTGTCAACAGCCGGTGCCGTTCGGAAGGAGAAAGCGCATGGTCGCCGATCGCAGCGAGGTGGGACTCGCCGACGCGCGACCGGCCGCCGAATCCGGCCCCCGCCGACGACCCAAGAATCGCAAGGCGCAGATCGTGCGGGTGGCCGCACGAGCCTTCGCTGAGCGGGGCTATCACCCCGTGGGCGTGGACGAGATCGCGGCCGAGGTCGGCATCTCCGGGCCCGCGCTGTACCGGCACTTCCACAACAAGTACGCCATGCTGGTCGCCGCCGCCGAAATGGGGGCCCAGCAGTTGCTCGACGCCGCCAAGGCCGCGGACGACCCGAACCTCGAACCGGAACCGCGACTCACCGCGCTGTTCCGCGGCATCACCGAATACACCATCGACTGCCGTCGCGAGGGCGGGCTGTACCGCTGGGAGCGCCGCTACCTCGAACGCGAGGACCGCGCGCGCATCCGCGTCATCTACACCGAACTGCACGCCACCATGGAAGCGGCGATCGCCGCGCTCTACCCCGACGCCGACCCCGCCGACATCAGCCTGCGCGCGGCCGCCGTGCTCAGCGCTATCGGCAGTGTCACCGCGCACCGCACGGCCCTGTCCAACACGCGCCTGGTCGGCCTGCTCAACGAGATCTGCTGGGACATCCTGCGCGCCGACCTGCCGCCGGTGCCGCCCCATCCCGCGGGCGATCCGATCGTGCGCGGCCTGCCCGTCATCTCCAAGCGCGAGCAGTTGCTGACCGAGGCCATTCGCATCTTCGGCCGCCAGGGCTACCACGAAGCCAGCATCGAGGAGATCGGCGCGGCCGCCGGCATCAACGCCTCCAGCGTGTACCGGTACTTCGCCAGCAAGGCCGACCTGCTGGCCGCGGCGTTCCACCGCACCGGCGAGCGGGTGGCCATCGCCAACGCCGAGGCGCTCTCGGAGGCGACCAGCCGTTCGGACGCCGCGGTGCGCATCGCCGAGCGCTTCGCCCGCATGACCTTCCACATGCCCGAGATCCTGCCGGTGTACTTCGCCGAGTTCTCCAATCTGCCCGCCTCCGAACAGCATCGGCTGCGCTCGATCCAGCGGCAGAACGTCCTGGAGTGGGCCAATCTGCTCGAGGGCGATCAGGTGGAGGCGCGCTTCCGGGTGCACGCGGCCATCGGCCAGGTCGTCGATGTGGGCCGCCGCCTGCGCTTCGACTCCCGTCCCGCGCAAATGGCCCGGGTCGCCGCGCTCATGAGCGCGGTGCTGCTGGGCGCGGACACCGCGAACGCGGCGGAACCGGTCGCCTAGGCCGCCCGGCCGCGAAAGCGACCGCCGCGCAGGCTCGATCGTGTGGAATCGACGCCGCGGCCGGACCCGGTGCTCGGGCCCGGCGGCTCAGACCCGGTGCCGCAACCGGAACAGCGCCCGCGCCATGCGCAGCCGCTGCGGATGCCGGTCGAAGGTGCCCAGATCCACCGGATCCCGGCGGCGCTTCTCCACGATCGCCTGCGGCCGCGCGAATTCACGCAGCCGCTGTGCGTCCCGGATCCGGCCCGGACCGTGCACCCCGTACGCCGGGGCCGCGTTGACCGTCACCAGCTCGGTGCGGAGCCGTTCGGCGAACTCCGGCACGCTGCGCAGATCGCGGGTGAAAACCGCGACGGGCAGCGACCTTTCGTGCCCGTTGACGCGTTCCACCGCCTCGTCCATGGTCGCGACCCGGTTCACGATGAGCACCGGCCCGGTCGCCTCGCCGGTGGCGGCCAGGCTGACCTCCGGAACCTCGGTCAGCACAATGGGTTCGATGTAGGGCTCGCGAATCGACTCCAGGCTGCCGACCACCGGCCGCCCGCCCCGGGTGAGCGCGTCCCGGACCTGCCTGCGCACCACGTCGATCTGCGAGTCCAGGGTCATGGGCCCGTAGGAGGCGCGCCGATCGGCGGCCGGTCGCAGCCGGCGGGCCTGTTCGGCCACCAGCTCGAGGAAGGGCTCGTACACCGATTCCGCCACGTACACCCGGTGCACGCCCGCGGGTTGCTGGCCGGCATTGGACATCGACCCGTAAACCGCTGCCGCGGCGGCGATGTCGAGGCGCGCGTCGACCTGGACGATCATCGCGCCGCGCCCGCCCGGCTCGACCACCAGGGGAGTGGAGCTCTGCGCGCACAGCGCGGTGACCTCGCGGGCGCCCGCCACCGACCCGGAGTACGCGATCTTGTCCAGCCGGGCCCGGCACAGCGCGGCGGCGGTCGAACCGTCGCCGGTGACCACCTGCAGCACAGGCTGATTGGGAGACAGTCGACTCCAACTGTCGGCCAGCCAGGCGCCGACGCCGGGCGTCAGCTCGCTGGGCTTGAAGACCACCGCGTTCCCGGCCGCCATGGCGCTCGCGATCGAATTCATCGGCGTGAGAACGGGATTGTGCCAGGGCCCCAGGACTCCGACCACGCCGAGTGGCCGGTAGCCGACCACGCCGGGCTCGGCCCGCCGGAACCACGCGCGGGCGCGGGTGGGGCGGCCCAGCGTCTTTTCCGCATGGCGCGCAACCCAATCCAGGTGCTCGATCGCGAGCGTCACCTCGATCGCCGCGTCCATCCGGGGTTTGCCGGTCTCGGTGCTGATGAGCTCGACCAGGTCGCGGGTGCCGCGCGCGATCACGCGTTTCCAGTCCAGCAGCCAGCGCCTTCTGCCCGCGAATCCCAGTGCCGCCCACCACTGTTCGGTGGTGCGGGCGGAGCGGACCGCGCGGGTCAGCTCGCCGGCGCCCATGATGGCGAAATCGCCGACGACCTCGCCGGTGCGTGGATCGTACGATGTCAGTACCTTCGGTCGGCCCGTTCCCGTGCGCACCGTGGCCCGCGGCGGATGGGATTCCGACCGCGGCTGCGCAGACTCGGCCATGGTCACCCTCTCGTGGCCAATGAAATTCTCCCCGTCCCGCCAGACTATGGGCGGTGCGCGGACCCGACAAGGTACGAAAATCGACACATACCGCCCGGTCTGCGCCCGGAACAGCGGCTATTCGTAAACCCATCGGTTTGTGACCAAGCACACGTTTGCCGGATAGCTGCTTCGGCAAAGAAACGTCCTCGAAACTGGTGCCCCGGTAACATCGCGCACGGTGGAGTGGATCATCCCGGATGGGATGTGGGGACCTGCCGAAACGGGGCGACGGAATTGCCCGCCTATGCCGATAGTGGAGAGTTGATGCCGAGCTTGGACAAACCGGATTCGCAGACCGCGGAGACGCACAGCATAGGGAGCGAACCGGCCGTTTTCGTCGAGGACGTTCGTAAGTCGTTCGGCGATGTGCACGCGCTGCAGGGCATCAGCTTCAGCGCCGCCCGCGGCCAGGTGCTGGGCATTCTCGGCCCGAACGGCGCCGGCAAGACCACCACGGTCAAGGTCCTGTCCACCCTGCTGCGCCCGGACTCCGGCATCGCCCGCGTCGCCGGGCACGATGTGCGCAAGGATCCGGCGGCCGTCCGCCGCTCGATCATGATGACCGGCCAGTACGCGGCCCTCGACGAGAACCTCTCGGGCCGCGAGAACCTCGAACTCTTCGGCCGTCTCATGGGTCTGCAGCGCAAGGCCGCTCGACAGCGCGCCGACACCCTGCTCGAGGAATTCGACCTGACCGGCGCCGGCCGCCGCGCGGTCCGGCACTACTCCGGCGGCATGCGCCGCCGCGTCGACATCGCCTGCGGACTCGTGGTCCGCCCCGAGGTCGTCTTCCTCGACGAACCCACCACCGGTCTGGACCCGCGCAGCCGCCAGGGCGTCTGGGATCTGGTCAACACCCTCAAGACCCAGGGCATCACCGTCCTGCTGACCACGCAGTACCTCGAAGAGGCCGACGTGCTCAGCGACAACATCATCGTCATCGACAAGGGCACCGTCATCGCCGAGGGCACCGCCGACGCCCTCAAGGAGAAGACCGGCGGCAGCTACTGCGAGATCGTGCCGTTGGATCCGAGCGATCTCGCCAAGGCCGTCGAAGCGCTCGGCGAACTCGTGCCCGAGGCGGTACGCACCGTGACCACCGGCGAACGGCTCTCCATCCCCGCGCCCGACGGTGCGGGCACCCTGTCCGACGCGCTGCGCAAGCTCGACGCCGCGGGCATCAAGCTCGCCGACATCGGCCTGCGCCGCCCCTCGCTCGACGATGTGTTCCTCACTCTCACCGGGCACGGCGCCGAGCAGAACACGGCGGCCGTCACGGCGAAGCCGGAAGCCGTGCCGACAACCGCGGACGCGGAGCAGGCCGCCACCGCTGTCGAGACGACGGAGACCGCGGAGCAGAAAGCGTCCGCCGAGTGAGCGCCCCCGCCATGCCGGCCGGGGCACAGCTCTTCTCCGGGATGCCGGAGTCCAAACCGAACAGCTTCGCGCAGTGGCGTGCGCTGACCGGGCGCATCGTCTGGGTCATGGCCACCAAGGGTGAGCTGATCGTCGCGGTCTTCATTCCGCTGGTCTTCACCCTCGGCTTCTACCTGCCGCTCAAATTCATCATGTCGTTCCAGGGCATCGACTACGCCCAGTACGTCATGCCGATCATCGTGCTGCAGACCATGTCCTTCACCATGATGTCGAACGCGCAATTGGCCGCGTTCGAAGCCATGACCGGTCTCAACACCCGCATGCAGACCATGCCCATCGGCAAGATGGTGCCGCTGCTGGCCCGGCTTTCGGCGGGTCTGGTGCGTTCGGTCGTGTCCCTCGCCGCCGCGCTGGGCTGGGGCCACATGATCGGCTTCCGCTTCGTGGCCGGGTGGCAGCAGGCGCTGTGGTTCTGCCTGTTCTCCCTGGCGGTCGGCACCGTGCTGGCCATCGGCGCGGATGGTCTCGGGTCGCTGACCAAGAGTCCGGAATCGCTGAGTCAGGCGCTGACCCTGCCGACGCTCATCTTCGGCATGCTCTCCTGCGGCTTCGTGCCCGAAGACGGCTTCCCGGCGTGGATTCGGCCGTTCGTCCGCAATCAGCCCATCTCGCAGTTCTCCTACGCGCTGCGTGACATGGCGGCGGGTGGGGTGACCTGGCAGGTGCTGTGGGTGCCGCTGGTGTGGTTGATCGGCGGCCTGGTGGTCTTCACGCCACTGGCCGTGTGGGCGAGTGTGAGGCGATCATGAGTACAGTCATCGAGGCCGATCGGGCCACCGTCGCCGAAGCGGATTCGTGGGCCGGTCATCAGCCGTTGCCCGTCGTGCGCGCCCGCAACGAGAAGGCCCTGCGAATCTGGCTGCAGCAGAGCCTCATCCAGTGCAAGCGACTGCTGATCGGCTGGTCCCGGGACCCCGCGACCACCGTGCAGACGCTGGTCTACCCGGCGGCCACCCTGCTGATGTTCAACGTCGTGCTCGGCCACACGATCACCAGGGTCACCGGCATCCCCGCCGTGTACGGCCACACGCCGATGATCATGCTGGTGGCGGCCATGTCCGGATCGGTCGTCTCGGCGCTCGGCTTCAAGGTCGAGAAAGCGACCGGTCTGCTCGGGCGCTTCTACACCATGCCGACGCATCGGGCGGCCGGGTTGACCGGGCGGCTGCTGGCGGAGGCGATCCGGGTGCTGATCACCACGATCTTCGTGCTGCTGGTCGGAGTCTGCCTGGGCTTCAGATTCTGGTACGGCCCCGCGGCGTCCATCGCGATGATCCTGATTCCGGTGCTGTTCGCGATCGGTTTCGCGGTGCTGGTGACCGCGCTGGCCACCCTGTCCGAGGGCATCATGCTGGTGTCGATCATCGGCATCATCAGCAACCTGCTCATGTTCTTCAACTCCGGCTTCGTGCCGGTGGCCGCGTACCCCGCGTGGCTGCAGGGCGTGGTCGAGAACCAGCCCATGAGCACCGCGATCGACGCCATGAAGGGACTCGCCTTCGACGGTCCCATCGCCACCCCGCTGTGGAAGACGGTGGCGTGGTCGGTCGGCATGATCGTGGTGTTCGCGTACCCCGCGATCCGCGGTTATCGGAAGGCCGCTGAAACCGGGGCGTGAAATTTCGTCCCGCATGCGAGCTTTGGGTGTGTCGTCGAGCCGGGAACCGGGTGTGTCGTGGATCACGCTAGGCTGAGTCCATGTCTTACCTGGTTACCGGGGCAACCGGGTTCATCGGCCGATTTCTGGTACCCGAACTCCTCGAACGCGGCAGGCCCGTCCATGTGCTCGTGCGTCCCGGTGAAGACTCCGTCCTGCGTTTCAACCGCTGCATGCGCGCCTGGGATGCAGAGGGCCGGGTTCGTCCCGTGCGCGGGGACCTCGGCGCACCCGGGCTCGGGGTGGATCCGGGCTGGATCGCGGCGCACCGGGGTTCGATAGAACACGTCATCCACCTGGCCGGCGGCTACGACGCCGCCGTGCCCGGGGGCGGCACCCGCCGCGTCGCCGAACTCGCCGCGACCCTGGAAGCGGGCCTGCTGCACCATGTTTCGACCGTGCACGTGGCCGGCGGCTGGAACGGCACCTTCACCGAGGACATGCTCGACGTCGGCCAGCAGCTCGGCACCCCGTATCAGCGCGCCATGCTCGCCGCCGAACAGGCCGTGCGGGATCAGGATTCGGTGCCGTGGCGGATCTACCGGCCGTCCATCGTGATCGGGCATTCGCGCACCGGCGAGATCGATCGCATCGAGGGGCCGTACTACTTCTTCCGGCTGCTGCGCATGGCGGCGCAATTGCCGCGCATCCTGCCGGTGGTCGCGCCCAAGCTCGGCGACACCAACATGGTCCCGGTCGACTTCGTGGCCCGGGCGCTGGACCACATCGCGCATCGGCCCGGCGGCAACGGTCAGACCTACCACCTGGCCGACCCGCGCGAGCAGAGCGTCGCGGACGTGTTCAACCTCTTCGCCGACGAGGCCGGGGCGCCGCACCTGGTCGAGGTCATGCCAAAGCAGACCCTCGACATGACGATGAAGGTGCCGGGCATGGGCTGGATGCTGAAGCAGGTAGGCGTGCCCAGCGACGTCATCGAGCACAGCGAGTTCGGCTGCCGCTTCGACACCGCGCGGACCGGGGCCGCGCTGGCCGGCAGCGATATCAAGGTGCCGCCGCTGGCGGGGTACGCGCCGGTGATCTGGAAGTACTGGATCGAGAACTGGGTCTGACGCGCCGGGATCGTCGTGGACCGGGGGCTCAGGGCGCGGTGCTGGTCTCGCTCTCGTGCGTGCCCGGGAAATCCGGCTCCGGGCGCGGTTCCGGGCGGCCGTAATCCCAGCCCACCCAGCGATTGCGGTTGGTCCAGCCGACCAGGTCGTAGCGCCAGCGGAACGGCCAGGTGCGGGCCACCGTCATGAACAGGCCGCCGCCGAGCGCGGCGTAATCGTCGTGTGCGGACAGCAGCGCGCGCTGCTGGCGGGGGGAACCGGTGAAGAAGGCGTCGAACATCGCGATCGCCTGCGCCTCGGTGAGCCGGCCCAGGCCGTAGACGCCGCGCATGCGCATCCAGTACACGAGGCGCGCCTGCCACGGCCACAGCGCCTCGACCGGATCCGTGCCGCGCTGCACCGCGTCGACCGCGGTGTCCACCAGGGCCAGCGAATCGGCGACGCAGTAGCCGGTGATCGGGTGCATCATGCCGCCGCGCGAGCCGTACGGAATCACCTGCCCGAGACCGGTTTCCGGCGGCGGGGTGTCGAGCGGATAGTGCGCGGCCTCGCTGGGTTCGTCGCCGCGTAGTCGAATACCGTGCGCGGCCAGGCGATTCAGCGTGCGCCGCCGCAATTCGTGCTGCGGCATGCCGCCGCGCAGGCCGAGGCTGGTCTCCTCGAAGATCACCGTGCCGTCGCCCAGGGGCACCGAGTACAGGAAGCTCGGCGGGGCGCCGGGGCCCGCGCCGTTCTCGGGCCGCCAATCCAGCAGCAGGCCCTCACCGGCCTTGACCATGGGCGCGGCGATGTCCTCGTCCACGAAAATGCCATGTGCGCTGGCGGTTCGGCGTTTGGCGGGGGAGGGCATGCCGCGGGTGTCGAACACCGTCGCCGCGCGGACCTCGGTGCCGTCGGCCAATTCGACCCGGTGCGCCTGCACGATCCGGGCGCGACCGGAGATCACGGTGGCGTCGTCCAGCGCCAGGGTCTCGTGCAGGCCCCGTTTGGACAGCACGGCGTACGGCCGGTCGATGCGGTGCGCGCTCTTGGTCCACACCACGGGGGCCTCGATGCGGCTGGCGATCACGCCGGGCGGCAACCAGTCCGGCAGTTCGTCGACCCAGCACGAGAAGGTGGGCGGGAAGAGCCGATCGGGCCGCGGATCCACCGCGACCACCCGCAACCCCGCCCGCATCGCCCGGTGCGCCAGGGCCCGGCCCGTGGGCCCGAGCCCCACCACGCACACATCGGCGGCTCCGCCGACCTTCCGGCCACTCATACCCGCATTCAAACAGCCGGGTCCCCGGGCCGCCAGCACCCGGGCGACCTCGCACCCCCGGGGTCGCGAAGAGGGCGGTTGCGGCGAATCGGCCGCGCCGAGTCGGCACACTGCTCTCAGCTGCGCAGACGGTGGTCGAAGAGATGTTTGAAACTGGTCAGTTTGATAGGACGCAATCTTCGAGTTACTGACAAGGCCCGGGGAATCCATGAGGAACGACAGCGATCCGCTGCAGAACACCACTGCCCGGCTGGCCGACGCGCTGACCGCCGCCCGCACCCGGGCCCGTTCCGCCGACGGCTGGCTCCAGGTCGAGGCCCGCGCCGACGGTGAGATCACCATTCACATCGACGACCGCGCCCCCGCCCTGACCGGCGGCGAACTGGGCCGCCGGCTCACCGCCCTGGCTCAGCAGGCGCTCGCCGACGCGCGCGCCCACGCGGCCGCCGCGCTCGCCGCCTTCCGCGCCGACCCGCGGATCGAGGCGGCGGTGCAGGCCGCGACCGCCGCGATCGACGCGCCCCGGCCGGAGTTGGCAGGGGTTGGTTCCCGGTCGATGTCCGGCGGGGAGCCCGCCACCGCACGATCCGCGCACGCGGTGAGCGCGCCCGCCCAACCCGCGCCCCCGGCCCGGGACCCGCGCGCCCGAGCCGACGCCGAGCTGGCCCGTGAACTCGAATTCGAGGACGAGGTCCGCGAGAACCAGGCGTTCCTGCGCCGCAGCCTGGGCCGGTAGTCCCGTGCCGAGCCCCTTCGCCGAGTCGCTCCGCATCGACCAGGCCGACGCCCTGAGCCTGGCCACCGCGGTGCGCGCCCACGGCAGGTCCCTCGAAGAACTCCCCGCCGGTCAGGCCGCGGCCGGAGTCGCCGCGGGCTTCGCCGGCTTCCGCCTCGGGACGGTGTGCGCCGCTCGCTCCGCGGATACCGACGACGCGACCGCCGCGCTCGGCCGGGCCCTGGAACTGATCGGCGGCAACACCGTCCGCTGCGTGGACGCCTTCCACCACACCGACCACGCGGTTCGCCTGAACATCGTGGACGCGACGACCCACCTCCCGAACCCATGACCGCGCCCGTCACCAAGTCCCAGGCCTACGCGCTGGCCCCCGATTCCCTCACTCGCCAGATCGCCGAGTGGACAACGGCCCGCGACACGACCCAACTCCACCTGGACCTTTCGGCCCGCGACTACACCGCCTCCACCACCTTCTGGGAAGGCGCCGCCGCCGACCGCGCCCGCGCCGCGGTGACCGAAACCGCCACCGCGGCAACCACCCTGACCACAGCCCTAACCGCCGCGATCACCACCGCCACGACCGCTCGAACGAAAATCGCTATGGCCCAACAGGTCACGATCGCCGCGATAGACCTGGCCGAGAAAAACAACTTTCAGGTCGCCGAAGACGGCACGGTAACGCCCCCCGACGCCGCCCTCTCCCTCCCCGCCGACGCGACCCCCGCCGACCTGGCAATGGCACAGGGGGCTTTGAACCACACCGCCAAAACCTTCTACGAGCCCCCGATAAAGCTGGCCCTCGCCGGCCTCGGCCAGATAGTAGAAAACGCGACCGCCGCAATAGATTCCGCCTTCGAGCCGCTGACCGCCGTCAAGGCCCTCCCCTCGCGGGTCCCGGTATCCCTCGGCGAACGCGGTCAGCGGGTGCAGGACGTCGTCGACGGCAAAGCCGCCCTGCACGCCGATCAGCAGGGCTTCGGCGACTTCTGGCAAACCCTGGGTCAGGAAGAGAAAGACGCACTCTGGTTGCACGATCAGTACCTCGGTAATCGCGACGGCATGCCGGTCGCCGAGCGTGACCACTACAACCGCATCAAGCTCGCGGACGAACTGGCGCGGGCCCGCGCCGGCGACCCCGCGGTGAGCGGCAAGTTCGCCGATCTCGAAGCGGTCGACAAGGCCGTCAACACCGGGCCGCTGAAGAACGAACGCATGCTTCTGCTGTTGGACACGCAATCGGGCGCACAGGCGCACGCGGCTGTCTCGGTCGGCAATCCGGATACAGCGGACCATGTCTCGGTCACCACGCCCGGTCTGAACACGACGGTGCACAGTTCGATCGGCAGCATGGTCGCCGAGGCCACGACGTTGCGAAACACCGCTGTCTCGGACCTGCTGACGGCGAATCGCCCCGACAGCACCGTCGCGACGATCGCCTGGATCGGCTACGACGCACCGCAGTTGGCCAATACCGACGAGTGGTGGGATACCGACAACGCCCAGGGCGGCTGGGACGTGGCACACGACGACCTCGCGGCGAACGCGGCACCCAGGCTGGCGTCCTTCTATCAGGGATTGCAGGTCTCACACGGCGGGGATCCCCATCTGACCGCGGTCGGCCACTCCTACGGGTCCCTCGTTACCGGCATGGCCCTGCAGCAACCCGGCCCCCATCCGGTGGACGACCTGGTCGTCTACGGTTCGCCTGGCCTGGACACGGGGTACAACCCGTGGGAGAACGCGCTGGACAAGCTCAACCTCGACCCCGGCCACGCGTACGAGATGACCGCGCACGACGACGCCGTGGCGAGTCTCAACGGCTTCGGTCTGAGTCCTGGCTACATTCCTGGTTTCACGCACCTGGAGACAGATGCGGAGGTAACTCCCGACGGCGTCCGCCGCGACGGTGCGGTGGGTCATTCGGAATACCCGCGATCGGGCGATGACGGCGAACAACTCCGGACGACCGGATACAACGTCGCCGCCGTCGTCGCCGGGTTGCCGGTGGTCGAAGGGGACCCCGGCTACAAGACGGGACCGACCGACCTCGGCCGAGCAATTCTGGACTGGGTGCGATGACTTCGAGCGTGGGGCGATGACAGTGAAGCGCAAACGAATTCGGCTACTTGTCGCTGCGGCCGCAGTGCTGCTGACCATGACGGGATGTGATCGAGCGGTGTCGGACCCTGCCGAACAGACCAGCCGGGCGGAATCGGACAACGCGGAGCGAACGCTCGCGGGTCTGCCTTCGCTCGAGGAATCGAAGGCCGAACTCGAGGCCGCGGTGCTGCAGCTCGCCGCCTATATCGACACGCTCGTACCGGGCTTGCGGTGGGAATGGAAGGACAGCGAACTGGGTGCCGAGTGCAGCCCGCCCTTCGAGAAGTCCCAAGGTGTGAAGCTCTTCCTCCGCCACTACACCGCGTCGGGCCCAGTTCCCGACGACCTGTGGCCCGCCGTAACACAGAGGGCGAAAGAGCTTGCCGCGCCGCTGGGCTCCACCGAGGTGGAAACTTTCCCCGAGCAGGCCGGCAACCACGGTGTGCGCTACTTCGGCTCCAACGCCCCCGTGCTCTGGGCCCGCAGCGGCGCGGCCACGGTCATCACTTCCAACACCGGCTGCCGCCTCCCACGAGAGGTCAAGGACCGGGATTGAGCGGCGGCCATGCAGAAGCGCTCTGGCCGGAGTACTGCTGGTCCTAGGGGGCGGCGCTGTTGTTGGTCGGGGAGAGGGCCTCAATCGCCGAGTAGCCTTGGCGATTCTGTTGTCTCGCAACAGAATCGCCGGTTCGGGACTACTTCGGCGTCACCCACGTGGTGATATCCGCGTGCACCACCTCGAGCCCCGAGCGGTCGTAGATCGACACCGGAACCACGATCTCGCGGCCCTCGGTGATCGCCGTGAAGTCCGGGACCTCCGGGAGCTTCGCCACCGCGTGCAGGCTCGAGTTCGCCTTCGCCAGGTACTGCACGTTCATCGCCTTGGGGATCCAGCGGTGGGTGCCGGGGACCGTTGCCTCGGACAGCATGCCCATGGCCACCTCGGCGAGGTTGCAGGCGGCGATCGCGTGGAACGTGCTCAGGTGGTTGTGGATGCCGAACCACTTGGGGGCGCTGACCTCGCACAGGCCCGGTTCGAGGCGGGTGACGGTCGGCAGGATCGTGCCGAAGTAGGGGACCCGCGCGACCATGCCGAGGGAGAACAGGGTGTGGCCGAGCCGGTTGTCCGGCAGTTTCTTCCAGCCGCGGTAGGTGGCGGTCTCTTGTGTCATACCGCTATCTTACTCAATAGTAAGTTCTGTGGAACCCCTCGGGCGCGCCCGGGAAGCGTTTGCCTATAGGTTGGATTCGCCCCCGAACGCGGCGGCTGTGACCAGCGCCATCGCCATCCGGGATGGATGTGGGGGGCGATTTGAAGTCCCCCCGGGGCGTGGGGCATACTGTTCAGGTTGCCCGCACCGGGTTGCGTCTGTTTTCTGGATAGACGCTGGTGGTGGCGGGTGAGAAGGACCAATCTCGTACTTCGCCGAAATGGCTGGAGTGCGTCCGGGACAGGATTCCGAGGCTCGAGTTTCACTCCGAGGCCGAAGAATGAGCGGATGGGCGACACGCCCGACCGCGTGGACCGGATAGAACCATGACAGATGAACAGCGGCGATGGATCGGGCCCACGGGTCTCGGTCGTGTGGTGGCTGATGCGTCTTCGTGTGTTCGGACTGTGCAAATGAGGGTGTTTCGGGAGCGAAAGTTCCTGGGGCACAAACGTTAAGCGGAGAAAAGGACACTCAGCGTGGCGGGACAGAAGATCCGCATCAGGCTCAAGGCCTACGACCATGAGGCGATCGACGCGTCTGCGCGCAAGATCGTCGAGACGGTGACCCGTACCGGTGCCCGTGTCGTCGGCCCGGTGCCGTTGCCCACCGAAAAGAACGTGTACTGCGTCATCCGTTCGCCGCACAAGTACAAAGACTCGCGCGAGCACTTCGAGATGCGTACTCACAAGCGGCTGATTGACATCCTCGACCCCACGCCGAAGACGGTTGACGCGCTGATGCGCATCGATCTCCCGGCCAGTGTCGACGTCAACATTCAGTGACGGGGATTCCAGATATGACTGACAACAAGAGCAGGCCGGCTGCCGGCATCCTGGGAACCAAGCTCGGTATGACCCAGGTCTTCGACGAGAAGAACCGTGTTGTTCCGGTGACCGTCGTCAAGGCCGGGCCGAACGTGGTGACCCAGATCCGCACCGCAGAGCGCGATGGCTACGCCGCCATCCAGATCGCCTACGGCGCCATCGACCCGCGCAAGGTGAACAAGCCGGTTTCCGGCCAGTTCGCCAAGGCCGGCGTCACCCCGCGTCGCCACATCACCGAGATCCGCGTCGCTGACGTCGATTCCTTCTCGGTGGGCCAGGAAATCGGCGCGGAGGCCTTCGAAGAGGGCACCTACGTCGACGTGACCGGCACCTCCAAGGGCAAGGGCTTCGCCGGCACCATGAAGCGTCACGGCTTCGCCGGCCAGGGCGCCTCGCACGGCGCGCAGGCTGTGCACCGTCGTCCGGGCTCCATCGGTGGTTGCTCCACCCCGGGTCGCGTGTTCAAGGGCATGCGCATGTCCGGCCGGATGGGTAGCGACCGCGTGACCACGCAGAACCTCACGGTCCACAAGGTGGATGCCGAGAACGGTCTGCTGCTGATCAAGGGTGCGATCCCGGGCCGTCGCGGCCACGTCGTGATCGTCAAGAGTGCAGTGAAGGGTGGTGCCCGGGCATGAGCACCGAGACCAAGACCAACCTGACGCTCCCGGTCAAGGCCGTTGGCGGCAAGACCGAGGGCACCGTCGAGCTCCCCGCGGAGATCTTCGACGTGACCGCCAATATCGCGCTGATGCACCAGGTCGTCGTGGCCCAGCTGGCCGCGGCTCGCCAGGGCACGCACGCCACCAAGACCCGCGGCGAGGTCCGCGGCGGTGGGCGTAAGCCGTACCGCCAGAAGGGCACCGGCCGCGCCCGTCAGGGCTCGACCCGTGCGCCGCAGTTCGCCGGCGGTGGCACCGTCCACGGCCCGCAGCCGCGCGATTACACCCAGCGCCTGCCCAAGAAGATGAAGGTTGCCGCACTGCGTGGCGCCCTGTCCGACCGGGCCCGCAACGAGCGCATCCAGGTCATCACCGAACTGGTTGCCGGGCAGGCCCCGTCGACCAAGACCGCCAAGACCTTCCTTGCCGAGCTCTCGAGCCGCAAGCAGATCCTGGTTGTCATCGGTCGTGAAGATGTCGCCGCGTGGAAGAGCGTTGCGAACCTGCAGAACGTGCACCCGATCGCTCCCGATCAGCTGAACACTTACGACGTGCTGAAGGCCGATGAGGTCATCTTCTCCGTCGAGGCGCTCAACGCCTTCGTGCACGGCCCTGCCGAAGCTGCACAGGAGGAGAGCAAGTGACCACGATCGCCGACCCCCGCGACATTCTGCTGGCGCCGGTCATCTCCGAGAAGTCCTATGGACTGATCGAAGAGGGTACCTACACCTTCATCGTGCACCCGGACTCCAACAAGACGCAGATCAAGATCGCCGTCGAGAAGGTTTTCGGCGTGAAGGTGACCAGCGTCAACACCGCTAACCGTCAGGGCAAGCGCAAGCGGACCCGCGCCGGTTACGGCAAGCGCAAGAACACCAAGCGCGCGCTCGTGACCCTCTCGGCCGACAGCAAGCCCATCGAGATCTTCGGGGGCCCGGTCGCGTAAGCGCCTGGGAATCCAGAAAGTAGAGAAGACTCATGGCAATTCGTAAATACAAGCCGACAACCCCGGGTCGTCGTGGCTCCTCGGTGTCCGACTTCGCCGAGATCACCCGTTCGACCCCCGAGAAGTCGCTGCTGCGTCCGCTGCACAAGACCGGTGGCCGTAACGCGCAGGGTCGCATCACCACCCGGCACAAGGGTGGCGGCCACAAGCGTGCCTACCGCGTCATCGACTTCCGTCGCCTCGACAAGGACGGCATCCCGGCCAAGGTCGCTCACATCGAGTACGACCCCAACCGCACCGCGAACATCGCCCTGCTGCACTTCGCGGACGGCGAGAAGCGCTACATCATCGCGCCCAAGGGCATTGCCCAGGGCACGCAGATCGAGTCCGGCCCCGGCGCGGACATCAAGCCCGGCAACAACCTGCCGCTGCGCTCGATCCCGACCGGTACCACCATCCACGCGGTCGAACTGCGTCCGGGTGGCGGCGCCAAGCTGGCCCGCTCGGCCGGCATGAGCATCCAGCTGCTGGGTAAGGAAGGCGCCTACGCCGTCCTGCGTATGCCCTCCGGCGAAATCCGTCGCGTCGATGTGCGCTGCCGCGCCTCCATCGGCGAGGTCGGCAACGCCGAACAGTCGAACATCAACTGGGGCAAGGCCGGCCGTATGCGGTGGAAGGGCGTTCGCCCGACCGTCCGTGGTGTGGTCATGAACCCGGTCGACCACCCGCACGGTGGTGGTGAGGGTAAGACCTCCGGTGGTCGCCACCCGGTCTCCCCGTGGGGCAAGCCCGAGGGCCGCACCCGCAAGCCCAACCGTCCGAGCGACAAGCTCATCGTCCGCCGCCGCGGCAAGAAGCGTTAAGGAGGAGGTTAGAAATGCCACGCAGCCTGAAGAAGGGCCCGTTCGTCGACGATCACCTCCTCAAGAAGGTGGACGTTCAGAACGAGAAGGGCACGAAGCAGGTCATCAAGACCTGGTCGCGTCGTTCCACCATCATCCCCGATTTCATCGGGCACACGTTCTCGGTGCACGACGGCCGCAAGCACGTCCCGGTCTTCGTGTCGGACAACATGGTTGGACACAAGCTCGGTGAATTTGCGCCGACTCGGACGTTCAAGAGCCACGTCAAGGACGATCGGAAGAGCAAGCGGCGATGAGCACTGAAACTCAGAACCAGACCGCACGCGCCACCGCCAAGCACGTGCGCGTGACGCCCATGAAGGCCCGTCGTGTTGTGGACCTGGTCCGCGGCAAGAGTGTTGCGGACGCGCTGAACATCCTGCGGTTCGCCCCGCAGGCCGCCAGCGAGCCGGTCGCCAAGGTCGTGGCTTCGGCCGCCGCCAACGCGACCAACAACCTCGGCCTGAACCCGGCCACCCTGGTCATCTCGACGGCTTTCGTCGACGAGGGCGCGACCATGAAGCGTTTCCAGCCGCGGGCCCAGGGCCGTGCGTTCCGGATCCGCAAGCGCACCAGCCACATCACCATCGAGGTCGAGAGCGTGCCCACCGTCGGCGCTGCCACTCGTAGCCGCCGGAACGGAGGGGAGAAGTAAATGGGACAGAAGATCAATCCCCACGGCTTCCGCCTCGGCATCACCACCGACTGGAAGTCGCGCTGGTACGCCGACAAGCAGTACAAGGAATACGTCGGAGAAGACGTCAAGATCCGCAAGCTTCTTGCCACCGGCATGGAGCGCGCGGGCATCTCGAAGGTCGAGATCGAGCGCACCCGTGATCGCGTCCGTGTGGATATCCACACCGCGCGTCCGGGCATCGTGATCGGCCGTCGTGGCGCCGAGGCCGACCGCATCCGTGCCGAGCTGGAGAAGCTCACCGGCAAGCAGGTGCAGCTGAACATCCTCGAGGTCAAGAACCCCGAGTCGGATGCGCAGCTCGTTGCCCAGGGTGTGGCCGAGCAGCTGTCGAACCGTGTGGCGTTCCGTCGCGCGATGCGCAAGGCCATTCAGTCGGCCATGCGTTCGCCGAACGTCAAGGGCATCCGCGTGCAGTGCTCGGGCCGCCTCGGTGGCGCCGAAATGTCGCGCTCGGAGTTCTACCGCGAAGGCCGTGTGCCGCTGCACACGCTTCGCGCGGACATCGACTACGGCCTGTACGAGGCCCGCACCACCTTCGGCCGCATCGGCGTGAAGGTGTGGATCTACAAGGGCGACATCGTCGGTGGCAAGCGCGAGGTCACCGCCTCCGCCGCGCCCGCCGGCGACCGTGATCGTCCGCGTCGTGAGCGGCCGAGCCGCCCGCGTCGCTCGGGTGCCCAGGGCACTACTGCCACCAGCACTGAAGCCGGCCGTGCCGCGACTGCTGTCGCGGATGCTCCGGCAGAGACGACCCAGGAGGGCTGACCTATGTTGATGCCTCGCAAGGTCAAGCACCGTAAGCAGCACCACCCGGGCCGCTCCGGCATGTCCAAGGGCGGCACCTCGGTGACGTTCGGTGAGTACGGCCTCCAGGCTCTGGAGCCGGCTTACGTGACCAACCGTCAGATCGAGTCGGCGCGTATCGCGATGACCCGCCACATCAAGCGTGGCGGCAAGATCTGGATCAACATCTACCCCGATCGCCCGCTCACCAAGAAGCCGGCCGAAACCCGCATGGGTTCCGGTAAGGGTTCGCCGGAGTGGTGGATCGCGAACGTGAAGCCGGGACGGGTCATGTTCGAGATGTCTTACCCGAATGAGGAGACCGCTCGTGAGGCCCTGCGCCGCGCGATGCACAAGCTCCCCATGAAGTGCAGGATCGTGAAGCGAGAGGAGCAGTTCTGATGGCTACCGGAACTCCGGCTGCAGAGCTGCGCGAGCTGACCGAAGAGGAGCTCGTCGCGAAACTGCGTGAAAGCAAGGAAGAGCTGTTCAACCTGCGCTTCCAGATGGCGACGGGCCAGTTGCAGAACAACCGTCGTCTGCGCGTGGTCCGGCACGAGATCGCGCGCATCTACACGGTCATGCGTGAGCGCGAGCTCGGCCTGGCCACCGGTCCTGAAGGCAAGGGAGATGCGGCATGAGTGACGCAAAAGGCCCGGCCAAGACGCCGGCGCAGGTTGAGGATCGTGGCCAGCGCAAGGTGCGCTACGGCTACGTCGTCTCCGACAAGATGACCAAGACCATCGTGGTCGAGCTGGAGAATCGCGTGAAGCACAAGCTTTACGGCAAGATCATCCGGACCACCTCGAAGGTCAAGGCGCACGACGAGAACGAGATCGCCGCCGTCGGTGACCGCGTGCAGCTGATGGAGACCCGTCCGCTGTCCGCCACCAAGCGCTGGCGTCTGGTCGAGGTGCTGGAGAAGGCCAAGTAAGCCGGTTCCACCTCGACGACAGTCGAAGTACGAAGGCCCGCTTCCCGATTGGGGAGCGGGCCTTCGTCGTATCCGAGGGTGTCGCCGGTTTCAGAAGCTGCCCATGTCGGCCGACAGCCAGTGTTCGGGGGTCATGTACACGGCGACCTGCTCACCGTGCGATTCCGCGAATTTCAGGTACTCGTCCACCGCCGCGGGCGGCAGGTAGCGCTCCGCCATCTCCCGATGCTGTTCGGGCGTCATCACCGTGACCTTGGTGATCGGCCCTTCCACGGTCACGTAGCGGACGCTGGGTTCCACGACCTGCACCATGAGGCTGAAGCGCCCCGCGGATTCCAGGGCGCGCATCTTGCGGGATTCGGGTCCGGTGAGGATCCAGAGATCGCCGCCGGGGGTGTACTGGTACCAGATGGGCAGGTTGAGTGGCGCCCGCCCGGGCTTCTCGGTGACGGCGAGCGCGCCGATGAGCGGCTGCGCGAGGAATTCCTGTCGATCTGCAATCGTCAGTGCCATGTTCCCAACCTACTGAAACCGAGCCGCCTCCCTCGGAAATTCTTGCCCGAGAGCGTCAGTGGGCCGGGGTGTGCAGTGCCTCCACCGTGCGGACCAGGGGTGCCAGTTCGGGGGAGAGGGCGGCCTCGTCGAGGGCCGCGCGCAGGGCGGCGTCGTTGGTCGGGCGGGCCTGTTCCAGGAGGGTGCGGCCGGCGTCGGTGACGTTGGTGTAGATGCCGCGGCGATCGTGCGGGCAGAGGTAGCGGGCCAGGAGGCCGCGGTCCTCGAGGCGGGTCACCAGCCGGGTGGTGGCGCTCTGGGACAGGACCACCGCGTCGGCCACCTGCTTCATCTGCAGCATGCCGCCGTCGCCCGTGTGCTGGCGGTTGAGCACGTCGAGCAGGGAGTACTCGCGCACGCTCAGGCCGTGCCCGGACTGCAGGGCGCGTTCGATATGGGCCTCGATGCGGCCGTGCAGCAGCGAGAGCGCGCACCAGCCCTGGGCGAGCGCGGTCAGGGCGGGGTCCGTGGCGGTCATGGCGTTTCCTCTGTTCGGAGCGGCTCGTACCAGAATAGACGACTTCCGCGAATGCCAGCGCTTGCATATAGAGCGCGCGTGCAACTAATGTGCATGCAATAACAAGCTAGTGCAATCGTCTGGAAGGTGTTCCCATGCCGCTCGCGCTGCTGGCTCTCGCAATCGGGGCCTTCGGAATCGGCACCACCGAATTCGTCATCATGGGCCTGCTGCCCGAGGTCGCCGGTGACTTCGGCGTCTCCATTCCCACCGCGGGCTGGCTGGTCACCGGCTACGCGCTCGGCGTCATGGCCGGCGCCCCGATCATGACCGCGCTCGGCACCCGCGTCTCCCGCAAGCGCATGCTCATGATCCTCATGGGCCTGTTCATCGCCGGAAACCTGATCTCCGCCGTCGCGCCGGTCTTCGGTGTGATGCTGGCGGGCCGCGTGGTCGCCTCGCTGGCGCACGGCGCGTTCTTCGGCATCGGGGCCGTGGTGGCCGCCGAGCTGGTCGCGCCGGACAAGAAGGCCGGGGCCATCGCGATGATGTTCACCGGGCTGACCGTCGCCAACGTCGTCGGCGTTCCGCTGGGCACGATCGTCGGTCAATCCCTGGGCTGGCGTGTCACTTTCGCCATCGTGGCCCTGCTCGGCGTCGTCGGGCTGGTGGGCATCGCCAAACTGGTTCCCGAGCAGCCGATGCGCGAACCGGTGCGCCTGCGCCGGGAGCTGGCCGCCTTCAAGAACATTCAGGTGCTACTGGCCAATGCCATGACGGTGCTGGGGTTCGGCGCGGTCTTCGCCGCCATCACCTACATCGCCCCGATGATGACCGAGATCGGCGGCTTCGCGGACACTTCGGTGCCCTGGCTGCTGGTCCTGCTCGGCCTCGGCATGGTGGTGGGCAACCTGGTCGGCGGCAGATACGCCGACCGTCACCTGATGCCGATGCTCTACATCTCCCTCGGCGCGCTGACCCTCACCCTGGCCCTGTTCACCGTCACCGCCCACAGCAAGCCCCTGGCCGCGATCTCCGTATTCCTCATCGGCGCACTGGGTTTCGCGTCGGTCCCGTCGCTACAGAAGCGCGTCCTGGATCACGCCCAGGCGGCCCCGACCCTGGCCTCCGCGGTGAACATCGGCGCCTTCAACCTCGGCAACGCCCTCGCCGCCTGGCTCGGCGGCCTCACGATCGCCGCGGGCCTGGGCTACACGGCCCCCAACTGGGTGGGCGCGGCCCTGGCGGCTTCCGCCCTGGCCCTGGCGGTGCTGGCGGCGGCACTCGAACGCCGCGGCGTCGCAACAACTCTCGTCACCGGCCAACGAGATCAGGTACTGGTCCACTCCTGACCGGCTGCTGATATCTGTGGCGCGGAGAGCATTACGCGCTCCGCGCCACGGGTCGCAGGGGCTAAGCCTTCTTACCGGGCGCCCCGAACCGGTTCTTCGCGGGCCGGTTGGTGGCGGCGCGACGCTCGGCATCCTTGTTCTTCACACGCTCGGCCTCGGCCTGCACCGTGCGCAGGTTCTCGCGTTCGCGCACCAGCCAGTCCGGGGACTCGGCGTTCAGGGCGTCGATCTCGGCGGAGGTGAGCGCGTCGGCGACGCCCGCGCGGGCCAGACCGGAGTTGGAGATCCCGAGTTTGCGGGCGGTCACGTCGCGGGGGAAGGGGCCGGCGGCGCGCAGGTCGGTCAGCCACTGCGGCGGGTTGACGCGCAGCTCCTCGAGTTCGCCGCGGGTGATGGGTGAGTTCCGGAACTCCTCGGGCGCGGCCGGGAGGTAGATGCCGAGCTTGTCGGCCGCGGTCAGCGGCTTCATGGTCTGGTTGTTCTTGTCCGGGCTCACTGATCAAGGGTATCGGGGCGGGCCGGGCACCTGCGCACAGGGCGGTGTCGCGGTGCAATAACCTGGGTGGAATGAGCCGCTTCTCCTCGATCGATGTCACGCGTCTGCGCTGGTTCGTGGCGGTTGCGGAAGAGTTGCACTTCGCGCGCGCCGCGCGCGGTCTCGGGATCTCCCGGCAGCGACTGAGCGCGACGGTCATCGAGCTGGAGGAGGAGCTCGGCGTCAAGCTCTTCGTGCCCGGTGCGCAGCCCACCGAGCTCAGTGCCGACGGCGGCGAGCTGCTGGCGTCGGCGCGCGAGATCCTCGCGAATGTCGTGGAGCCCGAACCCGTTGCCGCACAGGGTGATCGGCTGCGCGTCGGATTCGTGCCGGGCGTGACGGTCACCAAATGGGATCGCATCTGGCGTGAGCGCTTCCCCGACACTCCCGCCGAGATGATCCCGGTCCCCATGCGCGAGCAGGAGTCGGCGCTGCGTGAGCGCGCCGTGGACATGTGCTTCGTGCGCCTGCCCATCGACCGTGACGGCCTGGACGTGATTCCGCTCTATCGCGAGCTGCCGGTGGTGGTCGTGCCCAAGGATCATCCGCTCTCGGTCTTCGAGCAGATCGGCCTGGCCGACCTGGCCGATGAGCGCATGCAGGACGCCGACGACCTGGACGACGCGGCCATGACCATGGATCTGGTGGCCGCGGTGAGCGGCGCCGCCATCGTCCCGCATTCGATCGCGCGCCTGCACACCCGCAAGGATCTGGTTTATCGGACCGTCATGGGCCTGCCCGAGACCGAGATCGCCCTGGCCTGGCCGACCGAGGCGACCACCGAGCTGGTGGAGGAGTTCGTCGGCGTGGTGCGCGGCCGATCGGCGCAGAGTTCGCGGTCCCCGTCGGGACAGCGCAAGCCGGCGCGGGCGCAGCCTGCCAAGGCGCGCACGGGCGGTGCGAAGAAGTCCGTCGGCAAGAAGCCGCAGCCGGGCGCCGCGAAGTCGAAAGGCGCTGGAGCGCAGAAGAAGTCCGGTAAGAAGCGAGGCCGCTAGCCCGGCCCGCCGGAACACGAGCCCGCCGCCCCGGTCCCCGGGGCGGCGGGCTTTCATCATCTCGGGGATCGATTCCGGGAAAGTTCAGGGTCACGTCAGGGTTGCGCTATACGTATACGTCTACTTATAGTGATTTCAGGCGAGGGGAGACCCTGGCACCAACTGGATCCGGAAGCCCTGTGGCGCAAGGGGAATCGAGCGCGGTGCCATGTTCTACAAGCATGCCTATATGCGCATCTATGCGAACAATTTCGTCAACCAACTGTTGACTATTCACCATGGGTCAACCTATGGTTGACGCACTGAATCCGGGAGCGATCATGGACATCGATATGCAGAAAACAGCCGGCGAACCCACCTCCGGCGCCGCCGTCACCCAGACCCTGCCCGAGGGCATGCGCACCATCGAGCTGCGCGTCGGCCCGGGTGGCGCGCGGACGCAGACCTTCATCGGGCGTGAACTCGCCGAGTCGCACCGCGTCACCAAGGCCGGCGCCGAGGTGGTCCGGGTGTATCAGAGTAGGAAGGGCAAACTCGTGGTGCACCGGCACTACATCGAGTGGACCGAGTTCACCAACGTCACCCGGCGGGCCTTCCGCGACAAGAAGTCCGAGTTCACTGTCGCCCGCAAGCAGTCCGACCAGTCGGACCTTTCCGCGATCACGCACTGGGCCAAAGGTTTCCGGGACTGGCGCGACATGCTCGGTCTCGGTGAGGATGGGTATGGCGACTTCACCGTCGACATCGTGAACGCGCCGGGGGAGTTGCGTGATCTGGTGCCGGAGAAGGTCTTCCGGATCGTCGCCGATGTGCTCGAGAACCCCGCCGCCCAAGTGCTCGACATCTGAGTTCGCCTCGAAAAACGAATAGTACGGCCGAACCCCGAAGGGACCCTTCGCATGTTCTCCCGACTCGGACGCCTGGTCGTCGCGCAACCGTGGGCGGTGATCGGCGTCTGGCTGATCGCCATCGTCGCGGTGGCAGGCCTCGCGCCGAAGCTCACCGCGACCACCGACCAAGCCGACTTCCTGCCCTCGCACTACGAGTCCATCCAGGCGATGGAATTGCAGCAGCGGGCCTTCCCCAACAGCGCCACCCCGGCCGCCCTCATCGTGTTCGTCCGGGCCGACGGCGGTCCGCTCACCGACGCCGACGCGGCATCGGTGGCTGCTGTCGCGGGTGCGCTCGGTGAACGCAAGGTCGAGGACGTCACGACCGTTCAGGCCACGCCGCCGTCGCAGAATCGCCTGGTACAGGTGGTCGCGGTCGGAATGACCAAGATCACCAGTCCGGAGGACACCCGGCAGAGCGACGCGGTCAAGGACCTGCGCACCGCGTTGCAGGAGCAGGTCGCGGGCACCGATCTGAAGGCCGGTATCACCGGCTCGGCCGCGCAGGGCCTGGATCAGCAGGAGTCGAGCCAGAAGGGCATGGCCATCATCGCCATCGCCACCATCGTGCTGATCCTGGTGCTGCTGCTCGTCATCTTCCGCAGTCCGGTCATCGCACTGCTGCCCATCGTGGTCATCTTCGGGATCTCGTCCATGGTCGGCGGTCTGCTCGCCATCGTGAGCAAGGCCTTCGATCTGAAGATCGACAGTTCGGTGCAGTCGCTGCTCATCGTGGTGCTCTTCGGCGTCGGCACCGACTACATCCTGTTCCTGATGTTCCGGTACCGCGAACGACTACGGGCCGGTGAGGATCCCAAGACGGCCATGGTCAGCTCGGTGACCCGGGTCGGCGAGGCCATCACCTCGGCGGCCGCGGCGGTCATCATCGCCTTCGGCGCGCTCACCCTGTCCACGCTCGGCATGTTCCGGTCCATGGGCCTGGCGCTGGCGATCGCGGTGGCGGTGGCGCTGCTGGCCGGGCTGACCCTGATCCCGGCGATCGTCTCGCTGCTGGGCACCAAGGTCTTCTGGCCGTCCAAGGCGTGGCAGCACGAGCCCACGGGCGCGCGTTTCGACGCCATCGGAAGCTCGCTGGGCAGGCGGCCCGGGCTGTACGCGGTCGCGTCCGGCGGTGTGCTGATCCTGTTGGGCGTCTTCGCTTTCGGCTTCAATCCGACCTTCGATCTGTCCTCGGGCTCGACCTCGAGCGCGTCCGAGTCCACGATCTACGGCGAGGAACTGCTCAAGGGCATGCCCGCGGGCAGCACCCAGCCCTCGCAGGTCTACCTGAGCGCGGATCAGGGCGCGCTGGGCGCGGATCAGCTCGGCGCGTATCGCACCGCGCTGGCGGCGGTCCCGGGCGTCGGCCAGGTCGGCGAGCCGGTGCTGTCCGAGGACAAGGCCGTGGCCGAATATCAGGTGACGCTCACCGACGCACCCGAATCCGACGCGGCGGCCGACACCATGAAGGGCCCGCTGCGCACCACCGCGCACGACGCGGCGCCGGCCGGCACCACGGCGGTGGTGGGCGGTATGACCTCGATCTTCGTCGATTTCCAGGCGGCCATGAATCGGGACTATCGGGTGGTCTTCCCGGTGGCGGCGGTGCTCATCATGATCGTGCTCGGGTTGCTGCTGCGCAGTCTGGTGGCGCCCTGGTACCTGATGGCCTCGGTGTTCCTGGGCTTCGCGGCCACGCTCGGCGCGGCGGTGCTGGTGTTCCAGCACCTGCAGGGTGATTCGGGCTTGATCTTCACGTTGCCGATCATCATGTACCTGTTCGTGGTCGCACTCGGCACGGACTACAACATCCTCATGGTGGCGCGCCTGCGCGAGGAGGCCCGCGAGGGCCACGATCCGCACCGGGCGGCGGCGCTGGCGTTCAAGCACGCCGGCCCGACCGTCGCCGCGGCCGGTGTCATCCTGGCGGGCACCTTCGCCTCGATGATGCTGGCGGGCAACAACGTGCTCTCGCAGATGGGTTTCGCCATCTCGGTCGGCATCGCCATCGCGGCGTTCGTGATGGCCATGTTCTTCACCCCGGCGGTGACCGCGCTCATCGGTCGCGCCGCGTGGTGGCCCGGGCACGGCGGCGACGCCCGGCCGAACACCACGACGGTGACCCTGGGCAAGTCCGCGGATGCGGATCGGGACGCCGCACACCGGTAGCTCCGCACCCGTGATCGGGCCCGCTTCCCTCGGGAGGCGGGCCCGTTTCGCCGTGTGCGGTCGGTTGTTCACGCAGGTCGGGGATGTTTGACAGGAACTCGTTTCAGTTTTTCGGGCAAAGTGCCCCATAGTGAACTGGACAACCGATACAGTTCGCCGACCGCGCACAACGCGGGCAGGCATCGAGGAGTGACATGAAGCAGTCCGTGCACAAGCGCATCGCCCGTCGGGTCGGCGCGGGCGCCACGGCCCTGGCCGCGCTGGGCTGTTCGGCGGCGATGGCGGCCCCCTACGCGGGCGCGGTCCCCACCGGCATCTCGGTGAACGCCGACAAGATCTACGCGGCCTGCACCTACGAGATCACCGCGACCTACGACCACTGGTTCGAGGCGTGGTTCTACGTGGACGGCCTGGTCATCTCCGGCAGCCCCGTGAAGCCGTCCGGCGGCAAGGCCACCATTCAGTGGACGCCGAAGAAGGCCGGGACGCACACCATTTCGACGCTGCAGGGCTCGGCGTGGGAGCTGAAGGTGAACGTGCTGCAGCCGACCCTGACCGGCAGTGCCACCTGCGGCGCGAGCCCGCTGGGCTTCCTGGGTTCGTAGGCGCGGCCTCCAAGACCCGGTTCGCTGTGGCCCGACCACGGCGAACCGTCCCGGGCCAGGCTGACGCCATTCCTCTGTTCCCTAGTCAGCCTGGCCCTCCCCGTTGTCCGGGAACCGTCCTCAGCTGAGGGTCGTGTGCCAGACCACGGCCGCGGCCAGCGCGCCGGCGCCGTTCACCGACCAGTGCAGTGCGATGGGTGCGAGCAGGCTCCCGCTGCGTCGCCGCAGCCAGGTGAATACGGCACCGGCTGCCGCGGTGGCGACCACCGCGAGCGCGATACCCGCGATCTGACCGGCGACCCCGCCGCCCAGAAATCCGCTCAGTCCCTTGTTCCCGCTGGTCAAACCGAGCGAGGACGCGATGTGCCAGAGCCCGAAAAGCATTGATCCGGCCGCGAATACGCCGCGCGCCCCGTAGGCGCGATCGAGGGTTCCGTGCAGGACGCCGCGGAAGGCGAGCTCTTCCGGGATGGCCGTCTGCAGCGGAATGACGATCATCGACGCGATGAGCGCGCCGGAGATGGTGGCGTAGCGATCGGCCAGGAAGAACGGCCGGGTGATCGGCAGGATCGCGCCGATGGCGACGACCGTGAGAACGAGTCCCACCGCCCCCAGCGCCCAGAGCGACCCCCGCCGCCAGTGCCGCGGGGAGAGCCCGAGTTCGGACCAGGCCAGCCCCCTGCGCCGGACCATGGCCAGCAGCACAACCGCGGCAATCGGTACCGAGACGATGCTCGCCCAGGGCGTGGTGAAGTGCGCTATGAGATTCGTGCAGGTCAAGACGACGACAACGACCGCCACATCGATATACGCGTGCATGCGGTGGCGCGGCTGTTCGGTCGGGGCCGACAGGACAGCGACCGCACCGTTATCGTTTCGAGACATCTCGGCCAGTGTACGTAGCAATTCTTAGAGCGCACTTCGAATGTGCGTAATACCGCTCGGTTCGATCGGATCAGCCGGTTTCCGCTGTTCCGTTCCACCCGGCGAGGTCGTCCCAGGCCTGCAGGGTGCGGGCGGTTTCGAAGCGGCGCGGGTCGCCGGTCAGCGGATCGGTGAATTCGAGTGCGCAGGCGAGCAACTGGAGTGGACGGGTGTAGTCATCGACCGGTTTGTCGGTGAGTTCGGGATAGAAGTCGTCGCCCAGGATCGGGATACCCAGGCCGTTCATGTGCAATCGGAGCTGATGGGTGCGGCCGGTGGCGGGCAGCAGCCGGTATCGGCCCAGTCCGTCGCGCTGGTCGAGCAGCTCGATCCGGGTCTCGGCATTGGGCTCGCCGGGCTCCTCGTACGCCTTGAGGATCTGCCGTTCCTTGACGATGCGGCTCACCACCGTGCGCGGCAGTTCGAGCGCGGGGTCGAACGGCGCGACGGCTTCGTACTCCTTGTGCACCACGCGGCGGTGGAACATGGTCTGATACGCGCCGCGCGCGGCCGGGTCGACGATGAACATGACCAGTCCGGCGGTGACCCGGTCGAGCCGGTGCGCGGGCACCAGATCGGGCAGGTCGAGGTCGCGGCGCAGGCGCACCAGCGCGGTCTGCAGAATGTGCTGCCCGCGCGGAATCGTGGACAGGAAGTGCGGTTTGTCGATGACGAGCAGCCGCTCGTCGCGGTGCACGATGCCGATCTCGAACGGCACCTCGGCCTCGTCGGGCAGATCCCGGTGGAACCAGACCGCGCCGCCGGGCACGTAGGGCGCGTCCGGCGCGATGGGCCCGTCCAGGTCGACGATGCCGCCGGTGCGCAGCAGTTCGTCGATGCGCGCGGGATCCACGCGCGGCAGGCGTTCCACGAGATGGTCGCGGATGGTCGTCCACTCGCCGTCCTCGGGCAGCCGCAGCCGCGCCGGGTCCAACCCGTGCCGCTTGGGTAGCGGCGGCTGCTGCCTGCGTCTCACCGCTAGGACCCTAGTGGGGTCAGTACCCGCGCAGTTTGTCGGGAGTGATGCGGATCAGCGTGTTGTACTCGCCGAAGAACTGCTCGGCGGTGAAGTTCAGGCTCGCGAGCCCGCCGGTGTACTTCTCGGTGTAGTCGGCGATCTCGCCGGGGGTGGCGGGCTGCGCGGCGATGTGCGCGTCGCCGACGAAGATGGCGAAGTCGCCGCCGTCGAAGGTGGAGTTGAGGTTGAGCGATACGCGCGGCTGCCGGGTGAGGTTGCGCACCTTGGCCTGCCCGGGCTTGCTGAAGATCAGGAACTCGGTTCCGTTCCAGAGGAACCAGACCGGGTTGGGCTGCGGGGTGCCGTCGGCGGCGGTCGTGGTGAGCCAGATGACATTGTCGCGCTGCAGGCGCGCGGCGACGCGGGCGCCGAAATCGGTGGCGGCGTCGATGAGCGGTGCGTGAGTGGTCATATCAGGCGACAACGCGGGTGCGGTCGCGGCGATTCCGGATCGGCGATGCGGATTCTTTACTGGCGTATCCCGAACGTGGCCCCACAAAATAAGGTAAGCCTATGCAAATATAGCCGGGGCGGTGGGTTACCCGCTGTGGACAACAGTGGGCAACCGTGACAGGCGGGAGAACCGGTGGACACAGTTCTGGTGGTCGGGGCAGGTCCGAAAGCCCTTGCCGTGGCGGCGAAGTCGCAGGCGTTGCGGGCGATCGGGTTGCCCGCACCACGCGTGATCGTGGTGGAATCGCATGCGGTGGGCGGCAATTGGCTGCCCAGCGGAGGCTGGACGGACGGTCAGCATCGACTCGGCACGAGCCCGGAGAAGGACGTCGGCTTCCCGTACCACTCCACGTGGGCGCGCGGCCGCAATCGCGAGATCGACGCGGCCATGCGCGATTTCAGCTGGAACGCCTTCCTGATCGAGCACGGCACCTACGCCGAGTGGATCGATCGCGGCCGCCCCGCGCCCCAGCATCACGTCTGGGCCAGGTATCTGCAGTGGGTGGGCCGCAAGACCGACATGGAGTTGATCGCGGGCAGCGTCACCGGCATCGCCGCCGCCGCGGACGGCTGGCTCGTCACGGTCACCGATGCCGGCGGCGGCAGCAGCGAAATCGACTGTGACGCCGTGATGATCACCGGCCCGGGTCGCAGCGATCGGGCCTTCACCACGCATCCGAAGGTGCTCAGCATTCAGCGCTTCTGGGATCTGGCGGGACGGCGACTGCTGCCCCCGTCCTCGCGGGCGGCGGTCATCGGAGGCGGCGAGACGGCGGGCTCGGCCCTGGACGAGCTGGTCCGGCACGAAATGCTCACGGTCTCGGTCATTTCGCCGAACGCCACGCTGTACACCCGCGGCGAGAGCTTCTTCGAGAACTCGCTGTACAGCGATCCGACGAAGTGGAGCACGCTCGGCGCCGAGGAGCGCCGCGATGTGATCCGGCGGACCGATCGCGGGGTGTTCTCCGTCCGCGTGCAGGAAACGCTGCTGGGCGACAACCGGGTTCACCATCTCCAGGGCAGGGTGACGGCGATGGCCGATCAGGACGGCCGGGTCGCGCTCACCCTGGCCAATGAGCGGCGCGCGGATCAGGTGCACACCTTCGATCTCGTGGTCGACGCGACCGGCGGGCAACCGCTGTGGTTCCTGGACCTGTTCGACGCGAGCGCGACCGATCTGCTCGAGCTGGCCGTGGGCGGACCGCTCACCCAGGCGCGCATCGAGAACGCCATCGGCTACGACCTGGCGGTGTCCGGACTGGACGCCAAGCTGTACCTGCCCAACATGGCCGCGCTCGCGCAGGGGCCGGGCTTCCCGAATCTCAGTTGCCTGGGCGAACTTTCGGATCGGGTGCTGCGCCCGGATCCGGCGCGGCGGCGGCCCGGAGCGCGTGAGCGTGCCGGGCTGAATCGGTAGCCGTGGGCCGGTTCGCGGTGCGCGCCGAGCCCGCGGCCCGCGCTCGCAGGCTGTCGGCGAACGTCCGGCTACGGCCGGTGGCGGCAACCGCGATGCGCTATCGCGGGCGAATTGCGTAGCCGCCCACATTATTCCGGCGCCGGCGCGGGTGAAATCCGCACGGCGGTGAATTGCGGGCCGCTGAATCACTGTGTGAATTACGCGAGATTCGCCCTGCTCAACCGAATTATCCCAAAGAGTGGTAAGGGTAGCCTATACTAACTCGGGGGCGTTGCACTGCCCGGGCGCCGGGGGGCAGGTGAACCGATGATGCCGCGTGCGGTGGGCGGCGTGCAGGAGAGATGACCAATGCCAAGGGAACTCGGATGGATCAGGCAATTTCAGGCTCCGGGTTCCGATCGCTGCCCGCCGCTGCTGATTTTCCCGCACGCGGGCGCCGGCGCGTCGGCTTATCGAGTTTTTGCCAAATCGCTGGCCCCGCACTTCGACACCGTGGTGTTCCAGTACCCGGGTCGCCAGGACCGCGCCCGGGAGGCGGCCGCGCCGACGTTGAACGAGCTTGCCGCCGGGGCATTCTCGGCCTTTCATCGCTCACCGCATCACACCGGTGCGCCGCTGACCCTGTTCGGGCACAGCATGGGCGCGGTCGCGGCGTTCGAGTTCGCCCGCCTGGCCGAGGCCGCCGGGGTGGGCGTGCGCCTGCTGGCGGTCTCGTCCTCGGCCGCGCCCGCGCTCATCGCCGAACTGCCCCCGCACCCCACCGGTGACGAGGAACTGCTCGATCATCTGTCCGCGCTCAACGGCACCGGCGCCGAGGTGCTGGCCAGCCGGGAACTGCTGCGCATGGCGCTGCCGGTCATGAAGGCCGACTACCGCGCCTTCGATGCCTACTCGTGTGCCCCCGGCATCGCCGTGCGCGCCCCGATCGTGGCCCTGGGTGGTGACGAGGACGAATTCGTCTCGCCCCGTGCGCTGTACGCGTGGGAACCGCACACCGCCGGTGGATTGCGGGTGACGCTGTTCGCGGGCGGGCACTTCTACATCGACGAGCACGCCGCGGGCATCGCCGATCTGCTGGTCCCGCAATCGAGCGGGGTCGCGTGAGCGGGGCCGATCCGGGCGATCCCATCGTGATCGCGGGTATCGGGGTCGAAGCGCCCGGCGGGGTCGGCACACCGGCGGAGTTCTGGGCCGCGCTGGCCGGGGGCCGGGAATTGATCGGCGCGTTCCCGCGCGATCGGGAATGGCCGCTCGCCGAGGTCTTGGGCCTGGGTGAGCGCGAGAGCTGGGGGACGGTGTGCGACGCCGGTGGATTCCTCACCGCCGCCGCCGAATTCGATCCGCTCTTCTTCGGCATCACCCCGCGTGAGGCCGTCGCGATGGATCCGCAACAGCGCGTGGCGCTGCGGGTGGCCTGGCGCGCCCTCGAGCACGCGGGAATGAATCCGGCTGCACTGGAAGGTGATTCGGCCGGGTGCTGGATGGGCGTCTCCACCATGGAGTACGGACCGCGCGCCTCGGAGATCAACGAGTTCAACGGCTATCGCGTCACCGGCGCCGCACAGGGCGCGGTGGCCGGTCGGATCTCGCACGCGTTCGGTCTGCTCGGGCCGTCCATCAGCGTCGATACCGCCTGCGCCTCCTCGCTCACCGCGGTGCATCAGGCCGCAGCGGCCATTCGCGCGGGCGAGTGCGACTGGGCGCTGGCGGGCGGGGTCTGCGTCATGGGCTCGCCGGGCGCGTTCTACGAGTTCGCCAGGAACAACGCCCTCGCCGCCGACGGGCACTGCCGCCCCTACGCCGCCGACGCCACCGGAACGCTGTGGGGCGAGGGTGCGGGAGTGGTCGTGCTGGAACGGGAATCGCGGGCGGCGGCGCGCGGGCACCGGGTGTACGGGCGCCTGCTGGGTTCGCGGGTGAACCACAACGGCGGCGGTGCGCCGCTCGCGGTGCCGAGCGCCGCCGCGCAGGAGCGCCTGATTCGCGGCACGCTGGCCGCGTCCGGGGTCGCGCCGGATCGGGTCGGGGTCGTCGAGGGTCACGGGACCGGGACACCGGTCGGCGATCCGCTGGAGCTGGCCGCCTTGGCCGGCACCTACGGGAGCGCGGGCGGCGCGGGCCCGTACCTGGGTTCGGTGAAGTCCAACACCGGTCACGCCCAGGCGGCCGCGGGCATGCTGGGGCTGATCAAGGTGCTGCTGTGCGGCCTGCACGGGCAGGTCGCGCCCTCGCTGTTCGCCGACCGTCCCACCGCGGAAATCGACTGGGATACAGCCGGTTTACGGCTGGCCACCGAGCTGACGGACTGGGAGCCGATCGACGACTGCCGCTACGCCGCGGTGTCGTCCTTCGGCGTCTCGGGCACCAACGCGCACGCCATCATCGGCATGCCGGTCCCGCGGGAGAGCGATGTCTAGCCACCGACTGCCCGACGGGAGCATCCCGGTCCCGCTGTCCTCCGATACCGGACCGGGCCTGCGCGCCGAAGCCGCCGCCGTGGCGGGGTACCTGGAGTCCCACGCCGCGGTCAACCCGGATCGGGTGTCGGACATGCTCTTCCGCACCAGAACCGTGCGCCGCCATCGGGCACTGGCCATGGTGACAACCCGGTCCGACCTGCTGCAGGCCCTGCGCGCCATCACCGCGGGCGTGCCCCATCCGCTGGTGGCGGCCGGCGACGGGCCCGCCACGGCGCGCCGCATCGGCTTCGTCTTCCCCGGCCAGGGCGGCCAGCGCCCCGGCATGGGCGGGCTGTACTACGAACTCTCCCCGGCCTATCGGGCCGCCGTCGATGCCTGCGCCGCCCTGCACGCCGCGCGATTCGGCCAGAACCAGCCGCTGCACTATCTGCTCGGCGACGAGGGCCGGTTCCGAGACGAGGTGTGGGAAGTGCAGCCCGCCTTGATGTTCCACATGATCGGGCTGGCCGCGATGTGGCGGGCCGCCGGGGTGCACCCGGCCGCCACCATCGGTCACAGCCAGGGCGAACTGGCTGCCGGCGCGGTGTCGGCGGTGATGTCGCTGCACGACGCGGTCCTGGTGGTGACGCATCGCTCCCGGCTGGTCGAGCGGCTGTCGCCGCGCGGCTACTCCATGGCGGTGCTGGCCATGGATCGCGAGGAGTGCGAGGCGCTGCTGGCCCGGCATTCGGGCTGGGCCGAACTGTCGGTGGTGAACTCCCCGCACATCATGGCCGTCTCGGGAACCCGCGAAACCATCGGCGAACTGGTGGTGTCGGCCACCGGCGGCGGCCGGTTCGCGCGTGAGATCCGGGTCGCCTATCCGGCGCACACCTCCATCGTCGCCGAATTGCGCGCGGATCTCGGCGCCTTCCTCAGCGCGGACATGGAACACGAGCACTTCCTGCCCACCGAGATCCCCTGCTACGGATCGACTCTCGGCGAGCCCCTGACTCCGGAGCTGGTGCAGGAGGAGTACTGGTACTGGAACCTGCGCAACCGGGTGCGCTTCGATCGCGCCGTCGTCGCGGCCGCGACCGACGGCATCGACACCTTCATCGAGGTGGTCGAACACCCCGTGTTGCAGTTGGCGATTCAGGAGAACCTGACCCTGGTCCCGTCCGACCCGGTGCGCGGCCCGCGCGACTACACGGTGCTCGCCACCTCCCTGCGCACCGCGACCGGCCTGACCGAGTTCACCCGCAATCTGGCCGCGGTCGCGGTAGCCGACCTGAACTACGACTGGGACGCCCTGCGCACCGGCGAACCCCCCGCCCTCCCGCTGCGCGACTTCCCGCACACGGTCATGAACGAACGCCGCCTGTGGGCGCCGATCGGCTACGACGACAGCCGAATCCACCCGCCCCCGCCGCCGGTCCCCGCCCCACAGCGCCTGGTCGAAACCTGGATTCCCTGGAATCAGCGGTCCCTGACCCCGCCGCGCCGCATCGCCCTGATCGATCCGACGGATGACTGCGCGGAGCTGACCGCCGCCCTGGTGCGCT
Source organism: Nocardia sp. NPDC057668 (assembly GCF_042799795.1). Lineage (NCBI taxonomy): Bacteria > Bacillati > Actinomycetota > Actinomycetes > Mycobacteriales > Nocardiaceae > Nocardia > Nocardia sp. NPDC057668. The sequence continues at coordinate 454,515 of NZ_JBHVIC010000005.1, read as the reverse complement.
CCGCCGATCGATATGGAGCCAGCGCAGAGGTGCTGTCGGAGAACGAATCCGACCTGAGTGCCTACGACACCCTTGCAATCCTGCTCTCCGCGCCGTCCGCCACCGCGACCGGCGCGAACACCGACCTCTTGGCGACCTTCTTCGCCGAATCGCGTTGGATTCCGGCGGCTACTGCGTTCTCAGCCGCCGCTGGAAAGCCGGCGTTCCCGCAGAACGACTTCCGGCCGACGCGGTGGGCCGCCCCCTGCGATGCCGATGAGCCGGTCGCTGCGGCCGGGCTTGCAAGCGATGTGAGACAGAGGGGCGCGCGACCGGCCTCGCCCTCGAGTTGGCGGAGCGGGGCGGGACCGGAAAATGATCGCGGGACCAAGGACGTCCCGATGGCGGGCCACACCGTCCAGACGTCCGGCGACGGTCCTGCCGGTGCAGTGCCGGGCGCGCGGGCGGGACGGAATTCGGCTGTGCCGGTCGTTGCGGGCGGCACCGATCTGAGCCGTGATGACCGCGGCGCGAGTGCGGAAACACCGGCTGCGGTGAATGGGCGAGCGGCAGCGCTGCACCGTGAGCTGTGGCTGATCACCGTTGGTGGTGAGACGGTGACGTCCGGGGAAGACGGTCTCTCCCCGTACCTCGCCGCGGCTGCCGCCGGATTCCGCTGTGCGGGGGCCGAACTGCCGGGTGCGCGGGTCCGGCATCTGGACCTGTCGGCGGGGTCCGGGATCGAGCAGGCCGCCCGGGCGATCGGTGCGCTGCATACGGCCGGTGAGTCGGAGATGGCGCTGCGTGCGGAGAAGGTGTTCGTCAAACGCCTGGTGCCCGACGACTCCGCGCCCGGCCCGGCGGCGGATCTCGGCCACGTCTTGATCGTGGGCGGTACGGGAAAACTCGGGCTGTTGTTCGCAGAGCATTTCGCGCGGGCCGGTGCAATCCGGGTGACACTGCTGAGCCGCACCGGTGAATCTCCTTCCATAGCAGCCGATCTCGTCCGACTGCGCGGAATCGGGCGCACCGAGATCGAGGTGGCGGCGTGCGACGTCGTCGATCCCGCGGCGCTCGCGCTGTTCGCCGGCGCATCCGCCGCGCGGCCGGTGAGCCTGCTGATTCACGCGGCGGTCGGCTACGTGGCCGCCGATCTCGCGGACATCGGCCCAGACCTGGTCGTCGCCGCCACGGCCGCCAAGGTGATCGGGCTGGAATCGGTCCTGGCCACGGTCGCGCGTACCCCCACCTGCCGCATCGTGCTGTGCTCTTCGCTGGCCGCGACCATCGGTGGCCGGGGCCAGGCCCTGTACGCGGCGGCCAACCGCCTGCTCGACGTGACCGCGCGGCGGCTGCGTGCGGACGGCCTGGACGCAGTAGCCCTGCAATGGAGCCTGTGGAGCGAGGCGGGCCCGCTCGACGCCGACGGTTTCGCCCGGGTCTCGGGAGCCGGTGTGTACCCGATGAATCCACCGGACGCGATTGCCGCGGGTCTCACCGGCGCGCCCGCCGACGCGGTGATCATCTCCGCCGACTGGCCCACGTTGCGCGATGTGCTCGATGCGTTCGGTCAGGCCCCGCTGCTCGCACTGGTTCCCGACCCTCCGGAACAGGCGGCTGGGCAGCGGAATCCGGCGGCCGAGCCGTTCGATACCGGCTTCGCTCGGCCCGGAGCTGTGACCGGCCGGGCCGACTCTTCGGCCGGACAGCCGGGGACTGGGGCGGCGGCCCTGGGGGCACCGGGCGGACAGTCGATGCCCAACCGGACGTCCGAAACCGTGAACGGATCGTTGCCGCACGCGGTTCCAGGACCGGACGCCTCCGGCCACGAGGGACGGTCGGCCGCGGCGGGCGTTCCGGTTCCGGCCGACACCCGCCCGCTCGCCGATCGGGTGCTCACCGAACTCGAACGCGTCATGGGCGTGGCGCCCGGCGAGCACCTCGACCGTTCCATTCCACTGGTCGCCCTGGGCCTGGATTCGTTGCAGGCCCTGGACTTCCGCAAACGCGTGCGATCGGTCCTGGACCGAGACCTGCCGGTCGCGGCGATTCTGGGCGGCGCGTCGTTCGACGACGTCGTATCGCTCATGGCACAGAACACCATCCAGCGCTGAGGGGCCAGATCTCATGTCAGACACCGACGCCACCGTGCGCGAAGACCTGTCCGCCACCGACCGCCGCCGTGCGCTGTTGCGCCGCCGGCTGGCCGAGAACGGCCTGGCAGAGGACGGTTCGGGTGCTCCGCCGCCGCGCACCGCGGCGGGGGAGCGCCGTCCGCTCTCGGCAGGACAGCGCCGGATGTGGTTCCTGCAAACCCGCGATCCCCTCGACACCACCCTCAACATCTGTGTGGCCTACCGGCTTTCGGGCGAGCTCGACGCGGACCGCCTGCACGCGGCGTTCACCGCCGTCGCCGCCCGGCACGACATCCTGCGCACCACCTACGGCGTGGACGCCGACGGTGAACCGTTCCAGGTGTTCACCGACACCGCCGAGGTGTCCTGGCGATCCCACGATCTGACCGACCTGTCCGAGCAGAGCCGCCCGGTGCGCGTGGAGGTCCTGGCCCGCCGGGAGTTCGCGCGCGCCTTCGACCTGGCGACCGAGACGCCGCTGCGGGTGAGCCTGGTGCGCACCGGCGCCCGAGACCACGTGCTGCTGCTGGCCGTGCATCACATCTGCTGGGACGACGACGCCTGGGGAGTGCTGTTCACCGAACTGAACGCGGCCTATCGCGGCAGCGGGAAGCCGGCCCTCGCAGCGCAATTCATCGATCTGGAGGTGCTCGACGCACCCGCCGAGAACGACGCCGACGTCGACTACTGGCGCACAACGCTGCGCCCGCCCCCCGAGCCGCTGGAGCTGCCGGGTGCGGCGCTGCCCGCCCCCGGCCGCGCCGCCGCCCGCCGCACCGTCCCACTGCCCGCGGGCCTGCTCGACCGGGTGGACGCCTTCGCGCGCGCCCACGCGGCCAGCCCCTTCATGGTGCTGCTCGCCGCCTACGCAGCCCTTGTCGAGCGCTACACCGCCGCGGGTGATTTCCTGGTCGCCATCCCGATCACCGACCGCCGCTCCGCCGCCGCCGAAAACCTGATCGGCTACTTCGGCAACACCCTGCTGATCCGCGAAACCGTGCCCGCGGGAGCCTCTTTCACCGACCTGGTGAAGTCCACCAAACACACCTGCCTCGCCGCCTTCGCCCGCCAGGGCGTCGGGATCGATCGGGTGGTGCGCGAGGTGAATCCCGAGCGCGCCGGCGGCCGGGACGGCATGGATCAGCTGGCGCGTCTGGGCTTCAGCGTGCGCAAGAACGTGAACGGCTTCGACCTGGACGGCATCGACGCCACCCGGCTCGACGAGCTCGGCGCACCCACCGCGCAGGTGCCGCTGGCGCTGGCCGTTGTCACCGCGGCTTCGGATGACTCGGTGTCCGGTGACCCGGAATCCACGCGCCCGCACCGGGTATCGGCCGTGCTGGAAGCCGAGTACCAGGTCGACGTGCTGTCCGGCGCTCTCGTGCAGCGCATGCTCGAGCATTACGCCCACCTCCTGAACAGCGCCCTGACCACGCCGGATCGCCGCCTCGGCAACCTCGACATGCTCGGCCCGGACGATGCCGCCGAACTCCTGGACCTGTCCCGCGGCCCGCTCGTCCCCGCGGCTCCCACGACCGTCGTCGAGCTCTTCGAGCACTCGGTGGCCGCGACCCCGCAGGCCACGGCCCTGGTCTCGGACACCGAGCGTCTCACCTACGCGGACCTCGCCGCCCGCGTGCACCGGCTGGCGCACAAGCTGATCCGTGACGGCATCGGCCCCGAGGACATCGTCGGCCTGCGGATGAGCACCTCGGTCGACTTCATCGTGGCCCTGTTCGCGGTGCTGGAAGCGGGCGCGGCCTACCTGCCCATCGACCCGGCCTACCCGCCCGATCGCATCGCCTACCTGGTCGCCGATGCCCGCCCCCGGCTGGTCCTGGATCACGAGTCCTTCGCCGCGGCCGAAACCGTCGCCGCCGAACTGTCCGGTGCCGCTCCCGCCGACGCCGATCGCGTCCGTCCGCTGCACCCGTCCAACCTGGCGTACGTCATCTACACCTCCGGTTCCACCGGCCGTCCCAAGGGCGTCCCGGTCGAGCACGCGGCCATCGCCGAGCACGTCACCGGCTTCGCGGCCGAATGGGGCATGACCGCCCAGGATCGCCTGCTGCAATCGTCCTCGGTCAGTTTCGACGCCTCCCTGCTGGACATCTTCGTCACCCTGGCCCTGGGCGCGCGGCTCGTCGTCCCGAAACCCGATGCCTTCCGGGACATCCGGTACGTCGCCGATCTCATCACCCGCCAGGGCGTGACGGTGCTGCACATGGTGCCGTCGATGCTGAGCACCTTCCTGCTGCTGCCCGAGGTCAGCGAATGGCGTGCGCTGCGCCATGTTCCGGTCGGCGGCGAGGCACTCACCGGGGAAGTGGCCGACCGTTTCGCCACCGTCTTCGACGCCGAACTGCGAAATCACTACGGTCCCACCGAGGCCGTGGTCTGTGCCACCCACATGCCGGTGGAAGGCCCGCAGGGCACGGGCATCGTGCCCATCGGGGTGCCGAACCGGAACGTCGCGGCCTACATCCTGGACGACGCGCTGGGCCTGGTGCCCGCGGGCGTGGTCGGCGAAATCTACCTGGGCGGTGCGCAATTGGCGCGCGGGTACCTGGGCAGGCCGGGGCTGACCGCCGAGCGTTTCGTCGCCGACCCCTTCTCCCCGGGCGCGCGCCTGTATCGGTCCGGAGATCTGGCCCGCCGCAACGAGTTCGGCGAGATCGACTTCGTGGGCCGGGCCGACGAACAGGTCAAGATCCGCGGCTACCGCATCGAACTCGGCGAGGTCGAAGCCGCGCTGACCGCCCACCCCGCGGTCGGGCACTGCGTGGTCGTGGTGGTCCGGGATCCGGCGGCAGGGCCGCTGCTGGCCGCCTACGTGGTGCCCGCGGCCGGGCAGCGGGTGGAGACCGAGGGTGTGCGCGCGCACGCCGCGACCGTGCTCCCGGAGTACATGGTGCCCGGCGCTTTCGCCGTCATCGACGAGATTCCGCTGACGGTCAACGGCAAACTGGACCGGCGAGCCCTGCCCGCGCCGGTCTCCGCGGCCCGCCGCAACCACCGTGCCCCCGCCACCGCGACCGAGCGCCGCCTCTGCGAGATCTACGGTCAGCTCTTCGATCGCGAGTCCGTGGGTGCGGACGACTCGTTCTTCGAACTGGGCGGCCATTCCCTGCTGGCGGCTCGCCTGGTCGCCCGGATGCGCGCCGAATTCGGGGTGGAACTCGAGGTCCGGGTCGTCTTCGACGCGCCGACGGCGGCGGGACTGGCCGCCCTGCTGGTGGCGCACTTCCGCGCGGAGTTCGACATCGACCTCGACGCGGCGACATCCGATGCGGCGGGCTTCGAACCGGATCCCGAGCCCACCGACCGGCCCGCGCTCGTCGAACATCAACGGCCGCAGCGTCTTCCGCTGTCGTACTCACAGCTGGCCATGTGGTTCCAGTACCGCATGGAGGGTCCGAGCGCGGTCGGCAATCTGCCCTTCGCGATGCGCGTGGACGGCGCACTGGACACCGCGGCCCTCACCGCCGCGCTGAACGATGTGGCCACCCGGCACGAGGCGCTGCGCACCTCGTTCCCCGAACAGGGCGGTGTGCCCTGCCAACTCGTGCACGATCACCTCGAGATCCCGCTGCCCGTCACCGATATCGAGCCCGCCGCACTGGATTCCGAACTCGCGGCGATCGCCGGCCTGCAGTTCGCCGTGGAGTCCGCCCCGCTGCTGCGGGCCCGGCTGCTGGTGCTCGGCCCCGAGACCCGGGTGCTGTCCCTGCTCGTGCATCACATCGTCGCCGATCACGCCTCCCTCGGCCTGCTGCTGGCCGACCTGGTGACCGCGTACCGGGCGCGGGTGGCCACCGCCGCGCCGCCGCGGTGGCCCGCGCTCCCGGTGCAGTACGCGGACCACGCGCTGTGGCAGCACGAGGTCTTCGACACCGGCGCGGGTGGTGCGCCGAGCGCGTTCGCCCGGGCTCGGATCGATTACTGGCGTGCGACTCTGGCCGGAGCGCCCGTCGAAATCGATGTCGCGCACGATCGCCCGCGTCCGCCAATCCCGGGTAGGCGCGGCGAGGTCGTCACCTTCACCCTCGCCCCGGCCCGGCGTGCGGAACTCACCGCTCTCGCCGAGCACTGTGGCGCCACCGAATTCATGCTTTACCAGTCGATCGTGGCGACCCTGCTGCACACACTCGGCGGGGGACCGGACATCACCCTCGGCACGCCCGTCGCCGCACGCGTAGACACGGCCGTGCAGCACCTGGTGGGCCTGTTCGCCAATATGGTCGTGCTGCGCAACGACCTGTCCGGCGCGCCCACGCTGCGCGACACCGTGCTGCGCGGCCGCGATGTCGTGCTCGACGCGTACGCGCACCAGGAATTGCCGATCGAGCGGGTGGTGGAAGCGCTCAATCCGCCGCGGTCGCGCTCCCGCAATCCGCTGTTCCAATCCATGCTGCACTTCCGCGGCGCGGAGTGGGCGCCGGCGGCCCTGGCGCTGTCCGGGGACACCACCGTGACGGTCCTGCCCGTCGATTTCGACGTCTCGTTCCTGGACTTGAATCTGAGCCTGACCGTGACCGCGGACGGCGGTCTGGCGGTGCGGGTGGTCGCGAATGCCGATCTGTACGAGCCGGATACGGTCCGTTCCATCGCCGCGGCACTGGACGCCGCCCTGCACGCCTACGCCACCGAGCCCGGCCTCCCGGTCGCGGAACTGACGGTCCTGCCCGCCGCCGAACTCGAACGGCTGCGGACCGCGCCCCGGCCCGTGGTGCGCGACCGCACCCCGGAAGCGGATCCGGACCGCCCCGCGACCCCCACCGAGATCACCCTCATCGCCCTGCTGGAAGAACTGCTGGAGATCACCGGGGTCGATCCCGAGGACAACTTCTTCGCCCTCGGCGGCGACAGCGTGATCTCGATCCAATGGTCCGCGCGTGCGGCGGAGGCGGGCCTCGCGCTGACGCCGCAGCTGGTGTTCGAGCACCTGACGATCGCCGAGCTGGCCGCCGCGGTGTCCGCCACGGAAAGCGCTGATCCGCAGCCGGATTCGGCCGCCGGACCGCGCTCCGCGCCCATGAGCGCCTCCGGCCTCGACGCCGAGGCGCTGGCCGCGCTGACGACCGCGTGGCAGGAGCGGCCGTGAACCAGCCGTCGCGCATCCGGGATGTCCTGGCCCTGAGTCCTTTACAGCAGGGCTTGTTCGCGCTGGCCCGGGTCGGTGGACCCGACCTGGACCTGTACACCATGCAGTTCGTCGCGGATGTCGACGGCCCGCTCGACCTGCGGTTGCTGCGCCGCAGCGCCGCCGCGATGCTGGAACGCCACCCGAATCTCGAGGCGGCGTTCTGGGACGAGAACGTGCCGCACCCTGTGCAGATCATTCCGGCCGAGGCAGAGCTACCGTGGTACGAAGACGACTGCACTGCTGAGCAATTCGATGATATGGCCGCCGCCGATCGCCGCACGCCGTTCGACCTGTCCCGGGGTCCGGCCCTGCGCTTCCGCATCGTGCACGACCCGCGTTCGGGCGCGCGCCGCCTGATTCTGACCGCGCACCACATCCTCATGGACGGCTGGTCGGTCGCGGTATTCGTCACCGAGCTCCTGGCCGTGCACGCGGCGGGCGGCCGCACCGGCGCACTGCCCGCGCCGCACCCCTACCGGGACTACATCGCCTGGCTCGCCGGGCGGGATCGCGCCGTGGCCACGGCCGCGTGGGCTGACTACCTGAGCCTGCTGTCCGCCCCGCTCATGCTGGCCGAGGCTGTCCCACAGCCGAACTCGATCCCCGAGACGACCAGGCTGCTGCTCTCCGCCGCCGACACCCGCCGACTCCGCGACTGGTCGCGAGAGCACGGGCTGACGCTCAATACCGCCGTGCAATTCGCCTGGACGGTCCTGCTGGGCCGCCTCACGGACCGCCGCGACATCGTCTACGGCGCCACGATCTCCGGCCGCCCCGAACATCTTCCGGGCGTGGAAACCATGGTCGGCCTGTTCATCAACACGGTCCCGGTCGCACACCGCCTCGATTACAGCCTGAGCGTCGTCACGCAATGCCAACGCCTGCAACGCGACTGCGCCGCCATGCGCGATCACGGGTACCTGGCCCTCTCCGACATTCAGCGCGCCGCCGGCCACGGTTCCCTCTTCGACACCCTCTTCGTCTTCGAGAACGCTCCCATCGACGCCGCCGTCCACGCGGTCCGCACCCCCGATGGGGCCCACTTCCGCCCCCGCGAGATGGAAAGCCTGGCCCACTACCCCCTCACCGTCGTCGCCCACCTCGCCGCCGACGACCTGGTGGTCCTGATCGAGGCCGTCCCAGCCGCCCTGCCCCACCTGTCCGCCCCCGACCTGGGCGCCCGCCTCCTCGGCCTGCTCCGCCAACTCCCCGGCATCGCCGACGCGACCCCCGACGCCCTGGAGGTGCTGACCGCTGCCGAAGGTCTGAACGGACTTCTCTCAGCTCCGAATGGCACGTCTGCAGGTCCGAACGGCCCTGTCGGTGCGGTGTCGCCCGCACCGGCCGCCTCGGCGTTCGCCGGGTCCGTTTGGACCGGGTTCGAAGAACAGGCCGCGCGGACTCCCGGCGCGGTGGCTCTGCAGACGAGCGGGGGAGTGTGTCTGACCTATCGCGAGCTACGCGCCGCCGCCGCTCGGCTGGCCAACGAGCTGGCCGGGTGGGGTGTGGGACCGGAATCCGTTGTCGCCCTGCTGCTGCCGCGCGGACCGGAGGCCATAGTCGCACTGCTCGCCACCCTGGCAGCCGGCGCGGCCTATGTGCCGGTGGACATCTCGCTTCCGCCCGCGCGAATCGAATCCATCCTCGAGCAATCGGCGCCCGCCCTGCTGGTCACCGTGGCCGCCTGTCGCGAATCGGTGGGCGGCCGGAAATCCGTGCTGCTGGACGACCCTTCGGTCGCCGAGCGGCTGTCCCGTCATCCCGTCACGACACCCGATGTCTTCCGCCACCCGCAGCATGCCGCGTATCTGATCTTCACCTCCGGTTCGACCGGTGCGCCCAAGGGCGTCATGGGCACCCATGCCGCCCTGCTGGCCTACTGCGCCGACCATCGCGAACGCGTCTACCGCTCCGCCCGTGCCCGTCTCGGCCGCCCGCTGCGCATAGCGCACGCCTGGTCGCTGAGCTTCGACGCCTCCTGGCAGCCCATGGCCGGGCTGCTCGACGGCCACACGGTGCACCTGTTCGACGCCGAGGAGCTGCGCGACGCGGGCCGATTGGTCGAGGGCATAGCCGAATTCGGCCTGGACATGATCGATACGACACCGTCGATGTTCGCCCAGCTCCTGGCCGCCGGGCTCGCGGACCGCCCGCTCCCGGTGCTGGCACTCGGCGGTGAAGCGATCGACGGCGCGCTGTGGACCCGCTTGCGAGCCCTGGCTCCGGCAGGTGGTGCACCGGGCACCGCCGTCTACAACTGCTATGGGCCGACCGAGACCACCGTCGAAGCGGTCGTCGCGCCGGTCGCGGACCACGAGACCCCCACCATAGGGACGCCGAACACCGGAACGGCCTGCTACGTATTGGATTCCAGGCTGCGCCCGGTGCCGCACGGCGTCGTCGGCGAGCTGTACCTGTCCGGCCCGCAACTCGCGCGCGGCTATGTCGGGCGGGCCGCCGCCACCGCCGATCGCTTCGTCGCGGACACCTTCCGGCCCGGCCACCGCATGTACCGCACGGGCGATCTGGTGCGCCGCCTCGCCCACGGCGGTCTCGGCTATCTGGGCCGCGCCGACGACCAGGTCAAAGTGCGCGGCTACCGCATCGAGATGGGCGAAATCGAGACGGCGCTACGACGATTGCCCGGCGTGAGCACGGCCGCGGTCACCGTGGTCCGCCGGGCGGGCGGCGCGAGTCTCGTGGGTTTCCTGGTGGGGGATCCCCGTGCTCACGGAGATGTGCTCGACCCCGCGCGGCTCCGCCCGGTTCTCGCGGAAGGCTTGCCCGCGTACATGATTCCCGCCCGCCTGCTCGTCCTGCCGAATCTGCCCACCACCGTGAACGGCAAACTCGACGCCCGCGAACTCACGAGCATGGCCGAACAGGCTCTGTCGGCGACCGGCGTCCGCGACACCGCGGCCACCCCCATGGAGAAGGAACTCGGCGAAATCCTGGCCGAGCTCTTCGAAGGCCGCACCCCCGCCGCCGACGACGACTTCTTCGCCCTGGGCGTGGACAGCATCGTCGCCATCGCCCTGGTCAACAGGGCTCGCCGCCGCGGCCTGACCCTCACCCCGCGCATGGTGCTGGCCACGCCCACCATCCGCGACCTCGCCGCCGCCGTGGATGCCGCTGCCGCCCCGGGTGTTCCGGACCGAACCCCCGACTACGGCGAGGTGCCGCCGCTCCCGGTGGTCGCCTGGCTGCACGAGTACGGCAACTACCGCCGCTTCACCCAGACCGCCCTGCTGCGCACCCCGCCGGGGATGACCCGCCCGCAGCTCGAAGCCGCACTGCGGATTCTGCTGGACAACCACGACACCCTGCGCGCGATCCTCACCGATACCCCGGCCGGGCCACGCCTGCGCACACGGGAGCGCGGGAGCGTGCCGGTTGCGAATATCTTTGTGGACCGGCTCGACTCGGGGCGGGACGGTCCGCCAACCGCTGGTCCGCCAACTGCCGGCCTGTCACCTTCCGGTCCCGTGGAGTCCGGCCCCGAGCACTCGACCGCCGGTGGTCCGCCCGCATCGGCGCACTCCACGCCGGCCTGCGATCCGCCGTCCCCCGGCGCCTTCGCCGCGGCACTACGCGCGGCCGCTCGCCGCGCCGACGACGGCATCGACCCCCGCACCGGCGATATGGTCCGCGCGGCATGGTTTCCACACGCACCCGGGGGCGCGGTTCTGCTGCTGGCCATCCACCACTTGGCCGTCGACGTGGTGTCCTGGCACCTGATCCTCGCGACCCTGAACGACGCGCGGGCGCGAGCCGGCATGGGCGACGCACCCCGCCCACTGCCGGAAGTCACGGCCTACCGCGAGTTCGCCCGGTTGATGGGGGAGCGGGCCCACGATCCCGCCGTGTCGGCGCAACGCGACTACTGGGCGAGCCAACTGCGCGGCCCGGATCCCGCCCTCGGAGCCCGGATTCCGGACCCGCGCACCGACACCTGGTCGACCCTGCGCGTCGCCACCGCGCACACCCCGGTCGCCGTCACCGAACGACTGCTGTCCCGCCTCACCCGCGCCGAGGGCGTGCGCGAATTCCTGCTCACCGCCCTCACCATCACCCTGGCGAGCTGGCGCGCGGAACGCGGGCAGGATTCGACCGGGGGAGCGCTCATCGCCCTCGAAGGGCACGGCCGCGCGGACGAACTGCTCGGCACCGACACGAGCAACACGGTCGGCTGGTTCACCACGGTCTACCCGGTCCGGCTCGGGCGCGGCGCGCAAGTCGATCATGCCCGGGCGCACCGGGATCCGAGTGCCGCGCGCGCCCTGCTCGACTCCGTGGCCGAGCACCTGACCGCCCTGCCGAATCAGGGTTCGGACTACGGCGTCCTGCGCTACCTCACCCGCGACCCGGAATTGGCGACGGCCCCGCACCCGCAGCTCGAGTTCAACTACCTGGGCCGCGTCGACCTCACGGCCGGGGACGCGACGGCCTGGTCCCTGTACACGGGTGAACACGCCGAGGCGCTGCCCCTGGACCCGGAACCGGATCTACCGCTGCGCTACGCCCTCGACGTGATCGCGGGCATCGGCGCGACCCCCGAAGGCCCGCGCCTGACCACCACGTGGCGCTGGAGCACCGCCCTGTTCACCGAGTCCGAGGCCGTCCGGCTGACCGAACTCTGGAACCTCAGCGTCCGCGCCCTGAGCGCGGCGCTGTGACGAGCCCCGGGTCGCCGCCACCGGCTGGGGCGGCGGCGACCCGGGCCCGACCGGCTCAGTGGGTGATGAGCTGCCAATCGTCGGGCAGATGCGACGCCGTCACCCGATCGCCCTCCACCGCGAGATCGATCAGCGCACCGCCGAGCCGCAGATCGGTGAGCTCCACCCGTCCCCAGCGCGCGGGCAGATGCGGCAGCACCGTCAGCGATCGGCGCGGCACATCCGGATCCAGCCCCAGGAACGAGCGCACCAGCAGCAACGGTGCGGCGCTCGCCCACGCCTGCGGGGAGCAGGAGGTCGGGTAGGGCACCGGCGCGGGGAACTTGGAACGCGGGAAACCGCAGTACAACTCGGGCAGTCGCCCCCCGAACGCGGCCGCGGCGTCCCACAGCCCGTCGGCCAGCCGGGTCGCCAGGGTGATGGCCCCCGGAATGTGCCGGTACTTCAGCAGCCCCGCGACCCCGATCGCGGTGTCGTGCGGCCACACCGAGCCGTTGTGGTAGCTCATCGGGTTGTAGGCGCCCATGTCCGAAGACAGTGTGCGCAAACCGAATCCGCTGTCCATGTCCGCGGCCGAGAGCCGTTCGATCACGATCGCCGCGTGTTCGTCCGAGACGATGCCCGACCACAGGCAGTGCCCGATATTGCTGGTGAGCGCGTCCAGCCGGCGCTTGCTGCCGTCCAAACCCACCGCGAACCAGCCCTTTTCGGGCAGCCAGAACGCTTCGGCGAACTTGGTGCGCAGATCCGCGGCCCTATCCCGCAGATGTCCGGCGGTGATGCCGTCGCCGAACTCCTCCGCCAGGTCGGCGCGCGCCAGCAGTGCGGCGTACACGTACCCCTGCACTTCACACAGTGCGATGGGCGGCTCGGGCAGGTGCCCGAGCACATCGTTGATGCCGTCGAAGCTGTCCTTCCAGCCCTGGTTGATCAGGCCCCGGTCGGTGGCGCGCCGGTACTCCACGAACCCGTCGCCGTCCCGATCGCCGTGGTCGGTGATCCACGCCAGGGCCGCATCGGCGGCGGGCAGCAGGGCCCGCACCGCCTCCACATCCGCGCCCCAGCGCCGGGCCTGCGCCAGCAACATGACGAAAAGCGGTGTGGCGTCGATCGTTCCGTAGTACGTCTCGCCGCCCAGAACCTGACCGCTGGCCGGCCCGCGGCGCATCTCGTGCATGATGCGCCCGGGCTGCTCCTCGGTGAGCGGATCATGCTTGGTCCCCTGCATCTCCGCGAGCTGCTGCATGGTGCCGACCGCCAGGCCCACGTCCAGCGGCAGCGCCATCCACGCGGTCAGCAGGGAATCCCGCCCGAACAGCGTCATGAACCACGGCGCGCCCGCCGCGACGAACGGTCGCCCGCCCCGCGTTTCGTCGTGAATCTGCAGTGCGCCCAAATCACTTTCGGTGCGCTGCAGGACCCAGGCCAGGTGCGGATCCGAGGCGGTGACATTGGTGGCGCTGTCGCGCCAGGCCGCGATCTTGCGACTCGGCTCGCTGAATTCGTACTGCTCGCCCGCGCGCGGCGGTGAGTGCACCGACTGCCCGCCGTGGGTGGGCTGGGCCACGATCTCGGTCTGCCAGCTCCCCCCGGCGGGGACCACCACCCGCCACGACAGCGAACCCGGTAGCACCACGGGCGTTTCCGAGGACGAGACCGCCAGCCCGCGGGTGCGGTCCGAGCGATCGTTCAGCAGCAACTCCACGTCGGCCACCATGATCTCGGCCCGTGCGCTGGCGGTGCGGCCCTCCTTGACCGCGAACAGGTCCACGAAATCGGCGTCGACGAGCAATTGCAGGTCCATGGCGGTGGTTTCGCGCCCCAGATTCTCCACCGTGATCGTCTCCCGCAGCCCGTCGGCGACCAGCCGTTCCCGGACGATGAGCACCGTACTGTCCGCTGCGCCGGCCCGGGGCGGCCGGCGCAGTATGAACCGGGCGGTGAAGGCCTCCGGGTTCAATACCGAGAGCGGTTCGGGCCGTTGCCCGTCCAGGCGCAGCTCCCAGCGGGACAGCACCCGGGCGTCGCGATAGAACAGTCCGTACGGGGTGCCCGGCTCCACGTCGCCGAGCCGGTCCGATAGACAGAAGGTGCTGCCCTCCACCAGGGTCACCGCACCGCTGAGGCCGCCCAGCGCCGACGGTTCACCGGCGTTCAGAGCGGCCGGGGCCTCTCCGTTCATATGAGCCTTCCTGTGTCGTCTCCACGCCCGCGGGTGTCGTCACCGGGCCGGCGGCATGGATTGGTGCGCGGCGTTGGCGGATCGGGCGTGAATCGCGGTGACCCGGTTGCCGCGGTGGGGTGCACGGGCGCGCAGCACGCGGTGATAGATCTCCTCGTAGCCCCGGCTCAGGGTGTCCGCCCCGAAGTGCGCCAGCACGTGATCGCGCATGGCCTGCGGATCGTAGGTCTGCACTTCCTTGATGGCGGTGGGGAGTTCGCTCGGGTCGTCGCAGACGCGCCCGGTGACGCCGTCCACGATGACCTCGGCGACCGCGCCTCCGCGCAGGGCGACCACGGGCGTGCCGCAGACCATCGCCTCGATCATGACCATGCCGAACGGTTCCTCCCAGCGGACCGGGAACAGCAGGCAGCGCGCCCCGGTCAGCAGTGTGCGTTTGGCGGCGGCGTCGGCCATTCCGAACATGTGATCGTGCTCGGTGAGCAACGGCCGTACCGCACTGTCGAAATATCTCAACTCGGGTGGTTCGGCGCACTTTCCGGCGAGGATCAGCGGAATATCGGCGGCGTGCGCGGCCTCCAGCGCCAGGTGGGGCGCCTTCTCCTCGGTGAACCGGCCCAGGAACAGAGCGTAGTCCTGTTTCTCGGGCTGGAAGGGCCAATCCGGGACACGGAGCGCATTGTGCACGCGTCCAACCCAATTCAGGTCCGGTGCCAGCTCGCGCTGCCGGTCGCTGATCGCCACCAGGTGCGCGTCCGAGCCGAGCGCGCGGTAGTACGGATACGGATCGCCGGTGACCGGACCGTGCACGGTGACCACGGTCGGCAGGCCGAGCGCGCCGTACGCGGGCATGTTGAGCGGTCCGGCGAAGGTGTGGTCGTGCACCAGATCCAAGCCGTCCAGTACGGCCAGTTCCTCGATGGCGCGCCGAACCTTCAACGCGTGCAGCACCTCCGGGAAGGGATTGCCGAGTCCGTCCGATTGGATGCGATCCCACAGCGAGACCAGCCTGCCCCGCGTCCCGTTCTCGCCCGCGCCGAACAGCGTCACCCGGTGCCCGCGATCGGTGAGCGCGTCGACCAGGTCGGCCACCACCGCTTCCACGCCGCCGTACGCCTTGGGCGGTATGTCGAAATACGGGGGCACCACCATGGCGATGCGGAGTTGTTCCCGATCGAGGAACGGAAATTCGAATGCGGCAGTTGCCGGGCCGGGCGTCACGTAATCCGTGCGCATAGCCCCTCCTTCCAGAACGCGAGCGTCGACACCCGATGTGCGCGGGGCATCGAGACAGGTGATCGTGGTCCGGGAAGACGGCGCGACTACAGCACCATTGGTGGGGTCGTCACCGTCGGTCGTTCACGGTGAGACCAGGATCGAAGGTCCGCCGGGTCGCGTCGTCGCGACGGGCGGCCAGTGAATGATTTCCACGATATCGCTGGAGATCACACATTTCGGGCAGATCGTAATGTTCCGGTGTTTATTCGGAGAAAGTTTCAGGCGGCGTAGTCGACGGGGTCGCTCGGGTCGCCCAGGTCGACATCGGAAACATGTGCGGCATTGGTAGATTCGGCCACATCGAACACCAGCCAGCCGTCGGCGTTCCAGCGGCCGCGCGTACCGGTCGGATAGATTCGGCCATCGGGGGCAAAGGGATCCGCGAGCGCGGCGATGCCGGACTCGGCCGCCAGTGCCGCGCCGCCGAGATATACGTCCCCGCTCACGCCGGGCGCGCACAGGCCCAGGGCGTCGTCGAGCACCAGCACCCGCGCGCCGGGGATGGGACGCAGCCGCCCGGTGCCGTCCAGCGGGCCGCGCGCGGCGATGCCCGCGTATTCCGGTGCGGTGTACGCGAATCCGGCCACCGATCCCGGCGCGATGGCGCCGAGCAGGCTGGAAAGAATTGCCGGGCAGCCGGTTCCGGTGATGTCCCAGCGCCGCACGGTCGGCAGCGCCGGGGCGGGCCGGTCCGCCAGCGCGGCCAGGGTCCGGGCCTCGGCCACCACGTGCGTCGCCGCGCAGGTGGAGATGAGTTCGGCCAGGGCGATGGGATCGTTGCGCTGGGCGGTGGTGGCCAGCACCAGCGTGGCGCCGTCGGCCAGCGCGGCCAGCAGTTCCACCGCGGCGTCCGCGCAGTCCCAGGCCGTGGCGAACAGGCGCACGTCGGCCGAGCCGTAGGCGGGATCCACCCGCCCCGAGCGACAGTCCGCGACCACGGCCCGCCGGTCGTCGGCGGCGGCGGCCAGGGCGTCCGGAGTGAGTGCGATGTCGGAGGAGCCCAGGATCAGCACCGAATCGGCCGCGGCGGCTGCCGCGATGTCGCAGAACAGCCGGGCCAGTCCGTCGAGCGAGGGGCCCGCGGTGCCGATCGCACCGCCGTCGAGGCTGCCGAACAGTTCGGCGTAGGTCAGGATGTGCCCGCCGTAGCGGACCGCGGTGCGCACCATGGGCACTCGCCGGCCGGATTCGATCAACTTGGTGACCGGCGGCACGTCGTAGAGCTCGACGCCATTGGCCCATTCGTCCACGAGCCGATGCCGCTCGACAGCGGACATGGCCGGCACCACTTGCTCCATCGCAATCATCCTCGGAACGAATACTTGATCAACAACTGCACAACGACTGCGCAACTACTTATGCAACCCTAACCTAACGGTTGTGGAACACGATAGGCAGACCTAACCGGAATCGAAGCGGCAACATGCTGCCGTGATCGGATTGATAATTAGGCTAGGCTCACCTCTGGCTCTTCCGTGCGGGATTGAGCTTTTCTACTAGGAGAGGTCCATCGATGAAGTCGGTCCGCAGTTCACGCGGCTGGACGCGGGCGGCCGTCGCCGCCCTCGCCGGCGCACTCACCCTCGGATTGGCCGCCTGCGGTAGCGGGTCGGACGAGGCCGGGGGCGGGGGCGAACCCGTCACCATCACCCACGCCCAGGGTGAAACCACCATCACCGGCGTGCCCGAGCGCGTCGTCACGCTCGGCAACCAGTGGCTCGACACCGCCCAGGTGCTGGGCGTGCAGCCGGTCGGGTACATCGACAATGTGGCCGTCGTCGGCAAGGGTGTCACGCCCTGGGAGCCGGAGTCGCTGAAGCAGTCCAAGGCCCTGGACACCACCGGCAGCGTGGTCGAGCAGGTCGCGGCGCTGGCCCCGGACCTCATCCTGGTCGACGCCTTCCTCGCCGATGCCAAGATGTACGGCGATCTGTCCAAGGTCGCCCCGACCATCCCGGCGCTGTCCAAGGACGCCGTCGCGGCCTGGCAGGACCAGGTGAAGGCCCTCGGCAAGGTCCTGCACAAGGACGAGGCCGCGGAGAAGGTCGTCACCGACCTGAACACGCGGATCGAGGCCATCGGCAAGAAGAACCCGACCCTGGCCGGCAAGACCTTCGTCAGCAGCTGGCTCGCGAGCCCCGCGCAGCTCATGGTGCTCACCGACGCCAAGGATCCCTCCGCCACGCTGTTCACCCAGCAGGGCATGACCGTTCCGGCCGGGCTCGCCGCCAAGGGCGGCACCGGTGGTCGCCTGTCGCTTTCGCCCGAGCGCCTCGACGAGCTGAACGCCGATCTCGTGCTGGCCGGCTACTCGCCCGGCATGGACGAGAAGTGGAAGCAGCTCCCGGGCTACAACGAGCTGCCCGCGGTCAAGAAGAACTCCCTCGTCTTCCTGACCGTGCAGGAGATCACCGCGGTGAACCAGCCGACGCCGCTGTCGCTGCCCTACGTCCTGGACAAGCTGGAGCCGGCCTTCGCGAACGCAGCCAAGTAGCGTTTTTCGCGTAAGATCCGACGCTCCATCGCTTTTCGAAGGACCGCGGTCGTGTCGATTCCGCTCGAACACACCCGCTACGCGCTGCGTGCAGGTGCCACCCGACTCCTGATCCCGGGTGGCGCCCTGCTGCTGAATCCACCGCGCCAGGACAGACTCACCGGCCTGGCCCCGGCACAGCGCGGGGTTGTCGAGTCCCTCGGCCCCGGTCCCTCGACGGCACGCGAACTTTCCGGCGGCACACCCTCTTCCGAGGTCACCGCCCTGCTCGACCGCCTCGCCGCGGACGGCTGGCTCACCATCACGGTCAGCGACATCGAGCGCGACTACTACACCCTGCGCCCCTTCGGCGTTCCGCCGACGGCCGGGACCGGGCTCGGGGTTGAGCGCTCCGGCGGCGCGGCGGCATCCTCACCGCAGACCGCGGGTGATATCGGCCGGACATCCGGTCCCGAGGCGGCTCCGTCCGGTCCGGGTGTGCGCGCCTCGGCCGCAGCTCCCGCCGCTGCCCCGGCGGTGCTGTCGAAATTCGCCCTCATGCACCGTGATTCGGATGGGCTCGTGCTCGAGCACCCCACCTCCTGGTGCGATATCCGGCTGCACGATCCGCGCCTGGCCGCGGTGATCGCCGGTGCGAATCCCGCCGAACTCGGCCTCCCCGCGACGATTTCGGCCCGGTTCGCCGCCGACCTCCGCCACGCGGGCTTCACCCTCGCCGACCCCGCCGCCGAGGAGTCGACCTTCACCACCCGTTCCTGGAGCGCCCCCGACCTGTGGTTCCACCGCCGCAGCACCCTCGGCCCGCGCACCCTGACCTGGGACGATTTCGGCCCCACCCGCTGGGCCGCAACGGAATTCCCGCCCCTCCCGGCCCGCAGGCCGCCCTACCCCGCGCCCCCGCTGGCCCTGCCGGTCCCCGACCTGGCCACCCTGCGCGCCACCGACCCGCCCCTGGCCGCCGTCCTGGAGGACCGCCGTTCCCACCGCGCCTTCGACGATGCCGCCCCCCTCACCCTGCCCCAACTGGCCGAGCTCCTGTACCGCACATCCCGCACCCGCTCGGTCGAAACCACCCCCGCCGGTGACGAACTCCCGTCCCGCCCCTACCCCTCGGGCGGCAGCGTCCACGAACTAGAGCTCTACCCCGTGGTCCGCCACGTCACGGGCCTACCCCCCGCGATGTACCACTACGACTCCCACACCCACGCCCTCCACGAGGTGGCCCCCGCCGATTCCCCCGCGGTCCGCCGCCTCCTGACCACCGCGGCCGCCACCCTCACGGCGGCCGCCACCCCCCAACTCCTGCTGGTCCTGGCCGCCCGCGCGGGCCGCGCGATGTGGACCTACGAACAGGTCGCCTACGCCAACACCCTGAAACACGCAGGCGTCCTGACCCAAACCCTCTACCTGGCCGCCACCGCCATGAACCTCGGCGCCGTGGCCCAGGCGTTCACCGACACCGCCGCCTTCGCCACCGCCACCGGCGTCGACGAGCTGGAGGAATGCCCGGTGGGCAGCATGGTCATCGGCAGCATCGGCCGATGACCGCCTGGGTGCGACGGCATCTGTCGGACGGGGCTGGGAGCATCGGGGCATGAAAGTAGTCGGGGATGATGTTCGGGCGGCGGCGCTTGCGCTGCCGCAGGTTCGAGAGCTGTTCGAGTGGGAGATGCCCACGTTCCGGGTCGCGAAGAAGCTGTTTCTGACGCTGCCGGACGGGGAGACCTCGATGGCGGTCAAGTGCCCGATCGCGGAGCGGAACGAGCTGGTGCTGGCCGAGCCGAAGAAGTTCTGGGTCGCCGCGCACGAGGTGGGCGGGGCGTGGGTCCGGGTGCGGCTCGAGGCGCTGGACGACCTCGACGAGCTGGCGGCCATCGTGCTGGATTCGTGGCGGCAGGCCGCGTCGCCGAAACTGCTGGAGGAGTTCGCCGATCGGTGAGGCGCGGGCGCTGCCGCGCCTCACCGGGACGCGCTAGAGCGAGGCCCGCTTGTCCGGGGCCAGGAACAGCTTGTCGCTCTCGACCACCCCGAAGGTGGTGTAGAACTCCGGCAGGTTCCGCACGATCTGGTTGCAGCGGAACTCGTTGGGGGAGTGGGTGTCGGTGAGCAGTTCGGCGGTGATCTCGGGGGTCTGGACCTGCCGCCACCCGCGCGCGTAGGACAGGAACAGATCCCGGAAGTCGGGATTCGCGTTGCCCTCCCGCTGCTCGGCCACCCGGTAGGCGGCCAGCGCGATCTGCAATCCGCGCAGGTCCGCCAGGTTCTCACCGAGCGTCAGCTTGCCGTCGACGTGCTCGTTGGGCTCCAGCCCCTCGGGCACGAGCACGTTGTACTGATCCACCAGCTTCTGCGCGGTCGCGTCGAACGCCGCCCGATCGGCCGCGGTCCACCAGTCCCGCAGATTGCCGTCCCCGTCGTACTTGGAACCCTGATCGTCGAAACCGTGCCCGATCTCGTGCCCGATGGTCGTGCCGATCCCGCCGTAATTCACCGCGCGCGTGGCATTCACATCGAAATTGGGCGACTGCAAATACGCTGCGGGGAAAACGATTTCATTGTTCGGCGGCGAATAGTAGGCATTCACCGTCTGCGGGCTCATTCCCCATTCGCCCTTGTCCACCGGCTTGCCCAGCCGATCATTGGCGCGCCGGGATTCGAACGCCGACATGGCGAGCATCGATTCGACGAGCTTGCCCCGGGTGATGGTGAGCTTGGAGTAGTCCTCCCACTTGTCCGGGTACCCGATCTTGACCCGCATCTTGTCCAGCTTGGCCAGTGCGGCGTCCTTGGTGGCCTGGGTCATCCACGTCGAATTCCGGAAGTCCTCGCGGTAGGCGGCGAACAGATCGTCCACCATGCGCTTGATCTCGTCCTTGGCCTCGGGCGGGAAATGCTTGTCCACGTACAGCTTTCCGAGCTGCTCGCCGAGCATGTCGTTGACCGTGGACACCCCGTACTTCCAGCGGTCGGGCCGCTCCTGCTGCCCGGCCATGACGGTGCCGAAGAAGTCGAAGTTGGCGTCGTTGATCTTCTGCGGCAGGTACTTCGCGAACCCGCGCACCAGCGAGATCTTCAAATACTCACGCCAGATCGCGATGTCGACCTCGCTCCACAGCCGCGCCGCCGCCGGAATGTACGACGGCTGCCCGACCACGATGTCCGCGAACAGCTCCTTGGGCCGGTCGGAATTGCCCAGCAGCCACGGCTCCCAGTCGAAACCCTTACCGAGCTCGGTCAATTGGGTCCAGGTCATGCGGTTGTAGGTGGCGTTGGCGTCGCGCAGGCGCACGCGATCCCAGTGCTCGGCCGCGATCCTGGTCTCCAGGTCGAACACGCGCTGTGCGATGCCGGCCGCGTCCGCGAAACCCGCTCCGGCGGCGATCTTTTCGAGATACACCCGGTAGGCGGCCCGCTTCTCCGCGTGCTCGGGCTTGCTGTAGTAGTCCTGCTCCAGCCCGATGCCCGACTGCCACACCGAGGGGACGTAGCTGTCGGAATTTTTGCGGTCGATGCCGATGCTCAGCGAAACCAGCCCGCCCAGCGGCAGTTCCCCCATGACCCGCGCCAACTCGGGCTTGCCGGCCGTCTTGTCGATCTTGTCGAACAACCCCTGCAACGGCGTGATGCCGAGCTTCTCGATGGTGTCCCAGTCCACGCGCGCGTCGTACAGATCACGAATCTGCTGCGCCTCGGAGCCCGGCGCCGCATCGGCCGGGATGCCGTCGATGATGGCCCGCAACTGATCCTGGGTGCGCTCGGCGATCTCCCCGGTGGTTCCGTAGGCCACCTTGTCCGGCGGCAGCTTGTACTCGCGCAGCCACTTCCCGTTGACGTGGCGGTACAGGTCGTCCTGCGGCCGCACTACCGCATCGGCCCCGGACACGTCCGGTCCGGTCAGCGCGCGCGGCGCCTCGTCCTTCGAGCAGGAAGCGAGCGCGGCCGCGGCCGGAACCAGCCCCAGGGCGATGAGAAAAGCACGGCGGTCGATCCGCGCCGGACTCGACGAACTCACGTGTGGAACCCTCCCGGTAGCCGAATTGCTGGCTCGAGGCTACCGGGGATACGGGAACCGCGTCAGAGAGTCACGCGCTGGTCGGGCGCCAGGTACAGCTTGTCGCCCTCGTGCACGCCGTAGGTGTCGTAGAACTCGGCGAGATTGCGCACCACCTGGTTGCATCGGAACTCGGCGGGGGAGTGCGGATCGTTCGCGATCTGATTCTCGAGCGCCTCGGTCGTCATCTCGGTGCGCCAGGTCCGGCCCCACGACTCGAACATGGGCCGGAAGTCCGGCTTGTCTTTGCCATCTCGCTGCTGAACCAGCCGGTAGGCCGCCAGCGAGATCTCGAGTCCGCGCAGATCGGCCAGATTCTCCCCGACGGTGAGTTCGCCGTTCACGTGCTGATCGGCGGGCAACCCCTGCGGCACCAGCGCGTTGTACTGCGCGATGAGCTGTTTGGTCTTGGCCTCGAAGGCCGCCTTGTCCGCCGGTGTCCACCAATCCTTCAGATTGCCGTCGCCGTCGTACTTGGAGCCCTGATCGTCGAAGCCGTGCCCGATCTCGTGCCCGATGACCGCGCCGCCCGCGCCGTAGTTGACCGCGGCCTGCGCGTCCGGATCGAAGAACGGCGGTTGCAGGAACGCCGCGGGGAACACGATCTCGTTGGCGGCCGGGTTGTAATAGGCGTTCACCGTCTGCGGCGGCATGCCCCATTCGGTCTTGTCGACCTTGGTGCCGAGCCGGTCGAACATGCGGCGCGCATCGAATTCGTTTGCCGCGATGAGGGATTCGACGAGCCTGCCGCGCGTGACGGTCAGCTTGGAGTAGTCCTCCCACTTGTCCGGGTACCCGATCTTGGCGTCGATCTTGTCCAGCTTCACGATCGCGGCGTCGCGGGTCGGCGGCGACATCCAGTTCGACGTGCGGAAGTTCTCCCGGTAGGCGGATTTGAGATCGTCCACCATAGCCAGCGCCTGCTTCTTGGCCGACGGCGGAAAGTGCTTGTCCACGTACATTTTTCCGAGCGCCTCGCCCACGGTGCCGTTGACCGTCGCGATGCCGGACTTCCACAGTTCGGGCCGCTGCTGCAAACCCGCCATCTGCCTACCGAAGAAGTCGAAGTACGGATCGGAGATGCTCTTGGGCAGGTTGTTCGCGAATTCGCGCACCAGTCCCAGCTTCAGATAGTCCTTCCAGAGCGCGAGATCGGTCTCGGCCCACAGCCCCGCCGCGCCGGTGACGAACGAGGGCTCCCCGACGTTCACGGTGGCGAAGAGCTCCTTCGGCCGCTCGGTGCTGCCGGTGAGCCAGGGGTCCCAATCGAATTGCGGTCCGAGCGCGACCATGTCCGCCCAGCTCATGGGATTGTTGGTGGCATCGGTGTCGCGGGTGCGGACGTTGTCCCAGTGGAATCCGGCGATCCGCGATTCCAGATCCACGACGCGATCGGCCAGCGCGTCCGGATCCGCGAACCCCGCGCCGGCGGCCATCTTGCGCATGCACGCGCGGTATCCGGCGAGCTGTTCGGCGTTCTCGGGTTTGCGGTAGTACTGCTCACCCAGTCCGAGCCCCGCCTGCATGACGAACGGCTGATAGGCATTGGAATCGGACGGGTTCGCGCCCACACCCAGCCCGATCAACCCCACCCCCGGCAGCGCTCCCATCACCTGGGCCAGCTCCGGCTTGCCCGCGGCCAACTCGATCCGTTCGAACAGCCCGCGCAGCGGTGTCATACCGAGCTGCTCGATCTCGGTCAGATCCATCCGCCCGTCGTACAGATCGCGGATCCGCTGCTCGTCGGTGTTCTTGCCCGGGTTGTGGATGCCCTCCACGATCTCCCGCAGCTGTCCCTCGACCCGGTCGTTGACCTCGTCGAAGGTCCCGAACGACACCTTGTCCGGCGGCAGCTTGTACTCGTTCAGCCACTTGCCGTTGACGAACCGGTACAGATCGTCCTGCGGCCGGACGGCCGCGTCCGAGCCGGACATATCCGGCCCGACCAGCGCCTTCTGCTGATCATCGGGAGAACACGCGGGCAGCAGCGCCGTGGCCGGCAGCACCCCCAGCGCGATCAGGAACCTACGGCGATCGAGAGCGAAGGGGCGCTCATCATTCAACGCGAATCTCCTCTACCGGGGAAAACGGCCATTGCTGGGACGTTGCCGAATCGACGCTAGTGGCTGACCCTGAGCGAGAGCTGAATCACCGCGTTCCCCGGCTTGTCCCGGTCCCGCACCCCGATTTCACTCCTACCTGCGGCTTGGCTACACTTGACCGGTTGCCTGCGGGACCTGTACCCGCAATCCGGCCGCGAACCCCCGGTGGTCGATCGGTTTCCGATCGTGATAACCGCAGGTAGGCGCGCGTTCCGGTGGGTAACTGACCATGCTCGTCGGGTCGGCAATCCGGCGCGCATTTCGTCCAGGTCTAGGAGGAGCTGAAGTGATTCAGCAGGAGTCGCGACTGCGCGTCGCCGACAACACGGGTGCCAAGGAGATTCTCTGCATCCGCGTTCTCGGTGGTTCGGCGCGTCGCTATGCCGGTATCGGCGACATCATCGTCGCCACCGTGAAGGACGCCATCCCCGGTGGCAACGTCAAGAAGGGCGAGGTCGTCAAGGCCGTCGTCGTGCGCACCGTCAAGGAGCGTCGTCGCCCGGACGGCTCGTACATCAAGTTCGACGAGAACGCCGCGGTGCTGATCAAGCCGGACAACGATCCGCGCGGCACCCGCATCTTCGGCCCGGTCGGCCGTGAGCTGCGTGAGAAGAAGTTCATGAAGATCGTTTCGCTCGCTCCGGAGGTGCTCTGACCATGAAGGTGCACAAGGGCGATACCGTGATCGTCGTTTCGGGCAAGGACAAGGGCGCCAAGGGCAAGGTCATCACGGCCTACCCGGCGACCGGCAAGGTCCTGGTCGAGGGCGTCAACCGGATCAAGAAGCACGTCGCGAACTCCGCGAACCAGCGTGGCGCCAGCTCGGGCGGCATCGTCACCCAGGAAGCGCCGATCCAGGCCTCCAACGTGATGGTCGTCGACTCCGATGGCAACCCGACCCGCGTCGGCTACCGCACGGATGAGAACGGCAAGCGCGTTCGCATCTCCCGTCGCAACGGGAAGGACATCTGAGATGACTTCTACTGAGAACAAGGTGCAGCCGCGCCTGAAGGCGCGCTACCGCGCCGAGATCAAGGACGCGCTGCAGAGCGAGTTCAACTACGACAACGTGATGCAGATCCCGGGCGTCGTGAAGGTCGTCGTGAACATGGGTGTCGGCGACGCCGCCCGTGACGCGAAGCTGATCAACGGTGCGGTCGCCGACCTCACCCTGATCACCGGCCAGAAGCCCGAGATCCGCAAGGCGACCAAGTCGATCGCGCAGTTCAAGCTGCGCGAGGGCATGCCGATCGGCGCGAAGGTCACCCTTCGTGGCGACCGCATGTGGGAGTTCCTGGATCGCCTGATCTCCATCGCGCTGCCCCGTATCCGCGACTTCCGCGGCCTGTCGCCGAAGCAGTTCGACGGCAACGGCAACTACACCTTCGGCCTCTCGGAGCAGTCGATGTTCCACGAGATCGACGTGGACAAGATCGACCGTCCGCGTGGTATGGACATCACCGTGGTGACGACCGCGACCAACAACGAAGAAGGTCGCGCCCTGCTCAAGCACCTCGGCTTCCCGTTCAAGGAGAACTGAGAATGGCCAAGAAAGCCCTCGTCAACAAGGCCAACGCCAAGCCGAAGTTCGCGGTGCGCGCCTACACCCGTTGCCAGCGCTGCGGTCGCCCGCACGCTGTCTACCGCAAGTTCGGCCTGTGCCGCATCTGCCTGCGCGAGATGGCCCACCGCGGCGAACTCCCGGGCGTGCACAAGTCGTCCTGGTGACGTAGTCCCTTCGGGGACAGCACATCTGAATCAGCGAAAGCCCTCCCGAGTCCGCTCGGGAGGGCTTTCGCCGTGCTGGTGGAGTCACACCGCGATCAGCGTGAGCAATGGCTCCAGGTCTTTGAAATCGTCGGCGTTGCGAGTGAACAGTGGAAGGTCGTTCGCCGACGCGATGGCGGCGATCATCAGGTCCATTCGGCGTGGCTTGGGGCTACGGCCGGACGCGACAACAAGTTTCGACATCGAGGTGAATCGTCGCGCCGCCGCCGTGCAGAACGGGAGCGCGTCGAAACCGTGCTCGATCGCCAGTAGCCGCTCGGTCCGCAACGCCAGTGCCGTGGGTGTCGACGCGAGTGCGATTCCGAGACCCAATTCCGCGAGGGTGACCGTGCAGATCTTCGCGCGCACCGGCAGTTCGGCATCGTCGATGGTTTCGAGGTCGATGAGAACGCAGGTGTCGAGCAGCCCCTCCGGAAATCGGCCGGTTGGTGTCGGCTCAGTCATCGAGTCGATCCTCGCCGAAGACTGCGTCGATCTCCGCCCGCTCCTCCGCTCCGCTGCCGCTGCGTCCGATACGCGCCAGCACGGCCTTGAGTTCGGTGACCGTCAGATCGCGGGTCGGGGCGATCGGCCGCAGCTCGCCGACGGGCCGTCCGTTTCGGGTGATGACAAAGTCCTCACCGGCTTCCAGGGCGTCCATCACACCGGCGCTGCCGTTGCGCAGCTCGGCTTGGGTGATAGTACGGGTCATCCCCCCAGGATAGCTTCGGGTGCTATCTCTTGCTATATGGTTTGGCGGGTTCCGCAACTGGTTGACGGGCCGTCCGAAATCTGTGCCGAGACCGTGAGCCCGGCCCGGCGCGACATTGGATGGCGAGGCCGTAAGTTTCGCCTTTTTTCGGTGGGTGTATGGCACCCCAACTTTCGTTGACATACAAAGTTCTGCCCCCAAAATTGCCGGGGCACAACATATTTCAAATATCGGCGATGCATTTTCCTGGAACGCTATGGTGCGCTGACTCCGATATCCGGGGGCTGGGAGGTTGGAAAATGCAGAAGATAATGACGTTCTTGGGTGCCGCCGCCGTTGCGGGCGCCGCGGTTCTCGCCGGCACGGGAACGGCGAACGCCTACTACCCCTACGACGTCGAACTGGGCAGCTGCTACGGGTACCTCGACACCAAGATCACCGGCAACGCCGACGAAGCCCGGGCCGTAGGCCGCCAGGACTGGTTCGAGCAGAGCGGCATCTGCCGCTTCTGGCTCGAGCGCAAAACCCCCGACTACGCCTACAAACGCGTCAGCGACGTCTACACCTCGCCCTCCGGCCTCGATGTGAAGCGCACCGGCTGGCACTGGAACGGTTCCCCCAGCGACAGCGTCCTGTCCCGCGTCTGCGTCAAGAACGTCTCAACCAACCAAACCAAGTGCGGTACCGGCCACTAGCCGTTCCGCATCAACGCTGAACACCCGGTCCCGCAGCGCCGGGTCGTTCGCGCTGCCCCGGCTATGCCGCTTTCGCGGCAGGACCGGCCGGTCGAATCAGAATGCGAGCTCGGACCAGGGGATGTGGATCGGGAACGGGTAGTCGAATTCGATTCCGTCCGAATCGGATCGGGTCCACTCGCCCGCGAGGATGTAGTTCGCCGGCCGCAACGGGCGAACGCCATCGACCAGCCGTCCCGGTTCGAGTTCGAGCGCGTGGGCTTGGACGCGGGCGATTGCGCTGGTGTCCGGGTCGAGTGAAACCTCCCAGTACCAAGGGATTCCGGCGCCGGCGTAACGGGTCTTCTTCGCGCCCATCTCCGGTGGAGTGTTGGAAGGTGAGAGAACCTCGCCGACCAGGAGCGTGTCGGCGGCCCGCACATCCTGGTAGGGCGACGAGAGACACTGAAAGATCAAGAAGTCAGGGGTCAGGAAGTCGGACTTTCCACTGTCTCCGAGAAAGACGTTGTTTTCGAAATCGACCCGCCAGCACTGTTCCGGGTGTTCTGACATCGACTCTCGGGCGGAGCGCTCCAACGCGTTCGTGACACGACGGGTGAAGGTTTGATGCTCGCCAGGTCCTCGGCGGAGCCAGACCACCCGGCCGTCCCACAGTTCGATCTGCTCGGCTATCTCTTCGGGAAGCCGCTCGAGCTCCTCCCAGGTCATGAACTCCGGGAGTTCCGGTTGCGCGAGGTTGGGCACGGACATGTCATCAGGGTATTTCGACATATTCGCGTCCTCCCGGGGTTCGTCAATTGGGTCGGTTTCGTCTGGATCCCGCCTGCCCTGTTGTCAGTAGACCCTCTGACCCGTTGGTTGTCACTCACCGCGCTCGATACGGGCGATCCCCGGTACGTCGTCGTTGCTCGGTGACAAGCGTCCCGGCGCGTGCCGGAAACCTCACGATTCGGTCGGCGGCCTATGCTCGTCCCCGACGAGAGGAGAGGCACATGCGCATCGGCATTCTGCTCAACGAGGGTCGCGGTCCGGACGCCCTGACCCGGCTCACCGACGAGGTCGCCACGGCCGCCGCGGACGGTTTCGCCTCCGCCTGGCTCCCGCATATCTTCGGTCTGGACGCGTTGACCGCGCTGGCTGTCGCCGGCAGCCGGGTCCCCGGCATCGAGCTCGGTCCCGCCGTCGTCCCCACCTACCCCCGGCACCCCGCCGCCCTGGCCCAGCAGGCCCGCACCACCGCCCTGGCGCTCGGCCCGAACCGCCTGACCCTCGGCATCGGCCTGTCCCACAAGATCGTCATCGAGAACATGTTCGGCCTCGACTACGACCGCCCCGCCCGCCACATGCGCGAGTACCTCGAGGTCCTGACCCCGCTGCTGGCCGGCCAACCGGCCTCGTTCCAGGGCGAAACCCTCAGCGCGAACGTGGCCCTGTCCACCCCCGCCGAAGGCGAGATCCCGGTCCTGCTGGCGGCTCTCGGCCCCCACATGCTGAAACTCGCGGGCCGCGCGACGGCGGGGACCATCCTCTGGATGACCGGCCCCACCACCATCGCCGACCACATCGCCCCCCTGATCAGCGAAGCGGCCGCCACCGCGAACCGCCCCGCCCCCCGAATCGTCTGCAACCTCCCCATCTGCGTAACCGACGACCCGGCCCCCGCCCGCGAAGCGGCAGGCAAGGCCTTCGCCGTCTACAACACCCTCCCCTCCTACCGCGCCATGATGGACCGAGAAGGTGCCTCCGGCCCCGCAGACCTCGCCGTGATCGGCACCGAAGATCAGGTAGCGGCCCAGCTGGCCACCATCTCCGCTTCCGGCGCAACGGATTTCGTCGCCAGCGTCTACACCCGCGACGACACCCGAACCCGAAAGTTCCTCTCCGACTACGCCTCCGACACAAAGTCGTAGTCGAACAACCAGAATTCGCCCCTGCTGCTTACTCCTCGAGCAGCACGGGCGATTCCACCCGGCACGGGCGATTCCACCTCGTTCCGCGGCCGCGAATACCCGCAATCCCGGCCTCCGGGAACGCCCGCGCCCATTCTCGGCCCCGGTGCTGGTTCGTGTGCTCGCGGAGCCCGTCGGCGTGGTGCGAGCACCGGCAATCGGCGGCTCGATCCCCGAGCCCTCCGCGAAGGGCGCGGTGCGCCGCGACACGACCGATGAACCGCCGCGCGTGACGACTCGCCGAGTGCAGCAACTATTCAGTTGACCATCAGCCGGAATCGGGCACTCGCTCAGCCGATCTCCCTGATACTGGGGTGATGGCACAGCCGGGTGATGGTCGGTCCAACGGGAACTCGGAGCCCACGAGCGTGGGGCAGCGGGCGGGTGGGGGCGGTCAGCCGCTCGGAATCATCGTGGTCGGGGCGGGTATCGCGGGACTCGCTGCCGCGCAGGCGCTTCGCAAGCTCGGCCACGCCGTCACGATCGTCGAGGCCCGGGACCGGATCGGCGGGCGGATCTGGACCGACGACGAGGGCGTCGACCTGGGCGCGCACTGGATCCACGGCACCGAGGGTAACCCGCTCACCGAGCTGGTGGAGCGGCTCGAGATACCGTTCAGCTACGTCGGCGGGGACAGCTCGTACACCGGCGGATTCGACAGCCTGACCCTGTTCGGGCCGGACGGCATCGTCACCACCCCGACGGCGAAGTCCCGCACCCTGGCCCTGGCCGACCAGGTGTTGCACGAACTCGAACAGCGGGCCGAGATCGCCCGCCGACGTGGGCATCCGGACATGTCGCTGGCGAGCGTCCTGGACGAGATCCTCACCGCGGGCGAGCATTCCGCGCAGGACGAGCAGGCCATCAGATACCACCTGAACGTGATCCTGCGCGAGGACGTCGCCGAGGACCCCGCCCGCCTGTCCTTCAAGTACTGGGAGGACGGCTACCGCGTCTACGGCTACGGCGACAGCATCCTGCGCGGCGGGTACCACGCGGTCATCGCCTCCCTCGCCGAAGGCGCGACGGTGGAACTCGGCACCCCGGTCCGTCGAATAGCGCTGAGCGACAGCCACGTCCGTGTGATCACGGACGACAAGGTGCACGAGGCGGACAAGGTCCTGATCACCGTCCCGCTCGGCGTCCTGAAATCCGGCGACGTTCTGTTCGACCCGCCCCTGCCCGACCGCAAACAACAGGCCCTGACCCGCCTCGGCTTCGGCACCCTGAACAAAATCGCCCTGCACTACGACGAAAGGTTCTGGCCCGCAGAGCAATACGTCTTCGGCTACCTCTGCCGCGAGACCGCGAGCTACCCCACCGTCGTGATCAGCATGTGGAAATCGCACGGCAAACCCATCCTGGTCCTGCTCCTGGGCGCATCCCTGGGCCGCGACATGGAATCCTGGCCCGACGAACAGGTCCGCGACTACGCGACCACCGTCGTCAACGACATCTTCGGCGCGAACACGCCTTCCCCCCAGCACATTTCACGCACCGCCTGGAACTCGGACCCCTACGCCCGCGGCGCGTACGCCTGCATCGGCGTCGACGCTTCCCCGCGCGATCTGGACGTTCTCGCCGAGCCCATAGCCGACCGCCTCTACTTCGCCGGCGAGGCCACCAACAGCTACCACTGGGGCTGCGTGCACAGCGCCTA
Source organism: Nocardia sp. NPDC057668 (assembly GCF_042799795.1). Taxonomy (NCBI): domain Bacteria; kingdom Bacillati; phylum Actinomycetota; class Actinomycetes; order Mycobacteriales; family Nocardiaceae; genus Nocardia; species Nocardia sp. NPDC057668. The sequence goes on along the minus strand of NZ_JBHVIC010000005.1, from coordinate 423,689 downwards.
CGAATCCGGCCTGCGCGAGGCCGCTCGCATGGCGAACGACTCCTCGCTCTACAGCCCGCCCGCCACCGAGACCGCCCGCCGCCAGCGCCGCGACATCGACCGCATGAAACGCTTCGCCCGCATGCGCATCAGCCACCTGAGCCACGCGCAGATCCGCGAGCGCATGTCCTGCCTCGCCGACGGCATCGACCCCTTCGGCGTCCGCCTCTTCGCACCCCTGGTCGACACCGATCTGGAAACCCTCGCCTCGATGTTCGACGAAATCACCTACGAACCGGGCGATTCCATCTGCAAGGAGGACGACCCCGCACACGGCGTCTACGTCATCGCCGAGGGTGAGGTGGAGATCGATTTCGGCGGCGTCTACGAACGCGCGATCATGTCCCGCGGCGCGGTCCTGGGCAGCCACGACCTGTTCTTCGACGCCAGAACGGCCACCGTCACCGCACACACCCCGGTCCGCCTCTACTACCTGGACCACTACCGCTACAAAACGTTCCTCTACGCCTTCCCCGACGTCATGATGATGATGCTCACCGACTTCGTCACCCGCTGGGAGCAACTCGAAGACGTCCTGGGCGCGGCGACCTTGGCCGGCGCCCGCCGAATCATCCAGAGCCGCCGCGCACCCGTCGCCGAGTCCTGAGTTCGCGCACCCCGAAGTACCGATCGAGCGAACACGACTCCCCGAGCCAAGACCCGAATCCCCGCACCCACCCGGTAAGTTGCGCGCCGGGGGTGATCGATGGGCCCCATGACGTCCGAGGGGGACCCGATGATCCGACGCCTGGCCGCAGCCGCCCTGCCGCTATTCCTGCTGGCGGCCTGCGCCGACGACCAATCCCCGACACGCCCGGCCGGATTCTGGTTTACAGCTCCGCGGAACGACGAGATCCGCCTCGAGGCCCTCGACCGCGCCCGAGCCGTCGACCCCTGCGCGCTGGTTCCGCGCGCAGAGTTGGCGAAGATCGCCCCGATCCGCTCGGTGGAGAACGACGATCGGGATTCCTGTGAAGCCGAACTGGGTTCGGCGGAGGCGAACAAGGGAATCGAGCTCGACTGGGCGGTCGTCTTCGCAACCGTGCAGGAGGGCGCGAAGAGCGCGAAGACCACCATCGCGGGCACGGATGTCCTGCTCGCGGGCGACAAGAACAACATCCCCGAGGACCAGTTCGCCAAGCTCGTCCAGCGAAACTGCACCGCCACAGCCCAATTCCCGGCCGGCGCCGCGCTGATGCTCTTCGTCACCACCCCGCTCGGCACCGAACCCTGTGACCTGGGCGAGAAAGTACTGGGCACCGCGATCGCGGAATTTCTGCAGGAACCGGCCCGCGGCACCTCACCCGACACCGCCGCCACGGTGCTCGACGCGACCGCCGACCCGTGCGACGTGCTGCCGCAGCTGGGCGTCACCGTGAACGCCGCCGACCGTCGCATGCGAACCTGCGACTTCACCTACAAGGGTGACGAGATCTCCCTGCGCTACGAATACGAGGAGCGCGACACCATCCCCGGCCACGACGGACCACCGCTCGACCTGGGCGGCAACTACCCCGTGTACCGGGATGTCTCCGGCGACGACCCCGATGACTTCCACTTCTATACGGCCGTCATCGGCCCCGAGATCAACCCGGCGACCGCGGATCCGACCTTCGGTCCCCGCGTGCCGACGGTCAGCGTGACCGGCAAGAACGACGAGGTCCTCACCGAAGTCCTACGCCGCACGCTGACCCTGTTCCCCTGAACCGCCAACGACACGCCCGGCCTCAGCGCACTCTTTCCGCCCGTGCCAGCCCCACCAATTGAGGCTATGTGGAGCATGTGATTTTCACTACTGTTTCCCGGGGCTGGTCGCGGTGATCGGCCCAGGGAGGAAGTGATGTTCAAGCTGGCAGTGAAAACCGTTGGCGCGGTGTGCTTTACGTCATTCGTACTGCCCGGGGTGCTGGCCCCGGCGGCCTCCGCGTACGTCTCCGCGATCAAGGTCGCCGCGCGGGACAACACCGACTGCACGGTGGCGGTGGGGGACTGCCGCATCTACGTCACCGTCAAAGGAGACGACGTACACGAGCCGATAACCGTCAATGTCAACGACGTCGCGCTGGGGGAATGCCCGATCAAGCATGCGGGCAAGGACTATCTGAAATGCGAGCTGAGCTGGTCACCGGCGGCGAACGGAACGTACGTCATCTCCGCGACCCAGGGCACGCGCACCGAATCGGTGACCCTGAACATCCCGGGCCGGGTGGAGCAGGACGTGGCAACGGGCTCCGCCGACTGGCTCGGCAGACTCGGGACCGGCTCACTGGGTTAGCGATCTCGACGCCCGATCGCTATCGGAGCTCACACCCACCCCGATTTTGCGTGCTCAGAGCGCTTGTCTACACTGAACCGGTTGCCTGGGCACATCTATGTCCGCACGCGTCGTCGTCGCGGCGTTGCTCCAGGCCACAAGCGAATTGATCCGGTCGGGCAATCCCGGCTGGACCGCCCCGAATTGTCGTAGGCCCACGACCGCCGATCTCAGACGGTGCTGGATGGGAACCGCGGCGAGAAAGGTAACGGTCAACCCATGACCATGACTGATCCAATCGCAGACTTCTTGACCCGTCTGCGCAACGCCAACTCGGCGTACCACGATCAGGTGAAGGCTCCCCACTCGAAGATCAAGGTGAACATCGCCGAGATCCTCAAGCGTGAGGGCTACATCTCTGATTACCGCATCGAAGACGCTCAGGTCGGCAAGGCCATCGTCGTCGACCTCAAGTACGGCCCGAGCCGTGAGCGCAGCCTGCAGGGCGTGCGTCGCGTCTCCAAGCCCGGTCTGCGTGTGTACGCGAAGTCCACCAACCTGCCCAAGGTGCTCGGCGGCCTCGGCGTGGCGATCATCTCCACGTCCGCTGGTCTGCTCACGGACCGTCAGGCCAAGCAGCAGAGTGTAGGCGGGGAAGTCCTCGCCTACGTCTGGTAAGGGAGGTAGGAACAATGTCGCGTATCGGTAAGAAGCCGATCCCGGTTCCCGCCGGCGTCGAGGTGTCCATCGACGGCCAGAACATCGCGGTCAAGGGTCCCAAGGGCACCCTGTCGCATGTTATCGCCGAGCCGATCACCGTCGCCCGCGCAGAGTCCGGTGAGCTCGAGGTCGTTCGTCCGAACGACGAGCGTCAGAATCGCGCCCTTCACGGCCTGACCCGCACCTTGGTCTCCAACATGATCGAGGGCGTCACCAAGGGCTACGAGAAGAAGATGGAGATCTTCGGCGTCGGTTACCGCGTGCAGGCCAAGGGCTCGAACCTCGAGTTCGCCCTGGGCTACAGCCACCCGGTCCCGATCGAGGCTCCCGAGGGCATCACCTTCGCGGTCGAGGCTCCCACCAAGTTCTCGGTGTCGGGCATCGACAAGCAGAAGGTCGGCCAGATTGCCGCGGTGATCCACGGCCTGCGCAAGCCCGACCCGTACAAGGGCAAGGGCATCCGCTACGCCGGCGAGGTCGTTCGCCGCAAGGTCGGAAAGACGGGTAAGTAAGCCATGGCACAAACCGAAAACCAGAAGCTGAAGCGTAAGCCGAAGGGCACCGACGCTTCGACTCGTCGTCGTTTGTCCAAGACGCGCCGGCACTTCCGTCTGCGCAAGAAGATCGAAGGCACCACCGTGCGTCCGCGCCTGGTGGTCAACCGCTCGGCTCGCCACATCCACGCTCAGCTGATCGACGACTCGGTGGGCAAGACCATCGCGTACGCGTCGACCATCGAGGCCGATGTGCGCGCCGTCGAGGGTGACAAGTCCGCCAAGGGCGCCAAGGTCGGCGAGCTCATCGCCGCCCGCGCCAAGGCTGCCGGCATCGAGGCGGTCGTGTTCGACCGTGGTGGTCACGACTACCACGGCCGTATCGCGGCGCTCGCGGATGCCGCCCGTGAAGGTGGGCTGAAGTTCTGATGATCAACACTGCAAACGGAAGGAACGTCTGATGCCGGGACGTCAGCGGCGTGACGGCGGAAACAACGGTCCCGCCGGACAGAACAACGGACCTGGCGGCAACGACCGCGACAACCGTGGCCGTGGCCGCGGCGACCGTCGCGATCAGCAGCAGGCCGAGAAGAGCAACCAGCTCGAGCGCGTAGTCGCGATCAACCGCGTCTCCAAGGTCGTGAAGGGTGGTCGTCGCTTCAGCTTCACCGCCCTCGTGATCGTCGGTGACGGCAACGGTCTGGTCGGCGTCGGCTACGGCAAGGCCAAGGAAGTTCCCGCGGCCATCCAGAAGGGTGTCGAGGAGGCTCGCAAGAGCTTCTTCCGCGTCCCGATGATCGGCTCCACCATCACTCACCCGGTTCAGGGTGAGGCGGCGGCCGGTGTCGTCATGCTGCGTCCGGCTTCGCCCGGTACCGGTGTGATCGCCGGTGGCGCGGCTCGTGCCGTGCTGGAGTGCGCTGGTATCCACGACATTCTGGCCAAGTCGCTCGGTAGCGACAACGCCATCAACGTCGTGCACGCCACCGTTGCTGCCCTCAAGATGCTGCAGCGCCCCGAAGAGGTTGCCGCCCGCCGCGGTCTGCCGATCGAGGATGTTGCACCTGCGGGCATGCTGCGTGCGCGTGCGGGACAGGGAGTCTGACATGGCAGATCTCAAAGTGACCCAGACCAAGAGCTCCATTGGCGCCCTGCGTAACCAGCGCGAGTCGCTGCGGACCCTCGGCCTGCGTGGCATTCGCCAGACTGTCGTCCGCGAGGACAACGCGCAGAACCGCGGTCTGATCAACGTCGTGCGCCACCTCGTTCAGGTTGAGGAGGTTTAAGCATGACCATCAAGTTGCACCACCTGCGTCCTGCCCCCGGTTCCAAGACCGAGAAGACCCGTGTGGGTCGCGGTGAAGGTTCCAAGGGTAAGACCGCGGGCCGTGGTACCAAGGGTACGAAGGCTCGCAAGAACGTTCCGGTCCGCTTCGAGGGCGGGCAGATGCCGATCCACATGCGTCTGCCCAAGCTGAAGGGCTTCAAGAACCCGTTCCGCACCGAGTACCAGGTCGTGAACGTGTCCGATATCGCCCGTCTGTTCCCCGAGGGCGGCACCATCGGCAAGGCAGAGCTGGTCGCCTCCGGCCTCGTTCGCAAGAACGAGCTCGTGAAGGTGCTCGGCGAGGGCGAAATCGGTGTGGCCGTTCAGGTCTCCGCCGACAAGTTCTCCGGCTCGGCCACCGAGAAGATCACCGCTGCCGGTGGCTCCGCCACCGTCCTCGGCTGATCTTGCCGAGCGACCTGCAAGCAGTCGCTACGGATCGGTAATCTAGTTTCAGTGACACCGGGTGAGCGCAGAGCTCACCCGGTGTCACTGTTAGAGTTCAAGTGTTGTCTGCCAACACTGTCATGGGGATTCGGCGTTCCGTCGTTGTAGCCATGGCCTGACCCATGTCGTTCGCCAGGAGGATCTGTGCTTTCCGCCTTCGTGTCGGCTTTCAGGACCCCGGACTTACGGCGGAAGATTCTCTTCACGCTGGGGCTGATCGCGCTCTACCGGATCGGCGCCGCGCTGCCCTCCCCGGGCGTCAGCTACAAGAACATCCAAGAGTGCGTCGAGCTGGTGAACGGCGGCGATTCCGCCGGCATCTACCAGCTGATCAATCTCTTCTCCGGTGGTGCCCTGTTGCAGCTGTCGGTGTTCGCGATCGGCATCATGCCGTACATCACCGCGAGCATCATTATCCAGCTGTTGACGGTGGTTATTCCGCGGTTCGAGGAACTGCGTAAAGAAGGCCAATCGGGTCAGAACAAAATGACCCAGTACACCCGATATCTGTCGATCGCCCTGGCGGTCCTGCAGGCGACGGGTCTGGTGGCGCTCGCAGCGCGCGGTCAGCTGCTGCGCGGGTGCCCCAAGGACATCCTGGCCGACACCTCCATCTTCGGCATGATCATCATCGTGCTGGTCATGACCGCGGGCGCCGCCCTCGTCATGTGGTTCGGCGAGCAGATCACCGAGCGCGGTGTCGGTAACGGCATGTCGCTGTTGATCTTCGCCGGTATCGCGGCGCGAATTCCGGCCGAGGGCAAGATGATCCTCGACAGCCGTGGCTGGGGCGTGGTCGGCATGGTCGCCGCCGCCGCACTGGTCGTGATCGTGGGTGTCATCTTCGTCGAGCAGGGTCAGCGCCGAATTCCGGTGCAGTACGCCAAGCGCGTGGTGGGTCGCAAGATGTACGGCGGCTCGTCGACCTATCTGCCGCTGAAGGTGAATCAGGCGGGCGTCATCCCCGTCATCTTCGCCTCGTCGCTGTTGTATCTGCCCAACCTGCTCGCCCAGCTCACGCAGGACACCTCCGGCGGAGATATGTCCAAGTGGCAGGAACTGATTCAGAAGTACCTGGTCAACCCGAGCAACCCGGTCTACGTCGGAATCTACTTCGCGTTGATCGTGTTCTTCACCTACTTCTACGTCGCGATCACCTTCAACCCGGAGGAGCGCGCGGACGAGATGAAGAAGTTCGGCGGCTTCATTCCGGGCTACCGTCCCGGCAAGCCGACCGCGGACTACCTGAACTATGTGCTGAGCCGGATCACCCTGCCCGGATCGATCTACCTCGGTGCGGTTGCCGTGCTCCCGAACCTGCTGCTCGGCATCGGCGCCGACAGCGGCGTACAGAACCTGCCCTTCGGCGGTACCGCTGTGCTGATCATTGTGAGCGTGGGCCTCGATACCGTGAAACAGATCGAGAGCCAATTGATGAATCGAAATTACGAAGGGTTCCTCAAGTGAGAGTTGTTCTGCTCGGACCGCCCGGTGCCGGCAAAGGCACGCAGGCCGTCCTGCTGTCGGAAAAGCTTGGTGTACCGCACATCTCCACCGGGGATCTGTTCCGTGCGAACATCGGCCAGCAGACCGCGCTGGGCCGCGAGGCGCAGAAGTACATGGACGCCGGGGATCTGGTTCCCAGCGATGTGACCAACCGCATGGTCGAGGCTCGCATCGCCGAGCCGGACGCCACCAATGGCTTCGTGCTGGACGGCTACCCGCGCACGGTGGATCAGGCCGACGCCCTGGAGAAGATGCTCAAGGAGTCGGGCCATGCGCTCGACGCCGTGCTCTGCTTCGTGGTGGCCGAGGACATCGTGGTCGAGCGCATGCTGGCGCGCGGCCGCGGTGACGACACCGAGGAGACCATCCGCAACCGCATGCGCGTCTACCGCGAGGAGACCGAGCCGCTGCTCGACCACTACGACGGTCTCGTCGTGTCGGTCGAGGGCATCGGCGAGATCGCGGACGTGAACGCGCGGGCGCTGTCGGCGCTGGGTCGCTGAATGGTCTTCGGCCGCAAGAACAAGAAGGTGGTGCCGTTCCGCACCGCCGGTGAGTTGGACGCGATGGCGGCGGCCGGCGAAATCGTCGGCCGCGCGCTGGTGGCGGTGCGCAATGCCGCCAAGCCCGGGGTCTCGACCCTGGAGCTGGACGAGGTCGCCGAGCAGCTCATCCGCGAAGCCGGAGCGATCCCGTCCTTCAAGGGCTACAACGGCTTTCCGGGTTCGATCTGCTCGTCGGTGAACGACCGCGTCGTGCACGGCATCCCGACCAAGGACGACGTCCTGGCCGAGGGTGATCTCGTGTCCATCGACTGCGGCGCGATTCTCGATGGCTGGCACGGTGATTCGGCGTGGACGTTCGGCGTCGGCAACATCATCGAGGCCGACCGCCTGCTGAGCGAGGCGACCCGGATGTCGATGGAGGCCGGCATCGCCGCGATGATCGCCGGTAACCGCCTGACCGACGTCTCGCACGCCATCGAGCTGGGCACCCGCGCGGCCGAGGTCGAGCACGGCCGGTCCTACGGCATCGTCGACGGCTACGGCGGTCACGCCATCGGCCGCAAGATGCACATGGATCCGTTCCTGCCCAACGAGGGCGCGCCCGGCAAGGGCCCGCAACTCGTGGTCGGCTCGGTGCTGGCGATCGAGCCGATGCTCACCCTGGGCACCACGGAAACCGTGACCCTCGAGGATGATTGGACCGTGGTGACCAGCGACGGCACCCGTGCCGCCCACTGGGAGCACACGGTCGCGGTCACCGAAGACGGCCCGCGGATCCTGACCCTCCGCCCGGAGTAGTACACGCTTTCACCGAACGCCGCGATCCCTTCGGGGGTCGCGGCGTTCGGTGTTTTCATGCCTGCTCGGGCACCGCGAATGTCGTGCCGACCGCGGAAACCGCCATGGGATGCACGGCCGTCCGGCCACGGTCGTGCCTGCTGTCAGGCGATGCGAATGTGTTTGACGCCCACCAGTGCTCGCCGCAGCCGACCTCGTAGCGGACCGTCGGCATCGGCGGTGAGCCTTACTCCGGCGGAGTTGGCGATCCGCTCGGCGACCTCGGGAATCCCGATGTGATCGGTGCGGATGTGTTCCCCGAACTCGCTGCCGCGCAGACTCTTCAGGCAATCATCGACTCGATCGACCGCGAAACTCTCGTGCCGCAACCCCCACAGCGAGCGCTCCCGTAGCCGGCGCAGCACCGTCTCCCGCTCGGCGAGCAGCGCGAAATGCCGTACGTCGTGGCCGATTTCCCGCAGTCGCCCCACGGTTTCCGCGAAGTACGCGGGCTCGACCACGGTCATGGGCGCGATCACCACCCCGTCGTGCTTGCGCAACACCAGATCGAGCACCTCCACCACCCCCTGCCGCCAGGCGGTCAGATGCTGAAAGTCCTCCCGCAACTCCCGGGGCATGGCTCGATGCAACCCGAACCCCACCATCTCCGGGTCGCACACGACACTTCCGGCCAGTCGCCGATGCAGCTCGAACGCGGTCTGCGTCTTGCCCCCGCCGAACGGCCCGTTGATCCAGATCAGCATCCCGCCACCCTAGGCGCGCTCCCGCCCGGCCCGCCGAATCCGCCGGTCACGGTCGCCGGTAGCGGTGTCGGATCCGTCCCCGGATGGCAGGGCGTCGAGCGTCGATCCGCGCGGATCTCGTGCTCGTGCGGGCCGGGCAGGCTGATCTCGATCGTGGGGTGCACCGCGGTCTCGATCCGTACGGGGAGCTAGTCGAGGAAGAAGGCCAGGGTCTTCTCGTCGGAATCCAGGATCTCGTCCGCCGCCACGCCGAGTTGTCGCGCGAGCTCGGCCGAACCGGTGAGGGCGGCCTCCACGTCGGGGGTGAAGGCCCGGTCCAGCAGCCCGAGGTAATCGGCCATGCTCGCCTCGAGCCTGTCGATGAGCTCCCGATGCTCGGCCGCGAGTTGCTCCGTGAGCAGGCGTTGCTGGTCGAGATACCGTGCGATCGCCTCCGCCTCCCGCTGCGAAAGGGCGGACGAGACAGCCCGGTACATCACGGTGCCGACGGTGTTGCCGATGACGGCGCCGAGGATCGGCACCGGAATCGCCGCCTGTCCCAGGAAGGACGACAGCGCGCTCACCGCCGCCTCCAGTGAGACCAACTCGGCGTTCTCGATGAACTCCAGTTCGTCGATCTCGCCGCGGCGGAACTTGTTGGCCTGCGCGGCGATTCCGAACGACGCGGTGACGATCGAACTGGCCACGGCCGCCGGTGTCGCGGTGAAGTTCGTCAGCGTGTAGGTGCTCATACCGCGCACGCCGCCCTGCACGAAGCCCAGCCCGATGCCGGTCCAGTCTTCTCGGGTGAAGTCCTCGAACTTCATGCCCTCCCTGCGCTTCTGGACGATGGCCAGCACGATGGCGGTTCCGCCTTCGATGGCTGCCGATGCGAGCGTGGCTTTCACGCCTTCCCGCATCGACAGCAGGCTCGCCTGATAGTCGCTGTCCCGCAGCGATTTGTCGGTGGCGCGCAGGGAATCCTGCTCGGCCCTCAGCGTGGCTTCGTAGCTGTCCCGCTGCACGTCGTGATAGTCCAGTGCCGAGGGCTCGATCGATTCGACGCCGATCTGCCCTTCCGCGAAGAACGCTCGAACGCGCTGCCAGTCCCCGAACGAGGGGCCGTCGCCGCCGCGCGTCAATAATCTGCCCGCGTCCTCGGGCGACATGGCGTGTAGTTCGCGCACCACCCTGAAGTGGTCGCCGGGGATCTGGTACTTCCCGCCGTCCCGTACGAAGTCGGGATACCTGCCGAGGTGTTCCGCGATGGCGCCGAGCCCGAAGCGGCCACCGGCGGCGACGAACTTCTGCTGGATTTCGACCTCGCCGCGCATCAGATCGACGGGTCCGTTGTCATTGACCCACCGGTAAACCGCGCCCCCGCCTAGAATCCGGCTCCGCGCGTTGCCGACTCCTACCTCGGCGATCTCGGCGATGAAGCCGTGCATTCCCTTCACACCGCCGCGATTGGTCTCGACCACTTTGGAGCCGATGTCCTTGACCGTCACCTCGATGGTGGCAAGGGCTTCAGCCAGATTCAGGTTTCGCTGCTTATAGGCGCTCACAAGCTCCTCGAGCCGGAGCTGGTTCAGATAGCCCACCCACGCCGCGACAGCCTGCTCCTGGTTGCTCTTCGCGAGTCTCGTGCTGTCGTCGACGATCTCACTCACCGGGCGCGTCCTGCTCGACGCGGCGGCTCAGCAGCGCCGCACATGCTTTCGTGTTGTTGACCAGAGCGGCCAGCTGTGACTGTCGGGCCGGCTCCAGCGTCCGGAAGTCGGCGCCGAACAGTCTCAGTGCTCCGCCGTAGCTCGTGACGAGCAGGCCGCGCAGGGCTGCGGTGCGCTCCAGCAGATCGCTGATCTCCGCATCCATACCCCGCACCAGGGCGGTGTTGCGCGTGAGCGCGGTCAGCGCCTCCTGCTTCGCCTCGCGGTTCTCGAACTTCTTCCGGGCCAGAAGCGCGATCGATGCGAGTAGGGTCGCGCCCGCGATCCCCCAGCCGACCGGACCCGCGAGCGCGAGTAGTGCGCCGCCCCCTGCGATTCCGTTACCTCCGGCAGCAAGTGCACCACCGCCGAGCCAGGCCAGAGCCGCCTTGGTCGCGGCCGCTCCCGAAAGTGTCGAGATCGCGGAGCCCGTCGAGGCAGTGCCGAACGTGGTGGCGACCCATATCGCGGCCGACGGGGCCATGCTCGCCACCGCGGCGCCGGCGGTGAACCCAGCGCCCGCACCCGCCGCGGACTGACGTGCGGCTGCCAAGTCGCGCTGGGCGAACTCTGTGGCATCGACGAAAGATGTTTTATCTGCATTGATTTCGATGAAGTCGCGCTCGAACGACTTCGGCGTACACGCGATGCTGTTGACGAGCGACTCGACCAGCTCGATCAGGTCCGCCGCGCGCTCCCGCTGCCGCAGCAGCGATAGTCCGGCGTCGTTCATCAAAGTGAAAGCGCCGTTGTATTCGACAATGGCCTCTTCATAGGGGTCGGGCTTCTTCGCGGTCAGCTTCTCCACGGTGCCGACCGCGGAGTCCTTGAAGTCACCGGCCTGCACGGCCAGATGCGTCGAGCTGTTTCGCGCGAACCGCCCGAGCCCGTCCAGGGACTTACCCAGACTTTCCCTGGCCTTGTCCATGCTGAGTGGTTCGGTCATCGTGCCCCCGGATTCATCACGGGTCACCTACTCGGAAACGTAGGTTTACCCTCCCGGCAGAAGGGTATAACCATCCGCTGACGCGCGATGAGATACCGATCGGTAAGCGCTATTCGCGAACAATGCACTCTAGGTACAGGTTTCGCGCGCTCAGCCCTCCAGCATCAGCGTGACCGGTCCGTCGTTGATCAGCTCCACCTGCATGTGCGCCCCGAACTGCCCCGTGGCGACGCTCGCCCCGAACGCCCGCAGCGTCTCCGCGAACAAATCGACCAGCGGTTCGGCGACGGCCCCCGGCGCGGCAGCGTTCCACGACGGCCGCCGCCCTTTCGCGGTCTCGGCGTACAGCGTGAACTGGCTGATCACCAGGATCGGCGCGTTCAGGTCGGCCGCCGACCGCTCCCCGTCGAGTATCCGCAACCGGAACAGTTTGTCCGCCAGCGCTTTCACGGTGGCCTCGGTGTCGGTGTGCGTAACCCCGACCAACGCCACCAGCCCGTGCGGTGCGTCACAGGCCCCGGGATCGATCGCACCGACAACTTCGCCGTCGACGCTGACCCGCGCCGAGCTCACCCGCTGCACCAGTACTCGCACGACCTGATCATCGCAGCAGGCCAGGACCCTGCTGGGGTGGGGCCCCGCCATAACCGGCGGCCGTTCACGCCGTCTGCCCCCACTTCTAGGGGCAGCGGAACGAATTTCCTTCTGCGCCATCGGTAGTTCACGAAAGTAGGCTGTGCTGGATCGAACTGTTGGAAACGGGCGGAGTGGCAGTAGATACCGATGGCACCTGACAACAAGGACAACACAGCGTGGGCCGGTCTGCGGAAGGCAGCCGAGGCTCCGGGCGGTGCGGTGAAGTTCCATCCGTCGGCGGCGAAGGCGGGATTCAATGGGGCCACAACGCTGCTGACCGAGTTCCGGGCTTTCCGGGATATGGCGACGACCGGCAAGCTGAACAACATCCCGACGATCGGCACCGTGCCGATGCGTTCGGGTGAGCTGCTGGCGCTGGCCTACAGCAGGCAGGGCGGCTATCTGCTGGACCTGTTCGAGATTCAGGTCGACACGCTCACCAACATGGCCGAGACGTTTCGAGCGGCGTCCAAGGCCTTCGCGGAGTCCGAGAAGACCTCCGTCGACGATTTCAACGCGATCAAAGACACGGCCATCCCCAAGGTCTCGGCGAACCTGGACACGCCCAAACCCGCGGACTACAAGCTCTCCTACGACCCGCCGAAGCTGCCGGACCGGCTGAAGAACTACAAGGGGGAAAAGGACACCGAGACGGTGTTCGCGCAGGAGAACGCCGACGGCATGCTCTGGAAGCCGCTCTACGATCTCGGCGTGGAACTTCAGCCGCAGACCTACCGGGCGGCGAGCAAGCTGTGGAACGACATCGCCGGACTCGTCGAGTCCAGGGTCAAGAACTTCACGACCATGATCCAGACGTGGGACAAGAACGACAACTGGCGGGGGAGCAGCGGGGATGCCGCGCGAGCCGCGATCAAGCAGTACGCGCTGGATGTAGATCCGTTCGTCGAGAAGATGCGAACGATGGGTTCGAGTCTGGACTACACCGATCAGTGGGTCGGCTGGACCAAACGGACGTGTCCCGATACACCGGAGAATCCCGGAGCGGGCTGCTACAAGCAGAAGAAGCTCGAGGAGCATCAGCGGTACTTCGAACGCGACTACAACAAGCCGCTGCAGGAGACCGCGAAAGCGCTTCCGACCCTGGCGGTTCCACCCGCACAACCCGCCAAGCCGGCGCTTCCCACCGAACCGAAGGACGACACCACCAAGAAGCCCGGCGACGACGAGAAGAAGACGGAGCCGACGACACCGGCCGGCCCCGGCGGGGGTGGCAATCAGCAACAGCCCCAGCCGCAGCAACAGCCTCAACCGCAGCAGAAGCAGCCGGACCCGAAGGACAAGGACAAGCCGCAGGACAAGGACAAGCCGCAGGACAAAGACAAGCCGCAGGACAAAGACAAGCCGCAGGATAAGCCGCAGGATAAGCCCGGTGAAAAGCCGACCCAGCCGGGTGGCCAGGGTCAGCAGCCGGGAGCGGGAATCGGCGGCACCGGCTCGGGCTCGATCGGCGGCGCCACCGGAGCGGGCTCGTCCGGCGCGGGATCCAGCGGATCGAGCAGTGGCCAGGGCCTGTCGCAGATCACGAGTGCGCTCAGTGCGCTGATCAGCGCGGGATCCACTGCGCTGCAACAGCTGCCGTCCCTGCTCACGCAGCTCGACACCGCGTTGAAGTCCGGCGACAACACGACGCTGGCCCAGTTGCTCGGTGTTCCGGAGGACAAGGTCACCGCGGCGCTCGCCCAGATACAGCAATCTCCCGACAAACTGGCCGACCTGTCTCAGCTGCTGGGTCTGACAGCGGCGCCCGAGGTTGCCGTCCCCGTCGCCGGTCTGCCCGCGGAGACCACCGCCTCGGGTGCGGCCCTGGTGACGCCGGTCGTCGGCGGTGCCACCGCTGATCCCGCTGCCGCGCTGACCAACCTGTTCGCACGAGCCGGTCTCGATACCTCCCCGATGGCACCGGTTCTCGGCGTGAGCGCGGGCTTTTCCGAAGGTGTGCTGGTCGATTCGGTCACCGCGGGTGCGGACGCCGAGCCGGCCCCGGTGGACTTCCTCGAACCGCTCGTCCACGCCATCGATCCGCAAGCCGGTCGACCGGCGGAATCGAATCCGGTGGTAGAAGCGTGAAGTGGGAATTCACCGACGTCGAATTCAAAGTGCTGTGCAATCGGCACTGGTCCGACTCGATGCTGCCGCCGTTCACCTACGTCAGTCGCACGCCGAGTCTGGCCGAGTACCAGCGTGAGCTGGCAGCGGCGGGCGCGCAGCTCGACGAGCGGCTGGGCAGCAGCTTCGACGCGATGATCGACACCATCGCGCGCCCGGAGTTGCTCTACGTCCTGCAGGGTTGGTGCGACAGCGATTTCGAGAACCCGGAGAAGTGGATTCGCGCCCGGGCCCTGCGTAGTGGGATGCGCGCGTGCGTCATCACGATGAAGCCGGGCGAAACCGATATGCACAGTGGTGGTTTCACGGTCGTCGAATGCACGCCTGAGCAGATCCCGGCAATGATGGTCGCGTTGCTCCCCGATGCCGGCCCGGGACGGCTCTCGGAGATCCAGCTCGTGACCGAGACGGCGACGGACGACTCGGATCCGGACTCGCAATCCTTCGCGTTCGACAGTTTCGATGACTCCGTCGAAACCCGAAGCATGGCATTCCTGTCCACGCCCGCGGAACTGACCGGGACGTTTCTGGTGGGCCAGGGGCGATCCAAGTTCGGCCCGCGCGGCCGGATGGAGCGAATACTGCTGCTTCGCGACATCGCCGGTGATGGCAGATACCTGACCGATCTGGATGCTCCCGTTCGCACCGCGGTCGGTGTGACGACCCAGAAGTTCGTGGATCGGATCGGGCGCTGCGTCGGTGATGTGCTGGCCCATATGGAGAATCAAGATGACCGAGCCGAGGAATGGCAGGACGGGGATGCCCGCAGCTGGGCCTTCTGATCCGGACCGCCTGTCTCGCGTGAGATGAACAACGGAGAGCGTCGATTCCCCGGGAACGGCACTCTCCGTTCACTTTCCAGCAAAGATCCGGTTGCTCTGACCTGACAGTCTCACCCGTGTGAACGACCGGCTCAAGACGTACACGGACCTGCTGAACACCGCCGCCGGCAAGACCGGCAAGGTGCGCGACGGCATCGAGAAGGTCGTCGACACACTGGTTTCCACCTCGAACGGCCGTGGTCAGCCCTGGGGCAACGACACCCTGGGTAGGAACTTCTCCGGCGGCGACAACGGCTACGACAAGTCGAGCCAGAACATCATCAAGGGCGCGGGCAACATGGCCGGCACCTTCGGCAACTTCTCCGCGGGCCAGATCAAGGCCGCGGAGAAGCTGGCCGGAATGGACGAAACCAACGGCAGTCAGTTCAAGTAGGGGACTGACGATGGCCAACGAGTTCGCCAAAGCCAATCTGTCCGACATCCTCGAGGATTTCGCGGGCCAGATGCGGACCATCACCGGACTGCAGCGACAGCGGGCGGTGCTCACCGCCTCCGCGACCGTGCGCAAGCGCGTGACGGTGACGGTGAACGCCGACGGCACGGTGATCGAGGTCAAATTCTCCTCGGACATAGCCGATCTCGACTACCCGGAGATCGCCGCCGCGGTCGCCGAGGCCGCGCAGCAGGCCGCCGCCGAGGTGGCCCGCAAGGGCCGGGAACTCATGGCCCCGGTCTCGCAGAACCGCAACCGCCTGCCCAAGTTCAGCGATCTGGTGCCCGGCATGCCGGATCTGAGCCGCGAGCTGGCGATCCCGGAACCGCCGGTGGTCTCGACCGCGCCGCCGAAGGCGCCGGAACGCCTTGCCGCACAGGCGGAACTGGACGCGGACGCTCCGCGCCGAACCGGCGGGGCCACCGACTCGGGATGGTGAGCGCGCGCCCCGGGGCAGTCGGCACGTCATGATCTACCTGCCCTCGGAACTCGAATGGCTGGGCTGGATCGTCGGCATGGAATGGCCCGACGGCAACGAAGACCAGATGTGGAATCTGGCCCAGGACTGGCACACCGCCGCCGACGGTCTGCGCGGCCTGCTCGACGAGGTCAGCGACGCGCGCTACGCCACCCTGGCCTCCTACCCGGACGGCAAGGGTTCGGAGGAGATGGCCAAGGTCTTCGACCTGCTCAGCGGCAAGACCGACGCGGACGACAGCACCTCCATCCCGGATCTGGCGAAATACTTCGACTCGATCGGTGATTCGGCGCACGACACCGGCACCGAGATCGAGTACACGAAGCTGATGTTCTATTCGTCGCTGGGGCTGCTGGCGGCGGAACTCATTGCCGCATGGGTGTTTCCGCCTACCGCACCGGCGGTGGAGGCCGCGGCGATCGCCTTCACCCGGGTCGCGGTCCGCATCATCGGCGCCCGCGCGGTGGCGGCGATCGCTCGCTTCGCCGCGAAGATGGCGGGCTCCGCGCTCGCGAAATTCCTACTGCGCCACGTGGCCATCGATTTCACCCTCGGCACGGTCCAGGAAATCGGCATCCAGCAGTACCAGGTGTCCAAGGGCTCCCGCAAAGAGATCAACTGGACCCAGGTCGGCGTCACCGCCATCAGCTCGGCGGCGGGCGGCGCGGCGGCCGGCCCGTTCGGCGGCTGGCTCGGCGACAACCTGGCCCGGCGCGGCCTGGACGGTATCGGCGGCGCGGGCCTGGCCAGCATCGGCGCCGGATTGGCCGGTGCCGGAGCGGGTTTCGTCGCCGCGACCGGTGCCCAGTTCGGCTTCGACGTGGCACAGCATGGCTGGGACCAGGCGGTCGAGAACCTCTCCAACACCCAGTTCGACTGGCGCATGCTCAGCGCCGGCGCCACGAACGGCGCGATGTCGGGCATGAATCACCATGCCGCCCACAACTTCTGGGACTCCCGCGGCGGCGACGGCAGCAGCGATCCGCCCCCGGCCCCGCCCGCCCCCAACGTCGATCCGCCCGCACCCGGTGTGGATCCCGCCGCTCCGGGCGTCGACCCCGCCGCTCCCGGTGTGGATCCCGCCGCCCCCGGTCAGGACCCGAGCACCCGTCCGACCACCGACGGCCAAGATCCGAGCACCCGTCCCACGACAGACGGTCAGGACAACCGCGCCAACCCGGATGTCAACGAGCCCACCCGAGGTGAGGACCGAACCCGTCCCGGCGGCCACGACACCAACGACCTTCGCGGCGCCCCAGCCACTTCCGAGTCGAACGCCCCCCGCGCCTCGACCCCCGACTCGCCCGCGACAACCCCCACGGTCAACACGGCCGCGGGCCCCACGGCAGCCCCGGCCCCCAGCACCGCCCCCGTCACCTCCGCACCCCACGCCGCGCCCACCACGTCCGCGCCGGGCTCCAGCGCCCCGGGCTCTAGCGCACCCGGTTCGAGTTCGCAGCCTTCGAGCGCACCCCAATCCAGCGCCCCCCGCGCGGACGCACCCTCGAACCCCGGTGCCGCCACCGATTCCCGCGCGGACATAGACGGCTCGTCCGCCCACCCAGATTCCCCGCCGGAGACCCAAGATGCCTCCCGCGCAAGCGCTCCCGACGCCGCCGATGCACACGCGGCCGCCGCGGACCCGTCCGCCGAGACCCCACGCGCCGGTGTCTCCGACGCCCCCACGTCCCCCACGGCCGAAGTCTCCGCCGCCCCCTCGGACGCACCCCCCACCCACCCCGCCGACGCAGCAGACCACAGCGCCCGCACTCCCGAGTCGGCCGATTTCCCCACCTCGACCCCCTTCACGACCCCCGACACCCCCACTTCCCACCTCGACGCACCGGTTTCTCCGGCCGGCGACCAGGTCCCCGCAACGTCCCCCGTCCCGACCACGTCCCCCGCGACGGCGACCGCCCCGCCCACCACCGCTCCCACCTCGACCGCGCCTACGTCCCCCAATACCCCCGGCGATCACCGTGCCCCAGCCCCGCCCGCCCGGCCGGACGTCGCACCCCGCCCGGATCTGAACGCCGCCACTCGCCCCGACGTCACCACGCCACTCGCCGACACGGCCCCGCGCGCCCATGCCGCCCCCGGCCCCGGCGAAGCTCCGCGGGCCGCCGCCGACACGACACCGCCCCGCGCGGACCTCGCCCCCGAGCCCGGCACTGCCCCCCGAGTCGACTCCGACCTCGCTTCGCGCGCGGACCTGAATCCCGTAGACGGTCCGGAGTCCCGTCCCGCCGTCGACCCGGTCGCGGACCCCGCCGCGGTCGGTCGCCATGATGCCGAACCGGCCGCACGGCCGGACCCGAGCCTGCGCGCCGACCCCGCGCCCGGAACCGACGCGAACCCCCGCGCCGATTCCGACTCCGCCTCGCGCACGGAGTCGCCCCCGCGTGCCGACGACACGGTGCAGCCGGACGACCCGGGCGCGGATCGAACCTCCGAACCGG
Source organism: Nocardia sp. NPDC057668 (assembly GCF_042799795.1). Classification (NCBI taxonomy): domain Bacteria; kingdom Bacillati; phylum Actinomycetota; class Actinomycetes; order Mycobacteriales; family Nocardiaceae; genus Nocardia; species Nocardia sp. NPDC057668. Next base: position 405,246 of record NZ_JBHVIC010000005.1, on the reverse strand, counting down.
AGTCTCGTTCATCTGCCGAGGAAAGCTCGGCGGCGCGTCCGGACGCCCCGCACACCACCGGCGATGGGGCTCCGATTCGTGATGCGGACCCGGCTGGGACGATCCGAGCCGTCGAGAATGCTGTTGGTGCAACCGATTCCGTCGCGTCCCGCACCGTCGGTGATGATCGTGCCGGTTCCCCGCTGGGCGATGACCCCGGCTCGGTCCCGCGTGTCGACAACGTCATCCCCTTTCCCGTGGACGCCCCGGCTCCCGCCGCGCACGAGCCGCGTTCGCGCCCCGCCCCCGCAGCGGCCCGCCGTTCGGGCGGCGAGCCCATCGGCGACGGCGGACCGGACCGCGCGGGCGACGGGGGAGCGCCGCGTGACGCGGACGCCCGCCCGCCAACAGACGAGGAAGTGGCCTCCGCCTTGTACGGCGGTGACGAACCCCCGGTCGACGACTGGTCGAACCTGACCCCAGACGAGATCTCCGAGCGGCTGCGCACCTTGCACGGCATCGAGACATTCGGCTTCGACAACCCGAACGTGCATCCGGAAGTGTTGCGCGAGTTCGCCCGTGCGGTCGACGACGTCGTCAGCCGCTACGGCGAGATCGACCTGCGCGAGGTGTCCGTCCAGTCGATGGACGACCCGGACAACTACGCCGAGGCATGGTCGGCGTGGGGGTCGGACGGCAGCATCGTCACCCAGCGGCTGGTGCTGAACGACACCTGGATGACCACGCCCGAACGCTTCGCGAACGCCGTGTCGGAGGATGAGGCGGCGGGCGATCTGGTCCCGAATTCCGCTGCCCGGCCGGTGTTCTCGACGGTCGTGCACGAACTCGGCCACGCCCTCGATTTCGCCGGCAACCTGGACGCCCGCGATCGCGCCCTGGACGCGCTGGTCGATCACTACGAGGACACCTACAACGTCCAGAACTGGACCGACGCCGAGAACGCCCGCTTCCAGGAGTGGCTGCATCAGCTCAGCGACTACGGCTTCGACGACCGCGACAACTTCGACGCCACCGAGGCCCTGGCCGAGGCGTTCACCGACGTCGAGCTGAACGGCGACGACGCCAGCGAACCTGCCCGGGTCCTCTACAACCTGCTCACCGACATCGCCGCCGATGCGACGAGCGGCCGCGATCCCGATGCCGCACGCCCCGAGGTGATTTCACCCGGCGACGAGTCGCCCCCGCGCGGCCGCACCCCGGACTCCGGTGACGAGTCGGGGAAACCCGGCGACGATTCACCCGGGAAGCCCGGGGGAGACGATTCTGCGGCGAAGCCGGACGCCGAAACCCCGGCCGACAAGACCGACGCTCCCGCCGACAAGACCGACGCTCCCGCCGACAAGCCGGACGCCGAAACCCCGGCCGACAAGCCCACCGCGGACGATCCGAACTCCCGACCGGATTCCGCTGATACCCAGGAAATCCCGCTCCCGACCACGGCCGAAGCCCTCGATCGCGCGAACGCCGTCATCTCCGAATCCGAAGCGCGCCTTGCGGAGATGCAGCGCCGCATCGACGAAGGGTTCGCCGACCTGGACCGCCTCGTCGAACGCGGCATGGACGCGGCCACCCGAGGCGAGGAACCCAACCTCGCCGATGCCCTGGATCGCGCCGGCGACGTCCTGGACGAGTCCGCCAATCGCCTGGCGGAGATGCAACGCCGCATCGACGACGGTCTGGCCGAGCTGGAGCGGACGATCGACGAGGGTTTCGCCCGCACACCCGAATCCACCGGCGACCAACGCAATCCGGATGGCAGCTTCCAACGCCCGGACGCCGACGCCGCGCCCGATCGGCACGATGAATCGGCTCATCCCGGCGACCGCCGCGCCGAGGACGGTTCCTGGCAGCGTCCGGATGCGGATGCGCCCGGCGACCGCCGCGCCGAGGACGGCTCTTGGCAGCGTCCGGATGCGGATGCGCCCGGCGACCGCCGCGCCGAGGACGGCTCCTGGCAACGACCTGACGCCGAAACCCCGGTGGCAGAACGCAATCCGGACGGCTCTTGGCAGCGCCCGGGTGACCCGCCCGGCATGTTGCGCGATGCCGACGGCAAATGGCGGCCGGATGCCCGCAATCCCGACGGCTCGTGGCAATCACCGGGTTCGGACGCCACCCGCCCCGACATTCCCGTCTCCGAGGCGACCCGCACGGATATGACCCGTCCGGACATCCCGGTCGCACCGGCCACCCGTCCCGACATCCCGCTCGACGCCACCCGCCCGGACGCACCCCCGACCCGCCAGGATCTGCCCACGCAGTCGACCCGCGCGGATGCCACGCGCCCCGACCTCCCGGCCGCCGACGCGACGCGCACCGACATAACCCGCCAGAACACCCTCCCGCTGGAGGTAGGCCCCGACCTGCCGACCGCCCCGCTGCCGGTGCGCCCGGAGGCCCCGCGCCTGATCGAGCGTCTACGACAAATCCGCGACGAGATCCGCGAACTCCTGCGTCAGCACGCGGAGATCCTGCGCCACCCCTCCGGCTCCCAAAACGACAGTTTCGGCGCGTCGTTCCTCTGGGAGGGCCTGACCACGATCTTCGGCGGCAAACCGAACCTCGACGGTTCGGACGGCATCATCCGCGTGCTGAAGGAGGTCATCGAGCTCTACAAGAAGCGCGGCCGCATCGCCGAGTTCTTCAAGGGCTTCAAGGCGAATCGCGCGGATGATTTCACCGTCCCGGTGAACGAGGACGGCACCCCGAATCGCTACTGGGAGAACGAGGCCGATCCGAGCCTGGCCGATCAGGTCGATATTCCCGAACACCTGCGCCGGCACTGGGCGGACCTGGATTCCCGCCTGCCCGAACCGGGTTCACCCGATGCCACGCAGGATCTCCTCGATCCCCGCGAACGCGCCCAGCGCCGCGTGGACATGGTCGACGAGCTGGAAGATCTCGCCCGCCGCTACGTCGAAGAGAACGAGCGCGTCCCCTTCAGCGACCAGCTGCCCCTGGACGGTAAGGGCCGCGTCACCGAGGATCCGGGCCAGCGCTACCTGCGCGAGCTCCGCGGCGACGCCGCCAACATCCTCGACCACCCCGGCGTCAACAACGGCATGGAAGGCGCGCCCCTCGACGGCCCCCTCGGCGACCAGTTCCGCGAAGCAGGCCGCCGCCGCGCCGAATTGGTCGAGGACCTCGGCATCCTCGCCGACTATTTCGACCTGACCTTCGCCGACCTGACCAACGACCTCGAAGGCACGATCACCCGCCTCCGAGCCGAAGCCCTCCTGGAACAACTCCGCGCGGAACGCCTCTTCGCCCCCCACCCCACCCTCCCCGATGCGACCCCGCCCTTCGGGACCCCTCTCCCACCCCCCGGCCCGCCGCCGTCGTCTCCCGAAACCCGCACCGACACAACGCGCCCGGACGGCTTCGATCCGGCCCCGACTCGCCCCGACGCCGTCGATGCCGACCTGACGCGCCCTGACGGCTTGGATCCGAACGCGACTCGTCCGGATGGCTTGGATCAGGACGCGACTCGTCCGGATGGCTTGGGTCCGAACGCGACCCGTCCCGACGGCTTGGACCCGAACGCGACCCGCCCCGACGGTCTCGATCCCACCGCAACCCTTCCGGACGGCCTCGACCCCAGTACGACCCGCCCCGACGGCCTCGAACCCCCCGCCCGACGCCAGTCGCCCGATGACGATCCCGACGGCCCGGAGTTCTTCGACGGCAGCGACTGGGGTTCGGACCCCGGACCCGGCGGCGATTCACCCGTCCCCCAGCACGCTCAACCCGAAGCAGGCCCGGTCCACACCGACGCGACCACACACACCTCGGACGCGGACGACGCGGCGAACTCACCGGGTTCCGCGACACCCGAGCCCGATTGGTCGCCCCGTCCGGACGACGACTGGTCCACCCGCGACCGCTGGGAAATCACCGACCGCCTGACCGAGATACTCTCCGACCGCCGCACCGACGGTGTCCCGATCCAGGTGCTCGGCTTCGACAACGAGCACGTCCCCACCGAGGTGCTGCGCGAGTACGCGCGCGCGATCGCCGACATGCTCGCGCGCCATCCGTCGGTGGATCTGCGCGGTATTTCGATCGAGCCGCTGTCCGACATCGACACCTACGCACAGGCTTTCCCGGTGGTGGACGAGTCGGGCCGCGTGTACACCGAACGTCTGGCGCTGGGCCTGCGCTACGCCATCTTCCCGGAGGAGTTCCAGACCAGTCTGGCCGCGGACGAGGCGACTCGTTTCATGGCCCCCGGCTCCGGCGACCGCCCCGTCTACTCGACGATCCTGCACGAGTTCGGTCACGCCCTGGACTTCGAAGGCCAAATGCGCGCCCGCGAATTGGCTTTCGGGGTGCTGTCCGACGCGTACGATCGCCTCACCGGCACGTCGGACCTCACCGGCTTCGGCCCCTGGCTGTCGGAAGGGCTCAGCGGCTACAGCTTCCGCGATGGCGTCTTCAATCCCACCGAGGCTCTGGCCGAAGCCTTCACGGACGTGGAATCCAACGGAGACCGAGCATCCGAACCCGCCAGGGCCCTCTATCAGGCCATGCTGGACGCCGCCGCCGAGTCTGCGCCGAACCCGCGCCTGCGCGCGGACGACGATTCCGACGCCCCGCCCCGCCATGACACGGCCGACCCGGACCCCGATGCGGCTGTACGCCCCGCGCCGGGTTCGGAGTCGGCAACCCGCCTCGATCCGGATGCCGATCCGGGCAACCGTCCCGAGCGCAGCGCGGACGTCCGTCCCGAGTCCGCGCGCCGGCCGGACGGTCAGCCGCCGCAAACCCCGGATTCTCCGGGCAGGAGCCCCCTGCCCGACGAACCTGGGCAGCACCGGTCGTCCGCTCCTGCTTCGGAGAATCGGGAGCCTCGCGTGGAATCCGCGCCCGCACAGCGCGATACCGGCGACGACGGCGAAACAACCAGGGCGGATCCGGATAGCAGCGTCCCCGCGCGCGAGGCCCCGGATTGGTCACCGCGCCCCGACGACGAGTGGTCCCCCCTGGATCGCGATCAGATCGCGGACGAGTTAGCCGAGCGCTGGGACGTCGACGTATTCGGTTTCGACAATCCGAATATCGACCCGGAAGTGCTGCGCGAGTTCGCGCGGGCCGTGGACGAAATGTTCACCCGCTACCCGGACACCGATCTGAACGCCATTGCCATCATGCCGCTCGAGGAAGGGACGTTGGGCGAGGCATGGCCGAAGATCGAGGACGGCGAGCACTACACGGATCGGCTGGTGCTGAACGAGCAATACGCCGGCAACCCTGAGGATTTCGCCCGCCGCGTGCGGGAGAGCGAAGAAGCCGGCCACCTGGTCGCGGGCTCGGCAGATCGTCCTATCTACTCCACGGTGGTCCACGAGTTCGCCCACGCCATCGACTTCTCCGGTCAAATGCACGGCCGCACAGAGGCGTTCAACGCGCTGATGGAGCACTATTCAGAGACCCGGGGCGATCTGGACGGCTTTGTCGACTGGCTCGAGGACCAGCTCAGTGGGTACAGCTTCGCCGAGGACGGCACCTTCGATCGCGCGGAGGCCATGGCCGAGGCCCTCACCGACGTCGTATTGAACGGTCCGGCGGCCAGCCCTGCCGCCCACGTCCTGCACCGGGTGCTCGTCGAGGCTGCCGCGGACTACATCGCGCAGCGTGACCTGGCAGATTCGGCCGAACCCGTCGAAAACCCTGGTGGCAAAGTCGAATCCGGTCCCAAGCAGGGGTTCAACGCCGATGGCACCTTGCTGCCCCCGGAGCCGGTTACCCCGCACGGTTTCAATCCGGACGGCACCCTTCGGCCGCCCGATGCGGCGGACCCCGTCGTGCGCCCGGGCTACGACCCGGACGGCAACTCGACCGCGCCCCGCCGGGCGTTCGGCGATGACGGCGCACCGACCGACCCCGGCCGTTCCGACGGCACGGATCCCGGCCGTGGCGAACCCGAAGCCGGCTCCCCGCGGCCCGAATCGGCCGACGAGCCCGCCGCCGCGCCGGGCTCGGACGGCTGGTTCGAGCGCATGCAGCAGGATCAAGCCGATTGGCTCGCGCGGATGGAGGCCGAGCGCGAAGCCTGGCTGGCCGGCTTCGATCATCCCGAAACCGACTCGGAGACAGCGCCTCCCGAGACTTCAGCCGCCGGTGACGGTCAACCTCCGAACGACGGCCCGCCCACCCGCCGGGCAGCCGACGACGATGACCCCGACGCCTGGTTCGATCGAATGCAGCGCGAGCACGATGCCTGGCTGGCGCGCATGGACGCCGAGCGCGCCGAATGGCTCGCCGGCTTCGATCTCCCGGAGTCGTCCGCGACCACCCCGGATACGCCGCCGACCACCCCGGAAACCGCTCCGGCGGGTCCCGGAGAACCCCCGGACGCGGGCCCGCCCCTGCGCCCGGCGTCCGATCCCAACGATCCGGACGCCTGGTTCGACCGCATGCGCGCGGACCAGGCCGACTGGCTCGCCCGCATGGACGCCCAGCGCGCGGAATGGCTGCACCGCATAGCCGACGAATACACCCCCGGCAGCCCCGAGGAATGGGCCGCCCGCTTCCGCGCCGACGCCGCGACCTGGGACGCCCAGATCTCCGCCGACCGTGCCGACTGGCTCTGGGACATGGCGGGCGGCCGCCCCGATCTCCCAGCGCCCGGCGCGATCCCGCCCCCCGAGAGTGCCCCTGCGGCAACGAGTCCGGACCTGGCACCGAGCCCCGGTCCGGCGACAACCCCGGATCCTGCGACCACCTCTGGTCCGGCCACGATCCCGGACGGATACACCCCGACCGTGCCCGATCTCCCCGCGGCACCGACATCGGGCGATCCCGCCACGACCGGCCATGACCCCGGCTCGGGCTACACCCCGACTCTCCCGGACATCCCGGTACCTCCGGGTATCCACGAGGCCGAAACGCAGCCGATTCCTGTGGGGGAGCAGCCAACCGGGGACGCACCCGCCCCGGCCCCGGTGAACCCCATGCTCGCCTCCCCGGCGCTACGGGCACTCGCCGAGCACCTGCTCCGGCCGGGCGTGCGCGGCCCGGCATCGACCCGCACCCCCGAGCAGCAGGCCTACGCCGACCGCCTCGCGCACACCCTCGGCCTGCGCCAGGCCCTGGCCGGCCACCCCGACTCCCTCGCGGCCTTCCGCGATATCGCCGAAATGGCCCGCGCACGGGGACTTTTCGGCGACCCGGAGAACGGCGTCCCGCCCACTCCCATGGGCCCGGATGATTTCCGCCCCCTGACCCCCGACGAGCGCTACGCGGGCGAGCAGTACTGGCGCACCGAAGCCGACCCCGAGCAACGGGCCGCCATCGAGGCGGAGATCCGCGCCGCGGGCCTGGAAGACCGCCTGGCCCGTGCCGCCGCCGAGGAAGACGCCGCCGCCCTCCCGCCGGCCACCGGCGAATCCCGCCCGGCCCTCTCCCCGGCCCGCCCGGACGACCCGTCGACGACCCGCCCGGACAACTCCGCCGTCACCCACCCCGAAAACCTCTCGTCCACACCACATCCCGACCCCCAATCCGCCCTGACCCGCCCCGACGCCCCCACCAACCGCCCCACCGAGCCCCAGTCCGAACCGCGCGTCCTCACCCTCCCCGAACTGCGCGCCGAGATCGCAGCCCGCCTCAACCTCTCCGAAGCCGATCTCACCCCCGCCCGCATGTCCGAGCTCGCCGGCGACCTGCAGTTCCAGAACGTGTTGCGCGCCGGTGCGATCGAAGCGCTCGCCGACGCCGTCCAACGGCACGACGCGGCCACCGATCCCGCCGACCGAGCGGATCACGCCCGCACCCGAGACGACTGGGCGCGGCGTCTCAACGTGGACCCGGATGCGCTCGCCACGGACAGCGCCCGCGTCCTGGACGAGCTGCGCGCCGAAACCTACCGCCGCGCAGCCGATGTCGCCGACCTGCTCGCGATCACCCACCACACCCCCGATCCGGCCGACGGCACCCGCATCGTGCTCGAGGCCGACGGCGAGCGAATTCACGTGCGCATCACCGACGGCCCCGACGGCCGTGTGGTTGAGCAGGTCCCGCGCCCAGGCCTCCCGCCCGAACCCACGACCTCGAACGCGGTCGAACGCCGGCAGCGGCCCGGTTTCTTCCGCAGGCAGTGGGAGCGTCTCAAAGCCGGATTCCCGGTCTTCACACCGAAATACCCGTCGGGCTCGGGTCAGGACGGCCAGGTGCAGGTCCAGCTCGCGGTGGAGCTGGGCCACCTGGTGGACAGCACGCTGCTGATGGGCATCGAGAGCGGCTTCAACCCGATCCGCCTGTGGAAGGAACTAGCCACCCAGTGGCAGGTCCGCGAGCGCCTCCCACTGCTGAACCAACTCACCGCCCGTACCGCCGCCATCTCCCCGGACGCGCTGCCCATGCACACGCGCCAGGGCGATCTCTACGAGCCGTGGTTCACCGAAGCCGACCCGGTGCTGCGCGCCGAGGTCGAGGAGAGCCTGCGCATGGCGGGCCTGCCCGTCGGCGAGGAGCAGCTGGAAAACGTTCCGTACCAGCAAAGTCCGGCCGAGCGTCCCGAAATCCCCGAGCCGCCGCCGCATCACTGGAGCCCGGAGCTGCCGCAGCCGGTCACCGATGCGGTGGACGCGCGCGACGCCGCCCTCACCGACCTGCTCCGCATGGCGCGGGACCAGGGCATCGATCTGTCCGCGATCGATCCGGCGACCCTGCACCGCGCGGTCGACGCCGCGACCTACGAACTCATGCGCCGCGCGGGCGCCATCGAGGGCCTGCGCGACGCCGCGACGCGCTACAACACCCAGGACGGCGAGGTCCCGTACACCCGCGAGATCAACTTCTCCGACAACGACCCGCTCGGCCGCTACCTGCGCGAGGTCCGCGCGGCCAACGAAGCGATCCTGGCCGACGAGCGCGCCGAAGCGGCCCGGGCACGAGCCCGCACGCCGCTGGAGGCGGACTACCTCGAGTACAAGGCCCGCCGCCCGCGCCCGACCTTCCTGGACGCGGTCGGGGTCAACAACGGCGGCGAGCCCGCCCGCGATTTCGACAATGCCGAGGAGGAGCTCAGCAGCGAACGCTCGGGCGGCCTGTTCGAGACCGCGCTGATGCGCGATCAGATCCGCGACGAACGCTCGAACTGGGCTCAGCTGCTGGCTGTTTCGCTCGACGAGCTGACCGCCGATCGCCTGGCCCACACCATCGGCGACATGCGGATGGAGGTTCGCGACGGCGCTGACCGGCTCGCCGATTTCGCCGACGCCGTCGACAACTTCCTGCGCCTCGATCAGGCCGCCCGCGACCAAGCGATTCTCTTGGGCGAGGGCACGTCTCGCGATTGGGTGCACGCGAACGGCGGCGTGATGATCGACCGGGGCGTCGGGTTGCTGCCGGGGGAGCCGGGCGGTCCGCAACGCCTGGTCGTCATTCGCGGCGACATCGATCACGACGCCCGCCTGGCCGACGCGCTCGCCGTGAATCCGCACCTGGGCGACATGCTGAATCGCGGTGAGCTGCAACTCGATTACCGCAGGGTCGGATTCGACGAGGACGGCCGGCTCCGCGTCATCGACATGGCCCCGCCGCAGGTGCGGTTCCACGACGTCGAGTCCGCTGGGGAAAGACTGCCGCTGACGCTGCTGCGCGACGGTGCAGACCCGTGGCGGATCGTGCAGGGCGCGGTCCCGGAGCCGGACGCCCCCGTGCACTCCGATCCGGACACCGCGCCCGCGCCTCCGCGCGACCCGGACGTGGTGCGCGAGGAACGCAACGAGGTGGCCGCCCGCCTGTCCGTCTATCAGATGGATCTGGGCCCGGAGTTCCTGCGGGACACCATCGATAACCTCCGGCACGACAATGCCCTGCGGGCCGCGCAGATCGAGGGCATGGTCGATTTCATTCGCACCAGCGATGCCATCGACAACTTCCACGATCTCGATCGCCACCTGGCCAATCTGGCCAACCGGTTGAACCTGGATCCGACCCAGCTCACCGCACAGGGTCTGGCCGAGGCCATGGCGGATCCGAGCGTGCGCGCCGTACGGCGGTTGCAGGCCGTCGAAGATCTGCTGAACTACGCGAAAGTGCTTCGCGACGGCGCGGATTCGGCCGCCGTGCTCGCCGCGCGCGACGAGCTCGCGCGCAGGCTCGGGGTCGAGCCGGAGGATCTGTACGCGTCCAAGCACGTCAAGGACGAGGTCAGCGGCGAAGTCGTCGCGTACCGGCCCGATCCCAAGAGCGTCAAGCCGGGTTCGCTGCTCGAGGCCATCAACGACCTGCTGTACCGCTCCGGTGAACGGCCGGAATTGCTTGCGGCCCTGACCGATTACATCGACACGCTCGGCAAGCTCGATCCGTACCGCGAGAACATGCGGTACGACCCGTCCACCGATCCGCGCGCAGCGGACGGCGAACTCCCGATCCACGATCCGAAGGCGCCCGCGCTGCTCCGGGCGCTGATGAACGAACTCCTCGGTGAGCCACCGGTTTCCGACAACCCGTCCGGCGCGGCCAGCGTCTGGTCGCGACTGCTCGGGGTCGATCTGAGCGATAACGCGGCGATCGCGAAGATCTACGAGAAGCGCATGGTCGATCTGCACGATCGGCTGTCCCCGCGGCAGTTCGCCGATGTGCTCGATACCCTTCGCGCACGGGATATGGACGCGGCGTACGACGCCTACACCGACAGCGCGACCGAAGGTCAGCGACTTCTCACGCCCGATCAGCTGGCCGAAGTGGTGCAGCGACTGCAGGACGCGCGCTACTCCGACGTGTACGACCTGTACCGCGACGGCAAGATCGACAAGCACGAGCGGCTGGAACCGGCGAAGTTCGCCGAGCAGATCGAGAGCCTCCGGCGCGAGATCCGCGAGCGCGAGGCCGACATCGACCTGCTGGAGCGGCTCGCGGCCGAACACGGAGCGCTGACGGGAACTCCGGAACCGGCAGCACCACCGCGTGATTCGCGTGACGTGGCTGCCGACCTCGCCCGGGCCCGGCGCGATCTGGAGCAGGCACGCGCCGACCTGGACTACGCCCGCGATCGCCTGCCGCTGCGGCAGGACCGCCCGCTCGCCGACGCCGATCTGTCCCCGGAACGCCTGCCGGGCACGATCGACTACCTGAATACCCGGAGCGAGCGGGAGATCGGCGCGCCCGCGGTCTCCGACCGGCGGATCGCGGATCTGCACGATGCCGCGCAGCAGTTTCACCGGGCCGAGGACGGCGTCGCCCGGCTCGAGGACGCCATGCGCGACGCGCTGCTGCGCGAGTCGGGCCCGGACGAGTCGCCGGTCGACGCCTGGCGGCGTGAAGTGGACAGCGCCAGAACCGAACTCGAGGCGGCCCTGGACGATCTGCCGGGCAACAGGCCGGTGGACCCGGAGCGCGCGGCCGAGATGATCGAGCGCCTGAACCGAATCCCGCTGGATCAGACCGACGTCTGGACCGACGAACTGCTCGCGGTCCGCGACGCCGCCGACCGCTACACCCAGGCCCAGGATTTCCTCTCCCGCGCCGAAGCGGACCAACTCGACGCCGTGCACGCGGCCGAGTCCCCGGCCGACACGGCCCGCCGCGAACTCACCACCGCCCGCCTGGACCTGCTGTCCGCCGAGGCTCAGCGCGACGCCTCCCTCATCGGCCACCCCGAGTCCGCCGCCGACCTCAGCCGCGACTGGGTGGCCGACACCCGAGAGGCGCTGTCCGGCAACGATCCCCGCACCCTGCCCCCCGCCGATCGCGCCCGCCTGGATCTGGCCGAAGCCGCAGCCCGCCACCACGATGCCGAAGATCGCGTAGCCCGCTGGGAAGCCGAACAGTCCCGCCTGGCCTCCCAGGCGGCAGCCGCCGACCTCGGCCCCCACACCGCCGCGGCCCGCGCCCGCGATGCCGCCGAAGCGGATCTGCACCAGGCGATCTCCGACTTCCGCCGCCACACCGGCCTCAACGTGGCCCCCGCCGACCTGACCCCCACCCGCCTGATCTCCACCCTCGATGATCTGGCCTCCCAAACGATCCGCGGCGTCACCCCCCACTCCTTCGACGCCTTCACCACCCTCCGCGATGCCGCCGAAGCTCACCACCGAGCCGCCGCCTTCGCCGACTGGCTGGCAACGAACCTCCCCGACCCCGCCTCCAACCCACCCCCGGCCGAAGCCGCCACGACGCCGGATCAGCCTGCGGCCGTGATGACGCCGGATCAGCCTGCGGCCGTGACGATCCCGGATCAGCCTGCGGCCGTGACGACTTCAGATCCGGTCAAGGCCGTGACGACGGAGGACCCCACCGGAGGCATTACTCCGCCGCAAAATCCGGACTCCCCACATTCACCGGACCCCGGCGATGACCCGGACCCCGGTGACTCCGGCCCAACCCCCGCCAAACCTGACGGCCCCGCCCACCCGCCAACGACCCCCGCGTCGCCCGCAACCCTGCCCACACCTGAACCCCCAACCCGCCCGGTCCCGCTCACCTCCGGCCAGTCCCCAGACCCGGCCGTCCACCCTGCCGCCGATCCCCCGGCAACCCCACCGCCGCCGTCACACCCCCCGCGTCCGGTGGCCCCGCCGATGCCGTCCGAGCCGCCGCGTCCTGTCGGCCCGCCGCGGCCGAGCCATCCGCCGATGCCGGTGGAGCCTCCGAGGCCCGCGCACCCTCCGCGCCCGTCGGAGCCGCCGCGTCCTGTCGGCCCGCCGAGGCCGAATCATCCGCCGATGCCGGTGGAGCCTCCGAGGCCCGCGCACCCTCCGCGCCCGTCAGAGCCGCCGCGTCCGGTGGCCCCGCCGATGCCGTCAGAGCCGCCGCGCCCTATCGGTCCACCCATGCCCAACCACCCGCCGATGCCGTCGGAGCCGCCGAGGCCCGCGTATCCGCCGATGCCCGTGGAACCGCCACGCTCGCCGGACTCTGCGATCCCGGCTCAGCTCGAACAGCCTGATCCCGCAACTACTCCGGATCATTCGGCTGCTCCCGACACGGGCGAACAACTGCCCCCGGCAACGGGTCCGTCGAGTTCGGACGAGGCACTCAGCCCCAAACCTCCGATGCGCTCGGATGATTCGACGGCCCCGCCGATCTCCGAGACCTTCTATCTCGCAACGGAACCGGCCCCGAACGCGGAACGACCCGTCGCCGAACGCATTCCGTCGCCGGATGCTTCGGCCGAGCAGCTTCCGCCGCCGGGTGTCGACGCTTCCACTCCTCCTGATCGGGAATCGGCGATGTCGCCGGGACCGGAACAACCGATAGCCGACCCCGCCGATGCCGGCGGAGATCCGGGTGGGCCGGTCGTTCTGGGCACCGACGCCGCGGACGAATCGGCCGGCACCGATCGGAATGTCGATACCCCTGATGAATCAGGAGCTGCCGGGAGAAGCGCTGACGATCCGCACGGATCGGCAGATTCCGACCGAGATCGCAGTGAGGGGATCGACGAGGATCCGGATGTGCCCGAAGCAACGGGTCCGGACACCGGGGATCGCGATGCCGGGGACCGGTCCGGAGGCGTCGATCGCGCTGACGACGGTGCCGATGCCGACGACACGGCCGGTGACGCCGACTCTGGCGACAGGAACTCCGACGATCCAGATTCCGACGATCCCAATTCCGGCGATCAGGATGGTTCCGACGCGGGCGACGATCGGCCGGATCGTGCGAACTGGCGCTCCCACCTGCCCCGCGTCCCGCACGACGAGGAGTTCGAGTTCCCGGAATATGCGCCGGAGCCCCCTCGCGACCTCTACCCGTGGACGCTGCCCCCGGAGGATTCGACCGACAATCCTCCACAGCCACAGCCACAGCCACAGCCACAGCCACAGCCACAGCCACAGCCACAGCCACAGCCACAGCCACAGCCACAGAAGCCGCCGTACGTACCCGACCGGGTGCCAGGCGTCCCACCGTCGCAGCCCCAGCGCCCTCCCTATGTACCGGGCGAGGCCCCGGGTACTCCGGAGCCTCAGCCGCAACGGCCGCCGTATGTCCCCGGTGAGGTCCCGGGCATTCCCCAGCCGCAGCAGCCGCCCCAAAACCCAGGCGGGTTCCCGAATGTTCCAGGTGCCCAGCCCGGACAGCCGCCTCAGCTGCCGGGTGGGTTCCCGGGCATTCCGGGGCAGCAGCCGCCCTACGTCCCCGGCGAAGTCCCGAATGTTCCGGGTGTACAGCCCGGTCAACCGCCCCAACTGCCCGGCGGGTTCCCGGGCATCCCGGGTTCGCAGCCGCAGCAGCAGCCCAATGTCCCCGGCGAAGTCCCGAATATCCCGGGTGACCAGCCGGGCCGCCCGCCTCAGCTGCCGGGCGGGTTCCCAGCCATCCCGGACGCTCAGCCCGGTCAGCCGCCGTTCGGCTCCGGCGGGTTCCCGACGATCCCGCAGTCGGGCCAGTCACCTCAGCTGCCGGGCGGTTTCCCCGGCGTCCCGGGCGCGCAGCCGGGCGAGTCGCCGGACGGCACCGACGGCTTCCCCGCGATCCCGCAGCCCGAGCGACCGCCCTACGTCCCGGGGCAGGCCCCCGGTCTGGCGCAGTCAGGATGGAACAGCGATTCGGACTGGAACAGCGAGTCCGGCTGGAACAACCAGCCGAGCTGGTCGGGGGGCTCGGGCACTCTGCCGGAGAATCCCTGGCAGCAAGACTTTTCGCAGTCGCCGACCGACTCGGACGCGAACGGACAGCCCCGCAACCCGGGTGAATCCGCACCCGGTGCAGCCGAATTCGACTGGGGGCAGTTCGGGGACCCGAATGTCCAGGCGCCCAACGGATACGACCCCGCTCACGATCAATTCGGTGCACCTGGCGGCCGGCCTATCGGCGGACCGGATGCGGCCCAGGACCCGTACGGGCAGGCCCCCGGTGGTCCGGCGCAACCCTTCGGCGGGCACCCGGGTGCAACCGGCGACGGCACGAACCACGTTGCCGGACAGCCCGTCACGAACGGCGACGCGCCCGCCCGCTACGAAGCCGGCGGATCGGGCCAAGCCCCCGCGCAGTCCCAGCCCGGCGCTGGAATGCCCATGGGCGGCGCCCCGATGATGGGCCAGCCACCCGCGCCCTCCACCGCACCCGCCCGTGCGGCACAGCGCTTCCCGCGCGCCACCGCACCGAGCGCGGGCAACGGCGAACTTCTGCTCCGCGCCCACGCGGGCTTCGGCGAGTTCGCCGTGCTCGACCCCGGCACCGGCGCCCTGCGCGGCGTGGCAGGTGCGGGCAGCGCGGTCGCCGGGCTGTACGCGGACCTGTCCGGAATGCAGGTCCTGTTCTATCGCGACCCGCAGGCCGGTCTCATGCTGCGCGTCGCCGACCAGGCCATCGCCCTCGACCGCGTCGGCGGTGAGGCGGTGTGGGAACGCGGGCAGGGTTTCCACCGGCTGCTGGTGCACGCCGCCGGGAATCCGGTGTGTGACCTGAAGTACGCCCCGCTGTCGCCCGACGCCGACCTCGGCCTCCTGATCAGGGATGTCCTCGCTGATCCGGCGCGCAGAGCGGGGATTTTCGGATGATTCGCTCGACCTGAGTTGGCCGGTTATTGGTGTTCCGGCAACCACACGGTCGGCTCGGATATGTGATGCTGACAGTTGATTCGATAGCGAAGGAGACGAACGTGCGCAGTGCCCGCCCCAGCGAGGAGCAGTTGCGGCGCAACTTCGACTCCGTGCTCAGCGAGGTGTCGGCCGGGCGCGGGGTGCGTACCGAGACCGGGCTCGACGAGCAGACCGAGAACGCGCTCTGGGCCATCGCCCGGGCCGCGCCGAACATCGCGCCCGAACTCGTCGACGCCGCCCGCGCCGCGTTCGCCGGCCAGCTGGATGGCAGCAACGCCGTCGCCCGGCGCGCGGAGTTCGATCGCAAACTCGCCGAGCGCGCGGCCCGCAATCAGCGCTGACCGCCGCGCCTTCCCCGCAGCTCGGGATGCCCGCCGTCTCGAAGTGCCCGCCCAGGAGACGACTACGTGACGATGTCCTACGAACCCGCCGAAGCCCGCGCGACGCGGCAGCAGTCCACCGACGCGGCACCGGATTTCACCGAGTTCAACGCACCGGCCACGGCCGCGAATCACGCTGATCACAGCGCCACAACGGATCTCGGCGAGTCAGCGAATCTGGACCGGGGCTTCTCCGTTTCGGACTCGTCCGCCGAACCGCCTGCGCCGTCGGTGCACACTCCCGCGGAACCTCGGATCTCCGCGGATTCCGAATCGCTCGGCTCCGCAGCGGATTCCGAGTCCGCGGATCACCCCGGCACAGCGTCGTCGGACTCCGATCCCGAATCCTCCAGCACCCCGGCCGATCCCACTCCCGACATCGGCTTCAGCCTCACCCCGCCGGAACCCGAGCCCGAACCCGACCTCGCCGAACGCGCCCGCAGGCTCGCCCACCGCATCGCGCAGGACCTCATCGCCGAGGCCCCGACGGGCTGGGACACCCTCACCGCTGCCTTCGCGGTCACCGTGGCGGGCCAGGTCTCCAGGGTCGTCTTCGCCGACACCCAGCAGCGCCAGGCTCAGATCCTGCCCTCACCACAGGCTTTGGCCATGGTCGAGGCCCATCGCGGTGTGGCCGCCCAACTCGGCGATCCCTGGTGGCGCCTGGAGCTGGTGCTCACCGCCGCCGGTGAACTCACCGTCGACCACGACTACGGCGACGAGCCGTTCCCGGACGACCAACTCTTCGCTCCCCAAGCGTATTTGGCCGACCTGGAGGCCTACCCGCGGGCCGAGCTGCCGACCTGGCTCGCCGCCTACCTGCGCCACGGCAATCGCCAGTCGCGCCCGCCGCGCGACGCAGCCGAAATGTCGCGCGTGGACGCCACCACCGGTGCGCGGCCGATCCGTTCGCGAGACGACTTCCCGGATTTCCCGCTGCTCTGGGCGCGCTGGGCCGCCATCGCGGCCGCCTTCGTTGCGGTCGGCTCCGAGCGCGGTCCCCGAGTCCTGCCCTCCTTCGCCTGGTTCGAGGGCTCCCGCCGTTCCGGCGCTTCGCTCTACCAACTCCCCGGCGGCCGCGCGGTGCTGTCGGGTGGCGTGTGGAACGCGCCGCAGTTGCACGCCGCCTACAACGGCCATTCCGCGCTCCCGCGGCTGTACGACGGCGCACCGGAGTGGGTTGCCAATCCGGTCTTGAACACTCGGGCCGGAGCCGGCCTGCTTTCGTTCTGCTACTGGTGGGATCAAGACAGCTGGTATCGCGGGGAGTCGCCCGCGGCAAGGGAACTCGCGGCGGCGGTCCCGGGTATCTGGACCGCCGACAGCGCCGCGAGCGTGATCAGTGGCCTGCTCGCGGATGACCCGACCGCCGAACAGCGCGCTGCCGCAGTAGCTTTGGTAGCCGCAGCCGAAGGGGGCCGCGTCACGCGGGAACTGCTCGCCGAGATATTCGGTGCCGCAGCAGATCTGGATTCAGCGAACTACCAGCTCCTGCTCGCGGGCGTAGTGGAGTAGAGGTCTCGCCGCGAGGGACCTATCTTAAGGCGTTGGTGAGTGAGGAGCTGATGACGTGGGCGACTGGGACGATCTTTCCAAGCGAGCGCACCAGGGCGGGCTGACACTGGACGACGGCGCGGCCAAGAAGGCGGCCGACGCCGCGGCCGACTGCGTGTACTCGCTCGAGCGCATGCGGGGCCTGGTCGACGCTCTGGTGGATTCGCACAAGGGTTTCAGCGACAACGCCCAGCTCGGGTCCGCGACCAAGCTCGCGGGCCGATTCGACACCCAGGGCGGACGCCTGACCGAGGTTCTGACCCAGTACATCGCGCTGGTCAATGCCATGGGCGACACCTTGGTGACCGCAGGCCAGCTGTACGACGCTCAGAAAGAGGAGTCCGTCGCGCACTTCCGGTCGCTGCAGACCGCAGCCGCGGATCGGGACTACAAAGACGCCCCGCCCATCGTTCTCAACGGCAAAACCCCGATTCCCGAATGGCAGGAGTCCAACGCGAATCTGGTCGTCGACAACAGCAAGAACGGATTCGACCCCGTCAAGAAGGCCGCCAAGGGTGACAACGCGCACTACACCGATGCGATCGGCGTGGAGGACATCGGCAGTAAAAGCATCTGGTGGTTCGTCGATGTCCGCAGTGGCATCAACGCTCAGCTGGTCGCGGATCGCGCCGGCGACTGGCACTGGATCGCCAAGTCGATCGCTCAGGACTTCAAGACGCTGAAAGATCAACTGGCGGCGATGGAGAAGAACGAGCAGTGGAAGGGGGCCGGCGCTCGAGGTGCGATCCTCGCCGCGGGCCGCTTCAAAGAGCAGGCCGACGACTTGACCACCGATCTGCATCTCATGGGCAACACCTTGACCTTCATCTCGGGCTGGCTGCAGAACACCAAGAACGCCCTGCCTGTGGAATGGGATATCGCCAAGACGAATACTCAGGCAGAGCGGAATGCGGTCGATCGTGCCGTAGCGGGATTCACCAACTGGTACATCCCGGGCATGGCGAAGGCCAGTGTCGCGATCCCCAAACTCGGCTCGCCGGACTCGGATGCGCCTACCCTGACCGGTCCCACGACAACGGCCACCGGCCCCGGGGGTACGACCGGCAACGTGCTGAGTGACAGCACCTTCAAGTGGCCGGACAAGAACACCCAGGACAAGAATCCCGACGGCAAGAACCCGGACGGCAAGAATCCCGACTCGAACCAGCCTCCGGGACAGCAGGATCCAGGTAATCAGCAGCCGGGGCAGAACGGCCAGGATCAAGGCGGCGGCCAGAACCAGAACGGCGGCCAGGATCAAAACGGATCCTCCAGCCAGGACGGCCTGTCACAGCTGACGAGCGCGCTGGAGCAGGGCACGCAGGGCTTGGAATCGCTCACGACCCAGGAGACCAAGCAGGACCCGGCCACAACCCTGGCCGGACTGCCGGGCCTCAGCACCATGCTGAACGATCTGAAGGGCGGCGGTGGTGGTGGTGGAGGTGGCGGCGGCGGACCCGCGACCGCCCCGGCGCGAGATGTCCAGCAGACCAAGCTCTTCCCGCGTGCAGCCGTGGCGACGCCTACCGCTGAAACGACTTCCAGCGCCGTACGAGCCGGAATCGCCGGCGGCGCGATGGCCGGCGGCATGGGCGGTATGCCGATGGGCGGCATGGGTGGCGCGCAGGGCGCCGGCGGTCAGGGCAAGGACCACAAACGCCCGGATTACCTGGACAACCTCGAACACCTCGAAAGCGCCATGGGTGCACCGCCGGTCGTAGCCAAGCCGGTGGTAGAGGGCTGATTCGGTGGATCGAACCTGGACCTTCAGCGATCTCGAATTCGTTGCGCTCTGGGCGGACCTCGGCGAGGAGTTTCTGCCGCACCCGCTGATGTTCACGAGTCGCACCGAGTGGTGGGACGACCACCTGGAGAATCTGGCCCGCGCCCGAGAATCACTGCGCGACCGCGAGTCCGAGCTGGAGGATCTGCCCGAGCTGACCTACGCCCTGCGCAACCCGGACCTGCTGGTACGGGTGCACGGCTGGGATCCACGCGACATCGAATCCGGTGCGGGCAGCGTGCGGGGACTGGGCGTGCGATACGGCGAGCTCGGCTACGTGCTCACCCAGCTGCCCGGCGAAACCTACCGGCACAGTGGCGGATTCACCGCGAAGGAGTTTCCGGCCGCTCGCCTGGCCGAAGAGCTGGTTGCCCTGCTGCCGGACACCGCGGCCAGTCGCGGCCGCGACATCGTGCTCGCCCGGCCCGAACACGTCGAGCAGTTCGATTACGCCTTCGGTATGTCCCCGGCGCACGAAACCCTGGAGGGCGGGGTGATCGACCGGGCCGCGGACTTCCTCGCCGCGCCGGCGACCAGCCGCGGCACCATGGAAGTGGTGCAGGGACATTCGCGCTTCGGCCCGCGCGGCATTACTCGCCACCAGCTTGAATGGCGCGACGTGGTCGACGACGGCCGCTACGTCATCACCGGATACCCGTCCGTCGCCGCGCCCGCCGACCGCAGGCGCATGGTCTCGACCCTGCAATCTCATATCGCCGAAGTCGTCCTGGCCATGGCGGACGAATGAGCACAGCACAGGAGGATTCACGGTGACGATCGAGGACACCTTCCCGACGCACTTCACCATGTCCTCACGGACGGGTTCGGTCGTGGTGACCACCACCGAGCAGGGGTTGCCGGTCGGCCTCGAGGTCGAGCGCGACCAATTGCGCGGTGACCCCGATCAATTGGCCGGTGAGATCCTGCGCCTGTGCGCGCAGTCCGCCGCTCGTGCCGGTCTGGAGCGCCGCGCGCAACTGCAGGCCGCCGGCCTGGCCCCGGAGATGCTGGCGCTGTCCGGGCTGCCCACGATCGAGGAGGTGACCAGGCAGGAGTACGTCGAAGAACAGGAGTACGACACCGAGCCCGACAGCTGGCTGCGACCCATCTGACGGAATGAAAACCGCTGTACCGCAGTTTGATTACATGAACAGCGGGGCACTCGTACGGCACCTGATGTTCACCGCACCACCCCAGGAATTGGGGCATCGCTCGCTATGCCGGGTGAATCCTCGCTCTGTATAGTTCAAATCGAATTGATCTTCCTGATGGGGGACCTATGACCAACCTCGTTGCCACGCCCGACGCGATTCGCGGTTACGGGGACGCCTCGGCCGCCATGGCCTCGGCCGTCGCCGGCGCGGCCACCGTGGACCAGGCCGCCCTGCTCGCCTCGGTGATCCCGGTGTTCGGTCTCATCGGCCAGGAGTTCCTGCTGAGTTTCGTGGGCGCACAGGGCAATCACTATTCGTCCACCGCCGAACTCGCCGCCGTCTTCGCCGGCACCGCGGTCACCGCGCACGAGGCCGCGGCCTCGTACGAGACGGTCGAGGATCACTCCAGCGTCGACTTCCTCTCGCTGTCACACGACCTATGACCACGCCGGCGGCCTCGGGATCGGTCGAGTCGGGCGCACCCGGCGCGATGGCGGGGGCGCAGTCGCAAGTGCTGTCCGGCACCGCGCTCGGCGCGAACCTGGACCTCCCGATCAACGACATCCTGAGTGGTCTGGGCCTGCCGAACCTGCCGCAATTGCCCGCGGCCCCCATAGCTTTCGAGCTGCCGCCGCTGCCCACCCTGGATCTGTCGGTGCTGACCAGGCCGCTCACCGATCTGGCGTCGTCCTTCGGCACCGGCCAGCTCGGCCAGGGCCTGAACGTGGATCCCACCGCGGTGCTTGACGGGATCTCCAGCGCGCTGCAGACCGCGATGTCGCTGGCGTCCACCGTCGCCCAGCTCGCCAGTTCCTGGCAGGGCTCCGGAGCAACCGGCGCGACCGACAAAGCCGCTGCCGCGCAGACGAATACGACCGAGCTGGCGGGCCAGAACGTGCAGCAGAAGACGATTCTGGTGAACGCCTCGACCACGGTGGCCACCGGCGCGGCCTCCATCTCGGCCATCATCGCCAAGTTCCTCGCCGCGGTGACCGCCTCGGCCCCCTTCCTGGTGACCCCGCCCGGACAGGTCTTCCTGCTGTCCATGGCGACCGAGTCCGCCGCCGAGGCATCCGCGGTGGTCGCCAAGACCAAGGCCGAACTGACCGTGCAGAGCGCGCAGATGACGACCGCGGGGGAGAAGGTCAAGGTCACCGAGGCCCCCGGCGGTGTGGACGCGCTGTCGCAGGTCACCCAGCTGCTCAGCCTGATCTCGCCGCTGGCGAGCGTGGCGACCACCGGCGCGGAAGCGGTACAGAAGCTGCAGGACATCGCGCAGCCGGTCGAGATCACCGAGGATGCCGCACCCGTCGCCGACCCGATCGACAGCGTCGCGACCCTCGGCGGGGGTGGCGGCGGAATGCCGATCGGCGCGCTCGTCGGCTCGACCTCCCCGGTGGCGCAGTCCCTGACCCCGCGCACCGCCGCGGCCCCGCCGGTAGCCCCCGGCGTCGCCGCCGACGCGCCCGCCGTGGCACGGGTCGCCGGCCCGGGCGGCACGGGCATGATGCCGCCGATGGGCATGATGGGTGCCGGTATGGGCGGACGTGCAGGCCTGGACGAGTCCGAGGGCGGCGACGACGTGCGCACGCAGATGGTCACCAGCGAGCACGGTGACGACGTCGTGGGCGAGCTGGGCAACACCGGCGTGGCTGTGGTCGGCGCGGCGGGGTCGACGAGCACGCGCGCCGTTCAGTCCTGAGGATTCGGGTCGGGTCATCCGGCTGTCCGTGCGTCGGGTAAACAGCTGACACCCAATTGCTTTCGTGTCGATGGTTCGGGTGCGATGGTCCGTTGCAGCGCGTGTGCGGTTGGCTCTTGATGTCCCGAACGGTGTTTCGAAGCGGGCGACCTTGCGAAGTACACAGGTGTGGGCACGCCGGGCCGGACAGAATTGTCGGGGACGACGCGGCCAGGAATAGGTGCTCCAGGACAGGCGGGAGTGCGCGCGCGGGAGCAGTCAGGAAGGTACCCGCCGGGACAGACAGGAATGCGTGCGCCGGGACAGCCAGAAGTGTGCGGGCGGACGCTGACAAGAATGCGCTTGCCGACCTGGGTATGCTCCTGACCTGGTAGGGATTGTTGGGAGGGGAGCCCAAATGGTTAAGCTCGGGGTGGGTCAGTCATTCGCGGAATTCACGCTCGACGGCGTGCTCGGCCGCGGCGGTACGGGGTTGGTCTATCTGGCCAGACATCCGCGCATGCCGGGCCAGGTGGCCTTGAAATTGCTGGCGAACGAGGTGTCCGCCGACCCCCGGCTACGGTCGAGATTCGAGCAGGAGGCCAATGCCATTGCCCGGCTGAATCATCCGGGAATAGTCGGCCTGCACGACCGCGGCATGCACAACGAACAGCTGTGGATCGCGATGCAGTACATCCGCGGCACCGACGCGGCGCAGCTGATGCCCCGGGAGGTCTCGCCCCACCGTGCGGTCCGGATCATCACCGAAACCGCTGCCGCCCTGGACTTCGCACACAGCCGCGGCGTGCTGCACCGCGATGTGAAACCCGCGAACATCCTCCTCGCGACACCGGAACCCGGTCACGAGGAACGCGCGGTACTCACCGATTTCGGCATAGCTCGCCTGGTCGACTCGAACCTGCAACTCACCTCGACCGGAACCTTCACCGCCACCATGGCTTTCGCTTCGCCCGAGCAGTTGACCGGTGCGCCGGTAGACCACCGCGCGGACCAATACGCCCTGGGCTGCACACTTTTCACCCTGCTGACCGGACGCCCGCCGTTCGTATCGGAGAACCCGGGCGAGGTGGCGGCGGGCCACCTGAACCGGTCGATGCCCCGACTGAGCGTCTTTCGCCGCGATACGCCCCCGCAGCTCGATCGCGTTCTCGCCCGCGCCACAGCCAAACGGCGCGAGGATCGCTATCCAACGTGCACGGAGTTCGCCGTCGCGGCCGCGCAGGCGCTCGCTGGGCAGGCTGTCGCTCGGGAGCCGCAGTCGCTTACGGAACCGGTCGGCATTCGGGCAGGAGGCGCTGCTCCGAGCTTGGGCGCTGCTCCCACGGGGGCGGCACTTCCCGGCCGGAACGCTGATCCGGCGGGGGAGTCCTTGCCCGGGCGCGGCCCGGCTCCTGCCGGCGATGTCCGCTCAGCGTCCCAGGATGGTGTGCGGCAAACCTTTTCATACGGCTCCCCGACACCGCCCGCCCGACACTCTGCCGATCATCGTGGAGCGGACGCCACCTCGCAGCTGGGGACCATTCTCGGCAAGGTGACCGGTGGCCTGCTCCTCGCCGGCGCGATGCTCGGCATCGGCGCGTCGATCCTGCCGATCGTCAGCGTCTGGCTGCCTCCCTTCGGCCTGCAACGCTGGTACGCCTGGCAGGTCGAAACCGAGAGTATGTCCGGCCGCACCGGCTCGGCGACCCACCTGCTGGCCGTGGCTTTCGTGATGTCGATCGTGTTGGCCGGCGTCTCGGGTGTTCTCCTGCTCCGCAACGCTTCCCGCGCCTGGGTACGGCCGCTCGCCGCGCTCGCCGCGGGCCTGAACTTCGGCGTCAACCTGGCCGCGATCATCGACATGGCCGAGTACCAATCCCAGGCATACACGGATTTCGTGCTCGGCGCGGGCGGCTGGTTCCTGGTCGGCGCGGCAACGCTGGCCCTGGCCGCCCTGGCCCTCTCACTGGCCGAATCGGCGCTCTCCACCCCCCACCCCTCGCCCGCGTCGCACGCCGGTCGATCGAACCGAACCACCGGCGCGCTACTCACCGCCGCGGCCCTGCTGACGGCCGTCACCCCCTTCCTCGGCCGCGAGAACCGAGGCGACGCAGGCTACTTCGCCTTCTTCGGCGTAGCCCCCCACACGTTGTTCCAAAGCCCAGACATCGCCCTGCTCCTCGTGGCCCTCCCCGCCGCCGCGATGGGCATCCTGCTCACGGTCACCCCGGGCCCCGCCCATCGCCACGGCATGCTCCTGTCGACCGGAGCACTGATCGGTGTGACGGCCACGGCGGTCCTGGAGGCGTCCTCCGAACTCGTCGGCAGTTGGCGCTTCACCGAGATGTTCGTGCTCGGCGAATGGCTGCTGACGGCCGCGGCGCTGCTGGCCGTGCTCGCAGTCGGCGTGGGGATGATCGGGCATTCGACCCGGGACCGGCGATCCGGTCGCTGATCAGCCGATAGCCGATCTCACCCCTCGCGCGGGGGTGGGAGCGGCAACCTGTAGTGCGCGCGCAGTTCGCCCGGCGCGATCGTATTCTCCGTATTCACCGGGCCGAACCCCTTGTTGAACTTCGGGTTGTCGTCGAGGATCCGATCCTCGGGCGGCAGCGCGTCGCGAGCCCGCACGTCCTCGGCGACCTGCCGGTCGATCGCGTGCAGCTCCTCGACAGTGATGCCCATCCGAGCGGCGGTCCGCTCGTCCCGGGCACGTTCGGCATCGGGAACCGCAGGTTCCAGCCAGGGTGGCAAGCTCATCGAATCCTCCTACGGCAGATCAGAAGTAGGCCTCGATCGCGGCATCCGCGATCTCGTGGGTGAGGGTGAAGGCCGCCGGGCGATAGTCGAGCGATCGCACCCGCCGCAGGAACTCCTCGGGGATCTCCATCGGGTACTCGCGCAGATAGTGCACCGAGTCGAGGCGCCAGACCCACTCACCGTCGGTGACGAGGGACGGGCCCGCGTGGACGGAGCGATTGCCGTCGATGAGGTCGGGAGACGGTCCCATGACATCGAAGACGACTGTCGCCGAATCCATATAGCGGACAACGAGATCGCGGTCGTCGATGACTTCCGTGGTTTGTGAATCGCGCAACGAGGGCAGCTCCTCGCGCACTTTGCTATACATCTCGCGGTAGATCCCGACGGGCTTCAGTGACCGGCGTGCATCCGATCCTGCGGCGATCCCCTGCGTGAGCCGCTTCTGCAACCACGTACGGAACGCCGTGTAATTGGCCCTGTGCACGAGGAACACGGTGTGTTCGCCCGGGGTCATGCGGCCGATGTCGTCCAACCCGACACCGGTCCGCCCGAAACGCAGGAACGGCAACAGCATCGCCTGCGCCAAGGCCAGTGCGTCGTGCTGCATCGTCCCGGGGTGGAAGTTTGCGAACCACTGATCCATATGCGCTTGAATCAGCGTCCACGGACCCCCGGCTCCCGCCAGCAACTCGTACTCCGGTGACCGGGAAGTGATTTCGTTCTCGGCGTGGAACGTGACATCGGACGGCACGATCCACATCTGCGGTCCGGCGGCCAAAACCGTGCGCGCGGCAGCGACATCGAGCCGGATATTGTGCTCGGCCCGGTCATCGTGTCGATATTGCATGGCCCCGCCCATCTGGGTAACCACCAGGCGCGGAAGTGATTCGGGAATCTCGGTCAGGACGTTCGCGAGGTTCGACGGCGGTCCGATGCCCAGCCAGCGCACCTTGCCCTCGGCCCGGTCGAGCACTCCGCGAACCGCGCCGATCACATCCCGCGACTGGTCAGGAGTATCGATCGGTGTGAGTCCGTCGGCAGCCCAATACTTTTCGTTGCCGAGGTCGATTCCCGCGACAACCGGAACCTCGGGCCGGCCCAATGCATCCAGCAGGTGCCGGGCGAATCGCGCACGCCGATCGCCATGTTCGTCGCTGGTGATCACCAGCGCCAACTCGGGCAGCCCCGCCGCGACCGCGAGGGCCACCGCATCGTCCGGGTCGCCACCGATGTCGGTATCGACGATCAAGGGCATCGTCGACGGTGGCGGCAACAGGTCCGGGTTGGCGGCCAGCCGGTCGGCGGTGCCGGTCAATCCGATGCTGCGGGCCTGCTCCACCAGTGCATCCCGAAGCTCGTTCGTCGACAGCTCCGGGTTCTCGGGGCCAGTCATCAAGCGTCTTCCAGTCGCTTCGGTACGTAGTCCCGAAGGTACCCGGCGAAGAAGGTGGTCACGTCGTCCGGAAGCGGAATGTAAGCCGAGAGGGAGTAGTCCGCGACGTAGCCCGCACGGCTGTGCCCGCCCTCGAAGAACCTGTAGTTGGGGGCGTAGTCGTCGAGCAGACCCTGGTAGAGATCGCGGATCTGCAGGAAGTCGAGAAGTGCCGGGAGATCCCACTTTTCGATCCTCTTGCCGGGATCCGCTGGCAAGAGCTGCGAATGGACCCCGTCGTTTCCACGCAGTCGCTCACCGCGGCCCAGTGTTTCCGCCCGCTCGAGATCGAGTATGTGAAACGGTCCGGCCGACTCCACGAATACCCAGCGATCGAACCGCGGACTCTCGTAGATCTCGCCGCTGGCGAGGACCGCGACGCGTTCGGTGAAACCCAGTCCGGTGCGGGTCGACTCGTGTTGCAACCCGTCCGTTCCCATCAGGCTGATGGTGTCTCGAGTAACGGTGATCCAAGCGAGAAATTCCCTGCGGACCTCCGCGTGCCGATCGAAGGATCGCAGACAGGCCAAATGGTATGAAGCACCGCCGAAGAAGGTCGCCTCGTCGTCCCACGGCGCGAGGATCTGGTGATATGGCTGAGTCGACTCCGCCCAGCCTTCGACCTCCAGCACGAAACGCCCGCAGAAGTGACAGCTGTAGCGCTCGTGGAACATTCGTGACCCTCTCGTTCTGAATCGTCGTCCGAGTCCCGACAGCTCACCCGCCGCCGGTGACCATTTGTACCGCCGATTTCTTCGCCGCCTCGTCGACCGTACCCACCTCGAAGTTGCGGCTCACGATGTGGGACACCAGCTCGGGCGCCGGTGGCAATCCGTGTTTACGCAGATAGTGCGCGACCACCCCGCCCCAGATCCACACCCCGTCGGTTCGGAACGTCAGCGGCACATCCACATCCGCGGGTACGAACTCGTCTGCCCCGAAGCTGCGCGCGGCCAAGACAAGCGGCGCCGACTCCAGGTATTCGAGCAGATCGTTCACAACCTCCGGTGCTACCGCGTCCCGCTTCGCGAACGGCCGCCCGCGCGCATCTCGCCCGTCGTACACCGGCGCCAAACGCATCGTCGCTCTCCTTGGCCTAAACAGCGGACTCGCGTTGCACGTCAAGGATGTTCGTGCGGTTGTCCCGGAACACCTCGAACAACATGTCCGGGCCCTCCTCTTTGATGAAATCGACCTCGTAGCCCGTGATTGGCACCATGGTGATGAGCTGCAGCTTCGGGGCGTCATGGCCAGGGAAAAGGTTGAAGCCCACATCGTGGATCAGGTTGGTATGCCCCACCAGGGCCGTGATCTTGGTCCCCTCGATCAGCGGCTTGCTGTTTTCGAATACCGATCCGTACTCCATGCCCTGCTTGTTCTTCAGTATCAGCGAGGCCATCGAATCCACCAGATACATCGCGATGTGCTGCTGGTCCGAGCGCAGGGAGCACATGATCTCCTCTGGCAGCATCGAGGTGATGGCCTGGAAACGAAGCCCGTTGGTGACAACGGTGGTGACCGGAGGCTGGTCGTTCTCGTAGAAGGTCAAATCGTATCCACGATTTCCCGCGGCCGTCTTCGCCGATTCTACGCGCTGGACGGGGCCGAGTCGCTGCTCAATATGCTCGAGCAGGCCGGGGAATCTCGCGTCTTCGGTCATGGCGTCGATTTCTTCCTTCTGTCGAACAGATGTCAGCGGCGGGAAAGAGGTCTTCGAATCATGCTATCCGAGGCTATCATTGGCGCGGGTCGCCAGGTTTCGGCGTTCCCTTGACGATGTCATCCTCGTTCGCGGGCGCCATCGGGATGCCGTCCAGTTCGTCATCCGGAAACAGCTTTTCGTACAGCGCAGGGTATTTGCCGTATCCGGGTTCGTTGGACTCATGCCCGTGTGCCTCGTTCTCTTCCTTCAACTCGAGCCGATAGTGACCGGGATCGTCGTACACTCGCTCGAATTGCTCGATCGTGGAGGTGTGATAGAGCGCGTACATGCGCTGCCGCCAGTATTCGTAGCCCTCCATATGGCCCATATGGGCCACTTTCGGTTCGGGGATCGTGAATTTCTGATGAGGCGGGTCGGATGGATCGGTGCTGTTCGTGAACCAGTCGGGCGGTGTGGTCGCCGCACGCTGACCATTTACCATTTCGAAGAATTGCGGCTTGCCGTTGGCGTCGGTTACGACGGGAATGTCTCCTCCCGATACAGCACACTTGTACGTTCCGTCTTCGTTCATTTCCGTATTGCGATAGACGGCGTACTTCGTGGACGCGGAGAAGGAAGGCCGAGCCCCTTCGTAGATGTACCGCAGGAACTTCTCCACGGGCGTCAGATGGTCCGGTGTGTCCGGTGTGGGCACGAGCGTGCCTTCCCGCTCGACCCAATCGCCCTTCCCGTTGTCCGCCGCCGGGTCCCAGCGCAGCGGCGGGCCGTCCTCACCGGCGCGCAGTCGCGCTTCGATGCCGCGGTACAGGTAGTACTGGCTGGGCAGCGCGTCGCGGCGCTGCTTCTTCTCGGCCTCAGTGGGCGGTTGCGGATTGCCCGCGTCGGGATCGTCCCCGCGATCCCGCGCTCCCTCCGGGTCGAGGTGCTGTTCGGCCTCGTCTCGGGTGCCCGGAACGAAGCCGTCCTCGCCGGCTCTGGTGCTGGTCCCGTCCGGGTGATGCGTCTGCCATTCGCCGTCCGGTGGGATGCGGGGCCTGCGTTGTCCGTCGGGGCCGATCTCGGCGGAACTGGTGTAGACATTTCCGTCGGGATCCGTCCAGGCCGGCGCGGTGGGCGCCAGCACATCGACGCCCAAGGCCTGGGCGAGGCGCGTGGCGAAGCCGTTCGTGGCGGCGTCGCAGCCGATCAGGCGGATGGGAGTACGCCCATCCCACCCGGATTCACGAAGCAGGTCGGCGAACTGTTCGGGAGTCATGACCCGGTCGCCGATTCGGATGTTGCCGGCCTGATCGATGTGAGCATCGACGGTCGTGTAG
Organism: Nocardia sp. NPDC057668; assembly: GCF_042799795.1. Classification (NCBI taxonomy): domain Bacteria; kingdom Bacillati; phylum Actinomycetota; class Actinomycetes; order Mycobacteriales; family Nocardiaceae; genus Nocardia; species Nocardia sp. NPDC057668. The sequence goes on along the minus strand of NZ_JBHVIC010000005.1, from coordinate 376,023 downwards.
TCGGGATCGTTCGGAACTCGATGCGCAAGGTCCGCGTAATCGGGGTCGGTGTGGAAAGAGTGACCCGCGTCGGTCGGCTCACCGTGGAAGGCGTCGGGTTCTTGCGTGGTTCGGATGGCGGGGTCGAGGTCCTGCACCATGCGGACGATGTCCGCGGGATCGGTGCCGTTGCGGGCTTCGAGAGCGATCGTGGCCATCTTGTGGGCCGGGCTGCCCTCCACATCCGGTGTTGCCGGGTTGCCCTCCAGCAGAGAACGGTATGCGGGGTGGTCGAAATCCGGTGCGGCGGCCAGATCGTTGGCTAGTCGGCGTAGTTCGTCGATGTCCGCCGGGGCAGTCTCGGATCGGGTGGGATCGATTCCGGCCAGATCGGATTCCAGGTGCCACGGCGTCATGTCCCGGTCGATGGCGTGAACGTCGCGGTCGGACCAGGTGACCCGCGGATCCTGATGCGGTTCGAACCTGATGAGCGGTTCGGCGTCGGGGTTGCCCGGATCGAACCGGTGGTCCTTGATGATGGGCTCGAAGTTGCGGATGCGCTGGTCGGGTTCGGGGTTCCAGTAGACGTGCGGGCCGTGCATGATGCCGGCGTCGAGCTTGCTCAGCTCCTTCTCGTGGAAAGCGAGTTCCGCTGGGCTGAGGCGTGTTCCATCGGCGTGCCGAAGATCGAAGAGGTCATGATCACCGGTGACGGGCACGGGCACGCCGTCGACCAAGGCTTCCAGCACACCGTGTTCGTTGACCTGGAACTTGCCTTCCTCGATGTACTTCCGCATGTTCTTCTGGTACTTGCCGTAGTCGCCTTCGCGGTCGGCGAGCCGCTTCGCCAGGGCCGCGATCTCCTGCTCGGTCATGCCGGTGGTGTCCGGCATGGCGAGCGTGCCGGGCGCGAAACGGCCTACCAGGCCCTTGTCCTCTGCACGCGCACCCAGTTTGATGTCGAGATCGTTGATCGTCTTGTCCTTGATCGACATCGGTTTGGGCATGGCGCCGTTTTTCAGGTGCCGGACCGCGTCGGGGTTGGTCGGACGGACGTCGAAACGCAGGTTGTGCCCGTTGGCGTACCGCTGGATCTTGCCCTGGTTCTCGACAGGTATTCCGTATTTGGACTCGATCTCGGTGTCACCGATCGGATCGGAGGCCGGTGGCGCGGTGTTGTCGGGAATCGGGGTGGTCGGGGTCGGCCCACTGTGTGCCGTGCCAGTAGTGGCGGGCTCGGTTGTCGTTTGCTGGTCGGGGCTCTGCTGCGGCAGCGGAGAAGTCGCGTCGGGTGTGCCGGAAGTTGTTGTGGGCAAGGCGGATCGAGGTGCCAGTGTGTCGAGATTCTGGTCCAGGTACAGCGCCAGCGCAGGCTGATGCTGGTTGAGCAGGTTCCACGGTGTGCCCGACGGATCCTGCGTGTCGAGACCGAGCTGGGTGAGCAGATCGGTCAATTGCCGCTGCTTGACGGGAACTTCGGTCGCGCGGCCCGGGTCGCGCATGGCCGTGGCGATGTCGGTGGCCAGCGCGCGCACCTGTTCGAACCGGGCACTCAGATGGGGTGTGAGCTGTTGCGGCTGATCGGGGTTCGTGTCCTGATCAGGTGTCGAGTCGTCCGGGCCGAAGTCGGGCTCCGGCGCGGCCGGTTGCTCGGTTGTGGTGTCGATCCCCGACGTCGTCGCGGTGGTGGTGTCCGCTGGTTCCTGGTCCGCGGTCTCGTTCGCCGCCGGTTGGTTCGGACCGTTCTCCGGTCCCTCGGGGCCGACCGGTTCCGCGCCGGAGTCGGGTGGGGTGTCATCGCCCTGTTCACCGTCGTCTTTGGCGTCCGGGTCCGCTCCTGTGGTATCCGGGGGTGCCGGTTGCGCGGGTCCGGTGACGGTGTCCTGCTGCGGTGCCGGATGGTCCAATGCCTCGACCTTACCGAGGATCTCGGCGGGATCGGTCCCGGCGAGAGCTTCGAGCTTGATCGTGGCGATCTTGTGTGCGGGTGTACCGGTTTCGGTCGGGGTGGTGAGTTCGTCGTTGAGCCACGCGCGGTAGGCGTCGTGGTCGAAGTCGGGATGATTGGCCAGGTCGCGAGCCAGGTCGCGCAGCCGGTCGATATCCTGCTCGACCCGTTGCCGGGGGTCGGTGGTGCTGGTCTCGTTCGGCTGATCGGCGTCGGTATCGGGAACCGCTGTCTGCGGCTGCGCGGGAGACTGTTGCCGGTCCAGTGCGTCGAGGCTGTGCTGCTGCAGTTTCCGCAGATCGGTTTCCAGGTGCCACGGTGTCATCTCGCGGTCGATGGCCGCGAGATCCTTGTCTGCCCAGACGACCGCGGGTTCCTGATTCGGCTCGAATCGGATCAGTGGCTCGGCCTTGGGATTGCCAGGATTCTCCTGGTGATTGTCGACAATGGGCTCGAAGTTTCGTTGCCGCTGGAACTCGGTGTCGGGGTTCCAGTAGACGTGCGGCCCGTGCATGATGCCCGCGCCGAGATCCTTGAGTCTGTCTTCGTGCGCCGCGAGTTCCTCGGGCGTGAGCCGAGTTCCGTCCCCGTGCCGGATGTCGAAGAGGTCATGATCACCGGTGACGGGGACGGCCTCGCCATCGACGAGGGCTTCGAGAACACCGTCATCACGCACCTGGAACTTGCCCGCGTCCAGGTAGCCCTGCATGTACTCGCGATAGGCGTGAAAGTCCTTCTCCCGGTCCGCCAGTCGCTTCTGCAGGTCCGCGATCTCCTGCTCGGTTCGGCCCGTGGTGTCGGGCATCGAGAGTTGACCGGGTGCGAACCTGCCGACCAATCCTTTGGCATCGGACGGTGCCCCCAGCTCGATGTCCAGGTCGTTGATCGTCTTGTCCTTGACGGACATCGGCTTGGGCATCGCGCCGTTCTTCAGGTGCGGAACGGCGTCGGGATTCGTAGGCCGGACGAACATCTGCAGGTTGTGCTCGTCCGCGTAGCCCTGGATCTTGCGCTGGTTCTCAACCGGGATGCCGTACTCGGACTCGATGTTCCGTTCCAGATCAGAAGCGGGCGGGTCGAGCTCGGTCGCCACCGGAACGTCGCCCGCCTGATCTTCGGCAGTCCGCTGTTCGGGTTGAGCCGGTTCCTGTTCGGGCTGAGCCTGCTTCGGTTGCGACTGCGCCGGACTCTGCTCGGGCCGATCCGAGGAATCCGGCTCTTGGATGGGTGGATCCTGCTCCGGATCTCGTTCCGGCGGTTCAGGTTCGGGATCCTGGCTGATGTCGCGATGATTCTCTGGATCCGAGTCGGGGTTCTGATTCGGGTTCGGCCCCTCGGACATATTGCGTGTCGAGGGGGAGTCCGTGTTCGGACCGCCCAGATTCTGGACAGGGACCACGTAGCCGCGATCGTTGATCGGACCGCCGGCGGGAACCTGGCCGGGTGGGACGTCGAGCAGGCCCTCGTTGTTGAAGAATCGCACCTGGCCGTCGCGGCTCACCACAACTTCGGTGTGGGGAGAACGCTTGTTGTCCAAATCCTTCCACATGCTGTCCGTGTTGTGGCCGAGCCGGCGCTCGGCTTCGGACGGAGGCCCGGGCGTGCGATCTTCGGGATGCGTGTGGACGACGAACATGTATTCGCCACGCAGGTCGAGCGGGATGGAGCTGGTGGTTTCCTTGCCGCGGAACAGACGCAGGTCGCCGTTCCTGTTCTGCACGATGGCGTGTTCGACACCGGAGAACTGCTGCAGTTCGGCGAGGTGCGAGACCGAGACCTCACCCGCGCGGATCGGGATATGTTCGTTCTGCGCCAGTGCGTTGACCAGTTGCTTGGCCTTGGGCGATAGTTCGCCGAAGCTGATCTGCCCGCCGGGCATGCGGGAGTTCGACTTGTAGTTCTGGGCCATTTCCCGCTGGTCCTCGTTGCGGGTGCCGGGGTCGTTGGATCTGGTCGGGTCGACGCCGACGGGCAGTACCGGCACCGGAACCGGGACGGGAACGGCCTGCTCTGTGTCCGGGTTGAGTTGCGGCCCTTGGTGTTCGGTGTGCTGATCAGGTTTGGAAGTGGCTTCCACGCCGGTCTGTGCCGCCTGGATCGAGATGCCCGCGCCGGGGTGCGCGAATGTAGCGTCGCCGATAGACGCACGGGTGGTCGTGGCCGGTGCGTCGACAGCACGGGGGCCCGCTACGTCGGCCCGGGGGGCGGGCGCGGACCTGGCGGGGTCGCCAGGATTTGCGGCGCGGGTATCGGCGGAGTTGGGAGCGGTTGCCGAGTTGCTCGAGGTGGGTGTCGTCGTGGTGGACGTCGTGCTCGTCGCGGTGCTGGGTGCACTGGTGTTGGGCGCGGTGGTATTCGGTGCCGTGGTGTTCGGCGACACGTTGGCCGTGGTGTTCGTCGTGGCCGTCGCGTGCTGGTTCGTCGTGGCAGCCGTGTCGGGCGATGTCGTCGTATCAGGTTGCGAGGAAATGTCGTTCAGCGCCCGACCGGTCTGATCGGCCTTCGTGTCCGCTTCGCTTCGCGTCTCGCCCTTCGTCTCGGACCTGGTATCCGCGTCGGTCTGACCGTCCGTGGCGGTTGCGGTGTCCGGCTTGCCGTCCGTGGCGGTTGTGCTGTCAGCTTTGCTATCGCTCGCGGTCGTGCTGTCGGACTCGGTATTCGAATCGTTGCTGGGTACGGCGCCATCATCGTTGGTGTCCGCGTCCGGTCCGTCGCCGCGCCCGTCGGTGTCACCGGACTCCTTGCCGTTCGACGGCGCGGACTCGCCGTTGTTCGAGGGAGATTCGCCGCCCTGCTGATTGGCGCCGGAGGTATCGGAGCCCTTCCCGTTGGTGTCGCCGGAGTTGGCGGGCTGGTTCGATCCGCCGTCCTCTCCGTTGGTCGCGCCGTTTTGGTTGGCGCCGTTGGAGTTCGCCCCGTTCTGGTTGGCGCCGTTCTGGTTGGCGCCGTTGTTGTTCGCGCCGTTCTGGCCGGACCCCGGGCTGTTCGCGCCGTTCGTACCGGCGGGACTAGTCGAACTCGGATTGGTCCCGGGCGTTGTACCCGGGGTGTTCGTGCTCGGCGTCGTGGTGGGGTCGGTGCCGGGAGCACGCACCGGACCCGCGTCCGGCGACAGCCCCCGCGCCCCGTGAATGGCGCTGGGCCCCGCACCGGACAGTGCACCGCCGGTCAGTGAGCGCGGATCGAACTCACCCAGCTCACCGGTGACGAGGCCGCCGCCGAGCCAGGCCGCTCCCGCGCCGACGGCGCCGGCGCCCGCGCCGGTGAGCGCCCCGTTGAATGCGCCTTTGAAGCCGCCCATATTGGTCGGGAACAACTTGCTGCCGCCGAACCCGGCGGCGCCCCCCGCGGCGCCCGCTATGGCGGAGATCTTGGCGTTGTCCTTGACCGCGTCCCAGTTGTACTCGTCGATATGGCCGGACTTCTTCTGAATGTACTGGACCAGTAGTTCCTGCGACGTTCCCTGCAGCGTCTCCTCGAGCGATTCCTGCACGATCTCGTAGATCAGCTTCGGCGAGATCCTGCGCAGCAGGGGGGAGGTGATGCGCCGAGCGATGTTCGCGAGAATGCGCTTGAGGAACGCGCCGCCCAGGGCTCGGAAGACGACTCGGCCGGTGGCGAGCGCCGCCGCGTGCAGGGCGGGGGCGAAGGGGCCGCCGAACGCGGCCCACGCAAGCTCGGCGACCAGCCAGCCGCCCGCGATGTAGAAATTGAGTTTCGCGGACTGCAACTGATCGCCCATGGCGTCGGCCGACGTGGCGAGCTGCTGGTAGTGCTCGGCGAGTTCCTGCACGGAGCCGTTTTTTTCGGGCCCGGTGCCGTCCCGAAGCGGTTGCAGCCAGGTCAGGATCTGCTCGCCGCCGGTGCCTTCCGGGTATGCCTTGCGCACATCGCCGAGCAGCTTATCGATGTCACCGAGCAGGAAGTCCGCTTCGTCAGCGACGGTTTGCAGATCGCGACCCATCTGCCACATCAGATCTTCGTTGCCGTGCGGCCAGTCGGAGCCGACGACCCATTCGAGCCATTCCAGCCAGGACGGAAACTCCAGCGCCATCGGACACCTCAGCCGTCAACAGAACGGAAAGTGCTGCGCGACATCACCGGTGGCGCATCCAACTCGGATTGTCCATGAGTTCCCCTGTGTCCCTGCCGCCCGACCATTGGTCACGACTGATGTCGGCGAGACCGACTGTGCCACAGCATTGCAACTGAACTCAACATGAACGGGATGTGACTTTGCGGTGCAGGCTCACCACTCGCGGTCGGTGGCGCCCCCGGACTTGGTGGATTGCCACGCTTCGTAGTCCAACGCGCCGTCGAACTCGGGGGCAGGTTCGGCGGTTGCCGCCAGCCGCTCGCGCGAGTTCGGCGCCGCCAGCGAGGCGGGCGTTGTCAGTGGCGCCTCGGTAATCAGATCCGGCATGCCCTCGAACAGGTCCGAAAGCTTCGGCATCCTAGCCCGTTGATCGGTAAGCGGCTTCATCAAATCGGCTGCCTTGCGGCCCATTTCGGCCGCCGCGTTCTGGGCGGCCGTGGTGACGGCCTTGGCGATCTCATCGGAGGTGAGATCGTCGATCGCGGAGGAGAAGCGGGTGGCGATGACGATCATGTCGGCGTTCACAGTGACCACCACCCGGCCGCTGGAGGCCGTTCCCGTCGCCGTGAGTTGCGCGCGCTTGTGCGACGCCTCGGCGATGGCGCGCATCTGCCCGGCGAATTCCTCCACGATGGAGGCGGCTTCAGCTTCCCCGTGCTCTCTGACCACTTGGATCCCTCCCCGACTACTACACCCTGAACCGGTCGGCGTTGGCCTGTTCCATCGCGGTCAGTCGGTCGGCAGTGGTATCGAATCCGGTGCTGAGCGTCTCGAACGACTCGGACAGGCTGGACGTGCTGTCGACGGTGTTGGTCGAGCCCTTGGCGAATCCGTTGTCGCCGTCGGCGAACTTCGACCCGAACTTGTCGTCGCCCCATGCGCCGGAACCAGCCGACACCGCGGCCTCCGCGGACTTGGCGATGCGCGCCAGTCGATCCGCCAGGTCGCCCGCCGAGTTGCCGGCCTGCCGCACGTTGTCCGGGGTGACACCAACCTTGTTACCCGACATGGAATTCCCCTTCGAGTCTGCGAGCTCAGCGTTCGACCGGTGACGGTGTTCGGTGACGAGCGGAGCCCTGACACCGCGCCTGCACCGGACACGCTGGGATCGACTGTGTCATACCTCTTTTGGCTCGGCAACAAGAAGGGCTCCTCCACCAGCCTCGATGCTGACAGTTGCCGACCTCACTATGAATCAAGATCACAGGTTGTCAACCATCCGTATCACATTGCCGCCGAGTGCAACTCGTTCGGATATTGTGCGAGAGCGGGGCTGATGTTGGATCGGGGGACCGATGAACCACGAGAATCGCTGGTTCCCGCTCAAGCCGACGAGTATTCGTCCATCGGCCGGGGCAGCGGCGGAAGCCGTCGTTCAGCAGTCTCGAAAGGCAGTGCCGCGCCAACCCGAACCCGTCGTGCCCGGCCGAACCAGCGATGTGATGGCCCTCGAAGGGACGCTGGAGGGCTCGGGGTCAGCCGTGGGGTCCGGTGTGGCATCCCCGCCGAAGCCCGATGCCGGACCGGCATCGAAGCTGAGGCACCGGCGTCTGCTGCGGAGCGGGGCGGCCCGGTCGCGTGGGCTCCTTGTTCTGTGGAGGCGGCGAACTTCGATCGGGATCGGGGCGGTGGCCGTCTTCCTTGTCACGGCCGCGCTCGTCATAGGAGCGGAGCGGACTGGCACCCCCCAATACACCGATCCCGCTGGACGTTTGTTCGCCGATTTCGGAATTCCGGTTCGGAATAGACCGGTGAGTCTGGCGGTGTATTCGAATACGGCTTACGTCATCGGCAAAGACGGCACACTTGTGATGGTTGATACCGCCGCCGGCGCCACGCTAGCGACGATAACGCTCGGTTCGGCACCCGGGGAGGCCGTCCTCAATCCCGATTCGAAGCTGCTGTACGTCACCAATGGCGACCGCGCGAACAAGAACTGGGTTGATGTGGTCGATACAGCTACTCGCACTGTCAAACAGTCCATCACGGTCGGAGCGAAGGCAACGGATATTGCCATCGATCAGTCGGTTGACTCCGTCTATGTCGTGGGTGAGGGATCAGGCAGTGGTATCAGTCTGCTGGAAGTCATCGATATTCGCACCAACTCCGTTGTCGCGGAGCTTCCGATTCGTGGTTCCGTCTTCGATCTCGCCGTGGATCCCAGCACTCATCTGGTGTACGCCAGCGTCAGGAGGGAAGGGGGTGGACATGGCGAGGGCACGGTAGTTGTCATCGATGGTCCGAAGCGGTCCATCACCGCCACCCTGCCCCTTCCCGGAAACGCCTACCGACTCGCAGTGGATCCGGAGGCCCATACGCTCTTCGTCGAGGGTGAAGTCGACAGCGAGGACGGCCCGACCGTCTTCCATGTGATCGACACCCGCACACGCGCGGTGACCGGCGAGATAGCCGTTGACGGGTCTGTAGCCGGCATCGCCGTGGACCCGTTGGCCCGCGTCTTCTACACGTTCGGCCATTCGACTCCGGCGGGTTCGCAGACTCGCGTGTCGATGATCCGTGCCTACGACACGGATGCCAGGGCTGCTTCGGCCGAAGCTGTGGTTCGGTCAGGAATGCCGCTGGGCGGTAACGGTATTGCCGTGGATCCGGCTACAGGCCGCGTCTTCGTGATCGACGAGATCAAGCTGTATCCGTTGGCTCGCTGATGGCTGTCTGTTGGCGGAGTGTGTCCACTCACCAATCAGGGGCTGCGATATTCGAGCGTTGCCGGACGTGCGGGTCGTGTTCGTAATCCTCGGTTTCGGTGAACACGGCGGGTTCTTCGGGCTGCGGTTCCTCGCGAGCACCCGGAGGCGCGGTAGGCGCGCTCGGAGCCTTGGGAATCAGTGCCGCCATGTCAGGCATACCCGGGAACACCTCGGACAGCGTGGGGATGAGCTTCTGCTGCTCTTCCAGTTTTTCCAGAAGCTCCGCCGCCCTGCGCTGTACCTTGCCGGCGGCTTCCTGCGTGGCGGCGGTGACCGCGCTCGCAATCTCCGCGTAGGTCAGTTCGTCTATGTCATCGGAGAATTCGGTCTTGATGACGATGCAATCGGCGTTGACGGTCACCGTGACGCGCCGACCTCTGGCGTGCGCGGTAGCGGTCAGCCGTGCACGTTCTTCCTGCGCGTGGGCGACCATGGCAAGACTGCCTTTGACCATGTCGACCAAATCGGCCAGTTGCGCTTTCTCGTGTTCATTAGCCATAGGGCATCAGTCCTCCCCGCTCCTGGCCATATCGACCGTTACCGTCCCCGTACGGTTTCATCGAACGTCGGGCGAGCATATACGTGGCTCGCCGAAGTCGCGACTGCGTCCGGCGCTAGCCGATAAGACGCCCCCTTTCAAGGGGCAAGCACCGAACCAACGACGCGCTTGTATCCCGCTACCGCGGGAGAACCAGTAGCCTCGGCGCCGCTCAGAAGTAGACGAGCAGGTCGGCGTGCAGTTCGGGGGTGAAGTCGAGTTGTTCCGGAGCGCGGTAGTCGAGGCGTCGCACGTGCCGCAGGAAGTCCTCCGGAAAGCCCAGGTCGTAGCGGCTCAGGTAGTAGATCGAGTCCAGGCGCCAAATCCATGTCCCGTCGGAGATCAGCGATGAGGCGCTCATGATCCGGTCGGCCCCGTCGATCAGGTCGTCCGCGACGTCGAGTACGTCGAACACAACCGGCGCGGAACGCATGTAGGCGAGCACCGAGTCGCGGTCCTCGATCCTCAGTTCACTGAAAGAGTCGTGGATCGACGGAAGTTCGGCGTGCTTGCCGTTGTACATCTCTCGATACAGCCCTACCGGGTTCAATGGCATGTCGCGATCCTAAACGTCACCCTCGCAATGGTTTCTAACCCTGTATAGGATCGTCCGGGGTTGCTCCGAAGACCACAGGGGGACGGCATGGCGAGGACGACGCGACGCGATGCGGCTGAAATCCGCAGTGCAACAGTAGAACCTGTCGGGTATTTCGGTAGCTGATGTCGAAGTTCACAGCGGCAGGAGACTTCCTCCCCGGCTGGTTGATGCAGGCCCTGAACTTCGGTATGGCCTATCCCAAGGGTGATGAGGACGACCTTTTCGCGCTGGGTGACGCTTGGAAACAAGCCGCGGCCGCCCTCGAGGCACTCGAACCCGATCTGCGGGCGGCGACCGACAAGGTTCCGCAGTACTACACCGGCGAGGGCGCGACCGCCGCGGCCACGGAATTCGCGTTGCTGTTCGACGGCAAGGACTACTCGATCCAAAAGCTCGTGGAGAGCCTCGAGGCACTGGGCAAGGATGCTCGGACGACCGCGACCGATATCGAGTACACCAAGATCCAATCGGAGATCTTCGCACTTCTGACGCTGTCCACGGTGCTGTCGTTGCTGCCCACACTGTGGGGTTCGGCGGCGGTTCCCAGCGTGTTGGCCGTTGCCCGAGTGGGTTTGGCCAAGTTCGCAGCCCAGATGGCAGAGAAGATCGCCGCCCGCACCGCAGCCGCCGGCCTTCGATCCTTGGCGAAACCGCTGAGCCGCGAGCTGGTCATACCGGTGGCGCCGAAGCTCACCGCGAGACAGCTCGCCGGCCAGGTGGCCAAGGGAGCCGGCGTCGGAGCGGGCCTGGGCGGGCTGATGGACGGAGGTATTCAAGCCGGTCAGATCATGGCGGGGCGTCGTGACGATGGTTTCGATGTTCGGCAGTTCGTCAAGACGGTGACCGAATGGGGTGCCGGCGGAGCATTCGGAGCGCCCGCCCACAGCCTGCTCGGCGCCGGGATCAAGCGGGTTCCCTCGCTGACGAGCAAACCGGCGATGCTGACCGAAGGGTTGGCGGGCGCCGGGGCGGGCGCGGTCGGCGGCGTCGGTATGTGGGGCGCGGGGATCGGCAACCAGCTCTACGACTTCCACAACGACAAAATCACCAAGGTCGACTACTCCTTTCACAAGGAGATGCTCATCGGTGGCGTGGTACTGGGCGGTGGTGGCGCCGCCCGACACGCGTCCGTCGCGGCGAAGCACGACGGCTCCGCGCCGTACGCCGGAGACGGCGCTACCAAGCCGCCCACCAATGAGCATGCCGCTGATCCGAAACGTGTCGCTGATGTCGGTGACCGCGATGTCGCGAAGATTCACAAGTCGATTTCCAGGGACCTGCATCCAGACGCGGCCGGGAGATACTCGGACGCCGGTCAGCAGGCACGAGAGAGTCTTTGGAAGCAGGCCAGCGATGTTCATTACGCGGCCTCGCTGAAGGACGCGACCGGCCAAACCGGCTACACCGCCGAACATGTGACCAGGCTCGAACAGATCCGCGACGAAGGTCGTCAGCTCGCCCGCACCGACCCCGGCCCAGAATCGCGGGCGAACGTGCCGTCCGATACCGGCAGGTCCGGCGACGGCAGCACTCCCAAACCGGCCGACCGAGCCGGGGCGCCTTCGGCTCCGAGGGACGCCGGGGCAGGGGCAGGTAGCCGCCCGTCGATTCCGGAGAGCACGCACCGTGCCGGCGCCGGCACGGGTACCACCACACAGAACCCGAACATCGCAGCGGCAACACAAGGCAAGGCCGTAGTCGCGGATGTGAAGCCTTCGCACGCCCCGGTGGTGGAAGTCGAGTCCTCGCTGCCTGCAGGCGGCCGAGATGCCACGGCGGTCGAAGGGTCTGTCCCGCACACATCCGACAGGGTTCCGGTACCTGACAACGCGAAGGTGATCGAAGCCCCCCAGGACCGGGCTCAAATACCAGCGGAGAACCGCCCCGCCCCGGCGGAGAACGGCAAGACCCCTACTTCGGTAGCCGAGACATCGGTCGACCATCCTCAGCGTCCGGTAGCTGGTGAGAGCCCTGATGCTTCAGCGACGCACACCGGCAGCGGTAACCGGCCGGAAGCGAAATCGCCGTCGCAGCCGTACCAAGGGGAGCACAAGCCGTCGAAAGTCGAAGAACCGAACATATCGGACGAGATGGGCGGGCCCGCCAAGGAGGGGCCGGAGAACTCGAAGCCGGACAACGGCGAGGTCGTGTTCGACGACTACCTGCCCGACGGCGCGCCGGTTAGGCATGACCCGACCAGTACCACGATCGGACATGATCAAGCCACACAGAACGTCCGGAAGAACGTACTCAACGAGGGCGAACACGACGTCATTCTGCATGGCAGTCCCGAAGGTGAGCCGATTCCAGGGTTCGGGAACGCGGTCCACCCGGAGCAGGTTGTCCAGGCGATCCTCAACAATCCGCACTACGTAGCGGGGACCCCTGTCCGCCTGCTGGCCTGCTTCAGCGGCAACGAGGTCGGCTGGGCGCAATACGTCGCCGATCGATTGGGTGCGCAGGTTCGCGCCCCTTCCGACAAGGTGGGAACACCTCAGGCCCCGAACTCGCCCGCAGTGATTTGGAACAATGGCGAGTGGGTGACCCGCAGCCCGCGGAACCCCGTCGATCCGGCAACGCCGTCCAACCCGCTGCACGAGCCCAGCCAATCGCGGGAGCCCGGGACCGAGGGCCCGGGTGCACGCCGGTCCGTTTACGAGGACCCACCCGGTTGGGATTTCATGGGTAAGGACCCGCGGGGAACACCACTCGAGTCCGTCCACCTCGACGGTCGTGAGTGGTATCAGCACACCACTGACAAGTGGTCGGCGATGGATGCGGTGGAGATCGCGGACAGACTCCGGAGCGAATGGGGCGTCGAAGCAACGCATTTCGAGTATCCGGGCCTGCATCCGGAGGTGTTTCGCGAGTTCGCTCGCGGCGTCGAGGACATGCAGACCAGGTATCCGGATGTGCGGTTGCCCGAGATCTCCATCGCGAGACTCCCGGAAGGGTGCTACGCCGAAACCGTCCCTCGCATCGAGAACGGCCAAGCGTCGACCAAACGAATCGTGCTCAACGGGGACTACGCTCTCGACCCGCGGCAGATGACCGACCATGTCGCACAGGACGTCGTGGATGGCCATTTCGTCCCCGGCTCCGGCGACCGCCCTTTCTATTCGACGTTTGTGCACGAATACGGCCACACCATCGATCTGGAAGGTCAGATGCGGGCCCGGTCGAGTGCCGAGCAGGCGCTGGAGGACTACTTCACCTCGAGTCGCGGAGGGATGGACAGAGCTGCGTTCGATGCGTGGATGGACGAACTCACCGGTTACAGCTTCCAAGAGGACGGCCGATTCAATCCGGCCGAGGCGCTGGCCGAAGCCTTCACCTATGTGGAGCTTTATCGTGAGGCCGCGCCCGAACCCACCAAAGTGCTGTATTGGCATCTCCTGGACAATGCGAACTGGCACAGTACTTCCCCGAACGGGTTCACCCATGTACCCGATGACGCAATCGCTCGCGTCTTCGAGCCGTACCGCCCTGATCGGCCGATAGCGAATACTGTTGCGCCCGAGCATAACTCCGCGCCGCTCGAGGCTCCCGCCCCGCAGTTGCACCCAACGGAGTTGACGCCCGAACTGCGTGAGCGCTTCGAGGACTTGCGCGGCCAGGCTCAGCAGGTCGCGGTAGCGTTCGGCGACCCGGCGAGCGCCGCCGAATTGCCAGGGCTTCGCACGGAATTGGCTCTCACCTTCGATGAGCTCGGCCTGCGCTCGCCCGCGATCAGCGAGGCGGTCTGGAACCTGGTTCACGAGCACGATCCCAAACTGGCCGAATATCTCTCGCTGTACAGTCGTGAGCTCTTGCCCGCGGAGACCCCGTCGCATTCGGGAACTGAACTGGACCCGATGCGGTCGGAGCGACCGGCTCGAGAAGAGCCGGGTTCGCCTGCGGATTCGAGTGCCAAGCCCTCCAGTTCGCCCGAATCCCAGGTCCCTGCCGGAGAACCGGCGCCGGTGACCCACGGGCCTGATGCGCTGCCGGATCTGACCGAAGCGCAGAACCCGGCGACCACGGCCCTGCCGGAAAACGTGCCGCATTCCTGGCCTGTCGACCCGATGACCGGCTACGAGATCAAGCCACGCGACCTGGAATTCCTCGGTCTGACGTCCGAACAGGTGCATGCCTGGATGGCGCGTGAGGCGCCGCTGGGTATGACCCCCGAAATCTACGGGGATTGGCGCACTTCGCTCTTGGAAGCCCTGCACCGTGACGGCGTCGACACCCGCGCGGTGGACATCCGGTTGCGGGGCTCCGGCGCTGATTTCTTCTCCGGTGCGCACAAGCAGCTGCCGACGCTCGAGGAACTCGCTGGGCAACCGGAAGCGCAGGCCAGGCTGCGAGAGTGGCTGGGTGAAGACCTCGACCGCCCGGTGAGCCGCCCGTACGACTCGATGTACAAACTGGGCCTCGAAGAGCCGAGCGATTTCGATCTCAACATTTCTTCCCACGAGATGTTCGACCGCGCGGCCGCAGTGTGGGATCCGGAGCTGTTCGAAGGGCAGTTGTCGAAGGATCACGGGTATCTGAACAAATCGCTGATCACGGCGGAGTACCCGCATCTGCTTCGATGGGCGGAAGAGTGGAGCGCCCGCCTGGGTCGCGAAATGTCGTACGCCGTTTTCACCGGAACCGGTCCGAAAGATGTGTCGGCTCAAGGATTTTATGTACATTTCCAGGCGACGGACTGGATCATCCACGATCCTGGCCGACTCTCGGTGGATGTCGGGCCGGACGGTGGGCTGCCGCTCAAGCCGGTGCGGGCGGTCGATCCGAGCGCGGTTGCGGAGCGGAGTTGGTCGTCGGAGTTCAGTGAGTCGATCATGACCGACCACGGCACGGTCACCCGGTCCGAAGATGCGAAGACCCGTGTCATCCAATCCATTACCGAACTCATGACAACGCCGACCGGCCGACTGTTGGAAGCCGGCCGTGAGGTTCATGTGGATCCCGCCATGCATCTGCGTCTCGGCGATCCGGAGTACGTTGTTGCACTGCGGAATCCGGACTATCCGTCGATGGGTGGAACGTTGCTGGCCAGGGCCGAGTTGGACCCGGGGAATCCGGCACATGCTCCCGAATACCTCTTGGCGCTGGATGTGCCCGGGGCCGAACGCGTACTCCGTCAAATCGGTGTCAGCGAGCTGATCCAGTCCTGGGCACACGATTCGAACGGTACGAACGTGAAGTCGCTGGCCATACAGGAGGCAGCTGCCGCGGAATTCGGTCTGTCAAATATTTTGGAATGGCGAATGACCGAAGAGCTGCGCGCCATAGTCGACCGGGAGATAGCGGACTATGGCGACGTGCACAGGGAACTGCTTCGCGCCCAATACGAGCGAACCCAGCAACAGCTGGCGAGCGAGGGTGTCAACAGCCTGATCCTCTACCGGGCAGTTTCCTGGTCGCCGGAGGACTTCCCAGCGTGGGCCGCAGGGCAGCCCGGTGCCGTGCTGGATATGCCACAGCAACGGCCGCTGTCATCCTGGACCGGCGAGCGTCGTATAGCGTCGGATTGGCTCACCCAGCATGAACGGCCGGGTGTAATCCTGGCGGCCACCTTCTCCCGGGAGTCCATCCTGGCATACCCGCAGACCGGTATCGGCTGCCTTTGGCAGGTTGAGTTCGTACCCCTGGCGCGCCCGGGTTCGGTGACACTCGATCTGGTGCACCGGCCGCCGGATCGCCCGAAGGGGTAGAAAGGCAGCGGAACGTCCGCTCGAAACCGCGCGAACAGGATGAGGACTCGTCACGAATGACACGACTGAAACCACTGCGGCCCAGGCTGCGGATGATTATGAGCGGCGAGCTCGACCGAACTCGGCTCGACCGGCTGCGTGAGGCACTCGGGCTCGCGCGCAAAGGGCGACTGACGGATCGAGAAGACGAGCATTTCGGGTATCGGGATGTCAGTGAGAACCAGGATCGATCGCTCAGCCTCGATCTCTGGCGGGTCTCCGATGCCGAGTGGTCCCTGCGCATCTCCGCCGCCGCCGACGTGGATCTCAGCGACGCTGAGATCACCCGCTGGCAATCGGTCATCGCCGCCGCCGCGGATGCCAACGGTCTGGAAATTTCCAGTGTGAAGGTCTTCCCGCCGCCGAGCCGCGATAACTACGAGACGATGTGGCGGAACGAGAACTGGCTGCGTACTGCGCATTGGGACCTGCCCGCACGAACCCTCGACGAGCTCTGGTGGGTAATCGGCATCGAACCATCCGCGTCCGAGGTGGAGCGGCGGGACAAATTGGCTGCGTTCATGACCAATCCTGTGTGGCAGCCCGCACCAGCCGAACTGCGTCAAGAGGCCGAAGCGTTCGTGCGGCGCGTAACCGAGTCCGAGGGTGGCGAGCAGTAGCCGACACCTTCCGCCGCGTCAGTCGCGCTGTTCGAGCTCTGTCAGTCGGCGGTCCCGCTCGGCTCGCCACCGAGCTGTATTGCTGCCGTCCAACTGCCCGGCGAATGTGCGCCGAGCGGCTGCGACCAGATCGTCGGTGACAGCTGGATACGATCGTGCAATCGTCCATAGGGCCTCAGTGGTGTCCGGGTCGAGCCCGGTCGAACTCGGAACTCCGTCGCCCGAGAGCACCATCGACAGCGCGCGATCGAAGTTCTGGCGCAACTGGTCGCTGGTTGGATGGCTACGTCGCACAGTGATCCTCTCCGCTGGGGCCCGATCCCCAGCATCGCACAACTCGGGATGTCGTGGAGGACGCACCGCCTTGATCTGCGTCCTTCGCTCTGCCAGCGGATTCGCCGACGAATCGCGAAGCCATCCCGATCTGGGTAGGATCGCAAACGGTTTGTCACAACAACCGACTGGGGGCGTAATGTCGGACGAACTGCGGGTCGAATTTACCGGGATGCGGACTGCCGCAAGCGGTCTCACCGATGTGTCCACTCGAATAGACGCTCTCCGGGCAACCTTGAAATCCGCTGCGGATTCCGGCGACGGTTGCTGGGGCGCCGATGAGTTCGGGAATCCGTTCGCCGAAGGTGAATCCGGCTACCTGACCCGTTCCGTGCAGCTATTGGATGTCCTGCAGTCCAAGGTCGGTCGTTTGAACGTGTACTCCACCGCGTTGAACGATGCCGCCACCTTGCTCGAGGACACGGACGACAACAACGCCGGCCAGTTCAAGTAGCAGGATCGATGCCGGCGACAACCGATCGGGATGCCCCGGCGATGTGCCTCGCACCCGAATCGGCAATCGGTGGGAGGGCTCGGTCGATGCGACCTGGACGGCTGTGGCGAGGACAACCGTTGCGAGAGCGAAAGAATGCGTACGTTGTCTCGCTGGTCGCGGTTGCGGCCATTCTGGCCGGGTGTTCCACCGTACCGGGAAAGCCGGTAGCCGCATCGAACACCGCCCCCTTCTATGCCGCGGTGGTGGACCTGCTCACGCAATCGATCGCACGGTACACGGGCTCGGATTCCGAAGGGACGGCCTGGGATATTCAGACCACCACAAAGGGTGAGTCGCTCGGAACGGTGTTCACCGCCGGTCAGCGATCCTCCGTACTGGTGTCCGGGGGCACCATCTATGTGCGGCCTCCGGCGAGCGCTCTGACGTCCAAACTTCCACGCGGGCTGTCATTCTCGGAGGCCGGCGGACGCTGGATCACCGGTGCTGCCGATTACGGTGTGAAGCTGCCCAACTTGGCGTCACCCAGGGATCTCGCGGTGGCGCTACTGGATTCGCTCGATCGGACCGCGGACTTCCCGCACGTCGGTGACCCGGTTGTGCAGGTGGAAACCGAAAAGGCCTACGAGGTAGAGACGCCCGACGGCAAGTTGGCGGTCTCGACTACAGCCCCGTACCGAGTATTGAGGTTCCTGCCGGAATCCCCGTCCGAATCTTCGGCAGACGAAGGCGGCAGCGCTGCTGGAGTCAACCCGCTGGGCTCGCCGATCATCTTCCCCCTGATGACGCCGGCGTCCAGAGAACAGGCCTACCGAGAACTGATCGCACAGACCCAGGCTTTGAACTCCGCGGTCGATACTCGTGTGCAGTTCGACTTCGATTCCGCGGGAAGCCTCGACTGCACCGACACGGGCTGCACGGTCACCACGAATGTTCGAACCTCGACGTCCTCCACGTCGGGCGGGGGTGTATCGGGCACTGTCGGGGCGACGATGAAGGCCACGGTCACCGTGGACGGAACGCCGAGTGCCGGCTGTGTCGCCACACAGCAGTTGCCGATCAACGGCAACGCCGTCATGTCGTGCGTGGATACTAGCGTCGCTCCGCTCGTCGCGGCGATCAAAGCACGGAAGCAGGCCGAAGCCGACGCGCAGTCGCGGGCGCAGGGCCGCAGCGTTACCGTCGAATACTTCATCGACTATCGAGCGTCGATCGATGTCCAAGCCGCGGCCATGGTCCAGGCCGAGATCGACCGTGCCGCAGCGGCATTGCGTTCTGATCAGGAGAGTGATCGCAACCGGGCAGACTGCGGTACCAACTGCGAGCTTCAGCAGATCCCCTACAACAGTGATCGATTGAGCCAGGCGGCGAATCAGGACCGAAACGGCAGGGGCACGCCATCGGACCGCAATATCCTGGTGGTGCTGGTGCCGGGCTGGAACGATCCGACTCACGGCGACCTCGTCATCGGAACCGGCGAGAGCCGGTCCGGCAACGCCACTGGCGAATCCGAGGAGGACGTCCTCGGGCAGCTGGCGACGAGGGGCTTCGCGCCCGACCGGATCACGGGGGTGTACAGCGAGCGCCAGCCATGCTTTGTGAACTGTGGTTCCAAGCTGGGACAGGGCCTCGTGGCGGGAACTCCCGTGAGTTACACGATTCCCTGGCGGGCAAACGATCAGCAGGCCCTCGACGCCGGAAACGATCTGCTCGACAGACTTCGGGAGGAACCCGCGGCAGGGTGACGGAGATGTATCAGCGCTGCAAGGTTCCGCGCTCGTCCCGAATTCTGCGGACGACTTCCGCGATGCGGGTGTTGATCATGGTCACCAGTCGTTTCGAGTCCACGCCGACGGCTGTGACCGGTGGCTCGCTTCCGATGGCGTATCGGCCGTCGTCATCGAGATCGCGCCACTGCAAACGGAACCGGGCTGTGCCACGCGGGCCGAATTCGGAACGGCCCTGAATGACGTCGATCGTTCCGACGACTGTCGGGACCGTGGTCAGAAACATCTTCGAGCGGTGGCCAGCTGAATCCTCGAAGATGTCATCGACCACCACTCGCCCCGTGCCCGCTTCCCCTTGTGGATCGACCAGGGGGATATCCGCCTGCTTGCCGGCGTCACATTCAGGCAGTGCGCGGACTACTTCGTCCGCCAGCCGCAGGGCATCGCACTCGCGAACTACGAATCCGCCACTGTGCGCGTAGGTCTTTCCCGGTAGCTGCGTCAGGAGATAGCCCCGGTCTCGGTGCCGAATCGCCATCATGCGGATACATCCGTCAGCCCGTCCGGGATCGTGTCCATCGAAGCCGTTGACGACTATGCGTAGGTCCGGCTGGGTGACGGCTGTCTCGAGGTACCCGAGCGCGGCGTCCCAATCCGCTCGCAGCCGCCGGGCTACCTCCTGCTTCTCGCGCATGTAGTCGATGAGCAGCGGTGTGCTGCTGGTGAACAGGAACGGGTGCGGCAGGTCCTCCCCGGTCATGAGTTCCCACAGCACGGTGAACTCGAGGTCGCCGAAGCGCCGTTCACTCATCGGTCGGCCACCGGTGTGGAAGCTTCCGGGAGGACCCCGAGCGCTTCCTTGATGTTTTCGGAGGACCTCAGATAGTCGGGCCGCTTCTGCTCTTTTCCTTGACCGGCGCCCTGCGCCGCGCCCGCGCCCATGGGGCTGGCTGCCATGGGTGTTCCGGAGGATGTCGTCCCACCCGTAGTGGTCGATGCCAGCCCCGCACGTGAGGTCGTCGTCGTGGCGGTTTCGTCGACGCTGACCGCGGCTCGTGGGAAGAGCTTGGTCTGTGGGCTGTTCTGTACCGGCGCTGCGCCCGTGGGCACGCCACCGCCACCCCCACCACCGCCGCCGCCGGTCGTGGTCGGAACACCCGGAGTGGTCGGGGTGGTCGGCACCGGCTGGACTTCCGGCTGTTCGGTTGTCGGCTCGGTAATCTCTTTCACGGCCGTGGTGAGTTGGTCGGCCAGTGAAGTCAGCCCGGACAGCCCTTGTGTCACAACGCTTTGCAGGGCCTCGGAACCCGCGGACAGGGCGCTCGTCAAGGCTTCGGAGCCGGTCGACAGCAAGCTCTGCAACGCTTCGGACTGCTTGGTCGTGGCCTCGGATGCCTGTTTGGCAGCTTCTTCTGCCGCGGTCTTGGCGGCTTCCTCCGCAGCCTTTTTCGCGGCCTCGTCTGCTGCGGTCTTGGCGGCTTCCTCCGCTGCTTTCTGCTGTTCGTCGGTGTTCACCGGGACGGAGGGCACGCCGCCGCCGCCACCGCCTGTGTTGTTGCCGCCACCGCCACCATTGGTATTCGGCACAGCCGCGGGGTTAACCTGCGGTTGCGACGGAATCGAAGCCGTCGGCAAGCCTTTTGTCGGGAACACCTCGAATTTCACCAAGGTCGAGTTGTAGTCGTACAGGCCCGGGAGATACGTCGAATCGAAATCCATTCGATAGATCTTGAGCAAGTTATCGAGACATTCCTGCTCGGTATCACCCATGGACCAGTGCGCGCCGCCCGAATCGTATACCCAGTAGTTGTTTTCCTTGGTCATCTGCGGGGGAGATGCGGTCTTGGGCATCGCGTTCTTGGCTGCCAGCAGCCAGCTTGCCGAGGTGCGGAGGCGAGAGTCTATGTCGCCGAGTTTGTTTGCGAAATCCGTTGCCGCGGTGACGTAGTTGCCACCGGCTCTCTCCGCGCTCTGGGCCGATAGGCCAACCCATTGATTCTTGAAGGTCGGGTTGTCGACTATTTCAGATTTGAAGGTGGTCAGCGCCGATGTCAGCTGCGTTTTCATCCACTTGAATTCATCTGCGAGCCGCACGACGTCGTTGGCGTCGATAATGGTGCCCAAGGTGTACAGCGTAGACCAGCCCAAGCTTGTGGAATTCTCGGGAGACAGCGCCCTGTCATCGTTGGGTAGTGTCCAATTCTGACTGGCCTCGCCCGGCAGAAGTGTTTTGTTCATGATAGTTTTTGGGGCCGGAATATGAGGTTCGACGCGACTCGAGTAATCGACGGCGGGGAGGCCGGTCCTGGCTTCGGTGGCCATCTTGATTTTGGTGAAGCTCTGCACGGATTCGTCTTCGGAATTCTGAAAGGTCTTCGCGGCGTCACGGTACAGATCTGCCATCGCCTGTACCGTGCTGATGTTCTCGCCGAGGATCACCCCGGCTTGAGCGGCCAACTGCCGGAAGCCCTCCGCCCATTTGTGCCCGGACGCGATCTCGGGGCTGGGGCCGGCGAAATCCTTTATGCTGTCACGTGTCTTGTCGGCTTGGTTGCGGATGGCCAGGAGCGTCGCGATCGTATTGCTGCACGTATTCATCGCCGCGGTCGCGACACTCGGGTTGAACGTCAACTGATCCAGCCCAGCGGCGGCCAGCATCTCTGCCAACGTCGCATCCGCCATCTTCAACCCTCCCCGATCGAGATTTCAGCCACCACAGTACAGCGAACGGTTGTGCGGCGTGGCTGCGCACATCCTGTCGCGCAGCGGTCAGGCCCGCAACTTCGGGAGGGTTGTGCTCGCCGAATCCCGTAGCAGTGCAACGGCTTCGTCGGTGGTGAGTAGGGGTGCGCCGTCCGCGCCGACGTCGATGCCCTGACTCCAGGTCAGGGTGTACACCATCCATCCGTCGCGAATCGCGAGCTCTACACGGTTGACCTTGCTCTGCTGGGGATCCGAGAGCACCACCCTGTATGCGTCGTCTCCGATGCCGGTCAGCCGGAGTGTTGTCTCCTCGGGAAGGCCGACGCCGAAGTGTCCTTGAATCCGGGCTTGGTACGCGGCTTCGAATTCGGCTGCGGGGTCGGACTGCTTGTTCAGGCGTGCGACAGCGTCGAACTGGTTGTGCTTGCCCGCGCCCGAGGTCTGTGCCGGCCAAGCGAAAGAAATGCGGCACCGCATCGTGTCGACGGCAGGATGCCGAGTGGTCCGCGAGTCCGGATTGTTGCCCGCGTTGTCCGAGACGACGAAGCCCGCCTTGGTGATCGCCGAGGTGTCCGCTACCGCGCAGATGTCGTCGACGGCGTGGTAGCCGCGCAGGTCTGCGGTGGGATGCGGATCGTCTACCGGGTTGGTGGTGATGGCCGCTCCTTCGCCCCGCCCGAGTATGAATATCGCTACAGCCCAGACGATCGCAGTCGCCGTCGCTGCGCCCGCAGTCCATACCCAGGTTTTTCGCTTCGGGCGATCGGGCCCGGGGCGATCAGGGCTGAACTGTTCGAGTGCTGACACGAGTTTCCTTACCGAATTCGGACGCGAAGGGTGCTACCGGCTCAGTTCTGATAGTGCGTGCGAAGCCAGGGCCTGCAACATCGGGCTCTTGGCATCTCGGGGAACGATGTCGCTCGAGGGCGACGAACTGCGCCAGAGTATTTCGTAGACGAACCAGCCGTCTCGAACCCGCAGAGTAGCCAGTGCGCCATTGCGTTCGTAGACGATGTAGGCGTCGTCTCCGAGTCCGGAGATCTTTTCGACTTCCGGCTTGCCGCTCTGCTGATCGACCGTTTCGAATTCGGCGAGGAACGCGGGGACCGGATTGGATACTTTGTGCACGGTGGCGGTTGTATCCAAGAAGACAGTCGTCCGGCCGCCCTTGTCCGTAAGAGTCATGCGGCATTGCGAGGTGTCGACCGCGGGATGCCGTGCGACGGAGTACGTCGGTGACGACCCGGTTGCCGGTGCTGCGCCCGCGGCCGCGATCGGCTTCAGGTCAAGCACCGTACAAGGCGTATCGGTTAGTTGATAGCCCCGTGTATCGGGAGTCGAACCGAGGTAGCCGTCTTCCGTTCCCTTCGAGGAGCGGAGGCCTACCAATATGGCGGCGCCGATGCAGGATGTGAGGACCACCGCGATGGTCGGCCACAGCAGCCCCCGTAGTGGCGAGCGGGTTGATCGCGGCGGGGAGAGAAGGTCGGACAACCCGTCGTCAGCACGAAAAGTGTTTTCGCCGTGCCGATTCTGCGTGATTGGTGCGGGGGCGAGCGGCCTGGCGGGGTTTTCGCTCGATGTTGAGAAACCCTCGCCGTTGTGCTGCTGCGCCCCCGGTCTGTGCATGGTGGGACCGTATCATTCAGGAAGAGAGGTGCGCTCGGTGCAGACGGAGCCCGTGGTGCGCCTCGGATCGCGCCTACCGGGTGGATACCCCTGCTAATGCGCCTCCATCACCGGTGGAGGTTTGTCTCGTTTGCCCGCCCGGCTGCCTGCCGATAGCGTCCAGGCCGAGTGATCGCGTCTATGCGGGGGTGTGCGATGAACCGAAACCTGGTCGCAAAGAGAAACGGTAGATCGCGCGGCCGCCGGGGCGGGGTGATCGCGGCGCTGCTGTCGGTAGTGGTCGCGGCTGGATGCTCCACCGTGCCGGGTCATCCGATTGCCGCGTCGAACTCCGATCCGTTCTACTCGGCGGTGCTGGACCTGATGACGCAACCGGTGGTGCACGTGAGCAGCCTTGACGCCAGCGACAACGGGTGGAATCTACGGATCACGTCGGACGGGTGGTCGACCGGGTTCGCCGTCTCGCGCGGCAAGCCTTCCGATCTGCTGCAAACGGGAACCGTCAGCTACGTGAAGCCGGACGCTGGAGTGCTGGCGTCGAACCTGCCCCGGGGCAAGTCGGTTGCCGACCTGCAAGGGAAGTGGATAACCGGCTCGGACGCGTTTCTGGAGGGAGTGCCCAGGAGGCTGGAGCCGGACGACCTGGGCGAGGCGCTGCTGTTGGCGCTGAACAAGGTCGAGGAGTTCCCGCGGGTGGGGGAGCCGACCATCACCGTCGGTTCTGATCAGGCATACGAGGTAACGACTCCTCGTGGCGCCCTTGCCGTTTCAGCTGCCCGGCCGTATCGGGTGTTGCGTTTCATTCCGGGGAACGATGCCGCGCCGACATCCTCGGAGTCTGCCGAGGCCTCCGAGACTCCCGACGAGAACTCCGGTGGAACGACGCCCCGGTTCGACCCGCTGGCGGTGCCACTGGTGTTCTTCCCGCTGACCCCTGCCGCGCGAGACCAGGCCTACAACGACATCGCGGGACAGTTGCAGGGACTCGCCAACGTGGTCGACGTCGGGGTGCAGTTCGACTTCAACTCCACCGGAGAGATGAAGTGCACCAACGACAGTTGCGTGGTCACCTCCAGTGTGAAGACTTCGACGACATCTTCGAGTAGCGCGCGATTGACCGGAGGCGTCGACGCACTGATGCGGGCCTCGATCACGGTCGATGGCACGCCCAGCGCGGGTTGCACCGCCGCGCAGAAGATCTCGATCAACGGCACAGCCAAGCTGACCTGCACCGACGCCTCGATCGCGCCGCTGGTCGCGGCCATCGGAGCGCGCAAGCAAGCCGAAGCCGATGCGCAGTCCCGCGCACAGGGGCGGAGTGTCACCGTCGAATACGTCATCAACTATCGAGGCTCGGTCGACTTCCAGGTCGCGCCGATGATCCAGGCCGACATCGACGCCCGCGTCAAACTCGTTCGGGGCTATCAGGACAAGGCTCGCAGCGAGACCGGTTGTGGGCCGAACTGCACCTATCAATTAGTCCCGTACGGCGGTGATCCGCTGAGCCAGGCTGCCGGCCGGGAGCGGCAGACCGCGGGAACCGCGCCGAACGGCAATATCCTCGTGGCACTGGTGCCGGGCTGGGGCGATCCGGAAACCGGAGACATGGTGATCGGCACCGGGCCGGGCGAGCACAGCAGCGCCACCGCGGCCTCCGAAGCAGATCTGCTCGGCCAGTTGACCGCGCGTGGTTTCAATCCCGGGCAGATCACGGCGATGTACAGCGAACGCCAGCCCTGCTTCGCGACGTGCGGCACCAAACTGCAAGGGGTGAAACCGGATACGCCCGTCAGTTACAGCGTGCCTTGGAAGGAACACGGTCCCGACCTGACCGCTGCGGCGGACAGCGTGGTGGAGTCGCTCAGCAGGAATTCAGGCGGCAAGTGAGTCGCGTGCTGACGTGGCGCGGCGAACCGCCCTGGTCGACGGCCAATATCGTCAAAGAAGACTGCGCAGGAATCGATCCCACTGCTCCCCGGTGAACCAGAGTTCCGGGCCGCCAGCGTGTTTGGAATCGCGGACGCCAACCACCGCGTCGGACAGGCAAATCTCGACGCACGCGTTCGAAGCCTCGCTGTGACTCGACTTGAACCAGTTGCCCTGGGGCGCTGTGCTACTCACGCCGCGTACTCCTTTGCCAATCTGGCCACCATGTCTCGGGTGTCGCCTTCACTCAACGCTACAGCCCGCTGGGAGGAGATCGCGGCCTCGTACTTCTGGACGACTTCCTCTCGATCGTCGTAGTCGCCACCGCCGAGGTGGCGTTCCAGGTAGACCACCGGCGGCTCCGAGCGTCCACGATCGAGGGTGGGGAACCGCAGCAGCGAGAAGCTCAGAATCGTCAGTCCGCGGTGCGAGCCGACGTCGAACGGAATCGCGCGGAGGCTGATGTTGTCGCGTTCGCTCGCCTCGGCCAACCAGCGCAGTTGCGCGGACATGACCGCGTTCCCTCCTGGGCGGTGGCGGAGAACCGCTTCGGAGACGATGACCTCCATCTGAAAACCCTCTTCATCCAGCTTGGCCTGTCGTTTCGCCGTCAGCTCCACTCGGCGTTCTTGGTTGACCCGTGACATCTCGGGGTCATCGATCAGCGCTACGGCCCGGCGGTAGTCGGCGGTCTGCAGTAGGCCTGGAACCAGGACGAGTTGGTGTGTGCTGATTCGGTTGGCCGTGGCCTCCAGGCGCAGCAGATGGGGGAGGTGGGAGGCGAACTGGTCCGCGTACTCGCGCCAGTAGCCCTTCGAATTGCCCTGTAGTTTCGCGACTTTGGCTTGCTCGCGAACCTCTGCCCACAGCTGCAACGCTTCCTCCCGGCAATCGGGTTCTGCGCCGTAGAAGGTGAGAAGACTTTCCAGCTGCGGAGTGGTTATTTTTGTTAGCTCACCGTCCTCCAAACGGCTGATTGTCATGCGGGAGACCTCCGCATGCAATCCGGCCGCGAGCGGTGATTTGCCTGATTTGGTGCGTATCTCGCGCAAGAACTTCCCGAATGCCCTGCGAGAGACCGTTGTTCCGGTCATTTCTCCGCCTAGCTGTCTGGGTGCTCACTCTGTGCACACACATGGTGTGCATGCTCACCGTGTGCACCCAGCATATTTGCTGTTCATCGAGCCGTGTGCAGTTCGCGTGAATGGATTGGGGTGTCTACTGAGTGAGTCAGATCAGGTTCCGCAAAGCAGCTTTCATGAAAGTGGTGCCGAAATGTCTTGGGACGCGTGGGCTCTACTGTCGATCAACGTTTTGTGTATCTCCGTCATCGTTTGGGCCGCTTGGGGTTTCCGCCAGGAGTCACGAAACTCCCGGCTACTACGGATCGCGCTGACCACCGGCGAGTACCTCGTCATCCCCGTCGGCCCGCAGCGCGGGGCGGGCTGGGTGCACCGGGGCCAGCATCGGGGGTGGGTATGACCAATCCATTCGCCTATATTCCGCGGACCGATCGGCCGGCCGTCTATCACGGTGAGCCCGCGCCCTACACCCGGTTCTCCGATCGTGACATCGAGCGGCGACTGCTGGAGCACGGCGCCGAGTGCGAGGAGAACGACTGTCCGATGCTGCGGCATCTGCGGCGGCTCCGGGACCGGCGCGACGGTCGTGGAGAGGCCGGATGACGCCGACAAGCGGGTGCGGCGCTGCTCACATGGGTCCCTCGGGGGCGGAAACAAGATTGCTCCCCGCTCGTGCCGTATGGTACTTCTACGCAAGGTAGTTCTGGGGAGGGAGTGTCTGCATGACCGAGGCGGAGGCGGTGACATCGGGCGCTGGGGAGTGGCCCGCGGTCAACGCGATCTCGCGCAACGGTGGCATACGGATGCGGATTACCGAACAGGGGATTCCGCTCGCGGTGAAGATCGATCCGGCCGAGTTGCATCGGGATCCGGCGCATTTGGCGGCGGAGATGCTGCGAATTTGTCGGCGGGCCGCCGACGAAGCCGGATTGGCCACTCGTAAGAAGCTGGAGGCAGCGGGTATGAGTCCCGCCGCGCTCGCTGCCACGGGGTTGCCCACCGAGGCTGATCTCGCTCGACAGGAGATTGTCGAGGAGCAGGACTACGATACGGAACCGCAGAGCTGGCTTCGGACTGTGTGAGAGGGGGGCTCGATGGTCGGATCAATGGATGAACTCGAGGATCGGGTTCGTCGGCAGCTGTATCGGTTTCAGGATTTGGCCGATCAGATGAAGGCCGTTCGGGGGCGGGAGACCTCCGAGGACGGCGCCGTGATGGCCGAGGTGGACGGCAATGGCGCACTGCGTGATTTGCAGTTCAGCAGCGCCGTGTCCCGAATGACGCCCGCCGAGTTCGAACAGGCCGTGGTGAGTACGGCCGCCGCCGCCGCCCGAAATGCCTTCCAGCGCAGGGCCGATGTTGTGAATCGGTTCAACGAGGAGATGGCCGGCTGATCCGGTCCGTTCACTCAACCGTGCATCAGTGTTAGCGCTTTACTTACTGGCACAACCATTTTCATACTTGTACTGTTACTCAAGATCGATGTACTGGGAGGGACCACCGATGGCTGGAACCGTAAAGGCTGATTTCGTCAAGATCGCGGAGTACGGCACCCGAGAAGCCGCCAGTGCCACGCAGGTCGCGGGGGCCGCAGCCGCCGACTCGATCAGCGCGCTGGCCGCGGCGGTGCCCGTCTTCGGCCTCATCGGACAGGATTTCCTGCTGGCCTTCGCGGGCGCGCAGGCGAGCTACCTGTCCTCGGCCGCCGAGATCGCCGCGGTGCACGGCAGCACCGCCGTCACGGCTTATTCCGCTGTCGGTCTTTTCGAGGGCAATGAACTGACCTCGGCGGCGAGCTTCCTCTCGACCCTGTGAGCGAGGAAGTCGGAGCGGCGTCCGGGGCTGCGGTCAGCCCCACGGTCGCGGATGTGCTGTACAGCAGCCCGGTTGGTCCCCTGATGGACCAACCGGTAGCCGATGTGCTCAGCAACATCGGACTACCGCAGCTGCCGGCGCTCCCCGAGATCACGCTGCCCGACCTGTCGGGGCTGGAGATGCCGACGCTGCCGACCATCGACCTCAGCACGCTCATCGAACCGGTGACCTCGCTGCTGTCGTCCTTCGGTTCCGGCAGTCTCGGTGACGGATTCGATCCGACCTCGATCTTCAGCGCCGTTACCAGCGCGCTCAGCTCGGCTTCTTCGAACAGTAAATCCGCGATGCAACAGCTCTCCACCGGCATGCTCGGTCAGGCGGCTGACGCGGCGCAGATCAAGAGCGACCTGGTGCAGGCCGACTATCCCAAGGTTCTGAACCAGGGCAATGAGCAGCGCGCCATTCTGCTCGACGCCCAGCGGGTCGTTGCCCAGGGATATGCCGAACTCACCGCCCTCATTTCGCGTTTCATCGCTTCGGCGACCGCGGCCGGCGCCTTCATCTGGACTCCGGCCGGATTGCCGACGCTCATTGCTCTTGCGACGGAGGCGATTTCCGAGGGCACGGCCATCGTGGCGAAGACCAGGGTCGAACTCGCGGTGAAGACCGCCGAGATCGCCGTCGCCGGAATCAAGATCCCGATCACCGGCGCACCCAATCTCGCCGATGCCGCAACCCTGGCGAACAACGTCATCTCCGCCATGGAGCCCTACGCGAACATCGCCAAGACCGTCGGCGAGAAGGTGATCGAGAAGGGTGGCGAGGTCGTCTCCGCCGGCTCCGAGGTGGTCAGCGAGATCAGCTCGACCGGTCAGGAGATCCTCAGCGGCCTGACCTCGACCACGACCGACACCAAGACCACCACGACCGATCCCAAGACGACCACGACCACCACCGAAGAGAAGACGACCGAGGAGAAGGTCACCGGCGAGGACGGCGGCGCCGGAGACGGTGGTGGCGGAGGCGGTGGCGGCGGCCTCGGACTCGGCGGGGTGCCGACCAGCACCTCACCGCTGAACAACGTCGCCGCGCGCGTGCCGACCGGTGAATCCAGTCCGCTGTCGGGTCAGCCGCGCACGAGTACCGCCAGCGCGGTGCCGCAGACCACCCGGGCGGGCACCTCGCCCATGATGGGCGGCATGGGCGCCGGTGCGGGCCGGGCCGGCGACGCCGGTGAATCCGGATCGGGCGCGGACCGCTCCAACCTCGTCACCGGTGCGCACGGCGACGAGGTCGTCGGACAGATCGAAGGCGTATCCATTCCGGTCGTCGGCGCCGTAGAGGTGGTCGAGGAATCGCCGGACAAAGCTCTCACACTCTGAAATATCCGGGGGAACAGGAGAATTGACATGACCACCAATGCATTCGAAGGTGTGCGGTTCGACGCGACGACGGCGCTGTCCGCCGCCGCGCAGCTGGACGCGCTCGCCGATCGCATCGAGAGCAGCCTGGGCGAGGAGCAGTCCAAGCTCGGCTTCGTCGCGGCCGGAGCGGACCAGGTCTCGGTGCGCGCGGCGCAGACGCTGACCGCGGTCGCGGACTCGTTCGGCGTCTCCACCGGCGCGGGCGTCACCGAGGTGCGGCAGCTCGCCGCGGCCCTGCGGGCCCAGTCGGTGCAGTTCGGACAGGTCGAAGAGCAGAACTCCCTCGGCTTCGCGGTCTGATCGGGACTGCCGCCGATGCTCGAGCCGACGAAACCCGGTTTCACGGGGGAAGTTTGGGAATCCAAACCCCCCGAGGAACTGGCCCGGGATCTGGTGACGGGGGCGGGCGCCGTGCCCGCCGCCGAAGCCGGTCTCGCCTGGGCCAGGTTGAGCGCGAACCTCGGTGCGGCGGCACTCGATTACGACCGCATCCTCGGCGTGCTGAGCAGCGCGTGGGAGTCGAAGAACAGCACCGCGTTCATCGAACGCATTCGCGCGCTGCGTGAGTGGCTCGCGCACTCGGCCGCTTCGGCGGCCGGGAACGCGGTCCAAGCCGAAACACACGCCGCCGCATACGAAATAGCCCGCCTGGCGATGCCGGACGCCGGTGATGTGGAGAAGCTGCGCCAGCTGCAGGAGATGCTGGAGAAGGTCGGCACCGCCCTGGGCGCGCCGATGCTCGCCAAGCTCGCCACCGTGGACGGCGACGCCGATGCGGCGAAAGCCGTTGCGGCACGGGTGATGCGCACGTACGAGGCGGCGACGGAATCCCTGGCGACCCCGTGGGAGCACCAGACGCCCCCGCCCATCACCGAGGGCATGAACACCACGGCCGCCCCACCGGCCGAACCCGCGCCCGAAGCGCCCGCCGCCGCACCCGGCTTCCCCGGCGGCATCCCGAGCCTGAGCCTCGGCTCGATGCCCCTGGTACCGGTGAACCTGGCGGCCCGCACCGCGACCACCACCAACTCCACGACGAAACAGACGGTGGTGCAACCGGTTACGGTGCAGTCGATGGGCTCCTCGATGCCCATGGCGCCCATGGCCGGCACCCAGAACGGTCAGGACGAGGAACACACGACCCGCGAGGGCCTGGCGGGCCCGCAAGCCAGCGATGCCGAACTCGGCCTCGCCTCCGGCATGCAGGTCGCGCCGTCGGTCCTCGGCGGCGTGGACCCGAACGCGCAGCGCTCGCCCGACATCGCGTTCTCCGCAGGCAGTACCGGCGCGGAGAACGCGGCCCCGGGTCCCGCGGCGACGCGAACGGAGTCCGCCACATGATCACCCTGAGCAACGACGGCGTGATGGCGCTGGCCGCCGAACTGGGCGTCCAGACTCTCCCGCTGGTGCTCGCGGTAGGCCCGCAGCAGACGACCCACGCGGAATGGAATGCGGCGCAGGAACGCGCCCGCGCCGAGATCCGCGCGGCCCGCCTGGTGGACGCACACGGTGACGTGACCGCCGACGCGGCCGAGTCCCTGTTCGTCCTGGCCCAGCCGGATCGGGAACTGGCGGCTCGGATCGTGACCCCGGACGGGCTGGTGCGGCTGTGCGTCGCCCGCCGCGGGGAGGCGCACGCGGTCGCGGTGCGGCGGGATGATCGGTTCGCGATCAGCTCGCTGTGGACCGACGGGTCCGGATCGTCATTGATCCGCCCGATCCTGGATGCGCTGGGCCCCTGCCCACCCGCCGAGGTCGCCAACTTCAGCGCCGCCGCTTCGGAACTGAGCGAGCGCTTCGACGCGGCGTCAGTCTCGGCGGACTACACCAATGCCTGCTATGCCCTCGGCATGAATGAAACCGACGCCACCGCATACGGTCTAGCGCTCGGCTCATGCCATACCTACGCCGAGGTGGTGGCTTACGCCTACACCGACGGCGTCACCGAACGATCTCCGGGAGCCGTGGTGGTTTACGACACCGCAAGGGGTCGCATTGCCTCCGCGCCCGGGGTCGCTGCGGACCAGCAGATCTGGTCCACATTGACACCGGGCACCGATCACCGTATCGCACAAGCGATTACGGGCCTGATCGATTCGATGCCTGGGCGGAGGTGGCTCTCTTGAGCCGCTGTGACGGGGGCCGCTGGTCCACTCCGAATGGGCGATGCAGTACCGCATCGTTCGACATATCAAGGAACTACCAGAGGTAGGGAAAATGTCCGAAGAGAACGCAGTCAAGTCTAATCACGACGCCGCGACCGCGGCGCAGAACGAGATGGCCGATGTCGTCGCCACGGTCAAGGCGATCCTCGCCAAGACCACCGATTCGGTCGACGGCGCGCGCCGGGGCTTCTACGGCCAGGCCGCCGTGGCGTTCAACGCGGTCGCCAACGAGTGGGACCTGGAGAACAAGAACCTGAACGACCGCCTCGATGAGGTCGAGAAGCAGGTCGGCGTCGGTGTTGCCAGCTTCCGCAACCTCGAATCCGAGAACGAGGGCGGCTTCAAGCAGCTCACCAACCTCTGATCCCTTGACCACCCAGGTCGCTGTTATACCCAAGAATCTTGATGGAGGAATGAATCATGGCTGCTGATGATGGAATGCTTTATGACCCCGCGGTGATCAGCCAGCTGGTCAGCGAGCTGCGCGAGAACTTCGGCCAGCTCAAGGCCGCCGGTACCGACATGGAGACCGCCGCCGGCAAGCTGCAGCAGGCGTGGTCCGCGCAGGCTTGGGCCGGCTTCGCCGGTGTCTACTCGAAGTGGACCACCGAGTACGGCGACTCGCTGCACAAGCTGAACGCTGTCGCGGCCGCCGTCGAGGACGCGATGGGCCGCGCGCTCGGCGCCGACCAGAAGATCGGCGACGGCTTCGGCGCGTTCTGAAAATTGATCGCGCAGTGCGAAACAGCGCATCTCTCCACGGCGGAGGGGTGCGCTGTTCGCCGCTCGCAGTCGCAGTAGTCTCGTGCCCGTAGTTCTTGTCCCCACGGAGGATCTGTGCCAGCCCAATTGACCACTCGTGCCCAGGTCAATGGGTACCGCTTCCTGCTGCGCCGGCTGGATCACGCGCTCGTGCGCCGTGATGTGCGCATGCTGCACGATCCCATGCGCGCGCAATCGCGCTCGTTGATCTCCGGGGCGATTCTGGCACTGCTGGTCGTAGCAGGTTGTGCGATTCTGGCCTTCATCAAGCCGCAGGGTTCGATCGGTGACGCCAACATCGTCGTCGGCAAGGACAGCGGCGCACTGTACGTCGTGATCCGCGACAAGAGCGACAAGTCCAAGATGACCCTGCATCCCGCCTTGAACTTGGCGTCTGCGCGGCTCATCGCCGAATCGGCCGACTCGCCGAAGTCGGTGAAGGACAGCAAGCTCGACTCGGTGGCCCGCGGACCCATGCTCGGAATTCCGGGTGCGCCCGGATCGCTGCCGGGATCGGATCAGGGCGACCGTTCACGCTGGACGCTGTGTGACACCGTGCAACTCTCGGCCACCGGTGGCTCGGCCTCGACCACCGGATCCACGACAACCGCTATTGCCGGTGGTCTGGAACTCGGTGACCGAATCAAGCAGGCGGAGAACGGCACCGCGATTCTGGCCACCAAAGAGAACAAGACCTATCTGATCTACGACGGCAAGAAGGCCGAAGTCGATCCGCAGAACGCGATCATGAAAGACGCGCTCGGACTGAGCGGCGTGCGGGCCCGCCCCATTTCAACCGGTCTGCTCGATGCGGCGGTTTCCGTGCCGGTACTGTCCGCGCCGTCGATTCCCCAGGCTGGGCAACCTGGCCCCGGTCGACTCAGCGGTGTGCCGGTCGGCGGTGTCATCAAGGTAACCGGGCTCGACAATTCCGCCGACCCCGAGCTGTATGTCGTGCTGGCCGATGGTCGTCAAAGAATCTCCCCATTCACCGCCACCGTCATTCGCAATGAGAATTCGCAGGGCATG
This sequence comes from Nocardia sp. NPDC057668, assembly GCF_042799795.1. Taxonomy (NCBI): domain Bacteria; kingdom Bacillati; phylum Actinomycetota; class Actinomycetes; order Mycobacteriales; family Nocardiaceae; genus Nocardia; species Nocardia sp. NPDC057668. The sequence goes on along the minus strand of NZ_JBHVIC010000005.1, from coordinate 342,743 downwards.
AGCGAGATCAAGCCCGTCACACCGGATCTCCTCGCCAGCGTGCCGGTGGTGAAGTCGCTTCCGGTGGACGACTTCCCGATAGCGCCCCCGAGAATCATTACGGCCGAAGACAATCCGGTTGCTTGCATCGCCTGGGCACGTGAAGCCGGATTCGGGCGTTCGTCCTCGGATGCGGCCGAGGGCCCCACCGATCGCGCAACGGTGAATCTGCTCGTGGGCACACGGCTCCCGCTGTCGGATAAGGCTGTGCCTGTCTCGCTGGCGTCCACCGACACAACCGGCGATCGCATCGACGCTGTCTACGTTCCTCCTGCCTCGGGGGAATTCGTCCGTGTCACCGGGGTGGAACCCGGCAGTCAGCGCCGCGACACGCTCTTCTACGTTACTGATACCGGAATTCGGTACGGCATAGATGATTTGGAGACGGCCAAGATTCTCGGGCTGGGTACTTCGCCGCGGCTCGCGCCCTGGGCGATCATCGGCGAGCTGGTGCCCGGGCCGACGCTGTCCAAGGCCGAGGCACAGGTACAGCACGACGTACTGCCCACCAAATAGCGGTGGTTGCGCCGCGCCCGAACAGCCTCGGGCGCGGCTATCGACTTATTTCACGTTCCTGCGCAGCACGGGCACAAGCTTTTCGAGCAGTACCTGTTCGGATCCATCCGACCACTGCCGCATGGCAGCTACGGCCGCCGGATCGTCGAGTACGAGAACCGATGCGGTGGTCGCAGATACGCCGCTCGGCAGATTCACGAGGCCGCCGCCGCCGGCATCGGTGTCGCTGCGCACGGCGAGCACGAACCCCGAGGTCGCGCGATCCATTGCCTTGTATTGCGCTGTTGAACTCGATTCGACCGGACGCGGATTGGGCTCATCGCCTTGGCGGGCGTAGCCCGAGTTGTAGACGAACCCCAAACCCTCCAAGAACTGCGACTGCGGGCTGGGACTGAGCGGGATGCTCATGGTCGCGTTGTAACCGCTCTTGCCGGAGATATCCACGATCATGATGGTTTTGCCGGCGAATGCGGGGTTCTGAGCCTTTGCGTCGGGCAGTGTTTTCGGAGCGGTCGTGACGGTCGTCGTTGTGGATCCTCCGGCCGCGGGGGTGGAGTCACCCTGTACCGCCCAGATTCCTACACCTGCGGCGACCGCGATTGCCACCGCGGCCGCCATGCCGATCAGCAGCGGGCGTTTCGCGGCCGCTGGCTTCGGCGCCTGCGGCGTGGTCCCGGTTTTGGCGAACTGTGTATGGGTGGTGGTGCGTGGATCTGTCGCGGTGGTGGACGAATGGTGCGGAGCGAGCGGCAAGGTCTGCAGATTGAGACCCGAAACTCCGTATTCGAGAGCTGATTTGAGCGCGGTGGTGAATTCGTGGCAGGTATCGAATCGATCCGCCGGATCCTTCGCCATCGCGACGGCCAGCACTTCGTCGACCGCGGGCGGCAGACTGCTGTCCACGGCGGTAGCGCGTGGGACCGGCTCGTAGAGGTGACCCATCATCACCATGGCCGGTTGGGTTCCGGGATAGGGGTTTTGACCTGTCACCAATCGGAAGAACGAGCACGCCAGGCTGTAGACGTCTGCACGGTGGTCCACGTGCTGGCCGCTGAGCTGCTCGGGAGACGCGTACGCGATGGTTGCGACGAAACTCCCCGCCTGAGTCAGCTCGTTGGTGTCCTCGGTGGATTTGGCGACGCCGAAATCAGTGAGCAGCACACGTTCTTCGCCGCCGTCGCTCTGTGAGAGCAGGAAGTTGGCGGGTTTGATATCGCGGTGCAGCATGCCCCGGCGATGCGCGTGATCGAGGCCGCGGCCCACCTCGCTGACAATGTGCAGTGCTCTCCACGGCGTCATGGATTGCGGTTGCTGCTTGGCGGCGTCGGAGGCGTCGATGCCGTTGACATACTGCATGGCGATCCACAGCTGGCCGTGGTCCTCACCGCGGTTGTAGATCGAGACGATGTTCGGATGATCCAGTGCGGACGCGAGATTCGCTTCACGTTCGAATCGCGCTCGGTACTCGGTATCTTGGCTGTACTGGGTACTGAGCACCTTGAGCGCGTCGCGTCGCGGCAGCTCCGGATGCTTCGCCAGGTATACCGTACCCATTCCGCCGGCGCCGATCACGCGCTCGATCCGGTATCCCCCGACGAGAGAACCCGGGCCGATGCTCATTGTGGATTCCTACGATCGCAGAACCGCATGTCTGAATTCCCCCACCGTTACCGCTGACTGGTCGAACGTACTACTGGTCGCAGAGTGTACTGGCCGACACCGTCCGACCGTGCACCGTGCAATCCTTGGTCCTTCTTGACTTGCTACTTGACCGATCTGCTCAGGACGGGAACCAGCTTCTCCAACAGGATGCCCTCCGATGTCCCGGACCACTGCCGGAGCGCGGTGACCGCCACCGGGTCATCGAGGACGATGATGGTGGCCTTCGAGGAGAGCAGAAAATCAGGGAGATTCACCAGGCTGCCGCCTCCCGCTTTGGTGTCACTTCGGGCAACGAGCAGGTAGCCGGAATTGATGCCGCGCAACAGCTTGGCTGTTGCTTCGCTCGTAATTGGCCGAGGGCTCGGTTCGTCACCATCACGCTGAAAGTCGCTGTTGTAACGAAAGCCGAGCTTCTCCAAGAAATCGGACTGCAGACCCGGGCTCAGCTGGACACTCAAACTGGCATTGGGATTGTCGAGTGTGCTGCTCGGAGCATCCACGAGCACAATGCGCTTTCCTTCGAACGCGGGGTTCTGTGCACGTGCCTGGTCGATGGACTTTGGTCCGCTCAAGGTTGCCGATGCCGCAGTGTCTGCGTTCCCGTGAGTGTTGTCAACGCGCGACCAGATTCCTATGCCCACCGCTGCTGCGGCGACTGCTGTGACAGTGGCAATGCAGATCCAAAGTCGCTTGGGTACAGACGCTATCGGACGCGAGGCGGTGAGTGGGCTCGTCCATGTCGCGCCGCGCCCTGTGGGAAGCCCCGGGGCCAACGAGGGTGCACGTTGAGGAATCGTGCGCTCATCGAAGCTCGAAGTAGAGTGTTCAAGAGCGGATTTCAACGCGGAGGTGAAGTCATGGCAGTTGTCGAACCGGGCCGTCGGATCCTTCGCCATGGCCATGGCCAATACGTGGTCCACGCCAGGAGGTAGTGCGGGGTTCACCGTGCTCGCCCGTGGTAGCGGTCCGTGTAGGTGGCCGACCATCACCGGGGCCGGCTGAGTGCCGGGGTACGGGTTCTGCCCTGTTGCCAACCGGAAGAATGAACAGGCGAGGCTGTAGATGTCAGTGCGATGGTCGAGCCGATGACCACTCAATTGCTCGGGTGAGGCGTACGCGATGGTGGCGACCAGGCCTCCAGCCTGCGTGATTTCCGTTGTGTCGTCTGTGGACTTGGCGACGCCGAAATCAGTGAGTAGCACGCGCTCATCGTCATCATCGCTGGCGGAGAGCAGGAAGTTCGCGGGTTTGATATCTCGATGCAGCATGCCACGTCGATGTGCGTGGTCGAGTCCACGGCCGATCTCACTGACAATCCGCAGCGCACGCTGCGGGGTCATCGTTTGAGGGGATCGCGCCTGTTCGTTTGCGGCGTCGACACCGCTCACGTATTGCATGGCGATCCAGAGCTGACCTTGTGATTCGCCCCGGGTGTAGATCGAGACGATGTTCGGGTGATCCAGTGCTGCAGCGAGATTCGCTTCACGTTCGAATCGCGCCCGGTAGTTGGGATCGCGGCTGTATTGCGCGCTCAGTACCTTCAGTGCATCGTATCGAGGCAACTCTGGATGCCGGGCGAGATACACGCTGCCCATTCCGCCCACTCCGAGAACCCGCTCGATGCGGTACCCGTCGACCACGTCTCCCGGTCTGATGCTCATTGCGATTCCTCAGAGATACTGGCTCTTGGCAAGCAACGCGTACTGTGCGGCAGCACGTTGTTGGGCGTCAGCCAACTGCGAGCTTGCTACTCGAGCCACGTATCGGTCGTACCGTATGTTGCAGTAAAAGCGACCGTTGTCGTACCACGCCGGGTGGACTCCGTTGCTGCGCTCGGGCTGAGGATTCTCTTTGCAAACCACGTCGCGGGTGTTGGCGGGCGGATCTACAGTCTTTGGGAGCTGTTCATTGATTGCGGCCCATAGGGTGACCGCTGCTTCGCTGTCGCGGGCGCGCAGTAGCAGCGCGGCCGCGGTGGAAATACGGTCCACACCGTTGTCGTCGAGCAATGTCTTCCAAGTTCGCTGATCTGCCGCGTAGTGAAGCCAGCCGCGCGGGAGGCGGGTGATATGCGACTCAGCGTCCGGGATCGCGTATCCGCTTTCGTTCAATGTTCTCCGCAGCATCGACTGGGGATCGTAGTCTTGGTGCAGGGAATCGCGCGCGCTGAGCGGCGGCGACTGATTCAACAGTGCCAGCTGAGCCGTGAATATCCGCTGGAGAAGTTTCTGCAGTTCCGCTGCATCCGGATTCGGCTGCTGTGCATAGACATTGATGAAGTACTGCCCGGACGCCATCGTCGCGGCCATCGAAGCCACTCCAGGGCGCCAGTGGGCCTTCGCGTTCGGGTACCCATCAATAGTGACACGAGCGTTCTGATCGGCGGCGATATCGAAATCGGCCTGCTCCACCTGCTCGGCGGCAGTCTTGGCACGCTGCTCGTCCGGAAATTGGAGCACCATGATGCTGAATGAAGTTGCCTCTGGGCGGTTGGTCTTTCCAATGCCGAACGGACTGAAGATGTCGGATCCGTCCCATGTCCTACCGTCGGTTGGTGGATGTGTGCTCGACGCCGCCATGAAGCCCAGAATCATGCCGTTGGCTTCCAGGATCGACTTAGCGGCCGATACCAGCAGAAACTGTGTCAAGGCGGGCTGAGTGATCGCCCTGGGCTCAAAGCTATTCGTGAATTTCGGGTCGACGTCCGCACCGATTACGACGGAGTCTGCCAACCTTCCCAGTGCCAGTGATCGGCCGTACGCCGCGTTGTGCTCGTAGGTATCCCGGTACTCCAGAGGATCTGTCCCGTACTTGCCGACGGACAGCAAACGGATGTCGATCTCTCCAGGAATTGCCGTGCCGCCAGTCTCGCTGCTACAGGCCGCGAGGGCAGCTGTCAGCGCAACAGTCATGATCGTGTTTCCGACGGTGCAACAGCGCTTTCGGATTCTCAACTCGATCCCCCTACTTGTCGTTCGCGAGAATGGCGTACTGTGCCGAGATTTGCTGGTATGTCTCCTGCACCTGGTCGGCTCTGGTATATGCGGCGTACCGGCCAACCGAGACGTAGCAGTCGAATGCCCAAACGCTCCAGGACGGGCCGTGGTATTTGAAGCATCGCGCCGTCGGCAACTCCTGCGGAGGATCGATGCGTACACGGAACTTGTTGATCGAGACTTCATCGATGTAGGTTTCGGCTGCTGTGGCGTCGCGGGTGCGAACGAGCATGCCAGCGCCGTAACTGATGTTGTCCACGCCCGTCCTGTCGAACAGGGCACGGGCTTTGTCCTGGTCAGGACGGCGATGGAGTTCAGCGGTGGCACTCAGGACGCCATTGAAGCTGGACTCCTGAGCTTCTCGGGGAGCTATCGGCAGCGTGATTCGGACCATTCCCGTTGGGTCGAGCGCAAGGCTTGTCAGAGCGTTCGGCGGCGTTGGAACGAACTTGCTTAAACGGTCCATAGTGACGGTGATCGCCTTGTCCGACAGAGCTAGAAGGCCGGGGAGATCGGAGATCCTCAGTTGAAAGTTCTCTTCATTCCTGACCAACGTGCTGATGACGAATCGTCCTGTGGCATACCAGGATGCGAGTACCTGATTGTTCGGCTTCCAGAGGACCTTCGCGGCAGGAAACCTCAGTGAGGTGGTCTCTACGGGCGGAGTGCGGTTACTGTCGTGATCGAGATCCGGGCTGGAGAACCCACTGCGGGACAGTGCGTTTGCGGCAGCCGCGGCTGAGTTGTCACTGTCGAAGATCATGACGTTGTTCGTCAGTGCGTATGAGAGACCGTCGCTCGGATTCGACTGGGCGGTGGTGTAGAAACCACCGATTAACCCGGCAGTATCGGAATCGAAGTTCTCTTCCTCGAACCAGCTCAAATCCACCGCAGGTGACAGTGAGGCAAGGTTCGTGTATGACTTCGCTCGGCCGGATCCATGGATCAATGCCGAATCGATGTCCTTCGGAAGCGGCATGACTTCGGCGAGCCGGAGGGCCTCGAGGTTGTGGGCTGCGGCAACAGGATTGAGCGGCGCCGGGTCCCGAGGCTTGGTTTCGTAACCGCCCGTATCCAGCTTACTGAGGTCGATCTCGGGAAGCGTCCCGGCAGCGTCGGATTCCGAACCACATCCGGCGCTGACCAGCACCGTAACCGCCAACGCGACAGCCGTGGCAGCGCGTAGAGCGCTACCCGCCGGCTTGTTCAGGCCATGGCTGATGAACATGTCGAAATTTCCCCCCACCGGTACCAGTCGACTGGCACTACGTTCTTCTGGTTTGCCGAGTGTACTGGTCGGTACTGGTGAGCCGCTCGCCGTGCTCGGCAACTTCGCTTCGTGCGACGCCTGTGTTCGGCCCCGGCAATCTCGAAGCTCTCACATGTACTGGCTCTTGACCAGCAAGGCGTACTGCGCGGCAGCACGTTGCTGGGCGTCGGTCAGTTGGGTGCTGGCCACCCGGGCCACGTACCTGTCGTAGCTGACGGTGCAGAGGAACCGGTCGCTGGCGTCCCAGGTCTGCAAGACGTTCCCGGAGCGTTTGGGCTTCGGGTTCTCGGCGCAGGTGATGTCACGAGAGTTGGGCGGCGCCTCAGCCGGCTGGGGGTACAGGGCGTCGATCGCCGTGTGGAGGGAGCGAGCGGCGGTGGCGTCACGCGCCCGGAACAGGATCGCGGTCTTCTTGGTCGTCGCGATGTAGTCCACGCCGCTGGAATCCAGCATGGGCTCCCACACCCGCTGCTCCGGCACGAAATGCAGCCAGCCACGGGGGGTTCGGATCGCGTTGCTGTCGGCGTCCACCGCGAGGCCGTCGTTCAGGCTCAGCGTCCGGCGGGCGACGCCGTGGGGATCGGGAGGCTGGAGCAGTGAGTCGCGGGGGCTCAGAACCGGCATCCGCTCCAGCAGGGGGATCTGGGCCGCGAAGACCCGCTCGGCGAGGCTCTTCAGTTCCGGCAGGTCCGCGGTCGGCTGTTGGACGAACACGTTGATCAGATGGCTTCCGTGCGACACCGTCGCGGCCAGGGATGGGACGCCCGGCCGCCAGTGCGCTCGGGCCGTCGGCAGGCCGTCGATGGTCACGCGGGCATTCACGTCGGGCGCGACATCGAAGTCGGCAGCCTCGATCTGCTCGGCTGCGGTCCGGGCACTCTCATCATCCGGGAATTCCAGGACGGTGATATTGAACGACGTCGCTTCGGGATTCGTGTCCGCGCCGCCGAACGGCTTGAAGTTGCCGGTGCTGTCGTAGTACGTGGTGTCGACCAAGGGATGGGTGCTGGCGGCCGCCGAGAAGCCGTACAGCATTCCGGTCGCTTCCAGAATGGGCTTCGCCGCCTCGGTCAGCACAATTGTCGTATACGTGGGTGTGTGAAGGAGTCTGGACAGCAGGGCGTGCTCGAACTTCTCGTCGACATCCGATCCGATGACGACATGATCGACCAGACGGGAGAAATCGAGCATCTCGCCGGCCGCGACCGAGTGACGGGGCTTGCCTCGATACTCTGCCGGATCAGTGTTGTAGTTACCCACGTCCAGCTGTCGGATGTCGATCTCGCCGGGGGAGGGGAAGCCGTCGATGTCGCTGCCGCAGGCGGCTAGCGACGCCGCTAGGACGAGCGCGCCCACGGCCTTGGCGCGCCGCCGATGTGCGTGACTCCACATTGGTTTGCCCTACCTGTCGTTCGCCAGGATCGCGTACTGCGCGCTGACGCGCTGGTACGCGTCTTGCAGGTGGTATGACCACACCTGGGCCGCGTAGCGGCCGTGCGAGACGTAGCAGTTGTAGGGGAACTCATTGGTGGCCGGGCCGCGATACTTGAAGCAGAGGGCCGTGGGGAGACCCGGGGGCGGGTCTATCCGTTGCTGGAACTTGTTGGCGGAGAGGTCGGTGATGAAGGTTCGGGCGGATTGCGCGTCTCGGGTGCGGGTCAGCTCGCCGGCGCCGTAGCCGACGTAATCCGCTCCGGCACGGTCGAAGATCGCGGCGGTTTTCGTGTCGTCCACCCAGCGGTGCAGGGCGCCGTGGGTGGTCAGGGTGCCGTCGAAGGCCGCGGCGGTTTTGTCGCCGTTCGGGCGGAGGAGGGTCAGGCGCATCAGGCCCTGAGGATCGATCGGGAGGGAGGCTAGTTTGTCGGGCGATGTCGGCTCGAACGTGCGCAGGCGGTCCGACAGCACGGTGACGGCCTTCTCGGTGAGGGCCACGAGGGACCCCTGGTCCGAGATCTTCAGCTGATTGTTCACGTTGTCGCGGACCAGAGTGTTGATCACGTACCTGCCGGTGGCATACCAGGACGCCAGGACCTGGTAGTCGGGGATCCAGGTCAACTGTGCCGACGAATAGCGTTGGGGGACAGCGGGTTGAGCCTTGCTGTTGTCGTTGAAACCTTTGCGACCGAGCGCGATAGCGGCCGCAGCGGCCGCGTCGTCGCTGTCGAAGACCATGACGGCGGCCGTGATTCCGAACGCGATGTCGGTGTCCTCGTTGGATCGTGCGGAGGTGGAGAAGCCCGCTACCAGGCCCGCGGCGTTGGCGTCGAACTCGGTCTTGTCGAACCAGCCGAAAATCGAAGCGCTGTCGAACGAGTCCGCACCCGTGAACGGCCCGCCGCCGGTCGAGCCGTAGGTCAGGGCCGGGTCGATGTCCTGCGGCAGGGGCATGGCGTCGCCCAGGCGCAGCGCCTCCAGGTTCCTGGCCATCTTCGCCGGATCCTTGGCCGCCAGGACCTGCGGCTTCGTGTCATAGCTGCCGGTGTCGAGTTTGCTCAGGTCGATGTTCGGAACCGGCTCGCCCGCATCGGATTCCGAGCCGCAGCCGGTGACCGCCAGCACCGACACGGCCAGTGCGGCCGCGACCGTCGCGCGCAGCCGTCTCCCCGCCGACCTGCGCCGGACGTCGTTGTACCGCATGTGTGTATCCCCCACCGAACCGCCTACCCGGTCGCACGTCCCACCGGTGGGGCGAGTCTACTGGGTGGGCGCGGGCCCGCGTCCAGCGTGCGGTGGCCGGCGACTTCTCTCGCCTTGCCGAAACCGGCGCGGTCGATATTCTCTAGAACCGTTGAGTTGATCAGCGGGGGAGCGAATTTCGTGCGTAGGGCATTGCGGGGTGGGCTGGTCGCGGCGTTGGTCGCGGGTGTGGTCACCGTCACATCGTGTGGGTCGGATCCGGGTGGGGGGCCGCCGGATCCGGTGGTCGACCTCGGGGCGCTGGACGTGGGCGGATACCGGACCGAGCCGAAGGACTACGCGCCGAAAGACCATCGGTCCGTCGCGCGGATCTTCGAGGCCGAGCGACTCGGGGCGATGGTTCCGGTGCCGTCGGAACTGGATGCCCGGTTGCGGTTCAATCGGGGCGGGGACATCCACGCGTTCCTGGAACCCGACGTCACCCACCCGAGCCCCATGTACACGTGGTTGAAGAAGGACGGATTCGCCCAGGACGCAGCGGGTTTCGTCGCGGGGTTCGCGAGCAGCGGGCGATCCGAGTCCGACGAGCGCATCTCCTTCGCGCTGTCGGTCTCGGTGCTGCTCTTCGAATCCGAGCAGCAGGCCGCGGCAGCCGGAACGGCGCTGGCCGCGCGCGGGTGGCAGGCCGAGGCGAGCAAGGTGGTGGCGCTGAGTTCGGCCCGGCATCCGCGGGCGGTGGTCTCGTGGCAGCCCGAGGCACAGGTGCTCACATCCTGGTACGCGACGGGGAAGTTCGTCATCGTGGCCACGGCGGACAGCCGGGAGAACCGCACGCTGAAGATCTCCGATCAGGACCTGCTGTCCACGCTGGCCGACAACGGCACGGCGGCGGTCGCCGAGCGGGTTCGCTCGTTCGAGCCGACGCCGCCGGACCAACTGGACACCGTCCCGCTGGATCCCGAAGGACTGCTGCGGATTTCATTGCCGCGACCCGAGGGGGACGAGTTCCGAATGCTGCCCGGCGTCTACGAGCCGACCGCCTTCGTGCACCTGAGCGAGGACGCTGACAAGGCGCGGAAGCGACTGGAGGAGTTCGGCGTCGACCGGGTGAGCGTCAACGGCTCCTGGCTGTATCGGACGCGGGACGCGGCAGCCGCCGAGGGGATGCTGGCCGAGGAATCCGCGGGGAAATTCCGGGTGGCGGTGAGCCCGCCCGCCGGGCTGTCGAACGCGAAATGCACCAAATACCGCGGGCCGGAGGAGAGCACCTACCCGTTCTACTGCTACGTGCGTTTCGGCCGGTACATGGCCATGTCGTGGGGACTGCAACTACCCGATGTCCAGCAACGCATTTCGGCCCAGTACACGCTGCTCGCCCGGAACAAGTAGGGGAGCGATCCTGATGTCTGCGCGCAGAACACTGTCAAGACTGATTCCGGGGCTGCTGTCGGCGCTGCTGCTGACCGCCTGTGCCGGGGTGTCCGGCACGCCGGTGGCCGGTGAGATCGACGTCCGCACCATCGATGCCGGTTCCTATCCCACCGACCCGCTCGACTACCGCATGGTGTGGGAGCACTATCCCAACAAGACCGCGGACCTGGCCGCCATCCGGCTGGCCGGATACGTCCCCACCGGAACCGAGATCGATTCGGAGTTGCGGTTCCGGCGCAACGGGAGTCCGATCACCAACGTGTACGCGGGAGCGCAGTTCCTGCTGAAAGCCGATGTCCCGATCATCGAGCGCAACGGAATGCTGTTCGGGTTCACCATGTCCGCGGCGTCCACGCCGCGGCAGAACGGGGACGCGGCCGAGCAGATCGAGGTCAACGCGCTCGATTCGGCGGCACTGGAACCGAATTCGAGCTCCGTGCATCTGACCGTGCTGCAGTTCCCGGACGGGAGCGCCGCGACCCGCGCGGTCGTGGAGATGGAGGCCGCCGACTTCGCCGTCGCGGCGGAGAACGTTCCGGTGACCCTGGACCGGTATCCGGACGCGAAATCGCACTGGCGGCCAGGTGTTCCGACCCTGGGCGCGCTGGCGGCACGCGGGAACTACCTGATCAACGTCTTCGTGAAGCGCCCCACAGCCGAACTCGGCGACCTGACCGCACTGGCGCAGAAGACGCTGGACGCACAGATCCCCCTGCTGGATCAGCTGCCCCCGCTCTCCTCGCGCGACGTCCTGCGTCTGGACTACGACCCGCAGGGCATGATGCGGCGAATCCTGCACCCCGACAGGTACGTGACGCCGTACTTCGGGCGGGAGGGCGTCTACACCCCGCGCGCCTACCTGCACACCACCGACGATCAGGAGCAGACGCGCCGGGTGCTGGAGAGCGCCGGGGTCGATGCGGTGGCCGAACTGAATTCGTTGCAGGACACCACTTTGATCCGGGCACGTGACGGCGACGCCGCCGCTGCGCTGCTGAACGACTTCAAGAGCAATCGCACCGACTCGGCCGACGCCCCGACCGGTGTTCCCGACACCTTCTGCCATCGCTACGTGCGGTACCCCAAGCTCCGCTCGCTGGACGAGTTCCACTGCTACGTGCGATACGACCGCTACGTCGGCATCGTCCAGGCCACCCAGCTCCCGGACGCGCAGCAGAAGGCCGCCGCCCAATACGCGCTGCTCGCCAAGAGCGCGTGGATGTAGGTGCCGGACATGACAATTCAACCCGGAGCGGTGCTGGGCGGATACCGCCTCGATCGCGTGCTCGGCGCGGGCGGCATGGGGACGGTGTATCTTGCCCGCCATCCGAGCCTGCCGAGGTGGGACGCGATCAAGGTGCTGGGCGCGGAGTACTCCGCCGACCCGGAGTATCGCTCCCGTTTCACGAGGGAAGCCGATCTCGCCGCTGCCCTCGATCATCCGAACGTGGTGGCCGTGCACACCCGCGGTGAGACCGATGGGCAGCTGTGGATCGCCATGCAGTACGTCGAGGGCACCGACGCCGCCGCCGCGCTCGAACACGATCCGGGGTCGATGACGCCCGCGCGGGCGCTGCGCATCGTGACCGAGGCCGGACGGGGCCTGGATCACGCGCACCGGCGCGGGCTGCTGCACCGGGACGTCAAACCCGCGAACTTCCTGCTCTCCAGCGCCGACGGTGACGCGGAGCGGGTGCTGCTCACCGATTTCGGAGTCGCCAAGTCCACCGCGGACGCGGTCGAGATCACCCGGACCGGAAAGTTCGTCGCCACCATCGCCTACGCCTCACCCGAACAGCTCGAGGGGCACCGGCTCGACCACCACGCGGACGTCTACGGCCTGGCGTGTGCGTTCTTCAAGCTGGCGACGGGACGCAATCCCTTCCCGGGCAACCAGCCCGGGCCGGTCATGATGGCGCACCTGTTCGAGCCGCCGCCCCGGGTCACCGAGCTGCGGCCGGAACTGCCGGCGGCGGTGGACGAGGTGCTCGCGGTCGCCATGGCGAAGCATCCCGAAGGACGATTCCACAGCTGTCACGAATTCACTCGGGCTTTGGAAGCTGCGATGGTGCAAGGGGTTTCACCGCTTGCTACCTCGACCGACAGAGGTTTCCACACGATCCCGGCGGGCACCACGCGGACAGGAAAGCCGGATCCGGCCACCGTGCCGTCGGCTTCCGGTGTGCCGCCGCGGAATGCCACTGCGACATCGCGATCCGAGGGTGCGAAACCGGATCGCCGCCGAAACCGTTGGATCGCAGCGGGTGTGGGAGCGGTAATCCTCGCCGCGGCGGCCGGAACGGGTGCGTGGGCGATTCGCGGCGACGACCCCGTCGCGGTCCCGCCCGGATCCACCACGACCGCGGCCGCCCCGCCGCACACCACCGCCGAAGCGCGGCAGCAGAATCCGGCGTTCGCGGGCAAGGTCATCGCCGCGGTGGACATCATCGGAGAGGGCGGCCGGGAAGGCGATGTGGATCTGCACCTGGAACCGAGCCCCCAGGCCGCCTTCCTCGAGGCCCTCGGCTTCACCTACAACCTGAACTGCCGGCGCGCCGGCGACGAGCCCACCCCGCGCCCGGTGACCCGCGACAGCCAGAACCCGGCCGAGCTTTCGGACATCCGGTCCGGATACATCCTCGCCGTTCGCAGCGACGCCGCCGCGAAAGGCGGTGGCAGCCAGACGAATCTGCCCCTGAGCATCACCTTGCGCGAGGCGGCCGTCGTGGTCCTGGACGACCCGGCCGCCGTCGAGGCCTTCCGCCACTGGACCGACGCCTCCGAACAGATCCTGCTCGACAAACTCGTGCCGGCCCTGCGGCGCGGCGTCCGATAGTTCCGTGGTCCGGGCGGGCCGCACCGGGAGCTCGACCCGGTGCGTGAGGTTGCTCTGCCTCGGCCGACGAACCTCGGTCCGGCGGTCCGGCCGGGCCGCGCGCTCGGGATGGCGGTGAACCCCGAATCGGCGCCGGACAGCCATCTTCGGGCGGTCCGCCGTGGCGTCCGCGGTCAGTAGCGAGCCGGTTGCGCCGCCCCGATATAGCGCTGCTCCGCCGGCGTCGTCACCAACTGCGCCGTCGTCTTGGTCGCCGGGGTGTGCACCGTCACCGTGTGGGGCGCGTTGCGGTGCTGCATGATCGTCACGTCCGCGTCCGGCTGGTAGCCCGGGGGTACACCCTGGTGCAGGGTGACCACGGTCGCCGAGCCCGGGGGAGCGGTGGCCGGAACCCCGTCGAAGACGATCACGGTCGCGGCCGGGTTCGGGGTGCGGGCGGTCATCGTGCTGTGGCGCGAGCTGTGGGTGACCGAGGACGCCAACGAGAGTGCGTGGGACGCACCGACATTCGCGATCATGTGCTGCCACGCGCCGGGGCGGGCGGTGTGCACCACCGCGCCCGCGCCCAGGGCGATGGCGCGCAGGATGACCTGCTGGGCCAGATGGAGATCGGAGATGATGTCGATGCGGCGCGAGCCGTTGCCGATCAGCGGTACGGCCACGCCGCTGCCGGTGGCGTCCGCGCCGATGAGCTGGCCGCAGCCCGCGGTCGGGACCGCGATCTCGGACAGCGCCTCGATCGGGCCCTGGTAGCCGCTGGGCCGAATCTCCTGCGCGCCATAGGAAAGAATGTCGGCCAGGGCCCACAGCTGGCGGCGGGGGAGTTCGAGCAGGCCCGGGACCGGCGGCTCCTCGACCGGCTGCTGGGTGTCGTAGCGGACGCGCGCGTCCACCTCGATGGCCTCGAAGCGCGCGTCGGCATCGGCCGTCGGGCGCAGGCGCACGGTCACCGTGGTGGCCAGGCTGCGCACCGCCCAGATCTTGGCCAGGCCGTCGAGATTGAACAGCTGGGGATCGATCTGGAAGCTGGTCAGGTGAATGCCGTTGTACTCGAGCGAATCCGGGTGCTCGATGAACTCCTCCAGCGGAATGCCGCGGGTGAGTTCACGACTGGCCAGGGTCATCTCGGCGGTGGTAAGCACCGAGGCCGTGATGCCGCGGGCGGCAAGGCGATTGGCGACCCGGCGGGTGCCGATGATCGCCGAGCGCAGCGCGCCCTCGGGGCCGCCGCCGCGATTCTGCACCGCCTTGTTGTTGGTGAGCGGGTTCAGGCGCAGCACCAGCCACACCGTGCGGTGCGCGATGGCCGGTAGCGGGCCGAGGATCTCGTCGTACAGGTGGCCGAGCGGCGCGATGCTCGACGCGTAGCCGGACAGCACCGCCTCGGTGCTCGCGGTGCGGGTGCCGTTGCTGATCACGTCGACCGAATCCAGCTCGACATCGTATTGCCGGAGGCAAGAGGCGATTTCGGCGAGCGGAAGCACCTGGTCGGTGCTGAGCGAGCCGCGCCGCAGCAGCGTCAGGGTGTCCGGCGGATTGTCGATGCGCAGCATCGTGGTGAGCAGCGTTCCGTCCCAGCGCAATCCGTAGCTGCCGCCCTCGGGCAGCGGCACGTCGAACTGGGTGCCCTCCTCGACGTCGCGGCGCGTGGCCTGGCGCCAGCGGAAGCCCGCCCAGCGGCCCAGGCGCAGGCCGATCGGGACGCCGCGGAAGGGAGACAGGAAGATCAGGGCGGGGATCACCCCGGCCAGCGCCGCTGCCCACCAGGGGGCGTCGAGCATGACGGCGATGAGCGAGGTGAGCACGCCGAACAGCGCGACCGGAATCACCAGCCGCAGCGGCAGCATGCGGAACAGCCACATCTCGTCCGACCGCAGTTCGGCGGGCGGGCGCTGCGGCGCGGGCGGCGGCTCCGGTGGCGCCTGCGGCGCCGGACGTTCTTCTGTAGCGACCCCGGATCCCCGGTTCGGGACGTCGTTCACAAGTGTTCCCCCTAGCTCTAACTCACTGCCGACGCCAAGCCTAGCGAGGTGAGCATGGTGGCCAAGGCCGCCTTCATATCCGGGGCTTCGATTCGCATGAGCACCGCCTCGTCGACCGCGCTCAGATCGATGGATTCGTCGTTGGCCAGCCGGAATTCGCGCTCTTCCTCGGCTGCCTCGATGAGATTTCGAATGAAGCGGCCGTTGCCGGCCACGTCGACGCCTCGGCGCGGCTGCCCGCTCTGATCGGTGCTCTCCAGGTCGTAGAGCCGGCGGCAGGTCTGCACCAGCTGGCCCAGCGCCTCGTCCGTGAGCTCGGAATCGCGCTTGTTCGAGATGACCCGGCCGATGTCGCCCAGCTCCTCGGCGGAGTAGGACGGGAACTGCAGGCGCTTGGCGAAGCGCGAGGACAGACCGTCGTTCGCCGCCAGGAAGCGGTCGATCTCGCCGTCGTATCCGGCGATGATCACCACCAGGCGGTCGCGGTCGTTCTCCATGCGTGCCAGTAGCGTGTCCACCGCCTCGCGGCCGAACGCGTCGCCGCCGGAAAGACCCTGCTGGATCAGGGTGTACGCCTCGTCGATGAACAGCACGCCGTCCATGGCCGAGTCGATCAGCTTCTCGGTCTTGATGGCGGTCGAACCCAGGTGCTGGCCGACGAAGTCCGAGCGCTTGGACTCGATCACCTTGTCGGTCTTGAGGATTCCCAGTCCGCAGTAGATCTTGGCGACCACGCGGGCGATGGTGGTCTTACCGGTTCCGGGCGGGCCGGTGAAGGCCAGGTGCTGGCCGCGCGCGGAGCTCGACAGGCCCTTCTCGGCGCGGATCTTCGCCAGCTGCGCGCTCGACTGCAGCTTGGCCACCTGGGTTTTCACCGCGGTGAGACCGATCTGCTTGTCGAGTTCGGCGCGCGCCTCGGCGAGCACGCGCTTGGCGCGGTCCTCGTGTTCGGCCTGCTGCTTCTCCGCCAGCGACGGCGCCGACGCCGGATCCCACTTGTCGGTGCGGGCGTCGATCACCTCCTGGGAGGTGATGGTGATGCGGTAGGTGCGGTCGCGCATCGCCGCGGCGTTGGCCTCGAAATCCGGGGCCTGGGAGTAGACCTTCTCGAACAGCGACTGCGCCTCGTCGGCATTGCCGCTCTCGCGCAGGCTCAGGCCGCGGCAGAACATGGCGGCGGTGCGCGCGGCCGGAATCGGGCCCGCCTCGGCCTTTTCCATGCGGCGGATGGCCTCGGCGAACAGGCCCAGTTGCGCACAGGCTGTGCCGACCATCACATGCGCGCCGGCCGCGAGGTACGGATCCTCCCATTCGGCCGAACCGGCCAGAATGGTCATGACGTCGGGCCAGCGCTGGGTGTTGTAGTGCAGGATGCCGCGAATGTAGCTGGTGATTCGCCCATCTACCGCGTAGTCCGGATCCGAGTTGCGCCCGCGGCGGTAGGCCTCGAGCTCGTCGAGCACGCGCTCGGCCTCGTCGAACTGCTTGTCGGTGATCAACTGTGCGGCGTACGCCAGGTGGATTTCGGTGTAGCTGGCGAGGGGATAGTCGATGTAGAGCCCGGGCAGGAATCGGCCGGCCAGCACCCTTGACGGGAGGCCGAGACGGCGCTGTTCCCGGGACAGGGTCTCGGAGCTGGTCTTGTACAGGTTGTACAGAACGTCCTTGGTCACCTCACCGGCGACGGCCCGGCCGAGCCAGGCGTCGCACATGGTGGGATCCCACTCGGTCGCGCGCTGGAACGCCAGCTTCGCGTACTCGAGGTCCCGATTCGATTCCTGTCCGTCGATGCTCAACCCCAGTGACAGCACCCCGGCATCGAAGGCGCGCTGGGCCTGGCGAGTGTCGATCATGCTAGTCGAACCCCGAATTCGTTGAACCTGGTTGGGCTTTCGTTCACATTCCCCAGCCACACGTGCTCTTCGCACAGTTGCGGACAGTCGGATACATTATGGTTAACCGCCCTGGGCGGGCAACTGTTGAGACGTTAGGGGCAGTTCAGCAAGTGACAACAGCACCTTCGATCGGCGGCCTGGGAGCCGCCGAACCCGAATTGTGCCGAGTGTCCGTCATCGGGGGGAATACCCAGCTCGACGTCGGGCTGCCGGCAAACACGCCAATCGCAGCATTCATCGACGATCTCGTGAAATTGATCGAATCCCGCAACCCGGAGCCACTGGGTAGCGAAGACGGGGGGACACCGCTTCAGCCGCAGCACTGGACGCTGGCCAAACTCGGGCGCGACATGATCGCGCCGAGCCAGACGCTCAACGACGCCGAGATCTTCGACGGCGAGCTGCTCGTACTGCGCGCGGTCGCCGCGAAGGAAGCGCCCGCGCTCTTCGACGACGTGATCGACGCCGTATCCCGGCTCACCGCAGAGGAATTCCGGGGCTGGTCGGCGGGCTCGGCCCGCTGGACCGGACTGGCCGCGGCGATCTTCGCCACACTGTTCGCGCTGGTGCTCGGTGCGTTCGCGCGCGGTGCGGGCGACGCGTTCGTGGCCGCGGCCATGTTCATGGGCGGGGCGATCGCGGCACTGGTGGCCGCTGTCATCACCGAGCGCAAATATCAGGACGAGCTCACCGCCACCGTGCTCACCCTGCTCATGCTGCTGCTGACCTTCGGCGGCGGCGCGCTCATGGTGCCCGGCGACCTGGGCAGTCCGAACGCGCTGCTGGGGGCCACGGCCACGCTGCTCATGGCGATCGTCGGATACCGGCTGATCCGCGTGGGCGCGGCCGTCGTCGCGGCGGGGGTGACGCTCTCGATACTGATCGGCGGAGCGGCCGCGGTCCGTATCGCCTGGGATGTGGGCCTGGCCCAACTCGGCGGCGGCGCACTGGTCGTCGCGCTCATCGTGCTCTCCTCCGTGCCGCGACTGGCCGCCACCCTGGCCCGGCTGCCCGTGCCGCCGGTGCCCACCGCGGGCGCGGCCATCGACCCGGCCGACCACGAACCACGGCCCACGATCGAGGGCATCGGCGCCATCGGCGCGACCGTGCTGCCCTCGGCCCACGGGCTCGGCATTCGCGCGCGCACCGCCAACCAGTTCCAGACCGGCATGGTGGTCGGCAGCACCCTGGGCGCGGTCGTCGGCGCGCTGCTGGCCGCGGATCCGCTGGGATCGCCGCGCTGGCAGGGCATCACGCTCGCCGTCGTGGTCGCCATCATCCTGTGCCTGCGGGGGCGGTCCTTCGCGGACCTCACCCAGGCCTGCGTGCTCATCGTCGGGGGCATGAGCACCTTCGCGGGCCTGCTGGTGCTGCTGGCGCTCAGTGACAATCACAAGCTGTTGCTCTCGGCCGGATTGCTGCTCATCTTCGCGGTGTGCGCCATCGGGTTCGGGGTCATCGGCCCGCACATCGAGGTGACCCCGGTGCAGCGGCGCTTCAACGAGATCTTCGAATACGGCCTGATCGTATCGATCATCCCGCTGGTGCTCTGGCTCACGGGCGTCTACTCGATGGCGCGGAACATATGAGCGGGCGATTCACGAACTGGGCCCGAGTGGTCTGCGCCACAGCCGTTCTCGGCGCCGCCCTGATGGGACCGGCGGCCGGGGCCGGCGCACGGCCGATGGCGACGGTGTCGCCGCCGGTCGCCGATCTCGGGTTGCTCGGTGAGGCACAGGGTTTGAGCGGCAAGCCCGCTCCGCTGGTGACCACCGAGAAGCACGGCATCTGCATCGAGGGCACGGTCGGCACCGCGGTGGACACCGGTGACGGCCGAAAGGTCAAGCCGGACGGCATCGTTCCGCGTGACGAGCCGGTCTCGCAGAAGGTGCTCAACCTGCCGGCGGCGTGGAAGTTCGCCACGGGCAAGGGACAGAAGGTCGCGGTCATCGACTCCGGGGTGAACCGGCATCCGCGGTTGCCCGCGCTGCAGGCGGGCGGGGACTACGTGTCCGCCGACTCCGACGGCACCTGGGATTGCGACGGGCACGGAACGCTGGTGGCCGGGATCATCGCCGCCCGGCCCAGTGGTGACGACGCCTTCGTCGGCGTCGCGCCGGACGCCGAGATCCTCTCGATTCGGCAGTACAGCATCGCCTATCGGGAGAAGGACAAGAAGGGCGACGCGGCCCCCGGCAGCATCACCGACAGCGGGTACGGCAGCACGCTGACCATGGCCGCGGCCGTGGTGCGCGCGGTCGACATGGGCGCGACGGTCATCAACATCTCCGAGGTCGCCTGTTCCGGCGCGTCCGGCGACAGCGCCGACGGATCGCTCGGCGCCGCGGTGCGCTACGCCTACGAACGCAACGTGGTCGTGGTCGTGGCGGCGGGCAATACGTCCAACAAGGGTTGCGGCACACAGAATCCGGGCAACGGCGGCTGGGGACAGGTGAGCACCGTGGCCACCCCCGCGTGGTTCACCCCGTACGTGCTCAGCGTCGGATCGGTGCAGGACACCGGCGGGCCCTCCAGCTTCAGCCTCTACGGGCCGTGGGTCGGGGTCGCCGCCGTCGGCACCAACATCGTCTCGCTCGACAACAAGCCGGGCGGCACCGGGCTGATCAACGGATTGCCCGGGGACAAGGGCGGATTCGTGCCGATCAACGGCACCAGCTTCGCCGCGCCCTACGTGGCCGGGCTCGCCGCGCTCATTCGTGAACAGCATCCCGAATACACCGCGCAGCAGGTCATGGACCGCATCACCCGCACCGCGCACGGTCCCGGCACCGGCCGGGACGATCGCATGGGCTACGGGCTCATCGATCCGCTCGCCGCGCTGACCGCGAAACTGCCCGCACAGCACGTGAGTACGGGCGCCGATCAGGCCTTCATCTTCCCGGAGCCGCAGGCGCCGGAGGGACCCGCGCGGTTCCCCCGTCTCGTGGCCGTCATCGGGTCCATCGTCTGCCTCGCCGCGCTGGGAATCGGTCTCGCCATCTCGATTCCGTTCCGCCGCGCGCACCGCGACGACGAGCTGCCCGACCTCGATTAGCAAGGACCGGAGAAACATCCATGGCTACCGAAGGATTCGTACGCAGGCCACGTATCGCCCCGCCCCGCGCACCCGGCGGTGAACTCGCGCTCACCGCGCCGCCGGAGATTCCGCGCGCGGTGCCCGCACCGCTGATCCAGAAGCTCATGCCGGTGATCATGATCATCGCGATGGTCGGCATGATCGCCATGATGGCGATGATGGGCAGGTCCATCCTGACCAACCCGTTCATGATGATGTTCCCGCTCATGATGGTCATGTCCATGGCCGGCATGTTCATGGGACAGCGCGGCAACAACAAGGGTTCGGCCGAGCTCAACGAGGATCGCAAGGACTACTTCCGCTACCTGGACCAGACCCGGCGTGAGGTGCGGCGCACCGCGCAGAAGCAGCTCGAGACGCTGGTGTGGAGTCATCCGGAACCGGCGGATCTGCCCTCGGTGGTCGGGACCAGGCGCATGTGGGAGCGCAGGCCCAACGATCCGGACTTCGGGCACGTGCGCGTCGGCATCGGAACCCACCGGCTCGCGGCCAAACTCGCCCGGCCCGAGACCGGGCCGCTCGAGGATCTCGAACCCGTCTCCACGGTGGCGCTGCGCCGGTTCGTGCGCACGCATTCGGTGGTGCACCATCTGCCCACAGCGGTGTCGCTGCGCGCCTTCCCGGCCATCAATGTCGAAGGGCCGGTGGAGGATTCGCGGGCGCTGGTGGCGTCGATGATCATGGAGCTGACCGCGTTCCACGGGCCCGACCACGTCGCGGTCGCCATCGTCTGCGCCGAGCCCGACGACCCGGCCTGGTCCTGGGCGAAATGGCTTCCGCACATCCAGCATTCGGCCCATCGCGACGGCATGGGCGCGGCCCGCATGATCTACCGTTCGCTCGGCGAGCTGGAGACCGCGCTCGCGGAGGATCTGCTCGAACGCGGGCGGTTCATGCGCAATCCGCAGCCCACCGCGGGCCGGCTGCACCTGGTCGTGGTGATCGACGACGGGTACGTGAACGGAACCGAAAGGCTCATCAGCGAATCCGGGCTGGACGCGGTGACGGTCATCGACCTCAGCTCCACCGACAACAGCCTGGCGGCGCGGCGCGGGCTGCAATTGGTGGCCGCCGACGGTGACGTGTTCGCCAAGAGCGCCTCCGGCACCGAGAAATTCGCCACCGCCGACATCGTGACGCGGGCGCAGACCGAATCGTTCTCGCGCAGTCTGGCGCGCTTCCGCATCGCCACCGCCGCGCAGATCGTCAGCCTGGGGGACAGCACCGGCGCGGCCGACCCGGGACTCATGGCGCTGCTGAAGATTCCGGACGCGGCGCAGATCGACGCGTCCAAGGTATGGCGGCCGCGTGCGGGGCGCGAGCGGTTGCGGGTGCCGATCGGCACCACGCCCGACGGCACGCCCGTCGAGATCGACATCAAGGAATCGGCCGAGAACGGCATGGGCCCGCACGGGCTGTGCATCGGCGCGACCGGTTCGGGTAAGTCCGAATTCCTGCGCACCCTGGTGCTTTCCATGGTCGCGACGCACTCGCCCGATCAGCTGAACCTCGTGCTGGTCGACTTCAAGGGCGGCGCGACGTTCCTCGGACTGGATCCGCTGCCGCACGTCGCGGCGGTCATCACCAACCTCGAGGAAGAGCTCGACCTCGTCGACCGTATGCGGGACGCGCTGGCCGGTGAGATGAACCGGCGGCAGGAATTGCTGCGCACCGCGGGCAATTTCGCCAACGTCACCGACTACGAAAAGGCGCGTGCGGCGGGCGTGCCGCTGGATCCGCTGCCCGCGCTGTTCGTCGTCATCGACGAGTTCTCCGAATTGCTCTCGCAGAAGCCGGATTTCGCGGATCTTTTCGTCATGATCGGCCGCCTCGGGCGGTCGCTGCACGTGCACCTGCTGCTCGCCTCGCAGCGGCTGGAGGAGAACAAGATGCGCGGACTCGACGCGCATCTGTCGTACCGGATCGGTCTGCGGACGTTCTCCGCCAACGAATCCCGTGCCGTGCTGGGTATCACCGACGCCTACCACCTGCCCGGTGTACCGGGTGCGGGCTATCTCAAGAGCGATGCCTCGGATCCGTTGCGGTTCAACGCGACCTACGTGTCCGGACCGTACGTCGCGCCGCGCGCCGCGCGTCAGGCCGACGGCACCGCGGTGGCCGAAGCGCCGCCGCGCGAATTCATCGCCGGGCCGGTGGAACAGCTGGCGCTGCCCGCGCCCGATCCGAGCCTGGATCCGCTGGACCTGCTGCCCCCGCCGCCCGCCGCCGACGAAGGCATCCCGGACAGCCTGCTGCAGGTGGTCGTCAAGCGACTGACCGGGCACGGGCGGCCCGCCCACGAGGTGTGGTTGCCGCCGCTCGAGGAATCGCCGACCGTGGACATGCTGCTGCCCGACCCGGATTGGCGCTCGCCCGTCAACCGGCACGGACAGCTGTGGATGCCCATCGGCATCATCGACAAGCCGTACGAGCAGCGGCGCGACGTGCTGCAGATCAATCTCGCGGGCGCACAGGGCAATATCGCCGTCGTCGGTGGTCCGCAGGCGGGTAAATCCACCACGCTGCGCACCATCAT
Source organism: Nocardia sp. NPDC057668 (assembly GCF_042799795.1). Classification (NCBI taxonomy): domain Bacteria; kingdom Bacillati; phylum Actinomycetota; class Actinomycetes; order Mycobacteriales; family Nocardiaceae; genus Nocardia; species Nocardia sp. NPDC057668. The sequence continues at coordinate 319,846 of NZ_JBHVIC010000005.1, read as the reverse complement.
CATGGCGGCCGCGGCGACGCATACGCCCGAACAGGTGCAGTTCTACTGCCTCGACTTCGGTGGCGGCAGCATGGCCGGTCTGTCGGGGATGCCGCACGTCGGGTCCGTCGCCAACAAGCTGGACGTGGATCGGGTGCGGCGTACGATCGCCGAGCTCACCACGCTGCTGCATCAGCGCGAGGAGCGTTTCGCGCAGCTCGGCATCGAGTCCATGGCCGAGTACCGGCGGCGCAAGCACGCGGCGCTGGCTCAAGGGGCGCACGACGATCCGCTGCTGACGGACAAGTACGGCGACGTGTTCCTGGTCGTCGACGGCTGGGCGGTGCTGCGCGAGGAGTTCGACACCCTCGAGTCCGCGGTGACCCAGCTCGGTGCGCAGGGTCTGTCGTACGGCATCCACGTCATTCTCGGCACCTCGCGCTGGGCCGAGATCCGGCCGGCCATCAAGGATCAGATCGGTACTCGAATCGAACTGCGCCTGGGTGATCCGTCCGACTCGGAGATGGGCCGGCGCATCGCGGTGAACGTGCCGCTGAACCGGCCGGGCCGCGGTCTGACCGCCGAGCAGCTGCACATGCTGATCGCGCTGCCGCGCTTGGACTCCGACACCGGCGCCCAGAACCTCGGCGAGGGCGTGGCCGCGGCCAAGGCGCAGATGCAGGCCATGTACGGCGACCGGCGGGCGCCCGAGGTGCGCATGCTGCCGCAGAACATCCACCGCGAGCAGGTACTCGAGATCGCGCGGGCGCATCGCGTGCAGCAGGGGCCGACCAAGATCGTGGTCGGGCTCGGCGAGGCCGAATTGGCCCCGCTGGTCCTGGATTTCGGCACCGATCCGCACCTGATGGCCTTCGCCGACGTGGAGTCGGGCAAGACCACCCTGCTGCGCAACATCATTCACGGCATCGCCGAGAGCTCGGACGCCACCCAGGCCCGGGTCATCCTGATCGACTACCGCCGCACGCTGCTCGGTGCGCTGGAAGGTGATCAGCTGGCCGGGTACTCGACGTCGTCGCAGACCTCCGGGCCGATGATCCAGGAGGTGGTGAACTACCTCTCCAAGCGGATCCCCGGCTCCGACATCACCCCCCAGCAGCTGCGCGAGCGCAGTTGGTGGACCGGGCCGGAGATCTACATCGTGATCGACGACTACGACATGGTGGCGACCGGCGGTCTGACCAATCCCCTTGCACCCCTTGTCGAATACCTGCCCCAGGCCCGCGACATCGGTATGCACGTGATCATCACGCGCCGGATGGGCGGCGTGTCCCGCGCCCTCTACGACGGCGTTCTCGGCGCGATGAAGAACATGTCCGTCGACGCGCTGCTGATGAGCGGCCCCCGCGACGAGGGCAAACTGATCGGTGACGTCCGCCCGTCGAAGCTGCCCCCGGGCCGCGGGATCCTGGTGTCGCGCTCGCGCGGGCAGGAGATGGTCCAGATCGCCGAACTGCCGGGGTTGTAGGCGTTGATCATCGGTCCCGGCGCCACCCTGGGCGGGTACTACCTCGAACGGGTCCTGGGCAGCGGTGGGATGGGCACGGTCTATCTGGCCCGCCATCCCACCCTGCCCAGGTTCGACGCGCTCAAGGTGCTGTGGCCGCATCTGGTGGGTGATCCGGAGTATCGGGCGCGGTTCGAGCGGGAAGCCAATCTGGCCGCCGCCCTGGATCATCCGAACATCGTGTCGGTGCAGAACCGGGGCGAGGATCAGGGCTGCCTGTGGATCGCCCTGCAATACGTCAATGGCACCGACGCCGCGAGCGCGCTGGAAGCGTCACCCGGCGGGCTGGAGCCGGAGCGAGCGCTGCGCATCGTCGCCGAGATCGGCCAGGGGCTGGACCACGCGCACCGCGCCGGGCTGCTGCACCGGGACATCAAGCCCGCCAACTTCCTGCTCGCGCCGCAACAGCACGGAGATGAGCGAGTTCTGCTTGCGGACTTCGGCATCGCGAAACCGTCCGGCGATGCCACCGAGCTGACCCGCACGGGCACCTTCCTGGCCACCGTCGCGTATGCCTCGCCGGAACAGCTGTCCGGCGGGCCGCTGGATTCGCGCACCGACGTGTACAGCCTCGGCGCGTCGTTCTACCGGCTGGTCACCGGGCAGCCGCCCTTCCCCGGCACCCAGGCCATGACCGTGATGACCGGTCACCTCCACAAGCCGCCGCCCCGGATCACCGCGGCGCGACCCGACCTTCCGGCGGCGCTGGACGATGTGCTCGCCCGGGTCCTGGCCAAGGATCCGGGCGATCGGTTCGCCACCTGCCTCGAATTCACCGATGCGGCGGCCGCGGCGTTGGCGGGAAGGGGTGCGCCGCCTTCGTTCGCCGGGCCGAGTGGTGAATCCGCTCGGCGCTCGCCTGCTCCCGCGCCGTTCTCGCCTCGTGCCGCCGAGACGGTCGAGCAGCAGTTCGCCCCACCGCCCGAATCTGGGGTACGGCCCTTCGCGTCACTGGTCGGCCCGAGTGACGCGTGGATCCCACACGACATCCGGGCCACGGGCCCCGATGCGGAACGGACAGTTGTCCATTCTGGCGGCGGGGCCTTCGATCAGCAGACCGACCGGGCCGTACCGGCCGGTTACCCGTCGAAAGGTGTGAGGCCGAACTTCGTATGGTCCGACTCCGCCGCCCAAGCCCAGGACGGCGTTCCTCCCGCCCGAGCCGGTAGCAAGTGGAAAGCCATCGTCATCGCTCTGGTCTGCGTCGGTGTCGTCGCCTCTATCGCGCTCGCGATCTCGAACGCGGTCGGAGCCGAAGGTGACAGCGCCGCAGACGACGAGTACGCGACTACCCGAACGACCCTCTCGACCACCACCTCCAATGGCTACACGACGACCGGCCCAGCGCCCATCGCGAGGCAGGAACCGTGTTCGTTCATGACGCCGAACATGCGCGATCGACTGGATGTCAGGGACAAGGGCACACTGAGCGACACCGGAGACCAACGCCGCTGCGACTGGCAGATGCGAAATTCGGGCGGCCGGTTGTCCCTCGCGGTATCAATTCTGGTGTCCAGTCGCCGGTTCCCCGATGAACCCGGGGCTACCGTCGTCACCATCGGTAACTCTGTACAAGCGCGGCAGACCGCGCTGTCGCCCGGCGGCGAGCCAGACCACATGACCTGTACCTTGGCCTGGCCCACCACCTACGGCTACGTCTCGGTCGCCACGACCGGTTACCTGTCGAAAGCGGGCCGTGAAGAGCTCTGCGGCTATGCCGTCGAGCTGGCCGATGTCGTGTACCAGAGCGTGTGGCGCTGAGTGTTATCCATTCGGCGGCAACGCCGCCAGCTCGTTCGGATATGTCCGGATCGTGATGGAGGACTGCCGAACCGGCGTTCCCGAGGCCGAACTGTGTTCGTCCGTGCGGGATCTCACCGACCGGGTGGACCCGGCCGGTAATCGCTGATCCGCTCGTTCAGCCTGCGTGGAGCTGCTGCTGCACCGTGGCGGACACGGGCAGCGGTGGGAGTCTACGGGTGGAAACCCAGCTGGCGGTCGCCCGTTCGAACAGGGCGCAGGAGGGGCCGGTGGCCTCGGGGCCGGCTACGCGAGCCTGGCGGAAGCCCGCGCGGACGTAATAGTCGTGCAGGGCCGTGTTCGTCGTCCACGCGTCCAGGCGGACCCAGTCGCGGTGGGTGCGGGCGGCGAGCATCGCGGCGTGTTCCAGCAGCGCGTGGCCTATGCGATGGCCCGCGAAGCGGAGGTCGACGATCATGTAGTGAACGATCACGGCGTCGGCGAGTTCGCCCGGCGACCACAGGCCTTCGTCGGCACGGTCGTTGACCGTGATCGTGCCGGCCACCTCGCCGTCGATCTCGGCCATCCAGGTCTCGCCGTTGCCGACCGCGCGCGCGACCGACCGGACGAAGGTCTCTATGGGCAGGCCGCGGCCCGCGCGCGTCCACTGGTCACTGCCGCGAGCGGCCAGCCAGGACGTACGTTGCAGGCGGAACCGGGTGATGGTCCCGATGTCGGCGAGGCGGGCCGGCCGGATTAGGGGGGTCATGAGGAGCCGGGTAGCAGCGAACTCTCGAAGGAGTGGGAATTGGCGGGAGGTGGTGGGGCGCCGAGGGTCTTGCGTATGACATCGGTGCCGTCGTCGTCGCCCAGTTCGTAGGCGAGGCGATTGCGGGCCGCCGTGGAGCGATGGCGGGTGACGCGGGTGATGCGCTCGTGGTTCGCGCCGATGCGCAGGTGGTCCAGCAGGATCGTGCCGGGACCGACCCCGAGCACGGCCGCCTCCTCCGCCGTCGCCGGGCGCGCCACGACCGTGTCGCGGTGCGCGGTCTCGGCGTAACCGCGCTCGGACAGCCGTCGCGTGGTGCCCTCGGGGATGTCGTGCGGTACATCGATGCCGGTGGCCTCGGCGAGGTCGCGCGGATAGAAGCTGACCTCCCAGGACCACGGCTCATTGTCCAGGTACTGCATGACGGTTCGTGACACGACCCAGGCATCCCTTTCCACGCCGAGCCAGTGGGCAACCTCCGGACTGGCCGGTTCCATTCTGGCAGTGAACTGTTTGGACGGCTCGCGCCCGGCCGCCCGGGCGATCTCTACGAAGATATCGTGTGCAGCCCGCGGCCGGTCGGGTCGAATATGGTTGGTGACAACCGATTCGAGGACCTCTTGGCTGCGGACGATAGTGCCTCTGGAAGTTGCTGTGTAAACCAAGTTCTCGGCGACCAGGAGTTGAATCGCGTTGCGAGCGGTGGTGATCGAAACCTGCATCTGGTCGGCCAGCTCGTTGTGGCTGGGAAGTCGATCGCCCGGCTTCCACTTGCCAGCGCGGATCTCCTCGCGGAGGAGGTCTGCGATCCGTTGGTATCTCGGACCGTCCGCCATCTCGCTCCTCGGTTGTTGCTTCAAGGACCCGAAGTCTACTCCGGGTGCCGAATCGCCGTGTAAGGCTTGACAGGGACGTTCCGAGGTTTATTGTAATGAACATCCTGAATGCGTGTTGTACGTTCATGAACGCGAGGCAACGTGGCAGGTTCGGAGACATCAAATACGGTCGTTGTGGCGCTGCCCGACGTGTCCGAGCAGTATGCGGACGTCGTCGATACGCAGGGCTTGACCTCCGGGCTATTGCCGACCTCCGACCTACTTTTGCGCGCCTGCCGCGGTCACCGCGTCATCGGCGGACCCCTGCTGTGGTTCGCCCATGATCTCGCGGTGCTGCACGAGCGGCGCATCGTCGGTCGCGGCGGCTTCGGGCCGGAGATGGATCCGGCCGCGATAGTCGAAAACAAGCGTCGGCGTGTCGAATTGGTCATGGCCATCGACGACTGGATCGTGCGCTCGGTACCCCAGCATCGGCTGGGCGCCACCCTGCACACGGAAACGGTCGGTTCGGTCATCGATCGGCTGGCCGAGGCGTCGATCCGCGCGCATCACGCGCTGATGACCCTCGACGCCAACGACGAGATGCTGCACGGCGCGTGGCACCATTTGGCCGAATTGTCTGACGCCTACGACGATTTGGTGCGCGACGTGCTCGCCGGGCGTCGGCGGTTGCCCGCCTGGTAAAGGCCCCTGGCGGTCCCGCCGGAACCTCGAGGGTGGGGTCCGGCGGGACGGTCCATTGTGGGTTTGTCCGGCTTCCGGGCTGTGCCCGGGAGTCGATCGGTGCGTGCCCGGGTGCGGTGGGTCGCGGGTGAATCGCGACGGCTGTAAGCATTTGTCGTTGTGCTGCGGGTTATTTCGATACGGACGCGAATCGCGCCGGGGCTGTGGCCCCGGCGCGATCGGTCGTGTGAGTGCGGTCAGCCGTGGCGGCGGTGGTCGGTGGCGAAATCGTCGGCGACGGTGGCGGCGAGTTCCACGTAGGCGCGTTTGGTGTCCTTCGTCAGGCGGGCCAGGTCGATCTCCGCGCCTTCACCGAGGTGGCCGTCGTACGGGATGATGTGGACCGCGCGGCAGCGGGACAGGAAGTAGTCGCGGAGCTGGTTGATGCCCACGGTCTTCGCGCCGGGGCGCGGAAGGTTGATGACCACCACGGCATTTCGGACCAGGTGGTCGTGGCCGTGGAGGGACAGCCAGTCCAGGGTGGCGGCGGCGCTGCGGGCGCCGTCGATGGCAGAGGACGAGATCAGGACCAGGGAATGGGCCAGGTCCAGGACGCCGGCCATGGCCGAATGCATCAGACCCGTGCCGCAATCGGTGAGGATGATGTTGTAGAAGCGCTGCAGGATCCGGGCGACCGACCGGTACTCGTCTTCGCTGAACGCCTCCGAGGCGGCCGGATCACGTTCACTGGCAAGCACTTCCAGGCGACTGGATGCTTGGGAGGTGTGCCGGCGGACGTCGGAGTAGCGCGTGATCGAGGGATCCAGGAGCAGATCCCGGACCGTGGAACGGGTTTGCAGCGCCACCCGCTGGGAGAGCGTGCCGAAGTCCGGGTTCGCGTCGACCGCGATCACCCGGTCGCCGCGGATCGAGGAGAAGATCGCGCCCAGGCCCATGGTCGTGGTGGTCTTGCCTACGCCGCCCTTGAGGGAGAGCACCGCGATGCGGTAATCGCCGCGCACGGGCTGGCGGATTCGGGCCACCAGTTCCTGTAGACGACGCTCTTCAGCGGACAGACCGGGGTTGATGGCTCCGCCCGAAACATGGTGCACGGCTTTACGCCAGCCTGAACCGGGGGCCTTCTTGGCGCGCCGCAGCGGCACGTTGTCCAGCGAGGGCGGTGGCTGTGCGCTGCCGTACTGCAGGGGTGCGCCGGGGGCGGGGTATTGCTGCCCCTGGCCGGGGCCGTACGCACCGGAAGGCCCCGGGACGTATCCGGTGGGCCCGCCCGGTGCGGGCCGGCCGTACTGCGGCGAATTGCCCTGCGGCCCGCCGGTATCCGGTTCGTACTGACCCGGTGCGAACTGCCCCGGTGCGAACTGCTGAGGCCCGTTCGGCTGCCCGGGCGCACCCGGCCCGTAGGACGGCTGCCCGTGCGGCGCGCCCTGCCCGGTCTGCGCCGGATCACCGAGATGCGGCTGCTGCCCGGAGCCGGCTGCCTGCCCGTCGACCGGCTCGGCAGACGGTCCCTGACCCAGCGGCTCGCCGGAAAGATTCTGTCCAGCCGGGTTGCCGGGATTGCCCCAATCAGACTGTCCCGGGTCGCTTCCCGGCTGCTGCCACTGCGGGTTGCCCGCCTGCTGCGCGCCGAACTGCTGCGGCGCAGCGGCGAGCGGGCCACCCTGCTCGGCTCCGGGCTGCTGCCGATCGCCGGTCGCCGGACCGCCGTTCGGCCCGGGTGCACCGGTCTGCTGGGCCCAGCCCTGCTGCGGCGCACCGTGGGCTTGCTGCCACGGACCCTGTTGTGAGGGGCCGAAACCGGCCTCCTGTCCGCCCTGTGGGCCGTCCTGCTCGGGCCGCTGCCATTCACCGGTCGCCGGACCGCCGTTCGGCCCGGGTGCACCGGTCTGCTGCGCCCAGCCCTGCTGCGGCCCACCGTGTGCCTGCTGCCACGGACCCTGTTGTGGGGCACCGAAACCGGCACCCTGCCCGCCGGGCCCGCCCTGCGGCCCCTGCCCGTACACGGTTGTCTGATCCCCGTACTGAGCCTGCTGCGGCGTACCTGGGAAGCTGCCCTGGGTTCCACCAACCGGTGTCTGCTGCCCCGGTGCGAACGGCGACTGCTGATGCGCGGCAGGCGCAAACGGCTGCGGGGCCTGCCCCTCACCACCCGCCGGGTTCACCCACGGCCCGTCTGCGCCTCTGCCCGGCGTCCCGTCTCCGGACGTCGGCCAAGAATCATCGCGCAGCGGAGCCCGATGCGAAGACTCCGAACCACCCAACCCGTCCACGGCCCGATGCCGGCCCGTACTGGTCGATGCGTTCCCGCCGGTGGCCCAGTTCTCCGCGGCGGCCCGCCCGGCTTCGGGCGAACCCACGGGACCCGCTGCCGCGCCTGTGGTTCGAGACTCGTCGGCGGGATCGCCCGGCAGGTCGCGACGTGCCGCCACGGCCGGATCCGGGTCGGCTGTCGTTTCGCCGGGACGGTCGGTCGCCGGAGCAGCGTGCGGGGAACCGTCAACCGCCGCAGCATCGCTCGACCCGCCGAGATCGGGCTGGGTCGCCGGCAGCGCTTGGTCGGAGCGTTCGGCCGCGGTGGCACCGGGGCCGTCGATACCGGGCACGCCGCTTCCGGTCGAATCTCCGATATCGGGTAGCGGTGCGGCAGCGCCAGGAACCTCGGCCGTCGCTCCGCGCTGTGCTGCGGATCCCGCGTTGCCCGGGTCTGTCGTGGGCTCGGCCGGGTGCTCGTCCCAGCCGTTCGCGCTCGCCGAATCAGATGCCGGACGGCGGGCATGCCGCGTTGCGGCGTCGGACACGGCGGAATCTCGCTGTGCTGCCGCAGATTCGCGGGAGTCGGCCGTTGAATCGGCCGTCCACGAGGTCGTTTCGTCGGGATTCAGCTCGCCCGGTGTCGGGGGCAGCGGCGGGCGAACAACCCGGGTTGCCTCGTCGGTGGCCGACTGTGCGGCGTCACGATCGGGCGGGGACGAGACGGGGCCTCCGGTGAAACCAACTCCGTCCGGTCCGGTCGCCCGTGCGGGTTGGCCGCCGGGGGAAGTCGCATTGTCTCGGGCGTCTGCGCCGGAAGCGGATTCCGAGGTGCCATGGCTCGCCGACCCCATCGAGCCCTGGCTGGGCGGGGCGGGGGGTAGCGGGGGAGCGGAATTCGGTTCGGGTGCGGGGGGATTCGTCGGCGGCGTGGGGGGCGTCGTCGCGCCCTGCGGGGCGGGAGCCGGGGGCAGGGGAGGGCGGTTGGGGGTGGCGGCGTTCGGGGCGCTCGTCGGCTGGTCGGGTGCCGGGGGCAGAGGGGGGAGGCCTGGGGGGCGCGGTGCCGGGGCGGGGGTGGGGGCGCTCGAACCGGTGGTGGCGGGACCGGGGGCCGGTGCCGGGGGGAGGCCCGGGGATGTGGAGGGGGCGCTTGGGGCGGAGGGGGACGTGGGGAGGCTCTGCCGAGCATCGGGGGCCGGTGGGAGGGGTGGGGTGCGGCGCGAATCGTTGTTCGGCGCAAGGGGGTTCGCGGCCGTGGCGGAGGGGGCTCCGGGCGGGGCGTCGGGGAGTGGGGGGAGGTTCGGCGGGGCGGGGCGCGCGGCATCGGGGGCCGGGGGTAGGGCGTCGCGAGCGGCGGGTGGTGCCTCGCCCGGGGCGGGGGGCAGCGGCGGGAGGCCGGACTGCGGGGGCGTGTTCGCTGCGGGTGGTGTGGTGAAGCGGCCCGTGCCTATGGCCTGGTTGTGCGGGGTGGGGGCGTCGGGGAGGGGTGGGCGCGCGGGATCGCGCGGCGGCACGGCCGGGGGTGCACTCGGCGGAGCGGCGGGGGCCGGGGCGTCGGGGAGCGGGGGGCGTGCCGCGGCGGGTGGGGTCGGGGCGGGGGTCGACGGGGCGTCCGAGCGGACGGGCGGGGGGACGTCGAAGGGGCCGGGGGCGGGGCCCGTGGAGGGCGAGGGGCGGGGCGCGGGGGGAGCGGGGAAGTCGAGGGGGCCCGGGGTGCGGGCGTCCAGGGGTGGCAGGCGGGGTGGGCTGACCTGGGATTTCGTGGGGGGTGCGGAATCCGGGCGGGGAGTGGTCGCGGGGGCGCCGACCTGGGGCGGCGGCGGGGGCAGGTCGGGGTGAGGGGTGCGCGGGTTCGCGGATTGCGTTGGGGTGGAGGGGAATTGGCCGGTCGTGGGAGATCCGGCCGTCCCGGGTCCGCGATTTCTGGCGCTCGGGCCCTGGGGCTGCGGATCGCTCGGGCGCTGGGTGCCGGATGAGGTGTTCGTCGACTGCTGCGCGCCGCCGGCGCTACTTGTGGATCGAGGCGAGCCGAACCCATCGCCCGTCGGTGTCGGGGCGCCGAACCCGTCGCCCGTGGATCGGGGTGCGCCGAACCCATCGCCCGCGGATGTCGGAGCGCCGAACCCATTGTTCGCGGACGTCGGAGCGCCGAACGTCTCGCCCGTGGACGGTTGAGCGCCGAACGTCTTGCCCGTGGACGGTTGAGCGCCGAACGTCTCGCCCGTCGACGGTTGAGCGCCGAACGCTTCGCTCGTCGCGGGCTGTTCGGGGGCCGCGGGGCGCGGCAGCGGAGGCTGTTGTGTGCGCGCATCGCCCGACTGGGCCGGGGACTGTTGAGCGTCACCCCGGTGATTGGGGCTCGCGGGAGGTCGGTGGCCGTTCGCCTGGGGGCGCGGGTCCACCGGGTGCTGCGGGCGGCCGTTGGTGGCCGGACCCGGGGCGCCGGGGATGTCGCTGACGGGGAGACCGTTCGTGCCCGTCGGCTGCTGGAACTCGGGGGACCGGCCCGTGGGAGCGGACCGGCCGGCTGTGCCGCGGGAGTCGGGTGACCGGCCGTCGGTGGGCTGCGGCGCTGTGCCGCGTGCCGCGTCCGGGGGTGTGGGCCGGGGCGGGTCGGGGGTGAACTCCAGGGGACTGCTCACACCGGGGCCCGGGGGCGGGGTTGCCGCGGCGGGGGGCTGTGGGCGGCGCGGGGGAGCCGGGGGCTGATCCGGCTGGGGCGCGGAGTCGGTGTCCTTGCGGGGTTTGCGGCGGCCGAACAGGCGGCGGGACGCTTTTTCCTCGGGGATGAGGTCGTCGTGGGGGAGGTTCTCGACGGGGGCTTCGTAGCCGGATTCGGAGACGTCGCTCTCGGAGAGCCATGGCGGAAGCATGGGGAGACCGTCGTTGTTGCGGCTCACATCAACCCCCGATGTGCTGGACGATCTTGCAAGGACAGCCCGTAGTTTAGCGATTGCCCCGGCCAGCGTGCTCCCCCCGCTGGTACCTCGCACCGGTTGGGTGGGTGCCGCGGGTGTTCCCGCACACTCGGGACGGCCCTGGTTTGGCCGGATCTACGCGACCGGGTAAAGTTAGTCGGCGGTGCATCTTCACGCTGGTTGTGGCATGTCCGCATACTCACTTCCCGCGAAGTATCGCACCGTCTCGGCTTCCACGCACGACAGTGATGTCGCTGCTGGGCGCCGGGGTAAGCCGTAATGAGCTGCAACCAACCAGGTTCAGCCCAACCGGGATCGCGGAGGATATGGCGAAAAAAGAAGGGGCCATCGAGGTCGAGGGCCGGGTTATCGAGCCGCTGCCCAATGCGATGTTCCGGATTGAGCTGGAGAACGGTCACAAGGTTCTCGCGCACATCAGCGGCAAGATGCGGCAGCACTACATCCGTATTCTGCCCGAGGATCGCGTCGTCGTGGAGCTTTCGCCGTACGACTTGACCCGCGGTCGCATCGTCTACCGCTACAAGTGAGTTCCCGCAGGGGGACAACCAAGTTTCCGGGGTCCTGAACCCCGGTCTTCCCCGGCCATTCCGGCCGGGGAAAAACTGTGTTCACGGCCAGTGAGCACACGGAACCAGATTGGATCTGACGTGAAGGTCAACCCCAGCGTCAAGCCGATCTGCGAGAAGTGCAAGGTGATCCGCCGTCACGGCCGGGTCATGGTGATCTGCGAGAACCTGCGCCACAAGCAGCGTCAGGGCTGATCTCGGCCCACGGTCGGGGTCACCGGAGGTAATTCTCCGGTCGCTCACCAGCCAAGCACCGAACGCGATTCGGATTGGCAGAGAACAAAGAAGTAACTCCCAGCGCCAGTCGCCGTTGTCGAGCCCTGCAGAGGGCGGACGGCGGCCTTCCCCCGGTACGGAGGCCGGGGCCCCATTACGCGGGGACGGACAGGGAGCAGACCTCCGCAACCATTAAGGAAATGCCACATGGCACGTCTGATGGGCGTAGATCTCCCGCGCGAAAAGCGCATGGAGATCGCGCTGACCTACATCTTCGGCATTGGCCGTACCCGGTCCAAGGAGATCCTCGCGGGCACGGGCGTCAGCCCGGACCTGCGTTCCAAGGACCTCACCGATGAGCAGCTCACGACTCTTCGTGACTTCATCGAGCGCTCCGCTCTGAAGGTGGAAGGCGACCTGCGCCGCGAGGTTCAGGCCGACATCCGTCGCAAGATCGAGATCGGCTGCTACCAGGGTCTTCGCCACCGTCGTGGCCTGCCCGTGCGTGGCCAGCGGACCAAGACCAACGCCCGCACGCGCAAGGGTCCGAAGAAGACCGTCGCCGGCAAGAAGAAGTAGGGATAGCGCATGCCTCCGAAGAGCCGGACCTCCGGTCCGAAGAAGACTCAGAAAGCGCGTCGCCGGGATAAGAAGAACATCCCGCACGGCCACGCTCACATCAAGAGCACGTTCAACAACACCATCGTGTCGATCACCGACCCGACCGGCAACGTCATCGCATGGGCGTCCTCGGGCCACGTCGGTTTCAAGGGCTCGCGTAAGTCGACCCCGTTCGCCGCGCAGCTCGCCGCCGAGAACGCTGCCCGCAAGGCGCAGGAGCACGGCGTCAAGAAGGTCGACGTGTTCGTGAAGGGCCCGGGCTCGGGCCGCGAGACCGCGATCCGTTCCCTCCAGGCCGCCGGCCTCGAGGTCGGCACGATCTCCGATGTCACTCCGCAGCCGCACAACGGCTGCCGTCCGCCCAAGCGGCGTCGCGTCTAAAGCGGGAAGGAAAAGGTAAAGAATCATGGCTCGCTATACAGGCCCCATCACCCGCAAGTCGCGTCGTCTCCGTGTTGACCTCGTTGGAGGCGACCAGGCGTTCGAGCGTCGTCCTTACCCGCCGGGCCAGCACGGCCGCGCGCGGATCAAGGAATCCGAGTACCTCATGCAGCTGCAGGAGAAGCAGAAGGCTCGCTTCTCGTACGGCGTCATGGAGAAGCAGTTCCGCAAGTACTACGCGGAGGCCAACCGTCAGACCGGCAAGACCGGCGACAACCTGCTTCGCCTGCTCGAGACCCGTCTGGACAACGTCGTGTACCGCGCCGGTCTGGCCCGTACCCGTCGCCAGGCCCGTCAGCTCGTCTCGCACGGCCACCTGCTGGTCAACGGCGTGAAGGTCGACGTCCCCAGCTTCCAGGTCTCCCAGTACGACATCATCGATGTCCGGGAGAAGTCGCTGGGCACCCTGCCTTTCCAGGTTGCGCGCGAAACCGTTGGTGACCGCCCGGTTCCGGGTTGGCTCCAGGTCGTTCCCGGCCGTCTTCGCATTCTGGTGCACCAGCTCCCCGAGCGTGCGCAGATCGATGTTCCGCTGCAGGAACAGCTGATCGTCGAGTTCTACTCGAAGTAATAGGGGCGCTAACGCGCCGCTGGTGGATTGCCACAGTGTGGGGGCTTGCCCCCACACCCCAGGTCAAGGTCCGATACTTGATATTCGTCAAGCGTCGAGGTTGACATTCAGCGCAGGGCTTCGGTCCGGCGTAAGGGGCTGTGGCAGTTCACAATTCCAGTCGTGAGCGTCAAATAGCGGACGCTCGAAGGAGGAGAAATCCATGCTGATTTCACAGCGACCGACACTGACCGAAGAGGTTGTGTCCGAGAACCGGTCGCGGTTCACCATCGAACCGCTCGAGCCGGGCTTCGGTTACACCCTCGGCAACTCGCTGCGCCGCACGCTGCTGTCGAGCATCCCGGGTGCCGCTGTCACGAGCATCCGCATCGACGGCGTGCTGCACGAGTTCACCACGGTTCCGGGCGTGAAGGAAGATGTCACCGACATCATCCTGAACCTCAAGGGCCTGGTTGTCTCGTCCGAAGAGGACGAGCCGGTCACCATGTACGTCCGTAAGCAGGGCCCGGGGGCCGTCACCGGCGGGGACATCGTTCCGCCGGCCGGTGTCACCGTGCACAACCCGGACATGCACATCGCGACCCTGAACGACAAGGGCAAGCTGGAGATCGAGCTCGTCGTCGAGCGCGGTCGCGGCTACGTTCCTGCCGTGCAGAACAAGGCGTCGGGTGCGGAAATCGGCCGGATTCCGGTGGATTCGATCTACTCGCCGGTTCTGAAGGTGACCTACAAGGTCGAGGCGACTCGTGTCGAGCAGCGCACCGACTTCGACCGGCTCATCCTGGATGTCGAGACCAAGAACTCGATCTCCGCTCGGGATGCGCTGGCGTCGGCGGGTAAGACTCTGGTCGAACTGTTCGGTCTCGCTCGCGAGCTGAACGTCGAGGCCGAGGGCATCGAGATCGGCCCCAGCCCGGCCGAGGCGGATCACATCGCTTCGTTCGGTCTGCCGATCGAGGACCTGGACCTGACCGTGCGGTCCTACAACTGCCTCAAGCGCGAGGGTGTGCACACCGTCGGCGAGCTGGTTGCCCGCACCGAGTCCGATCTGCTGGATATCCGCAACTTCGGCCAGAAGTCCATCGACGAGGTCAAGGTCAAGCTGCATTCGCTTGGTCTGTCCCTCAAGGACTCCCCGGCCTCCTTCGATCCGTCCTCCGTCGTCGGTTACGACGCGGCGAGCGGCACCTGGAGCGACAGCGGTTCGTTCAGCGACACCGACAGCGGCGAGCAGGACTACGCCGAGACCGAACAGCTTTAGGCCGTAATGGGGCGGGCGCCCCGACGGTCTTAGACACAGGAGATTCCAATGCCCAAGCCCAAGAAGGGTGCCCGCTTCGGCGGGTCGGCGTCGCACCAGAAGGCGATCTTCGCCAACCTGGCCACGGCGCTCTTCGAGCACGGTCGCATCACGACCACCGAGTCCAAGGCCAAGGCCCTGCGCCCGTACGCCGAGAAGCTTGTCACCAAGGCGAAGGCCGGCACCCTTGCCGACCGTCGCGAGGTGATGAAGGTGATCCGCTCCAAGGACGTCGTGCACGAGCTTTTCGCGAACATCGGACCGTCGTTCGAGGGTCGCGAGGGTGGCTACACCCGGATCATCAAGACGATCCCGCGCAAGGGCGACAACGCCCCGATGGCGATCATCGAGCTGGTCCGCGAGAAGACCGTGACCAACGAGGCCGATCGTGCCCGTCGCGTCGCGGCTTCGAAGGCCCCCGAGGCCGTCGCCGACGAGGCGAAGACCGAGGAGACCACCGAGGTTGCTGCCGAGGCTCCCGCCGAGGCCGCTGACCTGGAGAAGAAGGAAGACGCCTAGTCTTCCCGCTCATTCCATGAGGAAGCCCGCCGTCCCCTCCGGGTCGGCGGGCTTCTTTCATGTTAACCAGGAGATCGCTGTGACCGTGGACGATCAGGCGGCCGAGTCGCAGGCGCCCGAGCAGGCGCCGGTTCGGGTGCGGCTCGACATCAGCTATGACGGCACCGACTTCACCGGCTGGGCCCGCCAGCCCGGTCTGCGCACCGTGCAGGGCGTGCTGGAGGAATCGCTGAGCAAGGTGCAGCGCGAGCCGATCCAGCTCACCGTGGCCGGGCGCACCGACGCCGGTGTGCACGCACAGGGACAGGTGGCGCATTTCGACACCCGCACCGCGGTGGACGGCGCGCGCCTTGTGCACCGGCTGGCGCGGTTCCTGCCGAAAGACGTGCGCGTCAAGGATGTTCGGCTTGTGCCGCCGGAGTTCGACGCCCGCTTCTCGGCGATCCGCAGGCACTACGCCTACCGCCTGACCACCGCGCCGTACGGAGCGGAACCCCTGCAGGCCCGCCATATCGTGCCGTGCCGTCCCGGCGTGGATCTCGAGGCCATGCGCGCGGCCTCCCGAAAGCTCTTGGGCCTGCACGATTTCGCGGCCTTCTGCCGGCGGCGCGAGGGCGCGACCACCATTCGTGAGCTCCAGCGCTTCGAGTGGGAGCGCGACGGTGAGCTGCTGACCGCCTACGTCAGCGCCGACGCCTTCTGCTGGTCGATGGTCCGCAGCCTGGTGGGCGGTGTGCTCGCGGTCGGGGAGGGCCGGCGCACGCCGGAGTGGATCGGCGGTTTGCTGAACGAACGCGAGCGGGCCAGCGCGGTGACCGTCGCGCCCGCGCACGGGTTGAGCCTGATCGCGGTGGACTATCCGGCGGACGCGGAGTTGGCGGCGCGGAACGCCCAGACCCGCGAGGTGCGGTCGGTGCCGGGGCCTTCGGGCTCCGCCGCGGCACAGGGCTGCTGCGGCGACTGACGGCCCCGCGGCTCGTCGGGGCGATCGTGTTCCCGCGTCGTCCCGCCCGGAATTGCCGGCCGCCGGCGCGGATTTCGCGGTGGCGTGAATTGCCTTATCGCCGAGTCGTATTCGGCTTTGCTTTGCGGGTGTTTTCGGCCCGATATCAGTAACACGGTGTCACGGTCAGCTCGCGTCGTCGCGAAGTGAAAGCTCAACTGGGGGGTGAGGATTCGTGCCGCGGGTTGCGGTGCGATCCGGAGTGCCGGGTCCCGGCGGTTCTGGTTTCTTCGGGCAACTTACCTATTTCGGGCGCGTCTTCCGAAAGTTGGAAGATGTGAAGGGATTTCGGCATTCTGGAACACCAATGGTGCGACAATCGGCCAATGAGCGGCGGCTCCGATCCCGCGGTGGTCGATGTCAGATCTACCCCCGAGGTTTCCGAACAGCAGGCATTCGAGCAGTGGGAGGCTGCCGTCGCGCAGGCGTATGTGCCGCTGGTCGTCACCCCGGTTCGCCCGGGCGAGTTCCGGGCCCGCATCGTGCAGTCGCGGTTCGACGATATGGACATCTCGACGGTTACGGCGACCGGCCAGCACATCTCGCGCCTGCCCCGCCTGATCCACGAGCCCGATGAGCCGTACCTGTTCGCCAGCATCACCACGCAGGGCAGCGGCTGGCTGGAGCAGGACGGCCGGGTGGGGGAGATGGCGAACCGCGGGCTCATGCTCTACGTGAGCTCACGGCCCTTCACCGCGCATTTCGAGCAGAACTGGGGGGTGGTGGCCGTGCAGGTGCCGCTGTCGCGGGTGGTCCGGGCCTCGGGGGTCCCCTCCGATCGCATACCGACCGCGGTGCGGTTCCCGCCCGAGGGCGCGGCGGGCATCGTCGGCCGATTCTTCTGCGGGCTGGCGCAATTGCAGCAGACCGCCCCCGAACAGGCCGCGGTGCTGGCCCGGCACGGCACCGGACTGCTGGCGTCGGTGGTCCAATTGGCGGCCGGGGAGACCCCGCACGAGGAAGCCGGGCAGGCGCTGGCCCGGCAGCACGCGCTGACCTACATACAGCGGCATTTCGCCGATCCCGGACTGACCGTGGACGATGTCGCGGCGGCGTGCTCGGTCTCGCGCCGCACGCTCTATCGCCTATTCGAGGAGGATGACGACGGCGTCGCCGCGGTGCTGCGCCGGTTGCGGATCGAACGGGCGCTGGCGCTCATCCGGACCGATCAGACGAGGCCGTTGCTTTCGATCGCGCGGGCCTCGGGATTCGTCTCCGAACGACAGTTCTATCGGGCCTTCCGGCGCGAAATGGGAATGACGCCGGGGGAATTCCGGACCGAGTACGCCTGAGTCGTACGGGATTCCGCGTACGCCGCGCGGCCAAACCGCCATGACGTGAATAGTCAGTGATCTGGCACGGCCGGACAGTCACAACATCGTGCCCGATGTGAATACTTGTGAAGGCATCCGGTTCACGCCGCTGATCTTCTCCGCACCAACTCGTTGACCCCGTGCACCGCCGGTCTTCGCGTCCCGATCGTGTCTGGGGCGAAGCGCCGCTTGCACGCAGGCGCAGTCGTCGACGTTGCCGACCGGCCGGGTCATGCGATGAGGAGACGCGACCCGGTCGTCGTCGAGCCGCCGACGACCGGGTTGCGTGCTGTACGCCCGGCATTCGGGGCGCTCACCAGCGCGGATACCTGCGCGAATGGACTCAGGCACGTCCGGTCGGTAGCTCGGCACGGTATGTCGCTGCACCTCGCCTCCGTTCGGCGAAGGGTGATTGCACAGATCATCCCGAGCGTGTCGAAGGGGGCCGAGGTGCGAACCAAGGTGCGGGTGGCGGCTGTCCAGGCCGAACCACGATGGCTGGACCTGCGGGCGGGCGTCCAGCAGGCGATCGAACTCATCGAGACCGCGGCCGCGGGCGGCGCGCAGCTGGTGGCCTTCCCCGAGACCTTCCTGCCGGGCTACCCGTGGTGGCTGTGGCTGGATTCGGTGAGCTGGGGACAGGGCTTCTTCGCGCGCTACCGCACGAACTCCATGACGGTGGGCCGCACCGAATTCCGCCGGATCGCCGATGCTGCGCGGCGCAATCGGGTGCACGTGCTGCTCGGCTTCAGCGAGCGCTGCGGCACCTCGCTGTACATGTCGCAGTGCCTGATCGACGACCGCGGCGTCCTGGCCGGTGTGCGGCGCAAGCCCGAGCTGACGCCCCTGGAGCACAAGATCTTTCGTTGCGGTGAGGTGACCGCGCCGTACGTGTTCCGCACCGATATCGGCCGGATCGGGGTGCAGGGCGGGTCGGAGCAGTTGCATCTGCCCGCGCGCCGGGAGTTGGAGCGCACCGGGGCTCAGGTGCACGTGGTGTCGTGGCCGGGCTTCATCATCGCCCGGGATGTGGAGTGGGGTGTGCGGGTGAACAATGCCGCGACGCTCTGGTACGCGGTGGTCGGTCAGCTCAATGTGGTCGCGGCGTGTTCGATTATGGATGTCGCGGGCAGCGAAAGTCGCCACGGCGGAATGGAACCCGCCAAACAGCTGGTGCGCGGCCCGGGTGGTCACTCGCGAATCTTCGCCCCGGGCGGGGAGGAGTTGGCGGCTCCGCTGGGCGGGCACGAGGAGGGCATCCTGTACGCCGATCTCGAACTCGACACGAGCTGTGAATCGGCCGCGTAGGCGTTCGCCGTCGCTGGCTGACCGCAGTCGAATCTGACACACTGCCCGGTATTCGGCCGGGTGGCGGCCGTCGAGGGTTGTCGAGGGATGGGGAGTGGAAGGGTCAGAAGCGATCAATCGGTTCGAAGTGCGGACCGGGTCGGAATCGCCGGCGGTGGATGCATTCGAGCGCTGGGAAGCGCAGGTGAGCGCGGCGTATGTGCCGCTTGCGGTTTCGCCGGATGCGAGTGGGAGTTTCGGGAGTTTTCACGGTCATATCGAGCACGGCAGGTACGGGGATCTCGAGCTCACGATCGTCGGATCGACGCCGCAGGAGATCCGGCGTACGCCCCGGTTGATCTCGCGCACCGAGGACGAGTTCCTGTTGGTGAGCATTCCGCTTTCCGGTACCGCGCGCCTGTATCAGGACGAGCGGATCGCCGAGGTGGGACCGGGCGGCATCGTCTTCTACGACACTTCGCGGCCGTACCGCTGGGAATTCGGGCAGGAGTGGGAGCAGGTGGTACTGCAGGTCCCGTTGAGCCGGCTGCGTGAGCGTCACGGCCTGCTCGGCACGGAAGTCCCTACGGCGACGGCTTTTTCGGGGGATTCCGCCCCCGCTGTCGTGGCGCAATTCTTCCGCGGCATCGCGAAATTGCAGGGCGTCGATCCCGGCGGTGCGGCGCTGCTGGCCGAGCCCGGATTGGATCTGCTGGCGGCGGCGGTGGTGGCGGCCACCGGCGGGGTGGCCCGGGAACGTTCGGCCGATGCGCTGAATCGTCAACGCGTGCTGGTGTTCATGCGGGACAACTGCACCGATCCCGAACTCGGTGTTGATCGAATCGCGGCCGGTTGCCGAATGTCGCGGCGTACGCTCTATCGAGTGTTCGGTGAGTTCGAGGGCGGACCGGGAGCGGTGTTGCGGCGCATGCGAATCGAACGGGCCTGCGAGTTGTTGCGCAGCGCCCCACAGCTTCCGCTGTCCGCGGTCGCCAGTGCTTCGGGTTTCCTTACCGAGCGAAGTTTCTACCGTTCCTTCCGTACCGAGACTGGCACTACACCGGGTACATTCCGTACATTACTTTGAACTGTTCATTGGAATGAACATCGCGGTGGCATGAAGAGTCCGGAAAACGGCACTTTTCGGCATGGTGCGCTCGGAAGGCATTCGCGAACATCACCTCTCATGAGGGTTGTCCAATGAGAAAAACGGTGCGCGTCGCGGCAGTCCAGGCCGAGCCGAAATGGCTTCGGCTGCGAGAAGGCGTCGAGCAGGTCGTGGAACTCATCGGGGCCGCGGCCGTGTCGGGCGCCGAGCTGGTCGCATTCCCGGAGACGTTTCTCCCCGGGTTTCCCTGGTGGCGCTGGGTCGAAACCAATCAATGGAACGTCGAATACTCGACTCGTTGCCGCGAGAATTCGATGTCACGCGACGGCGCCGAAATGCGGGCCGTCACCGCCGCCGCCCGTCGCTACGGCATCCACGTGGTGCTCGGATTCGGGGAGCGGCAGGATCGCCGAATCTATATGTCGCAGGCGGTGATCGACGATTCCGGGGTGGTGCTCTCGGTGCGGCGCAAGGCCGGGCTCAATGGTGTGGAGCGCAAGGTGTTCGCCTCGGGCGCACCGAATCTCCCGGCCGTGCATCGCACGCCGTTCGGGGCGCTGGGCGCGCTGACCGGGCAGGAGAACCAGCGTCCGCTGCTGACCCGCGCGTTGCGCGCGGACGGTGAGCAGATTCATGTCGCCGCCTGGCCCGGCGGGATGGAGGGCGATACGCCCGGACCGGATTCGAGCACCACCGTGAGCCGGATGTACGCCCTCGAGGCCGGCGCCTACGTGATCGCGCCGTGCGTGGTGGTCGGGGACGGCGCCTGGGAAGGTGGCGGCGGGCAGCGGCCCACCGGGCGCGCGCGCATCTACGGCCCGGACGGGATCGAGGTCATCGCGCCGCTGGCCGAGGGCGCGCAGGGGTTGCTCTACGCGGAACTGGAGTTGCGCGGCGGGGTCGATGTGGGGATAGCCCGGCGTCCGCGGGAGCGACGCGGGCAGAGCGCCGCGCGCACCGCGCGGGCGGGGGTCGGGCGGATTCCGAGTTCGGATCGCTGGGCGATGCCGCTCACCATCGGGTCGACGGCGAGCGGCATGGCGGCCTGCTAGCGGGCAGGGCAGAGCGCGGCGGCTGCCGGCGGGCGGTGGGGCGACTGCCGACGGGGGTGGGGAAGCTGCCGGCGGGCGGAACAGACGCTCGCCGGCGGCGGATCAGGAGCGGACCAGGCGCGCGATGGCGTCGGTGGCTTCCTTGATCTTGGCCTCGGCTTCCGGGCCGCCCGCGATGGCGGCGTCCACGACGCAGTGGCTGATGTGATCCTCGAGCAGGCCCATCGCGACCGCCTGCAGGGCCTTGGTCATGGCCGAGACCTGGGTGAGGATGTCGATGCAGTACTTCTCTTCCTCGACCATCCGCTGCAGGCCGCGGCTCTGCCCCTCGATGCGGCGCAGGCGCTTGAGGTAGTCGTCCTTGGCGGTGATGTAGCCGTGCGAGCTGTGATCGTGGCAGGGCTTGTCGGCCTGATCCGCCGCCGTCGCGGCCTTCGCCACGTCGGCGGTGTCCGTCACCGCTTCGGCCGTGCTGATCTGATCCTTGGTCACCGACGGTTTCCTCACTCCCGGCGTCAATACCCCCCTAGGGTACAGGGTTCGCCCTGACCCCACCAGTTGCGCCCGGATGCGCAAGAATTGGCGGCATGAGTTCGGATTCTCGGGCCACGTTGGCCATTATCGGTGGTAGCGGTTTCTACGACTTCTTCGGTGACGACGCGACCGCGGTGGAGGTCGAGACTCCCTACGGCGCGCCCAGTGCGCCCATCACCATCGGCACCGTCGAGGGCCGGTCGGTGGCGTTCCTGCCCCGGCACGGCCGCAAGCACGAGTTCTCCCCGCACACCGTGCCCTACCGGGCCAATATGTGGGCGCTGCGCTCGCTGGGCGTGCGGCGGATCTTCGGCCCCTGCGCGGTCGGCAGTCTGCGCGCGGATTGGGGGCCGGGCACCGTGGCTGTGCCCGATCAGCTGGTGGACCGCACCTCCGGGCGCGATCAGACCTTCTTCGACGCGGGCGGCGTGCACGTCTCCTTCGCCGACCCGTACTGCGCGGAACTGCGCACCGCGGCCATCGCGGCCAAGGGCGACGAACTGCCGCTGAAGGATCACGGCACCATGGTCGTGGTGCAGGGCCCGCGGTTCTCCACCCGCGCCGAGAGCCAGTGGTTCGCCGGGCTGGGCTGGGAGCTGGTCAATATGACCGGTCACCCCGAGGCCGTGCTCGCCCGTGAACTCGAAATGTGCTACTCCGCAATCGCTCTGGTCACGGACCTGGACGCCGGGGTGGAGTCCGGGCACGGCGTGAGCGCCGTGGACGTCTTCGCCGAGTTCGAGCGAAACCTGGTGCCCTTCAAGGGATTGGTGCGCCGCGCGGTCGCCGCCGTCGAGGGCGACGACACCTGCGACGCCTGCCGCGTGCATTCGGGCACCGGCGTGCAGTTGCCGTTCGAGCTGCCCTAGTCCGCCACCCGTTTCCGGCCCGGTTCCTGTTCGGAGCCGGGCCTTTCGCTGTGCTGTATGCCGAGATCTCGCTGCGCGGTATGCCGAGATCTCGCCGTGCTGTGCGCCGAGATCTCGCCGCGCGCTGAACCGGGATCGCGCTGCTCGACGCGTGTGGATCCCGCTGCCTGATGCGCTCGTCCGGTCCGCGCTCCGGCGCGGTCGCCTACGCTGGAGGAATGAGCTCGGGTAGACCTGTGTCCGGCCGGTTGCGAGTGCTGTTGACCGGGGCGGCCGGCTACATCGGTTCCCACGTGCATCGCGCGCTGCTGGAGGCGGGCCACGAGGTCGTCGCCATCGACGCCATGCTCGGCGCGGTGCACGGACCGGGATCGACGATGCCCGAACAGGTTTCACTGGTCGACATCCGCAATCCCGAAGCGCTGGAGCCACTTCTGCGCGGCGTCGACGTGGTGTGTCACCTGGCCGCCGCTGTCCCGCTGCCGGACCTGCCCCCGCCGCCGCCCGAGCCCGCCCGCTCGGCTTCGCCGCGGGCCGCGGCGCGCGCCGAAACCGTTGGCAATCAGGCTCTATCGGGTTCAGGTCCGGCGGTGAACCGTCCCGCCGCGGCGAAGAGATCCGCGGAGGCGAGTGCCGAGCGTCCCGCCGTCGGCCGACCGGTCGGTCCTCTCGGTCCGGATAGCGGCGCCGGCGCGAGCCCTGGCGATTCTGCTGGGAGACAGGGTGAACCGGGCGAGCGGCCGGAGAAATTGATCAGCCGTGTCGACTCCGCCGGGCGAGGCGGCGACCCCGTCGGAGCAGACGGCGGGTCTCCCGGACACGGCGGTGATGCTTCCGGTGTTGGTGGTCCTGCTGGGCACGACGGTGGTCCTGCCGGACCAGGCGGAGCAGATGGCGTGGCTGCCGGGCCGGGTGGTGACACCGGCGCAGGTGCGGGCGCGCCGGCCGGGCGAGGCGGTGGTCCAGTCGGAGCGGACGGCGGGTCATTTGGGCCGGCCGGTGGCGTTGACGCGGAAGTGGGCGGGCCGGCTGAGAGTGACGGTGGCGGCGCACGTCCGGGGGACGGCGTAGTGGGTGGGGAGGCGGCGAGTGCGGTCGGTTCCGGTCGTGCGGGGGAGTCAGGGAAGGGGCTGGGGCGCAGCACTGTTCCGACTTATCGGCAGCAGCCACCCGGGGGCTTTGGGGGGATTCGGGGTGGCGGCGAGGCCGGGGGCCGGGGCGCGGGCGGCGGGTCGAGCGAGGATGTGGGACATGGGGCCGGGGCGGGTGTTCGGGGTCCCGATAGGGGCCGAGGGACGGACGGGGGGCGTGGTGCGGCGAGGGATGGCGTGCGCGGGGCCGCGCCCGCGCGGCGGGGGCCGTTGCAGATGGAGGCGGCGGCCGCCTACGCCACGCACAACGACGCGGGGACCGCGATTCTGCTGGCCGCCATGGAGCGAGTGGGGGTGCGGCGGCTGGTGCTCGCCTCGACGGCGGCGGTGTACGGGGAGGGGCGGTATCGGGCCGTGCGGAGCGGGCCGTTCTTTCCCGGGTTGCGGCGGCGGGGGGATCTCGACCGGGGGTTGTTCGATCATCGGGCGCCGCGGACGGGGGAGTTGCTGACCTGGGAGGCGGTGGGTGAGGACGCGCCGTTGCGGCCGCGCAGCGCTTACGCGGCAAGCAAAGTCGCGCAGGAGCATTACGCGCTGGCGTGGGCGGTCAGCACCGGGTCGGCGGCGACGGTGCTGCGGTACAACCACGTCTATGGCGCGCCGGTGGCGGGGGCGCGGCCGGTGCGGACGGCGGAAACCGGTGTGGTGGCGCGGTTCCGGGCCGAGCTGCGCGCCGGGCGGGCGCCGCACGTGTTCGAGGACGGAGGGCAGGTCCGGGACTTCGTGCAGGTGCGAGACGTGGCGTCCGCGACGGTCGCCGCCGTCGAGCGCGGGCTGCCCGGCTTCCTGCCGCTGAATGTGGGCTCGGGGCAACCGCTCACGCTGTGGGAGGTGGCCTCGACCATGGCCAAGGCGCTGAACGGACCCGCGCCGGTCGTGACCGGGCAGTACCGGATCACCGATGTCAGGCACCTGGTGGCCGACGCCGAACGGGCGCGGCAGGCGCTGGATTTCACCGCGCGCACCGCTCCGGCCGAGGGGCTGGTGTCCTACGCGATCGGGACGGCCGGGTCGCACTAGGCTCGGCGCATGGAGAATCCGCTTCGGCTCGAAGTGCTCGTGGCCAGTGTGCGCCCGGAACGATTCGCGCCGGTGGTGGCGGACTGGTTCCTGCGCGCGGCGCTGGCCGACGAACGATTCGATACGCGGGTCATCGACCTGCTCGACACGCCGCTTCCGGTGGACCTGAGCGTCACCCCGGAATCGAGGGCCTACTGCGAAAGAATCTCCGCCGCCGATGCTTTCGTGGTGGTGACCTCGGAGTACAACCACGGCTATCCGGCCTCGCTCAAGACCGCGCTCGACACGGCCAAGCGGGAATGGCGGGCCAAGCCGATCGGTTTCGTGAGCTACGGCGGACTCTCCGGCGGGCTGCGGGCCGTCGAGCAGTTGCGGCAGGTGGTGGCCGAGATCCATATGGTGTCGATTCGGGAGACGGTCAGCTTCCACGAGGCCAAGCGGAAGTTCGATGACGCGGGGGATACCGCGGACGGGGCGGCCATCGATGCCGCGGGCAGGATGCTCACCCAACTGGCTTGGTGGGGAAGGACTTTGCGGGCCGCGCGGGCGACAGACCCGTATCCGGGGTGATTCCCCGCCGCGCCGGGATCGTGCGCCCTGCGCGGCGTGCGATCTACGGTTGCGCGGCGAACGCGCGAGCGGCGCGAGGTTGCCCGATATAGGCGCCCTCGCGGGGGATGGAGACCAGGGTCAACTCGACCTCGGTTGTGCCGGTGCGCAGGGTGATTCGGTTGCCCGCGGCGCCGGGCTGCCGGATCGACAGGTCCGGGGGCGCACCGGGCCAGCCCAGCGGATTGCCGGTCAGATACAGCGTGGTGACGCCCGCGTGCGGACCGGGGGCCAGGACCCCGTCCACCAGCACGGCGGTGAATCCCGCGTCGGACTGGTGGGTTTCGGCGGCCAGCGTCAGGCGTTCGGGATTGCCGATGGTGGTGAGCAGGTGCTCCCAGGACTGCGGGCGGTCGGTGCGGATGAGCACTCGTTCCCCGACGGCCAGCGCGCGAAAGACCAGCTGTTGCGCGAGATAGAGCTCGCCCGAGATGTACACGGTCGAAATGCCCTGGCCGACAAGACGAACCGCGACCCCGTTGCCCGCGTCGTCGGAGCCGAGCAGCTGGCCGCAGCCCGCCGAGGCGAGCCGGACCCGCTCGACATCGCTCATGGGCCGTTCGATGGCGGGGACGCACTCGTCCAGTCCCGGCACCGCGAGCGGCAGGTGCGCGAGCAGCCCTTCGCGCTGACGGCCGTTCATGGAGATCATGTGCCTGTGCACCGGTTCCGCGGGCAGTTCGCGTGCGGTGAGTCGCCAGGCCGCGCCGATCCGCACCGTGCCGGGTGCGTCGCCGGGCCGCAGCCGCACCGCCACCGTGGTACCGCGCGAGGGCGGCACCCACAGCTGGTCCAGGGTTTCGGACCCGAGCCGGCCGGGATCCAGGGCCGCGCCGATGTTCACGCTGTTGCCGAGTTCGGCGTAGCGCCAGTGCTGGGTGAGATCGCGCGGGTCCACCCCGCCGGTGATCTGCAGGGCCGCCTGGGTGATCTCGGGTGCGGTGAGAACGCGTGCGGCGCAGTCGGCGTCCTCCAGGGTGCGCACGATGCGCCGGGTGGCGATGGTGACCGCGCGGCAGGCTCCGGGCAGGCCGCCGCCGCGCCGGTCCGCGGCGTCCGGGCACAGCAGCGGATCGAAGGCGATGGCCAGCCGGACCGTGCGGTGCGCGGTGGCGGGCAGCGGGCCGAGCAGTGATTCGTAGATGGCCCCGGCTGGCGTGCCGGATCGGCTGCGATGGCCGTGCGAGACGATGTCGATGCCCGCCAAGCGGATGTCGTGCTGTGTCAGTCGCTCGGCCAGCGCCTTCAGGGGCAGCAGGTGGGTGGATTGCACGGTGGTGCGGCCCAGGCGGGTCAGCCCGCCCCTGGGCGGCAGCACCTCCACGACGGCGACAACGCGCGAGCGGTCCAGATACAGCCCGAGCGAGCGGCCGTCGGCGGCGGTGAAGTCGATGGCATCTGCCAGGGCGCGCGGTCGGCGTGCGCGATAGCGGGAGCGGGTGCCGATCCACTGGGCAACTGAACGTTTGCCCAGTGGTACGAGCAGCAGCAGCCCGAGTATGAGGGCAACGCCGAGGGCGGGCCACGGCGGTATGCCGGCGAGTACGGCGGTGAGCAGGACGACCATCGCGGTCGACTGGGCCACCAGCAGGTTCGTCAACCGCGCGCGGCCCGTCATATCGCTCCCCGATCGCCGATTCCCGGCCCGCTTGCGTTGGCCGAGTGCCCATTCGGATTCGGGGGAACTGTACTGTGCTCTGCGGACGTAATGACTGGTCGGGGGATCTACATGCCTTCAAAACCCACGACGCGATGGCAGGTCGGCGGCTATCGCTTCCTGGTTCGGCGCATGGAACACGCCCTGGTGCGCAGGGACGTGCGGATGCTGCACGACCCCATGCGCGCCCAGTCCCGCGCCTTCACCGCCGGGGTGATCCTCGCGTGTGTCGCACTGGCCGGTTGCGGATTATTAGCGCTGCTGCGACCGCAGGACAAGATCGGCTCGAACAAGATCCTGCTCGGCAAGAACACCGGCGCGGTGTACGTGGTCATCGACAACGTCGTGCATCCCGCGCTGAATCTGGCCTCGGCGCGGCTGGCCGCGGGCGAGGCCGCCAAACCCGGCACGGTGAAGGAATCCGAACTCGCCAAGAAGCCGCGCGGGCAGTTGATCGGCATTCCGGGCGCACCCGCCTCGCTGAACGTCGAGACCGGCGGGTCGGGCCGCGCCTGGACCGTGTGCGACGCGCTCGCGAACGACGGCAGCCGGACCCTGACCACCTCGGTCATCGCGGGCACGCCGGATCTGGGGGACAAGGCCGCGCCACTGGCCGCGGGCCGAGCGCTGCTGGTGCAGAGCCGCGACCACACCTACCTCGTCTACGACAATCAGCGCGCGCGGCTGGACATGAACGACCGGGCGGTAGTGGACGCCCTCGACATTCGCGGGCGTACGCCCCGGCCCGTCAGCGCGGGACTGCTGAACGCCATTCCCGAGGTGCTGCCGCTGACCGCCCCGCCCATCGCGGAAGCCGGTGCGGCCCCGCGCTATTCGATCGGTGATCACCGCATCGGCGACGTGGTGCGGGTGCGCACGGACAACCGGCAGTACGTGGTGCTCGCGGACGGCTTGCAGCCGGTGTCGCCGTTGACAGCGGACATCATTCGCAACGCCTACCGCTCCACCGCCGCCGACGACTTCATCGCGCAGGCCGATCGCACCGGCGCGCCGGTCTCGGGCGCGCTGGCGGTCGGCGCCTACCCGGCGGCGGCTCCGGCCCTGGTGGACGGCAAAGATCAACCCGTGGAATGTCTCTCGTGGCGGCCCATCGAGTCCGCCGACACCTCGGACGGCAGCAGGCACGCCGAGCTCACCCTGCTGACCGGGCACGCGCCGCCCATTCCGGACCAGGCGCGGCTGGTGCCGCTCGCGCAGGCCGACGGCAACGGGCCCGAACTCGACGCGTTCTACCTGAAACCCGGTGCGGGCGCGTACGTCCAGACCACCGGGATCGAACCAGACAGCCAGCGGCGCGACAGCCTGTTCTTCCTGTCCGACTATGGGGTTCGCTACGGAATAAGGGATCTGGACGCGGCGAAGGCACTGGGCATGGACCCGGAGTCGACGCGCCCCGAACCCGCGCCGTGGCAGATCGTCGGCCTGCTCGCGCCCGGCCCGACCCTGAGCCGGGAGGCCGCGATGGTCGCCCACGACGGCGTCGCCCCGGACCCGAATCCGGCGAAACAGCCTGTGAAACCTCAGAACTGAGCTTTCCTCGGGTGAAAGGGCGGATGCCGTCGCGGCACGGTGGACCGGCGTCCCCGGTGGGAACCAGGGGAAGGGCGGGATGGCGAAGTCCGGCTCCGGCGGCAGAACGTGCGGGCCGCGCCATCGATCAGCCAGGGACGCGTGAAAAGAGACTCGGGTGGAATGACCGTCGCTGTGCGGCGGCGGGATGCCGCCCGGCGGTCAGCAGTCGGAACACGGCCTGATGAAACCATTCGGTCCCGTGTCATCGCCGATCCGTGTTGCGAGACAACGTCACTCGACTGTCCTCACGCCTACCGAACTTGCGGCGCAGGGGGAACGAGGCCAGGAAGCCCAGGACGACCAGGAGGCCGACCACGCCGGTGCCGATGAGTGCGACGTCGCGGGCGGTGTTGTCCGGGGATGGCGCCGGGGCCGGCAGCGGGAGCTGTCGATCGCGAGGGGTGTTGGGACGCTTGGGCGGTAGGTCGCGGGGGACCTCGGCGGTCAGGGCGGCCACCGGGTCGATCGCGCCGTAGCCGACGTAGGGGTTCCAGCCTTCGCCGGGGGCGTGCGCGGTGGCCTGGATGCGGTCGATCACCGCGCGGGCGTTCAGGTTCGGGAAGCGGGAGCGCACCAGGGCGGCCACGCCGGAGACGTAGGGTGCGGCGAAACTCGTTCCGCTGTAGCGCGATACCTGACCCTGATTGGACACCTTGGCGGTGGTCAGCCCGGTGCTTCGGGGATCGAGGGAGATGATGTCCTCGCCCGGCGCGGCCACCCCGACCCAGGGGCCGGGCACCGTGAACTTCGACGGGCGGCCGAAGGCGTCGATGGAGCCGACCGAGAGCACGTACTCGTCCCACCAGGCCGGGGCCACGTAGGAGGAGATGCGCTTCCAGAGGTCGGCGTCCGGGTGCAGCGGGTCCGGGCCGGGGTTGCTCGCCCTGCAGGTGTCGGTGTTGCCCGCCGAAGTGACCACGACGACGTCCTTCTCGACCGCGGCGTAGCGCACGGCCGCGCCGAGCATGCCCATCTCGGTGCTTGCCGGGCGGCTGGCGGGGCAGGCGACCAGGGAGATGTTGATGACGCGCGCACCGGCGTCGGCGGCGCGGCGCACGGCCGAGGCCAGCGCGGAGATCTTGCCGTAGCCGTCGGGCATGTCGTCGGGGCCCTTGTCCCGGCTCGCGCCCGCGGCCTGGTACATGGCGCTGGTCTGGCGGATGGTCATGATGCGGGCTTCGGGCGCGACGCCGGCGAAACCCTCTCCGGGTACGCGGGTGGCGGCGATCAGCCCGGCCACGAGGGTGCCGTGCGCGTCGCAATCCTCGGTCCCGTCACCGGAATTGGCGACGTAGTCGCCGCCGGGGATGAGCCCGGGCAGGCGGGGATGCGGCGCAACGCCGGTGTCGATGACCGCCACCAGCTGGCCCGCGCCCCGGGAGAACCGCCAGGCGTGTTCGAGGTCGAGCGCGCGCTGGGTGGGCGGGATCGTCGGGCCGTCGCCGCCGGCCTGGGTGCTCAGGCACGGGGAGTTGGCCGGATGTTCGGTCTTGCCGGGCGGGGCGGCGGGACCGCCCGGCGGCAGCAGTCGTGGATCCACGGCGGGCGGCCGATCGGCGTGGGCCGCCGCGAGTTCGGCGCCGAGCCCGAAGGACAGACCTACCGCCAGCACCGCGGCGGCGGCGCCGGCGCGCAGGGCGCGATGCCTCGCGGGAGTCGGCATCGCGTCGATCAGAGCCCGCGCACGAGCGCGAACAGGCCGGTCACCCAGAACACGAGCGGCACAACGGCCGCCACGCAGGTGTATTCCAGCAGTTCCACCGCCCGGCGCATGGGCGGGGTGGCCTGCCTGCGCGGGAGCGCGATGCCCAGCACCAGCGCGGCGATCAGAATCAGCAGGGCCGCACCGAAAACCAGCAGCGGGACCTCGAAGAGCAGGGCCGTGGCGATCAGCATCGCGAGCACGATGCCCGCGCCGCCCGCGACCAGGCCCACCGCCTGGTCGGCCCCGGCGTAGGTCCGGCTGCGGAACATCAGTACCGCCGCGCACACCAGCGCGAGCGCGAGGCCGGGCCAGTAGCGCTGCTCGGATCCCGGATCGCACGCGGCCAGCGCGCCGGCGGCCACGACCAGGGTGGTGGCGGCGATCAGGCCTGCCAGATACTCGCGCGCGCGTTCGGATTTCGCGCGCAGCGCGCCCAGGCTCGGCAGCGCGCGATGATCGTCGGGATCGTCCTCGGTGGGGTCGATGGGGGTGCCGGGGGCGGGCACCGGCGGCAGCGGAAGCCCGGCCAGCGCAATGGAAAGCCTTGGCGCGAGCGCCAATCCGATGAGGCCGAGGGCGGCGGCGCCCGCGCCGATGGATTTGCGCGGCGCCTCGGTGAGCAGTCCGATCAGCGCGACCGGAATCGCGTACACCGCCAGGGTCGCGGTCCCGGTGAACAGGCCCGGGCCCACGTCGCTCACGCGCCGGGTCAGCACGGCGACCGCGCCGGTGAGCACCGCGCCGAGCAGCAGATTCGCCCAGCCGTAGGCGTCGGGGACGAAGAGCATGCCCGCGGTGAACGCTGCCGGGAGCGCACAGCCGCCCAGGACGAGCGCCGTCGCGTCGTCGTCGTACACGCGGGACAGCACCGCACTCGCGACCACCAGCAGGACGGTGACGAACAGGGCGATGGAACCGCTCACCCAGCCGGGTACGGCCGTGGGCGCGGCCAGCAGGCCGAGGCAGCCGACCAGCATGGTGAGCACCGCGAGGATCGAACCGGTCAGCCGGGCCGTGCGCGGATTCCAGCCGCGGAAACGGTCGGCGTCGGCGATGGCGACGTTGTACATGATGTCGTCGAACAGCGGGGTCGGCGCGGTGTGCTCGGCGCTTTCGAGCATGAGCAGTTCGCCGTCGCGCACGCCCTGTTCGGCCAGACTCAGCGAATTGGACAGCGGCGGTTGGCCGATGCGGGCGAGCACCCATTCGCGGGGTTCGAAGGCCTCCCCGTCGCTGCCGAACTCGTTGGCCCGGTTGTGCTGGGCCACCATGTCCACCACGCTCGGAATGAGCAGCGCGACCGGTACGTCGACCGGGATGGCCATATCCACCTGGGTGTGCTTGGCCAGAATCGTCACCCGCGCGAGGTCGGGCGCTCGGACCGTGCCGCGGCCGTCGTCGATATGGTCGTTTCGCGCAAGCGTCACGCTGCCCCCCACTCGGATTCGACCCGCCGGACCGCTCCGGGCGCGCGAATCACCGCCGCCGCGCCGGTATGTGCCGAAATGTTGCCCGCACTGTACGTGATGGCTATGAGTGTCCGTAAACTACCCGCCGGAAGCAGGGGGCAAGCCAACTCGAGCTCCGCCCGATGTCGACTCCCCGCTGATGCCACCCGCTGACGCGGGCGACCCGCCCAATTCTCCGGTAGCAACACCCTGTGGTCCGCGGCCGTCTCGTTCTGGACTGAGTGGAGCGGAGGAGCGGAGGGAGGGAAGAACGAGACCTCCGGGCCGCGGACCGCGCCCGGAGCGAAGCGGAGGGCAGAAGACACTGAGCACCGTACGGTTTCAACGGCGGCCGCGGCGGGAGGTCCCGCGGTCACCGGGCGGCGAGGTGACGCTGCAGGCGCCGCCGGAGATTCCGCGCAGTATCCCGGCGAATCTGTTCACCAAGCTCATGCCGCTGGTGATGGTGGTGGGCATGCTGGGCATGGTCGCGCTCATGTTCACCTCGGGGAGCGGGTTCGCTTCCAACCCCATGAGCTTGATGTTTCCCATGATGATGGTGTTCTCCATGGCGGGCATGTACGCGGGGCAGGGTGGCCGGGGGCAGAAGGCGTCCGAGGCCGACGAGGACCGCAAGGACTACCTGCGCTACCTCGATCAGGTCCGGCGCGACGTGGCCGAGACCGCGGCGCAGCAGCGGGCCGCCATCGAGTGGAGTCACCCCGAACCCGGTCTGGTCTGGATGCTCGCGGGCACCACCCGCATGTGGGAACGCCGGCCGGGGGACAAGGACTTCTGTCACGCCCGCATCGGGCTGGGCAGTCAGCGGCTCGCGACCCGGCTGGTGGCGCCGGAAACCGGCCCGGTCGAGGAACTCGAACCGATAGCTGCGGTGTCGCTGAGACGTTTCGTGCGGACCCATGCGACGGTCCTGGACCTGCCGACCGCGATCGCGGTGAAGGGCTTCGCCAGCATCGCGCTCACCGGTGACCGGGTTCAGGCCCGGGAGCTGACCCGGGCGATGCTGCTGCAGCTGGCCATGTTCCAGGGCCCGGATCAGGTGCTGATCGCCGTGGTCTGCGGCCCCGACACCGCCCGCGAGTGGGAATGGGCCAAGTGGCTGCCGCACACCCAGCACCCGGACTCGCTGGACGGCGTCGGCACCGAGCGCATGGTGTACGGGTCCATTCGCGAGGTGCACGCCGGACTGCATCCGCTGCTGCACAACAGGGTTCGGTACTCGCGCAATCAGCCGCCGGACCCGAACCTGGTGCAGATCGTGCTGGTGGTGGACGGCGGCCTGCTGGAGGCGGAGGAAGATCCCTTGCGCGACAGCGGTTTCGAGGGCGTCACCGTGATAGACCTGTGCGGGTACGCGCCGCGACTGGCCGCCTCGCGCGGTATTCCGATGCTGGTCGAGAACGGCGACTGCTCGGGCCGGGGCGCGAGCGGGGCGATGGAGCGGTTCGCGAGCATCGACCGCATCGGCGTGCGCGAGGCCGAACAGGCCGCGCGCCGGCTCGCGCCCTATCGGGCCGCGGTGCAGCAGACCGGTGCGGCGGCGGGTGATGCGGGCGAAATCATTTCGAGCTGGTCGCAACTGCTGGGGCTGGGCGACATCGGCGCGTTCACGCCCGAGACCGCCTGGCAGCCGCGCTACGGGCGGGAACGCCTGCGGGTGCCGTTCGGCGTCGGCGCGGACGGGCTGCCGGTCGTACTCGACATCAAGGAGGCCGCGGAGGGCGGCATGGGGCCGCACGGGCTGTGTATCGGCGCGACCGGTTCGGGAAAGTCGGAATTCCTTCGCACCCTGGTGCTTTCGCTCATCGCCACGCATTCATCGGACCAGTTGAACTTCGTGCTGGTGGATTTCAAGGGCGGTGCGACCTTTCTCGGGCTCGAGGGCGTGGCGCACGTGGCGGCCATCATCACCAATCTCGAGGAGGAGGCCGATCTCGTCGACCGCATGCGCGACGCGCTGGACGGCGAAATGAACCGCAGGCAGGAAGTGCTGCGGGCGGCGGGCAATTTCGCCAATGTCTCCGAGTACGAGAAGGCGCGGGCCGCGGGCGCGGATCTGGACCCCATGCCCGCATTGTTCGTGGTGCTCGACGAATTCTCCGAATTGCTCTCCCAGCATCCGGATTTCGCCGAACTGTTCACCGGTATCGGGCGACTCGGCCGCTCGCTGCACATGCATCTGTTGCTGGCCTCGCAACGGCTGGAGGAGGGCAGGCTCAAGGGACTGGAGAGTCATCTGTCCTATCGGATCGGATTGAAGACATTCTCCGCCAACGAATCCCGTCAGGT
Source organism: Nocardia sp. NPDC057668 (assembly GCF_042799795.1). NCBI lineage: Bacteria > Bacillati > Actinomycetota > Actinomycetes > Mycobacteriales > Nocardiaceae > Nocardia > Nocardia sp. NPDC057668. Next base: position 286,231 of record NZ_JBHVIC010000005.1, on the reverse strand, counting down.
ACTCGGGGTGCCCGACGCGTACAACCTGCCGGGCAATCCGGGCGGCGGCTATCTGAAATCGGATTCGGGGGAGATCGTGCGGTTCCAATCCGCCTACGTCTCGGGTCCGTACACCGGCGCCGGAGCCCCACGCGATCTCGGCGCGGCCACGCGGTCCGGGGAAATCGATGTGACCGCTCGGCCTTTCACCGCGACACACGTGGAATTCCGGGCCGCCGATCGCATTCCGCCGATCGGACCGAACGAGCCCGACGAGCCCCGGCCCCCGGCCGAGGAGGTCTCCGATCTGCGCATGCTGGTCTCGCGAGTGCGCGGGCACGGGCGTCCGGCGCACGAGATCTGGCTGCCGCCACTGGATCAGGCGCCGACGCTGGACGAGCTGCTCCCGCGATCGGTGCTCACCGGCGACTGGAATCGCACCGCCACCCTGCGCGCGCCCATCGGCCTGGTCGACCGGCCCTACGATCAGCGGCGCGACCCGCTGCTGGTGGACCTGTCGGGATCACGCGGCAATGTCGCGGTGGTGGGCGGGCCGCAGTCGGGCAAGTCGACCGCGCTGCGCTCGCTGGTCATGGCCATGTCTCTCACCCACACCGCCGAACAGGCGCAGTTCTACTGCCTCGATTTCGGCGGCGGCACCCTGGTCGCGCTCGAGGGGTTGCCGCACGTGGGCGCGGTCTCCTCGCGGATGGAGGGGGACAAGGTCCGGCGGACCGTCGCGGAGCTGGTCGCCCTGGTGCGCCGGCGCGAGGCGCGTTTCCGGCAGTTGGGCATCGAATCCATGGCCGAGTTCCGGCGGCTGCGCGCCGTGGAGGTGAACGCCGCGACCGACCCGGCCGCCGGGCGGGCGGCGGCGGGCGCGCAGGAGGATCCCTTCGGCGACGCCTTCCTGGTGATCGACGGCTACGGCACTTTCCGCCAGGAGTTCGACGCGCTCGAACAGACCGTCATGAACCTTGCCGTGCAGGGACTTTCGTACGGTGTGCACGTGGTGATCTCGCTCGCGCGCTGGCCGGAGGCGCGGCCCGCGCTCAAGGATCAGATCGGCACGCGCGTCGAATTGCGCCTCGGCGACCCGATGGACTCGGACCTCGGGCGCAAGTTCGCGGCGCTGGTGCCGATGGGGCGACCCGGGCGCGGTATGACCGCGGATCTGCTGCACATGCTCACCGCGCTGCCCCGCGTCGACGGGGATTCCGATCCGGCCACGCTGGGAGTCGGTGTGGCCCGGGCTGTTTCGGAGATCGCGCAGCGCACGCCCGGCCGGTCCGCGCCGCGGGTGCGCATGCTGCCCGAGCGGCTGCCGTACTCGGATCTGCTGCGGCTGGCGGGGGATCGGCCCGGGGGAGAGGACCCGGCGCACCCGTGCACGCGGATTCCGATCGGCATCGACGAGGCCGAATTGGCCCCGGTGTACCTGGATTTCGCCGCGAGTCCGCACTTCGTGGCCGTCGGTGATTCCGAGAGCGGCAAGACCGCGCTGCTGCGCTCGATCGTGCGGTCGATCTGCGCCGCGAACACCCCGGATCAGGCTCGCATCATCATGGGCGACTATCGGCGCACCATGCTCGGCACCGTGCCCGACGGGTACCTCGCGGGCTACGGGTCGACAGCGCCGCAGTTCAGTCGGCAGATGTCCGATCTGGCCGCGTACGTCACCCAGCGCATGCCCGGACCCGATGTCACCGCGCAGCAGCTGCGGGAGCGCTCGTGGTGGAACGGGCCCGAGCTGTACGTGGTGGTCGACGACTACGACCTCGTCGCGACCGCGACCGGTAATCCCGTGCACGCGCTGCTCGACCACCTCGCGCACGCCCGCGACCTGGGTTTCCACCTGATCATCGCGCGGCGCTCGGGCGGCGCCGGCCGGGCCATGTACGAGGCCACCCTCAACCGGCTCAAGGAACTGAACTCCGCGGCACTGATCATGAGCTGCGGTCGCGACGAGGGCGTGCTGTTCGGCAACACGCGGCCCTCGCTGATGCCGCCGGGTCGCGGGACCTACGTGACCCGCGCGGGCGAGGATCTGATCCAGCTCGGCCGGCTGCCGGAGTCGTGAGACACGGGCCCGCGGTCCGACGGCTCGCGGCCGCGACCGCTCGAGCTCCGGTCGGCCGGCCAGGGTCCGGCTGTTCGGGCCGGAGGTCCCGTCGATCCGGGCCGGAGGTTCCAGCGGTCCGGGAGCGAGAGCCGGCTGCCCATGACGAAGCGCCCCCGGCACCCGGGCGCGAGGGCGCTTGTCACGCAGCGTTGTTCAGATGTACGGCGTCGCTCGAGCAGGCCGCTGCGGGGATCAGAACAGGCCGGCGAGGGCCGTGTCTTTCGCCTGGAGTTCGGCGTTGCCGGTGCGGACCAGGGTGCCCGCGCCGCTGAGGGTGGCGTTGAGCTGGCCCACGTGGGTGTTCCACACGCGCTGCATGTCGGCGAACGCCTCGTTGGCGTCGCCCTTCCAGTTGTTGGTGACGAACTCTTCGACGGCGCGGTGGAAGGCCTCGAGCTGGTCGCGAATGTTCTCCGCGCGGCGGATGACCGAGGTCGCGCCGTCGGCGACGCCCTCGAACTGGGCGGAAATGATCTGACCGTTGGATGCGGCTGCCATGGTGGTTCCTTTGCTGACGGGTCGGGTGGGAGCGGCGGATCAGACCGGCGGTAGATCGAGGCTGGAGGTCTGCGCCTTGACCCGGGCCTCGTAATCGCGGTCGTGCTCCTCGTAGTTCGACCCGACCCTGATGAGGTTCTCGGTCGTCGTCATCAGCTTGTCGTTGAGCTTGTCGGCCTGGAAGTAGTAGCGCTCCATGAACGCGTTGAAGGCGTTCCGCGCACCGCCCTGCCAGTTCGAACCCACGGTCATGGCGTCCTCGTCGCGCTTGAGGTCGGCGATGAGATGCATGAGCGTCTCGTGGGTCTGCTTGAACTCCTGGGCCTTGGCCTGAATGAGCTCATTACTGGCTTCGAATGCACCGGCCACGGTGCCTCCTCTCGATCACGTGCGGGCGGACGAGCTCTACATCTTGATTAGACGTGGGTCACTGCCCGACGGTTCCACCCCTGTTCAGCAATTCGACGGCACCCTAACCGAGGAGAGGCGTCGCTGATCAGAGTCGATGACTCGGGGGTGAGAATGTCGATGCGAGAGGCTGCTTACACGGCGATTACCAGGAGCTATTCGCCATGAGGGCGTATTGGGCGGCGGCCCGCTGATGGACGTCGGTGATCTGATCACTCTGGACCGCGGCCACGTACTGCCGGTAGGCAACCACGCAGCGGTACCTTTTCAGGCCGCTCGTGGCGTCCTTCGGGGCCTCGCCGCACGTGGTGTCGGGAACGCCGGCGGGCGCTTCGGCGGGCCCGGCGTGATTGGCCGACAGGACGGCCGCGCCGAACCTGATCGCGGCGTCCGCGTCCCGGGTGCGGAACAGGATCGTGGTGCCCTCGAAGGACGCGCCCGAGACGGCGAATCGGTCGACGCCGTTGTCCTGCAGCACCTGCCGCCAGTGCGCCTGATTCGCGACCCGATGCAGATACGCGCGCTGTTCGAAGACCGCCTGCTGCCCGACGTCCGGTTGCCCGATGCCCTGGATGTTGAGCGTCTGGCGCAGCATCCCGTCCGGGTCGTACGGCTGGCGGAGCACCGCCTCGGTATCGAGCGGCCGCAGCGCGTCGAGCAGCGGGAGCTGGACGTCCAGCACCTGCTCGACGAGGGCGGTCAGCTGATCCTGCTCCGGATCCCGCGTGCCGACGAACAGGGCGACCACGTAGCTGCCGCGAGCGATAGTCGCGCCCATGCTCGCGACCCCGGGGCGCCAATGGGCCAGGGCAGCAGGGTATTTGGGCAGCGTCACGTGCTGATTGGCTTCGGCCGCGATCGCGAAGTCCGCCTCGTCCAGCTCGGTCGCGGCCCGGGCGGCGCTCGCGTCGTCGGGGAACTGCATGACGGTGACGGTGGTGAAGGGGCTGCCCGCGGGGGCCGCACCCTTGATCGGCTCCTGTTCGCTGTGGCCCACCGCCACACCGAATTTCAGATTGTTGCGGGCCAGGACGGGCGCGGTGACGTCGGCCAGGACCTTGGTGGCCTTGTCCGGGGTGAGGAACGGGATCATCCCGGTGCCGTACTTGAATCTCGCGTCGATCTCGGGTCCGGTCACCACCCGGTTGGCCAGTCGCATGAGCGCCAGATTCAGGCCCTTGGCCAGATCGGGGTTATAGGCGTACCGCTCCTCGAGCGGTCCCGTCGCGTACTTGCCCACATCGAAACCGCGCACATCTGTTTCGCCCGGTGTGGCCGATCCGGCGACGGTGCAGCCCGCCAGCGCCAGCCCGGTCAGCGTCACCGCCGCGGCATGGCGAATACGTCGTGAAAACATGAGAAATCCCCCGGGCACTTCGTCAGTGAGCGTTGACCAGAATGGCGTACTGCGCGGCGATGCGCTGTTGCGCGTCCTTCAGCTGCAGCGCGGACACCTGCGCGGCGTAGCGGCCGTGCGAGACGTAGCAGTAGTACGGGATATCCGCGGCGCCGGGACCGGAGTACTTGCGGCACTGCGCGTTCGGCAGGTTCTCCGGACTGTCCGCGCGTTTGAAGAGGCGGGTGGTCGAGCTGTACTCGGTGACGATCTCCGCGGCGGCGTCGGCATCGCGGGCGCGGTAGAGATAGCCGCCGTTCCAGGCCACGCGGTCCACTCCGGTGCGTTCCAGCAGCGCCGCGGAATCGGTCCCCTGCACGATGTGCAGTCCGCCGTGCGCGTCGAAAACCCCGGGGGAGCCGACCTGTGCCGAATCGAGTTTCGTCGTGGACAGCGTGCGGCCCAGGATGTTGTCGGGATCCACCGGCAGATTCATGAGCTGATCCTTCGGCGTGGCTCGGAAGGACGTCAGCGCCGGGGGGATCACGTCCAGGGCGCGTTCCACGCGCGCGGTGAGCTTGCCCAGGTCCCGCGTCTTCGCCTCGGCCATCAGGTTGTCCCACACGTAGGTGAACACGACGAATTTTCCGGTGGCGTACCAGGATTTGATGAGGCCCTTGGTGTCGCCGCCCTCGGCGTGCACGATCGCGCCCGGGTATTTCGCCAGCTCCACCGGTTCACTGCCCGCGACGGACTCGAAGTCCAGGCGGCCCAGCGCCTGTGCGGCGGACGTGGCGGCGGCGTCGTCCTCGAAGAGCAGGACGATGTTCTCGTATTCGTAGGAGAGCGCGGGGTATTCGTCGTTCGACTTGCCGCTGCTGACGAAGCCGACGACGAATCCCGGTGCGGCGGCGTTTAATTCCGCAGGTGCGGCGGTGGTCCGGATCTTGATCGCGCGTGAGGAGAAGTCGATGAACGTGCGCACCGCGACGCTGGCGATCTGCGCCGGAACGCTGACCTCGGGAATGATCTCGGACGGCAGCGGGACGACGTTCGCGAGTCGCATGCCCTCCACCGCCTTGGCCTGCTCGATGCTGGTGACCCTGTCGTAGGTCACCGGCTCGGTCGGCAGGCTGCCGACGTCGAGGGTGGTCAGATCGATGTCGGGTTCGGCGCCCCCGGAACCACCGTCCGACCCGCACGCGGCGGCTCCCCCGAGCGTCAACGCCATCGCCGCGGCCACGACGGACCGCACGAATCTACTCACAATTCCCTCCCCGGTAATCGGGGGTCACCCTACTCGATTCGGCTGCGCAGCACCGGAACCAATCGGGCGAGCAGCAGTTCCTCGCTGCGCGGTCCCCACTGCTGCATGGAGACGACGGCGTTGGGGTCCTCCAGATCGATGACCCGGCCGCGCGCGCCGATGATCGCCGAGGGCGTCGCGGGGGCCACCCCGTTGTTCGCCTTCTCGTTGCCGTGCAGCGCGAGGATGTAGGAATCGGCCGGGGCTTGCAGGGCATCCGGGCTCTCGGTCCGCGGGGAGATCTCCGCGTCGCGGGGTACGTACGCGGGGTTGTAGACGAAACCGAGCTCTTCCAGGAACCGTGCCTGCGGGGAGCCGGTGAGGTAGACCCGATAGCGGTTGTCCTCGTGGGGGTATTGCGAGAAGTCGATGACGGTGATCGTCTTGCCCTGGAAGGCGGGGTTCTGCGAGCGGGCCTGCGCCGGCGCCGTTCGGGACGCGGTGGTCGCCGCGGTGTCCGGGCCGGACTCGCCCGCACCGCCGCCCGCGTACACGCCTATCCCCGCGGCCGTGACGGCCGCGATGGCGGCGGCTCCCAGGCCGAGCAGCAGTTTGACCGGGCGTTCGCGCGGAGTGTCCGCGCGGGGCGGGGGTTCGGTTCCCGGGCGGGTGGGCCGGGTGGAAACCACCTCGGTGGGTTCGGAACCGTTGTGTCCCACAGCTTGCGGTCCGGTTGTTCCCGCGACGGTGTGCGCGGCGGTCTCGGCCGTGTGCGCTCCGCCCGGATCGCCGCCGAAAGTGGTTGCCGTCGTGCCGGACTCGTTCGTCCGCGCGGGAGGCGCCGTGTACCAGGGCACATTCGGCGACGTGATGTGGGACGCGTGGTATCCGGGGAGCAGGACTTCGGCGGCCGCCTCGGTGAACTCCCGGCAGGTGGAGTAGCGCGCGGCCGGATTCTTGGCCAGCACCCGGGCGAAGATCGCGTCGATGGCGGGCGGCAGGTCGGGGCGCACCGCCGTGACCCGGGGCGGGGGCTGGTGCAGGTGGCCGAGCATGACCAGGGACGGTTGCGCCGCGGGATAGGGGTTCTGGCCGGTGAGCAGTTTGTAGAACGAGCAGCCGAGGCTGTAGATGTCCGAGCGCGGGTCCAGGGGCAAGCCCGCGAGCTGCTCCGGCGGGGCGTAGTCGATCGTGGCCACGAAACTGCCGGTCTGGGTGAGTTCGGTGGTGTCGGTGACGCTTTTCGCGACGCCGAAATCGCCGAGCAGCGCTCGCTCCTCTTCCCCGTCGTGCTGGGTGAGCAGGAAATTCGCCGGTTTGATGTCCCGGTGCAGCAGACCCGCGCGATGCGCGTGGTCCAGGCCCCGGCCGACCTGGGCCGTAATGGTCAGTGCGCGAAGGGGTGTCATGGCGGCCGGGTCGCGGCGGAGTTCGGCGGCGGCGTCGCTGCCCCGTACGTACTGCATGGCGATCCAGAGGTGGCCGTCCTCCTCGCCGCGATTGTGCACCGCGACGATGCTCGGATGATCCAGTGCCGCAACGACGTCGGCTTCGCGCTGGAAGCGGCCCCGGAACTCCCGGTCGTGTGAGAGCTCGGCGGAGAGCACCTTGAGCGCGTCCATGCGCGGCAGGCTCGGATGCTTGCCGAGATAGACGGTGCCCATCCCGCCGGAGCCGAGCACCCGGACGATCCGATATCCGCCGAGCAGGGCGCCGGCACGAAGCGTCATCTACTCGGGCTCCTGAATCATCTCGCGGGCGGTGCCGTCGCGCGGTCGGCGGCGCGCCCGCGAGCCTACCGATTACAGGCTGTTCGCGAGCAGCGCGTACTGCGCCGCGATCTTCTGCCGCACCTCGGGTTCGTCATCGCTGCTGACCACGCCGATGTAGCGCTTGTAGGTGACGTAGCAGCGGTTCTTGTACTCGGTTTCGGTGTCGCCCTTGCTGTTCAGCTGCACGCACTTCGCGCCGGGGACGTCGTTGGGCGCGCCGATGCTGTCGTAGTGATCGCTCTCGTCGGCGACGAGGGCGTCCAGCAGCGTGGTCGCGCCGGCGTCGTCGCGGGTGCGGATGACCGAGGCGGTGTCGACCGTGGCGATGCCGTCCGCGCCCGTCTCGTTCACCGCCTGCTGGATCTTGCCCTGGTTGTTGGCGCTGTGCACGATCTTGGTCCCGCCGTAGGCGGCGAAGGTGCGCGGTTCCGGCGTGCCGTCGCCCCGTTCGGTGACCACGGCCCGGGCGAGCAGATTGTCCGGATCCACCTCGAGCTCGGGAAGATTGGACTCGGGGGTGGGCGCGAACTTGGCGAGCACCGGAACCTGGGCGTCGAAGGTCTTGCGGACCCACTCGAGCAGGTCCTTCTCGTCGGCGGCGGGGCGCTGGATGAACAGCGAGATCACGAACTCTTTGTAGGGCAGGAACGCGCCGATGGTGGGCACGCCCGGGCGCCAGTGGATGAACGAGTCCGGGTACTGGCTCAGGGTGAGCTTCTTGTTCAGGTCGGGAGCGACACCGAAGTCGGCGTCCTCGAGTTCGCTCGCGGCGGTCTTGGCGGTGCGCTCGTTCCCGAAGCGCAGCACCATGTTGGTGATCGTGGTCGCGCCCGCCGGATCCGGCTTGCCGGGCTCGTCGACCTTGTCCGAGCCGCTGGCGGCGAAGGCCGTGATCAGCTTGTTGCGATCCAGGACCGCGCGCGAGGGCGCGGCGAGCGCGACCTTGGTGGCGTCCTCGGTGCCGACCGTGGCGCGGCCGCCGCGACCGTAGGTGAGCGAGGGGTCGATGCCGACCGTGGGCACCACGGCGTCGGCCATCCGGAAGCCTTCGAGCAGGGCGCCCTGACCGTTGGCGTCCTGCGGGTACGAGAACTTGTCGACCGGGTAGGAGCCGACCGCCAGGGTGCGGACGTCGAGTTCCCCGGCGACCGGCGTGCCGTCGATGCTGCCGCAGGCGGTCAGCAACAGCGCGGCCAGCGACAGACATGCGGCGAAGAGTGGTTTGCGCGCTGTGCGAACCATGTCAGGTCCTCGATCCTCCCGTACGGTGCATTCAAAGTAGCGGACGAACCCGGCGGCCGGTGGGCCGTCGCGCATCGTCGCGCTCCCTACCCCTCATCGTCCGATGGCGGCCCGGACGTAACGGATCCGGGCCACGTAATCTGGTGCGTGTGCTGAACATCCCGTGCCGCGCGAACACCGGGGGCCGGTTCCATTGATGGATCGGCAGGTCGAGGTAGTCGCGGGCAATCACATCGTCGCCCGGGTGGCCGGTGCGGTCATCCTGGTCGCACACCGCGAACCGGGTGCGCCGACCGCGCGCTCGCGGGCGGCCGTCGCCGCGACCGCGCTCTCCGAACTGGTGGCCGAGGCCACCCGCCTGGCCCCGGACGGACCGGGCAGGCAGGTCGCGCGCCAGGCCACCCGCTGGCTGATGAAGGACGCCGAGCGCATCTCCCCGGGCGAACCGATCGAATTCGGGATCCTGTCCGCCGCCGAGACGGGCGGGGTGGCGATCTTCCTGCACGGTTCGGTGACCGCGGTGCTGGCCGGTGCGCAGCTCGAGTACTACCGCGGCAGCGACGCCGCGTTCACCGTGGACCGGGTGGCCGCGCATCCCGCGCGTGCCGCGGCGCTGCTGATCGACGCGGGCAAGCGCCGGGCGCCCGAGCTGCCCGAACGCGGAATCGGTTCGCTCATCGAGGGCGTGGCGGTCGCGGCGGGCGCGGTCGTCTGGTTCGAGGGCGAGCCGGTCACCCCGTGGCTGCCCGCGCGCGGCGACGGCGCGCGGAGTGCCGCGGCCCCGAACGCCGCCCGGCCGAGCCGGCCGTTGCCGCCCACCGCCTCCTATGACCCGGAGCCGGAAACGGCCGCGCGGGAACCGTATTCGGAAGCGGACCCGAATCTCACGCCCACCCGGACCTCCAATCGCATTCCGACCGAATCCGATACCGAGCTGGGCGCACCGCCCGCCACCGCCGAATTCGATCCGCGCACCGATGCACTGCCCGCCACGGCGGGTTTCGACCCGGCCGCCGAATCACCCGGCGTACCCGGCGGATTCGATCCGCATCACGCGCCCACCGAGACCGGCGGCACCAACCCCGCGCCGAAACCGGACCCGGGACTCCAGCGCCGCCTGGAGGCCACGGCCAAGGCCGCCGCGCTGACCACCAAGGTGCTCGGGTTCAAGTGCGCGCGTGCGCATCCCAGCGACCCACGCGCCGCGTTCTGCTCGGTGTGCGGCATGCCGGTGGATCAGACGCAGCAGGTGAGCGAGGTGATCCGGCCGCCCCTGGGCATGCTGGTGCTCGACGACGGCATGACCTACATGCTGGCCGCCGACGCGGTGGCCGGCCGCGATCCGGAGTTCTCCGACGCCGCCCGCGGCGGGCTGGTGCCCCTGAAGATCGACGACAATTCCGGCGGCATGTCCCGTGCGCACGCGGAGATCCGGCTGGTGAATTGGGATGTCACGGTGCTGGATCGGGGGTCCACCAACGGCACGCGGGTGCGCCTGCCGGGATACCGGGATTGGGTGCGGCTCCAGCCCGGGCAGCCCATGACGCTGATTCCCGGCGCGGAGATCATGCTGGGCAACCGCATGCTGCGCCTGGAACCGGTCGCGCCCCCGCCCTTCGGCTGAGCGCGGGATTGCCCGGCGGTACGCGGTATTCCCGCGCGGCGCGTGGTATCCCGCTGTGAACGCGTGGTATCCCGCTGTGAAAAGCGATATCCGGGCCGCGGGGTGCGGTATCGCGCTCTCGGGACCGGTATTACGAATACCGCGACGTGCAGGTGTTCTGGTTGCCCAGGACACCGGCGCGGAAGGCGTCCACCCGCGAGAACCCGCTGGGCACCGTGTTGCCGTCGGTGTCACTGGCCGCCAGCCCGTCGGTGAGCAGGCCCGAGACCGCCTCGTCCAGATCGCCCGGCGACAGGCTGATATCCCCGTCGGCCTTGGATCTGTTGGGATCGGCCAGTTTTCCGGTGATCACCCCGGCCAGACAGGCCGCGCGCAACGCGGTCTTGGCGCCCTTGAGTTTCTGCCCCTCGCTCTGCTGCACCGCCAGCGCGTACCGCGAGATGAACACCACGTACGCGGTGAAATCGCCGGTCACCTTGACCGGAAGACCGTCCTGTTCATCGGTGTTGGCCTCGCCGCGATCACGGAGCGCGGGTAGATCGGTGCCGATGGTGTTGGTGGCGGGGCAGTAGGTCACCGGTGCGGTGTCCTTGCCGTTGCGGCACTTCAGGGTCGCGCCGTCGTAGGTGTACTCGGGGGCCTCGTCGATCGGCATGATCGCGGCCATGGCCTTGGCCATCTCGTCGAGGTTGCTTCGCGCCACCTCGGATTCGCCCATGGTGGTGTCGTTGCCGAAGGTCTGCGGCAGGTTGCCGCGGCGGCGCTCGATCTCGTCGGTGTCGATGGCCTTGCAGCCCTTGGCGCCGTCGGTGAAGCCGATCTGCACCGCGGTCACGCGCTCGAAGGCCGAACCGTGCACGCTCTCGGGATCCTCGGGATTGTCGTCGCGGATGGCGACGGTCGCGGCCAGCACCGCGTTCAGCCCATCCGAGGTGTTGATCGTGAAGTGCTTCGACTTGCCCTCGGCCACATGGCGAATGAACGCGCCGGCGAAGCAGTCGGCCTGCTGTTCCTTCACGATGGTCGGGGTCTTGCGGCTCACGATCTTGGCGATGCTCTGGATGGCGTGCCCGTATTCGTGGGCGATGACGGTGACCACCGACATCTTCCCGAAGCTCTCCTGCACCGCGGGCAACAGCACGGTGCGATCCCAGCCGATGGTGTGGTCGAGACTGCAGTACGCGGCGTTGACCAGCCGGTATGTGCTCTCCTCGCAGAACTGCACCTGTTGCGAGCGTGGGGCTTTCGCGCTCCAGGACACCAGCTTGGTGACCCGCACGAAATCGCCCTCGAAGTCCTTGCTGAACTCACCGCCCCAGTACGCCTCGATGTCCTCGATCGCGTTCATGACGAGCCGGTCGATATCGCCGTTGTCGGTGTTCTCCGCGCGTAACGGGCTGTCGGGCACCCCGCCGCGCGGGCCGCTGGGGCCGCTCGTGGTGGGCAGGCCCGCGACCTTGAACGGATCGTCGTAGATCGAGACGGCGCGACCCGGCACATTGCGGGTGCATCCGCAGACGACCACCGCGATACAGGTGAGCAGGAGCAGCATCACCGTCGCCCGACGCTTCCCCACGTCCACTCCCTCACGGTCCGACCCTGTTCCGCCCCACCGGCCGGCCCCACGCATATTATCCGGCTCGTGGCCCGCGGCCCGGGTCAGCTGTCCGATCGGTCATCGGACCGGCGGTGATTCGCCGCCGGCGCGGCCGCTCGGCGGGCAATCCGTGATGCGCCCTTGACCGCCTCGAGACTCATCTGGCTCCCGGCGAGGTAGCCGGTAGTATCCGGGCCATGTCTTCACCGGGGGCGCAGCAGATCACCGTGCGTCATGAAGGAACCGATCGGGTCTTCGACGCAAGTCAGCAGATCACCATGGGGCGGGCGCCCGAGGTCACGCTATTCGTGGACAGCCCGCTCGTGTCGCGAGTGCACGCCACACTGTCCTGGCGGGGGAACGGGTGGGTGCTCGCCGACAACGGCAGTACCAATGGTGTTTTCGTGGACGCGCGGCGGATCGGTCAGCCGCTGACCATCGACCGGCCGGTGCAGGTGCGGCTGGGGGACGCCATCACCGGCCCGCTGCTGCACCTGGTGCCGCAGGGCGCGCAGCCGCAGTACCGGCCGCCGGCGCCCCAGCGGCCGCCGACACCGTCGCACGGTCAGCCGCAGCAGCGGCCGCCACAGCAGCCGCAGTACCGGCCCCCGGCCCAGCATCGGCCGCCCACGCCCGCGCATCCGCAACAGCCGGTGCAGCAGCGCCCGCCGCATTCGGCGCAGCAGCCGGTGCAGCGGCCCCCGACGCCGGCCAATCCGCTGCCCTCGGCCGGTATGCCCTCGGCCGGTATGCCCTCGGCGCCGCTGCCTTTGCACCCGGACGCCCCGGCCAATCTGAACATGACGGCCAAGGCGACCATCGCCGCCACGCCCCCGGTGCGCGCCCGCGCGGGCACCGGTCCCGCCGCGCGCGCGGATCGAATTCCCGCCAACGGCTTGCACATCGGCCGGACCAGCGACAACGAGATCGTCGTCAATGATCCGCTGGCCTCGCGCCGCCATGCCCGCCTCGTCTCGGACCGCGGCAATCTGGCGATCGAGGACCTGGGCTCGGCCAACGGCACCTTCGTCAACGGCCGCCGCGAACAGCGCACCGCCCTGCGCGAACGCGACATCGTCACCATCGGCAACATCGACTTCGTCGTCCAGGAGGGCACTCTCGTCCACCGGCAGCGACCGGTCGCCGAGCAGGGCCTGCACGTGCACGGGGTCAGCTTCACCGTCGAGGGCAACAAACAGCTGCTGGTCGATGTGAACCTGCAGGCCGGGCGCGGCACCCTGACCGCGCTCATCGGGCCCTCGGGCGCGGGCAAGTCGACGCTGTCCAAGCTCATCGCGGGCAACACCCAGCCCTCGGCAGGCGTGGTCACCTTCGAGGGCCGCGGCCTGCACGCCGAATACGAAGCGCTGCGCTCCCGCATCGGCATGGTGCCGCAGGACGACGTGCTGCACCGGCAGCTCACCGTCAAGCAGGCGCTGGGCTTCGCCGCCCAGCTGCGGCTGCCCCCCGACACCACCAAGGCCGACCGCAAGCGCGTCATCGACGGTGTGCTGGACGAGCTTTCGCTCACCCAGCACGCCGACACCCGCGTCGATCGCCTCTCCGGCGGACAGCGCAAACGCGCCTCGGTGGCCATGGAACTGCTCACCGGCCCGTCGCTGCTCATCCTCGACGAGCCCACCTCCGGCCTGGATCCGGCGCTGGACCGTCAGGTCATGACCATGCTGCGCGAGCTGGCCGACGCCGGGCGCACGGTCATCGTGGTCACGCATTCGGTTGCCTGCCTTGACATGTGCGACCAGGTGCTGCTGCTGGCGCCGGGCGGCAAGACCGCGTTCGCCGGGCATCCGGGCAGCGTGCGCGACTTCCTCGGCACCAGCGACTGGGCCGAGATCTTCGCCCGCGTCGCCGAGGATCCCGACCGCGCCTTCGCCAATTACCGCTCCCGTCAAGCCTTCGCGCCCGCGCCGCCGGCCGTGCAGCAGGGCCAGCGCGCCAAGCCGCCGAAATCGAGTTCCTTCAAACAGTTCTCGACACTGTCGCGCAGGCAGATACGGCTCATCTTCGCCGATCGCGGGTATCTCGCCTTCCTGCTGATACTTCCGTTCGTCCTGGGCGGGCTATCCCTGGTGGTGCCGGGCAAGAACGGCTTCCAGAAGGGCGGCTTCACCCAGATGCCGGACGGGTCGTTCGTGAACACGGGCGGCAGCGAGGCGCAACAGCTGCTGGTGGTGCTGATCCTGGGCGCCTGCTTCATGGGCTCGACGCTGACCGTCCGCGATCTGGTGGGCGAGCGCGCCATCTACTACCGCGAGCGCGCCGTCGGCCTGGGGTCGGGCGCGTACCTGATGTCCAAGGTCGTCGTGTTCAGCCTCGCGGCACTGCTGCAGGCCGCGGTCATGATGGGCATCGTGCTGGCGGGCAAGAAGCGGCCCGGGCCCGGCGTGGTGCTGTCGGCGGGCAGCGCCGAGCTGTACATCGACATCGCGTTGACGGCCGTCACCTGCGTGGTGGTGGGTCTGTTGCTGTCCACCCTGGCCAAGTCCAACGAACAGGTGATGCCGCTGCTGGTCGTCACCATCATGTGCCAGCTGGTCATGGCCGGCGGCATGATCCCGGTCACGGGCCGCGTTGTGCTGGAACAGGTTTCGTGGCTGTTCCCGGCTCGCTGGGGGTATGCCTCCGGAGCGTCCACCATCAACATCCGGGACCTGTTCGCCAGCGCGCAGCCCGATGCGCTGTGGAAGCACGAGTCCGGCATCTGGTACCTCGACATCGGCATGCTGGTGGTGCTCACCGTGCTGTTCTCGCTGCTCACCTGGTCCCGGCTGCGTTTGAAGAAGACGGCGGCGTGAGCACTGCGAGCGGGCAGCCGCGCGCTTCGCTGCGCGAGCAGGCACACTGATGGCTGTGACAGCTCGAGTAGGGGCAGTGCATCTCGGCTGGGACGTGGTCTCGGTCGCCGCCGGCGGCGGTGGCGCGCCGATCCGCCCGGTCCAGGTCGAGGGCACCTACACACCGCCCGCCTATCTGCTGGCGGACGCCTCCGGCCGCCTGCACACCGCCGGGGTGGACCGGCGCCCGGACGTCGGCATCGCCATCTCCGATGTGCGCGACATCCTCGGGCATCCGCAGATCGTGGTGGCCGGGGCGACCTGGCCCGCCGACCTGGTCTTCCGCGCGCGCCTGCACAATCCGCTGGCCGAGATCGTCAAACACCTCGGCGGTCAGGCGGACGTTGTCGCGGTGCCGTTCCCGGACGACTGGCCCGACGCCAAGGTCGAGGAGTTCATGCGGCTGGTCGAGCAGCTCGGGGTCGTCGCCGAACCGCTGCCCGAATCGGTGGCCATGTCCGGCTACGTGCGGGCGCTCGGGCTCGTGCGCGCGCCCGGGCGGGGTCCCGCGGTCGGGGCCACCGGCGTCTACTCCGACGGCCGCGAATGCCTGGTCGTGGCGGTGGACGGTGACGACGAACAGCCCACCGAATCGGTGAGCGTGCGCATCACGCCCGAGGCGCTGCACCAGGCGCGCGCCGCGGACAACGTGGTCATCGAGGTCATGGCGGCCGCGCGGGCGGTGGGGGCCGACACCTCGACCGTGCTGCTGGCGGGCAACGTCTGCTTCAACGACGCCATTCGACTGGCGTTCCAGAACCATCTCGGGCACCGGTTCCAGGTGGCCGATCACCCGATGCACGCGCTGGTGCTCGGGGCGACGCATCTGCTGGTGAACGACAGCGAACTGGCCGAGGGTCTCGCGGAATCCGGTGCCCGGCAAGGGGACTCGGCGGGGCAGGGTGCGGCTCCCGCCGCGCCGCAGGCTCCCGCCGCGCCCGCGCAGTCACCGGCGGCTCCCGCGCCGCAGGCTCCGGCCGCCGCGCAGCCGCCGGTCGCACCGGCGCAGCAGGCGGCCGCCGCATCGGCGCCCGCCGCCGTACCGCACGTTCCGGCACAGCCGGTCGCGCCCGCACAGCCGGCCGCACAGGCTCAGGGCACGCGGGGTCCGGTCGCCGAAGGCGGGTCCGAGCGCGCGCCCGGGCAGCCGCGGCACGGCAGGCCCGCGCAGGCGGGACCGCCGTCCGGGCCGATCGGCCAGCAGCCCGCGGCCGCCGCCCGCCCGGCCGAGCAGGGTTCGCGCCAGGGCGAACAGCCGCCCGCCGAGACGCCTGCCGTCGAGGAAACGCATCGCATCACCCCCGAGGAACTCGCGCAGACGCCGATCGCGTCGCGGGGGCTGCCGCCCGGTCTGGCCGGGGTGGGCGGGCGCTTCACCCGTCCGCCGGGGACGCCCGCCGACGATCAGATGACCTCGGTCATGGGCCGGAATCCGCAGCAGCCGGGTTCGCCCGGCGCGTTCGGTCCCGCCCAGCAGGGCGTGCCGCCGCAGGGTCAGGCCGGCCAGGGTTACCCGGGTTACGGCGCACAGGGGCAGCCCGGCGGCCAGCAATCGGGGTATGCCGGTGGGACGCCGGGACATTCGGGCGGCCAGCAGGGTGCGCCGGGCGCCGGCGCGTACGGCGGTCAGGGCGGCTACGGCCAGCCGGCCGGCGCGTACCCCCAGCAGGGCGGATACGGCCAGGGCGGCGGCGGATACGGTCAGCCGGGCGGCCAGTCCGGTGGTGAATCGGGTGGCTACCACCCCGAGTCCGGCGGACGCGGGGGTTTTGCTGGGACTTCCGGAAACGCTCCTGGTCAGGCCGGGTCGATGTACGGTGGGTCGATGCCGTCCAGTGGGTCGCGTCAGAATCCGCAGTCGCCGGAGGATGTTGCCGGGCAGTCGGATTCGGAGTCCGGCGCCGAGGGGGAGCGCAGGCCGCGCAAGGGCAAGCTGTGGAAGAAGATGAAGGGCAACCTGTTCGGTGCGCCCATCATCATCGGCGCGGCGGCGCTGACCGCGCTGGGCGCCTATTCCGGTTCCGAGCCACCGCAACTCGCGGCCTCGAACATCGCGGACGGGCCACTGGCTCCCGGGCACGTGTGGGACCTGTCCCGCCTCATGGGCGAGGTCTGCGCGCTCACCCCGCTGGCGGTCCCGCCCGCGCCGGGCATCTCCGGGGTCGAGGATCCACAGCGCTCGCAATGCGTCACCGAGGGCGTGGACACCCTGCGCTACAAGATTCCCGGCCCGGTCCGGGGCAAGGACCCCGGGCCGCCGCTGCACATCTAGCGCAGGCGGAAACCGCCCCCGGACTCGTTGTCGGCTTGCGGCTGTACCTTCCCTCGGCCAGCTGGGGGAAGGTACAACACCTCCCTGTCCGTGGCCCGTCTCGTTCTGGACTGAGTGGAGCGGGGGAGCGCAGCGGAGGAGCGGAGGGAGGGAAGAACGAGACATCGGGGGCCACGGACCCGCCCGGAGCGTAGCGGAGGGCAATAAGGTACTGTTCTCCGTTGGCGTGCGGTACAGCCGGGTTCATTCCTGGCCGTCGCACGAGCCCCGGGTCTCCACCAGCCGCCGGGATCGCTCGACCACACGCCTGGCTGGCACCACATACGACAGACAGGGAACGACTGTGCCTACGTACAGCCCCAAGGCGGGTGACGTGACCCGCAAGTGGTACGTCATCGACGCCACTGACGTAGTGCTCGGCCGTCTCGCCGTGCAGGCCGCTGGCCTGCTGCGCGGCAAGAACAAGCCGACCTACGCGCCGAACGTCGACGGTGGCGACTTCGTCATCATCATCAACGCTGACAAGGTTGCCATCTCCGGCAACAAGCGTGAGAACAAGTTCATCCACACCCACTCCGGGTACCCGGGTGGTCTGACCTCGCGCTCGGTGGGCCAGGTCCTGGCCAGCCGTCCCGACCGTCTGGTCGAGAAGGCTGTCAAGGGCATGATCCCCAAGAACAAGCTGGGTAACGCCATCGGCGGCAAGCTCAAGGTCTACGCAGGCCCGACGCACCCGCACGCCGCTCAGCAGCCCATCCCGTTCGAGATCAAGCAGGTGGCCCAGTGACCGCTCCTGAGGAATTCGCCGACGACTACGTGGTCGAAGACACCACCGTCGAGGTTGTCGAGGAGGGTGACGGCTACGAGGCCGAGTACTCCTCCGAGGAGACCTTCGCCCCCATCGTGATCGACCGTCCGGTGCAGACCGTCGGCCGTCGCAAGGAGGCCGTGGTTCGCGTGCGCATGGTGCCGGGTACCGGCAACTTCGTGCTCAACGGCCGCACCATCGAGAACTACTTCCCGAACAAGGTGCACCAGCAGCTGGTCAAGTCGCCGCTGGTGACCGTCGAGCGCACCGAGTCGTTCGACATCTACGCCCGCCTCGTCGGCGGCGGCCCGTCCGGTCAGGCCGGCGCGCTGCGCCTGGCGATCGCGCGTGCGCTGATCGAGGTCACCCCGGAGGACCGTCCCGCCCTCAAGCGTGCCGGCTTCCTGACCCGTGACCCGCGTGCCACCGAGCGTAAGAAGTACGGCCTCAAGAAGGCCCGTAAGGCGCCTCAGTACTCGAAGCGCTGATATCACGCCGTACGGCAATACCGTGCCCGGTCTCCTCGGAGGCTGGGCACGGTACGGTTCGGGCGGCGTTTCGTGTGGGCGGGGCGCGGTGGCCCCGTGTTCTTCGCCCACATGCGCGGGGTTTTCCCGAGAGCAGGCTCCCGGCGGCGATTCTCGAAATCGCTGCTACCCCCGCCGTCCGGCGTTATCCGATACGTTTCGTGTCGGGTATCCCGGGCGGCGGGTGGGTCCGGGTGCCTGCTCTTTCTGTTTTCCACCGATCAGGGGTGAGGTATGGGACGTTTGTTCGGCACCGACGGTGTCCGCGGGCTCGCCAACGACTCGTTGAGTCCGGAACTGGCGCTGCGGGTTTCGGCCGCGGCGGCACAGGTTCTGAGTAGGGGCAAGAAGCGCGCGCTGGCCGTGGTCGGCCGCGACCCCCGCGCGAGCGGCGAGATGCTGGAGGCGGCGGTCATCGCCGGGCTCACCTCCGCGGGCGTGGACGTGCTCTCGGTCGGCGTGCTGCCGACCCCCGCGGTCGCGTATCTGACCGGGGTCCACGACGCCTGCCTGGGCGTCATGATCTCCGCGTCGCACAATCCCATGCCGGACAACGGCATCAAGATCTTCGCGGCGGGCGGGCACAAACTCGATGACGCCATCGAGGACCGCATCGAGGCGCTCATGGCCGACGGCGGCTTCGCGCGGCCCACCGGTGCCGGGATCGGCCGCGTGCTGGGCAAGCCGGGGCAGCTGGACGAGGGGCAACCCGCGTACAGCCTGGAAGGCACCCACGAGCGGTACGTTGAGCATCTGGTGGAGGCCACCGGGCGCGACCTGAGCGGGCTCACCGTGGTCGTCGACTGCGCGCACGGCGCGGCCTCCGAGGTCGGGCCCGCCGCGCTGCGGGAGGCGGGCGCGACGGTCATCGCCATCAACGCCGAACCCGACGGGCTCAACATCAACGACGGCTGCGGCTCGACGCACCTCGAACCGGTGCGGCGCGCGGTCACCGAACACGGTGCGGATCTGGGCCTGGCGCTGGACGGCGACGCCGACCGCTGCCTGGCCGTGGACGCCACCGGCGCGGTGGTCGACGGCGACGCCATCATGGCGATCATCGCCCTGGCCATGCGCGATGCCGGGGAACTGGCACAGGACACGCTCGTGGCCACCGTCATGAGCAATCTCGGCCTGCACATCGCCATGCGCGACGCCGGAATCCTCATGCGCACCACCGCGGTCGGTGATCGCTACGTGCTCGAGGAACTGCGCCGCAGCGGGTACACCCTCGGCGGCGAACAGTCCGGGCACGTCGTGCTGCCCAGGTTCGGCACCACCGGCGACGGGGTGCTGACCGGGCTCAAGCTCATGGCGCGGATGGCCGAAACCGGCCGTGCCCTGGCCGATCTCGCGTCCGTGGTGACGACCGTGCCGCAGGTGCTGGTGAACGTCCCGGTCTCGGACAAGGCCGCCGTCGCGGTCGCGCCCGAGGTGCTGGAGGCGGTCGCGGAGGGCGAACGCCAGCTTGGGGACACCGGGCGAATCCTGCTGCGGCCCAGTGGAACCGAGCAGCTGGTGCGGGTGATGGTGGAGGCCACCGACCCCGAGCACGCCAACCGGCTGGCCGGCGATCTGGCGAAGCTGGTCGCCGCGGTCTGACACAGGTCCGATCGCGATGATGCCCGCTGTCGTCCCGGCAGCGGGCATTGCCCGGCGGCGAACCGGCGCGGCCGGAGCCGCTCGCAAATCTACACGGGTCGTGCATGCCGCGCCGCAGTGGCGAGTGGAGTACGCCCGCGACATCGAGACCACGCCAAGGGAATTGGCGACGTCCTGCACCTGCGGGCGAAGCCCAGTTCGGCGAGCCCCACCCGGCCGGACACTCGGCGCAGGGTGACGGTGCCCGCGCCCACGGCGGCGCGGTGGCGGGGCCCTGCGGCCCGGTGCCCGAGGTTGCCCGGAAACACGGCACGGCCTGCGCCGCGACCGGCCGCCTCGGCGAGCGGCCGGATGGTCGGCTTCGGGCTACTGCTCTTCGGTGAGCTGACCCGCGTCCAGGTGCCAGCGGCGGGTGGCGCGGACGTTGTCGAGCATGCGGCGGTCGTGAGTCACCAGCAGGACCGTGCCGGTGAAGGATTCGACGGCCTGCTCGAGCTGCTCGATGGCGGCCAGGTCCAGGTGGTTGGTGGGCTCGTCCAGCACCAGGAGGTTGACGCCGCGGGCCTGGAGCAGGGCCAGGGCGGCGCGGGTGCGCTCGCCGGGGGACAGGGTGTCGTTGGGGCGCAGCACATGTGGGCCGCGCAGGCCGAACTTGGCCAGCAGGGTGCGCACCTCGGCCTCGGGCCAGTCGGGGATCAGGGCGCTGAAAGTGTCCGCGAGCGTTTCGTTTCCGCGGAAGAGGCCGCGGGCCTGATCCACCTCGCCGATCGCGACGCCGGAACCCAGTGCGGCCGTGCCGCTGTCGGGGGCGGTCTTACCCAGCAGCAGCGAGAGCAGGGTCGACTTGCCCGCGCCGTTGGCTCCGGTGAGCACGATGCGATCGCCGTAGTCCACCTGCACCGTCACCGGGCCGAGCGTGAAATCGCCGCGGGTGACGCGCGCGCCGTTCAGGGTGGCCACCACCGAACCGCTGCGCGGCGCGGCGGCGATGGACATGCGCAGTTCCCACTCTTTGCGCGGCTCCTCGACGGTCTCCAGGCGCTCGATGCGGCGCATGGTCTGCTTGACCTTGGACGCCTGCTTCTCGGTGGCCTCGGCACGGGCCTTGCGGCCCATCTTGTCCGAATCCTGTTTGCTCTTGCGGCGGGCGTTGCGGACGCCGTGCTCCATCCAGTTGCGCTGCATGCCCGCTCGGGCCTCGAGCCCGGCCTTGGTGTCGGCGTACTCGTCGTAGGCCTCGCGCACATGCCTGCGGGCGATCTCGCGCTCCTCCAGGTACGACTCGTAGCCGCCGTCGTACTGGCCGACCTGCTGCTGTGCCAGGTCGAGTTCGACGATGCGATTCACGGTGCGCGCCAGGAACTCCCGATCGTGGCTGATCACCATGAGCGGTTCGCGGACGCCGGTCACGAACTGCTCCAGGCGGGCCAGGCCGTTCAGGTCCAGGTCGTTGGTCGGCTCGTCCAGCAGCAGAATGTCGAAGCGGGACAGCAGGACCGAGGCCAGACCGGCCCGTGCGGCCTGGCCGCCGGAGAGCACGGTCATCGGGGTGTCCAGGCCGTGCGGCAGGCTCTCGGTCAGACCCAGTTCGGCGGCGACCTCCTCGGCGCGCTGTTCCAGATCCGCGCCGCCCAGGGCCAGCCAGCGTTCGAGCGCGGGGGAGAACTCGTCCTCGCCGCCCTCGGCGAGGCGTTCGGCCGCCGCGTCCATGGTCTGCTGGGCGGCGGCGACCTCGGTGCGGCGGCGCAGGAACTCCAGCACCGATTCACCCTCGACGCGTTCGGGTTCCTGGGTCAGATAGCCGACGGTGGCGTCGGGCGGGCTCAGGGTGATCTCGCCCTCGGGGGCGTCGCCGTCGGCGAGCATGCGCAGCAGGGTGGACTTGCCGGCGCCGTTCACCCCGACCAGGCCGATCACATCCCCGGGCGCCAGCACGAGATCGAGGTCGGCGAACAGGGTGCGCTCGCCGTGTCCGGCGGCCAGGCCGCGCGCATGCAGAGTGGTGCTCACCTGCGCGATTCTGCCGTGCTCAGGGTTTCACCCTGACCTCGGCCCCGTCGAAGTTCAGGGTCGGAATCGGGTGTGGGACCGATGCGCGGGGTCCGCCGAAACCGGAGAGTGGAGGTATGACAACACCGATCACCACCCGCAAGCGTCTCACCCGTTCGAGCCAGGACAAGTGGATCGCCGGTGTGTGCGGCGGCCTCGCCGAGTACTTCGGCTGGAGCCCCGCCATCGTCCGGCTGCTCTTCGTGCTGTCCTGTCTGCTGCCCGGACCGCAATTCGTGCTGTACATCGTGCTGTGGCTGGTTATCCCGAAGCGCTGATTCATCCACAGGCGGGGAGTTATCCACATTTGGTATGAACGCGGTGCGGCGAGTCCTCGCGGGTGACAGGATGAGATCCACGTCACAGTGGAGGAGCTCAAATGGTCACATCGGGTGATCTGTCCGGCTTGGATCTGCCGAATCTCGACTCGCATTCCGAATTGGGCGCGCTCGGCGCCGTGGAGCTACAGCACCCGACCCAGGACATCGATGGCGACGGGCTGCTGGACACCGTGACAACCAACAGCGATCGCGCCATGCACGTCTGGACAGATATGGATCACGACGGGTACGTGGATCACGTCACCGTCGTGGACAGCGGTGGGGCGTACGCGGCCTGGGAGTTCCACCATCACCCGGACGGGTCCACCGAATGGGTGCGCACCGACGCCGGTCACCTCGGCGGGTGACCGGACGCTCGGGGGGTTTCGCGCCCGGATAGCTGAATTACGCTGCCGCCCAGGCTGATCCGCGCGTCCTCGGCGGGTGGCTGCCGCATTCTTGCCAGGGATTCAGGGGGATCAATGGGTGGATCGAACATGCCCGGATTCGGTGCGCTGCACGCGGATCTGACCGAGATGCGGGTTGCTGCCACCACCCTGCGATGTTGCGCGGACGCGCTCGCCCGGCAATCTCGCGCGGTGGCGGACAACAGTTTCGGTGCGGGAAGTTCGGACGCGGGCCGCGACTACGCCGCCCAGGCGGCGGCAATCCACGCCGGGTTCACCCAGATAGCGGCCTTCCTGCACCGGTGGAGCAGCGCGGCGTTGCTCACTGCCGACGTATTCGATCATGCCGCTGCCGAATACGAGCGGCTGGATCGCGAACGGGCGGCCTCCGCCGGTGCGGCGCAGCCATGACCTACGACGCCGCCGGCAGGTCGATCGACGAGATCCTGGACCACGGCGCCCCCGGGCTCCGGTACTGGGAGCACTTCCTGCCGCTGTACGAGGAGGTGTTCCCGTCCCGGCCGAACAGCGCGCTGTCGGCTCTGCGGGCGGCCTACGACGAGCAGCGCGGTGCGGATCTCGCCGGACTCGACGACGCCCGAAACCGGTTGGCGCAGGCGCTGTCCGACGCGGAGTGCCAGTGGTCCGCCCAGTGGGCCCTGGCCCAGCGGTTGCCCGCGTTCTGGAGCGGCGGCACCGGCGACCAGGCGCAGTCCACCCTGATCGCCCAGTTGCGCCGCGCCCGCGAGGATCTCGATGTCGCCCGCTCGGCCGTGACGGCCCTCGGTGACCTGCCCGCCCCGCTCCGCCAGGCCGCCCTGACGAAAGCGGAGTCGGCTCTCGCCCTCCTGGAATCTGCCGGGGGTGGTGAGCCCCGCGTCGCCGTCGCGGGGAGGTCGCTCGTCGAGATCGCGGCCTTGGAGGATTCCGACCCCTGGCTCACCTCCACCTTCAAACCCGAGGTGGAAGAGAAACTGGAAGCCTTCACCCGAACCTGCCGCACAACGGACCAAGCCTTCGAATCCCACTACGCCACGGTGATATCCGCGCTCGACGCCGTTCTCGACCTGCCCTTTCCGCAGCCGTTCGCCGTCTGGTCGGAGCAGTCACCAGCCGATCCTGCCCGGCTCGGCACGTCACCGGACGCGATGGCGGGCGGCTCGAAGTACGGTTTGCCCGATGATCGTTCGGGTCCCGAGCGGAGCGCCGAAGGTCGGCAGGGTGGTCCCGACTCTCCGGGTTCCGGATTCACCGATTCCGGAGCCGGACCAGGCGCGCCACCGGCAACGAACCCCGACCTCCGATCGGCCCCGGCATCCCAGTACGACGACGCGCAGACCCGGCCGGCCACCACCCTCGATGCCTGCCCGCAACCGCCCGGCCCGATGACAGCGCCCGCCGCAACCTGCCCGGACGCGGCGAACCCGAATGCCGCGCAACAGGCCCAGCCGAACGCCGCTCAACCACAGTGCGCACAGTCGAACCCCGCCCGACTCCACTGCGCCCCATCGGGAACCGCCTCCGCCCCAGGCCAGCCGTCCACCCTCAACGCCCCGTCCAACCGTGAACCCGACGGCGAACCGGGCCACTCACGTCCGGAATCGTCCACCGACCCCGAAGCGCCGGGCGCGCCCGCGACCCAACTCGCCGAAGCCGCCGCGACCTTCCTCACCACCCTCACCGAGGCCGTCGGCACCCTCGCAACCACCGTGCTCCCCGAAGCCCTCTCGGCCCTCACGGACCTCCTGCCCACCCCGGGCGAATTCCTCGGGGAGCCATCGGATCCGAACCCGATTCCGTCGGACCCCGCCGATCCCGCCCCCACGCCCGGCGCCCCCGCGGACAACTCGCCCGCTCCCGGCGGCCTCGACCAGCCACCCGAGCCGCCCCCTGCCGAAGCCCAACCCCCCGCGGCGGACAACAATCCATCGCCCGGCGACCCTCGGCCTCCGGAGTCCTGCGCCAATCCGCCACGCGCACCCGAAAGCCCGGTTGCGGCAGCCGATCCCGCCCCTCGGTCTCCGGCGAGTCCGGATGCATCGTTCCCCGGCCCCGCACCCGCCGAAATCCCGCCGTCCTGTCCCGCCCCGCCAACGGATGCCAAGGACGACACGGCGCCGCCCGGGAAACACGATCCCGGACCGCCATCCGCCGCATGCGAAGAGGTTCCGCCACCCGTCCACCCCGATCCAGGTGTGGCACAGAACGAATGCGGACCCGGTTCCCCCGCCTCCTCGTGTCCCGGCGATGGATCCCCGGAAGCGCCATCACCCCCATCCGCCGGTAAGCCCGACTGCGAAGCAGCGCCGCCGCCGAACGAGGCTCACCCCGACCCCGCCCCGAACCAGCTCCCGGATCGCCCGGCTCCCCCAGAACTCGAGGTGCTGCCCCTCGGCCCGGACGGCCTCCCCCCTCCCTCCGCCGCGCCACCCCCCGAACCCGCTCCGCCCCCGAACAACCCGGCCGAACCCCCGCCCGCCGCCCCACCCGGCGCCGAGATCCCCGACGGCGGAACAGAAATCCCCGACACCGTCGAGCCCTAGCGGATCGGATCATGGTCGATACCCTCGCCCTGCAACGTCCTTGTCGCCCGATCGCGACAGTGGACTGCCAGTCCTGGTGGTATCTGAGCTCCGCTGAATCCCGGCGACCAGGAGCGGGGAGGCACCTTACGAACCTGTTCCGTCATAGAACAACCCGGCCGAACCTCGAGCGAAGGCCTGCTAGCGGCGAATTCCTCGACCGCGGAACGGAAATCCTCGACACCGCCGAGGAGCAAACGTGCGCGTCGGCTTCGCTTTCCCCGCGGATGACCTTCGCCATCGGATATACCTGGAGGCATCACGGTTCTTACCTCTGCGGCCGTGTAACCGTCGCGCCGAACTCGCCGGGCTCGTGAATCCGCCCGGATGAACTCGGGTGGCTAGGTCGCGGCGCGGTGGAAAGAGATTCGGCAGCCACCTCCCATTCTCGCCGAACCCGTTCTATGGCATGGCAACCCGGTTCGAGCCCGATACGCCATCTCGCCGGTCGCGGCGGCCCGAGTTGCGGGCGTGCCAGGGCGATCACGCGAAACGGATCGGGCTTCCGCGCCTGTCGAGCGGGTGGGTAGCGACCGGAGATGCGTGGCAGATCCGACCGGGGCGTGGCGGTGTCGGAGTGGGGCGGCCGTGGACCTTGGGCTACTTGCGGAGGGCCTGGACCAGTTGGAGGAGGGGGAGTTTCTGGGGCTCGGGGGTGGGGTCTTCCTCTTCGGGGGCGTGGGGGTCCACGGTTGTCGTGTGGGGGACCAGGGACTCGGGGTCGGCGAAGGGCTTGTACTTCTTGTCGCCGAGGAGGGTGTAGTTCAGGTAGCCGGTCAGCAGGGCGCGGGTCAGGCGTTCGGTCTTGGGCTCGTGTTTGCCCGCGCCGAGGGCCGACAGGGCGCGGCGGCCTTCGACTATGCCGTTGTGCGTGGCCTTTTCGACCGTGCGCAGGACGGCGGGGCCGGCCCAGGCGGCGGCCAGGGGGAG
This sequence comes from Nocardia sp. NPDC057668, assembly GCF_042799795.1. Classification (NCBI taxonomy): domain Bacteria; kingdom Bacillati; phylum Actinomycetota; class Actinomycetes; order Mycobacteriales; family Nocardiaceae; genus Nocardia; species Nocardia sp. NPDC057668. The sequence goes on along the minus strand of NZ_JBHVIC010000005.1, from coordinate 260,055 downwards.
GGCGTTGGAGTTCACGGCGTCGATGTCGTCGGCGCCCGCCAGGATCAGGGCGGGGGCGTCGATGCCGGGGGCCAGGGCCTCACCGGAGGGCGCGGTGGGGGAGGGGTAGAGGGCGGCGACCGCCGCGACCTCGCGCTGGGCGGCGGCGATCACCGCGGCGCCCGCGCCCATGCCGTGCCCGGCCAGCGCCAGGCGATCGGGGTGCACGCTGATGTCGCCGTTGCCCAGTCGCACCCCGGTGCAGATGTCCAGGGTGGTGAGCAGGTCGGCGGCCAGATTCAGGTGCGAGGGAATCGGCCCGCGCTCGGTATCGGGCGCGGCCGCCACGAATCCCCACGACGCCAGATGCTCCAGCAGGCGACGGTAGTTCGAGGCGCCCGTCAGCCACCCGTGACCGAAGGCCACCGCGGGCAGGTTCAGGCCCTTCGCGGGCGTGTACACCACACCGGGCTGCCCCGCGATGCCGAGGTTTCCCCGCAGCACCTGGTGGTTGCCGCGGGCGGTCAAAGTGCTCAGGAGCGATTTCACAGACGCCGACACGAGGTTGAACTTATAGGATCGCCGACTCGTTGGGGCGTTTCGCCCGGTCCGCTGCACATCCGGATTCGCGAGCCTCACATACCTCGGTAGGCTGGTGACCCATGTGCGGAATCGTGGGGTACGTGGGGTATAGGGACGCCCTGGCCGTGGTGGTGGACGCGTTGCGCCGCATGGAGTATCGCGGCTACGACTCCGCCGGAGTGGCCATCGCCGACGGCGCGGGCGGGCTCGCCGTCGAGCGAAAAGCGGGCCGACTCGCCAATCTGGAAGCCGAACTCGGCGAGTCCGGTGTCGCGCGTTTCGCGGGATCGACCGGTATGGGTCACACCCGCTGGGCCACCCACGGTGCGCCCACCGACCGCAACGCCCATCCGCACCGCGACCACACCGGCCGGGTCGCGGTGGTGCACAACGGCATTATCGAGAACTTCGCACCCCTGCGGCGCGAACTCGAGGAGGCCGGGGTCGAGCTCGGCAGCGACACCGATACCGAGGTCGCGGTTCACCTGGTCGCCCGTGCCTACGCCAAGGGCGAGACCGCCGGTGATTTCGTCGCTTCCGCGCTCGGCGTGGTCCGCCGCCTCGAAGGCGCGTTCACCCTGGTCTTCACCCACGCCGACCATCCGGACACCATCGTCGCCGCCCGCCGCTCCACCCCGCTCGTCGTCGGCGTCGGCAAGGGCGAGATGTTCATCGCCTCCGACGTCACCGCCTTCATCGAGCACACCCGCGAGGCGGTCGAACTCGGCCAGGACCAGGCCGTGGTCATCACCGCGAACACCTACGCCGTCACCGACTTCCACGGCGCGACCGAGGGCGTGCGCACCCGGCCCTTCACCATCGACTGGGATCTGGCCGCCGCCGAGAAGGGCGGCCACGAGTACTTCATGCTCAAGGAGATCGAGGAGCAGCCCGCCGGCGTCGCCGACACGCTGATCGGGCACTTCGCCGACGGCAAGATCATCCTCGACGAACAGCGGCTGCACGATCAGGAACTGCGCGAGGTCGACAAGGTCTTCGTGGTCGCCTGCGGCAGTTCGTATCACGCGGGCCTGCTCGCCAAATACGCCATCGAGCACTGGACCCGCCTGCCCGTGGAAGTCGAGCTGGCCAGCGAATTCCGTTACCGCGACCCGGTTCTGGACCGCTCCACGCTGGTGGTCGCCATCTCCCAGTCCGGCGAGACCGCCGACACCCTGGAGGCCGTGCGGCACGCCAAGGAGCAGAAGGCGCGCGTACTGGCCATCTGCAACACCAACGGCGCGCAGATCCCCCGCGAGGCCGACGCCGTGCTCTACACCCGCACCGGGCCGGAGATCGGCGTCGCCTCCACCAAGGCGTTCCTGGCCCAGATCACCGCCAACTACCTGGTCGGGCTCGCCCTGGCCCAGGCGCGCGGCGTCAAGTACCCGGACGAGGTCGCGCGCGAGTTCGCCGAACTCGAGGCCATGCCGAAACTCGTGTCGCGCGTGCTGGAATCGGGCGAACAGGTGCGTGCCATCGCCCGGCAACTCGCCACCGTGCCCACGGTGCTGTTCCTGGGCAGGCACGTCGGCTACCCGGTGGCCCTCGAAGGCGCGCTCAAGCTCAAGGAACTGGCGTACATGCACGCCGAGGGCTTCGCGGCGGGCGAGCTCAAACACGGCCCGATCGCGCTCATCGAGGAGGGACTGCCCGTCATCGTGGTCATGCCCTCGCCCAAGGGCCGGGCCGTCCTGCACTCCAAACTGCTGAGCAATATCCGCGAGATCCAGGCGCGCGGCGCCCGCACCATCGTGATCGCCGAGGAAGGCGACGACACCGTGCGCCCCTTCGCCGACCACCTCATCGAAATCCCCGCGGCCCCAACCCTTTACCAGCCGCTGCTGGCAACGATCCCGCTCCAGATCTTCGCCGCCGAGGTGGCGATGGCTCGCGGCTACGACGTCGACAAGCCCCGCAACCTCGCGAAGTCGGTGACGGTCGAGTAGCTCGCCCGGGCGTCACCGGCGAGATACCGGGTCATCCGGGGCTCAGGGCTCGACGGTGACGGTGCCCTTCATCTCCGGATGCAGCGGGCACAGGTAGCGGAAGGTGCCGGCGGTGGTGAAGGTGTAGCTCCACTCGCCGGTGCGGATGATCGGACTGTTGATCCCGAGGGCCACGTCGCCGATGCCCTGCACCGCGTGCGGGGCCTTGTCGGCGAACTTCCACAGGACCGTGTCGCCGGCCTTGACGGTCAGGTTCGCGGGGGAGAACGCCATGTCCTCGACGGTCACCGTCGTGGTGGCGGCCGGGCGCGGGCCGGAGTTCGCCGCCGCCGAGGTGGTCGCACCGGCGCCCGGGGTCGCCGAGGCGCTCGGCTTCGACTCGTCCGAACCGCATCCGGCCAGCGCCACCACTCCACCGACGACGGTCACGAGGAACAGGGCACGCGCGGGCGAGTAGCGGCGGATCGACATGCGGGCCAGCGTAAACCCTCGCCGGTGGCGGCCCGCCGAGCGGTGCGCCCAAGGGGCGGCCCCACGGTGCGGACTCGGCTCGGCGGGTGCGAACCGCCGAACCCGAGGCGGCGCGACTCGATTTCACGCACCGGCGCGAGTAGGCATGCACGTCCGTATGCACGGTGCCCAGGGCGCGCGGTTTTGCCGGGCGAGTGCACGCACGTCCGGGATGGGGGGCATCGAGGCGTGCGTCCCGACGGGTGGGCGCCCGCGGTCGGCACCGGGACGCGAGCCGGTCTCGCGCCCCGGCGCGCGTGCGCGCCCGGGGGTGGTGGCGGGGCGTAGTCTGCTGACGTCGTGCACAGGCGGGGTGAACGCCCCGCGAAACCTGCTCTCGCGGGAGGCGAGCCATGAGCGCACCGGGCCGGCGTGGATATTTCACCGCCGCGGAGATCCGCGCGGCCGAGGCGGAGCTGTTCGAACGCGTGCCCGTCGGAATGCCCATGCGCCGTGCGGCTTTCGGGCTCGCCGAGGTGGTGGTGCGGGAACTGCGCGAGCGCACCGGCGGCGTGGCCGGGCGTTCGGTGACACTGCTGGCGGGCTCCGGAGACAACGGCGGCGACGCGCTGTGGGCGGGCTCGTTCCTGCGGCGGCGCGGGGTGGCGGTCGAGGCGATTCTGCTGGCCCCGGAGCGGGCGCACGCGGCGGGGCTGGCCGCGCTGCGCCGGGCCGGCGGCCGGATCAGCGACGGCCCGGGCGCACCCGATCTCGTGGTGGACGGCATCGTCGGCATCTCGGGGCGCGGATCGCTGCGGCCCGACGCCGCGAAACTCGTTGCCGCCGTGCGGGCTCCTATTATCGCCGCCGATCTGCCGAGCGGTGTGGACCCGGATACCGGCGCGATCGACGGTCCGGCGGTACGGGCCGCGGTGACCGTCGCGTTCGGCGCGTACAAGCCGGTGCACGCCTTGGCCGCCCCGCACTGCGGGCGAATCGATCTGGTGCCCATCGGCTTACGGCTACCGGAGCCGAATCTCGCCGCGCTGGAACCGATGTCGATCGGCGCGGACTGGCCGGTCCCCGCCGCCTCGGACGACAAGTACACCCAGGGCGTGACCGGCGTCTGCGCGGGCAGCGCCACCTATCCCGGCGCGGCGGTGCTGTGCACCGGCGGCGCGATCGCCGCCACCTCGGGCATGGTTCGCTACGCGGGCACCGGGGCCGAATCCGTGCTGGCGCACTTCCCTGAAGTCATTGCCGCACCCGCTGTTTCGGCGACCGGCCGGGTTCAGTCCTGGGTGTTCGGCCCCGGCGCGGGCACCGACGCCGCCGCCCGCGAGCGACTCGCCGAGATCCTGGCCACCGACCTCCCGGTCGTGGTCGACGCCGACGGTCTCACGCTGCTGGCCGCGGACCCCGCCCTGATCGGCGGTCGCAGCGCGCCCACGGTGCTGACCCCGCACGCCGGTGAGTTCGCCCGTCTGACCGGCGCCGAACCCGGCCCGGACCGGGTGTCGGCGGTGCGCGAACTCGCCGAATCCCGGGGGGTCACAGTCCTTCTCAAGGGCCGGGCCACCCTGGTCGCCACGCCCGGGCAGCCGGTCCTGGTCAACGAGGCGGGCGGCTCCTGGGCCGCGACCGCCGGATCCGGTGACATCCTGTCCGGCGTCATCGCCGCCCTGCTGGCCGCCGGGCGCGAGCCCGCCTGGGCCGCCGCGGCCGGTGCGCGCGTCCACGCGCTGGCCGCCAACCTCGCCGCCCACGACACGTCCGTCGCGGGCGCGCCGATCTCGGCCTCCCCGCTGCTCGCCCACCTCCGCCGGTCCATCGCCACCCTGCGTGAACTCGCCGCCTGAGCCCGGTCCCGATACGAGCGCCGATCGATGCGTCCGCGTTCGGACACCGTCCCGCCCGGTCGCGCACGGTGTTCGAGCACCGGGCCGTGGCTTTTCGCGCCCGCGGAGGCGGCAGCACCGCGAGGACCCTGCTCGGCTCAGGCTGATCGATCGGCCTCGACACCGGATTTCGGCGGCCGTGCGCCGGATCGGCCCGCCTGCCCGGGCGGGTGTGATCGGTGTCGCGCGGGCCGGGATGGCAGGATCGGGATTGTGAACAAGCCCGATCCGCAGGTGGAGACCCTCGTCGATCTGAACGCCATTGCCCACAATGTGCGAATTCTGGCCGAGCACGCGGGGGACGCGGCGGTCATGGTCGTGGTGAAGGCGGACGGATACAACCACGGGGCGGCGGAAGTCGCACGGGCCGCGCTGGCCGCCGGGGCGCGCGAGCTCGGGGTGACCACCGTGGGCGAGGCGCTGCAGTTGCGGGCGGCGGGGATCACCGCGCCGATTCTGTGCTGGCTCAACAACTCCGACGCCGATTTCGTGAGCGCGGTCGAGGCGGACATCGAGATCGCGACACCGTCCGTGGACCACCTGCGGGCGGTCGCGACGGCGGCGCGCGAGGCCGGCAAGACCGCGATCGTCTCGCTCAAGGTCGACACCGGGCTGAACCGCAACGGGGTCTCGCCCACCGAATACACGTCGGTGCTGGAGCTGCTGAAGGAACTGGTGGCAGCCGGCACGGTGCGATTCCGGGCCGTGTTCTCCCATCTCGCGCACGCCGATCAGCCGCACCACCCCACCATCGACACCCAGCGCGATCGGTTCCTCGATTACATCGCCACCGCCAAGGAATACGGCCTGGAACCGGAACTGGTGCACCTGGCCAACTCCGCCGCCACCCTGACCCGCCCGGACCTGGCCTTCGACATGGTCCGCCCGGGCATCGCGGTGTACGGGCTCTCGCCCATTCCGGAGATCTCCGACTTCGGCCTGCGCCCGGCCATGACCTTCCGCGCCCGCGTCGCCCTGGTGAAACACGTCGCCGCCGGGGAGGGGGTCTCCTACGGTCACGAGTGGATCGCCGAGCGCGAGACCGTCGTCGCCCTCATCCCCGCCGGGTACGCCGACGGCGTACCGCGCACACTGGGCGGCAAATTCGAGGTGTGGGTCGGCGGCGAACGGCGGCCCAATGTCGGGCGGGTCTGCATGGACCAGCTGCTGGTGGACCTGGGCGACAACGCCTCCGGCGTCCGCGAGGGCGACACCGCGGTGCTGTTCGGCGGCGCCGCGGGCGAGCCGCACGCGCAGGACTGGGCCGACATCCTCGGCACCATCCACTACGAAGTGGTGTGCGCTCCCCGCGGCCGCGTCGTCCGCCGGCACCTCGGCGGTGACCGGTGAGCGCGCGCGGCGGCCACCGCGAACTCCCCACCGTTGAGGACACCGAAGCCCTCGGCCGTGAACTCGCCACCCACCTCCAAGCCGGTGACCTCGTGATCCTCGACGGCCCCCTGGGCGCGGGCAAAACCGCCCTCACCCGCGGCATAGCCGCCGGCCTCGGCGTCCAAGGCCGGGTCAGCTCACCGACTTTCATCATCGCCCGCCAGCACCGCGCCGCCGCCGACCCCGGCTCGATAGCCCTGGTCCACGTCGACGCCTACCGCCTCGGCGGCGATCTCGACGAGCTCGACGCCCTCGACCTCGACACCGACCTCAACGACGCCGTGGTCGTGGTCGAGTGGGGCCTCGGCGTGGTCGAGCACCTGGCCGACCGCCACCTCCGCGTCCTGCTCCGCCGCGAACCCGACTCCGACACCCGCACCGCCGACTGGGAATGGGTGTCGTCGAACTGACCCCCGGCCACCCGGTGCCACCCTGATCACCCCACCCGGACCCGCATTCGCGAGTGGTGAACCCGCCGGAGCGAAGCGGAGGCAGACAACCCAGTATCGTGGGGTCAATCATGCTTGTATTGGCTGTCGACACCTCGACTCCTGCCGTTACGGCGGGACTGGTGGAACTGGAACCGGCGGACGGCGGGGCTTCCGCACCTCGAATCACCACGATCGCCTCCAGGGTGACCGTGGACGCACGCGCGCACAACGAGGTGCTGACCCCGCAGATCCTGGCCTGCCTGGCCGAATCCGGGCGGGCCAGAGCCGATATCGCGGCGGTCGTCGCCGGGGTCGGCCCGGGACCGTTCACCGGGCTGCGGGTGGGTATGGCCACCGCGGCCGCGTTCGGCGACGCGCTGGGCGTGCCGGTGTACGGGGTGTGCAGCCTCGACGCCATCGCCGTCGACACCGAAAGTGATCTGCGCGACCGCACCGAACCCGTCGAACTGCTGGTCGTCACCGACGCCCGGCGTCGCGAGGTGTACTGGGCGCGCTACAACGCCACCGGCCGGATCGAGGGTCCGGAGGTGAGCAAGCCCGCCGATCTGGACCCGGGCACCGCGACCGTCATCGCCGGTTCGGCCTCGCACGTGGACTATTTCGATCTGCCGGTGCTGCCGGTCGAGACGCCGTCCCCGGCCGGGCTGGTGCGCTGCGCCGCCGCCGATCTGCTCGCCGGCGTCACCCCCGAACCGCTGGTGCCGCTGTACCTGCGCCGTCCCGACGCGGTCGAACGCAGCTACGCCCAGGTGGGCCGATGACCATCCGCATCGGGCCGATGCGGCCGAGCGATGCCGCGCGCTGCGCGCAGCTCGAAACCGTGCTGTTCCCCGAGGACGATCCCTGGCACGAGGTGTCGTTCCTGTCGGAGCTGGCCGGGCCGCACAACCGCTACATCACCGCGCGCGACGCCGACAACCGATTGGTCGGCTACGCCGGGATCGCGTTGCTCGGCACCCCAGAACATCCCGAGGCCGAAATCCACACCATCGGCGTGGATCCGCGGGTGCACCGCGGCGGCGTCGGCACCCAGCTGCTCAACGCGCTGCTGGCCGCGGCCGGGCGGCGCGGCGGACCGGTGTTCCTCGAAGTGCGCACCGACAACGCGCCCGCCATCGCGATGTACGAGAAGCACGGCTTCCACATCATCGGCCTGCGCAAGAACTACTACCAGCCCAGCGGCGCGGACGCGTACACCATGCGCCGGCCCGCCCTGGCCGGATTCCCGCAGGGCGCCGCGGCTTTCGCGTCGGAGACGACCGGCGCGACGCTCCCGCACGACACCGAGGTCACGTCATGATCGTCATGGGTATCGAGAGTTCCTGCGACGAGACCGGGGTCGGCATCGTCCGGTACCTGCCGGACGGCACGTGCGAACTGCTCGCCGACGAGGTCGCCTCGAGCGTCGATCAGCACGCTCGCTTCGGCGGCGTGGTTCCGGAGATCGCCTCGCGCGCCCACCTGGAATCCATCGTCCCGGCCATGCGCCGAGCGCTCGCGGCGGCCGACATCGAACGACCGGACGCGCTGGCCGTCACCATCGGGCCCGGGCTGGCCGGTGCGCTGCTGGTCGGGGTCGCGGCGGCGAAAGCCTATGCGGCGGCCTGGGATATCCCGTTCTACGCGCTCAATCACCTCGGCGGGCACGTCGCGGTCGACACCCTCGAACACGGGCCGATGCCGCCCGCGGTCGCGCTGCTGGTGTCCGGCGGCCACACCCATCTGCTGCACGTGACCGATCTCGGGCAGCCGATCGTCGAACTCGGCAGCACCATCGACGACGCCGCCGGCGAGGCGTTCGACAAGGTGGCGCGCCTGCTCGGACTCGGTTACCCGGGCGGACCGGTACTGGACGCCATTGCCGCCGAAGGCGATCCGGCCGCCATCGCGTTCCCGCGCGGCATGACCGGTCCCCGCGACGCGCGCTACGACTTCTCCTTCTCCGGGCTCAAGACCGCGGTGGCGCGCTATGTCGAAGCCGCCCAGCGCGAGGGCCGCGAGGTGCCGATCCCGGATATCGCCGCGTCCTTCCAGGAGGCGGTCGCGGATGTGCTGACGATGAAGGCCGTGCGCGCGGCCGAGGACGTCGGCGTCGACACCATCGTGCTCGGCGGCGGCGCGACCGCGAACTCCCGCATCCGCTCGATGGCTCAGGAACGGTGTGCCGCGGCCGGTCTCACCCTGCGCGTCCCCAAGCCCCGGCTCTGCACCGACAACGGCGTCATGATCGCCACCCTCGGCGCTCACGTGATCGCGGGCGGTGCGAAGCCGTCCGCGCTGACCGTGGCCACGGATCCCGGCCTGCCGGTGTCGACCAGCCAGCTCTGAATCCGGCGCAGGTCCTTTCGCGCGTTCATCCCCGATCCGCGCAGGAGGCCGGGGCGATGTGCGCGACGGACAGCACCGCGCAGACGATCCCGTGGTCGTGTGAACCGGCCGGCTCCACCGGCGGGGCGGTCGACAACACCGACAGCGCCAACCCGACCGCCGCGACGGCCCCCGCCGCCACGTCCCTGATCCGCATCACGCCACCTCACTCCTCGGGACCGTTCCCGCCGGTGACGCTAGCCATCCCCGCCCCGCCCCCGTAGCCGGAACTTCCCCCGCCCCGGAAACCGTGGGCCGCCGACGGCCGGTGCGTGGACGCCGCGTCGAGGTTGCGATGCACCGCGCGCGGCATCTTGTCCGGGTCTGTCCCGCCCAGCGACCCCGTGATGGCGCCCCGGTTATCTGATCAACGGTCATCCCGTAGCGGCGGGCCGGGGTGCGGTGCGACGCCGGGCGGTCTTCGAGCGCGACTTGTGGTCGGCGAGTCATGGTTTGGCGCGCCGAGGGTGCGGCGTGTGGGGTAACGGGCGGGGAGTGGCGGCGTATTGCCTGGATATGAACACCGTGTGGGGGACGGGAGCCGGGCTGGGGCCGGGGGCGGGTGCAGCCGTGCGGGGTGAAGGGGATCGAGTGGCCAGCGGTCACGGTAGCGCGGGCGCGGCCAGGCAGGGTGCGGCAGAGTGGATGTGCTGCAAGAGGTTTCGTGCGGCTCTCGGGACGGCGCGGCCGAACGGGAACTTGCGGGGCGGGGGATCGAGCCTGCGACCGGGGCCGGTGGGCGCCGGGAGGTTCGGGGAGGTCGGCGGCGTTCGAGGGGTGGCTCGGGAGCGCGGCCGGAAGCCGGGGGGCGACTGCGGGTGGGTCGCGGGTGGGTCGGTCAGTCGGTCGGACGGGCCGAGGTGGTGCTTGCGCCTGCGCCGGAACCGGAATCGCGGCGCGGGGTGGTGGTGGCGGGGGCGCTCGGGTCGGGGGTCGTGCCGGGCGTGGTGGTGCCCAGCAGGGGGCCGAGGATGCGCGGTAGGTCGGCGGGGAACGGGATCTGGGGCAGACCGGGATCCGGGCGCAGGGGCGGCTGCTGAATCGTGGTCACGGTGGTGCCGGGGCCGCTGGTGCCGGCCGGACCGGTGGTGGTGATCGGCGGCGTGGTGGTGCGGCGGGCGGTCTCGCGACTCTGGCCCGTGGTGGTGCTGATGGCGGGGCCGACGCCCGCGCCGGTGCTGGGCACGGTCGACGAGACCGGCTGCTGCACACCGGTGGTGGTGGGCGAGTAGTTCGTGCCCTGCGGCTCGGGCACCAGTTCCTTCACGCCGTAGCCGATGATCAGCCCGACCACCACGATGGCGCCGGCCAGCGTGCCCGCGAGTTTGGTGAAGGTGCCGATCGGGGCGTCGGCGCCGCGGCTGATGACCGGGAACGCGGTGGGCGTGGCCGAATCGGCGGTGAGGGCGGCGCCTTTGGCGATGACCGATTCCGGTTCGGGCACGGTGAATACCGGAACATCGAGCCGGCGTTCGAGATTGGCCACCACCGCGGGGGTGTTCGCCCCGCCGCCGATGACCGCGACCGCCTCCGGAAACTTCGGCGCGCGGGCGAAGACCCCGCGGGCGAAGGACGAGAGCTCGCGTAGCAGGTCGGCGACCAACTCGTCGAAATCCACCCGGGTGAGCTTGAGCGGCTGCCCGGCCACGTGGTCGATGGTGACCGCGGGCGCGATGGACAGGTGTTCCTTGGCCGCGCGGCTGCGGTTGAGCAGCATGCCGCGATTGGGGCGGGTGCCCCGGCGCGCCAGGTGGCAATCCATGAGGTGCTGCAGGATCAATTCGTCGACCGCGTTGCCGCTGACGGTCGCGGTGCGCTCGGAGCGCAGCACGGTGTCGTCGGCGTGATCGGCGACGGTGACCGTGGATCCGGAGGCGCCCATGTCGAGCAACGCCACGGTCTCGTATCTGTCCAGCAAACCGGTGTGCCGCAGGAAGGCCAGGGCCGCTGTGCTTTCCGGAATCAGTCGCACCTCGCGACGTTGCCGGCCGATAGCTGAGCGGATGATCTGGGCCTGTTCCCGGTCCCGGTACGCCACGGCGATGTCGCCGGGCGGGCCCGCCTCCGAATCCTGCTGTGCCGCGACCTGACCGGGGTGCGCGCCGACCGGATGCACTGTCTCGCGCGGGATCTGGGTGGTCATCAGCTCGATGGACGAGGCCACCAGATCGCCGAGGTCCGAATGCGCCGTATCGGCGGTGACGACCCGGTAGTCGAAGTTCTGGGCGCCGTTGGGTGCGGTGGTGACCGTGGCCGAGCACACCACTTCGCTCCCGGCGGAGATGCCGAGGGATGTTCGCATGTTCACCTCCCTTCGAGCGGATGGTCCGGGTGTAGACGACCATCTCGAACGGACTCTGGAACCGCCCCGCGGATGGCGGGTGATCCCGAGCTACGGATCCGGCCGGGCCCCTGTCCGATGGGGCGTCGGGACCAGCCAGCGATCACTTGCGGTAAGGCTCTCGTCTCAGCGCTGTGCGGAAACTCCCGCGCAGTGGGGTTCAGCAACTGTGGGATGAAGCAACTGTGTAACTGTTCGGCGACGGCGTGACGGAGATGGACGGGGGTCGGCAGCCTTGTCACGCGGCCGTCGTCAATGGTGTCACAATCCGTTATCCGAACGTTACAGATTTTCGTTTTTCTTTGGAAGCCCTCAGATTTTCCGGCCGTTCGCTCCGGCGAGTCGGGGTTATCCGTCTCAGCTGCGGATAACCCTGCCTTGAGCGCTGGCACTCACGTGTATAGAGTGCTAGTTGGCTCCCGGTCAGTGCTCCCGGACGCCAGTTTCCGACTACTGGGCAGTGGTCCCGGCTCCCGCGACGACGGGGCTTGTGCGCAGCAGGTCGGAACCTAAGACCGAAACCGTGAGTCCGGGGAACCGCCCCGGGCGCGAAGACCCCTGAAAAGTGGAGGGCTCAACGTGGCGAGCGTGAACATCAAGCCGCTCGAGGACAAGATCCTCGTCCAGGCCAACGAGGCCGAGACGACGACCGCCTCCGGCCTGGTCATCCCCGACACGGCGAAGGAGAAGCCCCAGGAGGGCACCGTCATCGCCGTGGGTCCCGGCCGCTGGGACGATGAGGGCGAGAAGCGGATTCCGCTGGACGTCAAGGAAGGCGACGTCGTCATCTACAGCAAGTACGGCGGCACCGAGATCAAGTACGGCGGCGGCGAGTACCTGATCCTGTCGGCGCGCGACCTGCTGGCCGTCGTCACCAAGTAGGAACGACCGAACTCCCGGACCCGAGAGCCGGCCCTGTCCCCCCAAATTGGGTGGGTGGGTGCGCCGTCTCGAAACGCCCGCAACGGGTGAACGGGGCACCACCGCCCCGCGGGTTCCCGAGGTTTCCGCCCCGGTGTCGTCGCTGTCAACAGCTCCGGCCCCGGGGCGGTTCGCGTTTGCCCCCCAACTCATTTTCAGGAGCAGGTACACATGCCAAAGCAGATCGAATTCGACGAGAAGGCTCGTCGCGCGATGGAGCGCGGCGTCGACAAGCTCGCCGACGCCGTGAAGGTCACCCTGGGCCCGCGTGGCCGGCACGTGGTGCTGGCCAAGGCTTTCGGCGGCCCGACCGTCACCAATGACGGCGTGACCATCGCCCGCGACATCGATCTCGAGGATCCGTTCGAGAACCTGGGCGCGCAGCTGGTCAAGAGCGTCGCCACCAAGACCAACGACGTCGCCGGCGACGGCACCACCACCGCCACCGTGCTGGCCCAGGCCCTCATCAAGGGCGGCCTGAAGAACATCGCCGCGGGCGCCAACCCCATGACCCTGGGCAAGGGCATGAACAAGGCCGCCGACGCGATCACCGCCGCCCTGCAGGCCGCCGCGACCCCGGTCGACGGCGAGAAGGCCATCGCCCAGGTCGCCACCGTGTCCTCGCGCGACGAGGAAATCGGCGAGCTGGTCGGCAAGGCGCTCACCACCGTCGGCAAGGACGGCGTGGTCACCATCGAGGAGTCCTCCTCGACCCAGACCGAGCTGGCCATCACCGAGGGCGTGCAGTTCGACAAGGGCTACCAGTCCCCGTACTTCGTCACCGATCCGGAGACGCAGCAGGCCGTTCTCGAGGACGCCTGGATCCTGCTGAACCGCGAGAAGATCAGCTCGCTGCCCGATCTGCTCCCGCTGCTGGAGAAGATCGCGGAGTCCGGCAAGCCGGTCGTCATCATCGCCGAGGACATCGAGGGCGAGGCGCTGTCCACCCTGGTGGTCAACGCGATCCGCAAGACCCTCAAGGCCGTTGCCGTCAAGGCCCCGTTCTTCGGCGACCGCCGCAAGGCGTTCCTGGACGACCTGGCCATCGTCACCGGCGGCACCGTGATCAACCCGGACCTGGGCATCACGCTGCGCGAGGCCGGCCTGGACGTGCTGGGCAAGGCCCGTCGCGTGGTGGTCACCAAGGACGAGACCACCATCGTCGAGGGCGCCGGCACCCAGGACGAGATCAACGCGCGGGTTTCCCAGCTGCGCAAGGAGATCGAGAACACCGACTCCGACTGGGACCGCGAGAAGCTGGAAGAGCGCCTCGCCAAGCTGGCCGGCGGCGTCGCGGTCATCAAGGTCGGCGCGGCCACCGAGACCGAGCTCAAGGAGCGCAAGTACCGCGTCGAGGACGCGGTCGCCTCGGCCAAGGCCGCGGTCGCCGAGGGCATCGTCCCCGGCGGCGGCACCGCCCTGGTGCAGGCCGCCGCGACCCTGGGCGCGCTGAAGGATTCGCTCTCGGGCGACGAGGCGGTCGGCGTCGAGGTCGTGCGGCAGGCGCTGCTGGCCCCGCTGTACTGGATCGCCACCAACGCGGGCGTGGACGGCGCGGTCGTGGTCGCCAAGGTCACCGAGGGCAAGGACGGCTTCAACGCCGCCACCCTGGCCTACGGCGACCTGGTCGCCGACGGCGTCATCGACCCGGTCAAGGTGACCCGTTCCGCGGTCGAGAACGCCATCTCGGTGGCGCGCATGGTGCTCACCACCGAGAGCGCCATCGTGGAGAAGCCGGCCGAGGAGCCGGCCGACGCGCACCACGGCCACTCGCACTGAGTGTGAGGACCGCTCGGCGCTCGTGAGTCGCTGAACGTCGAAGCCCCCGGACAGGAGATCTGTCCGGGGGCTTCGTCGTGTTCGGGAGTTGCCGGGCGGGGTTCACGGTCGAGCTGTCCGGAATGCGGCGCGTCCGGCTCCGCTGGGCCGCGGTACGGCCTGCCGCCGGAGTGGTTGTGTCTCAGCCGTACCCGGCCCGGGGTTCGGGCCGTCGCGGATTTCGGTCAGGGCCACTTGACGCCGAGGGGGAGCGTCGGTGCCCGGAAACCGTTGTGCGCGCGAGCGATCCCCGTGTGTGGAGCGGCACCCCGCGTCCCGCGAACGGGATTCCCGCGGGGCCGGAGCCCGATCGCACAGAAGGGACTGGGCGGATGCCCTGAACGGCGGATACGCGAAAGCGGCTCAGTCGTGAACGGCTGGGCTGCGCCCGTTTCCGGAATGGAGCGTGGAGCGGTCGTGGTGGAACTCTGTCGCCGGCGCCTGGTCTGCTGCTACTGCGGCGAGCACGCGATCGCGCAGGGCGGGCGGCGGTGGTGTGGCCACCGCGCTCGCGTATGCGGCGAGGGCGTCTCGGGTGTGCTGCACTTCCTGGGTGAAGCTCGCGCGCAGTACCGGATCGTCGGTATCCAATAGTTCCCGCACCGCGCGCTGATCTTCGTCGCCGATCGATCCCAGCGCGACAGTGTGCGCGAGATCGATCTGGCTTTCGTTCATCTCACGTCACTCCCAAACTTTTCTTGAGTCGTGTCAGTCCGTCCCGTATACGGGACTTAACGGTAGGTAACCCTACGCCGAGGTACGCCGCTACCTCCGCATATGTGCGCCCGCCGAAGTAGGCGAGCGAGATGGCCTCGCGCTGCGTCTCGGTCAGGGTCGCCAGACCCTGCAGCACCGCCTGCTGTTCGAGCCGCCGGCCGACCTCTTCGGTCACTTCATCGAATTCGTGCCCGAGAGTGCTGGTGCCATAGGCGACTTCGCGCAACGCGTGGGCTTGTTCGGCACGTACCCGATCGACCGCGCGCCGGTGGGCGAGGGTCATGAGCCAGGTGACAGCGGACCCCTTGGCCGGATCGAAATTGGCTGCGGTGCGCCATATCTGGAGGTAGACCTCCTGGGTGGTCTCCTCCGCATAGCCCGGATCGTGTAGCACCCGGAGAACCAGCCCGAAGACTCGCGCGCTGGTGCGGTCGTAGAGCTCGGCGAATGCCGGCTCGTCGGACTGCCCACAGCGCTGGAGAAGCGCGGCTAGTTCGAGGCTTTCGGCTGCGCGCGCCGTCATCGCAGAGTCCGTCGGTGTCTCCACCTTCTCGTTCCCCGAACTCTGGAACGAGTCGCCCTCTGCGGCCGGCGGCCGCGCTGTCACAACGCTCCGTTCTGTGTCATCGGCCACGAGGGTAGCGTGCCGCTATGACCTCCTTCCGCGTGGGGGTATCGGCAAAACGATTGTCGTACAGCGGTTTTCCGTTTTGTACCGACTTGTCCAAACCGGTGTGAAATGAAGACACGCCGTGACACGCCGGAGCTCCGGCGAATCGCCGGGGCTCTGCCGTCTGCAACCGGTTTTGCGCTCCGCAGTGGCCGGTTGTTTGCTAGACATTCGGCGCGCCGTGCCGCGCGGATGGGAAGGTTTCTGAACTCACACCTGCTGTGGTCAGCGGCAACGTGGCCACTCGCCCCGCTCGTATCGCTGATGCTCAGGAGTCACACGCGTGCTCCCGGGCGATTCTCCCGGAGTGTCAGGCGACCGCCCGGCGGCGGTTGCGGCGCGCGTGCATCTCGCGCTCGGTTTCGGACATCCCGCCCCAGATTCCATAGGGCTCGCTGACCTTCAGGGCGTGCGAACGGCACTGCAGCAGGACGGGGCAGGCGCGGCAGACTTCCTTGGCGCGCATCTCGCGCTGAGCCCGGGCTCGGCCGCGTTCGCCATCCGGGTGGAAGAACACCGAAGAGTCCTGTCCGCGGCAGGACCCGCGCATCTGCCAATCCCAGACATCGGCGTTCGGACCAGGGAGGTGGGTCGGCATCGGCATGGTGAACTCCTCTTGGTGCGAGCTCGTCGGCATTGTCGAGCAGTGCTGGTGGCAAACGGTGAGCCGCATCGCCGGGTCCCGGCGATCACGCTCCGCCGGTGCCGCAATTTCACACGGCGCCGACGGCGGCGATGTCGTACGTTAGGTCGGACAATGAATTCCAGTCAATAGACAGTTCCACGCTGATCCAAATACCTGCGCATTAGAGAATTAACACCATTGCTATTTACAAGTAGGGCCGACTGTGGTGATACTGATCGGTTGGCCAGGAGGGTGCTGGCTCTCTGATAGCCCATCCGACTTGTTGAAACTGCTGGTGGAGACTGGTTTTCGCGCTCGAATGGGATCAATGTCGGCTATGCGTGAGTGGCGATCACCGTGATCTCAGCCATTGCCCCGCCGGCCGTGAGTGCGGTAGAGATGGCCACCTCGAGGCCGTCAGGTTAATAGCGCGAAACGGCGCACGAATTTCTTGTGCGCGTGCTAGGCGATAGCGAGCGCAGTTTTACGGAGTGGAAACACAATGCCGCTTTCGAATGCTGCGAGGTAGCTGAGGTTCTGTGCTATGTCGGGGCATGCTCGGCCGATAGCACTGGTTACAGTGCGGCGGTGCCTGTGCTCGAAATGAACTCGCTCCCGGCCGCCGTCGCGTTCGGCGCCGATCCCGGTCGCGCTGCTGCCGGATTGCCGTCTCCGGGCGACGCCACCGAAAGTTGGCTGCGCGCGGTCGCACTCGGCGGGGTCGGGCATTACGCCGCGGCCCGGACCGAGCTGCGGCGCGCCGCGCTCGGCACCGTCGATCCGGTGTTGCTCTCACTCGTGCACAGCACCCGGGGCTCCCTGCTGCGCCAGCTCGGCTGGCATGCCCGCGCCGCCGTCGCGGACGGCCGGGCCGCGGCCCTCGTGCTGCCGTCCGCCCCCTTTGCCGGGAGTGTCGCGATAGCTGCGGAGTCGGATCCGGCCCGCGCGCAAGCGGTTTGCGACGCGTTGACGGGTTTGGCCGCCGATGCGCTCGGCACCGCACGGCCCGGGCTCGCGGCCCGGCTGCTGAACCGTTGCCATCACTACCTCGGCGCCGCGCCCGCGGATCCCGATCCGCTGTGGCGGCAGCGCATCCGGCTGCACTGGGTGGCTGCCGAGACGGCGCTGTGCGCCCCCGGCTCCGGATTGATCGCCACGCCCGGACCGAGCGGTTTCGTTCCGGGCCCGGCCGGTCCCGCGGACCGGTCCGGCGAACCGGCCCGCGCGCATGCCGAAGTGGCTCTGGCACTGGCCGTGAACTCGCCGTCGGTGCGGCATCGAGTCAAATCCCGGCTACTGG
The DNA here is from genome assembly GCF_042799795.1 of Nocardia sp. NPDC057668. NCBI lineage: Bacteria > Bacillati > Actinomycetota > Actinomycetes > Mycobacteriales > Nocardiaceae > Nocardia > Nocardia sp. NPDC057668. Next base: position 242,594 of record NZ_JBHVIC010000005.1, on the reverse strand, counting down.
TGGCCGCCGCCTCGGCCGCGGCCGGCGACCTCGAGCGGTCCCGGCTGCTGGCGGCCGAAGTGTCCACGGCGGCGCGCGAATTCGAGCTGCTGCCGCTGCGGTGGGCCTGCGCCATGTTGCGCTCGGGGGTGGACCCGGCCGCGGGCGCGGCCGCCGAGGCCGACGAGTGCGCGCGTTTGCTGGCTGCTCGCGGAGGGCGATTGCGTTCGGCCGCCGACCTTCTCGATCGCCCCTGAACTTGCTCCGGGACCACCCTGAGAAGCCCCGGAGACTGACCCCGTAACAGCTGGTGCGGATGCGGTAGCCGCTATTGTTGGACCGTTCCGCCCCTCCGCGGAAGCACCGCTGCGCCATCCACGGTGCCACTCGTAACGCCAGGAACAGCTCTGACGATGAACAACGCGGGTGAGGAGTTGGACCCAGCAGTCGTCGCTGCCGCAGCGCAGGGCGACCGGTCCGCTCTAGCCCAGGTACTGGAGAGCATCCGCCCCCTCGTGGTGCGGTATTGCCGTGCGCGCATCGGGTCGGCCGAACGAGGTCAACTCTCCGCGGACGACGTCGCGCAGGAGGTTTGTCTGGCCGTCATGACAGCCCTGCCGCGTTATCAGGATCAGGGCAGACCGTTCATGGCTTTCGTCTATGGCATCGCTTCCCACAAAGTCGCTGACGCTCATCGCAACGCCGCCCGTAACAAGGCGGACGCCATGGCCGAAGTACCGGATGTCATATCCACCGACCAGGGGCCGGAGCAGCGAGCTCTCGAATCCGAAACAAGCAGGCAGATGAACAGTCTGCTCGCAACGCTTCCGGAGAAACATCGAGAAATCCTGATCCTCCGCCTGGTTATGGGTTTGTCAGCCGAAGAAACAGCAGTCGCCGTGGGCAGTACGGCGGGTGCTATACGAGTCGCCCAGCACAGGGCACTCGCGAAACTCAAGACTCAAGTGGCGAGGGCAGGTGAAATGTATGGCTAGGGATGGCGAGCGCGGTCGGGGCGACGGCAAGCGGCTTGGATCGCAGAACAGCGGTCCCTACGCCGAGGCGTCCGGTGATTCCGGTCCGGTGGATATCGCGGCGGTTCGCCGCGATGATGCGCTGATCGATGCCATCTCCGGCGACGGTCCCGTGCAAACGGGGACCTCGGACGAGTACCAGCTCGCGGCGTTGCTCGCGAACTGGCGCGCCGAGATCCTCGAGGAGCCGATGCCGGCCGGTCCGGATCTCGACACCATTGTCGCGGCGGTTAATCAGGAGATCGGTGCGCGAGACGCGCGGATCGGCGCTCAGGCGGGACGCGGCCGACTACGGCTCGTGCGCCCCCTGTTCGGCGCCGCGGCCGCGCTGGCGCTGGTGTTCGGCGGTCTGACCGCCTTCTCGTACAGTGCCGAACCCGGTGATCCGCTGTGGCGGGTCAAGGAGGTCGTGTTCAGCGAGCAGGCCCAGACCACCGTGGTGGCTCGTGCGGACAGTGATCTGGCCGAGGCGCAGTTGCTCATCAGCCAGAATCGCCCCGAGGAAGCCAAGGCCGTCATGGAGCGGGCGTCGGCGAACGCGGGTCAGGTCAACGACTCCGGTAAGAAGGACGATCTGCTCGATCGCTGGCAGCAGCTGTACACCCAGCTGCACGATATCGCGCCGACGATCGCCAGCTCCCTCGTGCCGGTGCCGACCACCTCCGCGGTCAAGCCGACCGGTAATCCGGCGATCAGCACGACCCCGGACGCCTCGGTGCTCGGCACCACCGCGCCGAACACCTCCGGTGGTGGCGAGGATCCCACGACGGTCGACCCGCGCGGCATCGATACCTTGCCGGGTACCGTGCCGCCCACGGGTGGCCCGGTCACCCCGTTGCCCGAGACCCCCGGTCCGAGCACGGTGCCCACGCAGCCGTCGGTGGATTCGCCTCCGCCGTCCACGGTTCCGGGCACCGGCGGGACCACAGCTCCGGCGTCGCTGCCCGAACCGGGCGGCACCGTGCCGCCCGGCGGGCCGGTGACGGCGCCCTCGGTCGAGCAGCCCGCGCCGGCGCCGGTGGTGCCGCCGCAGAACACGCTGCCGAGTGCCGGTGGTGGCCTGCCGAATGTGCCGTCGGTGCCGGGTGCGGGTGCGCGGTGACATGATCGGCCGCAACGTGTGACGAGATCATGAGAGAGCCGGCCTACGGTCGGCTTTTTTCATGTCCTTTTCCGGCCCGCGGTGAGAGCGGGCACAGCGAAGCGGGCCCGCGATCGATGATCGCGGGCCCGCTTCGGTGTTCTAGACGTCGAACCCGTCGAAGCCGTCGCCGTGCAGTGCCTCGTTCATCGAGGCATCGGCATAGCCGCGGCAGTAGTCCCAGGTGACGTACGCCTCGGGAGTGGGATCGTAGGCGGGTTCGTGCGGGCGCACCGTGCCGTCCACCAATAGCTGGAGGAGGTTGGCGCGCAACATGTCCCAGTCGTGGTAGTGGTCCTGTCGGCAGTCCTCGCAACTGACAACCAAACCGCGGATGCCGCGGTGGGCCAGTAGTGCCTCATATACCGCGAGGTCGGCGAGGTCCTCTTCGACCGCTAGGCGCTCGTGAGGATCCAGCGGTTCCCCCGGCTCGATGGCATCGAGCGCGGCCGACGGGTCGGAGGGGTCTCCGGCGAATGGATCCGGCGGCAAGCCAGGTGGTAGATGGTCACGCACAGTCCCACGGTACGCAGAAAGAGGGGGTCTGCGCCAGCGCTGTTGAGTATTTGCCCTCACTTTGCGGGTGGTACAACGCACACCCGCACGCCGCATTCGCCATTGTGTCGCATTCGCGGACTTCGCAGTGGCCGGGCGTGGCTGCCGGAGGGAATCGGCGGGCGGATACCATGGTTGACCAAAGGCCGGGTAGCAAACGCCGGCTTTGTCATTCATCCAGTCGCCCGCCGGTACCGGTCAGGGGGACTGTGCCGAGCTCCAGGAGGGGTCGATCCGATGAGCAGTCCCGTAACGGGCGAACGAAACGCCGGCCGCCCCCATACGGGTGGAGACGATCCGAACAAGATCGCCATGCTCGGCCTCACCTTCGACGACGTATTGCTGTTGCCCGCCGCTTCGGACCTGATTCCCAGCTCGGTCGACACCTCGAGCCGTCTGACGCGTGAGATCACACTGCGCACGCCGCTGGTGAGTTCGGCCATGGACACCGTCACCGAGGCGCGCATGGCCATCGCCATGGCGCGTGCCGGCGGTATGGGCGTGTTGCACCGCAATCTGTCGGTGGCCGATCAGGCGGCGCAGGCCGAGACGGTGAAGCGGTCCGAGGCGGGCATGGTGACCGATCCGGTGACCTGTCGCCCGACCGACACCCTCGCCGAGGTCGACGCCATGTGCGCGCGCTACCGCATCTCGGGTTTGCCGGTGGTGGACGACGCGGGTCAATTGGTGGGCATTATCACCAATCGCGATATGCGTTTCGAGGTCGATCAGAACAGCCGGGTCGCCGACATCATGACCAAGGCGCCGCTCATCACCGCGCAGGAGGGCGTCACCGCGCCGGCCGCGCTGGGGCTGCTGCGCCGGCACAAGATCGAGAAGCTGCCGATCGTCGACGGCAACGGCAAGCTGCGCGGTCTGATCACGGTCAAGGACTTCGTCAAGACCGAGCAGTACCCGAACGCCACCAAGGACCGCGACGGCCGCCTGCTGGTCGGCGCGGCGGTCGGTGTCGGCGAGGACGCCTGGTCGCGTGCCATGACCCTGGCCGACGTCGGCGTCGACGTGCTCGTGGTGGACACCGCGCACGGTCACCAGGCCGGCGTGCTGCAGATGGTCTCCAAGGTCAAGGCCGAGGTCGGCGATCGCGTGCAGATCATCGGCGGCAACGTCGCCACCCGCGCGGGCGCCCTGGCGCTGGTCGAGGCGGGCGTGGACGCGGTGAAGGTGGGCGTCGGTCCCGGCTCCATCTGCACCACCCGCGTGGTCGCCGGTGTCGGCGCGCCGCAGATCACCGCGATTCTCGAGGCCAACGCGGCGTGCGCGCCGCTGGGCGTTCCGGTCATCGCCGACGGCGGCGTGCAGTACTCCGGCGACATCGCCAAGGCGATCGCCGCGGGCGCGTCGACCGTGATGCTGGGCTCGCTGCTCGCGGGCACCGCCGAATCGCCGGGTGAGCTGATCCTGGTGGGCGGCAAGCAGTTCAAGAGCTACCGCGGCATGGGTTCGCTGGGCGCGATGCAGTCGCGCGGCGAGGCCAAGTCCTACTCCAAGGACCGCTACTTCCAGGACGACGTGCTCTCGGAGAAGAAGCTGGTGCCCGAGGGCATCGAGGGCCGGGTGCCGTTCCGCGGTCCGCTGGATCAGGTGATCCATCAGCTGGTCGGCGGCGTGCGCGCTGCCATGGGCTACACCGGCGCGCAGAATATCGAGGGTCTGCAGTCCGCGCAGTTCGTGCAGATCACGGCGGCGGGTCTGAAGGAGTCGCACCCGCACGACATCACGATGACCGTCGAGGCCCCGAACTACACCACTCGCGGCTGAGATACGGCGCATCCGTTGTCGCGCGGCCCGTTCGGTCTCCGGACCGGGCGGGCCGCGCGCTGCGGGCGCCGGTCACCGGACAACTTCACAACCCGAAACCGATTGCCCCACCTCGAAGGTCCGCCCGTCTTTGTTCTGGACCGTGAAGTGATCGAGCCGAGGGCGGGTACGTCGCGACCATCGAGTCGCGAGCACCGCCCTTCGGCGCAGGCAATCACCACAGAAAGGACATACAGGCGTGCGCGACCTCGTTGAGATCGGCATGGGGCGAACTGCCCGTCGCACTTACGAGCTGGATGATGTGGATATCGTGCCCTCGCGCCGGACCCGCTCGTCCAAGCAGGTCTCGGTGGCGTGGCAGCTCGATGCCTATCGCTTCGAGATCCCGTTCCTGGCACATCCCACCGATGCGCTGGTGTCGCCGAAGTTCGCGATCGAGCTGGGTAAGGCCGGCGGGCTGGGCGTCATCAACGGCGAGGGCCTGTGGGCGCGCCACTCCGATGTCGAGGCGAAGATCCAGCAGCTGTCCGACGTCGCGGAGAAGGAGGGCGTCGAGGCCGCCATCGCGCTGCTGCAGGAGCTGCACGCCGCGCCGATGCAGCCCGAGCTGCTCGCCACCGCGGTGGCCGAGGTGCGCGCGGCCGGTGTCACGGTCGCGGTGCGGGTCAGCCCGCAGAACGCGCGGGCGCTGACCCCGGGTCTGGTGAAGGCCGGGCTCGACCTGCTGGTCGTGCACGGCACCATCATCTCGGCCGAGCACGTCGGTGACGGCGAGCCGCTGAACCTCAAGACCTTCATCTCCGAACTGGACGTGCCGGTGGTGGCGGGCGGCGTGAGCGATCACCGCACCGCGCTGCACCTGATGCGCACCGGCGCGGCCGGCGTCATCGTGGGCTACGGCTCGCAGCAGGGCGCGACGACGACCAACGAGGTGCTGGGCATTCGGGTTCCGATGGCGACCGCCATCGCCGACGCCGCCGCCGCGCGCCGGGATTACCTGGACGAGACCGGTGGCCGGTACGTGCACGTGATCGCCGACGGCGAGACGCTGACCTCCGGGCATATCGCCAAGGCCATCGCGTGCGGCGCGGACGCGGTCATGCTGGGCATGCCGCTGTCGGTCGCGAAGGAGACCCCGGGCAGGGGCCTGTACTGGCCGTCGGCGGCCGCGCATCCGTCGGTGCCGCGCGGTGCGGTGCTGCCGTATGCCATCGACGAGGAGCAGGTGCCGCTGGAGCAGGTGCTCAACGGGCCCTCCAACGATCCGTACGGTTCGCTGAATCTCGTTGGCGGCCTGCGCCGTGCGATGGCCAAGACCGGGTACAGCGATCTCAAGGAATTCCAGAAGGTCGGCCTGAACATCCGCGCGTAGGTTCTCGCGCTCGCATCGCCCCCGTTCCGGATCCGCGGAGCGGGGGCGTTGTCGTCAATGACGACAACGGATTTCGTGGGGCGGCAACCTTCGGGTAGCACGCCCTGACTTGCCGGGGCACCCGAGCGTGCCCGGCGGTTTACGGTGCCCGGGACCGCGCGCGGAAGCCCGGGACATCGTTCAGGGTTCGCGGCGCAGGGGAATCTCGCCCGTTCTGGGGCGGCTGGTGACGCGGGAAACCGCTGGCTCGCGCAGGAATTGGCGGATGGCGTTGTTGACCGCGACCGGGTGGGTCATGTTGACGGTCTGGCGCGCGCCCTCGATTTCGAGGTAGCGCGCGTCGGGCAGCCGAGCGGCGAGTTCGCGGGCGTGCGCGAGCGGGACGCCGCTGTGTGTCGGATGCACGATCAGTGTGGGACAGGCGATCTCGGCTAGTCGGTCCAGGACGGCGTCGCGGCCGAGCATCGCGCCGGCGGCGACCTCGGTGGCATTGGGGTCGCGGGTGAGCCAGCGTTTCACCCAGACGGCGCGGTACCAGTCGTCGTCGCCGATCAGCCAGCGGGCGAGGTGTTCGGCCAGGGCCGGGCGCGGACCGTCCTCGTACCATTTGTCCAGGAACCTACGGGCATTCGAGAGTTCGGCGGGCAGCGGTTCGTGCGCCTCGGTGGTCAGCAGCACCAGGGCCGTCACGCGTTCGGGGGCCAGCAGCGCGGTGCGCAGCGCGATGATGCCGCCCTGGGAAATGCCGCCCACCACGGCTCTTTCCACGCCGAGGTGATCCAGTACGGTGAGCGCGTCGCGGGCGCAGGTCCAGTAGGTGAAGGGCAGGCCCTCGTCCCGAGTTCGGCCGTGCCCGCGGGCATCCCAGGACACGAGCCGGAATTCCGGTGTCAGCGCCGCGATCTGCGACGCGAACATCGTTCGGTCCATGAGGAATTCGTGCCCCAGCAGCAGTACCGGACCCCCGCCCCCGCTGTCCTCGTAGTGGATCTCGGCATCGATCGCACGGGCGAATGGCACGAGGTAGAGGATAGCCAGCACCGCCGACAAGTGGCGATGCTTTCTCGCACGGCAGCATCCGCCAAATCGGGTGTGCCACGTAGGACACAGACGATTGACGCGAACGCGACATCGGGTTCCGTCGCTCGACAGTGACACAGATCGCGTACGGAAGCGGCGGCGAATCAAACGGAACGCGACAACTGATTTCGCGAGGATCGGGGTAACTCCCCGGGTACCCCCAGAATTGTGTTCGCGCACGACCGCACCACGCGTGCGCGACTGTTGACGGCTCTCGGCCGGGCGCTGAGTATTCGGGGTGGCGGGGGAGTGGCGTATGTCGCTCCGTAGACTGCCCAGGTGGCAGAAACGCAGCGACCAGTCCTTGTTGTCGACTTCGGCGCGCAGTACGCGCAACTGATCGCGCGCCGGGTGCGCGAGGCCAGCGTCTACTCCGAGGTGGTACCGCATACGGCCACCGTCGAGGAGATCGCGGAGCGCAATCCGCTGGCGGTGATTCTGTCCGGCGGCCCGTCGAGCGTGTACGCCGAGGGCGCCCCGCAGCTCGACGCGCGGCTGTTCGACCTCGATGTTCCGGTGTTCGGCATCTGCTACGGCTTCCAGGCCATGGCGCAGGCGCTGGGCGGAACCGTGGCGCACACCGGCACTCGCGAATACGGCCGCACCGAGCTGAGCATCGACGGCGGTGTGCTGCACGGCGGTCTGCCCGCGCGGCAGCCGGTGTGGATGAGCCACGGTGACGCGGTCACCGACGCCCCGGCCGGGTTCGAGGTCACCGGTACCTCCGCGGGCGCGCCGGTCGCGGCGTTCGAGAATCTGGAGCGCAGGCTCGCGGGTGTGCAGTACCACCCCGAGGTGCTGCACTCGCCGCACGGGCAGCAGGTGCTGAGCCGCTTCCTGCACGAGATCGCGGGGATTCCGGCGGCGTGGACGGCGTCCAATATCGCCGAGGCGCTGATCGAGCAGGTGCGCGAGCAGGTCGGCGACGGGCATGCCATCTGCGGGCTGTCCGGCGGCGTGGATTCCGCGGTGGCGGCCGCGCTGGTGCAGCGCGCGATCGGTGATCGGCTGACCTGCGTGTTCGTCGATCACGGTCTGCTGCGCGCGGGTGAGCGGGAGCAGGTGCAGCGCGACTTCGTCGCCGCGACCGGCGCCCGCCTGGTGACCGTGGACGCGGTGGAGAAGTTCCAGAGCGAACTGAAGGGTGTCACCGACCCCGAGGAGAAGCGCAAGATCATCGGCCGGGAGTTCATCCGGTCGTTCGAGGACGCGGTCGGCGAGGTCGTCGGCGAGCAGGGCGAGACCAAGGTCGAGTACCTGGTGCAGGGCACTCTGTACCCGGACGTGGTCGAGTCCGGCGGCGGCACCGGCACCGCGAACATCAAGAGCCATCACAACGTCGGCGGGCTGCCGGACGATCTGGAGTTCTCGCTCGTCGAGCCGCTGCGCCTGCTGTTCAAGGACGAGGTGCGCGCGGTCGGCCGCGAGCTGGGCCTGCCCGAGGAAATCGTTGCCCGCCAGCCCTTCCCGGGTCCGGGTCTGGCGATTCGCATCATCGGCGAGGTGACCTTCGAGCGCCTGGAGCTGCTGCGCCAGGCCGACGCCATCGCGCGCGAGGAGCTCACCGCGGCCGGTCTGGACAAGCAGATCTGGCAGTGCCCGGTGGTGCTGCTGGCCGACGTGCGCAGCGTCGGCGTGCAGGGCGACGGGCGGACCTACGGTCACCCGATCGTGCTGCGCCCGGTGTCGTCCGAGGACGCCATGACCGCGGACTGGACCCGCCTGCCGTACGAGGCGCTCGAGCGCATCTCGACCCGCATCACCAACGAGGTGCCGGACGTGAACCGGGTGGTGCTCGACGTGACGAGCAAGCCGCCGGGCACCATCGAATGGGAGTGACAGGGGTTTCCTGACACGTGCGAAAGGGCCCGCGATCCGAAGATCGCGGGCCCTTTCGCGGTGGGGGAGAAGCTGTCTCGCCCGGGTCGTGTCGCTCGCTAGGTCTTCGGCGGGGCGGGGGAGTCGTCGCGCTTTCTGGGCGAGAGCACCAGGACCACGCCGACCACGATGGCGACGATCACCACGATCCAGCCCAGGGACAGCCCGCCCGAGATGGGCCACGAGTGCGGGCCGATGAAGGCCCAGATGCTGACCGCCAGGCCGAGGACTCCGGCCACCAGCAGTGAGAACGATGGGCGTCGGTTCTTGTTCTCAGCCACGCTTCACCTCCGCGGATCCCATCTGTACGTCGATGGTCAGGTTCAATGTCGGTCCGGTCGCCGGGCCGGTGATGCCGCCCACGCAGCCGTCGGTGTCACCCATGCGCACGTTGCACGTGGTGTGGACACGCAGGTTCTCGGGGATCAGCACGCGGGCGTCGCCCATGCGCACCGAGACGGTGGTGGCGCGGTCCTCGGTCAGGGCCAGGTTGGTCAGGTCGAGGGTGGCCGAGCCCATGGAGACGTGATACTCCGGCTGGAGATCGGCGGCGCCGGTGGCGGCCCAGCTGCGGTCGCCCATGGCGCCCTGATCGAACTGGATCGGGCCGATGAGCGAGGCCAGGATGACGAATCCGGCCAGCGGGGCGAGCAGCACCATGAGGCCGAAGCCGCGGCGCAGGAACGCGCCGACGATCAGGCCGAGCGACAGCACCGCCAGCGCGGCGGCGCCGATGCGGCCCGGGGTCATCCAGTCCACGCCCGCGGCGGCCGCCGACCCCGCCGCGGCGGCGGCGAGCAGGCTGAGCCCGATGATCACCGGGGTGAGCCGGGAGCGCGGGGCGCGCGGTGGGGCCTGGACCGGATGTCGCTGTGCGGGGCCGGGTTCGGGGAGGTCCCAGGCCAGCGGGGCGACGCCGAGGGGGTCCCAGCCGGGCGGGGTCGGGCCGAAGTCGGGGGAGATGGGGGCCGGGCCGACCGGGGCGTAGGGACGCTCGGTCGCGGACGGGATGGGATGCAGGGCCGGGGTTTTGCGGAGGACGGGGAGCGGGGCGCCGGTGTCGGCGGACGTGCCGGTGCGGTCGCCGGCCGGTGCGTCGGCGCCGGGCGCGCTTCCGTCGCCGGAAGGGTTCTCGCTGTCGCCACCGGCGGACGGGTCGTCGCTCGGATCCCGGTGCGGTGAATCAGCCTGCTTCGCAGACTGTTTCGGCTCGTCGGTGCCGGGCTTGCGTAGCACCACGGTCTCGGCGGTGATGTCGGGATCGGCATCGGCCGCCGGAAGATCCTGTGCGGTAGCCGGGTTCACGGCGAGGACGGCTGTGTCGTGGTCGGTTGTCGTGTCCGGTGTCGCGGAAGTGTCGCTCTTGCGCAGGACTTCGGTGGGTAGCTCGGACCCGGCCTCGGATGGCGAACCGGTGCCGTGCGCGAAGGAGGCGGCGGCCGGGTGCGCGCCCGCGCCTGATTGCTGCGCGGCGGCCGGATTCGCACGGGACTGTTCGCGATTCGGGTCGGGCTCGTAGCTGTCGGGCAGCTTGGTGTACGGACCGTAGGTTTCGAACGGGCCGCTGGTGCCCGGATAGCCCGTCCAGTACGGGGAATTGGCGTTCGGGTATCCGCCGAGTGCGTCCGGCATCGGGTACTCGAACTGTGCGGCCGGCGGTTGCGGTTGCCGCTGATGCAGCAACCACCATCCGGCCAGCATGAGCGCGAAGCTGATCGCCCCCGATCCGCCGAGTCCGACCCCGACCGGTCCGACGGTGGTGACGGCGATGCCCAGCGCCACCAGCAGCACGACGGTCTTGGACGACCCCTGCGAGCTCTGTCCCTTCCCGAAGAGCGACTCGGCCGCCGAGGTCTGGTCACCCTGCTGGCTCAGCAGCAGCCACGCCAGCAGGTACAGCACGATCCCGGCCCCGCCGAACAGCGCCGACACCACGAACGCGACCCGCACCACGACCGGGTCGATGTTGTATCGCACCCCGAATCCGGCGGCGACGCCCGCGACGTGCCCCTGTTGCGGCAGCCGCACCGGCCGGGTCCGCCACATGTCATGAAGCTGGTCCCCCAGGCCGGTACGCCCGGCGCGCTCGGACCAGTCGCTCGTTCTCGTCATGGGATCCATGGTGGTTGCGCCGGGGTCTCGCGCGCATCGGGGATGACCCTGAAAGTGCACCTGAAATGGGGGTGGGAGCGGTCGGATGAGCGGATTCGAGCCGAAGAGGGATCGGGCGTGTCAGTCGCAGTACGGGCTGTCGAGCAGGTCGCGGTGCGATCGAAGACTCGGTTTCTACCGCTGGGCAGGGCGCGATCGGCGACTCCGCCGGTCAGTCGCAGGGCGGGTGGTAGGGCTGATCGGCGGGTAGGTACCGCTGCCAGAGCTCTTCGGTCCAGATGGAGCCGGTGACCGCGCAGATGCGATCGATGGCGTGCTCTTCGTTCAAGTCCCACAGGCGGATTGCGCCGTCGGCGCCACCGGCGGCGACCATCGTCGTATCGGGGTGCAGGGCGATGTGCCAGGACTGGTGGGCGGACTCGGCGAGGGTGACCGAGCGGGTGGGGTGCGCGGGATCGCTGTAGTCCCAGATCTGCACCGTGCCATCGTTGTCGCTGGTGATCAGGGTGCGGGAGTCGGGGCTCAGCAGTAGCGAGCGCAGGTCGAGAGCGTGGGAGACGAAGGGTTCGCCCAGTCGGGCCGGGCGTGCGGGGTCGCGGATGTCCCAGCTCTGCAGGGACTCGTTGTCGGCCACGATCAGCGTGCTCATGTCGCCCGTGAACGTGAAAATTGGTGTGCCGGTCCCGAACTGCCGCAGTAGCTCGCCGGCCTGATGGGGCTCGGCGGGGACGCTGATGTCCCACAGGGTGATGACGTCGCCTTCCCGAGCGCCGTCGCGGATCGTCTCCCGCACGATCATGGTTCGATTGCCCGGTCCGAACCCCATGCTCGGATGCTTCGAGGAGAGTTTCCAGCCTTGCCCGATCCGGGTCGGTGCGGCTCGATTCGACACATCCCAGAGCTGGACGGTGTTGTCGGCATCGATGGCGGCGAGCATCGACCAGTCCGGACTGAGCACCGTGGAAGCATTCGAGAAATTGGCTGTGCGCCAGTCGGGCAGCGGTTTGATGTGCGCCGGGTCGCTGATGTCGAGCAGGGAGTAGTCACGGCCGGTCGCCCCGATGATCAGGGTACTGCCGTCCGGCGAGATGGTCGGGGAAAGAAAACTCCGCTCGGCACGGTATTCGCCGATACGTCGGGGCAGTTGTGGATTTCGCAGGTCCCACACCACGATTCGGCCGTCGCTCGAGGCGGTGACCATGCGGGTGCCCGTGCTGTCGAACTTCGGGGTCGAGACCCAGCCCGCCTGTCCGGTCAGGATCGCCGGGGGCAGTGACCACACGCGTAGTTCTCCGGAGTTGTTCCCCGCCAGCAGCGTCCGTCCATCGGCGGCGAAGACGAGCGCGCTCGGTCCGCCCGGGCAGGGCATGGATCGCGCGGTGAAGCGGCAGAGGGAGGGTAGCGCAGGCAGCCCGCCGAGCATCCGGATGGGATAGGCGGGCTCGGCCAGGTTCCACAGGCCGCCGCCCTGCATGCCGCCCACCGCGAGCACCCTGCCCTCGGGGGCGAAGTCGAGTGCGGCGAGGCCGCTGAAGCCGGCGTCGAAGGTGCTGAATTCGCGTGCTCGCGACGGGTCGCTGACGTCCCACAGATGTACTTCGGAGTCATTGCTGCCGACCTCTCGCATGGAGCCGTCGCCGCTGCCGAAGGCGAGAATCGTGCCGTCGGGGCTGAAGTCGAGGCCCCGGGCGGAGGCGATCGGGCCGCCGAGCGCCGAATTCCGCAGTACCGGGCCGGCGGGATCACCGAGATCCCACAGCTGCACCGTATGGGATTCCAGCAGCGCATCGATCGAAATCAAGGCCAGCAGTTGCCCGTTCGGTGAGATGCGCAGTTCCCCGATGCCCGCGTTCGAGTCGTCCGCGCGGAGTCGCCGTGCGGGACCCGCGACCGGTGCTGCCGGGTTGCGGACATCCCACAGCATGAGGTGGCTCCGGCTCATCGTCACCAGGGTGCCGCTGTCCGGCGTGAATTCGAGGCGGGAGAACCCGACGTCGTTGATGTCGGGAAGGACGCCGATCCGTTGCGGCGCCGACGGGACGGTGACATCCCACAGGATTGCCAGTTGCGGAGATCTGCTCCAGCCGGTGGTGGCCATGGTTCTACCGTCCGGACTGAATGCCACGGTGCCGATGTCGTCGAGTTGGCCGCCGAGCGAGCGTGGGTGCTGCGCGTCGGTGGTGTCCCACAGCCGGAGACTGCCGTCGTAGCCGAGGGTGGCCAGCACCCCATCCCGCGAGCGCCGCACCATCCGGCTGATGCCTTCGGCATGTGCGGCGATGGTGGTCACCAGCGGAGTGTTCTGTGTTTGCAGGAGCCGGGAGCGGACCCGCTGATCGCCGGGGCGCATCCGCCAGGCGATGAGGTCGAGTTGTGCGGCCACCGAGGAATCCGTCTCACGAATGCGATCGGCCTCCGCCAGAACGTCGGCGAAGTTCTTGTCCGCACGTTGCTGATCGACCAGGCGCGTTTGGGTGTAGGCGGCGAAGCCCAGGACCAGCAGGGCCACCCCGAGTATCGCGAGGATCGCCTTGGAACGGGTGGAGCGGCGGCGGGTGTGGTCGCGGGACGCCGTTGCGGCGGTGAGGAACTCGCGGGCCAGGGGCCCTACCGGGGGCGGGTCTACGTTGTCCGCCGCGTTCTGGAGGCGCGTGCCGCGGTACAGCAGCGACGGATCCCTGTCCTGGGCCGCCCATTCGGCGGCGTCGGTTTCCAGGCGCTGGCGGACCAGGTAGCCGACGCGGTCCTCGTTGATCCATTCGCGGAGGCGGGGCCAGGCGGTCAGGACTATCTCGTGGGTGAGGGTCACCGCTTCGGCGTCGAGGGTGATCAGGCGGGTGCGGGACAGGAGTTCCAGTGCGGCGGTGGCGGCTTCGGTGTCGGTGACGCGGCGCAGGAGGTCGGTGCGGTCGGCGGGGCGGCGGGTGTCGCGGGCGTCCTGGCCGACGGTGACCAGGCCGAGCAGGATGTCGCGGGCCGCGTTCTGCTGGGCGGGCGAGAGCTCGTTCCAGGCCTGTTCGGCGGTTTCGGTGACCGAGCCGACCACGCCGCCGGCGGTGCGGTAGCCGGTGCCGGTGAGGCGGCGGCCCTCGCGGTGCTGCCAGGTGGCGGCCATGACGTGCGAGAGCAGTGGGAGGGCGCCCGGGTCGTAGCTGCGGCGGCCGTGATGGTCGCCCGCCCCGCAGAGTTCGGTGATCACCAGCTCTTCGAGGCCGGGTTCGAGTTCCAGGCCGACCGCGCGGGCGGGGCCCGAAATCGCCTGGGCCAGTTCGTCCAAGCGCATCGGGCCGAGCAGGTAGCTCCGGTGTTCCAGCGCGTCCTGCAGGATCAGGTGGTTGAGGCAGTGGGCGTAGAAGTCGGCGCGCAGGGCCACCACGACCGCGACGGGATCGTCCGCCCGGGTGGCACAGTCGCGCAGCACGGTCAGGAAGTCCTCGCGCGCATGCTCATCGGCGCAGGTGGTGAACAGCTCCTCGAACTGGTCGACGATGAGCAGCCGGCGGGCGCCGTCCGCGCGCGGCGTCAGCGCCGCCCGCGCCGCGGCGACGCCGGCCGAGCCCAGTGCCGCGAGCAGGGCCGCCGACGGATCCGCGCCCGGGGTGAAAGTCGTTGTTTCCCAGTCCGGTAGTGCCGGGATCAGGCCCGCCGCCAGCAGTGAGGACTTGCCCGCGCCCGAGGCCCCGATCACGGCGATGATGCCGGTGGTCGTGCGGACCAGGTCGGTGAGTTCGGTGGTGGCGCGGGTGCGGCCGAAGAACAGGGCGCTGTCATCGCTGCGGTACGAGGTCAGGCCCGGGTACGGGCAGGCCGCCTCGGTGTCGGCTTCGGGATTCCAGGTGGTCGCGGACTGCCAGAGGCGTTGCCATTCCCGGGGTTCGGCGAGTTCGCGGGTGAGCGGGTGGCCGGCTTTGCGGGCCAGGTCGGCGAGGGTGAGCACGACCGGGAGCAGGGACTCGAAGCGCGCCGGGACGTTGCGGCCCGCCTTCCAGTCGCTGATGCGCTGCGCGGACGCGCCGCCGGGACGGGCGCCCGCGGCGGCGCGCATCCGGGTCTCCGCGGTGGCGGCGACCCGGCGCAGCGTCGGATTGCCCGCGGCCTCATACAGTTCGGTGAAGCGGTGGGCGAAAAGCGCTCGTGGGGAACGAATCTGCTCCGCGGTGACCGATTCCCCCGTCACCACTGTCGATCCGCTGTTCGATTCGTTCCCCCACGCACCCCGCCAATTTACCCGTCTCACAGAATGATCGGATCGCCGATGACCCAGTCGGCGGCATCGGTAGCCGTAGAGGTGGCCTCGATGATGACGAACGGTTTGATGGTCAGCTGGCCGCCGCACCCGGTGACCGCCAGCCGATAGTCACGGTTGACGATGTAGCCGGTGTCCGGGCCGGACAGCTCCTTGGTCCCGGTGTCGATCTTCTGGATCTTGCCGGCGGTGATGCCCAGATCGAAGCCGATGCCCGCCCCGATGCTCGGGGTGATGGTCACCCCGGCAGTGGGCGTGACGCCGAACAGGTCGACGTCGACGCCCGCCGAGGCCCCGACGTTGATCCCGACGTTGCCGTTGATGTCGAACGTCACGTCGAGATCGACCGCGCAGCCCACGAAGAAGCCGGTGCTGAGTTTGCCGGTGCCGCCGTCGATTCGGCCGTAGGCGGTGTTGTCCAGGTACACCTCCCGATCGGTCGGCATCCCGTTCATCGGCGCCACCGGCCGGAACGCGGTGTTCATCGAGCCGACGGTGGTGATCATCCCCCCGGGGGCTTCGAGCACCTTCTCGTGCGGGGCCATCGGGCCGGCGTAGGCCAGCGCCGAGTCCGGCATTCCGAAGGCTGCGCCGAGTGCGGTGAAAGCGGCGACGATAGCGGTCTTGGAAAACATGTGCTGGTTCCTCCCCGAACCTTGTCGCGCCGTCGGTAGGACGGTCGCGAGGTGGTGCGCACCGGGTCCGGACCCCCCTTCGGACCGGACCCGGTGCGGGACTGCGGGCCGCCGTGGAAGCGATTCCGTGCGGCTCGTTCGTCCTGAACACAACGTAGGGATTCCGGTGTACTCCGGACGAGCCGGATAGCGTTGGGGGAGAAGTGAAAACGCAGCTCAGAACGGATGTAACCGGTTGTCCGGTCCGGTCATCCGGGTACCGGTCCGGGGCGTGGATCCTGTCCGGACCGGACAGGAATCGGCGGGGTGATCCTCGCGGAATCCCGAAATCGGCTGTGCGCCAGGGGCGGTCAAGCGGGGTCGAGCAGAACGGCCGGGCGCGGCCGGGCGAAGCGTTCGCGGTACTCGCCGGGCGCCACCCCGAGCAGGCGCTGGAAGCTGCGGTAGAGGGTCTCGGGCCGGCGCAGCCCGACCGCGAGCGCGACCCGATCGAGGGGCTGGTCGCTGGTTTCCAGCAGCCGCCGGGCCGCGGTCACCCGGGCCGTCTCCACGTAGCGGGCGGGTGTGGTGCCGAACTCGGCGGCGAAGACCCGGGAGAAGTTGCGGGTGCTCATATCGGCCTGGCGGGCAAGGGCTTCCAGGGACAGATCCGCGGCCAGGTTCTCCTCGATCCAGCCCTGCAGCGCGCGCAGCGGTTGCAGGCGCGGCGGTCCGGCGGCCACCGGCGCGCTGAACTGACTCTGCCCACCCGGGCGGTGCAGATAGACCACCAGCCAGCGCGAGACCTCGCGGGCGAGATCGGGGCCGTGGTCCTCGGCGACCAGCGCGATGGCCAGATCGATGCCCGCGGTCACCCCGGCCGAGGTCCAGATCTTGCCGTCGCGCACATAGATTCGGTCCGGATCGACCCGGATATCGGGATAGCGCTCGATCAGGCCGATACTGCTCGACCAGTGCGTGGTCACCGTCCGCCCGCGCAGCAGGCCCGCTTCGGCTAGCAGGAACGCGCCGGTGCAGATGGCCCCGACCCGGCGGGCGCGGGGCGCGGCGCGGCGGATGCCCTCGATCAGGCTCTGGTTCCGGCCGGCTTCGCCGAAGGTCAGGCCGCCCGCGACCAGCAGGGTGTCCACCGGGCCGGGGCTGTCGCCGATCGCGCGGACGGCCTGGACCTCGATGCCGTTGAACGCGCGGACCGGACCGGGCTCGGCGGACACCACCTCGATGCGATACCGCGGTTCGCCCCCGCCGAGCAGGGCGGCGGCGTGGAAGACATCGGCGGGTCCGGCGAGGTCGAGCAGCTGGAAGCCTTCGAACACCGCCAGCTGGACGAGTCGCGGTTCGCTGGGCACGAGCTCATGGTGCCCGCGCCGCGCGTATGGCGTCAACGACACGGGTATTGCATATCGAGCCGAACAGACCTGGCTGGAATCGCAATACTTGTGTCCTGGACGCCAAGGTCGTGGCGATCGGACCATGGAGGGGTGGCCGGTAAGACCGAGAGATAGGAAGCACCGTGCAGATCGCCATCGTTCTCTACCCGGGGATGACCGCCCTGGATGTGGTCGGGCCGTATGAAATCCTGCGGGCGCTCGACGACACCGAGATCCGGTTCGTCTGGCACGAACCCGGTCCGATCGTCACCGACAGCGGTGTCCTGGTGCTGGGCGCGACGCATTCGTTCGAGGAGACGCCCGCACCGGATGTGGTGCTGATCGGGGGCTCGGCGGCGGCCACCATGAACACCGCCGCCGACGAGAAGCTGCTGGCCTGGCTGCGGCAGGTGCACGCCACCAGCAGCTGGACCACCTCGGTGTGCAGCGGTTCGGTGATCCTGGCCGCGGCCGGGGTGCTGGACGGGCTGTCCGCGACCAGTCACTGGTCGGTGCTGCCGATGCTGCGCACGCTGGGCGTCACCCCGCGCGGCAGCGATCGGATCGTGCGCGAGGGGAAGGTCGTCACCGCGGCGGGGGTCTCGGCGGGCATCGACTTCGCACTGTGGCTGGCCGCGGAGATCGATGGCCGCGAGACCGCCGAGGCGATTCAGCTGGCTATCGAATACGACCCGCAGCCGCCGTTCGATTCCGGGCATTTCGACAAGGCGTCGGGCAAGACCAAGGCGCGGGTCGCCACGGTCGGTAAGCGCATGCTCGCGCCCCGGGACATCGGCTCGGAGGCGGTCGCGGCGACGAAAGTGGCCTGGCGCAACACTCTTCGGCGGGTGCGCGCGGGCAAGGGGATGCGGGGACGCGCCACCGCGGGGGTCTAGGCGTGGTGTTGGGGGTGCGGGTGCCGGTGCGGCTGTTGCCTGCGGGCGGGATCGCCTGCGGCATCGGGTGTTCTGTCGCCCCCTGCCGGCCGGATCCGTTGCCGGAGGTGTCGTGGGTCGCCGATCCGAGCCCGGGATGGCTCGCCTGCGGTCGCGGGTTCGGCGGCCATCGGCCCAGCGTGGCGGGGTGCGGGTCCGGAACACGGGAAGCCCGCGGGGATACGGGCGGGTCGTCGGCGATCCCGCCGGCCCCCGCGTGTGACCGCCGATCCGGTTCACCGTTCGCGACTTGCGGATGATCATCCTCAGGGATGGAATCGGGGTGTTTCCCGATGCCGGGCGTCGGCATGCCGTGCCAGGATCAAAGCATGTATCCGTCCGCACCCCTGTTCGACCCTGCCCGCGGGTTGGCGGAGACCCCGCGTCCGGGCGTGTACGCGCCGCGGCTGCTGCGGCGATCCGGGGGCCGGGTTGTCGGCGGGGTGGCGGGCGGGCTCGCCGACCATCTCGAGGTCGACGTGTTCAAGGTGCGGATGGCCTTCGTGCTGCTGTCCGCGCTGGCCGGGGCCGGGGTGGTGGTCTACGGGCTGCTGTGGATCTTCACCCCGGGCGGCACGGACGAAACTCCGCCCACGCCCGCGGAACGGCGGCAGGCGATCGGGCTCGCGCTGCTGGGCCTGTCGCTCGCGGTGGCCATGGCCTGGGTGCTCAACGGCACGGCCGCCCAGGTGATCGGCCCGATCCTGGCGGTCGCCATCGGCGCGGCGCTGGTGTGGCGCGAATTCGACGCCGAGGGACCGCGGTCGGTCATCGGCCTGCCCGCCTCGCCGACGGTGATCACCTGGGCGCGCATCGTCGGCGGTGCGACGCTCATCGTGGTCGGGCTCGGCGTGGTGGTGCTGGCCCGCATCAATCTGAGTTCGCTGGGGTCGGCGCTGCTGGCGGTGGCGGTCACCCTGGTCGGGGCCGGGCTGCTCACGGTGCCGCTGTGGCTGCGTATGGTGCGCGCGCTCAATGATGAACGCGCGGCGCGCATTCGCAACGAGGAGCGCGAGGAGATCGCCTCGCACCTGCACGATTCGGTGCTGCAGACCCTGGCCCTGATCCAGCGGCAGGCCGGGGATCCGCAGGAGGTGGTGCGGCTGGCGCGCAGCCAGGAACGCGAACTGCGCAAGTGGCTGTTCGACGACACCGGCCCGGCGCAGTCGAGTCTGGCCGCGGCGCTGCGCACCATCGCGGGCGAGGTGGAGGATCAGCACGGGGTGAAGGTCACGCCGGTGACCGTCGGCGATGTGTCCATGGACGTGGACGACAGCGGGGTCGGCCTGCCCAAGGAGAACTTCACCGCCGTGCTGGGCGCGGCCCGCGAGGCCCTGGTGAACGCCGCCAAACACGCGGAGGTGCCCGCCATCGACCTGTTCGCCGAGGCCGAACCGCATCAGGTCAGCGTGTTCGTGCGCGATCGCGGTAAGGGTTTCGACGTGGACGCGGTCGAGGCCGACCGGCACGGGCTGACCCGCTCCATTCGCGCCCGGATCGAAAGGCGCGGTGGGCACGTGGAGATCGTGTCCGCGCCCGGGCGCGGGACCGAGGTCCGAATCATCATGCCGCGCAAGGACGGTGCGGACGAACGGATCGTGGTGGTGCAACCCCCCGAGAGCACGTCCGAAGAAAATGATGATGGACCCGGTGGAAGTGCCTGATCTGGTGAAGGATGTAACCGCCGTGTTCGCGGCCCGCCCGGTTCTGGACTGAGTGGAGCGGGGGAGCGAAGCGGAGGAGCGGAGGGAGGGAAGAACCGGGCCGAAGGGGCAGCGAACAGCCGGAGCGGAGCGGAGGCAGATCAGACGGAGCCCGCCCGGTTCTGGACTGAGTGGAGCGGGGGAGCGAAGCGGAGGAGCGGAGGGAGGGAAGAATCGGGCCAAAGGGGCCGCGAACCCGCCGCAGCGAAGCGGAGGCAGAAAATACAGAGGAGATATCGGTGAGTGTCCGGGTTTTTCTGGTCGACGATCACGCCGTGTTCCGGTCCGGGGTGCGGGCCGAGCTGAGCCGGGAATCCGATATGGAGGTGATCGGCGAGGCCGGCGGGGTGGCGGAGGCCATCGCCGGGATCAAGGCGACCACGCCCGATGTGGTGCTGCTCGATGTGCACATGCCCGACGGCGGTGGCGTCGCGGTGCTGGCGGGGGTGGAGGCGGGCCCGGTGTGCTTGGCGCTCAGTGTTTCCGACGCGGCCGAGGATGTGATCGCGGTGATCCGCGCGGGCGCCCGTGGCTATGTCACCAAGACCATTTCGGGGCCGGAACTGGCCGACGGCATTCGCCGGGTGGCGGGCGGGGACGCGGTGTTCAGTCCGCGCCTGGCCGGGTTCGTCCTGGATTCGTTCACCGGCAAATCACCGGTGCCCGAGCCGCCGCTGGATCCCGAGCTCGATTCGCTGACCCCGCGCGAACTGGAGGTGCTGCGCCTGCTCGCGCGCGGCTACACCTACCGCGAGATAGCCGAGTCCCTGTTCATCTCGGTGAAGACGGTGGAGACCCACGCCTCGAACGTGCTGCGAAAAACGCAGCAGTCCAACCGCAATGCGCTGACGCGCTGGGCGCACCGCCGCCGCATCGATTGAAATTCGCAACGCGACAGTCCTACAGCGCCACCAGGATCACGATGATGATCAGGAGGCCGATGAGCAGGCCGACCGCCACCGCGAGCGGGCCCGCGTTGGGGCCGAACTTGGCCAGATCGAAACCCTTCGACTGCTGTTGCGGTGCGGCCGCGGGCGCGGCGGCCTGCTGGCGCTGCGGGCGCGGCAGCGGGGTGGAGTTCGGGCTGCGCAGGCCGGCGGCGGAATTGCGGGCCGCCCAGGCCGGGATGGTGCCGTCCTCGGTGCGCACGGGCGCGCCGAGGATGTAGGGCGCGGTGCCGGGACCGAAAGCGGCGGTGAGGATTTCGTTGCGAGCCTCGGTCATGGTGGGCCGGCGCTGCGGTGCGGGCTCCATCATGTGCAGCAGCACGCTGGTGAGCGGGCCGCTGCGGGTGGGCGGAATGATCTGCGCCATGGCGGCGCGCTCCACGATCACCCCGCTGTCGTCGTCGAAACCGTAGGGCGGCTGACCCTCGATCGCGGTGTACAGCGTTGCGCCGAGCGAGAATACGTCGCTGGCCGCACTGGGCTGGATGCCGCGCGCCACCTCCGGCGGCAGATAGGCGGGGGTGCCGGTGATGACGTCGCCGACGTCCTCGGCGTCGCCCGCGCCGCTGGAGATGCCGAAGTCGCTGAGCTTGACCATGCCGACCTCGTCACCGCGATCGGCGACCAGGATGTTGCCGGGCTTGATGTCGCGGTGCACGATGCCCGCGGCGTGCGCGGCGGCCAGCGCGTCGGCGACCTGCGCCCCGATCTGCGCGACCTCGATGGGGGAGAGGGTGTCCGCGAGCGAGAGCGCCTTGGCGACGCTGCGCGAGGGCAGGTACTCCATGATCAGCCAGGGTTCGCCGGCCTCGAGGACGACGTCGTACACGGCGATGGCGTGCTCGTGCGAGAGCTTGGCGGCCACCCGGCCCTCGTGCATGATGCGCTGGCGTACCTCGCGGGCCTCGTCCTCGTCGAGGCCGGAGGTCGTGAGCACCTGTTTGATGGCCACATCGCGGTGCAGCAGGCGGTCGGTCGCCAGCCACACGGCGCCCATACCACCGCCGCCGAGCTTCGACTGGAGACGGTAGCGGCCGGCGACCAGGTAGTCGGGGCCGACGATGGGACGGGGGCGTTCGGTCACGGGTGCAGGGTAGCGGAAAACCATCCTGACTGGCCTGGTTCGAAACTCGTGGTTTGCGGCACCCTCGCGCTCGAGGTTTGCGCCACTGTCCTCTTGACGCGCGTCGGGGCTCGAGTTCTACTGTGCATGAATAGAACGTATGTTCGAGTATTCTTGGTTGCTGAATCGGTGCTGACTATCCGGCTCGGACCCGTGGTGGTTCGGGAGCGCGGTTTCGTGCGAGCTCCCGGGAGTTATGGGTCCCCCATCGTTGGGAGAGGTGGTCGTTAGATGGATTCGGCGGAGGACGCGAAGCAGGCGCAGCTGGCGGAGCTGCGGCGACGGATGGCGGCCATTCCGGCGCGCGGTGCGGGTGCGGCGGCGCGGATGCCGGTGCGGGGTGAATCGCCACAGTTGGCGGTGGGTTTTTCGGCGCCCGCCGGGAACGGGCGGCTGGTCGCGGCGGTGGCGACGCCGGTGGCGGCGCCCGCGGGCGGCGGGGGCGAAGGTGCGCGGCGGCTGGCCGAACAGGTGCGGCGGGAAGCGCTGCCGGTGCCGTCCGCGCTCGAAAGTCTTTTGCCCGAAGGCGGTTTGGCCAAGGGTTCGGTGGTCGCCTATACGGGCGCGAGTTCGCTGCTTTCGGGTTTGCTGGCCGCGGTCACCGGGTCCGGCGGCCATGCCGCGGTGGTCGGGTTGCCGCGGCTCGGCTTGCTGGCGGCGGCCGAAATGGGTGCGCGACTGGACCGTTTGGCCGTCGTCACCGATCCCGGATCCGACCCGCTGGAGGTTGCTTCTGTTTTGCTGGATGGCCTCGATTTGGTGGTTCTCGGGCTGAACGGGGCGTCGGTGCCCATCTCGCGCACCCGGGTGCTCGCCGCGCGGGCGCGGAGCAAGGGGTCCACGCTGGTGGTGACGGGCGGATCGTGGGCGGGTCCGGCGCTGCGCATCGACACCCACGTCGCCGGCTACGGCGGGCTGGGGCGCGGGTGCGGGCGACTGCGCACGGTGCGGCTGAACGTCTCGGTGCACGGGCGTTCGGATCGGGCCCGGCAGGGGTATCTGGCCCTGTGCCCGAGCAACGGGCGCGTGGAGTGGGTGGATACGAATCCGGTGAGCGATACGGCATCCGGCGCGCCGGATGCCGCGACCCCGAGTGTGGTCCGGCATGCCGTTTCCTGACGGTGGCGTGGGTCGTGCCGCGGTATAGCGGCCTCGACACGGCACGGTCGGACCGGTCGGTCCCGATCGTGCTGCGGTGCGCGGCTTTTCGTATCACCGGATACGTCCCGCCCGAGCGGCGCCGACCGTGACGGCGCGGCGGTCGCGAGTCCTGGCGGTGTGGTGCCAGGACTGGCCCGCGGTCGCCGCGGCGGCCGAAGCCGGTGCGCCGGTGACGCGGGCGGTGGCGGTGTTCGCCGCGAACCGGGTCGTCGCGTGCTCGGCGGTGGCGCGGTCCGAGGGGATCCGGCGCGGGCTGCGCCGGCGCGAGGCGCAGGGCCGCTGCCCGGATCTGCTGGTGGCACAGGATGATCCGGATCGGGACGCGCGGCTGTTCGAGACGGTGGTGGCGGCCGTGGACGCGACGGTGCCGGGTGTGGAGGTGCTGCGGCCGGGGCTGCTGATTCTGGCTGCGCGCGGTGCGGCGCGGTTCTTCGGTTCGGAGGAGGCGGCGGCCGAGCGGCTCGTGGACGCGGTGGCGGCGGCCGGGGCGGAATGTCAGATCGGCATCGCCGACGAGCTGTCCACGGCGGTGCTGGCCGCGCGCCGGGGTGTGATCGTGCCCGTGGGCGGGGGTGCGGAATTCCTTGCGCCGCTGCCGGTCTCGGAGCTGTCGGTGGAACCCGCGCTGGCCGCGCCCGAACGCGCCGAGCTGGTGGATCTGCTGCACCGCCTGGGTTTGCGCAGGATCGGTGATTTCGCCGCGCTCACGCCCGTGGAGGTGTCCTCGCGCTTCGGCCGCGATGCCATCACGGCGCATCGTTGTGCGCGTGCGGAACCCGAGCGCCCGCCGTCGGCCCAGACCCCCGCGCCCGACCTGACCGTGGACTACCGCTGTGAGCCGCCGATCGAACGGATCGACGCCGCCGCCTTCGCGGGCCGCCTGCTCGCGACCCGTCTGCACGAGGCGCTCGCCGCCGCGTCCTCGGCCTGCACCCGGCTGTCCATCTACGCGGAAACCGAGTCCGGCGAACAGCTTTCCCGCATCTGGCGCTGCGCCGAACCCCTCACCCCGGACAGCACCGCCGACCGTGTGCGCTGGCAGTTGGACGGCTGGCTCACCCGCCGCACCCTGGATCGCGCGCGGCGGCTGCGCGCGGAGCGGGCGGCCGCGCAGAACGCGGCGGCAGCGACCTCGGCTCCGGGCCGGCCCTCTTCACGGAAACGGCCGGCGCGCTCTTCGGGCAACGGCCGGGTGTCGTTGCCTGCCGAGGGAACAGCGCCGGCATCGGCCGCCGGATCGACGGCGTTCCCGATCGACGACGCCGAGATCTGGGACGAGACGCCCGACCCGATCGTGCTGTTGCGCCTGGAGCCCATCGAGGTGGTCGCCGCCGGAGCGTTGCAGCTCGGGCTGTGGGGCGGGGTCGGCGAGGACGAGGAGCGCGCGCGCCGCGCCCTGATCCGCGTGCAGGGTCTGCTCGGCGGGGACGCCGTCCGC
Source organism: Nocardia sp. NPDC057668 (assembly GCF_042799795.1). NCBI lineage: Bacteria > Bacillati > Actinomycetota > Actinomycetes > Mycobacteriales > Nocardiaceae > Nocardia > Nocardia sp. NPDC057668. The sequence goes on along the minus strand of NZ_JBHVIC010000005.1, from coordinate 218,103 downwards.
ATGGGCGTGCTCAGCGGTGGTCGCGGCCCCGGCGAGCGCATCACCATGGTCAACCTGGGTGACGAACCCGTCCCCGCCGCCGATCCGGCGCAACCCTGGCCCGGCCGCCTGCCCGAACCCGCGCCCACCGTGGTCTGGGCGACCCGCCCCGAGATCCGCCTGGAGTCCGCGGACGGCGCCCCCGTCTGGGTGACCGACCGCGGCCTGTTCACCGCCGATCCCGCCGTCCTGCACTGGGGCAGCCGCACCTGGTCCCTCACCGGCTGGGCCGGGCCGTGGCCCCTGGACGACCGCTGGTGGGTCCACCACCCCGACCACCCGCCCGCGGCCCGCGCCCAGGTCCTGCTCGACGAGGACAAGCGGGCTCTGCTCCTGCTCGGCTACGACGGGGTCTGGCACGTGGAAGGGCTGTACGAGTGACTCCGGCGCGGTGTCCGGGCGGCGTGCTGCGGACGCGAAAGAGATTGTGCGCGAGAGAAACGCAGGAGAGATGTCGGCCCGGGGCAGCGCGCGATCGAAGCCGGTAACCGCCGCGTCCCAGCGTGGGCAGCTGCCCGATCCAGGCCGGCCACACCGGGGAAGGATCGAAGCGGCGGGCGCCGGGTGCCGGCCGCTGCGGGGTGTCGTACACCGAATCTCACGGGTCGTCGCCGGCGTACCAGCCCGCGGCGACCGGGCGCGTGAGCGTGCGGCGACCTGTCCGGCGTGGGTCCGGGTCGGCGAGCGGCACCATCGCAGCGCGGCAGGATGCGATGCCGCGGCGATCAGGGCCGATCGGTGTCGTACCGGGTGCGGGCGGTGTGGACCTCGTCCATGTGGTGTTCGGCCCAGGACTTGATCGCGTGCATCACCGGTAGCAGTGAGCGGCCAAGGTCGGTCAGTTCATAGTCGACGCGGACCGGGACCGCGGCGGTCACCGTGCGCGTGACCAGGCCGTCGCGTTCGAGGTTGCGCAGGGTCTGGGTGAGCATCTTCTGGCTGACGCTGGCCAGGCGGCGGCGCAGCTCGCCGTAGCGCTGCGGGCCGTCGGCCAGCGCGGTGATCGCCAGGCTCACCCATTTGTCCGCGATCCGGTCCAGCAGGTGGCGGGCCGGGCATTCGGCCAGATAGGCGTCGTAGGCGACGCCGGCGTCAGCGCGCTGCTGCGCGGCGGTGCGGGTCGGCACAGGCGCTCCTCACGGTTCCCTACGCACCCGAAAGTGCCCACTTCCTTTCGGAGAGTAGCACTCTGAAACTGGTGCACATGACGACGAACAAGGTGATGCGCGCGGTGATCGCCCGCGGCTACGGGGACGCCGATGTCCTCGAGCTCATCGAGGCGGCGGTTCCGGAGCCCGGTCCCGGACAGGTTCTGATCAGTGTGGAAGCGGCCACCGTCAATCCGGTCGACGTGGCGACCCGGTCGGGCGCGCTGGCGGCGGCGGGACTGATGGCGCCCCGGGCGATCACCGGCATCGGCTGGGACGTGGCCGGTGTGGTCGAGCGGCTCGGCCCGGGGACGCGCGGGTTCGCGGTGGGAGAGCGCGTGATCGGGCTGCGCGATCTGCTCGATACAGCGGCGGGCGCGTACGCCGACTACATCGCCCTGGACGCGAGTGCGGTGGCGCCCGCGCCGGCCGGCGTTCCGGCCGTCGCCGCGGCCACCCTGCCGCTGAACGGGCTGACCGCCCTGCAGTCTCTGGACCTGCTCGGCCTCGCACCCGGTGGCACGCTGCTCGTGACCGGCGCGGCGGGCGCTGTCGGCGGCTTCGCCGTCGAGCTGGCGGTGCGCCGCGGTCTGCGCGTGGCCGCGTACGCCGACGCGGCGGACGAGCCGTTCGTGCGCGGGCTGGGCGCGGAGTGGTTCATCGACCGCGCGACCCCCGATCTGGCGGAACGGGTACGGGGGCTCGTGCCCGGCGGCGTCGACGCGGCCCTGGACACCTCCGGCGGTGGGATCCGCGCCATGGCGGCGGTCCGCACCCGCGGTGCTTTCGTCACCGTGATGGGTGGGGACCCTCCTATTCCCTTGCGCGGCATCACCGTTCACCGGCAGTGGATCAGCGCCGACGGTCCCGCGCTGGCGGGGTTGGCCGCCGCGCGCCTCACCCTGCGGGTGGCCGGGACGCTGCCCCTGGAACGAGCCGCCGAGGCGCACGATCGGCTCGGCGCGCGCGGTCTGCGCGGCCGTCTCGTGTTGACGCCCTGAGCGAGTCCCCTCGAACACCCGGCTGCCCGGTGACAGCGCCCCGGACGAGTGGCAGCCGCCTCGGTCCGGCCATCGGTACCTCCTGGACCAGGTGGTACTTGCCACAACCGGCGGCGGGCGTCCGGGAGCGATCCGTACGCTGGTTTCTCGTGGAGACGATCAGCAGGGTCATGGCGGGTGACGTGTCGATCGCCTATCGGGATTCGGGGGCCGCGGGGAACACCGGCTCCGTGCCGGTCGTGCTGGTGCACGGGATGGGTGGGGACGGGCACACCTGGGACAGGTTCGCCGGGCAGCTGGCGCGCCGCGGGCGGCGCGTGATCATTCCGGATCTGCGCGGGCACGGGCGGAGCGCGCACGCGGGCTCGTATCTGTTCCCGGAGTTCGGTGCGGACGTGCTGCGGCTGGTGGAGCGGCTCGGGGTGGAGCGGGTCGATCTGGTCGGCCATTCGCTCGGCGGCTACGCGGTGTCCTGGGTCGCCATGGAACGCCCGGAGCTGGTGCGGCGCTTGGTGATCGAGGAACAGCCGCTGCCGCTGCGGTCGGGTGACGAGCAGGTGACCTTCACGCGGCGACTGCCGTCGATTCCGGAGCTGTGGCATGCGACCAGCAGCGCGATCCGGCATCCGCGCGCGGTGCTCGCCTTCGACCGGTCCATGACGGGCACGGCGCTGGAACAGTTCCGCAAGCCCTATCCGGAATGGTGGGAGGGGCTGGCGGGGATCAGCGCGCCCACCCTGTTCCTGCGGGGCGGGCCGGGCGGCATGGTGGATCTCGCGAAGCTCGAGCTCATGCGCGCGGCGGTGCCCGATTTCACGGTGCGGGCGCTGTCCTGCGGGCACAGCATCCATCGCGATCGGTACGCGGAGTTCGAGTCGGCCGTGCTGCCGTTCCTCGGGCACTGAGCGCGGCCCCTTCCACCGTTCCCATACCGTCGGGTACTCGACGGACCGCCCCGGCCGGTATCTACAGTGAACCGGTGTCCGCACTCGAGCGTCCTACGCTGTTCTTTCCCGATGAGCGGTCGTTCCGGGAGTGGCTGGCGGCCAACCACGCCGCGGTCGACGGCATCTGGGTGAAATTCGCGAAGAAGGGGACGGGGCACCTCTCCCTCGACTACGACGGCGCGTTGCGGCAGGCCCTGTGCTTCGGCTGGATCGACGGGCAGGCCCGGCGCGCGGACGACACGGACTTCCATCTGCGCGGTTTCACCCCGCGCCGCCGGCGCAGCCCGTGGTCGCAGCGCAATGTGGGGATCGCCGGCGAACTGATCGAGCAGGGGCTCATGCACCCCGCCGGGCAGGCCGAGATCGACCGCGCCAGGGCGGACGGGCGCTGGGACACCGCGTACGGCCGCGAGGGCGACCTGCCGCAGGATTTCCAGGCCGCCCTCGACGCCAACCCGGAGGCGGCGGCCTTCTTCGACACCCTGCCCGCCCAGGCCCGCGTCACCGTCGGCTATCACCTGGGCAGCGCGGTGCGCCCGGAGACCCGCGCACGCAGGCTCGAACAACTCATCCGCAAGCTCGCCGCCGGGCAGCCGCTGTGAGTTCGCCCGGGGACCTATCGCGCCCGCCCGCGAGTTCGCCGAACCGGTTCGAGGGCCTGCCCTGTTCGACCGCTGCCCTGGAGGTGCCGCTGCCCGGCACGGCCACCCGCGTCACCGGCTGGCTGTGCGTCGAACAGCCCGGCGCGTGGGGCCGCGATGTCATCGGCGACGAGGTACTCGGTCCGGAGATCACCGCCGAACTCGCCGCGCGCACCAAGGCCGCGCGGGTGCGACCGACTCTCATCCGGCGGCCGGGTCGCCATGAATTCACCGGTGTGCGAACGGTTCTGCTTGCGAGCTCCCGCCCCGAGGGTTCCTGGTGCGAGCGGTTCGAGATCACCGATCTGAAGCAGCTCTTCGATCTGGACCTGGGCCTGGTGAACGGCCCGCCGCCGGGAATCGGCGCGGCCGTTGATGATCCGCTGGTGCTGGTCTGCGCGCACGGGAAACGCGATCAGTGTTGCGCTCGTCTGGGCCGCCCCATCGCTGCGGGTCTGGCCGCGTCCTACCCCGGCCGGGTCTGGGAGTGCTCGCACACCGGCGGCCACCGCTTCGCGCCCGCGGTGGTGCTGCTCCCCACCGGCTTGACCTACGGTCGCCTGGACGGGGATTCGGCCGCCGCGATGCTCGCGGCCGCCGATCGAGGTGAGATCTCGCTGCCCGGGTTGCGCGGGCGCAGTTGCTACTCCCCGGTGGAGCAGGCGGCGGAAGTGGCTGTGCTACAACGCCTCGCGGACGACGCGTCGGCGTCCGCCGCCGATGTCGATGCGGCGCTGCTGCCCGGCGACGACGCGCCGCGGCTCGATCTCGGTGCGCGGTCGGCCGAACTCGCCGCGAGCGTGGCTGCTCAACTGCGGGTGAGCCCGGCTCCCGAGGGGGTCGAATTCTCGGGTGACCCAGCCACTTTCGCGGGCGCGGCCACGGTCACGCACCAGGACGGCCGCGCCTGGCTGGTCACCACCCGCACCGTCTCCTACGCTCCACGGCAGGCCAGTTGCGGCGCCGGGCCGAAGCCGGTGACCGGCCCGGTGGTGGACGAGGTCCGCCGGATCGCCTGAACGCACCGGTCGTCGCCCGGGAGCGGCGGTGGACCGGTATGCGGCGGGGCCTCACCGATGCTTGTCGGTGGCCTGACCAGGTCATGTCTCAGACGGTTGAGCACTTGCACTGCTGCCAATCGAAAATTTCTCGCATCTGCCAATGGTGACCTGGGTAACGCGGGTGGTGTGCTGGGCCGGACGTCGAGGTCAGCGGTTGCACCGTGCCTTGTCGTTCCATCTGGGACACATGCGAAGGAGGCCGATCGTGGCATCGGTTGTCAGTACCCGCCGGGGTCGTCCGGCCCGGGGGAACGCGCGGCGCGCGGCCGCGCTGGCTGTCACCGCGGCGGTGGTGAGCGCGGTGTCGCCCGCGTTCGTCGCCACGGCGCAGGAGCCGATCCCGGTCAGCGGTGCCGTCGACCGTCAGGAGCGTGTGCTCGAAACGCGCGACGGGGTCGTCGTCTCCCAGGTCAGTTACGCACTGCCGCTGCCCGCGAACGCCGCGCCGCACCCGGCGGCCTGCGATCGCGCCGGGTATCTGCGCTACCGCTCGGCGGACGGGCCCGCCGATTCCGGGGACGCCGACAACGTGATCGTCCAGCAGCCCGGCGCCATCGGCGGCGCGGTCAACAACGACAGCGTCGCGGCCAATACCGTCGCCGCCGCGCGCGCACTGGGACAGCACGTCGAGTTCTGGGCGCTGGCGCGGCGCAGCGCCTGCCTCGACGAGACCTTCGGCTTCGACTACGCGCTGCGCACCGGCAACTATCTCGACGCGGTCGACTACTACTTCAATCGCAAGCCGATCGACGGTCAGGTCTTCGGCGGTTTCAAGGAATCACACGATCTCGCGGTGCTCGATGCCATGGGCATGGAACGCATCATTCGCGACCAGTACGAGATGATGCTGTTCGAGATCCCGGATCAGGCTGTGCGCCGGCAGAAGTACGTGTGCACCGGAATCTCCCTGGGCGGCCTCGTCACCGGATTCTTCTCGGACTGGGATTTCGACGGCAATCCGGCGACCACCGCCGACGCGGGCTACAACCAGTGCGCCGCTTTCGCCGCGCAGGACACGATGATCACCTCCGATCCGGTGGCCATCCAGAACACCCCGTTCTTCAGCGACGTCACCGATGCCATTGTCGGACCGGTCAATGACGTGGTGAAGGCCGTTGCCAACGTCGGGGTGCTGCCGCGTTCGCTGACCTCGGTGCCGGTCATCGGCGCGCGCACCTTCATGATCTACCGCCTGGCCGGGCTGGCCGCGCACCTGGATCCGAAGGCGGAAAGCCAACTGCTGGCGCATCTTCCGCGCGATCCGGATCTCGAGCTCAGCCTCGACTACATGTTCTCCGGATCGGTGGCGGGCTTCGCCACCAACGGCGCGGACGGCTCGGGGAACATTCGCGACTTCCGATTCACCAACGAGGCCCTGCTCGGTCTGTTCATCGACAACAACTCGGGCAATTTTGCCATGTTCCACCAGGGTGTCGGCGCGCTGGACGGCGGGCCGGTGACCGAGAAGGTCTTCCCGATTCCTGGTTCGGTTACCCAGATTCCGCTCATGGGCGGCTTCCTGCGCGCCGTCGCCGGCCCGCAGACGCGGGTGCGGCCGACCGATCGGACCGCGCTCTACACCTGGCGGAACTACGACGACGTGCGCGGGGTTCCGTACACCGCCCCGAACCACGAGTCCTCCGATATCCGTGACGCGGCACGGCAACTCGGCACCGGCGGACCCTACGCGTACTGGGAAACCTACTTCCCGTCCCGGATCTTCCTCGATATCGGCGCGGGCTACGGCGGCGCGCGCGGCGGCGACATGACCAACCTGCGGTACGCCAACATGGCGCGCACCAAGCCCATGTACATCGCCTACGCCGGTGACGGTTTCGTGCAGCAGGGCGCCGGCGTGGTGGTCCCGCCGCCGCCCACGGCGCAGGTGGTCACCCTGCCCGGTTACAGCCACGTGGACACCATCGGCGCGGCCCGCGTGCAGAACGACGGCAAGCCCGACGCCAGCGCGCAGACCCTGGCCGAATTCGTGAAAAGCCTGCGATGACAGGCGAACCCACCATCACTGCGAACCGAAAGCGGGGGGCGATGTCGCTCACCAGGCGGATCAGGCTCGGGCTGTCCATGGGAATTCCCCTGGCCGTCAGCGCATTACTGGTCGTCACCGGATTGACCGTGCCGATCTCCGCGGCCCAGCCCGTGGCGCTCGGCGGTGCGGACGATTCCACGGTCACCACCATCACCGGTGATACAGGGCTCGGCGACGATGTCGAGGCGACCTATGTGCGACTGCACTATCCGAGTCCGTACTCGACCATGGCTCATCCCGAGGCGTGCGACTGGATCTCCTTCGTGCGGTACCGGTCCACGAAGGGACCGGAGAAGACGAGCGATGCGGACGCGGTGCTGTCCATGCAGCCCGGCACCTTCTCCGGTGCGGCGAACCTGAATCCGCAGGCGCCGCAGGTGGTTCGCAAGGCCGCCGCGAACGGGAAGTTCGTCGAGTACATCGCGCTGGACCGGCGCTCCAACTGCGCCGAGGACCACACCGGCTGGGCGGCCGCGCAGCGGGCGGGGGACTACCGCGTCGCGGCGGACTACTACTTCGGCGGCAAGCCGGTGGACGGGAAGACCTACCGCTATCAGACACCGCAGGATCTGAACTACCTCGGCGAGTACGGCCTGGCGCTGACCATGGACGACTGGCGGGTGGTCATCGAGCATCTGCTGCCGGACGCGGCCGATCGGCGCAAGAGCTCGTGCGGCGGGCACTCGCTCGGCGCGTTCCTCGTCGGGCCCATGCTGGCCTGGGATTTCGACCGGAATCCGGCCACCGTCGACGACGCGGGCTACAGCCTGTGCGCGGGCGGCGCGGTGCCGGTGGACGGTTTCGCCATGACCGATCCGGCGGGCTTCGAAGGTGTTCCGCCACTGGACATGCTGATGTCCGCGGTGGGCGGGGTGCTCAAGAACGGTGTCGACTTCCTGCTGAAGAACGGCCTGAGCGTGGCGCAGCTGCCGGTGGTCGCGGCCAGTGAGCTGATGAACGCCTACCAGCTGGCCGCCATGGCCGCCGATCAGCAGCCGGACGCGGTCAGTGATCTGAAGTCGCTGGTCCCCGCGGATCTGCGGACCGAACCGTGGATGCGCCTGATGTACGGCAGGGATTACCTGGATCTGTTCACCGGCCAGAACCTGCCGCGCGACTACCAGCTCACCAACACCTCGATGCTGGGCATGATGTTCGATCAGAACTCCGCCGAATACGTCATGCAGGCCGGGCTCGGCTTCTACGACTGCCAGACCGCGAGCAAGACCTACCCGGTGCCCAACGGCCTTGCGTCCGTGCCGGTTCTGGGCCCGACCCTGTTCGTCATCCCGATGCGCGTCGGTTACGGCCAGAACTACACCCCGGCCGATCGCAACCGGCTGTGCGGCTGGAAGAACTACGATCAGGTGCCGTTCGCGACCATCGACGGCATCGACCCGGCACGCGGCAACTTCACCGATCGTGACCACGAGGTCACCGATATCCGGGAGTTCGCGCACGCGATGAATCCGGGCTGGCAGCCGACGGACTTCTTCGAGCAGTACACCCCGCTGCGGATCATCACCGACACCGTCTTCGCCATGGGCCTGGGCCGCGACGGTGAACTGAAGCAGCTGCAGAATCGCGACGGCGGCATCCTGAGCTTCCTGCTGCACGGTGATCGCTGGCAGAGCACCCCGGCCGGGGTGCGCAATCTGACCCTCCTCGCGGGTGATTCGCCACTGCAGAACGCGGGCTATGCCGGGCTGCTCCCGGCCAACGCCAAACTCATTCCGGGATACCGGCATTACGACGTGATCACCGCGACGGAGCGGCAGAACAACGGGTTGCCGGAGATGGCGAGCACCTATATCGCCAACTTCCTGAGCCAGACCTAGCGGGCCGGGCGGACAGCACGACGATGGTCCCGGCCGCTCGGCCGGGACCATCGTCGTTGGCGTGTATATGTTTTCGCCGGTGTGCACGGATTTTCGGGTCACCGCGCCGGGTGCGCCTCCGGCGCTGTCCGCAACCCGGGGTCACCGGGCTTTGCGCAGACCCAGGTACTGCAGGGCGGCGAAGGCGCCGACCGTCACGGCCTGCATGAGGGTCCAGACGGTCCCCGCGACGTTGAGATCCAGGGTGCCCTCGATCGCGGTGGCGAGGCTGACCACGACCCAGACCGCGTTCAGCGCCATGACCGTGCGGGCGGCGGTCATATTGATCGACCGGGTCGCGCTGGTCGCCGCGACCGCCAGGCCGAACAGGGTGAGGAACGCGCCGATGGCGAGGCTGTGCGAACGATCCAGGCCGAGCAGCGATTCCAGCGGCACCGCCAGGGCGAGGTAGGCCAGGCCGTTCGCGCCGGTGACCACGGCGTCCAGCCGGAGCGAGGTGCGCAGCAGCTTGTCGCCGCGGGCGAGCAGGGTGGACAGGTAGGTGGGGGTGACGGCGGTGGTCATGATGGAACTTCTTTCTCGATGCGGGTTTTCGTCGTGCGAGGGGGCGAACTAGATGGCGGCGGGGACCTTGTCCAGGAAGCCGTAGACGCCGTTGATGCGGCCGTGCTCGAGGGTGGCGACGTCGAATCCGACGACCAGGGCGGGACCGTCGGCCGGGCCCAGCTCCCAGGTGAAGCGCACCTGCTCGTGGTGGCCGTCCACCGGGCCCGCCAGGCGGAACACCATGCCGGGGAACTGGGCCTGCACGGCGGCGATGCCGGCGTCCAGGGCGCCGTGGCCGGTGACGTCCATGAGCGGATCGACGTAGCGCACCTGCTCGGTGAACAGTCCGCCGATGGCGGCCGCGCGGGCGGCGGCGTCGGTGGTGTTCCAGATCTCCAGGTAGCGGCTGACCAGGTCGTTCATTGCTGTCTCCCTTGTTGTCTCTGCGCTGTGTCGCGCTCTGGAACAAAGGTATGGCGGGGGCGGGGTCGCCCGAATCAGTCATCCATAGGTACTTTTCGCGGTCGATTACCTAGGTCGGCGGACCCCTACGGCGCGACCGCGAATGTCCGATTAGTCCGACCTTTGCTCGGGTGGCCGCCACCTGCCCCGATACGGTGGACGGATGCTCCACGGACGCCAGGCAGAACAGCTCCGCATCGATGAATTGCTCGACGCGGCGCGGGCCGGTCGCAGCGGGGTCCTGGTGTTGCGCGGCGAGGCCGGCATCGGCAAGACGGCGCTGCTGGATTACGCGGCCGCGCAGGGTATTACGTGCGTGCGCGGCGCGGGCATCGAATCCGAGGCCGAATTGCCGTTCGCCGGACTGCATCTGCTGCTGCGCCCGGGCATGGAACTGGTGCGGACCCTGCCCGAACGGCAGCGGGCGGCCCTGCTCGGCGCGTTCGGCCTGGGTGAGCAGCAGGCCGGTGACCAGCTGCTCATCGGGCTCGCGGTGCTCACGCTGCTGGCCGAGGAAGCCGCGGACGGGCCGCTGCTGGTCCTGATCGACGACGCGCACTGGCTCGATCGGGCGACCGCGGACACCCTGCTGTTCGTCGCACGCCGCCTGGAGGCCGAGGGGATCGCGGTGGTGTTCGCGACGCGTGCGGGCGCCGCGGATTTCCCGGCGCCGGGTCTGCCGGAACTCGAGGTGCGAGCGCTGCGGCAGGACGCGGCGGCCGCCCTGGTGGACGCGGCCGACCCGGACCTGCCGCCCGCGCTGCGCTACCGGCTGCTGAGCGAGGCGGGCGGCAATCCGCTCGCGCTGCGCGAACTGCCCGCCGTGCTGGCCGCCGAATCGGCGGGGGCCGGGCCGAATCCGCTGCCGCTGGGCCAGCGTCTGCAGGTCGCCTTCCACGGCCGCGTCAGCAGGCTGCCCGCCGCGACGCGCACCCTGTTGCTGCTGGCCGCCGCGGCCGGGTCGAGCGAACTCGATCCGCTGCTGCGGGCGGCCGCGAGCCTGGGTGCGGGGCTCGCCGACCTGCAGCCCGCCGAGGAGGACGGCCTGGTCTACACCGACGGCCGCACCCTGGACTTCCGACATCCGCTCCTGCGTTCGGCCGTCTACCAGGGTGCGCCGCTGGCCCAGCGGCTCGCCGCGCACGGTGCGCTGGCCGCGGCGCTGGACCGGCCCGAGGACGCGGATCTGCGGGCCTGGCATCGGGCTTCGGCCGCCACCGGACCGGACGAGGACATCGCCGGGGAGCTGGCGGCCACCGCCGATCGCGCGCGTGCGCGCACCGGGTATCACGGTGCGGTGGCGGCCTACGAACGCGCGGCCGCGCTGAGCGCCGATCCGGTGGCGAAGGTGAACCGGCTGGTGCTGGCCGCCGAAACCGCCGGTGAGACCGGCCTTTACGAGCTGGCCGATCGGCTGGCGGGGCGGGCGGCGGCGCAGACCGCCGATCCGGCGCTGGCGGCCCGGCTGGACCTCATCCGGGGGCGCGCGGAATTCGGTGCGGGCAAACAGCTTTCCGCCCATCGCCGACTGGTCGCCGCGGCGGACGCGGCGCACACGCAGCCGCTGGCGGCGGCGCGCATGCTCATGGTCGCCGTGCACACCGCCTGGTACCTGGGGGACGGCGAGCTGCGCGAGGTCACCGAGCGCCTCGCGAAACTGTCACTACCCGAGGATGATTCGCTGTCCTACACCACCGCCTACGTGCTGGACGGGGTGCACGGCCGATTTCACGCCGACCTGCGCGCCACGGCCGAACGGGCCCGCGCCACCGGTGCGGACGTGAGCGACCTGGTGCAGCTGTCCGGGGTGGGGCTGGTGGTCGGGCAGGACGAGCAGGTGGCCGAACTGGCCGGGGAACTGATCGCGGCCTGCCGCGAGGAGGGGCGGATCGGACCGCTGCCCACCCTGCTGTTCTTCCGCGCCGAAGCCGAGTCGTTCCTGGGCCGCCCGCGCGAAGCCCTGGTGATCGCCACCGAAGGCGCCCGCATCGCGCGCGACACCAGGCAGGAACACTGGGTCGGCCAGCACACGGCGATGCTCGCCTATCTGGCCGCGCTCGACGGGCGCGAGGACGAATGCCGCGCCGCCGCCGAGGAATCGATGGCCGAGCGGTTCGGCGGCGCGGACGCCCCGGGCGCGGCCTGGGCGCGCGCGGCCCTCGGCCTGCTCGAGCTCGGTCTCGGCCGGGTGGACAGCGCGCTGGCCCGGTTCGAATCGCTGACCCGGGAACCCGCGCGGCACATGGTGATCGGCCTGCGCTGCCTGCCCGATCTCATCGAAGCCGCCGTGCGACTGGGTGATCCGGCCCGCGCGGGCGACGCTCTCGACCGCCTGGACCGGTGGGCGGAGGTCTCGCGGCAGCCGTGGGTGGCGGCGCTGGCCGCCCGCGCCCGTGCCCTGGCCGGCCCGGACGCTGCCGCCGAGCAGCACTACCGAACCGCGCTCGACCTCGGCGGCCGCCCCTTCGAACAGGCCCGAACCCAACTGCTGTACGGGGAATGGCTCCGCCGCAACCGTCGCAAGGTCGACGCCCGGACCCAATTGACCTCTGCCCTGGAGACTTTCGAGCGGCTCGGCGCCGCCCCCTGGGCCGGCCGTGCCACCACCGAACTCGGCGCGCTCGGCGTCGGGACGGCCGCCCGCACCGCCACCGGCGTGCTCGCCACCCTCACTCCCCAGGAGCTCCAGATAGTCCGCCTGGCCGCCCAGGGCCTGAGCAACCGTGACATAGCCGCCCAACTGTTCCTGAGCCCCCGCACCGTGGGGCACCATCTCTACAAGGCGTACCCGAAACTCGGCGTGGTCTCCCGCGGCGAGCTGAACTCCCTGGCCCTGGACCAGAACTGAGTCGTCGCGGCCGAGTGCCGACGGCGGCCGATCCGGCGGTGGTTTCGTACACCGAGCACCGCGTGAGCGCGCGAATACCTTGCCGTCGTCGTCTCCGTGATGGCGATTGCCGTCGCCGGGCCGGGACGGCTGCTGCTCGGGACCGGCGACTGCCGGACAGCTCGGCGGCGGTTTACCAGTAGGTGCCGGGGACCAGGCGGGCCGCCTTGCGCAGGGCGGTGCCGGTCACCCGGACCACGGTGGGCGGGGTGCGGCGGTGGCGTTGGGGGACAACGATTTCCGCGTCCTCGGTTTCGGGTTCCTCCACCACCTCGCCCTTGGCGGCGGGGGAGTCGCCGATCGAGCGGTAGTAGCGGTGCAGGACCCGTTCCTTGATGCCGGGGGCGAACATCTGGCCGTACTCGGCCAGGGTGCCGAGGGGGACGTCGATCCGGCGGGGGCGTTCGCTCAGGGCGCGCACGATGAGGGCGGCCGCCCATTCCGGGGACTGGACGGGGGAGCCCTGATCGCCGCTGGGGGCGATCATGGGGGTGCGGACCAGGGGCATGTGGATCGTGGTGAAAGTGACGTTGTCCGAGAGCATTTCGATCGCGGTCACCTCGGCGAACTTGTCCAGGGCGGCCTTGCTGGCCAGGTAGGCCGCGAAGCGCGGCGAGGCGACCTGCACGCCCGCGCTGGAGATGTTCACGATGTGGCCGGACTTGCGCTCGCGCATCTGCGGCAGCAGGGCCAGGGTCATGCGCACCGCGCCGAAGTAGTTCACCGCCATGGTCCGCTCGAAATCGTGCATGCGATCGGTGGAGCGGTGCACGGCCCGGCGAATCGAGCGCCCGGCATTGTTGACCAGCATGTCCACGTGGCCGTGCGCGGCCAGCAGCAGGGTGACCGCGCGGTCCGCGGATTCGGGATCGGTGACGTCGCACTGGTACCCGTGCGCCTGCCCGCCGGCCGCCCGGATCTCCGCGACCACGGCCTCGAGTTCGTCCTCGCGGCGGGCGAGCAGCAGGACCACCGCGCCCTTCTCGGCCACGGCCAGGGCGGCCGAGCGCCCGATGCCGGACGAGGCGCCGGTGATCACGACGTGCTTGCCGGTCAGATCGCGACCGGCACGCCGGCGGGCCAGGTAGCCGTTGCCGTTGGCGGCGGAGGTATCGCTCATCGCTGCTCCCTCGAGGAATCGATTTGCCTCGAACTTACTCCAAAGTAAGTTCCGTGGCCAGGGTGGCGTCGTGAGAGTTTCCGGACCGGTCCGGACACGCCGAATCGAGTGATTACAGACCGTTCGGTTGGGTCTCCTGCAATGCTTCGGAAGATCGAATGTATGTTCGACACTCGAGCAAGATCGAGGCAGAGGAGGGACCGTGGGCTGGCACAACGGTCCGCCGACCTGGTCGGAACTCGAACGCGTGCTCTCCGGCCGCCCCGCCCCGGCCCGCGAGATCGAGGGCGACGGCGGCGACAGCCCGGCCTGGTCCCGCAAACGCGAGAAGTACGAACCGGGCGCACTGGCCCGTGCCGCCGGACCGGGCGTGCCCTACGCCGAACTGCACACCCACTCCGCCTACAGCTTCCTGGACGGCGCGAGCCAGCCCGAGGAACTGGTCGAGGAAGCGGTGCGCCTGGGCCTCGAGGCGCTCGCGCTCACCGATCACGACGGGTTCTACGGGGTGGTGCGCTTCGCCGAGGCCGCCCGCGAATGGGGCATGCCGACGGTCTTCGGCGCGGAACTGTCCCTGGGCACCGCCGCCCGCGCGGGCGCGCACCTGGCCCCGCGCGGCACCCGCCGGGGACGCGGGCGCGCCGAGGAGGACAGCGGCGACTCCGCCCCGCGCACCGGCGCGCCCGATCCGGCCGGACCGCACCTGCTGGTGCTCGCGCGCGGGCAGGAGGGCTATCGCCGGCTGTCCCGGGAAATGGCGACCGCGCACATGGCGGCGGGGGAGAAGGGCATCCTGCGCTACGACCTGGACCGGCTCACCGAAGCCGCGGGCGGGCACTGGCACATCCTCACCGGCTGCCGCAAGGGCACCGTGCGCCAGGCGCTCCAGCAGAGCGACGCCGCCGCCGAAGCCGAATTGCGGGAACTGGTCGAAAGATTCGGCCGCGAGCACGTCAGCGTCGAGCTCACCCACCACGGCATTCCCGAGGACGACGAGCGCAACGCCCGGCTCATCGCCCTCGCCGATCGCCTGGGGCTGCCCGTACTCGCCACCACCGGAGCGCATTTCGCCGCCCCGCCGCACCGGCGCCGGGCCATGGCGCTGGCCGCCATTCGCGCCCGCTCCAGCCTGGACGAGATGGCGGGCTGGCTCGCGCCCACCGGCGGCGCGCACCTGCGCTCTGGCACCGAGATGACACGGTTGTTCGCCCGGTGCCCGCGCGCGGTCGCCAATGCCGTTGCGCTGGCCCGCGAATGCGCCTTCGATCTGCGGCTGATCGCCCCGCAGCTGCCGCCGTTCGACGTGCCGCCCGGGCACGACGAGAACTCGTGGCTGCGCGAGCTGACCATGCGCGGCGCGGCCCGGCGGTACGGTCCGCGCGCGGGCAATCCGAAGGCGTACGAGCAGCTCGAACACGAACTGCGGGTCATCACCGAGCTGAAGTTCCCGGGGTACTTCCTGGTGGTGCACGACATCGTGGACTTCTGCCACACCAACGACATCCTGTGCCAGGGCCGGGGTTCGGCGGCGAACTCGGCCGTCTGCTACGCCATCGGCATCACCAATGTCGATCCGGTCGCCAACAAGCTGCTCTTCGAACGGTTCCTCGCGCCTGAGCGGGACGGGCCGCCCGATATCGACGTCGACATCGAATCCGATCGGCGCGAGGAGGCTATTCAGCACGTCTACGCCAAGTACGGGCGCGAATACGCCGCGCAGGTGGCCAACGTGATCACCTATCGCGGGCGGTCGGCGGTGCGCGATGCCGCACGCGCGCTGGGATTCTCGCCCGGGCAGCAGGACGCGTGGAGCAAACAGGTGAGCCGCTGGAGCGGGGTGGCGAAGGAAGAGCACACCGATATTCCGGCGGACGTGCTCGGGCTGGCCGGTGAATTGGAAGGACTGCCCAGGCATTTGGGCATTCACTCCGGCGGCATGGTGATCTGCGATCGCCCCATCGCCGATGTCTGCCCCACCGAATGGGCGCGCATGGCCGGGCGCAGCGTTCTGCAATGGGACAAGGACGACTGCGCCGCAGCGGGTTTGGTGAAATTCGATCTGCTCGGGCTCGGCATGCTGTCCGCGCTGCACTACATGATCGACCTGGTGCGCGAGCACAAGGGCGAGACCGTGGAGCTGCATCAGCTCGACCTCGGCGAGGCCGCCGTGTACGACATGCTGTGCCGCGCCGACTCGGTCGGGGTGTTTCAGGTGGAATCGCGGGCGCAGATGGCGACCCTGCCGCGGCTGAAGCCGCGCAATTTCTACGACCTGGTGGTGGAGGTGGCGCTGATCCGGCCGGGGCCGATCCAGGGCGGATCGGTGCATCCCTACATCCGGCGGCGCAACGGCCGGGAGAAGGTCACCTACGACCATGCGGCGCTGGAGAATTCGCTCGAGCGCACCCTGGGTATTCCGCTGTTCCAGGAACAGCTCATGCAGATGGCGGTGGACATCGCCGGTTTCACCGCCGCCGAAGCGGATCAGCTGCGCCGTGCCATGGGGTCCAAGCGGTCGCCGGAGAAGATGGAGCGGCTGCGCGAGCGGTTCTACACCGGCATGCACGAGCTGCACGGCATCACCGGCGAGGTCGCGGACCGGATCTACGAGAAGGTCTACGCCTTCGCGAATTTCGGTTTCCCGGAGAGCCATTCGCAGAGTTTCGCCTCGCTGGTGTTCTATTCGTCGTGGTTCAAGCTGCATCATCCGGCGGCTTTCTGCGCGGGGCTGCTGCGCGCGCAGCCCATGGGGTTCTATTCGCCGCAGTCGCTGGTGGCCGACGCGCGCCGGCACGGGGTGGTGGTGCACGGGCCCGACATCAATCACAGCCTCGCCGAGGCGACGCTGGCCGCGGGCGGTACCCAGGTGCGGCTCGGGCTGGGCGCGGTGCGCACCATCGGCACGGAGCTGGCCGAACAGATCGTGGCCGCACGCGAATTCGGGCCGTACACCTCGTTCCGGAACCTCACCGGGCGAGTGGAATTGACCGTTCCGCAGGCCGAGGCACTGGCCACCGCGGGCGCGCTCGGCAGTCTCGGCGGCACCCGGCGCGCGGCACTGTGGGCGGCGGGCGCGGCGGCGGGGGAGCGGCCCGATCGGCTGCCCGGCATGGGCGCGGCGGTGGACGCGCCCGCGCTGCCCGGGATGAGCGCGCTGGAGTTGGCGGCGGCCGATGTGTGGGCCACCGGGGTCTCGCCCGGCAGCTATCCCACCGAGTTCCTGCGCGAACGGCTCGACGCGCTCGGCGTGGTGCCCGCCGATCAGCTGCTGGGCGTGCGCGACGGCACCCGGGTGCTGGTCGGCGGGGCGGTCACGCACCGGCAGCGGCCCGCCACCGCGGCCGGGGTCACCTTCCTGAATCTGGAGGACGAGACCGGCATGGTGAACGTGGTCTGCTCGGTCGGGCTGTGGGCGCGCTACCGCAGGCTCGTGCAGACCGCGCCGGCGCTGCTCATCCGGGGGCGGGTGCAGAACGCCGAGGGCGCGGTCACGGTGGTGGCCGATCACGTGCAGCGGATGGATCTGCGGATCGAGGCGCGCTCGCGCGACTTCCGCTGACAGCGAACGAATGTCACCGCGGGGATGGCTGTGTCGTCTATCCGGTGTTGCCGAGCAGTACTCGAACACAGGAGAACACCGTGAGCATCGACCTCATCAACCCCGCCGATCTGCACGATCCGACCGGCTTCGGGTACAGCCATATCGCCCGCGTGAGTGGGGAATTGGTCTTCATCGCGGGCCAGTACGACTCCGACGCGCACGGGCACACCGTCAACCCGGAGTTCGCCACCCAGGTGGACAACGCCTTCGCGAACCTCGGAAAGGCCTTGCGCGCGGTCGGTCTCGACTACGCCGACGTGGCGCAGCTGCGCACCTTCATCGTCGACCACGACCTGGACAAGCTCGCCGTGCTCGGCAGGAAGATCGCCGAGATCTGGGGCGACCGCCCGCCCGCCCAGACCCTGGCGGGCGTGGCCGCCCTGGCCCTGCCGGAAATGAAGTTCGAGGTGGACGCCACCGCCGTCCGATCCTGACCCGGCGGTGCGACGGCCCGGCCCGGTTCGCGACAATCGACCCGTCCCCACGGGTTCGGAAGGAGCGCGCGATGCCCATCGTGGTCCGGGCCGTCATCAAACCCAACAGCAGGAAAGGCCCCCTGGTGGAGTCCCTCCCCGACGGGACGCTCCAGCTCTACGTCCGGGCCCCCGCCGTGGAAGGCAAGGCCAACAAGGCTGCCCTGGAACTCCTGGCCGCCCACTACGGAGTCCCCAAGACCGCCGTCCGCCTGACCGCCGGGGCCACCTCCCGCTTCAAAAGGTTCGAGGTCGACCGCTGAGCGTGTGAACAGCCCTGAACCGAGCCGAACAGTCGGGCGTACTCGGCGACCCGGTCCCGGTGATGCGGATCGACCACCCGATCGGTTCCGGGACGGTGGCCCGCGGCTCTGCGCCGGTCAGAAGGATCTAGTACTGCAGTTCGGACCAGGGAATGTGGATCGGGAAGGGGAAATCGAAGTCGATGCCGTTGGTGTCGGTGGGAATCCATTCTCCGGCGGCGATGTAGTTGGCCGGGTGCAGCGGGTGCACCCCGTCCGGCAGTACAGCCGGTGTGGTCTGCAGGCCGAAGGCCCGGACCGTTGCTATCGCGCTGGCTTCCGCGGCCAGATGGACTTCCCAGTACCAGGGGATCCCCGCGCTCGCGTAGCGACCCTTCTTCGCCTCGATATCCGATCGAGTGTTGGAGGGGGACAAGACCTCTCCGACCAAGAGCGCGTCCGACGCGCGCACATCCTGGTATGGCTGGTCCAGGCAGCGATGGACGAGGAAATCCGGGGTCAGGAAGTTGGACTTCCCGGTGTGTCCCAGGAAGACATTCGTCTCGGTCGTTGCCTTCCAGCACTGCTCCGGCTGATGCGTCATCGCATCGCGCGCGCACGTCCGCAGGCCACTCCACAGCAGGTTGGTGAAAGTCTGATGCTCGGCGGGGCCGCGTCGTAGCCACACCACACGCCCGTCCCACAGCTCGATCTGCTCGGCGATCTCCTCCGGGAGCCGCTCGAGTTCTTCCCAGGTCATGAATTCCGGCAGTTCCGGTTGCGGGTGCGGGATGGCCACGTCATCAGGGTAATCAGGCATCTCCGCGGCCTCCCGGGGTTTACGCGCTGGGGACGGTTTCGTCCTGATTATCGCGTGTCCGCCCCGCCGGGAGACCGCTCACCTCGCCGAAGGGCACTACACCGCGCCCGGGAAGCCCTGTTGGCGCCAGGCCTCGTAGACGGCGACGGCGGCGGCGTTCGAGAGGTTCATCGAGCGGCGGCCGGGGAGCATCGGGATCCGGAGCTGGTCGGTGACGCGGGGGTCGGACAGGACCTCCGGGGGGAGGCCGGTGGGTTCGGGGCCGAACAGGAGGGCGTCGCCGTCGGCGTAGGTGATGTCGGTGTTGCGGGTCGTGGCGGCGGCGGTGAAGGCGAACACCCGGGCCGGCTGGATGGAATCCCATGCGGCGGTGAGGTTTCGGTGCACCGTCACCGAAGCGAGGTCGTGGTAGTCCAGTCCCGCCCGGCGTAGCTTGGGCTCGGATAGGTCGAAGCCCAGGGGTTCGATCAGGTGCAATCGGCACCCCGTCCCGGCGGCGAGCCGGATGGCGTTGCCGGTGTTGGGCGGGATGCGCGGCGAGAAGAACACAAGATGGAACACGCCCACCAGCATCGCAGAACAAGAGAACCGTACTGTTCGCGGCCGGTGCGTGCGCGTGGCGGCGGGGGAGCCGGGTCCGGCGGGGGCGGTTAAGCTTCCGGGCGTGAGTGCAGCACATGCCGCCCCGGAGAGCCGGGGCAGTCGTCTCGGCCAGGCCCTGCGTGACAACCTGCCCATGGTGGTGATCGCCCTGGTGCTGGTGGTGGCCGTGGTCTTTCTGGCCTGGGACCGGTGGCGGCGCGGCACCTTCTTCTTCGGGGGCGCGACGTTGCTCGCCGCAGCCTTCCGGCTACTGCTTCCGACCGAGCGCGTCGGGCTGCTCGCGGTCCGCAGCAAACCCTTCGACGTGACGTGGCTGGCGGTGCTGGGCAGCGCCATCATCGTGCTCGCCGCGACCATCAACAGCCTCGGTGTCACCTAGACTCGCGGGTAACTCGAGTCATGCCTGTTTCGTACGAATTATCCTGACGCACTGTCGGTTTCGTTAGGGTGACGGCTCCGTAACCCCGGTACCAATTACGGGACGAACTCGCATCGTCCACGTACCCTGTTAGGCATGACAGCGACCTTCGACGACATGGAACTGCGGGACCTGGTCGGCCTGCTCTCTCTCGAGGAACAGCGCGAACTTCGCCCCGCCGTACTCCGTGTCCTGCACCGTTTGCCCGATCAAGAAGTACTGCGCCGCGAACTCGGCCGCCGCCTCACCGAGGTCTGAGACTCGATACAGCAATCCCCCGGCAGCAGGCGCTCCCGGGGGATCATTTGTTTAGAGCTTTGCTACCGCAACTAACGGCGTGCGGCCCGGGCCAGCTCCATGGTCTGCACCATGAGTTTGCCCACCGCTTCGGTCTCGGTGAGGAATCCGTCGTGCCCGTCACGGGAACGCACGATCTCCAACCCCTTGCACCCGGGTAGTAGATCAGCCAGTTCCTGCTGCGTGCGCAGCGGATACAGCCGATCCGAGTCCACGCCGCCGACCACACACGGCACCGTGGTGGAGCCCAGCGCCGCCTCGATGCCGCCGCGCCCGCGGCCGACGTCGTGCCGGTTCATGGCCTCGGTGAGCAACACGTAGGTGGCCGGGTCGAACCGCGAGATGAGCTTGTCGGCCTGGTACTCCAGGTAGCTCTGCACCGCGTAACGCCCACCGTCCCAAGGGTTCTCGTCGCCCTGGGCGCGGTTCTCGAAGCGGTGGTCGAGCTCGCCCTCGGTCCGGTAGGTCAGATGCGCGATCCGCCGCGCGATGCCCATACCGGTCATCGGCGCGGTGCCGGTGCCGTGATAGGCCCCGCCCTGCCAGTCCGGATCGGACCGGATGGCCGCGATCTGGGTGGTCTGGGTTCCGATCTGATCTGCGGTGGCACGCGCGCCCACCGCCAGCACCAGGGCCGACCCGACCCGCTCGGGATAGCCGACCATCCACTCCAGCACCCGCATGCCGCCCATCGACCCGCCGACGACCGAGGCCAGCCGGTAGATGCCGAGCAGATCGAGCAACTGCGCCTCCGCGGTTACCTGATCGCGAATGCTGATCTCGGGAAAGCGTGCGCCCCAGGGCTTTCCGTCCGCGGCGAGCGACGCCGGTCCGGTGCTGCCCTTGCAGCCGCCGAGCACGTTCGTGGCGATGACACACCATTCGCGGGTGTCGACCGCCGCGCCCTCGCCGACGATGCCGTCCCACCAGCCGGGCTGGGCGTGCTGCACGTCGGCGGGGCCGACCACATGTGAATCGCCGGTGAGGGCGTGCTCGACGAGGATGACGTTATCCGCGTTCGCCGAGAGTTCGCCCCACCGCTGCACCGCCAGGCTCGCGTCGGGGATGACGGCGCCGTTCTCGAGCCGGACCTCCCCGATCGCAATGGTGCAGAGCGTCCCGTCGGGCGGCGGCAGCAAGATGTCCGCCGCTGGACGAGAGGTGCTCGATTCAATGCTCACTATCAGCTCGCTGCCGCAATCAGTCCCGCGCGCAAATCCGCCAGGATGTCGTCGATACCTTCGATACCCACGGCCAAACGCACCAGACCAGGGGTGACGCCGGACGCGAGCTGCTCTTCGGGAGTCAGCTGGGAGTGGGTGGTCGAAGCCGGATGAATCACGAGCGAGCGCACATCCCCGATGTTAGCGACATGGCTGTGCAGGACCAGCGCGTCCACGAACTTCTTGCCCGCATCGACACCACCGGCCAGCTCGAACGACACGATGGCGCTCACGCCCTTCGGTGCCAGCTGTTTGCCACGCTCGAACCAGGGGGAGTCGGGCAGGCCCGCGTAGTACACGGACTCCACCGCGTCGTGCCCGCTCAGGAACTCCGCGACGGCCTGGGCGTTGGCCACGTGCCGCTCGACCCGCAGGCTGAGCGTCTCGATGCCCTGGCTGATCAGGAAGGCGTTGAACGGCGAGACCGCCGCGCCGAGATCGCGCAGCAACTGCACGCGCGCCTTGAGCGCGTACGCCGGAGCGCCCAGGTCGGCGAACACCACACCGTGGTAGCTCGGGTCCGCGGTGGTGAAGCCGGGGAAGCGGGGCTTGCCGTCGGCGTCGGTCACGGTCCAGTCGAAGGTGCCGCCGTCCACGATGACGCCCGCGACGGCCGAACCGTGGCCGCCCAGGTACTTGGTCGCCGAGTGCACGACGATGTCCGCGCCGTGCTTCAGCGGCTGGATCAGGTACGGGGTGGCGACGGTGTTGTCCACGATCAGCGGAACGCCGGCCGCGTGCGCGATGCCCGCGATGCCCTCGATGTCGAAGATCGAGCTGCTCGGGTTGGCGACCGTCTCACCGTAGAAAGCCTTGGTGTTGGGCCGGACCGCGGCTTCCCACTGCGCCAGATCGTCCGGATCCTCGACGAAGCTGACCTCGATGCCGAGCTTGGGCAGCGAGTAGTGGAAGAGGTTGTAGGTGCCGCCGTACAGGTGCGGGCTGGACACGATGTGGTCGCCGGCCTCGGCGATGTTCAGGATCGCGTAGGTCTCCGCGGCCTGGCCCGACGACACCAGCAGCGCCGCGACGCCGCCCTCGAGGGCGGCCACGCGCTGCTCCACCGCGTCCTGGGTGGGGTTCATGATGCGGGTGTAGATGTTGCCCGGCTCGGCCAGGCCGAACAGCGCCGCCGCGTGATCGGTGTCGCGGAAGGCGTACGAGGTCGTCTGGTAGATCGGCAGGGCGCGCGCGCCCGTGGCCGGATCGGGGGCCTGCCCGGCGTGGATCTGCTTGGTCTCGAAGGACCAGTTCGCGGGATCGAGGTTGGCAGCGGGCGCGGTCGAGTCACTCATGATTACTGCTCCAGGAAGAATCGCCGTATACGGCGGAAGGCTTGGGTTATCGGAAGGCGAATTGGCTTCGACAACAACACATCTCGGTGCCTCCTACAGTGCGCTTGCGCTCGGCCTTCGAGCGCCCGGTCTTCACCCGGAGCACCCCACCGCAGCTGGAGGGTTGCCGATCAGCGAGCCGGGGCTTGGCGCTGATGCTCTTGACCTGTTTCGGGATTCTAACGGTGCTCGGCCGCGATGTCGGCAATGGGGTTACCCACACTCGGAACGGCGCAAATACGGACGAACTCGTGATAGGCGGTGACCACCGCGTCGGCCATGGCGCGCGCGGAGTCGGCCAGCACCCCGTCGCAGCTCTCGAGCTCGGCCTCGCACTCCACCCCGGCCCGCATGATGGCGTGCCAGGTGCCGGTGATGAGCCGCACGTGCAGTGAATCCGGCCCGGTGCCGAGCCGTTCGCCGAGCACGGTCGAGGTCTCGCGCATCTTGTAGTCCGCGGCGTCGAGACTGCGGGCGCGCACGGCGGGGGAGTGCCGAATGATGTTCTGCATCTGCTGGAACCAGCGGAACGGCAGCGGTTCGTCGCGGTCGATGATGCCCTCGATCATCTCCAGGTAGCTGTTCAGTAGCGCCTGGAGTTCATTGCCCGTGACGGGCTGTCGGCGCAGATTGTCCGCCAGCGTGCCGCCGAAATCCTCGATCGGCGCGATGACGATGTCTTCCTTGCTGTCGAAATACCTGTTCACGGTGCGCGGGGAGACATCGGCGGCATCGGCGATCTGTTCGACCGTGGTGGCGTCGAAGCCGTGCTCGTCGCACAGGCGCAGCGCCACGTCGATGACCCGGGTGCGGGTCTGCTGCTTCTTTCGCTCGCGCAGTCCCGTGCGGGCGGTCGGCGATGACGGCTCGAACATGTCCCGATGGTAGCGCGGACCCGAGCAATGCTGTCCATGTACGCCAACTGTCGCAGTCGGACATTTTTCTCTTGACGCCAATTGTCGCATGATGCCACGATGGGCTCGGCTGTTCGGAGCAATCGAGGAGTAGGTATGACCGGCGGGACGGCAACGCTCGAACCTGACGAAATATCAAGTGAGACAAAAAATTCCGCGCGATGGTGGGCCCTCGGCGTCATCGCCGTCGCGCAGCTGATCGTGGTGCTCGACGCCACCATCGTCACCATTTCGCTGCCCTTCGCCCAGCAGGACCTGGGCATCAGTGACGGCAACAAGCAATGGGTCCTGACGGCGTACACGCTGATCTTCGGCGGACTGCTGCTGCTCGGCGGCCGTCTGGCGGACTATCTCGGCCGCCGGCGCGTCTTCATCGCCGGCCTGGTCGGTTTCGCACTGGCCTCCGCACTGGCCGGGCTCGCGCAGAACGGCGCACAGCTGTTCGCCGGGCGTGGTCTGCAGGGCGCTTTCGCGGCGCTGCTCGCCCCGGCGGCGCTGTCCCTGGTGTCGGTGACCTTCACCGAGGCCAAGGAGCGGGCCAAAGCGTTCGGCGTCTTCGCCGGGGTCTCGGCGGGCGGCGCGGCCATCGGCCTCATCGCGGGCGGCGCGCTGACCGAATACGCCAGCTGGCGCTGGTGCCTGCTGGTGAACACCCCGATCGCGCTGCTCGCCGTGCTGGGCGCGCTCGCCTTCGTGGTCCGGGACGTACCGGCCCCGCGGACCGGCGGATACGACCTGCCGGGTGCGATCACCGGCACCCTCGGCCTGGTCGCGGTGGTGTACGGCTTCAGCCGCGCCGCCGAGGACGGCTGGCTGGCCGCCTCGACCCTCGGGCTGCTCGCCGGCGGCGCGGTGCTGCTGGCGCTGTTCGTTTTCATCGAATATCGCAGCTCGAATCCGCTGCTGCCGCTGCGTATTCCGGGTGAGATCAATCGCGGCGGGTCGTTCCTCGTGGCGCTGCTGGTGCCGATCGCCATGTTCGCCATGTTCCTGAACCTGAGCTTCTACATGCAGATGACCCTGGGGTACTCCGCGCTGAAGACCGGTTTCGCGTTCATGCCGTTCCCGCTGGGCATCACGATCTCCGCGGGCATCACCAGCGTGCTGCTGCCCAAGCTCGGGCCGCGCCCGCTCATGCTGGCCGGTGCGGTGCTCGGGGCGTCCGGCCTCGTGTACATGGCGCAACTCGACTTCGGTTCCAGCTACGCCGCGGTCGTGCTGCCCGCGATGACGCTGATCGCGCTCGGCATGGGCCCGCTGTTCGTCTGCATGCAGACCACCGCGCTGCACCAGGTCGACGACGAGGACTCCGGTGTGGCCAGTGCGCTGCTCAACGCCGCGCAGCAGGTCGGCGGGTCCATCGGCGTCGCGCTGCTCACCACGATCGCGGTGCAGGCCGCCGAGCGGTACGCCACCGACAATCCGACGGTCGACAACCTGGCGGCGCGGGCCGCGATCCACAGTTACGACGTGGCCTTCTACCTGGGCGCGGTGTTCTTCGTGATCGCGATCCCGGTGATCGCCTTCATGATTCGGGACAAGCCGTCGAACCTGCTCGAGGGCTCGGAACGCCCGGTGCACGCGGGCGTCTGAGGTCGGCGCCGGCCGTCGATGGTGGAGGCCCGTGGGCACCGATCCCTCGTCCCGTCACGGATTCGCGCCGTGACGGGGCGAGGCTTCGGGGACGGGCCGCAACGGCAGTGACGCGGCGCGGCGCATCGAAGCCGCCGCCCGGATCAGGCACGGGGCGGCAGGATCCACGCACTTCCCTGCGATCTCCCGACCGCCGCGGGCATCGACAAGCTCGCCGATCTGGAGTTGATCGAACACGGGGAGGCGGCCACGTGGCCGATCGGTCCACGGGAGACCGGTCGCGAGCCGCGGCGGGGCCGCAAGTCGATCGCAAGTCGTGGTCAACAGGGGCGGCTCATGGTGGGTCGCATGAGCATCACCACAGAACTACCGGCGACCGACAGCGACTTCCGCTGGCGGGCATACGCATTGATCGGGGGCGGTGTGCTGTTCGCGATCGGCAACGCGCTGCACCCGCTGCGGCACTCCGAGGAGTCCGAGCAGGCGGCGACCTGGGTCGCGGCGCACGTGAGCTTCAGCGCGGGCGCGGTCCTCATGGCCGCCGGCCTGCCGCTGGTGACCGCGGCCTGGCACTCGCTCGGCCGGCCGAGCATCGCGCGACTGGCCGCCGTCACCCGCGCACTGCTGTATGCCGGTCTGGCCGTGGCCATTCCGATCGGGGGCTATCACGAGGCGTTCGTGGCTCCCCGGCTGTCCCATCACGAACAGCACGCCATCGAGACCGCGGCCATGCCGGTGAACGGGCCGCTCGCGGCCTGCTTCCTCGTCGGCTTCCTGCTGCTGGCGGGCTGCGCGTTCGCGGCCCCGAACACCCTGCTGGCCCGGCCCGCGGCGGCGGTGCTCGTGGTGTCGGTGCTGGTGATGGGCGCGGCCGAAGGGCTGCCGGGCGCGGAGGGCCTGTGGATCATTCCCGGCACGATCGCGGTGGGTCTCGTCGTGGCGTTCGCCGGGGTGCGGGCGCTGCGGGACACGGACGCGAGCACGCCGCGGGCGGCGATGAGTTCCTGAGTGAGGGTGCCGTTTTCGGCCGGCCGGGCTCGCGCGTGCCTTCCGTGTGATGGCTCGGGTCGCGCGATCCCCGGGTACTGGGCAACCTCGCGCGCGGGGCCGTTGCCGTTGGGGTTGCGAAATCGGCTGGGCGCGCGATGCTTCAGCCGTGGTGATCGTGGAACTGCTCGGGGCGCTGTGTGTCCGGGTGGACGGGCGGCCCGCGGTGTTGCGCGGGCCGATGCAGGGCGCGGTGCTGGCGCGGCTGGTGGCGGCGGGCGGGGAGGTCGTGTCGGCCGATCGGCTGATCGACGATCTGTGGGCGGGCGCGCCGCCGCCCAAGGCGGCCGGGTCCTTGCAGGCGCACATCTCGCACCTGCGGCGCGCGCTCGAACCCGAACGACCCGCCCGGGCGCCCGCCCGCGTCGTGGTGTCGCGGACCCCCGGCTACGCGCTCCAGCTGCCCGCCGCCGCCGTCGACGTCTGGCACTTCGAGCGGCTGTTCGCCGACGCGGCGGGCCACACGGACCCCGACACCCGCCATCGTCTCCTGGACACCGCGCTCGCCCTGTGGCGCGGCCCGGCCTACGCCGCCTGCGCCGATGCCGCCTGGGTCGCCGCCGAGATCACCCGCGTCACCGATATGCGCTGGACCGCAATGGAACAGCGCGCGCAGGCAGCTCTGGACCTGGACCGCCCCGGCGACGTCGCCGCCACCCTGCCCCGCCTGCTCCACGAACAACCCGGCCGCGAGGAAGCCGTCCGCCTGCTGGCCCTGGCCCACTACCGCCTGGGCCGCCAGCTGGAGGCCCTGGCCGTCCTGCGCCGCGCCCGCACCACCCTCCACACCGATTTCGGCATAGACCCCGGCCCACCCCTGCGCGCCCTCGAGTCGGCGATCCTGGCCCACGATCCGGCCCTACTGCCGCAGCCGGCGCCCCGGGCGCCGACGGGCCCGGCCCGAGGGACGGCCGACCCCGCCGCACCGCCGATCATCCGCGGGGCTTCGAGTCCGCCCGGGCTCGAGCCGGTTTCGGATCCCATCGCGGCTCACACGGAGCCGCATCCCGCCACACCGCCCGATGACCCCGCGCCTCCGGGATCCGCCACCGTGCAGTCGCCGGTGCCCGGACAGCTGCCGATCCCCGTCTTTCCGGAGCAGGGAGCGGCGACCGGGCCGGGCCGCGTCATCCGCTCGGGATCGGAAGACACCGCCTCGCCGACAGAAGATCCCGCGATCCTGCGGGAGACGGAGTCCGCAGGTTCGGAGGAAGCGGCGGTCACCCCTGCAGAGTCACCGCCTGGGACGAAGCCCGAAACCATCGGCTCGCCGAGCCAGTCGGCCCTGTTGTTCACCCCCGCCCTCGAGGTGAACACCACCGCTTCGTTCGGAGACCGCCCACGCGTGCGTCCGGGTGCGATGGTCGGCTACGCCGCACAGCGCGCCGTCCTGCACGCCGCCGCCCGCGAAGCGGCCCGGGGTGGAGCGCGACTCGTCTGGATCGAAGGTGAAGCGGGAGCGGGCAAGTCGACCCTCGTCGGTTCGGTAGTCGGGGACCTGTCCGAGGCGGGCTGGCGGGTGGCGGTTGGCAGCTGCCCGGAGGTCGACGGCGCACCTGCCGGCTGGGCCTGGCAGCAGATCCACGACGAGTTGTTCTATGTGGCAGCAGAGTTGGAGTCGACGAGGACGACCCCCGTCACAGCTGTGCGGGCTCGCGGGGAGTCGGAGCCTGTCGGTCTGTCGTACCCGGCTCCGGAGGTCGACGGCGAGACCCCGAATGCCGGTGGTGCGGAGGCGAGTGCGCGTGGTGACGGATTCGTCTCCAGTGACGGCGAGGCGGATCTCTCTCGCGTTGGCCGGGTTGCCCATGGTGCGGGTGGAGTTTCGAACGCCGAGCCAACCGTGGAACAGGCTGCTGTTCAGGCAAGGGGTATCCCGAGCGTCGCATCGGATGC
Organism: Nocardia sp. NPDC057668; assembly: GCF_042799795.1. Lineage (NCBI taxonomy): Bacteria > Bacillati > Actinomycetota > Actinomycetes > Mycobacteriales > Nocardiaceae > Nocardia > Nocardia sp. NPDC057668. The sequence continues at coordinate 189,905 of NZ_JBHVIC010000005.1, read as the reverse complement.
GGGCGTCGGTCGACCCACCTCGAGTGGTGGGCCGGAGCCCACTCGCGCGGATCGATACATCGCAGGCGCGGTTCGAGATTCGGGATCTCGTTCGCTGGGCGGAGGAATCGACTCGGATCGCGGGGCGGCGGGGGACACGGCGTTCGGGTTGGCTCGGACGGTGGCGGGGCGGTGTGCGTGGTGGGGGCGGCGGCAGCCGGTCGTGGTCGTGGTGGAGGACGTGCACCGGGCGGACGGGGCGACCTTGCAGATGTTGCGGCAGGTGGTGGCTTGGACGGCGGGGGCGCCGGTGTTGTTCGCGGTCACGGTGCGGGGGTCGGAGGTGCGGGACGAGATACGGGCCACCTCGGCGGCATTGGCGGCGGTGACCGTGGGGCGGTGTCGGCTCGGTGGGCTCGACGCCGGGTCGGTGCGGGCGGTCGCGGAGGGGGCGGGGCTGACCGGGATGGACGAGGACACCGTGCGGCTGGTGTGCGCGCGGACCGGGGGCAATCCGCTGTTCGTGGTCGAGCTGGCGAAACTCGCGGCGGCGGAGGGGGATCTGCTCGGGGTGCCGCCGGGGGTGCGGGATGTGCTGCACCGCAGGATCGCCCGGCTGCCGGACGCGGCGGCGCGGATGTTGCGGCTGTTGGCGGTGTGGGGCGAGACCGCCGAGTTCGGCGTACTGCCGGTGCTGCTCGACGAGAACGAGGACGCGCTGGCCGATCTGGTGGACACGGTCGTGGCGGCGGGACTGCTGCGCACCGAGGGCCGTCGAATCCGCTTCGGGCACGCGCTGATTCGCGACGCCGTCTACTCCGGGATTCCGGCCTTCCGGCGCGCCCGGATGCACGGGGACGCCCTGCGGGTGGCGGCCCGGGCGGCGGCGCCCGATGTGCACGCGCTCGCCCGTCACGCGCTGGCGGGCGGCGACGCGGTGCATCCCGACGCGGCTCTCGGCCACGTGGTGACCGCGGCCCGCCACAGCGTCGCCCGCCGGGCCTTCGCCGAGGCCACGCCGCTGTGGCAGGCGGCCCTGGAACTGCACGCCCTCGCCGGCCACCCCGAGGACGGCTCCGACCGGGCCGCCGGGACCGCCATCCTGGAGGCCCGCTGCGAGCTGGTCGGCGCACTGGCACACGGCGGCAACGACGCGGCCGCCCGGTCCCTGCGGCACCGGGCTCTCACCCTGGCGGAAGCTCTCGTCGGAACCTCGCCCGGGACAACGGAATCGGAGCGCGACTCGCCGGAGGCCGGGGCCGGCGCCTCCCGGACCGATCGCCCGGACGCCTGCGCTGCGGCTCGCGCTCCGCTCGGTTGGTCCGAGGGGTTGTCCGAGCCCCGGTTGTCGGGAGACCCGCGCGGGCCGAGTGAGTTCACCGGGGATCCGTTCGTGCCGCGTGAGTCCGCGGGGCCATCCGAGCCCTCGTTGTCGCCGGTGCCGCGCGAACTCGACACTGCGCGCGGGCCGTCCGATCCCCTCCGTTCGCCGTCACCCGCCGACTGGGAGTCGGTATCCCCGGTGCTCGGTGCGACCACGCCGCCGATCATCGCGGCGCACCTGGACCACGTCCGCGAAAGGGCCGACGCCACGCACCTCGCGCCCGACCCCGCCCGCGATCCGATCGCGTGCGCGCTCGGCTCGTGGCGAGCGCCGGTGATCTGGGAGACCCGGGACAAGCGGCTGCCCGACGCCCGGATGATCGACGCGCTGCGAACCGCGCTGGCCCGCGAACTCTCGCCCGGCGACCGGGTGCGGCTGCTGACGGCGCTGGTGTTCGAGGTCGAGGGCGACGACGACCCGCTCGCCCGGGCGGCCGCGGCCGAGGCGGTGCTCACCGCGCGGGCGCTCGGCGACGACGAAACGCTGTGCGCCGCACTGAATGCCAGGGCCTTCCTCGCGCTCGGTCCGGAGCTGTGGGACGAGCGGGCAGCGCTGACCGCCGAACTGCTCGCCGTCTCGACGGCCGCCGGACTGGTGGAGTTCCAGGCGGTCGCGCACTTCCTGGGCTGCCTCATCGCCTGCGGGTCGAACGATCTCCTGCGGGCGCGCGCCGAAGTGGATCGGGGACTGGAGTGCGCGACCGGCGGCCAGTTGAACCAGATGCTGACGGTGCTCTCGCTCTTCTCGGCGGTGCTCGCCGTCCTGAACGGCGACCTGGACACCGCCGGACGCGTCTATGCCGAACGCAGCGCGGAGATGATCGCCTCGGGCACCGCGAACGGCCCCGAACTGCTGCTCGTCTCGGGAATGATGCTCGGCTGGGCGCGCGGGGACCTGTCGGCACTGGCCGAACCCCTGGCCCGCGTGTACGAGGTCGCACCGCACGCCATGGTGTACCCGTACGTGGCCGCCCTGCTCGACGCGGGCGATGCCGACCGGGCCCGGACGGTGTTCGACGCCGCGGCCCCGGTCAAGCGCGACCACTACTGGTCGGTCATGGCGAGCTTCCGCGCGCGCGCCGCCCTCGGGCTGGGCGACAGCGCCGCGATCGCGGCGTGCTACCGCGACATGCTGCCGCGCGCGGGCACGATGGCGGGCTTGGACACCGGTTCGGTGGTGTACGGCCCCGTGGACGCCATGCTGGCCGAACTGGCGACAGCGCTCGGCGACGGATCCGCCGCCGCGTCGCATCGCGCGCGAGCGGCCGAGGTGGCGGCCGCCGTCGCGGCGCAGCTCGCCCGGATGCCCGCGCCCGGGCGCTGAGCCGTCGCGGGACGTCCGACCCCGCGGTGATACCGATCCGCACGCGACGTGACGTGGCTCCTACTCGCCGGTAACTGAGGGCGTGGTCCCGCACAGCGGGGGCTGCCCGCGCGGTGAGGTTCCTAGCAGCAGTACGCTCGTATTGCTTGGCGCTCCGGAATGCGGACCTGGTACCAGAGGCCCCGTAGGAAACGCCGGGCATATACGTTGTTTGTTGAACAGCCGGGGTCCCCGCTCACAAGCGTGCTCACCTGGCCGTGCAATGGGAGCACCACCTTCCTAGGAGGACACGAAGTCCATGTCCAAGATCAAGGTTGAAGGGACTGTCGTCGAGCTCGATGGCGACGAGATGACCCGGATCATCTGGCAGTTCATCAAGGACAAGCTGATCATCCCGTATCTCGATGTGAACCTCGAGTACTACGACCTCGGCATCGAGTACCGCGACAAGACCGATGATCAGGTCACCGTCGACGCGGCCAACGCCATCAAGAAGCACGGCGTGGGCGTGAAGTGCGCGACCATCACCCCGGATGAGGCCCGCGTCGAGGAGTTCGACCTCAAGAAGATGTGGCGGTCGCCGAACGGCACCATCCGCAACATTCTGGGCGGCACCATCTTCCGTGCGCCGATCATCATCTCCAACGTGCCGCGCCTGGTTCCGGGCTGGACCAAGCCGATCATCATCGGCCGCCACGCCTTCGGCGATCAGTACCGCGCCACCGATTTCAAGGTGCACCAGGCGGGCACCGTCACCCTGACCTTCACGCCCGAGGACGGCTCCGAGCCGATCCAGCACGAGGTCGTGCGCATGCCCGAAGACGGCGGCGTGATCATGGGTATGTACAACTTCCAGGAGTCCATCCGGGACTTCGCGCGGGCCTCGCTGAACTACGGCCTGCAGCAGAACTACCCGGTGTACCTCTCCACGAAGAACACCATCCTCAAGGCCTACGACGGCATGTTCAAGGACACCTTCGAAGAGGTGTACCAGAACGAGTTCAAGGACGAGTTCGACGCTCAGGGCCTGACCTACGAGCACCGGCTCATCGACGACATGGTCGCCTCCGCGCTCAAGTGGGAGGGCGGCTACGTCTGGGCCTGCAAGAACTACGACGGCGACGTGCAGTCCGACACCGTGGCGCAGGGCTTCGGCTCGCTGGGCCTGATGACCTCGGTGCTGCTGACCCCGGACGGCCGCACCTGTGAGGCCGAGGCCGCGCACGGCACGGTCACCCGGCACTACCGTCAGCACCAGCAGGGCAAGCCCACCTCCACCAACCCGATCGCCTCGATCTTCGCGTGGACCCGTGGCCTGGCGCATCGCGGCAAGCTGGACAACACCCCCGAGGTCATCGGCTTCGCCCAGACCCTCGAGGATGTCGTCATCAAGTCCGTCGAGGACGGGCAGATGACCAAGGATCTCGCGCTGCTCGTCGGCGGCGACCAGGGCTACCTGACCACCGAGGAGTTCCTCGGCGTGCTGGACGCCAACCTGGCCCGCACCCTGCGCTGATCGAACTCCGCGGGATTCTCGGGGGTTCCCCCGAAGGCCAAGGAGCGCAGCACCTTTCGGGATACACCCCGAAAGTGAAGGACGTCATCGATGTCCGAGTAGAAAGTCGCGCCGGCGTGAACAGCGGCGCAGCGGCGAAACGATGGCGGCCGGGACCGATCGTCCCGGCCGGAACCATCGCGCCGAGCATCCGGGCACCTGCCTCCGCGAGTACGTGGAACAGCGGGTGCCCGAACTGTTTTCGGCGTCCGTACCGCCGTGCTGCCCGCGATTCCGTTGCGGGTGATAAGAACTGGGCATGGGTAAGGTTCGTGCGCTGCCGTCGCGGCATCGGCTGTGGATTCGGCTGGGGTGGGTGCTCGCGGTGGCATCGCTGGGGATGTCGGTGCTGTGCTTCGTTCTGGCGTCGAGGGCGGACGGCCCGAGATGCGGGCCCGACGAACCCCGCGGGGATTGCCTGGCGAGTACGGACGCGGCCCAGTTGCCGCTACTGCTCGGCGGCGGCTTCGTCCTGGCCACCGTGCTCGCGCTCGCCGGGGTGCTGGGCCTGCGCAAGATGCTCGTCGCCGCGGCCGCCGCACAGGGCAAACGATAATGGCGAGATTTATCTGTTACCGGCGGTAGCGCACACTATGGCCCATGTGTCAGGCTGAAGCGGTATTGCCGGAGCGCTGGAGGTGCAGGTCAATGGGGACCGACGTAGCCATTCGTATTTCGGAATTTCGCCGGGGGAAGCTCGTTTTCCCGGTCATCGACTCGGGGCCGGTGGACGGGGAACCCGTCCTGCTGCTGCACGGGTGGCCGCAGGACTCACGGAGCTGGGACGCGGTCGCGCCGCTGCTGCACGCGGCGGGGTACCGGACGTTCGCGCCGGACCTGCGCGGGTCGGTGGCCAGTGCGGCGCCGCGGTGGCGGTGGCAGTACCGGCTCGAGGAACTCGCCGGGGACGTCGCGGCCATGATCGAGCAGATCGGGCGGCCGGTGCACCTGGTCGGGCACGACTGGGGTGCGGCGCTGGCGTGGGCCGTCGCCGGATCGGGGCAGGCCGGGCTGAAATCCATGGCGGCGTTGTCGATTCCGCATCCGGGAGCCTTCGCGCGCGCGGTGCTCACCAGTCGCCAGGTGGTCGCGTCCTGGTACATGTACGCCTTCCAGGTGCCGCTGCTGCCCGAATTGACCCTGCGGACAGGCGTTTTCCGCCGGATCCTCGGCGAACTCGGGCAGACCGAGGAACACATCCGGCGCGATTCGGACCGCGTGCGCGACCGCGCGATCGCCCGCGGCGGCCTGCACTGGTACCGCGCGATGCTGCTGTCCTCCCCGCGCGTGCTGACCGCCCGGGTCGCGGTTCCGACCCTGCAGATCTGGAGCAGCGGCGACACCGCGGTGCTGGAGAGCGGGATACGACTGACCGAGCGGTTCGTGGACGGCCCGTTCCGCCTCGAGATCCTGCCCGGCGTCTCACATTGGATTCCGGAGGAAGCGCCCGGGGACGCCGCACGGCTGCTCGTGGAGCATTTCGAGTCGGCCGGCGCCGCGCGCTGAGGCACTCTTCGGCGCCCGCCGTGGTACCGGGCCGTGCCCGTCGTGCCGCGGCCGGTGACTGTCGTCCCGAGACTCCCGGTGCTGTCGTCCGGGCCACGCGGTACCCGATCGCGTCGCGCCGGCCGGGCGTTCATGTGCCTGATCGCCGCGGGTGAGTGGGCTCACGCCGAAAGCGGGATGGGGGAGATGCGCCGGGGTGTTGCGCACGTTCATGGCTAACTCTGTGCCCGGCGGGGATGTGGCGGTCGAGACGGCGGTGGCCGCTGCGCCCGAGACGGCGGTGGCCCCCGCACCGGAGAGCGAGCGGCGGTGGCCGATCGCGGCGATGCTCGCGCTCGCGCTGGGCGGTTTCGGGATCGGGACGACCGAGTTCGTCACGATGGGTTTGCTGCCCGATATCGCGGGAGCCATGGACGTCTCTGAACCGGTTGCGGGGCATGTGGTTTCCGCGTACGCGCTGGGCGTGGTCGTCGGTGCGCCGGTGATCGCCGCCATGGCCGCGCGGGTCGATCGCAAGAAGCTGCTGATCTGGCTCATGGTGGCGTTCACCCTGGGAAACGTGGCCACCGTCCTCGCGCCGAGCTTCGCGACGCTGACCGCGGCGCGCTTCGTGTCCGGCCTGCCGCACGGCGCGTATTTCGGCGTCGCGTCACTGGCCGCGGCCTCGCTCGCGCCGGTGGGCCAGAGGGCCAAGGCGGTTGCGGCGGTTATGCTGGGTTTGAGCGCCGCCAATGTTGTCGGCGTTCCCAGCGCCACTTGGCTCGGTCAGCATCTGGGCTGGCGGGACGCCTTCGTGGTCGTCGCCTTCATCGGTCTGGCCACTGTCGCCGCCATTTCTCGTTACGTGCCGCATCTGCACGGGATTCGCCTTACCGACCCGCGGACCGAGCTGGGTGCGCTGCGGCGCCCGCAGGTGCTGCTGACCCTGCTGGTCGGCGCGGTCGGCTTCGGCGGCATGTTCGCGGTCTACACCTACATCACCACCACGCTCACCGATGTGGCCGGCATGCGGGTGGGCCTGGTGCCCATCGTGCTCATGCTCTTCGGCCTCGGCATGGTCGCGGGCAACATCCTGGGCGGCGTGCTCGCCGATCGCGGCGTGGACCGCGCGATTCTCGGCGGGCTGATCTGCATGGTCGTCATCCTGGCCGCCTTCATCGCGGCTGCGCACAATCCGTTCACGGCCGCGGCCGGGGCGTTCTTCGTGGGCGCGTCCGGCGCGGCGCTCGCTCCCGCCCTGCAGACCCGGCTCATGGACGTCGCGCACGACGCGCAGACCCTGGCGGCCGCGCTCAATCACGCGGCCCTCAACATCGCCAACGCGGCGGGCGCGTGGCTGGGCGGTCTGGTGATCGCGGCGGGCTTCGGTTACACCGCCCCGGCACTGGTGGGTACGCTGCTGGCCGTCGCGGGTGTGCTGCTGTTCACCGTGACCCTGTGGGCCGCTCGCCGCAGCGCCTGACGAGCTCGGTCTCCGTTTACATACACTCTTGTATGTAAGTGTACGATCCAGGGATGACCACGACCGCGGCACCGAAGCAACCTCGCCGAACCCAGGAGCAGCGCAGCAGCGAGATGCGGGTGCGGCTGCTGGACGCGACGATCGAGTGTCTGGTCGAGTTCGGGTACACGGGCACCACCACGCCGCGGGTCGCCGAGCGCGCGGGCGTGACCCGCGGGGCCATGGTCCACCACTTCGGTTCCAAGACCGACCTGGTGGTCGCGGCCATCAGCCATCTGGCCCAGCGCCGCACCGAAGCCGCCATGCTGGAGATCGGCCGCATCAAGGACGGCGCGGATTCCATTGCCACCATGCTGGATTTCCTGTGGGAGCTGCATCAGGGTCCGCTGTTCATCGCGGCCATGGAGCTCTGGGTGGCCGGGCGCACCGATCCGGTGCTGGCCTGGGAGATGGGCAAGGTCGAGCCGTTCGTGAACAACGCGGTGCTCATGGCGCTGTCTCGGTACGTGCCGGATGAGGTGCACCGCAAGGACGCTCGCGATTTCCTCTACACCGCCATGGACGCGCTGCGCGGAATCCTGGTGTCCAGCTTCATCGAACCGGATCCGGCCCGCGCGCTGCGGCGCTGGGGCCGGGCCTGCGCGCATCTGCGCGTGATCGCGGCGGCGTCGCTGCCGGGGATCGTCATCGCCGACTGACCTCGGCCTTTTCTCCGGCGCCCGGGCGAATCGCCCGGGCGCTGCTCATTTGCTCATGCATATCGGAATGTATGTATTCGCATTCCGGCGCTGACGCGCGCCCATGACCCGGCTCCGAACCTGCTCGTAACCACACCCTTGTGTGCTTACATACATCTCTGTATGTTTGTTTCTGTTCGGAGCACGCAGGTGTGATGGGAGGAGTTCGATGGCGAACAAGGTGTACGTGGTCGGCGTCGGAATGACGAAGTTCGAGAAGCCGGGCCGTCGCAAGAACGAGGACGGCAGCAACTGGGACTACCCGGATATGGCGCGCGAGTCGGGCACCAAGGCGCTCGCCGACGCCGGCATCGACTACCGCGAGGTCGAACAGGCCTACGTCGGCTACGTCTACGGCGAGTCGACCTCCGGTCAGCGCGCGGTGTACGAGCTCGGCATGACCGGCATCCCGGTGGTGAACGTCAACAACAACTGCTCCACCGGTTCGACCGCGCTCTACCTTGCCGCCCAGGCGATTCGCGGCGGCCTCGCGGACTGCACCCTCGCCCTGGGCTTCGAGAAGATGCAGCCCGGTTCGCTGGGTTCGAGCTATGACGATCGCGAACAGCCGATGGCCAAGCACGTCATGGCCCTCGCGGAGATCTCGGAAGTCCTGTTCCCGGTGGCCCCGTGGATGTTCGGCGCGGCCGGGCGCGAGCACATGGAGAAGTACGGCACCACGCTCGAGCACTTCGCCAAGATCGGCCACAAGAACCACCGGCATTCGGTGAACAACCCGTACGCCCAGTTCCAGGACGAGTACTCGCTGGACGACATCCTGAACGCGCGGATGATCTACAGCCCGCTCACCAAGCTGCAGTGCTCGCCGACCTCCGATGGTTCCGGCGCGGCCATTCTGGCCAGCGAGGACTTCGTGGACCGGCACGGCCTGGCCGCGCAGGCGGTGGAGATCGTGGGCCAGACCATGACCACCGACTACGCCTCCACCTTCGACGGCACCGCCAAGAACCTCATCGGCTACGACATGAACGTCCAGGCGGCCGAGAAGGTCTACGCCGAGGCGGGTTTGGGCCCGGAGGACTTCCAGGTCATCGAGCTGCACGACTGCTTCTCCGCCAATGAGCTGCTGCTGTACGAGGCGCTGGGCCTGTGCGGCGAGGGCGAGGCCGGAAAGCTCATCGACGCCGGGGCCACCACCTACGGCGGCAAGTGGGTCGTCAATCCCTCGGGCGGCCTGATCTCCAAGGGACATCCGCTGGGCGCGACGGGTTTGGCGCAGTGCAGCGAACTCACCTGGCAGCTGCGCGGCACCGCCGACAAGCGGCAGGTGGACAACGTCACCGCCGCCCTGCAGCACAACATCGGGCTCGGCGGCGCGGCCGTCATCACCGCCTACCAGCGCGCGGACCGCTGAGTTCAGCGCGAAACACCGACCGACACAGATCTACTCGACGAGGAGCAGTTTTCACATGGGACACATCGAAGCCAGCCGCGACCTGACCGCCAGCCCCGCCGCCCTGTGGGCCGTGGTCTCGGACCCGCAGACCTGGGACAAGTGGTTCAGCATCCACGAGCGCTGGATGGAGGACGCGCCGGCCGTGCTGTCCGAGGGCGCGGTGCTCACCGCCAAGGTCGTCATGCTCGGCATGGCCAACAAGATGGTCTGGAAGGTCGAGAACGTCGACGCCCCGAATCGCCTGGTGCTCAGCGGAACCGGCATGGCCGGGGTGAAGGTGCAGTTCACCTTCGACATCACCCCCGCGGGCGACGGCAGCAACTTCGCGGTCGCCGGCGATTTCGAGGGCGCGCTCATCAAGGGCGCGCTGGGCAAGGCGGTGGAGAAGGACGGGCTGAACCAGCTCGACAAGACCCTCACCGCCCTCGACTCGCTGGCCGCGGCGGCCTGAGATGTCGGGCACCCCCATCGAATTCGATGCCTCGGGCCTGAACACCTGGTCCGACGAAGAGCGTTTCGAGGTTACGGCGGAACGGCTGGCCGACTACGCCGCCGCCACCAATGATCAGATCGAGGCGCATCGCAAGGGCGAGATCGCCTCGCCCGTGTTCGCCATCGTGCCGGTGTTCGACGCCATGATGGTGCCGGTTCTCGACGTGGTGCCGATGGACATCTTCGGCCGGGTTGTCCACGGCGAGCAGGACTTTCACTTCCACCGCCCGATCCGGCCCGGGGAGACGCTGGTCGCGCGCGCCAAGGCCATCGGCTTCGAGGGCAAGGACAACGGCTCGACCATCACGATCCTCATCGAAACCCGCGCCGAGGACGGGGAACTGGTCAACGAGCAATACCTCACCGCGTTCTTCCGCGGCGTGAACGCCGGTCCCCGGGTCGGCGACGGCGCGCCCGCGCACCGTTTCGATGCCGCGCTGGCCGAGCAGCCGCCGGTGGCGGAAGCGGCCGCGCACGTGGATCTCGACCAGACGTACCGGTATTCGCCGGCGTCCGGTGATCCGGTGCCGCTGCACCTGGACGACGAGGTGGCCAAGGAGGCCGGGTTGCCCGGCATCATCGCGCACGGGCTGTGCACGATGGCCATGTCGTCCTGGGGCGTGCTCAACGAGGTCGCGGGTTCGGATGTGGCGCGCCTGAAGCGATTCGCGGTCCGGTTCTCGAAGATGGTGTTCCCCGGCGACGACCTGCGGACCCAGCTCTGGAAGCTCGACTCCGCCGACGGGGTCACCACCTATGCCTTCCGCACGCTGCGCGGGGACGACGTCGTGTTGAGCGACGGCCGCGCCGAGATCGCCGATTGACATCGCGCGGGGGCGTCCGCGGGGTGACGCTCCCGCGCCGGAAACTTTTGCTGGACAGGAGAATTTCATGGGATTGCTCGAAGGACGGGTAGCCGTCATCACCGGTGCGGGCCGCGGGATCGGCCGTGAGCACGCGCTGCTGTTCGCACGCGAGGGCGCCTCGATCGTGGTGAACGATCTGGGCGGCAGCAACTCCGGTGAGGGCGTCGACGTCGGGCCCGCGCAGGAGGTCGCGAACGAGATCGTGGCCGCAGGGGGGCGCGCGATCGCGAACACCGACAACATCGCCGACTGGGCGGGCGCGAAAAACCTCATCGATCAAGCGGTTTCGGAGTTCGGCCGGCTCGACGCGGTGGTGAACAACGCCGGCATCCTGCGCGACGCGTTCATCGCGGGCATGGACGAGGCGCAGTGGGACGCGGTCGTCGCGGTGCACCTCAAGGGGCACGCCGCGGTGCTGCGCCACGCCGCCGGGTACTGGAAGGACCAGTCCAAGGCGGGCAACCAGCCCAACGCCGCGGTCATCAACACCGCCTCCGCCTCGGGCGTGACCGTTCCCAACGCCGGACAGGGCAACTACGGTGCGGCCAAGGCCGGCATCGCCGCGCTGACCCTGGTCGCCGCCGACGAACTCGCCCGCTACGGCGTGCGCGTCAACGCCATCGCGCCCATCGCGCGCACCCGCCTGACCCTGGCGACCCCGGGCATGGGCGAGATGATGGCCGCCGAGGCCGCGGACCTGGAGGAGGGCGCCTTCGACGCCTTCAGCCCGGCCAACATCTCACCGCTGGTCGCCTACCTGGCCACCGAGAAGTGCCCGATCACCGGCAAGGTGTTCGCGGTGCAGGGCGGGGCCATCTCCGAGCTCGCGGGCTGGCACGACGTGAAGACCATCGAGACCGACGGTCCGTGGCTGATCGACGACATCGCCGCCCGTCTGCCCTGATTCGCACCGATCCGATCGCACCCCGACAGCGAAACCGTCTGGAGAACAACGATGTTCGAATGGTCCGAAACCGACGAGATGATCCGCGACGCGGTGCGCGGCTTCATCGACAAGGAGATCCGCCCGCAGCTGGCGGGCCTCGACAGCGGTGAGATCTCGCCGTATCCGATTATTCGAAAGTTGTTCGGCGACTTCGGCATCGATGCGCTGGGCGGCGACGCGATCGAGAAGCTGCTGGCCCGCCAGCGCAAGCGGGAAGCGGCCCTGGCCGCGGGCGAGCCGCTGCCCGAACGCAAGGACGGCAAATCCGGTGGCGACGGCGGCCCGTTCGCCGGTCAGGAATCGATGATGGCGGTGCTCATCAGCGAACTCTCCGGGGTGTGCATGGGCCTGGTGACCGCGATGGGCGTGAGCATCGGGCTCGGGGCGACCACCATCCTCTCGCGCGGCACGCTCGCGCAGAAGGAGCGCTGGCTCGCCGACATCGTGACCATGAAAAAGGTTGCGGCGTGGGCGATCACCGAACCGGACTCCGGCTCGGACGCCTTCGGCGGGATGAAGACCTATGTGCGCCGCGACGGTGAGGACTACATCCTCAACGGGCAGAAGACCTTCATCACCAACGGGCCGTTCGCGGATGTGGTCATCGTCTACGCCAAGCTCGACGAGGGTGACGGCACGGACAAGCGCGATCGCAAGGTGCTGACCTTCGTGCTCGACAAGGGCATGGAGGGCTTCACCCAGGGCAAGCCGTTCCAGAAGATGGGCCTGCACGCCTCGCCCACCGGCGAGCTGTTCTTCGACAACGTGCGCCTGTCCAAGGACCGGCTGCTCGGGGAGACCGAGGAACACAAGGGCGGGGACGGCCGCGAGAGCGCGCGGTCGAGTTTCACCGCCGAGCGCATCGGCGTCGCGTTCATGGCGCTGGGCATCGTGAACGAATGTCACCGGCTCTCGGTGGAATACGCCAGGACCCGCACGCTGTGGGGGCAGGAGATCGGGCGTTTCCAGCTGGTGCAGTTGAAGCTGGCCAAGATGGAGGTCGCGCGCATCAACGTCGAGAACATGGTCTTCAACATTCTCGAACGCGGCCGCGCGGGTAAGCCGCCGTCACTGGCCGAGGCGTCGGCCATGAAGCTGTACAGCTCGGAGATCGCCACCGAGGTCGCCATGGAGGCGGTGCAGCTGTTCGGCGGCAACGGCTACATGGCGGAGTACCACGTCGAACAGCTGGCCCGCGATGCCAAGTCGCTCATGATCTACGCGGGCAGCAACGAGATCCAGGTGACGCACGTCGCCAAGGGGCTGCTCGGGAAGTGAGCCGATACCGGGTCGCGCGAGGTGCTCGCCGGCGCGACCCGGTTGCCGGAATGACAGCACAGCAATGGATTTCGTGAAGAGAGGGTGACAATGACGTCACCGTGGGCCGCCCTCGGCGGCGAGATCACCGAACGATCGCAGTGGTACGGGGAGTTCCGGACGCGAGTGCTGGAGGTGCCGGGCGAAGGTCCGCGCTTCGTGCTGCTGCACGGCTTCGCCGATTCCGCCGACACCTGGCGGGGCGTGCTCTCGGGATTGCACGCGCGCGGGCGGGCCGCGACGGCGGTGGACATGGCGGGATTCGGCGTGACCGAGCCCTTCGCGCCGGGACCGCTGCTGCCCCAGCTCGACTCCTTCGCCGACGCGCTGCTGGCGTCGACCGGACCCGTGGTGCTGGTGGGCAATTCACTCGGGGTGGCGATCTCGCTGCGGGCCGCGCAGCGCAATCCGGCGCTGGTGCTGGGGGTCTGCGCGCTGGACGAGCCGCTGCTCTCCGACGATTGGCTGGCCCGGTTCGCGCGCGGCCGGGTCGCGCCCGCCGCCGCGCGGGTGCTGCGCCGGACGCGGGTGCCCGCTCCGCTGCTGCGCGGCGGCATCTCGGTGTTCGCGCGCATGGCGCTGTGGGGCGACCCGCGCGCGGCCGACCGGGCGCTGATCGCCCTGTGGCGCGACAAGTACGGCAGCTCGGCGCAGGTGGCCTGGCTGGCCGAGAACGCGATTCGGTTCGCGCAGGAATCGGTGGGCGGTTATTCGGGTGATCCGGTGCCGTGCCCTGTCCGCATCGTGCACGGCCGCCGGGACCGCATCATCCCGGTGCGGGCCGGTGCGGCGTTGCATCGGCTGCTGCCGGGCAGCGAGTTCATCGTGCTCCCGCGTGCGGGGCACTGCCCGCAGCTGGACGATCCGGCCGGAATCGCCGATCTGCTGGCCGATTTCGCGGATCGGCGGCTCGGTGACGCGAGCCGCGACGTGGGGTGATGCGCCGGCGATGACGGGGCGGTCCGGTCTGCCCGGCGTTCGATGCCCGAGTGCCGCACCGCGTGGCGGCGCCTCGTGAGCGTCGACGGTGAGCCGGCCTCGGACGGTCGTCGGTCGGCAGGGGCGGTGGGGCGTCGCGGACGGCCGATGCGAACCGGCGGCGGACACGTGCGGTTGCCCTCCGATAGCTGGAAAGGAATCTCTGCGACTATTCGGGCATGACATCGCTGTCGGACCTGCTGCCCGAGGACGCGATCCAACTGGATGTACCGGTGACCGACTGGCGCGCGGCGATTCGCGCTGCCGGCAGCCTGCTGACCGCCACCGGCGTGGCCGCGGACGAGTACACCGCCGAGATGATCGGCAATGTGGAGGAGAACGGGCCGTACATCGTCATCGCGCCCGGGTTCGCCTTCGCGCACGCCCGGCCCTCGCCCGCGGTGCTGCGCACGGGGATGTCGTGGGTGCGATTGCGGGAGGCGGTGGAGTTCGGCAGCCCCAACGACCCGGTGGATCTGGTGGTCGCGCTGGCCGCCACCGACGCCGAGGTGCACACCGACGCCATGGCCGCGCTCGCCCGGCTGCTACTCGAGCCCGGGGCGGACCAGCGGCTGCGGGCGGTGGCGACGCCGCGGGAACTGCGCGCACTGATCACCGGTGAGGACGCGGCCGGGTCCGAGAAGCTGGTTCCGGCAACGGATTCGGGGGAGCAGCGGCCGTCCGGGCCGATCAAGATCCTCACCGTGTGCGGTAACGGCGTCGGCACCAGCCTTTTTCTCAAGAGCACCCTCGAGAAGGTGCTCAATCGCTGGAAGTGGTCGTCGTACGTGGATGTCGAAGCGACCGACACCATTTCGGCCAGGGGCAAGGCGGGCGAGGCGGTGGCGGTCCTGACCTCCGGGGAGATCGCCAAAACCCTGGGCGACGTGGGGATTCCGGTGCAGGTGGTGGAGAACTTCACCAGCACGGCCGAAGTGGAACGCAAACTCCGCGAACTCTTCGACGTGTAGGAAGGCGAGTGATCGCATGAACGCCCTGCTGGCCGTGGCCCAGTTCATCGTCAACGAAATCCTCAGTCAGCCCGCGTATCTCATCGGAATCATCACCGCGGTCGGCCTGATAGCGCTGCGCAAATCCGCCGGGCAGGTGGTCGGCGGCGCCATCAAGGCCACCCTGGGCTTCCTGCTCATCGGGGCCGGCGCGGGGCTGGTGGTGCTGTCGCTGAAACCGCTCGGGATCATGATCCAGGGCGCGCTCGGCGCACACGGGGTCATTCCCACCAACGAGGCGATCGTGGCCATCGCGCAGGCCGAATACGGCGCGCAGGTCACCTGGCTCATGATCCTGGGCTTCGCGATCAGCCTGGTGCTGGCCCGCTTCACCCCGCTGAGCTACGTCTTCCTCACCGGTCACCACATGCTCTTCATGGCCACCCTGCTGACCATGGTGCTGGCGGTCGCCGGGTTCTCCACCCCGGTGGTGGTGCTCACCGGCGGCATCCTGCTCGGCATCGTCATGGTGGCGCTGCCCGCGCTGGCTCAGCCCTGGACGCGGCGCGTCACCGGCGGCGACGACGTGGCCATCAGGCATTTCGGCACGGCGGGCTACGTCGCGGCGGGCGCCACCGGGCAGTTGGTCGGCAGGCGCAGTCGCAGCACCGAGGAGATGAATCTGCCCGAGGGCCTGCGCTTCCTGCGCGATTCGATGGTGGCCACCGCGCTGTCCATGGTGCTGCTCTACCTCGTGCTGGCGGTGATCTTCCTGGTGCGGGTCGGGCCGGACGAGGCGTACCGGGCGTTCCCGGACGGGGCGGCGAACATCGGGAACTACCTGATGAAGTCGGTGAGTCAGGGACTGCAGTTCGGCATCGCGGTGGCGGTCATCCTGTTCGGGGTGCGCACGATCCTGGGCGAGCTGGTGCCCGCCTTCCAGGGCATCGCGGCGCACGTGGTCCCGGGCGCGGTGCCCGCGCTGGACGCGCCCATCGTGTTCCCGTACGCGCAGAACGCGGTGCTGCTCGGCTTCATCTCCAGCTTCGTCGGCGGCCTGGTCAGCCTGGGACTGCTGACCTGGATCTTCAATCCGCTGTTCGGATTGACCCTGGTGCTGCCCGGGCTGGTGCCGCACTTCTTCACCGGCGGCGCGGCGGGCGTCTACGGCAACGCCACCGGCGGGCGGCGCGGCGCGATCGCGGGCGCGTTCGTCAACGGGGTGCTCATCACGTTCCTGCCCGCGCTGCTGCTGCAGGTACTCGGGCCGTTCGGCGAGGAGAACACCACCTTCGGCGACGCCGACTACGGCTGGTTCGGCACGGCGATCGGGGCCGCGGCGGAACTCGGCGGCTGGGGCGCGGTGGTCGCGGCGCTGGCGATCGGCGCGGTGATCCTGCTCGCCGCGATCGTGGTGCAGGTGAAAGTGGTTGCGGCGGGCTGGGATCCGGGTGCGGCGCGGGACGCCGAACTCGGGGAGTCCACGCTCCCGGCGTCGGTTGCCGAACCGGCGGCGGGAGCGCGGCGGTACGCGAAGATACCGCCGCCCCGGGGTGCTCCCGTCCCGCCGCCGCCGGAGTAGATCGCTAGGGCTTGCGCGCGAGCGCCGCCCCGATGAGTTCTTCCCACACCGTCAATTCCTGGACGTTGGAGCCGATTCGGGTCACGTCGCTCTGCGACTCCTGATGCCACAGCGCCGCCGGGACAACGCCCGGGGCCACGAGGTCGAGATCGCCGAACAGGCCCGCGATCTCCTCGTCGGTGCGCCAGCGGCCGCGGCCGAAGGTGGCCTGCAGCTTGTCCTCGGCGGCCTTGGTCTCGGGATTGCGGCCGGTGCGGAAGTGCGAGATGTAGAACGGGCTGCCGGGCTGCGCGAGATCGGCCCAGTAGCGCACCAGATCGGCGGGCTTCTCGTCATCGTTCAGGTGATGCAGGATGGCGCTGAAGATGACCCCGACCGGGCGGCTGAAATCGATGAGCCGCTCGACTTCCGCGTTGTGGTGGATGCTTTCGGGCTCCACCAGGTCGGCCTGGATGACCGCGGTGGTGTCCAGTGTGGCCAGCAGGGCCCGGCCGTGCGCGAGCACGATCGGATCGTTGTCGACGTACACCACGCGTGCGTCCGGATTCACCCGCTGCGCGACCTGGTGCACGTTGTCCGCGGTGGGCAGCCCGCTGCCCATGTCCAGGAACTGGTCGATTCCGCTGCGGGCCATCTCGTCCACCGCGCGCACCAGGGCCTGGCGGTTGGAGTAGACGATCGACACGGACCCGGGCAGGTCCTTGAAGAAGAAATCGCCGACCTCGCGGTCGACCGCGTAATTGTCCTTGCCGCCCAGCATGTAGTCGTAGACGCGCGCGACACTCGGCTGCGTCTGATCGACCTTCGGTTGAATGCTCATCTGAAAATCACCCCTGTCCGACCCGGACCTACTCTGGCTATCTGTGCCCGTTCGATCCTAGGAGCGAACGGGATCCGGTGGGGCGCTTGGGGAATTCAGACGGCGCGCAAACGGGTGCGACTCGCGTAGACGTGCTCGGCGATCAGGGTGGCAATACGATCGGGGGCCTCGAGCATGGGGACGTGGCCGACGTCGTGGATCAGGATGCGATCCGCGGATTCGGGCAGCTCCTGCAGGAAACGGCGAGCATAGGTCTGGTACGGAATGATCCGGTCGTTCTCACACATGAGCAGGCGCACAGGCGTTTTCAGATCCGACATGTCCTCGAGATCGGGCGCCCGCAGCGCGCCGGCGATCATCGGGAGCATGGCGCGGCAGTTCATGGCCGAGCTGATGGCCGCCTCGACCGCGCGGCGCGGGGCCGCGGCGCCGTTCTTGCTCAGCAGCAGGGCCACCGCCGAGCGCACCGGGGCGCTGAAGGCGATGGCGTTCGGCAGGCGTCTACCCACCTCGACCACCGGCACCAGCGACAGGAATTTCAGGCCGACCCGCACCTGCAGCGCGGACGGGGTTTGCCAGCCACCGGCCGGGGCGATAGCGGTGAGCGTGCGGGCCCGGCCGCGGCGCGCCAGTTCGAAACCGACCCAGCCGCCGAGCGAATTGCCCGCGATATGGCAGGTGCGCCAGCCCATCTCGTCCAATTGGTCTTCTACCCGGTCGGCAAGGGCGCTGACATCGAGGTACCAGCCCTCGAAATCCGGGCCGCCCCAGTGGCCGGTGAAGGCGGGAGCGAACACCTCGCAATGGCCGGCCATGCGCTCGGCGACACCCTCCCAGCAGTGCGGGGACATCATGAAGCCGTGCAACAGGAGCAGTGGATCACCGGAACCGGTGTGCAGTGCGCGCATGGGGGCGAGCGGGGTGGCGGGCTTGGCGGTGCCTGACGTCATCGTCATCACCCCTTCCTGGACCTCGATGTCCACGGAGAAGGTTGGATAGCGGCATTGTACGGTCGTAGGGTGCCCAAAATCCTCAGCACGGTAAACGTCAATGGAGTTCGCGCGGCGGCCCCCAAGGGTCTGCTCGCCTGGCTGGCTGTCACCGAGGCCGATATCGTCTGCCTACAGGAGACCCGGGCGACCGAGGAGCAAACGCGTAGCGTGCTGGCTCCCGCGCTCGATGCCGGGTGGTATCTGAGCCACGCCGAACCGGGGATCAAGGGGCGCGCGGGGGTGGGGATCCTGTCCCGCAGGCAACCCGACGCGGTGCGGATCGGGCCCGGGGTCATGGTGGACGGAAACTGGGTTCCCGGAACCGAATTCGCCAGCATCGGGCGCTACATCGAGGCCGATTTCGACGAGCTGACCGTGGCGAGCGTCTACGTGCACACCGGCGAGGCCGACACCCCGATGCAGGACGAGAAGTACCGGTTCCTCGACGAGATCGGTGCCCGGATGACCGGGATCGACCGCGATTTCGTGATCATGGGCGACTGGAACGTGGCGCACACCGAGCTCGACATCAAGAACTGGAAGGGCAACGTCAAGAACTCCGGCTTCCTCCCGCAGGAGCGGGCGTGGGTGTCCGCGATGCTCGCGGCCGGGTACGTGGACGTGGTCCGTGAGCTGCACCCGGGCGTGCCGGGCCCGTACAGCTGGCACTCCTACCGCGGTCGCGCCTACGACAACGACGCGGGCTGGCGGATCGACTACCAGCTCGCGCGCGGCGACATCGCCGGGCGCGCGAAGCAGGCCGTGGTGGAGAAGGCCGCCACCTACGCGGAGCGCTGGTCCGACCACGCGCCCGTGACGGTCCAGTACCGGTGACGATCTCGCCGCGGGTGCGCGCGTGGCTGCTGCTGGGCGGCGCGATCCTCATGGTCGTGGTCGCCGTGTTGCTCGGGCGCGGGGGACAGGACTCGCCCGCGAGCCAGGACGCGCGGCCCGCGGCGACGTCCACGGCCGCGCCGAAACCGTCGAACCCGGGCGGGGTCGCGAAGCCGAGCGTCTCCGCGCCGGCCAAGGTCGCGGGCGTCCCGGACCGGGCCTATCAGACTCTGATCGAGATCGACGCCGGCCGCTGGCCGGACTCGGCGAACTCGCCCGGAACCCGCGGCGGAGAGCAGTATTTCAATCGCAACCGCGCGCTGCCCACCGGCAATAACATCACCTACCGCGAGTGGGACGTGAATCCCAAACGCCGCGGCCAGGATCGGGGCGCCGAGCGCATCGTCACCGGCAGCGACGGCTCCGCCTGGTACACCGCCGACCACTACGACACCTTCACGAGGATGCGCTGATGGCCACCCCGATCTCGTTGTCGCAGTTCCTGTCCCGGCCCGCGGACCCGGTCCTGGGCGCGCTGCGCGTCAAGGCGCCGGACTTCAGCGGCCTGCGCTACCGCCTGCCGCGCACCTACGCCTCCCGCGAGCTCCGCGCCGGCAAGATGCGCACCGTCGCAGGCGTTTTCGACGAGTTCGCCGCGGCCCTGCAGTTCCCCTACTACTTCGGCGAGAACAAGGACGCGTTCGACGAATGCCTCCGCGACCTCGCCGAATCCTTGGGTGAGGCCGAAGGCTACGTCCTCCTGGTCCGTGACGCCGCCGACCTGCTCGCCGATCAACCGGGCGAACTGGAGTGGTTCGCCTCCGCCATGACCGACTGCGCCACCTACTGGTCCGGGCTCAAAGTCCATTTTCGCGTGGTTCTGCAGGGCGAAGTCCCGGACCTGAGTACCGCTTCCCTCGACTGGAACCACCGCGATCTGTAGGCCCGCACCCGCCGAGTCGCGGACGAACAGAACCACGCCGGCGATCCGGGGGCCCTCTCGGCGCGCAACAGCCTTCCCTGCCGAATCCGTCCGCCACCCGACGTTCGCGCCGAGCTCGCGATGCTCGGCGGAGGGTTCAGCAGGCGTGTTCTCGTGGCAGGTCGGAATCGCTTGTGCTCGAAGGGGTTCAGCTTTCGCGTAGGCGGCCGGCCAGGTCCTCGCCGAGCAGGACGAAGATGTCGGTGGTTTCGGTGATCAGCTCGTCGCGGGTCATGGGGAGGTCGCCCTGGAGCCAGGCCGTCAGGGTCTGGATCAGGCCGCCCACCAGGTAGGTCGCTCGGAACGTGATCGTCGGGTCGGGGGCGGGGGTCGTCAGGGCGTAGAAGTCGGCGCCCTCGGCGGCGACGATGTTCGCGAAGGCCCGGACGGTGTGGACCGTGCGGGTGCGGAGTTCGGGGGTGGCCGAGCTGACCAGCAGGGCCACCCGGGCTTTGCGGGGGTCGTCGGTCAGGACGTGGACGCCGGCGGTGATGGCGGCGTGGGCCTTGGCGCGGGAATCGTCGGGGGCGGTGTGCAGGGCCAGGATCAGGGTGCCCGCCAGTTCCTCGGCGATGGTGTCGAACAGGGCCGACAGGACCGCGTCGCGGCCGTCGAAATTCTCGTAGTAGTAGCGCTCGTTCAGGTTCGCGCCCGCGCACAGGGCCGCGACGGTGAGTTTGTCGATCCCCTGCGTGCCGAGGATATCCAGGGCCGCGTCGAGCAGGGCGGCGCGGCGCTGGCTGCGGCGCTCGGCCGCGGAGATGCCGCCGTACGTGCGTTGCCCGGTCACGGGTCGATTCTGGCACGGACGCAGTTCTGGTGGTAGCTCTTGCCAGATTGGCGAATCCGGGGGACTCTGTTTCCAGATGTGATGGTTCGCATCACACCTTGCTCCAGGAGGCAACGATGCCTGCACGGTCGGATTCCGGATATTTCTCCGATGACTCGATGATTCGGCGCGTGATGCGCAAACGCGCGGTGGGGCTCACCTACGGGCAGCGGGCGCTGGTGATCGGGGCCGTGCACCCGCTGCTCTACGTCGGAACCGCCGAGAACACCCAGCACCGGACCACCCCGTACACCCGGCTCGCGCTGACCGGACGGCTCTTCGAAGCCGTCTCGCTGGGCACGAAGGAGGAGGCCGACCGGGCGCGCTCGTTCACGCACAAGCGCCACGCCAAGGTCCAGGGCGGACTGCCCGAGGACGCGGGCAGCCACCATCCCGCCGGCACGCGGTACTCCGCGCACGATCCCCGGCTCATGTTCATGACCATGGCCTTCACCTTCGACTCCGCCGAGGTCATGCACGATTTGCTCGTCCGCAAACTCACCGTCACCGAACGCGAAGGGCTGTACCGGGATTACGTGCGCTGGGGCGAGCTGTTCGGGATGCCGCGCGAGGCCGCGCCCGCGAGCTACCCCGAGTTCCGCCGGGTCTTCGACGGCTACCTGGCCTCGGACGAGGTCTTCCTCACCGACGAGGCCAAGGTCGTCGGCGGATACCTGATGGGCCAGCAGGTGCCCTACCCGATGCCGGTCCCCGTGCAGCAGGCCCTGGGCGGATTCAACCTGCTCGTGCAGGGCAGCCTGCCCCCGCGCATCCGGGAGATGTACGGCCTGACCTGGGGTATCCGCGAGGAGATCGCCTGCCGCGGCCTGGCGCAGGCGGTCCGCACCGCCCACCTGTCCCCGCCGCTGGCCCCCAAACTGCTGCGCGGCACCCTGACCGGCCCCAGCTACCCGCTGTACCGCCTGGCCACCCGTCGCGAAAAGAAGCTGGTGAACTCCGGGCGGCCGAGCATGCCGGGGGTTGACGCGCAGCCCCGACGCGCCCGGGTCAGCTGACCTCGATCTACTCCCGCCTCGTGGTTCGCGGCCCGCCCGGTTCTGGGCTGACGGAGCGGGGGAGCGGAGGAGGGAAGAACCGGGTTACGAGGGCCGCGAACAGCCGGAGCGGAGCGGAGGCAGATCAAATACCGCTGGACCGGCATGGAAAGATCGGAACCATGTCGAGTCCTGCACCCTCCGCCGAACGCAAGCAGCGGGTCCTCTCCGGGATCCAGCCGACCAGCGATTCGTTCCACTTCGGGAACTACCTTGGCGCGGTGCAGTACTGGGTGCGTCTGCAGGACGACTACGACGCCTTCTACTTCATCCCCGACCTGCACGCCATCACCGTGCCGCAGGATCCCAAGGAACTGCGCAAGCGGACCAAGGTCTCGGCCGCGCAGCTGCTGGCCCTGGGCGTCGACCCCAAGAAGTCGACGCTGTTCGTGCAGAGCCAGGTGCCCGAGCACGCCGAGCTGGCGTGGGTGCTGAACTGCCTCACCGGTTTCGGTGAGGCCAGCCGCATGACCCAGTTCAAGGACAAGTCGGTCAAGCAGGGTGCGGAGAACGCCACCGTCGGCCTGTTCACCTATCCGGTGCTCATGGCCGCGGACATCCTGCTGTATCGCCCGCAGCTGGTGCCGGTCGGCGAGGATCAGCGCCAGCACCTGGAGCTGACCCGAAATCTGGCGCAGCGCTTCAACACTCGCTACAAGAAGACCTTCGTGGTGCCCGAGCCGCACATCGTCACCGGCACCGCCAAGATCTACGACCTGCAGGATCCGACCGCCAAGATGAGCAAGTCCGCCTCCTCGGACGCGGGCCTGCTCAATCTGCTCGACGATCCCAAGGTCTCGGCCAAGAAGATCCGCTCGGCCGTCACCGACACCGAGCGCGAGATCCGGTACGACCCGGAGACCAAGGCCGGGGTCAGCAACCTGCTGGTCATCCTGAGCTCGCTCACCGAAACCCCGATCGTCACCCTGGAACAGGATTTCGCGGGCAAGGGCTACGGCGACCTCAAGGCCGCCACCGCCGACGCCCTGGTCGAGTTCGTGACCCCGTTGCGGGCCAGGGTGAACGAGTTCATGTCCGACCAGACCGAGCTGGACCGCATCCTCGCCGCCGGCGCGGACCGGGCCCGCGAGGTCGCGAGCAAGACCCTGGCCCAGGTGTACGACCGGATCGGACTGCTGGCCCGCTGATCGGCGCCGACTACCCGGACGCCCGCGGCGAAGGCCGCGGGCGTTCGTCGTTCCGGAGTGGCCGAGGCGGCGGCTCGAGTCAGCGCGCCGGGTAGCTCGGCGGCAGCGGCATGCCGCGGTCGCCGAGCACCTCGCGCAGGCGATCCGGGTAGTCGGTGATGATCCCGTCCACGCCCGTGTCCAGCAGCGAGCGCATCGCACCGGGCTCGTTGACCGTCCACGGCACGACCAGGATCCCCGCGGCGTGCGCCTCGGCGACCGAATCACGGGTCACCAGGGGCAGACTCGCCGAACCGCTGGGCGGCAGCGCGTACAGCGGAGAGAGCGCGGTCGCCCCGAAGGATTTCGCGGCGCGGGCCAGGCTGCCGCCGAATCGCGCGACATCGAGGCCGCCCAGCCACGGCGAGAAGGGATACACCTTCGTGGGCTCGGTGAGCGCGTAGAGCCGCAGGCCGGGATCGGCCGCGTGCACCTGGATCAGCGTGCCCCAGTCGAAGCTCTGGATCGCGGCGCGCTCCCGCATGCCCGCGCGGTCGATCTCGGCGACGGCGCGCCGGACGAACGCGTCGCGCGGCGCGGTCTCGCGGGCCGCCGGATCGTTCTTCAACTCGATGCTGAACCGCACGGTGTCCGCCCCGCGGTCGCGGGCGAGGGTGAAAACCTCGTCCAGGGTGGGCATCCGCGCGCCGGGCGCGGTGCGCTGACCCGGGTAATCCGCCTGGGCCTTCGACCCGCAATCGAGGGTGCGGACCTGGTCGAAGCTCAGGTCCTTGACGAACTTGCCGACGTAGGGGAACTGCGGATCACCGGGCGTCACGGGCGATGTGTCGGCGCACTTGCCGCCGTCGACGGCGGCATCGTGCGTGATGACCTCGCGCCCGTCCGCGGTGATCCCGATATCCAGTTCGAGGGTGGATACCCCCAGTTCCAGGGCGTGCGCGAACGCGGGCAGCGTGTTCTCCACGACCAGTCCGCGCCCGCCGCGATGCGCCTGCAGATCGAAGTCGCTCGCCGGCGCGGCGGCCGCGCCGGGCATGGCGAGCACGGCGCTCGCGGTCAGGGCCAAGGTCAGCAGTGCGGTTCTCACGCGGGCGGTCTCCGGTCGTCGGTGCGGGCGGACCAAGGTCATCACGCTAACCCGCAGGACCCGAACCCGCCCCGGGAACCCGGACAATCCACGCGTCAGTGGAACGCGGGCGGCGATCGCGGTGTCGGCGATGCTGCCGGGCGCGACGGGTGTCACGGACCGCCGGGTGGGTATTGCCCGAGGGCGGCCGGGGCCGGGCACGCGTCACAATCGCCGCGCCGGAGCACCTGGCGGCGACCCGGCCGGGGGGATGGAAGAGTGATCGATCTGACCTGGCGTTCGGTGGAGGTGACCGGTGTTCGACAAGACGAGGGCGCGCATCGAGCGGGAGATCCGCAGGCGGCACTGGCTCGACCATCTGGTGCGGACGGCCGGGCGCTACCAACGCCAGCGCGGCGACTACTACGCCGCGGGCATCACCTACTTCACGGTGCTCTCGCTGTTCCCGTTGCTCATGGTGGGATTCGCCGTGGCCGGTTTCGTGCTGGCGCGAGATCCCGAGCTGCTCAACGACATTCAGGCCAAGATCGTCGAGAACATTCCCGGCGCGGCCGGTGATCAGATCAATGATCTGATCACCCAGGCGGTGGACTCCCGCGCGGGCGTCGGCATCATCGGCCTGCTCGCGGGCGCGTACGCGGGCCTCGGCTGGATCGCCAACCTGCGGGCCGCGCTCACCGAACAGTGGGAACAGCCCGCCCAGGACCGCAATTGGGCGCTGACCAAGCTCTCGGACCTGCTGGCCCTGGTGGGATTGTTTCTGGCCATCGGCATTTCGCTCGGCCTGTCGGTGCTGGCCTCCAGCGGCCTCATCCGCACCCTGCTGAAGAGGTTCGAGATCTCCGAGGCGCCGGGCGTCACCGTGTTGCTCACCGTGCTGTCGCTGGTGCTCGCGGTCCTCGCGAACTGGGCCGTGTTCGTGTGGATCATCGCGCGCATGCCCCGGCATCCGGTCACCCTGCGCAGCGCCGCGCGCGCGGCCCTGATCGCGGCGGTGGTGTTCGAACTGCTCAAGCAGCTGTCGTCGCTCGTGCTGCGCTCGGTGGTCAACGGCCCGGCGGGGGTGACCTTCGGCCCGATCATCGGCCTCATGGTGTTCAGCTACTTCACCGCGCGGATCATCCTGTTCGCCACCGCGTGGGCGGCCACGGCGACCGAGAACGATCTGCCCGCGGATGTGCCGCCGCCCGCGCCGGCCGTCATCGAACCCCGGATGTCGGGCCCGGGGCTCACGGCCGGCGCGGGTGCGGCGCTGTTCGGCGCGGGCGCCGTTGCGGGAGCGCTGGTTTCGGTGCTGCGCCGCCCGCGCCGCTAGTAGCGGCGCTGCTGGATCTGGCGCGCACCCGCCAGCAGGAACAGCACCAGGACGATCCCGCCGACCATGAGGGTCACGCGCAGATCGTCGTGCCGCCCACCGGCGTCGTCGACATCGGCCGCGACGGGTTTGGGCGGTGTCGCCAGCGCCGCCGTCGACGTCGCGACCTTCGGTGTGTTCGCCTCGGGCAGCTCACCCACGCTCGCCCCGGACGGCAGCGCGAAACCGTAGTCCAGCAGCTTGGCGGCCTGCTCGAACGGACGGTACGGCCGCACATCGGCTTTGAGCAGGGTGACCACCAGCCGGCGGCCGTTGCGCTGGGCCGCGGCCACGAAGGTCTGGCGGGCGTCGTCGGTGAATCCGGTCTTGCCGCCGATCGCGCCGTCGTAGTTGAACAGCAGCAGATTGTCGTTGGCGATGGGATAGCCCGGATGCTCGGTGTCGGCCGGATTCTTCGGATCCGCGCCGTAGCCCGGGAATTGGACCTCCTCGGTGTGGATGAGTTCGGCGAACAGCGGAATGGACATGGCTTCGCGGAACACCACCGACAGGTCGTAGGCCGAGATGCTCATGCCCGGCCCGTCCAGACCCGAGGGCGTGGCCGCGCGAGTGTCCTTGGCCTGCAACCGCTGTGCCAGATCGTTCATCTTGGCCACCGCCGCGTCGTCCCCGCCGAGCTGTGCGGCGATGGCGTGCGCGGCGTCGTTGCCCGAGGCCATGATGAGCGCCTGGAACAGCTGCCGGTTGGTGTACCGCCCGCCGGGCCCGATGCCGACCCGGGTGCCGTCCACGTCGGCGTCCTCCTGGGTGCCGACCACCACCTTGTTCAGGTCCAGCGTGCGCAACGCGACCGCCGCCAGCAGCACCTTGATGGTGGAGGCGGGGCGGTAGCGCCCGTGCGGGTCCTTGGCGATCAGCACCTCGCCGGTGTCCAGGTCCGACACCTGGTACGCGGTGGCCGAAATCCCTTCCGGGGCCTGCGGTGCGCCCGCGGGACGCACCACGCCGCACGAACCCAGGTTCTTGCCGCCGATCGGCGGGGACGGAATCGGCAGCGGTGCGGGCGATGTGCGGCCGGGTCGCGGGACCTCGGACAGATCGATGGGCGGCGGGGGAGTGGTCCGGTTCGGGCAGTCGTCGGTGTCGGGCGTGGTGAACGGCGTTGTGGTGGTGGGTGGTTGGGCTCTGGCCGCCGGTAGCGGCGCGTAGGCGACGGTGAGGGTGGCCGTGGTCAGCGCCACGGCGAGCAGGGCGGTGCCGCCGGAAGCGGAGCGATGCCGACGCGGTCGGCGGCGGGCCGGACTCTGGTCATGGCGCGAATGCCTGCGGATGCTCATCGCGGACGAGCTTAGAGCCGGGCGGTTCGTACGGTGCGTGCACCTCGGCGCGTCTCGCACAGCGGCTGCGGCCGGCGACCTCCGCACGGGAATTGCGAGTCGCCCCGCCGCGGGCTGTGCGGCGGGGACGACGGGCGCGATACGGCCCCGCGAACGCGGGGGCCGTATCGCGGGCGCGGCGGGCCCGGGGCTGTGGGCACGCGCGAAAGTCCGATGCGTCAGGAGGTCTTGGTGACCGGGCAGCCGTGCGCCAGCGGGCCGAGCAGCCGGTTGTTGTCGTAGAAGTGCTCGAGCTCGAGAATGCGCAGGTCATCGCTGACCTTGGCAATGGTGATGCCGGTCATTTCGATCATCTCGCCGGTGGGCTCGTGGCCCTTGTACTCGCCGGTGTACCGGCCCCAGTGCCGCCATTTGAAGGTGACGGTCGGCGGCCCGGACAGCACTTCGAGCACCTCCCAGAAGAAGCCGCCCGGGAAGGCGGTGTGGAAGATGTGGTGCGAGGACTCGAAGGTCTCCCCGCCGGGGTAGTACGGGTTCTCACCGATCAGGATGTTGTACGAGCCGATGCGCGCGAACTCCTCGGAGTCCTGCCACTCGCCCCCGTTGACCCGCCCGCGGTAGTGCTCGGCGACCAGCGAGACCCACGTCGCGGGATCTTTCTTGTGCGAGACCTCCATCTCGAAGACCTTCACGAGTTCTTCGACGATGAACTCCAGCGAGTCCGGCGCGTGGTCGGTGGTGCGCTCGACCGGCATGACGACCGAGCTCAGGTGGTAGTCGGGGACACCGTCGCGCCACTCTTCCGGTGCGGCAGCGGCGATTACGGCGTCACGACCTTGCAGGTGCAGCGGTGTCGTCACGGGTTCTGTTGCTTGTTCAGTCATTTAGAGCCTCGAAGATCCAGACCTGTTGTGCGGTAGTCGCATTGAAAACGGACCGGATGACGGTAACAGCGGCTCGGCGAAACGTCGCGCCGGGCGTTCGTCGGCCGCGGGGACCGCGGCGGCTACGTGACACGACAAGTTTTGACAGGCTCTCTAAAATGAGAGACTCTCTCATTATCGAGTTGATAGCAACTGATAGGGACTGTCATGAATGATTCGGCATCGAAGCGCTGGCTGGCGCTCGGCGCGCTGGCCGTCGCCATGCTCACCATCGGGCTCGACGTCACCGTGCTCACCGTCGCGCTGCCCACCCTGGCCGTCGATCTGCACGCGGGCACCGGCGCGCTGCAGTGGTTCAGCAGCGCGTACACCCTCGCGCTCGCCGCGGTCATGCTGCCCGCGGGCGCGCTGGGCGACCGGTGCGGGCGCAAGAAGATCCTGCTGGCGGCGCTGCTGCTATTCGGCGCGGCCTCACTGGCCTGCGCCTTCGCGGGCACGTCGGGTCAGCTGATCGCCGCGCGCGCGGTCCTCGGCCTCGCGGCGGCGGCCATGATGCCGCTGTCCATGGCGATCCTGCCGGGCCTGTTCCCCGATCCCGCAGATCGTCAACGGGCCCTGACGATTTGGATCACCTCCACGGCCATCGGCCTGCCGCTCGGCCCGATCGTCGGCGGCTGGCTGCTGCAAAACTTCTGGTGGGGTTCGGTGTTCCTGATCAACGTGCCCATGGTGGCGATCGGCGCGACCGCGGTCGCACTGCTGGTCCCGGAATCGCGCAGTGCCAACGCTGTTCGCGTGGATCTGCCCGGCGTCGCGCTGTCGGTGTTCGGAATGCTCGGTCTCACCTACGGATTCATTCGCTTCGGTGAGCAGAGCTGGGGCGACGGCCTCGCGTGGGCGGCGGTGGCGGGCGGAGTCGCGCTGCTGACCGCCTTCGTGCTGTGGCAGCGGCGCGCGGCGCATCCGCTGATCGATCTCGGGCTCTTCGCCGCACCCGGATTCCGCTGGGGCACCGTCTATATGATCGTCGTCAACTTCGCCATGTTCGGGCTGTTCTTCACCATGCCGCAGTACTTCCAGGCCGTGCTCGGGGCCGACGCGCTCGGCAGCGGCCTGCGCCTGCTGCCGCTGATCGGCGGACTCATCGTCGGCAGCCGCGTGGTCGACGGGCTGCTGCCCCGGGCCGGACTGCGGGTCGTGCTCACCAGCGGATTCGCGCTGCTCGCGGGCGGACTCGCGCTGGCCGCGCTGCTCACCACCAACAGCGGCTACGGGGTCGCCGCCACCGCGCTCGCCCTGCTCGGCGCCGGTATGGGTTTGGTCATGCCCGCCGCCATGGGGCTGGCCATGGGCGAACTCGCCGCCGAGCGCGCCGGCTCGGGATCCGCGCTGCTGCAGGCGCTGCGCCAGGCGGCGGGCACCATCGGCGTCGCGGTCCTCGGCACCGTCCTGGCCACGCGGTACCGCGCCGAGCTCGGTTCCGCGAACCGGCCGCCCGTCGACGACGGCGTCAATGCCGGTGTGGGCGTGGCCCATCGGCTCGGCGACACCGAGCTCCTCGCGCACGTGCAGACGGCCTTCATGGGCGGGATGAGCGCCATGCTGTGGGTGTGCGCCGCGGTCTGCCTGGGCGCGACGGTCATGGCCGCGCTGCTCACCCGGGCCCCGGCGGGGCCGGCGCCCGCGCCCGATGCTGCACAATCGGTACATGCCGGCTGAGCCCATCCACGCGGAATCGACCCGGCCCGGCCCCGACACCGCGGGCCGGGCCCGGCCCGGCCTGCGGGAACGCAAGAAGGAACGCACCCGGTCCACGATTCGGCGCGAGGCTTTCCGGCTCTTCCACGAGCAGGGGTACGCCGCCACCACCGTGGAGCAGATCGCCGACGCGGCGGAGATCTCCCCGAGCACCTTCTTCCGCTACTTCCCCTCCAAGGAACAGGTGGTGCTGGCCGACGATCTGGACCCGATCATGATTCAGCGGTTCCGGGATCAGCCCGTCGAGCTGTCGGCGCTGGAGGCGTTCCGGCGGGCCACCCTCGAATCGTTCGAGGCGCTGGACCCGGCGGAGTTCGCGTTCGAGCGCGACCGCGCCACCTTCGTGGCCACCGTCCCGGAACTGCGCGGCGTGCTGGCCATGGAGATGGACCGCAACGTCGACATGATCGCGGAACTGGTGGCCGAGCGCTCCGGGCGGACGCCCGGGGACTTCGAGGTCCGCGCGCTGGCCGGGGCCCTGATCGGGGCCGCCAAGGCCGTGCTGATGGACCGGGACCCCTTCGACCCCACCGCGATCGCGCGGGTCATCGCCTTTCTGGAATCCGGTATGCGGCTCTGAGCGGTGACTCGTCGTCCATCTCCGCGAAGAAGCCGCCGACCGTGTCCTCGATCTCGCCGATCGATTCCGCGCAGTACAGGATCGGCTGATAGCGCGTGATGTCGTAGACCGCGGTACCCATCGCCGTGATGTCCAGCGGGCGCAGCTCGGCGTGCCGGAACTCCTCGATCTCCCCGTACGAGGACAGCAGTCCCGCACCGTAGCAACGGATCTCGCCGTTCTCGCGGACCACGCCGAATTCCATGGAGAACCAGAACACATCGGCCAGGAACTTCAGCGCGCGATCGGTGCCGATTCGGGCGACGGCCGCGCCCGCGCTCTCGTAGATCGCCGCGAAGCGCGGGCTCGCCAATTGATTGGCATGCCCGAGTATCTCGTGCACGGCGTCCGGTTCCGGGGTGTACAGCGGCGCCGAATGATGCCGAATGTACTGGGTGGAGTGGAAGATTCGGCCGGCGAAGGAGCCGAAGAACTCGCGCAGCGGAACCAGGCCCGCGGCCGGGGCGTAGCCGAAGCCGCTGAGCGGGAACAGCTTCGCCGAGACCTCGGACAGCTGGGGAATGTGATCGGCGGGCAGATCCAGCCGCGCGGCCGCCGCGTTCACCTCCGCGCAGGCGTACCGCTCGCGTTTGCGGGCCAGTTCGGCGGCGACGATCCGCCACACCCCCTGCTCCTGCTCGGTGTACTCGATCGCGGGCGCCGCCGTGCCCGGCCGGTGCCCGAGGGCGAGCGCGGCGATCGCGTTGCGCCGCTCCCGATACGCGGGGTCGTGCACGCCCGGATGTGCATCGCTCAGATGCACGGTGACGTCGCCGCCGGCGCCCTTGGTCACCGGCGAATACAGCTGGGCCTCGGTGAACATACGACGATGCAAGCACCCGCGTGGCAAACCGACAACGAACCTCCCGGCAGCTGCGCAGATTGCCAAGCTGAACGGGTGGCACGGGTGCTCGAGCAGGGGCCTGCCGGGGGACTGGTAGACAGCGAGCGCACTGCGGGACAACACGAGCCACGCCTCCTGCGGCGTGTGCGCACCGGCGTGGCGATCGGGACGGGCGGGTGCCGGGTAGCTCGGTGCGGGGGCATCCGGGCCGCCACATAGGCTGCTCGGGCCTGGCTCTTCCGTGCTCGAACGAACGAGGGGATGTGTTGGTGTCAAGACTGCTGGTCCTGGTCACGGTGCTGCTCTGCACCGCCGTCGCATGCGGCGACGACGCGAAGCAGGGTGCGAAGTCCAATGCCGCCGCGCCGCCGGGGGATTCGCGCTCGGAGACGATCGGCTGGGCGCGCGCGGTGGACCCCTGCGCGCTGCTGGACGCGGGCGAGCTGCGCGAGCTGGGACCCGAGGTGACGGTCGGCACCTCGTCCATGACCACGAACTGCTCGGCCGTTGTGACCGGCGGGCCGGACCAGCGGATCGACGTCGACGTGCGCATCGGGTTCGCGCCGCAGCTCGAGACCTTCAAATACGGGTCGATGATCGAGGTGCAGGACCGCAAGGTGCACCGCGTCGACATCCGCGAGACGGTGCCCGCCGAACAGCGGGATCAGCTGGTGCAGACCGAATGCGACTACCGCATCCCGCTGGACGGCGGTCTCGGGGTGACGGTCTCGGTGGAGATGGACAGGGCCGCCGACCCGTGCGCCACCGGCGACAAACTTATCCCCGGCGTCATCAAACAGTGGAACGACCATCCGGCACAGGGCACTTCGCCCGCCACGACCGTCACGGTGCTGTCCGCGCTGACCTCGCCGTGCGTCGGCCTGGAGAAGTTACAGGCCACCCGCAAGGTCGAATTCGATTGGCAGGAGCAAACTCTCGACAGCTGCTACCTGACCGTGGACGGCGCGTCCACGCTCATCTCGCTGGAGAACCGCGAACGCGATCTGATCACCCTGGACAAGCAGGAGGTGCGCCTGGGCGACTACGTCGGCTACCGCTCCGAACACCAGGGCGACACCTTCATCGACGTCATCGTCGGCGAGGAGTTTCCGGGCGTCTGGGGCAATCGCTCGATCCGCCAGCTCCCCATCGTCGGCGTGATGAGCAACAATCCCGACGTGGCCCAGGCGGTCGCCGAGAACGCCCTGGCCCACCTCCCGAAGTAGCGGCCCGGCGCGCGACGGCGGGCCGAACGGGCTGCCGCCCGCATCGAAGGATGCGGGCGGCCTCGGGCATCACCGCGTGGGTTCACGCGGACCCGTGCGGCGGTGATCGCCGGGCGATCGATCGACGTGCGCACCGGATCCCGCCCCCACCGACCATCGGGGCGGGAGGGGTGTGGAACGGCGAAGGCCGCTCCCGTCCGGAGACGGGAGCGGCCTTCGTGGTCGGTCTAGGGGGAATCAGCGGGCGAACAGCAGGGCGCGCTTGACTTCCTGGATCGCCTTGGTGACCTCGATGCCGCGGGGGCACGCGTCGGTGCAGTTGAAGGTGGTGCGGCAGCGCCACACACCCTCGACATCGTTGAGGATGTCCAGGCGCTCGCGGGCGCCCTCGTCACGGCTGTCGAAGATGAAGCGGTGCGCGTTCACGATCGCGGCCGGGCCGAAGTAGCTGCCGTCGCTCCAGTACACGGGGCAGGAGGTGGTGCAGCAGGCGCACAGGATGCACTTGGTGGTGTCGTCGAAACGCGCCCGATCGTGCTGGGACTGAATGCGTTCCATGGTCGGTTCGTTGCCGCGCGTGATCAGGTACGGCTTGACCGCCTTGAACGCGTCGAAGAACGGCTCCATGTCGACCACGAGGTCCTTCTCCACGGGCAGACCGCGGATCGGCTCGACGGTGATGGTGAGGTCCTTGCCGTTCTTGGGCAGCATGTCCTTCATCAGGAGCTTGCAGGCCAGGCGGTTCACGCCGTTGATGCGCATGGCATCGGAGCCGCAGACGCCGTGGGCGCAGGAGCGCCGGAAGGTCAGCGTGCCGTCCAGGTAGGACTTGATGTAGATCAGCACGTTCAGGAAGCGATCCGTCGGCAGCACCGGAACCTTGAACTCGTCCCAGTGCGCGCCCTGGCCGTCTTCGGGATTGAAGCGCGCGGCCTTGACGGTGATCATGACCGAGCCCTCGGGCACCGGAGCGGGCTGCTGTGAGGCCGGCTTCTCGAGTGTGGCAGTCATCAGTACTTACGCTCCATCGGCTCGTAACGGGTCTGCACGACCGGCTTGTAGTCGAGCCGGATGTCGGAGATCAGCTCCGGGCTCTCCTTGTACGCCATGGTGTGGCGCATGTAGTTGGTGTCGTCGCGGTTCGGGTAGTCGTCGCGCGCGTGACCGCCGCGCGATTCCTTCCGGTTCAGCGCACCCACCACGGTGACCTCGGCCAGCTCGAGCAGGAAGCCCAGCTCGACGGCCTCGAGCAGATCGCTGTTGTAGCGCTTGCCCTTGTCCTGCACGGTGATCCGGCTGTAGCGGTCCTTGAGGCCGTGGATGTCGGTGAGGACCTGCTTGAGGGTGTCCTCGGTGCGGAACACGCCCGCGTTGGCATCCATGGTGGCCTGCAGTTCGGTGCGGATGTCCGCCACGCGCTCGTTGCCGTGATCGGACAGGATCAGCGCGAGCCAGTCCTGCACCATCTGCGCCGGGTTCTCCGGCATCTCGACGAACTCCGCGCGCTGGGCGTACTCGGCGGCGGCGATGCCCGCGCGCCGGCCGAACACGTTGATGTCCAGCAGCGAGTTGGTGCCCAGGCGGTTGGAGCCGTGCACCGAGACGCACGCGCACTCGCCCGCGGCGTACAGGCCGGGGACCACGTCGGTGTTGTTGCGCAGCACCTCGCCGCGGATGCGGGTGGGGATGCCGCCCATGACGTAGTGGCAGGTCGGCATGACCGGCACCGGCTCCTTGACCGGGTCCACGCCCAGGTAGGTGCGGGCGAACTCGGTGATGTCCGGGAGCTTCTCCTCGAGGACGTCCTCACCGAGGTGGGTCACGTCGATGAGCACGTAGTCCTTGTTCGGACCCGCGCCGCGGCCCTCGGCCACCTCGAGCACCATCGAGCGCGCGACGATGTCACGCGGCGCGAGGTCCTTGATGGTGGGGGCGTAGCGCTCCATGAACCGCTCGCCCGAGGCGTTGCGCAGGATGCCGCCCTCGCCGCGGACCGCCTCGGAGATGAGGATGCCCAGGCCGGCCAGACCTGTCGGATGGAACTGGTGGAACTCCATGTCCTCCAGCGGGAGTCCCTTGCGGAACACGATCGCCATGCCGTCACCGGTGAGGGTGTGGGCGTTGGAGGTGGTCTTGTACATGCGGCCCGAGCCGCCGGTGGCGAACACGATCGACTTCGCGTGGAAGATGTGCAGATCGCCGGTGGCCAGCTCGTAGGCGACGACGCCGGTGGCGATCGGCCCGTTGGGGCCGTCGGTCAGCACCAGGTCGAGCACGTAGAACTCGTTGTAGAACTCCACGTCGTGCTTGACGCAGTTCTGGTACAGCGTCTGCAGGATCATGTGACCGGTGCGGTCGGCGGCGTAACAGGCGCGGCGCACGGGGGCCTTGCCGTGGTCACGGGTGTGCCCGCCGAAACGACGCTGGTCGATCTTGCCCTCGGGCGTGCGGTTGAACGGCAGGCCCATCTTCTCCAGGTCGAGCACGGCGTCGATGGCTTCCTTGGCCATGATCTCCGCGGCGTCCTGGTCGACCAGGTAGTCGCCACCCTTGACGGTGTCGAAGGTGTGCCACTCCCAGTTGTCCTCTTCCACGTTCGCGAGCGCGGCGCACATGCCGCCCTGCGCCGCGCCGGTGTGGCTGCGGGTGGGGTAGAGCTTGGTCAGGACGGCCGTGCGGACGCGGGGCCCGGCCTCGATGGCCGCGCGCATGCCCGCGCCGCCGGCACCGACGATCACGACGTCGTAGCGGTGCTCCTGAACGGGACGTGACTCAGCACCGGTGGTTCGTTCGCTGTGCTCACTCATTCGGGGCGGCCTGTTCCTAACCTGTGATGTTGGGGTCGAAGGTGAAGATGACGTAGGTGCCCACGCCCATCACCAGGATCATCGAGACGACCAGCAGGAACTTCAGCCAGAACCGGGTGGAGTCCTTGCGGGCGTAGTCGTCGATGACGGTGCGCATGCCGTTGCCGCCGTGCAGCTGGGCCAGCCAGAGCATGGTCAGGTCCCAGATCTGCCAGAACGGGCTGGCCCAGCGGCCGGCCACGAACGCGAAGTTCAGGCGCTGCACGCCGCCGTCGATCATGAGCATGATCGTCATGTGGCCGATGACCAGGATGACGAGCAGCAGGCCCGAGGCGCGCATGAACAGCCACGCGTACTTCTCGAAGTTGCTGCCGCCGGCGCGGCGGGGCGCGCGGGGCGCGTCCAGGCTGGCGGGGCGATCGTAGGACTTGCCCAGGACAGGTGCGGTCATGATCAGTGCTCCGTCAGCAGGTAGAAGAACTGGCGGCCGATGCCGGCGCCCGCGACGAGGATCCAGATCGTGAGCACGACCCAGAGCATCTGCCGCTGGAAACGCGGGCCCTGCGACCAGAAGTCGACGAGGATCACCCGGATGCCGTTGAACGCGTGGAACAAGACGCAGACGACGAGACCCATCTCCATGAGAGCGACCAGCGGGGTCTTGTAGGTCTCGATGGCCTGGTCGTAGGTGTCCGGGCTGACCCGCACGAGGGCGGTGTCGAGGACGTGGACGAACAGGAAGAAGAAGATCGTCACGCCGGTTATGCGGTGCAGAGCCCAGGACCACATTCCGGGGTCGCCTCGGTACAAGGATCGCTTCGGCTTGGCCGGAGCTTCTAGCGTGGTCATAGAGTGCGGTGCCTCCAACGTCGTTGATGGACCCGGTCAGATCCGGCGCGGAGCCATTGGACTGTCGATAACACCAGCTCACAGCCGGAATCGCCGTCCGGTGGCAGTGCTGCAGGCCCGCTGTCGGGAACCTGAACCGATCTGTCGTGAACTCTAATCCCAGCGGTTGGACGGAACTAATTCGGCGTGCCGCTCGTTGGCCGTAAATTCACTGAGTTAGGTTTGCCTTTCCTGATTTTCGAGGCCCGGTAAAACGGCTTCCGCGCGGGTGTAAGCATGCCCATGGAAGGATGGTCCGATATGCCCGATATTGATTGGAATGCGTTGCGCGGCAAGGCATCCGAAGTCATGCGAAATGCCTATGCGCCGTACTCGAGATTCCCCGTCGGGGCCGCTGCTCTCACCTCGGACGGCCGCACGGTGAGCGGCTGCAATGTGGAAAATATCTCATACGGACTGGGCCTGTGTGCCGAATGTGTACTGGTCGGTAACTTGATTTCGTCCGGCGGGGGGAGGTTGCTGGCAGTCTCGGTCTGCGATTCCCGGGCCGAAATCCTGACACCCTGCGGGCGCTGCCGCCAGGTCCTGCTGGAGCACGGGGGCGCGGGGCTGCTCGTCGATCACCGTGCCGGGCCCCGGCCCTTGAGCGCGCTGCTGCCCGACGCCTTCGGGCCGGACGATCTGGCCGCCGGGCAACTCTGACCACACTGAGCCCCGCCCGCCCTGCGGGTGCGCCCGGCCGCTCGGCCCCGCGATCGCGCCGACGCGGCCCGGGCGATCAACCTGACGCGGCCCCCGCGGCGTGTAAGGGTGGTGGGGTGACTGTGCACTCGGCTGTCGAGGTGATCCGGGCCAAGCGCGACGGGGGTGAGCTCAGCGACTCCCAGATCGACTGGGTGGTGGCCGCGTTCACGCGCGGGGAGGTCGCCGACGAACAGATGTCCGCGCTGGCCATGGCCATCGTGTGGCGGGGGATGACCCGGCGCGAGACCGCGCGCTGGACCGCGGCGATGATCGCCTCCGGGCAGCGCCTGGACTTCCGCGATCTGCCCAGGCCCACCGTGGACAAGCACTCCACCGGCGGTGTCGGGGACAAGATCACCCTGCCGCTCGCGCCGCTGGTCGCGGCGTGCGGGGCGGCGGTCCCGCAGCTGTCCGGGCGCGGGCTCGGCCACACCGGCGGCACCCTCGACAAACTCGAGGCCATCGCCGGCTGGCAGGCCGACATCCCGGTGGCCCGCATGCGCGAGATCCTCACCGATCCCGCGGCGGGCGCGGTCGTGTGCGCGGCCGGGGCCGATCTCGCGCCCGCCGACAAACGCCTCTACGCCCTGCGCGACGTCACCGGAACCGTCGAATCCATCCCGCTCATCGCCAGCTCGATCATGAGCAAGAAGATCGCCGAGGGCACCGCCGCGCTGGTGCTGGACGTCAAGGTCGGGCGCGGCGCGTTCCTGAAGGAGCTGTCGCAGGCGCGCGAGCTGGCCACGGCCATGGTCGAACTCGGCACCGACGCCGGGGTGCGCACCGTCGCCCTGCTCACCGCCATGGACACCCCGCTCGGCTGTACCGCGGGCAACGCCCTGGAGGTGGCCGAGTCCCTGGACGTGCTGTCCGGCGGCGGCCCGGCCGACGTGGTGGAGCTGACCCTGACCCTGGCCCGGGAGATGCTCGCCCAGGCCGGGATCGACGGCATCGACCCGGCCGACGCCCTCGCGGACGGGCGCGCCATGGACCACTGGCGCGCCATGATCAGCGCCCAGGGCGGCGATCCCGACGCCCAGCTGCCCTGCGCCCGGCACGCGGAAACTCTGCGCGCCCCCGCGACCGGGGTCCTGACCCGATTGGACGCCATGGACATCGGCGTCGCGGCCTGGCGGCTCGGCGCGGGCCGGGCCCGCCAGGGTGATCCGGTGCAACTCGGCGCGGGTATCGAAATGCACCTCAAACCGGGCGATTCCGTCACCGCCGGTCAACCCCTCCTGACCCTGCACACCGATACCGCCGAGGTGCTGCCCGCGGTACTGGAATCGCTGGGATCGGCGTTCACCATCGGGGCGGCCGACACTGAGGCGCCCGCACAACCGCTGGTGCTGGGCCGGATCACGGCCTGAGCCGATCCGCCCGGATCGCGCGCGGGCCGCGCGGGGCCGGCGAAACCGCCACGCGGCCAAGCCCGATCGCCTGACCTGCGGCGCGGCGCGGACCCGCGCGCGGGCCTAGCCTGGATGCGGTGAACCGTACTCCCGATTTCCGACCGCGCCGCCGGACGGCGGCGGTACTCGGTGCGGTGGCCCTCGGTGTCGCCGTGCCCCTGACCGCCGGACTCGCCGGACCCGCCGCCGCCGAACCGCGCATCGACAATTCGCCGCCCGCCACGTCGCGCTCGCAGCCCTACCCGTATTACGCCAATTGCCACGAGGTTCGGCTGGCGGGCAAGGCTCCGCTGCTGGTCGGGCAACCCGGCTACAGCTCGCGTCTCGATCGAGACGGCAACGGCATCGCATGTGGCTGACAGGTGAAGATCAGCACTCCGCCAGCAACGTATGGGCAACGACACGCCTAAGAGAGGGTGCACACAGGCCAACTGCCATGCCGCAGAACGCAAATGCGGCTACCGTTTCTACATGACTGGACCGACGCCCCTCACACTCGCTGCGATCCGCCAGGCGCCCAAGGCGGTCCTGCACGATCACCTGGACGGCGGGTTGCGGCCCGCGACGGTCCTGGAGCTCGCCCGCGACTGCGGGTACGACCAGCTACCGGCTGGTGACGCCGAATCCCTGGGCGCCTGGTTCCGCGACGCGGCCGACAGCGGATCGCTCGAGCGCTATCTGGAAACCTTCGCGCACACCGTCGCCGTCATGCAGACGCCCGAGGGCCTGCGCCGCGTCGCCCGCGAATGCGCCGAGGATCTCGCCGCGGACGGCGTCGTCTACGCCGAGGTGCGGTTCGCGCCGGAACAGCACCTCGAGGCCGGGCTCACCCTCGACGAGGTCGTCGAGTACACCCTCGAGGGCTTCCGCGAGGGCGAGGCCATCGCCGCCGCGGCGGGTACCCCCATCCGGGTGACCTGTCTGCTCACCGCCATGCGCCACGCCGCGCGCGGGCGCGAGATCGCCGAACTCACCGTGCGATTCCGCGACCGCGGCGTCGGCGGGTTCGACATCGCGGGCGCCGAGGCCGGGTACCCGCCCACCCGGCATCTGGACGCCTTCGAATACCTGCGTTCCAACAGCGCGCATTTCACGATCCACGCCGGGGAGGCGTTCGGCCTGCCGTCGATTCACGAGGCGCTGGCGTTCTGCGGCTGCGATCGGCTCGGCCACGGCGTGCGCATCACCGACGACATCACCGATTCGGCCGACGGCCCGCGACTGGGCCGGGTCGCGAACTACGTGCGGGACATGCGCATTCCGCTGGAGCTGTGCCCGTCCTCCAACGTGCAGACCGGC
Organism: Nocardia sp. NPDC057668; assembly: GCF_042799795.1. Classification (NCBI taxonomy): domain Bacteria; kingdom Bacillati; phylum Actinomycetota; class Actinomycetes; order Mycobacteriales; family Nocardiaceae; genus Nocardia; species Nocardia sp. NPDC057668. Next base: position 150,570 of record NZ_JBHVIC010000005.1, on the reverse strand, counting down.
GCGGTGCCCTCGCTCGACAAGCACCCGTTCGATCTGCTGGCGCGCTTGCGTTTCCGCGTCACGGTCAACACCGACAACCGGCTGATGAGCGACACCACCATGAGTCAGGAGATGGAGAAGCTGGTGCAGACGTTCGGCTACGGCTGGAGCGATCTGGAACGGTTCACCATCAACGCGATGAAGTCGGCCTTCATCCCGTTCCCGGACCGCCTGAAACTCATCGACGAGGTGATCAAGCCGGGCTACGCGGTACTCATCGGCTGAGGGTTCGCACGGCACAGTGGCGAAGCCCGCTGTAGACCAAGGAATTACGGCTAGTGAAACAGCGGGTTTTTAGAGACGCTCCTTCCGGTGGCCGCGTCGGCCGCCGGAAGGATGTGCACACTCGTGGCGAAACGACTACTCGGGGGCCTGGCCCTGGGTGCGCTGACCGCACTCTCCGTTCCCGGGCTCATCGCCGGCTCCGCGTCGGCGAAGGTCGCGGGGATCACCGCCTCCGCCGGTGACTTCGACTGCACCGTCGAGTCGGGATGCGGTGTCAACGCCGTCCTGACCGGACCGGACCGATTCGATCCGGTGACGGTCACGATCGATGGCGTGGTGGTAGCCGACGCCGTCGTGCCCGACACCCGTCAGCCGGGCGAATACGTCTACGTGAGCCTGCTCTGGCGGCCCGCGAACAACGGCAAGCACACGATCACCGTGACCCAGGGCGCGTCGACGATGACCGCGGCATGGCAGGTGCCGGGCAGGCTGCACTACCCGCAACCGGCGACCGGTAGCTCCGTGCTCGACGCGCTGGGTGGGTCGGGCTCCGGCTCGAAGCGGTAACCGGATCGACGAAAACGCCGTGGTCGCAATGGATTGCGACCACGGCGTTCGTGGTACGGCCCGTGGGGTTGCTACGGCGGGGCGGCTGCTCAGCCCTTGGTGAGGCGGCCTTCGAAGGCGACCTCGAGCGCGCGCCACGCCTCGGCCTCGGCCGCGAACGGCGGGTTCGGGGCCATCCGGCTGGGGTCGGGGTTGAGCAGGTAGGAGACGTACCAGCCCAGGGGATTGGAGCCGGCCAGGGCCCGTTCCACCGCGTCGTCATCGGCGTAATCGGCGGCGTCGGTGAACAATTCGACGGCCAGGTCGAGCTGGTCGGTGTCGACCGACTTGGGGCCGGCGGCCAGATCCTCGGCGATGCCGGGCAGCACGTAGACGTTCTCCTCGTCCACCTCGACCTCGAGCCCGCCGTCCACCGCCGCGGACTGGATCTCGCCGTAGGTGCTGACCCGGGCCAGATCGTGCTCGTGATCGTCGGCGAGGTAGCGGGCCAGCGCGCGCTCGGAACCGAAGACCGTGATCGAACCCTCGGTGCCCAGGAACAGCGGCTCGTCGTCGACGTAGCAGCGCAGGGTGAACCAGGTGCCGTCCGAGGTGATGATCTTGACCGGGTCGATGCCGACGCCGTGCCAGAAGGAGGGGTCGCCCTCGTCCTCGTCGCCCTTGGTCAGGTCGACGGTCTCGAACTCGTTGTCCTCATCGCCGTCGGCCGCGTCCTCCGCGTCCACGACGTTCTCCTCCGCCGCAAGCAGTTCCGCCTCGGCGACCGCCACCGCGTCGGCGTCCACGTCCGGGATCTCCACCACCGAGTCGATGGCGTCCAGGACCGCGTCCCAATCCTTGTTGATGGCCGAGCCGATCTGGTCCCACAGCTCCTGGCCCTCCTTGCCGGCGAAGACGCCGACCCCGCTGGGCAGCGCGCCGAGCACGGGGTGGGAGCCGAAGAACTTGGTCACCACGTCGAGGTCGCACACCTCGCCGATGTTGCGGACCATGTCGAGGGTCTCCTCGAGCTCGGAGATGATCTCCGGGTCTGGATCGTCCGCCGCCAGTTCGGGCACGCCGACCAGATCGAAGACGAACTGCTCCTCGGGCTCGAGTTCGGCCGCCGACAGCCCGGCGATGATCTTCCACGCCGGATGGTCGACCAGATCGTTCTCGGAGCTGGAACGAATGAAGGCGGCGAGCTCCGCGACGGAGTCGAAACCGTAGAGGTCTTCCTCGAATCCGAGGAACGCCTGCCACTCATCGTCACCGTCTCGCCAGCGCGGTGCCCACAGGGTGACGAGATCGCCTTTGGTGAGGCCGAGCGCGATCGGGACGATGTCTCCAGAAGCCATGACCGGAAGCCTATCTAGTGGCTGCCTCAGGCACTATCCGGGCCGCCCCCAACATTTCCCGGCCCGATAGCGGAGTTCAATCGGGCCAGCACCGCGGCGCGTCGCGTGCTCGCCGCGGCGGCCGCCTGCCCGCACGCCCACAGGATCAGTTCCGCCACTTCCGCGGGTGGTCGCGCGGTCACCGAATCGGCCAGCCAGAGGCCGGTGAGCGCGCCCTCGCCGTCGACCTCGGCGGTGACCGAGCCGTCCGGCGCGCCGAAGCGCCCGCGCACGCGATCGAGGCCGTCGAGGGCGTTCTCCAGGGCGTCGAGTTGCAGGGCGACGCCGTTGACCAGGGCATCCATCGGATCGCTCATGAGGGCCTCGTCCAGCTCGTCGGACCGGTGTCGGCGTCGTCGAGACGGTCGAGTTCGTCGACGGCGGCCTGCCGGGTGGGCAGGCCGAGCCGGTCCAGGATGTCGGCGGGGATGCCGGCGTCGGCGAGGGCCTCGCGGCGCCGCGACTTGGCGACGACGGCCGAGCGCTTGGTCAGGCGCAGGATCTCGTCGGCCAGAGCCTGTGCGCCGTAACGGTATTCACCGCGCTCGAAGTGGATCTCCACCGGCATGCCCTGGTCGGTGGCGCGGACGGTCACCGTGCCCGCGCGATTGCCGCTCGCCGCGACGGTGACGGCCGGAATCCGCGGCGCGCTCACGCGGTGGGCCTGTAGAAGCCGAAGAATGTCATTCCGCTGTTCTCCGTTCGAATCGGGCCGATCTGTACCGGGTCTCCTGCTTCGACGAGTTGGCCGTTGCCGATCACCATGGCCACGTGCCCGTCCCACACCGCCAGATCACCGGGCATCAAGTCCCCTGGACCGATCTGCGCGTGTCCCTGTCCCTGCTCCTGCGCCAGGCGGGGCAGTGGCACCCCCGCTTCGGCGTACGCCCATTGCGTGAGCCCGCTGCAATCGAGTCCGGCGCCGGGTGTCGTCCCACCCCAGACGTAGGGCGTGCCGAGCTCGCTCAGGGCGTTGCGGACCGCGTCGGCGGCCCGCTGGTTCGGGGCCTCCACGGTACTGCCGTCGGGCAGGGTGAGCAGCACCCCGGTCCCGGCGGCGTGGGTCCCGCCGGTCGCGGACCGGTCCGCGGGGAGCGCGTCGCCCACCGATGCCGGGACGGTCGTGAGTCCGCCCGCGAGTCCCGCCCCCGATTCCAGCGCCTGCCCGCCGGTGGCGAGCAGTGTCTGCCCGAGCTGTCCGCCGGAGTTCCCCACGGCCGCCGCGACGGTGTCCGCCGCGGGGGCCTCCGGCGTGCCGGGTTGCCCGGCCGCCGCGGCATCGGCCACCGATGCGTCCGGCGAGCCGGCGGCCACCGGCGCGGGAGTCGGTGGCGGCGCGATCAATTCGCGCATGGCCGCGGTCTCGTCCGCGAGCTCGGTCCGCACGCGCTCGGCCACGTGCAGCGCGCGCCCCGAGTGGTCGAGCGCCGACTCCACCACGATCGCGATCCCGGCCGGCGTCACTCCGGTCCGCCCGGCGCTGTCCGCCGAGTCGAGGAACGACCGCAGGATCGCCGCCAGCTCCCGCTGCCCCGCCGCCACCGCGCTCCCGGCTCGCTCGAGCACCGCCGCCAGCTCGACGCCCCGGTCCGCGACGGTCGCCGCACAGGTCTGCACCCGCAGCGCGGTGCCCAGGGCCGCGTCGCCGCCCTCGCCCCGCCACGCGGCGTACATCTCGTCGACTCCGCCCCGGCCCGCCCTGACCATCTCCTCCACCACCCCCGAACCCGCGCGCAGCTCGGCCACCGCCGCCGCCACGTCCCCGCTGCCGAGGCTTTCCATCAACCCCGTGATCGGCCGGGCCAGCCCGGCCACGTCCAACTCCGCGCTCACGGGCCCACCCCCGCCCGTGTCAGGTCCCGGGACATCCGCGCCTGACTCGCGATCGTCCGCGCCGGTCGAATCTCCTCGAGCCGCGTGCTCACGGCAGGGCCTCGAGCCGCCCGGTGGCGTCCAGGGCGGTGGCGTAGGTCGCGTCGGTGGCGGCGTACGAGGTCGTGGCGGTGGTCGCGCCGGCGCCCATGCTGGTCAGGACCGCGGTGAGGGCGGTCAGGGTGGACAGGTGGGTGGCGTGTGCCGCGCGGTAGGCCACGAGGAAGTCGGCGCCCGCGAGGCCGAGGGCCGGGGCGAGTAGCAGGGGATCGGCCGCGGCGGTGCGGGCGGCGGCGGTGCTCAGGTGCGCGGCCATGCCGATGGCGGTGTGCGCGTAGGCGGTGAGACCGTCGGGATCTATCGAAAACCGCGTCATGGCAACCCCTGTCGTGCCGTCGCTGGAATTTCTCCGTCGTGTGCTTGGACGGGCGGCGCGGCCGATCGGTTCCGGCCGTGCGCGAAATTCGCCCGGCCGCGACCTCCAATGTGTGTGCTGACCTATCGTTTTCCTATGCGCACCGACATCGTGGACCACCCGCTCGCAGCCGCTCTGCTGACGACCATGCGCGACGTCCAGACCAGCAATCCCACCTTCCGCGCGGCGCTGCGCGATCTCACCGGCCTGCTCGTCTACGAGGCGATGCGCGATGCGCCCGTCACCCGCTTCCCCATCGCCACCCCCGTGGCCGCCGCCGAGGGCACGACGCTGTCCGCGCCGCCGCTGCTGGTTCCGGTGTTGCGGGCCGGGCTGGGCATGGTGGAGACGGCCGAGAACCTCATCCCGGACGCGCGCATCGGGTTCGTCGGCCTGGCCCGCGACGAGGAGACGCACCGGCCCACCCCGTACATGGAGTCGCTGCCCGAGGATCTGTCCGACACCCCGGTCATCGTGCTCGATCCCATGCTCGCCACCGGCGGCTCCATGGTCTACACCCTGGATCTGCTGGCCGCGCGCAACGCCCGGGACCTGACCGTCATCTGCGTGGTCGCGGCCCCGGAAGGCATTGCGGCGCTGGAGAAGTGGGGTCGCCCGCTGCGCCTGGTCACGGCCGCGGTCGACCGCGGCCTGAACTCGGACGCCTTCATCGTGCCCGGGCTCGGCGACGCGGGGGACCGGCAGTTCGGCCCCCGCTGAGCCCCACGCGAGCGGTCGTCCTATCGGCGGGGCGACCGCAACTCTTTCCACCCGCGGCTATTTGGGTGCGAAGAGCTCCAGATGCGAGCAGCCCCGGCAGCGGTGCGCGAGCACCGAGATCTTGGGCTTGCCTATCCGTTTCGCGCCGCCGAACACGCCTATCTCGAGCGGGCCGGGTATCCAGCGGGTGTAGCCGGGCGCGGAATCACCCGCGTCATCGAGGAAACCCGGCTCCAGGTTCTCACTCCCACAATGGGTGCAGTGCAGTTCGCCCACGGGACACCTCACAGCTTCTCGCAGAAACTCCTACTATCCGAGAGTATGTGGGCCGCAGTGGCCTTCGCGGAGGTTAATGCGTCAGGTGAACCGACCGGAACGACGGCTTCGAGGTAGCACTTGAGCTTCGGTTCGGTCCCGGAGGGCCGCACGACCAGGCGCAGCGCGGGCCCTTCGAAGACGAGCGCGTCGGTCCGCATCCGCCCCCTGAGCTGGGACATATCGGTGCAGATCACCTTCTCCCCGGCGATCTCGGCGGGCGGATCGGCGCGCAGCCGCTCGACCACCGCGGCCGCCTCGGCGGCATCGGCCAGGCGCAGCGAGACCTGCGCGCCGGCGTGCACCCCGAACTCGACGGCGAGATCGTCGAGAAGATCGTCCAGCGTGCGTTCTGCGGCCTTGGATCGCGCCACCAGCTCCGCCACCGCGACGGCGGCCGAAATGCCGTCCTTGTCGCGTACAGCGGCCGGATCGACGCAGTGCCCGATGGCTTCCTCGTACGCGTAGACGAGTCCGTCGCCCGCCCGCGCGAGCCACTTGAATCCGGTGAGGGTCTCGGCGTAGCGCGCGCCGCGCGCCGGCGCCAGCGCGCCCAGCAGTCGCGAGGACACGATCGTGGTCGCCACGAGCGAGTCCGGCGCGGCCGACCGCAACACGAAATCGCCGAGCAGCACCCCGGTTTCGTCACCGCGCAGCATGCGCCACCCGTGTGCCCCCGGCACGCCGACCGCGCATCGATCGGCGTCCGGGTCCAGTGCGATGGCCACGTCGGCCCCGACCCGCTCGGCCAGCTCCAGCAACAGATCCGAGGCGCCCGGCTCCTCCGGGTTGGGGAACGACACCGTCGGAAAATCCGGGTCCGGCTCGAACTGCTCGGCCACGACGTGCACGTCGTCGAACCCCGCCGCCCGCAACGCCGCGACGGCCAACTCTCCGCCGACACCGTGCATGGCCGTCAAAGCGATACGAATCCCGCTGCGCGGCACGCCGATTCCGGGGTCTGACGGCGTGGTGTCACCGGTGACCGCTCCGGCCCCGTGCTCCCGTGCGTCCGAGTTATGCGCGGCCGGTGCGTTTGCGCCCGGCGCAGCCGCGAGCGCGGTTGCCGGGTTGTGTGGCATGTCGATTCCGGGGTCCGGCGGCGCGGTGTCGCCGACGTCGCTGCCTGGTCCGGCCGGCTGCTCCGGTGCGTCCGAGTCATGTGCGGCGGGCCTGCTCGCGCCCGCCGAATCCGGGGGCGCGGTTGCCGGGCCGTGTGGCACGCCGGGTTCGGTGGCCGGCGTCCCGGGCAAGCGAACGTCGTTGTCGGCGAGCGGAGTACGCGTGTGCTCGCCCGGGGCAGAGTCGCGCGTGGCGAAGTGGCTCGGGCCGTGCGCGGCGGACCCGCCCAGGCGGTCCGGGAGACCGGCGACGCGGGCGAGGTAGCGGCGGACCATCTCCTCGCCCAGATCGGCGACCGTGGCGTCCGGGGGAAGCGAAAGCCGTTCCGGCGGTGGGGCCGTCGGGGCGGGATCGGCGCGGGGGATCGGGTCGCGGACCGCTTCGATCCGGGTTTCGATCTCGGCGTCGGCGGGCGGGATCAGCTGGGAGCCGCCGTCGAGGTAGACCTTGTAGCCGTTGTCGGTGGCGGGGTTGTGCGAGGCGGTGATCTGGATGCCGGCCACCGCGCCGAGCTCGCGGACCGCGAACGCCACCACGGGGGTGGGTAGCGGGCGCGGCAGGGGCAGCACCGAGAAGCCCGCCGCCGCGAAGACTTCCGCGGTGGCGGCGGCGAATTCGGCGGAGCCGTGCCGGGCGTCACGGCCGACGATCACCAGCCCGCCGCCCAGACAGCGTTCGCGTAACCAGTCGGCGATGCCCGCGCTCGCGCGCGAGACCGTGTCCACGTTCATGCCGTCCGGGCCGTCCTGAAGCGGACCGCGCAGCCCGGCGGTCCCGAAGCGCAGCAACCCGGGCCGCCCTAGACGCGTTCGAGCACGCCGCGCAGCAGCTTGCCCAATCGTGGTGCGGCGGCTTGCCCTTCGGCCAGCACCTCGGCGTGCGAGAGGTGCGCGCCGGTGACCCCGGCGGCCAGGTTGGTGACCAGCGAGATGCCCAGCACCCGTACGCCCGCGGCCCGGCAGGCGATGGCCTCCAGCACGGTCGACATGCCGACCAGGTCGGCCCCGATGGTGCGCAGCATGCGGATCTCGGCGGGGGTCTCGTACTGCGGCCCGGTCAGGCCGGCGTATACGCCCTCGGTCAGGGTGGGGTCGACTTCCCTTGCCAGCGCGCGCAATTCGGGATCCCAGGCGTCGACCAGGTCCACGAAGTCGGCGCCGGTGAGCGGGGTGCGCCCGGTCAGGTTGAGGTGGTCGGCGATGAGCACCGGCTCGCCGACCGACAGCCCGTCCCGGATGCCACCCGCGGCGTTGGTGAGCAGGATGGTCTTCGCGCCGGCCGCGATCGCGGTGCGGACGTTGTGCACCACCTGCGCGGGCTCGTGGCCCTCGTAGAGATGCTGGCGTCCCATGAGCAACAGCACCGGTGCGTCGTTGACCGCGACCGAGTGGATGGTGCCCTGATGTCCCAGCGCCGTGGGTGATTCGAAACCCGGCAGTTCGGACATGGGGACGGTGGCGCTCGGATCGCCGATCTCCAGGGCGGCTTCCTGCCAGCCCGATCCGAGAATTACCGCGACCGGGTGCGTGGGTACTCCGGTTCGTTCCGCAATGGCCTGAGCGGCCCGCTCGGCAAGCATGAAAGCCACAGTAGCTCCCCCGCCTCCCCGAGACTTCAGCGCCGGGCCAGGTGCCGTAGATCGTCCCATTCGCGTGCCTCCGGTTAGCTGATACTCCCATTTTGGGCGTACCCGACGAGTTACCCCGACCTTTCGAGATCAATTGTCACCCCGGGAAACGATCACCGCACCGGTCCGGATAGTGATCCATCTACCTGGTCCCGACTTTGCTACCCATCGGTAGCAAATCGGAGCGCCAGCGCTACGCTGCGCGTATGCCTTTTTTGAAGCGTGATGGGGACGTGTTCGTGTTGTACCTCGGTGCCGAGGGACAAAACATCGACAGCGAGAATCGCTTCCATCCGGACTGGATCACCGAGGTCCACGCCCTGCTCGACGAGGTCGAGGCGTCCGAGGGGCCCGCCGCGCTGGTGGTAACCGCCAACGGCAAGTTCTTCAGCAACGGTCTCGATACCGATTGGCTGTTCGGCAATTTCGATCGGAACTGCTGGTACCTGGACCGCGTGCACTCGCTGTACAGCCGCCTGCTGGCGTTCCCGACCCCGACCGTCGCCGCGGTGAACGGCCACGCCTTCGGCGCCGGCGCGATGCTCGCCACCTCCTGCGACTTCCGGATCATGCGCGCCGATCGCGGCTTCTGGTGCCTGCCCGAGGTGCACCTGGGCATGCCGTTCACGGTCGCCATGAACGCCCTCGTCACCGAGCGCCTGATCAACCAGGTCGCGGTCGAGGCCATGACCACCGGCCGTCGCTACGGCGCCGACGACGCCATCGCCGCCCGCATCGTGGACGCCAAGGCCGACGTGGAGGCCCTGCTGCCCACCGCCATCGCGCAGGCCGACGCCCTCAAGGGCAACCGCAAGCCGAACCTGCAGGTCATCAAGCTGGCCCTGCACCAGCGCGCCCTCGCGGGCCTGGCCGTGGAGACCACCCCGGAGAACCTGGGCTTCAGCCCGAGCTGAGTTACCGGTCGTCCGCGCCCGGCGTGCCGCGCCCGGGTGCGGACGACCTCTTGCGTTTGCCAGTTAACGGTAGGTAGCTGTGCGTCGAAGTTGCGGGGTTGCTGGACAGTGGTTGACTGTGTGTCATGCCACCTGCGCGCAGCGGTGACGACCGTCGGTCGTCGGCCTCGAGCGGTCGGCACGATGCGTTCGTGCCGGCGCTGACCGCTGTGCCCACCCCGGATGCCGCCATCGCCGATCGCTTCGCGGTCGCCGACGCCGCCATCGCCGAGGCCCGCGCGGGTTTGCTGGCCCTGTCGCATTCCATTCACGCCGAACCCGAGCTCGCGTTCGAGGAGTTCCGCAGCGTCGCCAAGACCATCGAGCCCTTGCGCGAGCGCGGTTTCCGGATCGAGACCGGCGTCGCCGATCTCCCCACCGCCTTCACCGCCGAATTCGGCCACGGAGACCTGGTGGTCGGTATTTGCGCGGAGTACGACGCACTACCGGAAATCGGACATGCCTGCGGGCACAACATTATTGCGGCCGCGGCGGTCGGCGCGGCGCTCGGTCTGGCCGAGGTGGCCGACGCCTGCGGCATCACCGTGAAACTGCTCGGCACGCCCGCCGAGGAATCCGGCGGCGGCAAGGTCCTCATGCTGGACCGCGGCGTCTTCGACGACCTGGCCATGGCCATGATGATCCACCCCGGTCCGGAGGACATCGTGGGTGCGCGGTCGCTGGCCCTGGCGGACCTGTCGGTCTCCTACAGCGGTCACGAAGCCCACGCGAGCGCCGCGCCGCACCACGGGCGAAACGCCGGGGACGCCGTCACCATCGCGCAAGTTGCGCTCGGTTTGCTACGCCAACATCTCCTCCCCGGACAGCAACTGCACGGTATAGTCGCCTCGGGTGGTATCGCCCCGAACATCGTGCCCGGCCATGCGGAACTGCTGTATTACCTACGGGCAGTCGACTCCGCGGCCCTGGACGATCTGATGCAACGCGCGTCGGCCTGTTTCGAGGCGGGAGCGCTGGCGACCGGATGCACACACGAAATCCGCAAGCTCGCGCCGACATATACCGAGCTCACGCCCGATAGCGCACTACTGTGTGCCTATCGCGAGCAGATTCGCGAACTCGGACGCGAGCCCCTGGCCCCGGAACTCGAGGCAGCACGACCGCTGGGCAGCACGGATATGGGCAATGTCACCAACGTCATCGCCGGTATTCACCCCGTCATCGGCATCGACGCCGGGGGTGCGGTGACGCATCAGCCCGCGTTCGCCGCCGCGGCCGTGAACGCCTCCGCCGATCTGGCTGTCATCGACGGGGCAACGGCTTTGGCCCGCACCGCGATACAGATCGCAGGCGACGAATTTCACAGGGACAGGTTGTCGGAACGCGTCAGTCAACGGCAGTTTCAGCGACAGGAGGACATTCGGTGAGCACAACCGGCCAGTCCACACGGGCCACGGGATCATTAGCGGCTGCCTGCGTGGCGCAGGGAGCCGCGAACATCGCGGCGGGCAGCTCGGTGGGGGTCGATATGGGTGTGGTGGACGTCGAAATGGGCGAGATGAGTGGTCGAGATGCGGTGGACGCGTGGCTGTCCGAGCACGCGGATGATCTGATTTCCTGGCGGCGGCACATCCACGCCAATCCGGAACTCTCGCGCGCCGAGTTCGGCACCACCGAGTTCATTGAATCCTGGCTGGTCAAGGCCGGTCTGGAACCGCGCAAACTACCCAGCGGCACGGGTCTCATCGTCGACATCGGGCCCGATACCCCGCGCATCGGGCTGCGCGCCGACATGGACGCCCTGCCGATGCAGGAGTACACCGGCCTGCCGTTCGCCTCCGGCGTGCCCGGCGTCTCGCACGCCTGCGGCCACGACGCGCACACCACGATCCTGCTCGGCACGGCGCTGGCGCTGGCCGAGGTGCCGAACCTGCCGGTCGGCGTCCGGCTGGTGTTCCAGCCCGCCGAGGAGGTCATGCCCGGCGGCGCCATCGACATGGTCGCCGCGGGCGCCATGGAGGACGTGTCGCGCATGTTCGCGCTGCATTGCGATCCCCGTCTCGAGGTCGGCCGGGTGGGCATCCGGGTCGGAGCCATCACCTCGGCCGCCGACACGGTGGAACTCGTGCTGGACTCGCCGGGCGGGCACACCTCGCGCCCGCACCTGACCAGCGATCTGGTCTACGCCATCGGCACCGTCATCACCGGTCTGCCCGGGCTGCTGAGCCGGCGCATCGATCCGCGCACCAGCACCGTCATGGTGTGGGGCGCGGTGTCGGCGGGCAAGGCGCCCAACGCGATTCCGCAGACCGGCATGCTCACCGGCACCGTCCGCACCGGCGATCACGCGACCTGGTCGCTGCTCGAACCGCTGGTGCGCGAGATCGTGGAGGGCCTGCTCGCCCCCACCGGGGTGCGCTACCAGCTCAACTACAAGCGTGGCGTGCCGCCGGTGGTCAACGACGAACTGGCCGTGCGCATGTTCGAGGACGCGATCCGCGAGGTCGGTCCCGACGCGCTCGCGGACACCCAGCAGTCCGGCGGCGGTGAAGACTTCTCCTGGTACCTCGAGGAGGTGCCGGGGGCCATGGCCCGCCTGGGCGTGTGGTCCGGGCAGGGCGAGCAGCTGGACCTGCACCAGCCGACGTTCGACATCGACGAGCGCGCGCTCGCGGTCGGCGTGCGGGTGATGACGAACATCGTCCTGAATTCGTACTGACGTACTCGTTCACCGGAACGGAACGCCGGGCCGCACCTGTCAGGTGCGGCCCGGTGTCGTTCGTGTGGGAAATGCGGGGCGGCGGTTGATGGTTGGTGCTCTACCCACGCCCGGCGTGCGCACCGGACGCGCCCGGGGCTCGGACGTGGGGCGTCGACCGGTCCGGTGACCGTGCTCCGGCCGTCGGACCGCGGTGATCGTGGGATGCACCGCCGGATGCAAGAAGCCGGGCCGCGCCTTTCGGCGGGACCCGGCTTCGGTTATGGACGTGGGTGTTTCGATCGGGCGGTGCGGTGGGCGCGGCCCGGATTTCGGAGTTAAGGGGCGGGGCTCAGCTCAGGCCGAAGGTGCCCGGGCCGACGTTCTTGCTGTTGCGGGTGCGCAGTGCGTGTACGTATTCGCTTGGGGCGCCCGCTTTTTCGGCCCCCTCGGCGATGACGCCCAGGTAGCGGGCCGAGGGTAGGCCGCCCTCGTAGGCATCGAGCACGTACAGCCAGGCCAGCACGGGTTCGGTGGCGTTGCCCTGGTTGGGGGTGACGCGGAGCCGGATCTTCTTGTGGATGCCGAAGTCCGAGCCCTCCCAGCGGTCCAGGCTGGCCTCGTCCTCGCCGGGCACGTCGTACAGGACGACGAAGACCCGGGAGCCGGGCTCCTCGACCACCGTGGCGAGCGGTCCCTCCCAGCCGATGTCGTCCCCGGCGAAGGTCAGGCGCCAACCCTCCAGCCAGCCGGTTCCGTACACGGGGGAGTGCGGACAGCGCTTGAGCATCTGCTCGGGATCCATGTTGGATCCGTAGGCGGCGTAAATCGGCACCGTAGCAGCGTATCGAACAATCAGCGGCAACCACTCCCGATCCCGATCCTGGGCGGTTCGAGTGAGTTGGCCGGTTTGCTCCGGAACAGCCCCGATCGTCGTCCGGACCACCCGAAATTGTGACGAAGCTGTCTTCAGATGCGGTCGGAGGTGTCCGTACCACTGCGGATAACGTGGTGGGGGCGGCGCCGGAGATCCCGGAGCCCAGGCATGAAGCGAGGGACAATGACCCGCATTGCGATCATCGGCGGTGGCCCCGCCGGTTACGAGGCGGCACTGGTCGCGGCTCAGCACGGAGCCCCGGTAACGCTGATCGACAGTGACGGGATCGGCGGCGCGTGCGTGCTGTGGGACTGCGTGCCCTCCAAGACCTTCATCGCCTCGACCGGTGTGCGCACCGATCTGCGCCGCGCCCGCGATCTGGGCATCACCGTGCATCATTCGCAGGCCCAGGTGCGCCTGGCCGAGGTCAACTCGCGCGTCAAGGCGCTCGCGCAGGCCCAGTCCTCCGACATCAAGGTCAAGCTGCAGCAGGCGGGGGTCAAGATCATCGCCGGTTACGGCGAATTGATCGATCAGGCCCCGAATCTGGCCACCCACCTCGTCAAGGCCACTTGCGCGGACGGGCAGCAGCAGGTGATCGAGGCCGAGGTGGTGCTCATCGCCACCGGCGCGAGCCCGCGCGTGCTGCCCGGCGCCGAGCCGGATGGCGAGCGGATCCTGAACTGGCGTCAGCTCTACGACCTCAAGGAGCTGCCCGAGACCCTGGTCGTCGTCGGCTCGGGTGTGACCGGCGCCGAATTCGCCTCCGCGTACACCGAGATGGGCGTGAAGGTGAAGGCGGTCTCCAGCCGCGACCGCGTGCTGCCCAGCGAGGACGCCGACGCCGCCCTGGTGCTCGAGGAAGCCCTGGCCGAACGCGGCGTGGAGCTGGTCAAGCACGCGCGCGCCGACGCGGTCGAGCGCACGGCGGACGGCATCGTGGTGAAGCTGTCGGACGGGCGCACCGTCACCGGCAGCCACGCGCTCATGACGGTCGGCTCGGTGCCCAACACCGGCGGACTGGGCCTGGAACGGCTGGGCATCGAGCTCGGCAAGGGCGGATACCTGCGGGTGGACCGGGTGTCGCGCACCACCGCCACCGGCGTCTACGCCGCCGGCGACTGCACCGGCCTGCTGCCGCTGGCCTCGGTCGCGGCCATGCAGGGCCGCATCGCGATGTACCACGCGCTCGGCGAGGGCGTGCAGCCGATTCGCCTGAAAACCGTTGCCTCGGCTGTCTTCACGCGCCCGGAGATCGCGACCGTCGGTGTCAGCCAGACCGCCATCGACAATGGTGAGACGCCCGCGCGCACGGTCATGCTGCCGCTCAACACCAACCCGCGGGCCAAGATGTCGGGCCTGCGACGGGGTTTCGTGAAGATCTTCTGCCGTCCGGCCACCGGCGTGGTCATCGGCGGCGTGGTGGTCGCGCCGATCGCCTCGGAGCTGATCCTGCCCATCGCGCTGGCGGTGCAGAACAATCTGACGGTCAACGATCTGGCGCAGACCTTTTCGGTGTACCCCTCGTTGACAGGTTCGGTGACCGAGGCCGCGCGCCAGCTCATGCGGCACGACGATCTCGATTAACGAATGATCTTTTCCGGGCGATAACCCCTGTCGCCTTGCTCCATTTCGGTCGGTGTGATTCACTTCGCGACGGGAAGCGATCGGTCGGGCGGTCGCGAGATTGTCGGGGGGTCAACCCTTTCCGGCGTAGTGCCGGGGCGCAGCTCGCGGTCGTTCACGTCCGATCGTGCGGACGAGGGACGAAGGAACGAGCGAAAAGTGAAGCACCGCAAGCCGAACCGAATAAAGGCCAGCACCTCGCTGCCGCTGGCCGCCGCGGCCGCCGTGGTGAGCCTGTTGAGCGCCCCCGCCAACGCCGCTCCCGCCGATCCGGGAGCTGTCCCGGCGGCGCCGGTGCAGCCGGGCACAACCGACGAGAATCCCGCTCCGGAGGTCGTAGAGGTCCCGGAGCAGGCGGCCGTCGTGCCCGGGACCAAGCCGGAGAGCGTGCCGAACAACAACACCAAGCCGCAGCAGAGCCAGCCCGGCGTGACCAAGCCGGAATCGCCGGAGACCAAGAAGCCCGACGCCAAGACCGAGGACACCCAGCCCGCGGCCGTCGACCCCAAGGCCGTCCAGCCCAAGGTCGCGCAGCCGGGCGTGAGCTCGCCGCGCGTCGCCCCGCTGCCGGTGCCCGGTCAGTCCGTGCCGGTGCAGGTCGAGGTCAAGCCCGACGCTCAGCCCGGCCAGTCGACGCAACCCGGCTTGACGAATCCGGGCCAGTCCACCGTCCCGGGCCGGACCACCGAGCCCGAGACCGAACTCGTCATCGACGGCACCGAGGGCAGCGAGCCGGAGACCGTGATCAACACGCTCACCGGAGACGACGCGGTCACCCCGAAGCCGCAGTGGCAGGCCCCGGTCGTGGAGACCGCGCCCGCCGCGCCGGTCGTCGAGATGACCGGCCCGCACACCGAGATCGGCGCGAACATCGACGGCGGGGCCACCCTGCCGGGCTGGGCCGCCAATACGCACCACTTCAGCAACCTGGACGGCTACGTCGGCACCATCGGCTACACCACCCCCGGTGGTCTCGGTGAGGCCGGCGTCGCCCTCGATTTCACCGTGGGCAACCAGGTCAAGGTCACCGCGTTCGCCACCGCGAACGCGGGCGACGATCGCAAGCTCGAATTCATTCTCGACACCGCGGCGGCCAATGCCGTCAAGGCCGACACCGAGAACTTCATTCGACTGCTGCCCGGCGGTGCCACGGTCCTGGAAGCGGCGAGCCAGATTGGTAGGCTCCCGGTGGGCGATATGCCCGGGCAGACGACAGACCTCGGTGGCGTGACCACCCAGGTGGGTGGCTCGGTCCAGTACTGAGGGCGGGGTCCGGTCCGATGACGGGCCGGTGGAAGTTGTGAGTCTGCGCGTGGGGCGGTCGGAAGCGACCGCCCCACGCGTGTGTGGCGAAAGGACGGGCGATGGTTTCCGGCAAGGACGAGTCGGCGGACCCCTCCCAGCCCCTACCCGCATCCGAGGGTGCGGAGCGTGCCGAAACGGGCGGTGCGCAACCGGAATCCGGCACGTCCGGCGAATCCGAGTTCGGCCCGGCCGTCGCTGACTTCGGCGCGCCCGTCACGGGATTCGGCCCGCCGGTCACCGGGCCGAGCGCCGAGACGATCTTCGGTGCGCCGGTGTCGGAGTTCGGCGCGCCGGCCGGGGCCGATCCGGCGACCGCGTTCGATGTCGCGCCGTCCGATCCGACCACCAAGTTCGATGTCGCGCCGTCCGATCCGACCGCGGTGTTCGGCACGCCGGTCGCGTCCGGCGACGACACCGTCTTCGGCGCTCCGGCAGCGGAATTCGGGGCTGCCACGACCGAATTCGGGCCGCCCACCGGTGAATACGCGCCGGTGTTCGGCACCGCACCGGACAGCGGTGCAGCCGGCTGGACGCCCGCGCCCGCTCCGGCCGCCCCGGACCTGGCCTGGCGGCCCGCCGACGGCTCCCCGCCCACCGCGGCCGTGCCGCCGGAATACCGCGCACCCGATTCCAGCGTCGCGCCGGGCGAGCAGTGGTACGCGCAGAGTTCGGATGCGCAATACGACAACGATTTCGGCGGCAGCCCCGAGGAGACCGTGCGCCATCCGCTGGCCGATCCGCCCGCGCGCAAGGCGTCGGGGTGGGCCACCGGCGGCGGGATCAAGACCGCGCACTCGGGCCGGGAATCGGCGTGGCTGCGCAACGCCGACGCGGGCATGCCGCCCGCCGGGACGGAATCGCGGGCGCCGCAGCAGGAGTCGCTGGCCTGGGCCGATGATCCCATCGGCAAGCTGCTGACCCCGAAGAAGCCCGCGCCGCAGCAGGAGTCGCTGGCCTGGTCCGACGACCCCATCGCCAAGCGGCTCGCCCCCAAGCCCGCCGCGACACCGAAGGACGCCGAGCGCAAGGACGTGCCCTGGGCGCGGATCTCGACCATCGTCGGCGGCGTGCTCGCCGTGCTGGTCGTCGCCGGGCTCGTCGTGGTGGCCGTGACCCGCGGCGGCGGTGAGGACAACGAGCCGCTGGCCGCGCCGAGCACGACCGCGGCCGCGACCACCACGGCCACCGCCTCCACCCCCGCGCTGCCCGGCGCGCCGGTGACCGTGCCCGCCGCGCCGAGCTGTGCGAGCAAGCGCGAAGGGCCCCTGTCGATCGGCAACGGCACGGGCGGCACGTCCACCGGCCTGGACGCCATCCTGGGGTTCCAGCACGCCTTCTACATCGACCGCGACGGCGCCAAGGCCCGTTCCTTCGTGGCCGCGGACGCACCGAACGTCTCGCCCGCCGAGGTCATCCAGACCGCGGGCATCGACCCGACCCCGGTCGGCACGATGCACTGCCTGCGCGTCTTCGCCATGGGCCCGGACGCCTACGTGGTGGACCTCACCGAGTACCGCCCCGACGGCGCGACCAACGTCTATCAGCAGTACGTGACCACGGTGACCCGCAACGGCAAACACCTGATCTACGCCATCGACCAACGCTGATCGCACGGAATCGAAAGGGCGCCCGGCCGCGTGCCGGGCGCCCTTCGTGTATGCGTTGAATATCACCATGTGGGATTGAAATTTCATATATTGGTCGCCGTGTGACACAGTGGAATTTCGCAAACCCCGGCGTTCCTCGGAGGTGTCTCATGTCCGCGATAACCCCACCGCTGTCCCGGCGGCTCGACGGCCTGCGGAGTTCGGCCATTCGTGACCTGCTCAAGCTCACCGCGCGGGCCGAGATCATCAGTTTGGCCGGGGGACTGCCGGACGCCGCGCTCATGCCGCGCGAGCGCATCGCGGTCGCGGCGGACGCGGCGCTCGCGGACAGCGCGCGGCTGCAGTACACCGAATCGCCGGGGTGGGCCCCGCTGCGGGAGGTGCTCGCGGCGCGCGAGTCCGAGCGGCTGGGCCGGGCGGTGCCGGTCGACGAGGTCTTCGTGACGCACGGCTCGCAGCAGGCGCTCTCACTGCTGGCCGAGGTGCTGCTGGATCCGGGCGCGCTGGTCGTGGTCGAGGATCCGGCGTATGTCGGTGCGCTGCAGGTCTTCCGGGCCGCGGGCGCGCGTATCGCCGCCGTCCCGCTCGATGCCGAGGGCATGCGCGTGGACGCGCTGCGCGAACTGCTGGCCCGGGGCGAACGCCCGGCGGTGGTCCACACCGTGAGCAACTTCCACAACCCGGGCGGGGTCACCATGAGCCCGGCCCGGCGGGCCGAACTCGCCGAACTCGCGTCCGCACACGGCTTCTGGGTGATCGAGGACGATCCGTACGGCGAACTGTGGTTCGACAGCCCCGCGCCCGCGCCGGTGGCGACCTACTCGCCCAATGTGATTCGCCTGTCCAGCGCCTCCAAGATCCTGGCCCCGAGCCTGCGCGTGGGCTGGATGACGGCGCCGGAAAGCGTGTGCCGCGCGGTGGAACTGCTCAAGCAGGGCGCGGACCTGTGCGGTTCGGCGCTCACCCAGCAGATCGCCGCCGACCTGCTGTCCGACACCGACTGGCTTGCCGCCCACGTGAATTCGGTGCGTGAGGTGTACGGCGCCCGGGCCCGGGCCCTGGTCGGCGCGGTACGCGACACCTTCGGCGAGCGGGTGGTGGCCACCGACGCCGCCGGCGGCATGTTCGTCTGGGTCGACTTCACCGATGGCACGAACACCCAGGAGCTGCTGCCGCGCGCCCTGGAGGCGGGCGTGGCCTACGTGCCGGGCGCGGCCTTCGCGGTCGACACCGACTACAGCCATTCCATGCGCCTGTGCTTCACCACCTCGGACGCCACGGTCCTGACCGACGCGGTCGCCCGCCTGGCCCGCGCCGCGACGCCCGCGCAGGTCTGACCCCGCCCACGACTCGGCGCGTGCTCGGGACGGCCCCGCGCGGGACCGATGGGGTGCCGGCGCGTCCTGCTCAGGCCCAGTTGTAGGTGCGCTCCACGGCCTTGTTCCACTCGTGCAGCAGGTGCTCGCGGGTGTCCGCGCTCATGCCCGGGGTCCAGCGCTTGTCCTCGGCCCAGTTGGCGCGGACGTCCTCGGGGGAGGCCCAGTAGCCGACGGCCAGTCCGGCCGCGTAGGCCGCGCCCAGCGCGGTGGTCTCGGTGACCACGGGCCGCACCACCGGCGCGTCCAGGATGTCGGACTGGAACTGCATGAGCAGCTCGTTCGACACCATGCCGCCGTCGACCTTGAGCGTCACCTTCTCCACGTCCAGCTGCTGCGCGGCCGCGTCGGCGCGCATGGCGTCGATGACCTCCCGGGTCTGGAACGCGGTGGCCTCCAGGACCGCTCGCGCGATGTGCCCGCGATTCACGAACCGGGTCAGACCGGCGAAGACGCCGCGCGCGTCGGGCCGCCAGCGCGGAGCGAACAGGCCCGAGAACGCGGGGACGATGTACAGCCCGCCGTTGTCGGCGACCGTCTCGGCCAGCGGTTCGATCTCCTCGGCGGCCCCGATCATGCCCAGGTTGTCGCGCAGCCACTGCACCAGCGAACCGGTGACCGCGATCGAACCCTCCAGCGCGTACACCGCGGGCTGCTCGCCGAGCCGGTAGCAGACCGTGGTGAGCAGACCGTGCTCGCTGAAGACCGGGGTCTCGCCGGTGTTCATGAGCATGAAATTGCCGGTGCCGTAGGTGTTCTTGGTGTCACCGGGGGACAGGCACGCCTGCCCGAAGGTGGCGGCCTGCTGATCGCCGAGGATGCCCGCGACCGGTACGCCCGCCAGCGCGGTGCCGGTGATCTCCCCGTACACCTCCGAGGAGCTGCGAATCGCGGGCAGCATCGCCTCGGGAATGCCGAAGTCCGAGCAGATCTCCGAATCCCATTGCAGCGTGCGCAGATCCATGAGCATGGTGCGCGAGGCATTGGTGACGTCGGTGAGGTGCTCGCCGGTGAGATTCCACAGGATCCAGCTGTCGACGGTGCCGAAACACAGCTCCCCGGCCGCGGCGCGCTCGCGGGAGCCCGGCACACGATCCAGGATCCAGCGCAGCTTGGGCCCGGCGAAATAGGTGGACAGCGGCAGGCCGGTGCGGTCGGCGTAGCGGGTGGGCCCGGCCGAGCCGCCCAGTTCCACGGTCAGCTCCGCCGTGCGGGTGTCCTGCCAGACGATGGCGCGGTGGATCGGCTTGCCGGTGGCGCGCTCCCACACCACGGTGGTCTCGCGCTGATTGGTGACGCCGACCGCGGCCACGTCGGAGGCGGTGATGCCGCACTTCTCGAGCGCCTCGGCGATGACGGATTCGGTGTTGCGCCAAATGGTTTCGGCATCGTGCTCGACCCAGCCCGGTTGCGGGAAGATCTGCTCGTGCTCGCGTTGCGCGACTCCCACGATGAGTCCGTGGTGATCGAAGACGATGCACCGGCTGGAGGTCGTGCCGGAATCGATGGCGGCCACATAGCGACGCATTCGAGCAGGCTACTCGACGACGCCACGCCGATGGGGCGATGACGCGCACTCGCCGAGCGGGGCGGCCCCGCGCACGGGTTCGCGGCGGGGCGGGCCGCGAGCGCCGGACACCACGGGCACGGGTCGCACGGTCGGCGTCGCGGGTGGACTACGGTTGCTATCGAGTAGCTGTCTGGTTCGGCCGGAGCCCGATCCGGACCGAGCGTGCGACCGAGCGTCATCGATACCAATTCCACGTCGCCGGATGCGGCGCGGCCCGGAGGAGTCGAGCATGGCGAAGAACCCGCGATCACAGTTTCTCGGCCCCGAGCAGCGCGAAGCTGCCTGGGCCCGGCTGAGCAAGGACACCTTCGACGTCGTGGTGATCGGCGGCGGGGTGGTCGGCGCGGGTATCGCGCTCGACGCCGCCACCCGCGGCCTGGAGGTCGCCCTGGTGGAAGCCCGCGACCTGGCCTCGGGCACTTCCAGCCGCTCGTCGAAGATGTTCCACGGCGGTTTGCGCTACCTGGAGATGATGGAATTCGGGCTCGTACGCGAGGCCCTGCACGAGCGTGAGCTCTCGCTCTCGAGCCTGGCCCCGCACCTGGTCAAGCCGCTGCGATTCCTGTACCCGCTGAGCCACTACGGCTGGGAGCGCCCGTACGTGGCGGCCGGGCTCACCCTGTACGACACCATGGGCGGCGCGAAATCGGTTCCCGGACAGCATCATCTGACCAAGTCCGGGGCGCTGCGACTGGCGCCGGGGCTCAAGAACTCCGCGCTCACCGGCGGGCTCACCTACTACGACACGGTGGTCGACGACGCCCGGCACACCATGACGCTCTCGCGCACCGCCGCCCACTACGGCGCGGTCATCCGCACCTCCACCCAGGTCGTCGGCTTCCTGCGCGAGGCCGATCGCATCACCGGGGTCAAGGTGCACGACAGCGAGGACGGCCGGACCGCCGAGGTCAAGGCCAGCGTGGTCATCAACGCGACCGGCGTGTGGACCGACGAGATCCAGGCGCTGTCGCATCTGCGCGGCCGATTCCACGTGCGCGCGTCCAAGGGCGTGCACATCGTGGTCCCGCGCGACCGCATCGCCAGCGACACCGCGCTGATCCTGCGCACCCCGACCTCGGTGCTGTTCGTCATCCCGTGGCACAGCGACCACTGGATCATCGGCACCACCGACACCGACTGGAACCTGGACCTGGCGCATCCGGCCGCCACCAAACACGACATCGACTACCTGCTGGAGCAGGTGAACTCGGTGCTGGTCACCCCGCTCACCCACGAGGACATCACCGGCGTCTACGCGGGCCTGCGGCCGCTGCTGGCCGGCGAGAGCGATCAGACCTCCAAGCTGTCCCGCGAACACGCGGTGGCTCGCATCGCGCCCGGCCTGGTCGCCATCGCGGGCGGCAAGTACACGACCTACCGGGTGATGGCCTACGACGCGCTCGACGAAGCGGTGCAGGACATTCCGCGCAACGTGCCCTCCACCATCACCGACAAGGTGCCGCTGCTGGGCGCCGACGGGTACCACGCGCTGATGAACCAGGTGCCGCACCTGGCCGAGAAGTACGGCATCCACCCGTACCGAATCCAGCACCTGCTCAACAGGTACGGCTCGCTGATCGACGAGGTACTGGCCCTGGCCGACGGCAAACCCGATCTGCTGCAGCCGATCACCGCCGCCCCCGGCTACCTCCAGGTCGAGGTGCTCTACGCGGTGGCCGCCGAAGCCGCCCTGCACCTGGACGACATCCTGGCCCGCCGCACCCGCATCTCCATCGAGTACGCCCACCGCGGCGCGGACTGCGCGGACCAGGTGGCCCGCCTGGCCGCACCCATCCTCGGCTGGGACGAGTCCGACATCGCCCGCGAGGTGGAGACCTACAACGCCCGCGTCACCGCCGAGATCGAGTCCCAGGCCCGCGAGGACGACGCCTCGGCCGACGCCCTGCGCGCCGCGGCCCCCGAGCCCCGCCCGCAGATCCTGGAGCCGGTCCCCGTTCCGGCGGAGAAGTAGCGCCGCCGCTTGCCGGTCACGCGCCCTTGCGATCTCATCGCAGGGGCGCGCTGCCGTCTTCGGCTGATTCGGGCCGTGTCGTGGCCGAGCGCTGACCCATCGCCGAGGCGGGAAGCGCGGTCGTTTCAGGCGACCGACTCGGCGGCCGGGCGGCTCATATCGATATCGAGACGGACGCCGGTGCCGGCGAGGGCGGTGGCCGAGAGCCCGAACATGCGGTGGAAGATCTCGCTCAGGTGTGAGGGTGAGGAGAAGCCCGCGTCCACGGCGCACCGGGTCAGGTCGTGTCCGGCCGAAATGCCTTCCGCGACGTGGAGAATCCGCGCCCACTGCCGGTAGCGGCGGAAGCTGGTGCCGGTGTGCTCGGCGAACAAGCGCAGGAAGTAGGCCCGCGACAAGCCAAGGGCGGCAGCGGTTTCCGTGGCGCTCGCCTCGCTCGCGGGATCTGCTCTGATCAGCTCGAGCGCGGCGGCGATCCGGGCGTCGAGTCCGCCCGGCTCCGCGCCGCCCGCGCCGTGCAGCACCCGGCCGGCGTCCAGCACCCGGTCGGTGGCGGCTGCGACGAGCTCGCGCTCGTTGTCGTGGTCGAAGCCGAACGGCCCGATCGTGCGCCGCATCCGGGCGCGGCAGCGGGCGGTGCGGGTCGAGGCGGCGTCGATGAGCAGGCACAGCATCCGGCCCTCGGTCGCCTCGACCTCGTGCAGCACGCGGGCGGGTGCGAAAGCGCTGTGCGTGGTGACCGCGCCGGTCTCCTTCGCGCGGAACACGAACGGCGAGTCGAGGCCGACCGCCAGGCAGGCGACGGAGGTGGAATGCGGGTCGATCCGCAGCGCCGGCCCCAGATAGCCGACGTGGTCCGGTCGAATCCAGATCACCGGCGCCGGCGCGGGCTCGCGCGTGACGTCGTGCACCGGCACCGGAGCGCCGGCCGGTCGATGGCACGTTTCTGAAAGTGCTGACCCGCCCATGCCTGCGAGGCTACCTGCGCCGCGGTTCGAGATACCTGGCGGCGCAATGACGATCGACGATTCGACGGGTGAGCTCATGACTTCGGACACACAGCGGACGGCGGCGATGGGGCCGCCGTCCGACCCACCCGATTCCACGCCGATCCGGGCCACCGGGCGGCACGGCGGACACGACTATTCGACGGGTGGAGACCTGGCGCCGGGCAACCAGCGCACAGCGACGGTCGATCCGCCGTCCGCCCCGGCGGATTCCGCGTCGATACGGCAGCGCTTGGTCGCGGGCGTCGGCGCGTTGACGGCGCTGGACCGGCGCACCGGATCGGTGGGTGAACGGCAGTCCGCGCAGTGGATCGCGGGGCAACTGCGCGAGATCGGCGCGGCCGACATCGAGATCTCGATGTTCCGCACGCAAACCTCATGGGCGCAGGTGCATCTCGCGTACACCGCCGCCGCGCTCGCGCTGGGGACGCGATCGGGCGCGGCGGCCAGGGTCGCGAACGCGGGCGTCGCGCTGTCGTACGAGTTGGAGGTGAGCGGCCGCACGCAGTGGCTGCGCCGGTTTCTGCCCGCGCGCCACGGTGTTTCGGTCTCGGCCCGGATAGCGGCCGCCGGGGTTCCGCGTCGCACGCTGGTCCTGGTCGCGCACCACGACGCCGCGCACAACGGCATGGTGTGGCATCCGCGCACCGTGGCCGCGAACCGCGTCCGCTCCGCCCGGACCGGACGCGCCGTCCCGAGCCACGCCGTCGTGCTGGGGGCGATGGCGGCTACGGCGGTGCCCGCGAGGGGGATTCGGCGGGCGGCGCGGGCCCTGCTCATCGTGGCCGGTGGGGCGATGATCCAGTCGATGCGGACGTACACCACGCCCGGCGCGAACGACAATGCCACGGGGGTAGTCGCGGTACTCGAACTCGCTCGCAGGCTGCGCGCGGCCCCGTTCCCAGACACCGATGTCGTGGTGCTGTTTCCCGGAGGGGAGGAAGCAGGAAACCTCGGCATGGTCGCCTGGATGAAGCAGGCGCGGGCCGCGCTCGAGCCGGAAAAGACCCTCGTGGTCAACCTCGACTCGCTCGGCAGCGGCGGGCATCTCGTCGTGGCTCGACGAGAGGGCCTGACCGGCCGGTTCGCCGCCAGGGACGTTGCAGCCGCGCGCAAGGCCGCCGCGCACGCGGGCATCGAACTGCGCGCGGTCACCTTCCCCAACGTGTGCGACACCAGTATCGCCAGGCACGCGGGGATGCGGGCCATCTCGCTGCTGTCCTACGCGGACGGGTGGATCAGCAACCTGCATCTGCGATCGGACACGGTCGAGAATGTCGCCTGGGAGACCGTCGAGGACGCGATCACGCTCACCGAACGCCTGGCAGCCGGATGGAACGACGGAAGTATCGATGATGACTGAACGCGGGCGTGCGCGCACCGGAGTCGCGGTGTACGGCGCGAACGGCTACACCGGCAGGCTCATCACCCGGGAACTGCTGGCGATGGGGCACGAGGTGACCGTCGCGGGCCGATCCGCCGAGCCGCTGCGGTCGCTGGCGGCCGAGTGCGGGGGCGGGGTGCGGCGGGCCGTCGTCACCCTCGACGATCACGCGGGCCTGCTCGCCCTGGCGGCGAGCGTGCGCACCGTCGTGAACGCGGCGGGCCCGTTCTCGCGAACCTGCGCGCCGGTCGCGCGCGCCGCGGTGGCGGCGGGCGCTCACTACGTCGACATATCAGGCGAACAGCACGCCATCCGAGCGCTTTTCGAGAACCACGGTCCGGACGCGATCGCGAACGGCGTCGCGCTGCTGCCCGCCTCGGCCTACTACGCGACCCTCTGCGACCTCCTGGTCGGACTGACCGCGGGGGAGTCGGGGCCGATCGACGACCTCGACATCGCCTATCACGTCCGGGGCTGGGTACCGAGTGGAGCGGCCTTCGTGAACCGGCTCGAGGGCATCGGACAGCCGATGATCCAGTACGACAACGGATTCGTGGACGTTGTGCGCCCACCGGCGACCCGCACGGTGAGCTTCGGCCCGCAAGTGCGCCCTCGCCGGGTGACCATGTACCCCGCACCCGAGGTGCTGACAATTCCCCGGCACCTCGACGTGGCCCGCATACGCACGTCGATGACGACCTCGACCCTGATCCGAAAACCACTGGGACGCTTGGTCCCCTACATCAGCGCCGTAGCCGCGGCGATGCGAGGGACACCGGCCGCCGGGCCGGCCGAGCGGCTCCTCGCCCTGGGCGCGACCGGCTCATCGATCCGGGTGCACGACGATCCGAGCAGCTTCGACCTCGTCGCCGTGCTGCACGGCCGCGACGGCACTCGCACGGCGACCCTGTCCGGACCGGGAATATTCGACATCACCGGCCCCATCGCCGCCCGGATCGCGGCCCGCACGCTCGCCGCGGATTTCGACCTTTCCGGTCCCCTCGCGGCGTCCGAGGTCCTGGACCCGCGCGAGTTTCTCGACGGCCTTCGCGATCGCGGTGTCACGTACCGCATCTCGCCCGGTACGGACGGAGTCGGGGACGGCTCAGTTGGCCGGTCGGCCGCGGCGCCGGCTAATCCTTGATCAGGCACTGCGAGAGCAACGGCAATCCCAGCGCCTCCGGCAGGCGGCAGGTCAGCAACTGGGCGACGAACCCGATCGGCAGGTCGAGACCGGCGCTGCCGGTCGGGCCGCCGAAGTTGCCGGGCAGCAGAATTCCGAGACTGCCGGTGGACGCGCTGCCGCTGCTGCCGGATTGATCGGCAACCGGGAGCGGTGACTCCACCGGAGCGGCGGCCGCGGTATTCGCGCCGTAGGTGAGGGCGACGGCCGCCAATGCGGCTGCGAGAGAAGCTCTTTTGACCATCCCCGCACCGTAGTTGAAACACACGTGTTCCCAATTCAGATCGCGTGCCCCCGGAACCGGGGGCTTCCGGTCGGATTCGGCTCACAGGACGCGGGAACCGCTGCTGCCCGGTCGTTTCACCTCGATCCGCCGTCGCCGCCGCGGCGGATCGACGGGTGTGGCCGGTCAGGTGGGCGGGGGTGTGCAGCGGGGGCAGAAGTAGATGCCGCGGTCGGCTCGGGACAGGGTGGGATCGTCGGCCAGGAGGTGGACGACGATGCCGGTCCCGCAGCGGCGGCAGGGTTGGCGTTGGCGGCCGTAGACCAGGACCCGGCGGGGTGGGGATGTCACCGCCTGCAGGAGGATTCGGCGGGACTCCTCGACCAGGGCGGTCAGGTCGTCGATCGCGCCGACGGGGGTGGCCGGGTGGATCCGGCGGAGGTAGCAGGTCTCGCTGCGGTAGATGTTGCCGATGCCCGCCAGGTTCGTCTGGTCCAGCAGGGCCAGGCCGATCGGGCGCTCGGGGCGTGCGGTGAGACGGCGGACCGCCTCGGCCGCATCCCAATTCGGGCCGAGCAGGTCGGGGCCGAGGTGGTCCACGGCGGTGTGTTCGTCCCTGCGGGGCAGCACCCGCACCAGACCGAGGGAGAACCCCACGGCCTCCGCGTCTGCGGTGCCCAGGATCAGGCGGGCGGTGAAACCCGGCTTGGTCCAGCGCTGTCCGGGTTCGTACACGCGCCACACACCCTCCATTTTGAGGTGGGTGTGGATGCTCAGCTCGGGGGTGCGGACGAACAGGTGCTTGCCGTAGCTGCCGACACTCTCCACCGGCTGCCCGCGCAGATCGAGCGTCGCGTACCGCGGCACCCGGAAGTCGCTGCGCGTCAGCGTCTTCCCGTCCAGGGCCTTCCGCAGTCGCGCGGCGGCCAGGTACACGGTGTCACCCTCGGGCACGGTGATCCCCGGTCGTTCGCCCGGGTCGCCGAAGCGGGCTCACGGGCGGCTGCGCAATCGGAAACCCTTGGGGGTGGCGGCGAAACCGGCGTGGGTCAGGAAATCGGCGAAGGTGTTGCCGTGCACCGACTCACCGTCCACACGGTCGATGACGAGGGAGTCGACGCGGCGGCCGGTGACCAGGGCGGCGAGTTCCGCCGCCCCGGCGGCGCGGACGGCGGGGTCCTCGGTGAAGGTGAGCAGCGTCTTCCCGCCGCGCTCGAGGTAGAGCGCGAGCTCGCCCTCGACCAGCACGACCAGGGCGCCCGCCTTGCGGCCCGGACGGTGGCCCGCGCCTTCGGCGGCCGATTTGGGCCAGGGCAGCGCCGCGCCGTAAGGATTGGCCGGATCACAGGCGGCGAGCACGAGCGCCCGGCCCGCCGGCTCCCCGTCGCCGGGGGTGCGCGTGCGGTCGGTGTCGAAGGAGCGCAGGCGATCCACCACATCGGTGGTCGAGAACTGCGCGCCGCCCAGCGAATCCACGAAGTATCCACGCCGGCAGCGCCCGCGATCCTCGAACTCGGTGAGCACCCGGTACATCAGCGCGAACCCGCCGGCCACACCCTCGCTCTGCACCGAACCGCGCGTCAGCACGCCGTAGCGCTCGAGCAGGATATCGGCCGTCGCGTGGGCGCGGATCGTATTGTCCGACACCCGATCCGGCAGCAGCGACCAGCGCCCTGCGGTGTTCGGCGGGCTGGTCCGCGCGGGAACCCCGGTGCGCGGCAGATACATTCGCCCCCGGGGCGCGCGGCGCGGGGTGCGATGCGCGGTGGTGGTGCGCGTGGTGCCGGACAGCATGGCGCGCACCGGCGCGAAGGTATCCCCGGCCACGTACCCGGCCCACACCAGCTCCCACAGCGCCGACACCACCGCCGACTCGGACTCGATTCCGGACGTGTCCATCAACTGCCGGAAGAAGTACGCACCGCCGCCGCTCGGCGAAACCACCTGACCGCCCGCCGCCGAAGCGCCGCCGATCACGGTGGCCCCCAACGCCATCAGCAGGCTGATCTGCGTCTCGCCGAGATCGATGTCGTCCGGCGGGGGCAGGGTCAGGCCCGCCTGCTCGGCCGGATGCAACGCGATCCAGCCGTCCTTTGCGGTGATCGACCCGTGCCCCGACCACAGCACCTCGCCGGTGGCCATGAGCTCGTCGAGCATGGCGGGGGAGTAGTCCCGCACCCGGGCGGGCAGGATCAGCGACTCCCAGGCCGACGCCGGGATCGGCACGCCCGCAAGCTGTTCCACCACCGCCGCCACGCCGTCCACCCCGCGCAGCTCGCCGGTGCCGATGTGCTGCCAGGCGGGCAGGAACCGGCCGAGCGCGGCGGTCGTGACCGGCTCCACCTCCTTGCGGGCCGCGGCCAGCGACCGGCGGCGCAGGCGGCGCAGCACCTCGCTGTCGCACCATTCCGTCCCGGTCGCCCCGGGCGTGAATTCGCCCTCCACCAGCCGCTTCTCGGCGTGCAGCCGGTGCAGCGCGGTCGCAGCCACGGCGGTGCCGAGCCCGAAGCGGTGGGCGGCCGCGGCCACGGTGAAGGGTCCGTGCGTGCGGGCATAGCGCCCGAGCAGATCGCCGAGCGGATCGGCGACCGGTTCGATGAACGCGGCCGGAACGCCGATGGGCAGCGGCACGCCCAGCGCGTCGCGCAGGCGCGCGGCATCCTCGATGGCGACCCACCACGTCGATCCCGCGAACGAGACCTCCAGCGCCCGATGGGCTTTCACCAGCTCACCGAACCACGGCCGCGGATCGTCCGTACTGCGGTCGGCCGCCTCGGCGGCGGTCACCGGCCCCAGCAGGCGCAGCAGGTCGGCGAGTCCCTCCATGTCCCGCGCCTGCCGCTCCGGGGTGAGCCGCTGCAGTTCCCGCTCGGTCAGGGCCAGCACCTCGGGATCGAGCAGCTCGCGCAGCTCGACCCGGCCCAGCAGCTCGGCCAGCAGACTCGAATCCAGCGACAGCGCCGCCGCCCGCCGCTCGGCCAGCGGACTGTCGCCCTCGTACAGGAACTGCCCGACGTATTCGAACAGCAGCGAATTCGCGAACGGCGAGGGCGTCGCGGTCTCGACCTCGATCAGCCGCAGTTGCCTGCGAGCCAAGCGGCCCAGCAGATCTCGCAGCGACGGCAGGTCGTACACGTCCTGCAGGCATTCGCGCACGGTCTCGAGCAGCATCGGGAAATCCGGGAACTTGCGTGCCACATCGAGCAGCTGCGCCGACCGCTGGCGCTGCTGCCACAGCGGCGCGCGCCGGCCCGGATCGCGCCGGGGCAGCAGCAGCGCCCGCGCCGAACACTCCCGGAAGCGCGAGGCGAACAGCGCCGACCCGCCGACCTGCTCGGTCACCAGGTCGTCGATCTCGTCCGGCTCGAACACGAACAACTCCGCACCCGGCGGCTCGTCGGTGGTGTCCGGCAACCGCACCACGATGCCGTCGTCGGACGCGGTCGGCGCGGCATCGACCCCGAACCGTTCGCGCAGTCGCGCCCCCACCGCCAGCGCCCACGGCGCGTGCACCGGCATCCCGTACGGCGAGTGCAACACCACCCGCCAGTCACCCAGCTCGTCCCGGAACCGCTCGACCACCAGGGTCTTGTCGGTGGGCAGTTGCCCGGTCGCCTCCCGCTGCTCGGCCAGCAGCGCGACGAGATTCCCCGTCGCGTTGGCGTCCAGCCCCGCCGTGGCGGCGACCCGCTCCAGTTCGGTGACCGGCGCGCTGTTCGCATCCTTGCCCGCGGCCTTCTTCGAGCGTGCGCCGCGAGGCTTCGCGCCCGGGGGATCGGTGGCATCGGGCACGCCCGCCGAACCCGTGTCGAGCCCGGCCACCCCGGCGGCCGGCCCGTGGGCGTCGCGAGTCTTCGAGTCCCGCGGTTCGCCGCCGGTCGCATCCGCCGCATCCGCACCGAGCGTGGATGCGGGCAAACTCGCGGCCTTCTTCCCGCGCGGGCCACGGGGTTTCGAGTCCTGGGCCGCGGCGGCATCGGTCGCGCCCGTCGCGCTCTCGCTGAACTCCGCCATCGCGGTGGCGAGGGGGACGGGCGTCGCGGGATCCCGCCGCCGATCCCCGGACCCGTCGAGCCCGGCGCGCGAATCGGTGTGCTGTTCCACGGCCTTGCCCGCCGTGCGCACGAATTCACCCAGGGCCGCGCCCAACTCGGCCGGGCGGCCGAGGGAATCGCCGTGCCAGAACGGTAGCCGGCCCGGCAGGCCGAAGGCCGGGGTGACCAGGACGCGGTCGAAGGTGATCTCCTCGATGCGCCAGCTGGTCGCGCCGAGGGCGAACACGTCGCCCACGCGGGACTCGTAGACCATCTCCTCGTCGAGTTCGCCCACGCGCGAAGCCTTCTCGCCGACCATGAAGACCGGGAACAGACCGCGGTCGGGGATCGCGCCGCCGGAGGTGACCGCCAGGCGCTGCGCCCCCGGCCGCCCGGTGAGCGTGCCCGCGTCGCGATCCCACACGATGCGCGGGCGCAGTTCGGCGAACTCGTCCGAGGGATAGCGCCCCGCGAGCAGATCCAGCACCGAGTCGAACGCCGAACGGGGAAGGGCCGCATAGCTGCCCGTGCTCCGCACCGTCTCGAACCAGGTCTCGGCGTCGATCGGCTCCAGCGCGCACGCCGCCACCGTCTGCTGCGCCAGGATGTCCAGGGGATGCGCCGGAATGCGCAGCCGCTCGATCTGCCCGGTGATCATCCGCTGGGCGGCCACCGCGCAGTGCACGACATCGGTGCGATGCTTGGGAAAGAGCACACCGCGCGAGATCTCACCCACCTGGTGCCCGGCGCGCCCCACCCGCTGCAACCCGCTGGCGACCGACGGCGGGGCCTCCACCTGCACCACCAATTCGACCGCGCCCATATCGATTCCGAGCTCCAGGCTGCTGGTCGCCACCACGCAGCGCAGCCGCCCGCTCTTGAGATCGTCCTCGATGATGGCGCGCTGTTCCTTGCTCACCGACCCGTGATGCGCCCGCGCCAGCAGCGGCGCGGCGCCGTGGATCACCTCGGTCGAGGGACCCAGCTGCGCGGGCGGCGCGTGCTCGGTCTCCACTGGCTCGCCGAGCCTGCCCGCGTACTCCTCGTTCAGGCGCGCGGTGAGCCGCTCGGCCAGCCGCCGCGAATTCGCGAACACGATCGAGGACCGGTGCTCGAGCACCAGATCCACGATGGCCTCGTCCACGTGCGGCCAGATCGACCCCGGCTGCCCCGAATCCGCCCCGCCCGCATCGGGTTCGGTCATGTCCGCCACCGGCACCCGCACCGACAGATCGAAGGTCTTGGGCGCGGGCGGATTCACGATGGTGATGGGCGCGGCCCCCACCAGGAACCGGCCCACTTCCTCGGGCGGCCGCACCGTCGCCGACAGGCCGATGCGCTGGGCGGGGCGCTCGGTCAGCCCGTCCAGCCGGGCCAGGGAAAGCGCCAGGTGCGCACCGCGTTTGGAGCCGGCGATGGCGTGCACCTCGTCCACGATGACCGTGTGCACCCCGCTCAGCGCCTCCCGCGACGCCGAGGTGAGCATGAGGAACAGCGATTCGGGCGTGGTGATGAGAATGTCGGGCGGCGTGCGCTGCATCAGCCGGCGTGCCGCGGGCGTCGTGTCCCCGGACCGCACGCCCACGCTGATCTCCGGCGCGGGCAGCCCGAGCCGCTTCGCCGTCTGGGTGATACCCACCAGCGGCGCGCGCAGATTGCGCTCGACGTCCACGGCGAGCGCCTTCAGCGGCGAGATGTAGAGCACCGAGGTCGTGCGCCGGGGCGCCTCCTCGGCCTTCGCGCCCCGCTCGGCCTTGGCCGGCGCGGGCGGCTCCGGCGGCCGGGTGGCCAGCCTGTCGATCGCCCACAGGAACGCGGACAGCGTTTTGCCGGAGCCGGTGGGCGCGATGACCAGCGTGTGCTCACCCGCGGCGATGGCCTGCCAGGCCCCCAGCTGGGCGGACGTCGGCGCGGGAAAGGCGCCGTCGAACCACTGCCGGGTCGCGGGAGAGAACCGATCCATGGCCCCAGTCTGCACCCCCGCACCGACAGTCCGGCGCGACCGCGCAGGTCCCCCCGGTGACGGCGGGGAAACCGGACGGTCGAGCCGAGCGAAGGGCGGGCAATCGGATTACGCCCGCCGGCCCCACGCGTACGCTTCCAACCGTGCAGAAGGTGCTTCGACTCGATTTGGTCAGTCACGGAATGACCGAGGCGATGCGAAAGGCACGATTCCCGGTCGACGAACCACTCACCGAAGCCGGCCGCCGCGCGGTGTCCGCCGCGGGCCGCATGCACGACGCCCGCGTGCTCACCGCCCCCGAACGCCGCACCGTCGAAACCGCCGCGCTCATGGGCCTGCTGGGCGCCGAGGACGACCGATTACGCGACCTCGACGCCGGAGCCTGGCGCGGCGGCGAGCTCATGTCGGTTCCCAAGGAGGACCTGTACCTGTGGCTGACCGACCCGAGCTATCGCGGGCACGGCGGCGAATCGGTGGTCGACGTGATCGAGCGCACCGGCGAATGGCTGGCCGACATCGCCGCCGAGGGCGAACCCACGATCGCGATCACCCACCCCGCGGTCGTGCGCGCCGCGCTGCTGGTCACCCTGGACGCGCCCGCGAAGTCGTTCTGGCGCATAGACGTTCCGCCGGTGAACATCACCAGCCTGCACTACCGCGGGGAATGGACCCTGCACTTCCGGCCCTGAGCCGCCCGCCCCGGCACGACGCTGTGCCGCCGCTCGCCACACCGGCGCAACCCCCGCGACGCCGACTCCGTCAGCGCCCGCCGAGCCCGAACCCGTGGCGTCGCCCGCCGCGCACGGCGTTGCCCTCCGGAACAGCGGTTGCCCTCCCGCACGACGTCGCCCACCACACTCACTCCCACGCCCGTGGTCAGGCCCCCGCGACCGCCGGTCCGGCCGGGCGCAGCGCACCGCCGAACATCTCTCGCACGGCATCGGTGATCAGTTGCGCCGAGATGCTCGGGTCGATCGCGCGCATGATGCCGAGTCCCACCCCGAGTCCGAGGATCGCGTTGGCGGCGTCCTCGGGGGGCAGCGGCAGTGTCAGCTCCATGGAGTCGGCCAGCGACTGCAATTGCGCGGCGATGGCCCCGCGCACGATCGACAGGCTGGAGATCAGCCCGGCCTGCAGTGCCGGGTCCTCCCGCGCGACGATCGCGAACTCGAACTCCAGCATGGTCCAGCCCACGTCACCGAGGGTGTGCTCGGCCCAGCTCTGGAACCGCCCGAGCCGTTCCTCGAGGGTGCCGCC
This sequence comes from Nocardia sp. NPDC057668, assembly GCF_042799795.1. NCBI lineage: Bacteria > Bacillati > Actinomycetota > Actinomycetes > Mycobacteriales > Nocardiaceae > Nocardia > Nocardia sp. NPDC057668. The sequence goes on along the minus strand of NZ_JBHVIC010000005.1, from coordinate 117,296 downwards.
GCCTTCGAGAAGTTCCCCGGCCTCGCCGAACTTGGTCTCGTGGATCAGCTCGATCACCTCGAGCCCGAGCGCGGACTTGGTCTTGAAGTTCGAGTACACCGCGCCCTTGGAGTAGCCCGCCTCCTCGGCGACCCGTTCCAGGCTGGTCTTGGCATAGCCCTCGGTCAGAAAGAGGTCGCGGGCGGTCGCGAGCAGTTCCGCGCGGGTGCGGGCCTGGGTTTCGGTCCGGGTCAGTCGTGCCATGGGTCGATTCTATGTACCTCCGGATTCGGGATACCGCCGGTATCCCGAAACTGCTAGTGTCTGAAACCATGAGTACTAGGAACGGGGCACAGCGACGTGGCCTGGCCATCGGCTGCGGGGGAACGCTGGGCGCGGCATGGATCGTGGCGGCGCTGGCCGCCGCGCGCGACGTGCTGGACTGGGATCCGCGCACCGCGGACGTCATGATCGGCACCTCCGCCGGCGCCGAGATGCTGACCATGCTCGGCAGCGGCGTCGGCGTCGACGACCTCGTCGCCATGCAGGACGGCACCACGACCGACCCCATCCTCGCGTCGCACATGCGCTGCGAGCCGAATCGCTTTCCGCCACTACCGCGCCCGCGCCTGGGCGCGCCCGCCCGTGCCGCGCGCGAACTGCTGGCCCGGCCCGGCAACGGCCACGCCCTGCTCACCGCGGGCAGCGGGCTGCTGCCGATCGGCGGCGGCGATCCCGGCTGGCTGCAACGCCTGGCCGACCGGCTGAACCCCGGCGGCGGCTGGGTCGCGCATCCCGCGACCTGGCTGGTGGCCATGGACGACGCCACCGGCGAACGCGTGGCCTTCGGCTCCCCGAACGCACCCGAAGCGAGTCTCGGTGCGGCCCTGCGGGCTTCGTGGGGCGTACCCGGCTGGTTCCCGCCCGTGCCGATCGCGGGCCGCACCTTCATCGACGGCGGCGCGGCCTCCACCGCCTCGGTCGACCTGCTGATTCCGGCGAACCTCGACGAGGTCGTCGTCATCGCACCCATGGCCTCGCCCGGACGGCTGCCCGCCACCGGCGCGGGACACCTCCTCGAACGCCAGCTGCGAAACCGTATGAGCGCCAAGCTCGACGCCGAGATCGCCCAGCTGCGCGCGAGCGGGACCAAGGTGCTGTACCTGGGCGCCTCGGCCGAGGACCTCGCCGTCATGGGCCCCAACTTCATGGACGGCCGCCGCCGCCGCGCCACCTTCGAGCACAGCCTGATCAGCACCCGGAAAGCGCTGTCGCAAGCCGCTTTCGAATGAGTCACCCGCGGCGGCGGGAGCCCGCCGCGCCCCGCCCGCACCCGCGCGGTGCCCGGCACGCCACACCCGCACGACACAGGAGTCAGCAATGAGCGTTCTCGGAAAGAACTATCCGGCAATCGATATCAACGGCGCGCGCGTGCTCATCACCGGCGGTGGCCGGGGCATCGGCCAGGCCACCGCGGAACTCTTCGCCGCCAAGGGCGCGCGCATCGCCATCGCCGACGTGGATCTCGCGGCCGGTGAGGCCGCCGCGGCCGCACTGGACGGCCGCGCCTACGAACTCGACGTACGCGATCGCGGCCAGTGGGACAAGGTCGTCGCCGACTTCGGCCCCGTCGACATCCTGATCAACAACGCGGGCGTCATGCCCGCCGGCGCGTTCCTCGAGGAATCGGACGCGGTGGGCCGCAGCAGCATCGACATCAACGTGTGGGGCCTCATCCACGGTATGCGCGCGGTGGTCCCCGGCATGATCGAGCGCGGCCGCGGCCACGTGGTGAACGTCGCCTCCCTCGCCGGCAAGGTCCCGATCCCGGGGCTGGCGGTCTACAACGCCAGCAAGTTCGCCGCCGTCGGACTGTCCGCGGCGACGCGCCTGGAATTCGAACCGCAGGGCGTCAGCGTCAGCTGCGTCATGCCTTCCGCCGTGCGCACCCGCCTGTCCTCGGGCCTGACCCTGGGCGCGGGCCTGCCCACCGTCGACCCCGAGGACGTCGCCGCCGCCATTGTCGGCACCGTGCGCAGCCGCCGGGCCGAAGTCGCCGTGCCCAACTACCTCGCGCCCGTCGAGGTGGCCCTGGCCGCCGCCCCCGAGGCCGCCGTGCGCCTGGTCCGCCGCCTCTTCAACGGCGACCGCGCCCTGCACCCCTCGGACGAGACGACCCGCGCCCGCTACGAGGCCCAGATCCGCGCCATCAGCGAGGACTGAAACCGCCTGTCGGTGGCCCGGACCGCATGGGGGGTTCGGGCCACCCGGGGCGGTCTCCCCGCCCGGGCACTCGCGCGCTACTCGAACCGAATGCCCTGGGCCAGCGGCAGTTCGGTCGAATAGTTGACCGTGTTGGTCGCCCGGCGCATGTACGACTTCCAGGAGTCCGTGCCAGACTCGCGGCCGCCGCCGGTCTGCTTCTCACCTCCGAACGCGCCGCCGATCTCGGCGCCCGAGGTGCCGATGTTCACGTTCGCGATACCGCAGTCCGAGCCGTCGGGGCCCAGGAACCGTTCGGCCTCGCGCTGGTTCCGGGTGAAGATCGCGGACGAAAGTCCCTGTGGCACCGCGTTGTGCAGCTCGATGGCGGCGTCGAAGTCGCGGTAGGTGAGCGCGTACAGGATCGGCGCGAAAGTCTCCTCGCGCACCACCGCCGTCTGCGCGGGCATCCGGACCAGGGCGGGGCGCACGTAGTACGCGTCCGGGTGCGGGCCCGCCACTCGTTCACCACCGCAGAGCAATTCGCCGCCGTCGGCCTGCGCCCGCTCCAGCGCGTCGCGCATCCCAGCGTAGGACCGCTCGTTGATCAGCGGGCCGACCAATACGCCCTCCTCCAGCGGATTGCCCACGCGCAGTTGGCGATAGGCCGCCGCCACCCGGTCCAGCAGCGGCCCGGCGACATCGGCGTGCACGATCAGCCGCCGCAGCGTCGTGCAGCGCTGCCCGGCCGTACCCGCCGCGGCGAACACGATGCCCCGCGCGGCCAGATCCAGATCGGCCGACGGCGTCACCACCGCGCCGTTGTTGCCGCCCAGCTCCAGCAGCGCGCGCCCGAAACGAGCGGCCACCCGGGGTGCGACCAACTGCCCCATGCGCACCGACCCGGTGGCGCTCACCAGCGCCACCCGGGGATCGTCCACGAGGCGCTCGCCGATCTCGCCGCCGCCCTGAATCAACTGGTGCACTTGCGGATCCGCGCCGACGTCCGCCGCCGCCCGCTGGAGCAGCGTGTGACACGCCAGCGCGGTCAACGGCGTCGCCTCGGACGGCTTCCACACGACGGTGTCCCCGCACACCAGCGCCAGCGCGGTGTTCCACGCCCACACCGCGACCGGGAAATTGAACGCCGAGATGACCCCGACCACGCCGAGCGGATGCCAGGTCTCCATCAGCCGATGTCCCGGGCGCTCGGAAGGCATGGTGAGCCCGTACAACTGGCGCGAGAGCCCGATGGCGAACTCGCAGATGTCGATCATCTCCTGGACCTCGCCGCGCGCCTCGGCGCCGATCTTGCCGGCCTCCAGGGTGACCAGTTCGCCGAGTTCGGCCTGGTGCTCGGTGAGCAACTGCGCGAGGCGGCGCACCACCGCCGCGCGCTGCGGCGCGGGCACTGTGCGCCAGGCGTGGAAGGCGGTCGCGGCGCGCTCGACGGCCGCGTCCACCTCCGGCGGGGTGCTCGGGCGCAGCGTGGCGAGTTCGCCGCCGGTGATCGGCGTGCGCACCGAGAGTGCGCCCGATTCAGGCGATTTCGCGCCGAGGGCGTGCAGCAGCGCGGCGGTGCGCAGGCGTAGATCGGCGGTGGTGTCGGCGGTGAGCGCGGAAGTCATGGGCAGCTCCGTACTTGGTCGCGGGCGGAAGGTGCGGGCGTCCGCGACGGCGGCGACGGCCGCCGGCGCGGGGCGCGGGTGTGCGGAAGAGTCGCGGAGACGGTGAGATCGGCCGGAACGAGGGCTTCGCGTACCGGGTTCCGGCCACGAGTTCGGTTCGCTGCGTTAGCCTTCGCTGATGGCGGATACACCGGCGAAACCCGTACTCGACGACATCGATCGTTTGCTGATTCGTGAACTGATCGCCGATGGGCGCGCCACCCTGTCGAATCTGGCCGAGAAAGCCAACCTGTCGGTGTCTGCCGTGCAGTCCCGGGTCCGGCGGCTCGAAGCGCGCGGGGTGATCCGCGGCTACACCGCCAACGTGGATCCCGAAGCGCTCGGTCAGCTGCTCTCGGCATTCGTCGCGATCACTCCTCTCGACCCGTCGCAACCCGATGACGCACCCGCACTGCTCCAGCACATCCCGGGCATCGAGGCGTGCCATTCGGTGGCCGGTGACGAGAGCTACATGCTACTGGTGCGAGTGGCTTCGCCCCGGCATCTGGAGCAGCTGCTGCAGGAGATCCGCGCGACGGCCAATGTCCGGACACGAAGCACCATCATTCTGCAGACATTCTATGACAAGTAGGTCTCTTCCGTAATTACTTCGGAAGTTGCGGGCAAGACCGTAAAAATTCATTTACGCTAGGTCTGTGACCCTCGAACTCGATCGGCTCGGGGCGGTAGCCGAAACGCCACTGGTCACCCCCGCCCGGGTGCATGAAATCCTGTCCGCGAGCATCCTCGCGGACGGCTTCGATCTGGTCCTGGATCTGCGCAAATCGCGCGGCCGCCGACTGGTCGACGCCCGCGACGGCACGGCATACCTGGATATGTTCGGCTTCTTCGCCTCCTCGGCGCTGGGCATGAACCATCCGGCTCTGGTCGGGGACCGCCGGTTCCTGGCCAACCTCACGGCCGCTGCCTTGAACAAGCCCAGCAACTCCGACGTCTACACCGTGGAGATGGCACGGTTCGTGGACACCTTCGCCCGCGTCCTCGGCGACCCCCGGCTCCCGCACCTGTTCTTCATAGACGGCGGCGGCCTCGCTGTGGAGAACGCGCTCAAGGCGGCCTTCGACTGGAAGTCCCGGCACAACGAGATGCACGGGCGCGCACCGGAACTCGGCACCAAGGTGCTGCATCTGACCGGCGCCTTCCACGGCCGCACCGGATACACGCTCTCGCTCACCAACACCGACCCGGTCAAGACCGCGCGCTTCCCGAAGTTCGACTGGCCGCGGATCGACACCCCCTACGTCGGAACCGACCACCCCGACATCGAGGCCGCCGAGCAGCGCGCCCTCGACCAGATCGCCCGCGCCTTCGCCGAAAACCCGCACGACATAGCGTGTTTCATCGCCGAGCCCATCCAGGGCGAAGGCGGCGACCGGCACCTGCGGGGCGAGTTCCTGCGCGCGGTCCAGGAACTGTGTCACGCCAACGACGCCCTGTTCATCATGGACGAGGTCCAGACCGGCGTCGGACTGACCGGAACCATGTGGGCCTACCAGCAATTGGGCGTCGAGCCCGACGTGGTGGCCTTCGGCAAGAAGACGCAGGTCTGCGGCATCATGGCCGGCGGCCGCGTGGACGAGGTGCCGGACAACGTGTTCCGCGTCAGCTCCCGGCTCAACTCCACCTGGGGCGGCAACCTCGCCGACATGGTCCGGGCCCGGCGGGTCTTCGAGGTTATCGACCGCGAAGGACTGGTGGAGCGCGCCGCCCTCCTGGGACCGCAGCTGCTGGACCGGCTCACCGCCCTGGCCGCGGCGCATCCGGAGGTCTCCGAACCGCGCGGCCGCGGGCTCATGTGCGCCATCACCCTCGAATCGGGACGGCTGCGCGACACCGTCGTCGAGCGCATGCGGGAACAGGAGCGGGTGCTGATCCTGGGGTCGGGGGAGCGGGGCATCCGCTTCCGCCCGCCGCTCACGGTCACCGTCGAGGAACTGGACGAGGCCGTGGACGCGCTCGAACGCGTACTGGACTGAGCCCCAGCCGATTGCGACGGACCCGAGCCGATCGCGCTCGCACGATCGGCTCGGGTCCGAGTGGCTCGCCCTTGTACCGCACGAGCCGGAGAATTGCCGTGCGCCGCGGGACGCCCGGCGCGGACGGCTCCCCGCGCAGGGTTCGCCCCGCGCGGGGCCGTACACCGTAATGCCGCGTACCACCCGGTACTCCGGGCAACACCCGGCGAAATCCCTTGTGCCCTCCTAGAATTACCGGGCATGTCAGTCCGCCGTCATGTCGGTGTGACACCGTGCGCCACGTGATCGCGCATCGTGTACGCCCGCTGCTGGCCGCCGCGTTGCTCGCGCTGGCCGGTTGCTCCGGTGACGGCGGCATCGAAGGGACCGGAACCGGCACCGCCGGAACAACTTCCGCCCCGACAGTCACCGCACCCGCGAGCACGAGCGCCGCCGCGCCCACCACCACCGCGTCCGCCCAGCACCTCCTGCCGGGCATGCCCGCGCCGCTCTCGGGGACCGACGTGTACGCCGCCACCCGCGAACTCGATCCGACCGTGCTGGGCCACCTGCCGCGCGTCTACGTGCCCAACAGCGAGTCGCACACCATCACCGTCATCGACCCCGCCACCTTCCGGGTCGTGGACTCCTACCCGTCCGGCGGCATCGAACCGCAGCACGTCGTGCCCTCCTACGACCTGCAGACGCTCTACGCCAACAACGATCTCCCGATCGGCGGCGGCAGCCTGCTGCCCATCGACCCGCGCACCGGCGAACCCGGCACGCCGATCCCGGTCCGCGATCCGTACAACATGTACTTCACCCCGGACGGCCGCTACGCGCTCGTGGTGGCCGAGGCCGACCGGTCCCTGGACTTCTACGATCCGCACACCTGGCAGCTCTCGCACGCCATCGCCGTCCCCGACTGCGGCGGGGTGAACCACATGGACTTCACCGCCGACGGCCGCACCGCCCTGGTGAGCTGTGAGTTCAGCGGGCGCATGGCGGTGGTGGACATCGCCGGGATGCGCCTGGTCCGCATGATCGACCTGCCGCAGGGCCGCTCGGGCAAGCCGCAGGACGTCAAACTCTCCCCGGACGGGCGCACCTTCTACGTCGCGGACATGATCGCCAACGGCGTCTACGTCTTCGACGCCGCGACCTTCGAGAACACCGCCTTCGTGCCGACCGGGCACGGTGCGCACGGGCTCTACGTCACCCGCGACTCCCGGGCGATGCTCATCACCAACCGGCACGCGGGCTCGATCTCGGTGTGGGATTTCGCGGCGGGCGGGCTGGTGCGCACGTGGCAGCTGCCCGGCGGCGGCAGTCCGGATATGGGCAATCTCTCCGCAGACGGGCGCGTCTTCTGGGTGTCGGGGCGGCACCACGGCGAGGTCTACGCGATCGACGTGGTCGAGTGGAAGCTGTTGGCGCGCATACCCGTCGGGCGCGGTGCGCACGGACTCACGGTCTGGCCGCAGCCCGGCCGGTACTCGACGGGTCACACGGGGGTGATGCGCTGACGACTCCCGGGTATCGATATTTTTTCGGTGCGAGGCCCGCGAAGGCCGGGGAAATGGCTTCCCACCTGCGGGTTTCTACTGGCGTGCAGTCAATAACCGTACTCACGAGTAGCACCTACGGGATTAACAGACGGCACTGGTACTGGTTACACTCCCCGGCATGACGAGTGTCCAGCAGCAGCCTTCGCCGGGGTCGGCGGGCGCCCCAGATATCCACACGACCGCCGGGAAGCTGGCTGATCTGCGGAACAGGCTCGATGAAGCCCAGCATCCGATGGGTGAAGCCGCCGTCGACAAGGTCCACGCCAAGGGCAAGATGACCGCGCGCGAGCGCATCCTCGCCCTGCTCGACGAGGGCTCCTTCGTCGAGCTCGACGCGCTGGCCCGCCACCGCAGCGTCAATTTCGGCCTGGAGAACCAGCGTCCGCTCGGCGACGGCGTGGTGACCGGTTACGGCACCATCGACGGCCGCGACGTCTGCATCTTCTCCCAGGACGTCACCGTCTTCGGCGGCTCGCTCGGCGAGGTCTACGGCGAGAAGATCGTCAAGGTCATGGACCTGGCCCTCAAGACCGGCCGTCCGCTCGTCGGCATCAACGAGGGCGCGGGCGCGCGCATCCAGGAGGGCGTCGTCTCCCTGGGCCTCTACGGCGAGATCTTCCACCGCAACATCCAGGCCTCCGGCGTGATCCCGCAGATCTCGCTCATCATGGGCCCGGCCGCCGGCGGCCACGTGTACTCCCCGGCCCTGACCGACTTCGTCGTCATGGTCGACCAGACCTCGCAGATGTTCGTCACCGGACCCGACGTGATCAAGACCGTCACCGGTGAAGAGGTCACCATGGAGGAGCTGGGCGGCGCCCAGACCCACATGGTCAAGTCCGGTGTGGCGCACTACGTCGCCTCCGGCGAGCAGGACGCCCTGGACTACGTGAAGGACCTGCTGGGCTACCTGCCGAGCAACAACCGCGCCGAGGCCCCGCGCCACGCCGCCACCGACCCGATCGTCGGCGCCATCGAGGAATCCCTCACCGAGGACGACCTCGCGCTCGACACGATCATCCCGGACTCCCCGAACCAGCCGTACGACATGCACGAGGTCATTCGCTCCCTCGTTGACGACGACGAGTTCCTCGAGGTCCAGGCCGAGCGCGCGATGAACATCATCGTCGGCTTCGCCCGCATCGACGGCCGCAGCGTCGGCTTCGTGGCCAACCAGCCCTCGCAGTTCGCGGGCTGCCTGGACATCGACGCCTCGGAGAAGGCCGCGCGCTTCGTGCGCACCTGCGACGCCTTCAACATCCCGATCATCACCCTGGTGGACGTTCCGGGCTTCCTGCCGGGCACCGGGCAGGAATACAACGGCATCATCCGCCGCGGCGCCAAGCTCCTTTATGCCTACGGCGAGGCCACTGTGGGTAAGATCACAATCATTACCCGCAAGGCCTACGGTGGCGCCTACGACGTCATGGGTTCCAAGCACATGGGCGCCGATGTGAACCTGGCCTGGCCGACCGCCCAGATCGCTGTCATGGGCGCCTCCGGCGCGGTGGGCTTCGTCTACCGCAAGCAACTCAAGGACGCGGCCGCCGAGGGCGCCGACGTCGACGCGCTGCGCCTGGAACTCCAGAACGAATACGAGGACACCCTGGTCAACCCGTACGTGGCCGCCGAGCGCGGTTACGTCGACGCGGTCATCCCGCCCTCGCACACCCGCGGCCAGATCGTGTCGGCGCTGCGGCTGCTCGAGCGCAAGATGGTGACCCTGCCGCCGAAGAAGCACGGCAACATTCCGCTCTGAATCGGCGATAACCGCGGTATGCGGCGCACACTGTGGACAGGGCCCCGGTACGGCTCGTGCCGTGGCCCTCGTACCGCGCAAGATCGCCCCATCCGAGCAAAGATGGTAGGAATCGTCCCTCGCCCCTCGGGGGACGTAACGAATACCGTTCGCGGATCCGAACAACCATCCGTGAACCCGCCGCGTTACCCGCGTGGCAATTGGACAGGAGGACTGGCGCTGTGACGACCATGGCTGACGAAGAAATACTGCGCGCCGCCGAACTGGATCTAGCCGTCGATGGATTGACGGAAGCGGTCGAAACGGCTGTGGCCGATGCCGAACCGTCGAGCACGGGTCCGATCGTTCAGGTTCTGAAGGGCAATCCCACCGATCTCGAACTGGCCGCCCTGGTCGCGGTCATCGCCGCCGCCGCGAGCGTGCCCGCCGGCTCCGGCGCGAGCGGCCCCCTGGACGCGTGGGGGCGTCCCACCCTGCTGCATCGCGGCTCCTCGCCGTTCTCCCCGTACGCCTTCCCGGCGCTGTCGCACCTGCGCGACTGAACTCGGTGACGACCTTCGTACTGGCGTCACAATCCCCGGCCCGGCTCGGCGTCCTGCGCACCGCGGGCGTCGAACCGGTGGTGCGGGTGTCGAACGTGGACGAGGACGCGGTGGCCGCGGCGCTGCCGCCCGGCACCGCACCCGACCGGGTGGTCATCGAACTGGCCCGGGCCAAGGCGCTCGACATCGCCGCCGGGATCGGCGGCGAATTCCCCGATTCCGTTGTGGTGGGCTGTGATTCGATGCTGCTCGTGGACGGCGAGCTGCAGGGCAAACCACTCACCCCCGAGGTGGCGCGCAAACGCTGGGCCGTGATGGCCGGGCGCAGCGCCGACCTGCTCACCGGCCACTGCGTACTGCGCCTGCGCGACGGCGAGATCGTCGGCGAGGCCGCCGACTGCAGCACCACGACGGTGCACTTCGCCGAACCCGATCCCGCCGAGCTGGAGACCTACATCGCCACCGGCGAGCCACTGCAGGTGGCCGGGGCCTTCACCCTCGACGGCCGCGGCGGCTGGTTCGTCGAGCGCATCGAGGGTGACCCCTCCAGCGTGATCGGTATCGGTCTACCGCTGGTTCGTCGACTGCTTGCCCAGGTGGGGGTCGGTGCTACGGAGCTGTGGAGCGACCCGGTTCGCTGAGGGCGCTATCCGCGGTTCCTCCCCGGCCTCGCCGTTCACCCCGGGCACGCCCTCGGCCGCCCGGGCCTTGATCAGCTCCAGCCGCGTCACGCACAGCTCCGGTTCGACGAACGGGTGCAGCCGTACCGTGACGGTGTCGCGGGCGCCGTTGTGGTCCAGCACTTCCCGGATGAGTCCCAGATGGACTCCGCACACCACTTCGGAATGGGTGCGGGCCAATTCGCGCAGCGGGCACGCGGTGAGCCGGATGAGCGACTGCTCCTCGGTCTCGTCGGCGTGGTCGCGTTCGGGCGCGAATCCGAGTTCGGAGGCGACCGTGATGGTCAGATCGCGCGCGTCCTCGAGAGTTTCGATGGGCTGATCCACCGATTCCAATTTCGAACCCCACGCGCGCCCGGCCGCAATGGCGGCGTCCGAGCGCCTGCGCGGATCGCTGCCGAGCTGATCGGCCAGGACCTGCGCCAATTCCTGATAACCCACCGATCGCTGCACGGCGGTATAGCCGATGCGCGGGCGGCCGCGGCCGCGTGGGGGCTGCTGGAATTGACGGACCAGCGATTCACGCGTGAGGACGTCCAAATGGAAACGAACCGTAGTCACATGTTGGCCGGTGACTCGCGCGAGTTCCTGCGCGTCGAGAGGCTCGCTGGCGCCACGTAGGATCGCGAGCAGTCGTCGTCGCGGCCAAGAATCGGACATAGCTCACCCCTCCTCCCGGGAGACTTTATCGGATGAAGCTGCGCTTAATTCGCCCAATCACCCGATTCGTGATCTGAAACGAGTTTCGTTACCGCCACACGCCTACGATCGTTGTCGAGATTCCAACCGTCGATACCCAATCCACCACGCGTGAAGGAACACATCGTGCCCGTTGCTTCGGATCCGCATCCATCGTTCGGCTCCTACGCACATCCTCACCGACTAGTAACCACAGAATGGCTGTCGGCAAACATCGGCGCGCCGGGGATCAAGATCGTGGAGTCCAACGAAGACATATTGCTATACGACATCGGGCATGTCCCGGGCGCCATCAAGATCGATTGGCGAACCGAGCTCATCGACGGCCGCACCCGCGATGTGGTCGACGGTGAAACCTTCGCCGCGCTGATGCGCGCCAAGGGCATCGGCCGGGACGACACCGTCGTTCTCTACGGCGATCGGGCCAACGGCACCGCGGCCGCCGCCCTGTGGGTGTTCGCCCTCTTCGGACACGAGGACGTGCGCCTGCTGGACGGCGGGCGCGACGCCTGGATCTCCGAATCCCGCGACGTCACCTTCGACGTGCCCTACCCGATCCACGGCGAATACCCGGTGGTGGACCGGGACGACAAGCACGCCCGCGCCTTCCGTGCCGATGTCATCGCCCACCTCGGCGGCCCGCTCATCGACGCCCGCGTGGCCGAGGAGTACACCGGCGAGCTCGTCATCCTGGACCGTCCCGAGGAGCAGGCCCTGCGGGTCGGCCACATCCCGACCGCGGTGAGCATCCCGTGGAGCGCCTCGATCGCACCGGATTCTCGATTCCGCTCCCGCGCGGAGCTCGATGTCATCTACGGTGAGGTGTCCGCGGGCACCGCCCCCATGGTGTACTCCCGTATCGGCCGCTGGTCCGCCCTAACCTGGTTCGTCCTCACCTACCTCGTCGGTGTTGAAGGCGTCCGCAATTACGACGGCTCCTGGACCGAATGGGCCAACGCCGTGGGCGCGCCAATCGTCACCGGTGAAGACCCGGGCACGGTTGTCTGACTCACGCCGGCCCGGCCTAACGCTCGACCGAGCCGCTCCGATGTAGGGGCGACGCTCGCGAGAGGGTTGTAGAGTGTCGCACCTGTCACTCTCAGGGCCTACCCATGGGTAGCCCTAGCCGGGTTCGGCAGTTGTTGGCACACTGCCTACACTCGCCCAAGACGAAGTTTTCACAGCACAGGAGGCTCAGTGCCCAGCCATGCCAACGCGCAGATCACAAAGGTCCTCGTAGCCAATCGAGGCGAGATCGCCGTGCGCGTGATCCGGGCCGCCAAGGACGCCGGAATCGCCAGTGTCGCGGTCTACGCGGAACCGGACGCCGACGCGCCCTTCGTGAAGCTCGCTGATGAAGCCTTCGCGCTCGGTGGTCAGACTTCCGCCGAGTCGTACCTGGTGTTCGACAAGATCCTGGACGCCGCCGCCAAGGCCGGCGCCGACGCGATCCACCCGGGTTACGGCTTTCTCTCCGAGAACGCCGACTTCGCGCAGGCCGTGATCGACGCCAATCTGATCTGGATCGGCCCGTCGCCGCAGTCCATTCGCGACCTGGGCGACAAGGTCACCGCGCGCCACATCGCCGAGCGCGCCAAGGCGCCGATGGCGGCGGGCACCAAGGACCCCGTCAAGGGCGCCGACGAGGTCGTCGCGTTCGCCAAGGAGTTCGGTGTCCCGGTCGCGATCAAGGCCGCCTTCGGTGGCGGCGGTCGCGGCATGAAGGTCGCGCAGACCATCGAGGAGATTCCGGAGCTGTTCGAGTCCGCCACCCGCGAGGCCATCGCCGCCTTCGGTCGCGGCGAATGCTTCGTGGAGCAGTACCTCGACAAGGCCCGCCACGTCGAGGCCCAGGTCCTGGCCGACAAGCACGGCAACGTCATCGTCGTCGGCACCCGCGACTGCTCGCTGCAGCGCCGCTTCCAGAAGCTCGTCGAGGAGGCCCCCGCGCCGTTCCTCTCGGACGAGGTGCGCGGCAAGATCCACGCCTCGGCCAAGTCCATCTGCAAGGAAGCCGAGTACTACGGCGCCGGCACCGTGGAGTACCTGGTGCAGGGCGAGACCGTCTCCTTCCTCGAGGTGAACACCCGCCTGCAGGTCGAGCACCCGGTCACCGAGGAGACCGCCGGTATCGACCTGGTGCGTCAGCAGTTCCGCATCGCCGAGGGCCACGAGCTCGAGCTGAAGGAAGATCCCACCCCGCGTGGCCACTCCTTCGAGTTCCGCATCAACGGTGAGGACGCGGGCCGCAACTTCATGCCCGCCCCCGGCCCGGTCGTCGTGTACTCCGAGCCCGCGGGCCCGGGTGTGCGCGTGGACTCCGGCGTGGTCGAGGGCTCGGTCATCGGCGGCCAGTTCGACTCCATGCTGGCCAAGCTGATCGTCACCGGCGAGACCCGCGAGCAGGCGCTGCAGCGTTCGGCGCGCGCGCTGGCCGAGTACAAGATCGAGGGCCTGGCCACCGTGCTGCCCTTCCACCGCCACATCGTCGAGAACCCCGCGTTCATCGGCGACGGCACCAAGTTCGACGTCTACACCAAGTGGATCGAGAACGACTGGGAGAACCCGATCGAGCCGTACACCGGTGGTGTGCCGATCGAGGACGAGGACGAGGCGCCCCGCCAGAAGGTGGTCGTCGAGGTCGGCGGCCGTCGTCTCGAGGTCTCGCTGCCGGGTCAGTTCTCCGTCGGTTCCGCTCCGGCCGCCAACGGCGCGGGTGTGGTGCGCAAGAAGCCGAAGCCGCGCAAGCGCGGTGGCGCGGGCGGCGCGGGCGCGTCCGGTGACTCGGTCACCGCGCCCATGCAGGGCACCGTCGTCAAGGTCGCGGTCGAAGAGGGCCAGACCGTCGAGGTCGGCGATCTGGTCGTGGTGCTCGAGGCCATGAAGATGGAGAACCCGGTGACCGCGCACAAGGCCGGTGTCATCACCGGTCTGTCGGTGGAGGCGGGCGCCGCCATCACCCAGGGCACCGTGCTGGCCGAGATCAAGTGAGCTGAGCCGGCTGTGAGCTAGGCAGCCAACGGCTTTCCGGCGGGGGTCGCGCACCTGGGGTGTGCGGCCCCCGTCGTATGTCCGAGTACGTTCCGCGGCGGACGTGGCGGCATTCGCGTCGCGCTAAGGTCGGGTTATGGGCGAACTGCCGGAGATTCGTATCGGTACCGCGGAGCGGGAGGACGCGCTGCGTCGCCTGTCCGATCATTTCGCGGCGGGGCGATTGAGTGTCGCCGAATTCGACGAGCGCAGTGGGCAGGTCGCGGCGGCGGTGACGCGCGGGGATCTGGTGCCTATGTTCGCGGATCTGCCCGAGCCGGTGGAGACGGCGAAGGCCGTTCCGGCGCAGCGGGAGCCGAGGTTCGGGACGTACTGGCCCGAGCGGATCGGACCGGCGCTGCCGATTCTGGCGCTGATCCTGTTCCTGGTGACGCATCAGTGGTGGGTGCTGCTGCTGATTCCACTGGCGGGCGTGCTGTTCGGGCAGAGCAAACGAGAACGTAAGCGACGCAATCGGGAACGAAGGAACAGGGGCTGATGGAACCGATCGAGATCAACGCGGGCGGCTGGTATCTGCGGGCCATGCGCGCCGACGAGCGGATCGACGATCGGCCCGCGCTGGCCGACGGCGGGATCACCGATCCCGGGTATGTGGCCCGGCGTGCCGCGGAATGGGATGCGGAGACGCATTTCTCGTGGGCGGTGTGCGTGCCCACGACCGCGGAGCTGGTGGCCGAGATCGGTGTGACGCCGGGTTCGGACGGAACCGCCGCGGTCGGCGGCTGGGCGCGGACCGGGTACGAGGACGCGCTCGCGGACGGCCTGGAATCGGTGCGCCGTTTCGTCGCGGGCGCGCTCGGACTCGACCCGGTCGACGTCGCGTGGGATGCGCCCGCGCGCTGACCCGGCCTGCCCCGCTGTCCGGTCCGGACGATCCGACGCCCCAATTTCCTCGTCCTCACCAGCGTGAACGGCTCTCCGGGGCCGATATTCGCTCGTGCTCGCCCCCGTGTCCGGGGGACCCTGGATATGCCTCCGAACAACGGAGAAAGGGGTGGGGCACATGTGGAGCTGGGACGAACATCAATCGATCAGGGCGACCGCGGCGGCCTGGACGCCGTGGCGGACAACGCCACCCGAGCCGACCGTCACCGACCCGGACTACCGGAGCGAGGGCTCGACCCTGAGCCCGCGGGCCGCCGGTCCGCGGCCGCCGGGCCCGGAGCAGCCGAGTGACATGGGGGCGATCGAGCCCGCGGGTGACGCGGAGTGGCCGGGCGATATGCCGGTGGGCGATTCCGAGAGTCGTACGGAGCGCCGACGCGATGTGCAGGGCGCCGAGCCCTCGACTCGCGCGGAGCGGCCGGCCGAGGTGCCGGCGAACACGGTGCGGCGGGGCGCCGCCGTACCGGGTTCGCGTCGCGCCGTACCGCATTCGGGTGGAGCCCGGCCGCGTTCGGCCGGTGCGGTGCGGCGTCCGGCGACCACCGGTCCGCGACCCGGCAGCCGCGACAAGGACGATGGCGCACCCGCCGGTGACGGCGGGTGCGCCATCCGCGCGAACACGCCCGTGCGGGCGGCGGCCGGCTGACATGCGGGCGGACGGGGCGCGGCGGGGCTCTGCCGTATCGGGCTCCCGTCGCGCCGCATTCGAGGGAGCGCGACAGCATCCGGCCGCCACCGGATCGCGCGGCCGCGACCGGGACGATGGCGCATCCGCCGGTGACGGTGGGCGGGTCGGCCGCGCGAACACGCCGGTGCGGACCCCGGCGGCGGCCGGCAACGTGCGGGCGGGCACGGGGTAGCCTGCCCTGATGAACAGGGCACCCCTGGATGTGACCAGGCTGCGGCGCGAGCTGCTCGAGACACCGGCGACGCGCTTCTTCCACGAGATCGACGTGGTGGAATCGACCGGTTCGACCAACGCGGATCTGGTTGCGCGCGCGGCGGATTCGACTGCGGATCGGCTGGTGCTGCTGGCCGAGGCGCAGGAGCGCGGGCGGGGTAGGCACGATCGGCAGTGGGTGGGGCCGCCGCGCGCGCAGCTGGCCATGTCGGTGCTGGTGCGGGTGCGGGGGATCGCCCCGGAACTGCTGGGCTGGCTGCCGCTGCTGACCGGTGTCGCGGTCGTGGACGCGGTGCGTTCGGCGACCGCGGTGAAGGCCGTTCTCAAATGGCCCAACGACGTTCTGGTCGAGGGACGCAAGTTGTCGGGCATTCTGGCCGAGATCGCCGCGGTGGGTCCCGATCCCGCGGTGGTGGTCGGCATCGGCCTGAACGCGAGCCTCACCGAGACGGAACTGCCGGTGCCGCACGCGACGTCGCTGGCGCTGGCCGGTGCGCCCGAGCCGGTGGATCGCACCGCGGTGGCGGCGGCGATCCTGCGGGAGTTCGCCCGCCGGTTCGTCGCGTGGGAGGCCGCGGGCTGGGATATCGCCGAGCTGTCCGCGGACTATCGCGAACGCTGCTCGACCATCGGCGCGACCGTGCGCGCCGAGCTGCCGGGTGACGAGGTGCTGACCGGGGTGGCTACCGGCGTGGACGGGCACGGCCGCCTGCTGATCGGCGATCAGGCCGTCTCGGCGGGCGACGTCACCCATCTGCGCGCCGAATACTGAAGTCGCGGTGCGTGGTTCGTCCGTTTCGTAGTCCGCGCGAACGGTCGTGAAGTGAGCGGGGATCCTGGATCCCCGCTCGGTCCTCGTGCCGAACCCGTTCAGACCGTCTGCAATACCCCGCGTGCCGCCTCGCGGGCGAGCAGCCGATCGCGCTGCTCCTCGAACTTGAGGGTGTCGGCCTGCAGCTTCTCGACGTAGTCGGCCAGGATCTCGCGCGCTTTCTCCCCGCGCGGCCCGAAATCGTTGCGGTCGAAGATGTTCCAGTTCTTGAGCACCGGCTGCACGACCTCTTCCAGGTGCTGGCGCAGGTCGTAGATGCCGTGCTTGGCCATGAGCACGCCGTTGCGCCGGAAGTTCGGCATGCCCGCGCCGGGCATGACGAAGTTGGTGAGCACCTTGGTGATCGCCTCGAGCGCCTGATCCGGCACCAGGTCCAGCCCCGCGCCGCAGAGCGTGCGGTAGAAGATCATGTGCAGGTTCTCGTCGGCGGCGATGCGCTGCAGCATGCGGTCGGCGACGGCGTCGTCGCACACGCGGCCGGTGTTGCGGTGCGAGATGCGGGTCGCCAGCTCCTGGAAGGTCACGTAGGCGACGTTCTCCAGGAACCCGCCCCAGTCGTCGGGCGACTGTGCGCCGGCGGTCATGTGGATCATGCGCGCCTCCTCCAGGGCCACCGGATCGACCGCCCGGGTGACGATGAGGTAGTCGCGCATGACGATGCCGTGCCGGTTCTCCTCGGCGGTCCAGCGGCCGACCCAGGTGCCCCAGGCGCCGTCCTGGGAGAAGTTCTCGGCGATCTCGCGGTGGTAGGAGGGCAGGTTGTCCTCGGTGAGCAGGTTGGTGACCATGGCGATCTTGGCGACCTCGCTGAGGGCGGACTGGCTCGGGTCCCAGTCCTGGCCGCCCATGGCGGCGAAATTGCGGCCCTGGTCCCACGGCACGTAGTCGTGCGGGAACCAGTCCTTGGCCATCGACAGGTGGCGGTTCAGATTCTGCTCCGCCACCGGTTCGAGTTCTCGCAGGATTTCCAGCTGGGTCAACTCTCGGGTCACACACGCCTCCTGTGTCATGCGCCGGTCAAAGGCCGGAGTTTTGTTGCGCGGGACAGCTCGACGATTCGAAGATTCGGAGAAAGCGGGCAGATCAAGGGCAGAACGTGGTCGCCGATGCTACGCGGATGCCGAACGATTGTGCTCCAGTGCGGCGTTCGGCGTGAAGCATTCTGACATCTCCGCGCGGTACGGTGCTCATATGGGTTATCCGGAGGAGGCGCTGGCGCCGGAGGAGCGACTGCTGCTGCATCGTCACCCGCATTGGAAGATGTTGTTCTGGCCCGCTGCGACTTTCATCCTGATCACCGCATTGGCCGGATTCGCTCTCGGTGTGTCCGCGCGCAACACCGAGGGCACGTTGCGGTCGGTGCTGCTGATCGGCATTCCGGTGGTGTGGCTGGTGATCGTGCTGTGGCGCGCCATCGGGCCGCTGATCCGTTGGAAGTCGACGCATTTCATCATTACCGACCGCCGAGTATTGATTCGGCAGGGCGTACTCACGCACACCGGAATCGACATTCCGCTCAATCGGATCTCCAATGTGCAGTTCCGGCACGGGCTCTTCGACCGGATGCTCGGCACCGGCACGCTGGTGATCGGGTCCGCGTCGGAGGATCCCCTGGAGTACGACGACATTCCGCGCGTACAGCAGGTGCACGCGCTGTTGTATCACCAAGTCTTCGATATCGCGCAAAATGATCCGCGCCACGGCGGCTACCACGGATCCCAGGGCGCTTACCCGTAGTCTTGGGTGCGTGACCGCTGTACTGCTGGCCGAAGACGACGAGGCCATTGCGGCGCCGCTGTCGCGAGCGCTCGGGCGTGAAGGCTATTCGGTGACCGTCGAGAGTTACGGTCCCGCCGTGCTGGAACGGGCGCTGGAAGGCGGCCATGACCTGCTGATCCTCGACCTCGGGCTACCCGGTATGGACGGTCTGGAGGTGTGCCGCCAGGTCCGTGCGCGCGGGGCCGACCTGGCCGTGCTCATGCTCACCGCTCGCACCGACGAGGTGGATTTCGTGGTCGGGCTGGACGCGGGCGCCGACGATTACGTCGGCAAGCCCTTCCGGCTCGCCGAGTTGCTGGCCCGGGTGCGAGCGCTGTTGCGGCGCAGTGGAATCGGTGACGAGACCGTCGAGGTGGGCGGAATCCGGCTGGAGCCGGCCGCACGCCGGGTGCTGGTGAACGGGCTCGAGGTCAATCTCGCCAACAAGGAGTACGAACTGCTGAAGGTGCTCATCGACCGCGCCGGGCAGGTGGTTTCGCGGGAGACGATCCTGCGCGAGGTGTGGGGCGACGCCGATCTGCGCGGCTCCAAGACCCTGGACATGCACATGTCCTGGCTGCGTCGCAAGATCGGGGACGAGGGTCCGGTGGCCGAGCGGCGGATCGTGACCGTGCGCGGCGTAGGCTTCCGATTCAATACCGACTGACCGACCACGCTCACCGATCGCCCGTGTTGCCCACCGTGTTCGCGTCACTCGCCGCCCTGCTGTGGCATACCCCGTCCGCTGTGCGAACGAAGCGAGGCATATCGACGATGAGGCGCAGGATCCTGCTGTCCATGGTGGCCGCGCTCACCCTGACCACGCTGGTTCTCGGTGTGCCGCTGGCCTTCACGGCCTGGAAGTGGGTCGAGGACGTCGCGCGGCAGGAGTTGCGCAACCGGCTCGATCGCATCGCGGTGGAGGTGGTGGCGCAGGAGCGCGCCGACGGGCTGGTGCACGGCGCGCTGGATCTGCGGTCGGTGCGCCCGCTGATTCCGCCGGGCGGCCGGCTCACCATCGTGTATCCCACGCCGCAGGACAACGCGTCGCGCTTGGACATCGGTCCGGAGGTGGTGACCGATCCGCTGGCGGAGTCGCTGGCCATGGGCATCTCGGGGTCGCTGCGGCTGGAAACCCCTGCCGCGCCGATGCATTCGATGCAGCGGCAGGCGCTGGGCGCGGTGTTCGGGCTGGTGGTGATCTCCCTGGGCGCGGGCATCGCGGTGGCGGTGGTGACCGCGCGCCGGGTGGCCGATCCGCTGCGGGACGTGGCGGCGCGCGCGGCGCGGCTGGCGAAGGGCGATTTCCGCGCGGATCCGCGCCGGCACGGGATCACCGAACTCGACCGCGTTTCGGACGTTCTGGACTCGGCGACCGTGGAGATCGCGGGCCGGCTGCAACGCGAGCACGCCCTGGTCGCGGACGTCTCGCATCAGCTCCGGAGCCGGTTGACCGCGGTGCGGCTGCGGCTCGACGAACTCTCGACCCATCCGGATTCGGACGTGGTGCACGAGGCGGAAGAGGCCATGGCGCAGGTGGATCGGCTCACCGACGCCATCGACGAACTGGTGCGCGCCTCCCGCGACGAGGGCGCGGCGGATCGCGATCCGGTGCCGGTGGTGGCGGAATTGCGTGGCGTGGTGGCGGAATGGCGGCATCCGTTCGCCGAGGCGGGCCGCAAGCTCGTGCTGCTGGGCGATCCGACGTTGCGGGCTCCGATCACGAGTTCGCGGCTCAAGGAGGCGGTGACGGTGCTGATCGACAACGCGCTCATGCACGGCGGCGGCACCTGCACGGTGTCGGTGCGCACGGTGACCGGCGGTCGGGACGATCGCGATCCGCTGGTGTGCGTGGAGGTGGCCGACGAGGGCGACGGGGTTCGCGACGAGCTCGCGCCGCACATCTTCGACCGGGGTTTCTCCGCGGGCGGGTCGACCGGCGTGGGGCTGGCGCTGGCCCGGGCGCTCATCGAAGCGGACGGCGGCCGCATGGAACTCCAGCGCCGCCGGCCCGCGCTGTTCGCGGTGTTCCTCGGTTCGAATGCGGGTCTGGGCCGTCAGGCGGTCGCGGGTCCGGTGACCGAACCGCGTTGACGCGGCCCGGTTCTATCCGTTCTCTAACCATTCGCATGCCATCGCTGAGAAATCGCTCCATACCTTCGGACTCGTCCAGTGCAACGACGAACCATCGTCGACGAGTTGAAGGAGTGTTCATGCGGAAGTCCACTGTGCGCCGTAGCGCGATTGCCGGCGGCGTCGCGGGGGTCGCGCTGGTCGCGGCGCTGCTCGCCCCGGCCGTGGCGAACGCGGCCGAACCCGATCCCGCCGCGGTGACCGAGGCGACGTCCGAGGCCGCCGAGGTGGCCCGTCCGGGTGAGCGTTTCCCCGCGGAACCGGGTGAGAACGTGCTGATCACCAAGGACCGCGACGGCAATGTCACCGTGCACCGCGGCGATCTGTCGCAGCTGCCCCCGGGCGCGCTGCCCGCGCTGCCGACGTTCCCGAGCGAGGACGGCACGATCCTGGTGAGTCCGGACGGCGATCACGCCACCACCCGCGTGTACCCGGGCGATCGCGCGCCGGGCGACTGGGTTCCCGCGCGGCCGGTGCTGCCCGCGCCGTCCACCGGGAGCGCGGGCTGACCGGTCCGGCTCCGCTGAGTAGCGAGTTCGCGTCAGTATCGTCGATGCGGTGACGAGTCCGCTGATATTGGTCGTGGACGATGACGCCCGGGTGCTGGCGTCGGTGGCGCGGGGGCTGCGTGTGTCCGGTTTCGAGGTCGAGACCGCGACGGACGGGGCCGCCGCGCTGCAGCGCATAGCCGCCGGCGCCCCGCAGGCCATGGTGCTCGATCTGAACATGCCGCTGCTGGACGGCGTGCAGGTGGTGACGGCGCTGCGCTCGTTCGGCAACGACATTCCGATCTGCGTGCTGAGCGCGCGGTCGGAGGTCACCGATCGGATCGGCGCGCTCGAGGCCGGGGCGGACGACTATCTGACCAAGCCCTTCGATCTGGGTGAACTGGTGGCGCGCCTGCGCGCCATGCTGCGCCGCGCGCCCGCTCCCGCGCACGGTTCGGATCGCATCGTGGTGGGTCCGCTGGTGGTGCACCCGAGCGCGCGCCGGGTGTACGCCAACGACGTCCTGCTGGATCTGACCAAGCGCGAGTTCGATCTGCTGGCGGCGCTGGCCTCGGCCCCGGGCCAGGTCTTCACCCGCGCCCAGCTGCTGGATCGGGTGTGGGGCTACGACTTCGAGACCCAGACGAAGGTGGTCGACGTGTTCGTGTCCTATCTGCGCCGCAAGATCGAGGCGGCGGGCGCGCCCAGGCTCGTGCACACGGTGCGCGGGGTCGGGTTCGTGCTGCGGGCGGACGCGTGAGCGCGGGGGAGGGCGGCGCACCGGGCACCGGCGAGGGGGGCTCCTCCGGTGGACGCTCCGTCTTCGCGCGCGTCCGGAATGCCGTTTCCCTACATCAGTTTTCGTTGCGAACCCGTGTCGCGCTGGCGAGCGCCGCGACGGCCGCGGTGGTGGTGGCGATCATGAGCACGGTCCTGCTCGCGGTGGCGGGCAGTGACGCGCGCACCCAGGTGGGCACGGTCGTGAACGCGCTGGCGGTGACGCGGAACGAGGGGAGCGGACCGGACGGCGCGTCCCCGGCGGTTCCGACCGTGCCGAGTCACGGTGACAGGACCGTGCTCCCGACTCTGCCGGACGGTACGCAGGGCGTCCCCGCGGTCCCGCTCTCGGATACCGTTCCCTCCGAGTTGCTCGGTCCCGGAACCGAATTCGCCCGTACCTTCCCGGTCGACGGCCGCACCGTGATGCTGGCCGTGCCACAGGCGGTGGCCGACGATTCGGCCACCAAACAGCGCACCCGCGTCATCGGCATCGGTCTGGCAGCGACCGCCCTGGCCGCCCTGCTCGGCTGGTATTTCGCTTCCCGCGCGGTGACCCCGCTGCGCCGATTGACCGCCGCCACGGCCGGTCTCGGCGACCGCCTGAGCCTGGACGCCCCGCGTCACCCCGTGGCGAGTGAGACCACCGAGCTGACCGAGGCCATGAACACCATGCTGGCCCGGATCGCCGACGAACGGCAGCACACCAGCGAAGCGCTGGTCACCGCACGGGATTTCGCCGCGACCGCCGCGCACGAGCTGCGCACGCCGCTGACCGCGATGCGCACGGATCTGCAGGTGTTGCGGTCGGTCGAGCTGCCCGCGGCCGAACGCGCGCAGATCCTGGACGAGGTGCTGGCGGGCCAGCGCGCCATCGAATCGACCCTGTATGCCCTGGAGCGCTTGGCCGTCGGCGATCTGACCACCGAATCCGATTGGGAGGACGTGGATCTGGGGCAGCTGGCGGACCAGGTGGTGGAGGACGCCCGGCGCGCACACCCCGGGGTGGAGATCGACGCCGATGGCGTGGAGTCGATTCGGCTGCACGGCCTGGCGGCCGGCCTGCGCTCGGTGCTGGAGAACGCGCTCGCCAACGCGGTCCGCCACGGCCCGGCCACCCGGGTCGAGGTCGCGGCGCACGTGGTGGGGGAGACCGTGACCCTGACCGTCGACGACAACGGCGCCGGCGTGCCCGCGCCCGACCGAACTCGCGTCTTCGAGCGCTTCCAGCGCGCCGGGACCACCGCCCCCGGCAGCGGGCTGGGCCTGGCCCTGATAGCCCAGCAGGCCCGCCTGCACGGCGGTACGGCAGCGCTGACGGACAGTCCCCTGGGCGGAGCCCGCCTGACCCTCACACTGGCGCTGAATCGCCCCTGAGGCGGCAAGGCCGGGGCGATTCGGCATTCGAGGCACGCCCGCCTCGCGCGAACCTTTGCCGCAGCGGGCGTGCCTCCGGATTCGTAAGGTGGACCTGCCCCCGGATTGGTGCGGCGAGCCCGCCCACGGATTGGTGTGGTGGGCCTGTCTCCGGATTGGAGCGGCGAGCCCGCCCCTCGATTCGTACGGCGACCTCGGACCCCGGGTCGTCCCGATCCCCCCGAACGGCGAACGGCCCGCGACATCCGTCGCGGGCCGTTCCCTGTTCGTTTCTCAGCTGTGTCCGAGTTGCTCCTCGTTGATGAGGTCCTCGAGCTCGGATTCCATCTCGGCCATCTCGTCCGGGAAGACCCAGCGCTTCATGGCCCAGAACCGGAACGCCATCTGCAGCAGGTTGCCGATGATGAACGCGCTGATGAAGTCGGTGATGTTCTCGACGGTGAAGCTCACGTGCGGCTGGCGCAGGTCGAGCACATTGTTCGAGAGCCACAGCGGGATGCTGGCCAGCACCACGCCGATCCCGCTCACCGCGAAGAACAGCAGTGCTTCGTGATGCTTCTCTCTGCCGCCGCGTTTGTCGAAGGTCCATTCCCGATTGAGGATGTAGGACACGATGACCGCGACGATGCCCGAGAGCACCCGCGCGATGGTCGGCTTTTCGTCGAGAATCGTCCATTTCAGGACGTAGAAGATGCCGATGTCGATGACGAACGTGGTCGCACCGACAATCGCGAACTTCAACAGTTCGTAATGGCGGTCTGCGAGGTCCCGCAGGGGCTTGGGCAGGACGTTTACCACGTCGTCGACGAATGACACCTCGCGAGTCTACGTCGCCTGCGGAGGCCATGAGCAACCCGCGGCAACTGGGGGGTTGGCCACATGACAACATTTATGAACGTGAACGCACGTTCCTTCGACTCCTCCGCGATGCCCACCGTGACGATGATCGGTGGCGGCCAGCTCGCGCGCATGACCCACCAGGCGGCGATCGCCCTGGGCCAGCGGCTGCGAGTGCTGGCGGAGCGGCCCGATGACCCGGCCGCCCAGGTGACGCCCGATGTGGTGTTCGGCAGCCACGGTGATCTCACCGCCCTGCGCAAGGCCGCGGTCGGTTCGCACGCGGTGACCTTCGACCACGAGGGCGTGCCCACCGAACTGCTCGAGGAGCTGATCGCCGAGGGCGTGAACGTGCAGCCGCCGCCGAGCGCGCTGATCTTCGCTCAGGACAAACTGCGCATGCGCCGCAAACTGGCCGAGCTGGGCGTGCCGATCCCGGAATTCGCGGAGGTGACTTCGATCACCGACGCCGTCGCCTTCGGTGACGCGCACGGCTGGCCGTTCGTGCTCAAGGCGGTGCGCGGCGGCTACGACGGGCGCGGCGTGTGGATGCCCGCGGACGCGGCCGAGGCCGAGACGATCGTGGCCGACCAACTGACGCATGGCGTTTCGCTGCTGGCCGAGACCAAGGTGGAGCTGGCTCGCGAGCTGTCGGCCATGGTGGCGCGGTCCCCGTTCGGGCAGGCCGCGACCTGGCCGGTGGTGGAGACCGTGCAGCGCAACGGTCAGTGCGCGGTGGTCATCGCGCCCGCGCCGGACCTGCCCGAGCAGCGCGGTTCCGAGGCCGAGGGCCTGGCGCTGCGCCTCGCGGCCGAGCTGGGCGTCACCGGTGCGATGGCGGTCGAGTTCTTCGAGACGCGCTCGGGTGAGCTGCTGGTGAACGAGCTGGCCATGCGCCCGCACAATTCCGGGCACTGGGGGATGGACGGGGCCTGCACGGGCCAGTTCGAGCAGCATCTGCGCGCGGTGCTGGACTACCCGCTGGGCAGTACCCGCCCGCTGGCGCCGGTGACGGTGATGGCGAACATCCTCGGCGCCGCGCAGGCCCCGGAGATGTCGATGGACGAGCGGCTGCATCATCTGGCCGCGCGCCTGCCCGAGGCCAAGGTGCACCTGTACGGCAAGGGTGAGCGGCCCGATCGCAAGATCGGCCACATCAACGTGCTCGGCGACGAGGTCGAGGCCACCCGCGAGAAGGCCGAGCGCGCGGCGCACTGGATGTCGCACGCGATTTGGACCGATGGATGGGATCCGCATCATGACTGAGTCCGCACAGGTTGGCCTGATCATGGGCAGCGACTCCGATTGGCCGACGATGGTCGCGGCCGCGGAAGCGCTGGCCGAGTTCGGGATTCGCTTCGAGGTCGGCGTGGTCTCGGCACACCGCACGCCCCAGCGCATGCTCGATTACGCCCGCGAGGCGGCCGGTCGCGGCGTGCAGGTGATCATCGCCGGCGCGGGCGGCGCGGCGCATCTGCCCGGCATGGTCGCCTCGGCGACCCCGCTCCCGGTGATCGGCGTCCCGGTTCCCCTCAAGCACCTGGACGGCATGGATTCGCTGCTGTCGATCGTGCAGATGCCGGCGGGCGTCCCGGTGGCGACCGTGTCGATCGGCGGGGCGCGCAACGCGGGTCTGCTGGCCGTGCGCATTCTCGCGGCCTCGGACACGGCGCTGCGCACGAAGATGGAGCAGTTCCAGACCGATCTGGAGAAGATGGTCCTGGAGAAGGACGCCAAGCTGCGCTCGAGCCTGCTGGGCTGAGCCGGTTCGAGTTCGCCGGGCCGAGCCGGTTCGCGCCGGCCGGTTCGAGTCCGCCGGGCGGTCGTCGCGCACGACGTCCGGTCCGGGCGTTCGGCTCGGCCGAGTCGTTCCACGGGTCATCGACGCGCTCGATTCGCCCGGACGCACGCTGCGGATCCGCAACGCCGCTGCGAACCGCCGAGGATGCGCGCCGCAACGGCTGCATGCCGGGTGTGCGGGTTCCTATGGCTACGGTTGACCGGTGACCGTTGACCCTTCTCCCGCTGCCCGCTCCGGTGCGGACGCGACCGCGCGGCGGCTGCGCGTCGTCGATCAGGCTCTGCGGCTCTTCTCCGACAAGGGTTACGAGGCAACGACTGTCGACGAGATCGCGGAGGCGGCGGGTATCTCGCGGCGTACCTTCTTCCGGCAGTTCCGGTCGAAGGAGGACGTGGTCTTCGCCGATCACGAGTCCCAGCTGGCGCAGGCGCGGGAGTTCCTCGATACCGCGCAGGGCGATCCGTGGGATGCGGTGTGCGAGGCCGTGATCGGGGTGTTCGAGCGGTTCACGCAGTGGCGGGAGCTGGCGGTGCGCCGGTACGGGGTGGTACGCCAGGTGCCCGCGCTGCGCGAGCGCGAGATCGTGACGGTGTTCCGCTACGAGCGGTTGTTCACCGACTATCTGCGTGAAAAGCTCGCGGGGAGTTCGGATCTGGCGCTGGTGCAGTTCACCGCCGCGGTGACGGCCACGCACAACTATCTGCTGCGGCGCATGGTGCGCGGGCAGTCGGCGGCCGGGTCGGCGGATCTGCGCGCGGCGCTGGCGACGATTCCGCGGGGTGAACGCGGGCCGGTTGCTGTGCGGTCGGAATCGTCCGGTTCCGGGCACGCCGCGAACCGGGCCGCCGATGATCAAATGGTGGTAGCCGTGTTTCCGAGGGATATGCCGCCCCGGCAGGTCGCTGACTTGCTGGCCAGTCGCCTCGATAGGCTGTAACCGGTAAACAGTGGCATATATGACACTGCGTGCCACCCCTTGATGGGGGAGTAAGCGCATGTGGTCGCACTATTGCGGCGTACACTATCTCGTGAATGGCACTCAGTGCCGAGGATGCTGGGTAACCAGCGGCGATCCGATCCGACGACCAGGAGACGAACTCCCATGGCGGGCAACCCCGATTTCAATCTGTTCCAGCTCGAGGATTTCCACAATGAGCTGCGCGAGGCCATTCGCGGTCTGTCCGAGAAGGAGATCGCGCCCTACGCCAAGGACGTCGACGGCAAGTCGCGTTTCCCGGAGGAGGCGCTGACCGCGCTCAACGCCGCGGGCTTCAACGCGGTGCACGTGCCGGACGCCTTCGGCGGTCAGGGCGCGGACTCGGTCGCGACCTGCATCGTGATCGAGGAGGTCGCCCGCGTCTGTGGTTCGTCCTCGCTGATCCCGGCCGTGAACAAGCTCGGCACCATGGGCCTGATCCTGAACGGCTCGGACGAGCTCAAGCAGCAGGTGCTGCCGACCATCGTCAACGGCGGGATGGCGTCCTACGCGCTGTCCGAGCGTGAGGCCGGCTCCGACGCCGCCTCGATGCGCACCCGCGCGAAGGCGGACGGCGACGGCTGGATCATCAACGGCTCGAAGTGCTGGATCACCAACGGCGGCAAGTCCGACTGGTACACCGTGATGGCTGTGACCGACGCCGACAAGGGCGCGAACGGCATCTCGGCGTTCATGGTCCACAAGGACGACGAGGGCTTCGTGGTCGGCCCGCTGGAGCACAAGCTGGGCATCAAGGGTTCGCCCACCGCCGAGCTGTACTTCGAGAACTGCAAGGTTCCCGGCGACCGGATCATCGGCGAGCCCGGCACCGGCTTCAAGACCGCCCTGCAGACCCTGGACCACACCCGCCCGACGATCGGCGCGCAGGCCGTCGGCATCGCCCAGGGCGCCCTGGACGCCGCGATCGCCTACACCAAGGACCGCAAGCAGTTCGGCAAGACGATCGCGTCGTTCCAGAACACCGAGTTCATGCTGGCCGACATGGCGATGAAGATCGAGGCCGCCCGCCTGATGGTCTACACCTCCGCGGCCCGCGCCGAGCGCGGCGAGAAGAACCTCGGCTTCATCTCCGCCGCCGCGAAGTGCTTCGCCTCCGACGTGGCGATGGAGGTGACGACGAACGCGGTCCAGCTGTTCGGCGGCGCCGGCTACACCACCGACTTCCCCGTGGAGCGGATGATGCGCGATGCCAAGATCACCCAGATCTACGAGGGCACCAACCAGATCCAGCGCGTCGTGATGTCGCGCCAGATCCTGCGCTGATTCCCTTCCGCGGCAGCGAGTTTCCCGAGGGCGGTACCGGATTCGGTACCGCCCTCGGTCTTTGTCTGCCTACCCGGTAGCTTCGAGGTTCTGGATCATTCCAGGTGCTCGGCTACGCTCGGGCACGTGGACGCCCTCGACTCGAACTATCCGCGCCCGGCTTCGGCGCAAATCCAGTTCGTCCCCCGGGCTCGGGCCTGGTTCGACAGCATTTGGAACTCGGTCGCCGAGGACTATCGACCGTGAATGAATTGCTGGATCTGCTCTGGCAACGATCGGTTCTGCTCCTGGACTTCGATGGGTCGGTTTGTTCCGTGTTCTCGGGTCTTTCCGGCCGGGAAGCGGCCGACACCCTCGTCAAAGAGATCAACTTGCCTGTACCGGAAGGCATCGCCAGGACGAGAGACCCCTTCGATGTCCTTCATTACGCGGCCTCGCTCGGACGGGCGACCGGCGAGAGAATCGAACGCCGATTCGCTGAGATCGAGGTCGAGGCTGTCCGATCAGCACAGGCAACACCCTATTTCGGCAATTTCATGCGGCTCGTAGATCAGACCCACTACGAAACTTGCGTGGTCACCAACAACTCTTCGGAAGCCGTCAGCGTGTACATCGCTGCTCACGATGAGTTGCCGGACTACCTCCGGCACAGCATCTTCGGTCGAACGATGATCAATGTCCCGCTGCTGAAACCGAATCCATACCTGCTGACCCGGGCAATCGAGTTCACCCAGGAAACGCCTGACCAATGTGTCTTCATCGGTGATTCGGTCAGCGACATTCAAGCCGCCCGTGCTGCGTCGGTGGCGGTCATCGCTCTCGCGAACTGCCCGGAGAAACTGCAACTCTTCGCTGAGTACGCGCCCGACGCTGTCGTCACGACCATGCACACCCTCTCCGAGGCAGTGAGCTACATGCTCTGAGCGCCAGCCGGTTCCTGACTCGTTGCCGAATTTCGCTATAGGTTCAAGGGTTGCGCTGGCGCGCCGCCGCCACGCTGACGCCGCACAACGGCTGGGCTCCGCTCCGCCCGCCGGAGCGGCGGCGCGTCGGCGACAAACCCACACCTCCAAAACCTAGTGAGCTCACCAGCATCAGACCCGACATGAAGAGCAGGGCGGGCCGAGCACCGGCACTGATCGCCGGTCCCGCTCACCGTCGACGAATCGGCCGGCACTCTCACCGCGGACTCCGGTATCAGCCGACTCTCGCACCGGACTCTCGCCATCGAGATTGGCACTCCTGCGGTCGGTAGCTCCCCGCCTCCTCATCGGCCCGATTGTCTCGCTCCGGAAGGACGAGTCAAGGACCAGCTGCCGCTGTCCGCTACGCGGTGCCTACGGCATCCTTGACACGCCCTCCCTCCACAGAGGATGGCCTGTATGAGGAAGCGGGGAAAGAGAAGTCCCCGGACACCCGAGCGATCAGCGGCAATAGCGTGCGTTGCCGTCCACTTATTGGGCCTCCCGATCAGGGCTGGTGATCGATCAAGCCTTCATACTTCGCTCGTCGAGGTGACAGGACGCACGGGCCGACCCACCCTCGGACAGTCGAGACGACCTGTGCCCGGTTCGGGACAGTGGGAGAGGCGTCGAGCCCGCGTTGCCAGTTCCTCAATAGTCCCTCGGTCGTGGAGATCCGCGTCGTGACCAACGTGCGCCTATCACCGCGTCGGTTCCAGGTATGCCACACCGCCCACCCCTCGGCCCGCGGCTCGACCCCGAGCCTTGCGCACACTTGCTCGTACATATCCGTGTGCGGCCCAACGACTACCGCGCCACTGATCTTCAAACTCGGTGCAGGATCATCACAGCCGTCACCTTCGAAGTGATAGCTGCGGAGTTCACGCGCGAGTGCATTGACCGCCTGCTGCAGGGGCGTCGAGTCCAACGGATCGGGCGCGAGACTGCGCCACCCTTCAGCTCGGGCACAATCGTCGACCTCCCGGGCCAACAACTCCACCGCTCTCAAGTATTCGTACTCGTCGTCCGGCTCCGCGATCACGTCGAACATCGTCGCACCAGAAGTCGGCTCGCTTCCACAGACATCCGGATCGGACCGACCACACGAATCCCAGAGAATCACCCTGTCATCGGCATTACAGGATGCATGGGGGAGCGGCGTCCAGGCCGTCCACAGGCCGTCGGGAGCTCCGAACGCCCCAGAACCGGGTAGAACTCACCAGATCTCGTCTCGCAGCTCAGCGCCTCATTCGCTGGTGTTTCCGGAGGTGGCCGACACGCACCGCGAGATCACCCAGATCTACGAGGGCACCAACCAGATCCAGCGCGTCGTCATGTCGCGCCAGATCCTGCGCTGAGGTTTCTCGCGTCGACGGAATTCCCGCAGGGCGGCACCGGTTTCGGTGCCGCCCTGCGGCGTTCTGGTAGCTATGAGTTCACGTTTGCCGGTGGAGGAGAGCTCGTGGCGTCGACGGTCATTCCCGTGGGACTCCGTGTGGAGGTCGAGGTTTTGTGGGACCACGCGCAGATGCATCATGAGGTACGGGCCGTCGATGCCGGGATCGGGTTGGGGAGCCATGATCTGGATGTGCCGGTCTATACGGCGGAGCTCTACCATCGCGGGCTGTTTCCGCGGATCGTATTCTCCGGCGGGAACGCGCCCGGTACGACCGAACTCTTTCCGCGCGGGGAGGCGGTGCATTTCCGTGAGCGGGCAATGGAATCGGGTGTTCCGGGTGATGCGATTCTGGTGGAGCCCGACGCCACGAACACCGGGGAGAACATCGATTTCACCCGTGCTCTCTTCGAAAGTACTGGGACCCTTGGTGATATCCGGTCGGTCACGCTGATTTCCCGGCCGTATCAGCAGCGCCGGGCCTACGCCATCTGCCGGAAGCGGTGGCCGGAGGTCGAGGTGACCTGTGCGTCGCGGGCGGTGCCGCTCGACGACTACGTCGCCGGGATCGGTGACGTCGACCGCGTCATCAACACGCTGGTGGGGGATACGCAGCGGCTTTGGGTCTATCCCGCTTTGGGATGGGCTATCGAGCAGCCGGTGCCGGATCGGGTTCGTAAGGCGTTCTCGCGCTTGGTTGATGCGGGATTCGTTCGGCGGCTTCATCCCGAGTAGGTGGGAATGCGGCGGTAGGTTGCCGGCGTAGGGAAAGGGCGAGTTTTCGTTCGGATCTGAACCGCCGCTTGGTCTGAATAGCGTTGTATCACAATGGAATTGGACTATGTCTGCTCGCTATTGAGGAGTAGAATAGGGGTATGAATTCGGGAAGGGAATCCGCCATCGCGCAGAGTGCACAAGCATTCGCTGCCGCGGTGGAAGGGCTTCTCGAATCTCCCCTGTATTCGTTGTCCGATGACGAGGTCATCGAGATCATGCAGGACATCGAAATCAGCTTCCGCAAGCTCGAAGTGGCGAAGCAGCGTTTCGCTCTCGAATGTGGTGCGCGGGGGCTGTCCTCTCGGGCCGGGATCAAGAGCCTGATCGTGTTCCTGCAACAAACGCTGCGGATCTCGCATTTCGACGCGGCTGCCCGAGTGCGGAACGCCGACCGGCTCTCGGCCGTGTCCGAAGGGTCGGTTCAGCGCCCGCCGGTGTTCCCGCACATCGCCGCCGCGCAGCGTTCCGGGGAGATCTCGGCTGATCATGTGCAGGCGATCGTGAAGGTCCTCGATCGGATCCCCGCCAGTGTGGAACCGACATTGAAGGAACTCGCTGAACGGTCCCTGACCGACTTCGCGCGCACCGGCGATCCCAAGGGTGTGACCACACTCGGAGTGCGGGTCCTGGCATACACCGACCCGGATGGGGTGTTGACCGCGGACAAGGACCGGCAGCGGATGCGCGGGATCTGCATCGGGCGTCAACGCGCGGATGGGATGTTCCCTATCTCGGGGTTGCTGACCCCGGAGTTGGGTGCGGTGTTCCTGCCCATGTTCGCCAAATTCGCCCGACCCGGCATGTGCAACCCCGATGACCCCGAAAGCCCACACACCACAGCAGAACTCGGGATCGACACCGAAACCGAAACCGACGACAGCGACGCCGACACAGCCACCGTCGCTGCTCGTGCGGTGCTGCGAGCTGCTGCCAAGCGTGATCACCGCAGCGAAGCCCAGCGCAATCACGATGCGCTGCTTCGGTTCCTGCACCCGGACATGGGTCCCACCAAGCTCGGGTATCACCGGGGGCTGCCGGTCTCGACTGTGGTCACGATGCGGTTGACGGACCTGGAGCAGCGGACCGGGCTCGCTACCACGAACACCGGTGGCACGCTCTCGATCACCGAAGCGATCAAGTTGGCCGCGCGTTCGACCCCGTACCTGGTGATCGTAGATGCCAACGGCCGCCCACTGCACCTCTCTCGTGGTCAACGCCTCGCCTCGGTAGAGCAGCGCCTGGCCCTCACCGCGGTCGAGCGCGGGTGCACCCGCCCCGGATGCGACGCCCCAGCCACCCGCTCGGCGGTGCATCACATCAAGGAATGGGCTGATGGCGGCGAAACGGACATCGAGAACCTGACTTTCGCGTGCGATGCCTGCCACGCACAGGTCAATTCTGGTCCGAACGGTTGGAAAACGATCGTGATGCCGCCCGATTCGGAGAATCCGGGCAAAACCGGGTGGATACCACCACCACACATCGACCCAGCCCGCAGACCACGCGTGAATTTCAGCCATCACCCGCGTGTGCGCGGTCCCTCTGGGATCCCGGGTATCCCGGCGCGGCGACTCTGTTAAAGCGCTGCTCTGCAGCCGAACCCGCAAAGCCTAGACCAACGCAAAGGATCATAGGTGTTCACTCCTGTGGCCGACGTAGCCGAGACTCGCACGCACCCTTCGCGTTCCAGCGGGGTTCGGGAGAACAAGCAAGAACAACGAGGCAGTGCTGGTTACTTCGCCTGCCGTACCCGATTTCGGCTCCCCAGCTGGGAGACTGTTCGCCCTTCCAGCCTGGCTGGATGGCTGTGGGAACCTTCTCGAGCTCTACAGACAAAGATCCGTCATCGCTGAATGCTTGTACTGCCTTAGCGGGTGATTGTGGTGAGCGGTAATCGATTCGAGGCTGGCTCTTACCCCCACGAGTGGTGGATTACGTTTATCGGCCCGGGAGGGCTGGTACCGCCGTCGAGGCTCTCAACCGGTCCACGCTGGTATCCCGTTATCCAGGCTGCTCTTTCTCCGGTAGGCCACCCAACCGCAGCCGAGTTCCCCCACCGCACAACGCTGGTATCTCGTTATCCAGTCGTCCGAACCGGAACCACCCACCCAACGCTCCGATTCCCGGAGAACTCGGCCACGCATACACGGAAGCAGCTCCGGCCTTCGCCTCGGTAGCGATGGAACCGCAGCCCCCGCCCCCAAACCGCAGCCTCCTAAACCAAGACAGCCGGTTCAGCGTCATAGGCCCGCTGCAAAACCTCCGTAAATTCCACAGCCCGAGGAAACACCGTCCCCCCGATCCGATGAACCGAGATCCCCGGATTCCAGGAGTTCATGACCACCGCGCCGGACAACCCTGGAAGATCAGCGGCGGTGACAACTTTCGTGACCTGCGGAACGCCGAACCGCCCCAACTGCCGCTGAACAATCCCCATTGTGGTTCCGCGCAACATTTCCGCCTCGGGCCACACCACAGCGGATCCGTCCCAGAACGCCAGATTCCAGATCGTGGCCTCACTGAATCGCCCGTTGCGGTCGATGAACGCCGCATCGTCGAATCCCCGCGCGACGGCTTCGCGAAGGTAATACGTCTTCGCGACTTCACCGACATGCTTGATGGACGGCAACGCGCGTTCGTGTTCGACAACGTCGAGAGCGAGTGGCCCGCTCGGCCCGCTGGCGGGCGGCCCGGTCCGGATCAGAACCTGCGGCTCGATATCGGTTCCGGCCACTGTGAATTCGCCCGCGGGTGAGAACACCGTCGCGGTGAGTGACAGATCAGCGGGCCCATCCGCGAGAGCGGTGCGCAGGTGTTCGCGGATCAGCTCGTCAGGTAGTGCGCGGCCGAACATTCGCGTGGATGCGTTGCGCAGCCGGTCCAGATGAAGGTCCATTCCGCGAATTCCTTTGTCACGCACCTGCATAGCGGTGAAGTGCGCGTAGCCGGCGAAGGCCACCGGAGTCAGATCGGACGCTGTGGCAGGTTGGCCGTTGAGCTGTGCGACGTAGGAGTTCATGCGATCGAGCCTGCCGCCGGGGAAGCCGGCCAACCAGTGCGCGGCTATCCGGGGTGCGCCAACACCACCCTTCTCGATATCCGCCGCATCGACTATTCGGAATCCGGCCCCTGTATCCGCACCGGTACCGCGCACGTCACCGCGCCGACTACGAATGTCACCGTGGTCGGCTCCTCGGATGCCTCCGCATCCGCTGTGATCTCCACGGACAGTTCGGGATTCGCCGATGTGTCCAGCTCGATGCCGTCGAAGCTCAGCACATCCGCACGCGAGTCGGCTCCCGGCTGGTAGCTGACGCCCGTACCACTGGACAGTTCGTGCCGCGTGAAGCTCAGCCCCGAATCGGCGATGACACCGACAACGATGCGCACTTCACCGATGCCGCCCTCGTCGGCCGGCGTGATACGCACTCCCGCTCGAACGGCCCCGCCGCCCGGTGTGACGGTGACTTCCGCCGAGCTGGGTTCGACCGTGAAGGGATGCTCGATATCGCCGGTGAGCCCGATCGCGCTCATGGTCTGCTCCTACCTGCGTCAGCCAATGGGATGCACTGATCGACTACCCGCTGTCGCCGTCGCCATGCGCTCCCCCGCCGAGGTCCCGAGATTTCCCGCACTGCTCGCCCGACACGCCGCACGTCGGCGTGGATCGGCAACCAACTCGGTGACCTGCACAAACCCCGATACTCTTCGCCGAGGTCATCCGGTAATTAACCGATTACTTATCTGGAGAGCGCAGGTACAGATGACGAAACCAGCCGAACCACGAGATGCCGATGCGACGCGCCGTCGAATTCTCGACGCTGCCACAATCGAGTTCGCTGCCTTCGGCCTGGCCGGCGCTCGCACCGCTCGCATTGCCGAGGCGGCGCGCTCGAATCCCCGCATGCTCTACGCCTACTACGGCAGCAAGAATGCCCTGTTCGCCGCGGTTCTGAATCACCATGCGGCGGCGCACACGACGATCCCCTTCGATGTCGAGGATCTACCCCGCTACGCCCAGTGCCTCTTCGATCACTATCGCGCTGCTCCGCACCTGGCACGCCTGCTGCTCTGGCAGTCTCTCGAACGCTCCGACCTCACGAATGCCTCCCCCGCTCTCCGGGCCGCTACCGAGCACAGGATCGCCGCGATCGAATACGCACAATCCACCGGCCATGTCACTCTCGCGGTCCCGGCCGCCTCCCTCCTGGATCAGATCCACACCCTCGCCCGCGCCGATGCCACGGACTCCACACTCTCGTCCCGGCGAACAGCCGACCAACGCCACGAATTGGCCCTCGCCGTCGGCGCTCTGATCGACCCGCGCCGTGTTGCGGTCACCACCGCGTGATGTCGCTGGGATTGCGCTGCATCATCACATGTGCCAACCCGTCTGAATGGAATTGCGCTGTGTCGCAGTAGAAGTCGATCTTCCACACCGGCGATCCGGTAGCCGATTCGATGCCCGGTTTTCTGTCGCCCCCGGCTGTTAGCTTTCTGCGTGTTCGCCTCCGCGAACGAATTTTATTGCTGGAACGCAGGAGATCTACGCATGGCATCTGCTCGTGTACGCCGGGCGAGCGCCGGAGCCGTCCTCATGGCGGCTATGGCCACGGCGGCCGGTTTCGCCGCCACGCCCGCGACGGCCGGATTGACCACGATCACGGTGTCCGACAACGATATCCGTGTCGGTCGGCCGATTACGGTCACGGTGCACTGCGAGGTTCGCAGCACCGTCGCCGTCGCCATCGATGTCGATCCCTATTCGGCCGAACCGGGTGACATCCTCGAGGGCCGGGCGGTCGCACCGGATGAGAATCTGCTGGCCACCGTGCAGTGGACGCCGGCCACGGCCGGGACCCACACGATTCAGGCCTACGGTTGCGCGCTCGGTTCGCCGCCGGACTACCGCCCGCCGACCTCGACTCTCACCGTGACCGTGCAGGCCGCGCTGCCCACCGTGCCCGCGTGGCAGCAGGGTGCGGTCTACAACGTGGGTGACGTCGTCACTTTCGACGGTGCGCAGTATCGGGCGATTCAGGCGCACACCGCGCACGATGCCGGGTGGACTCCCGCCGCGACGCCCGCACTCTGGCAAAAGTTGCCCGCGGCCGGCGGACCGGCCGTCTCGGCCTGGGCTCAGGGGCTGGCGTACAACGCCGGTGATGTGGTCACTTTCGACGGTGCGCAGTATCGATGCCTGCAGGCGCACACCGCCCATGATGCCGGATGGACTCCGGCAGCGACTCCCGCTCTGTGGCAACGACTCTGAGCGCGTCTCACTGAGCCGTGCTCGTCCTCGATGTCCGGGGCCGGGCACGGCTCGAACCCGGGCAGTGCGCTTTCCCGGAGGGTCCGACCACCCTCGGCGCACTCGTCGCCGCCGAAATGCGGAGGCCCGAGCGGTGTCCCGCCTGGCAGACTCGGGCGCATGGGTGACTGGGAAGTGGTGACCGTCGGGTGTAGTGACGCCGTCGTACGACGCAGTGCCGATGGCAGCCGTTTCGACAAGACGGCTACGACGGCCGCCGCGCGGGCGGAGTTGGTGGATGAGCGGGACCGGCTGCTGTGGCTGGAGAGCATCGGGGTGGGTGCGCCGCGGGTGCTGGACTGGCGTGCGTGGGAGGGTGGAGCGACGCTGGTCAGTTCGACGCTGGCGGGGATTCCGGCGAGCGATGTTCCCGGAGACCGGGCTGCGGCGGCGGTCGAGGTGCTCGTCGAGTTCTCGCGGACGTTGCACGCGTTGCCCATTGGTGAATGCCCGTTCGATCGCACGCTGGCGGTGACCGTTCCGGCCGCGGCGGCGAATGTCGCGGCGGGGCTGGTCGACGAGGACGATTTCGATGGTGAGCGTGAAGGTTTCACCGCGGCAAAGCTATTGGGCGAGTTGGAGGGTGATCGTGCCCGGGCCGAGGTGCTCGAAGCCGCCGATCTCGTGGTCTGCCACGGTGACTTCTGCCTGCCGAACGTTCTCCTCGATCCGCAAACCCTCACGGTGACAGGCATTCTCGACGTCGGCCGGCTGGGGATCGCCGATCGTCACCTGGATCTGGCGCTGCTCACCCGATCGGTGGCGGACCCCGATCTCAATCCCGCCTACGGTGCGGAACTGGCGGAGTGGGTCGCCGATCGCACCGGCGCGGACCCCTGGCGGCTCGACTACTACCGCCTGCTCGACGAGTTCTTCTGAGCGCGGATATCGACCGTCTCCGACTCGGTCGCGCCGATCCCGGGTCTGCCCGTGGCGCTGATCCGGCATCCCCGCTGCGCGAGGGTCCCGCAGATCCCGGCGCCCACCCACCGGCGACCCCGCTCGCTCGGATTTTGCGGACCCGCATTCCCGCAGTACAACAGCGCCTCCGCGTGTCGCCGCGAAAACCCGTTAATAGCTGACTGATTGCCGCAGCCCCTGCGTCCCCGGTCGCCGGGTGAACGGGACGTTCCCGCCACGGTTTCATCAGGTAAAGCACGGCTTTCGGGACTGTCGGCCCGGGGACGACGGGTGCACTATGGACCCATGGCCGGAGTCGAAATCAACGACACCTTCGTCCGGCGCACGCTGGCCAACGGACGGGTGGAAGAGGTCGCGTGGACCGAGTTGGCCGAGGTGCGCATCATTACGACGGCGGATGGACCGTTCGCCGAAGATGTGTTCTTCGTGCTGATCGGAGCCACGGGTAAGGGCTGTGTCGTGCCGCATTCCGCGGCCGACACCGGCTTCCTCGCGCGACTACAGGCGCTCCCCGGCTTCGACAACGAGAAGGTGATCGAGGCCATGATGAGCGTGGCCGACCGCCAGTTGCTGGTGTGGCGGCGGCCGGAGTCCTCGGGTGGCGGCTATCGCGCGAATTAGCCGACCAGATCGGCGTATTCGGGATGCTCGGCGATGTACTTCTCGACGTACCAGCAGGTGGGGATGACCGAGAAGCCCTCCGCGCGTGCGTCGTTCAGTGCGTATTCGACGACCTGTGCGGCGACGCCGCGGCCGCGGAACTCCGGGAAGGTGAGTGTGTGCTGGATATCGCGGACCTTGCGATCGCCGGTGGTGCTCTCCGCGTAGTCGGCGTAGCCCGCGAGGGTGTCGTCGAGGTAGATCTCGTAGCGCGTGGCGTCGGCGTTGTGTTCCAGCCTGGTACTCATGGTCGGTGTGAACTCCCTTGTCGTGCGGATTGTTCCGGCCGGCGGTTCAGAGCACGGCTCCCGGGTTGAGTATCCCGTGCGGATCCAGGGCTTGTTTGATGCGCCGAGTGAGTGCCATCACATCGGGTCCGACCTGATCGGGCAGCCAGTCCTTCTTCAGCCGCCCGACGCCGTGTTCCCCGGTGATGGTGCCGCCCAGCGCGATGGCCAGGTCCATGATCTCGCCGAAGGCCAGCTGGGCGCGCGCGGCTTCGTCGGCGTCGTTGGGGTCGTGCACGATGAGCGGATGGGTGTTGCCGTCGCCCGCGTGCGCGATGACCGAGATGAGAACGCGGCGTTCGCGCGCGATATCGGCCACGCCGGTGATGAGTTCTCCGAGCCGCGGCAGTGGCACGCCCACGTCCTCGAGCAGTAGCGGTCCCTTGCGCTCCACGGCCGGGATGGCGAAGCGCCGCGCGGCGCAGAAGGCCTCGCCCTCGTCCGGATCGTCGGTGCGGAAAGCCTCGGTGGCGCCGGCCTTCTCGCAGGCGGCGAGCATGATGTCCGCTTCGTGTCCGGCGTGTTCACCGGGTGCGTCCGAGCGTGCCACCAGCAATCCCGCCGCGTCCCGGTCCAGGCCCATGCGGAGTTCGTCCTCGACGGCGTTCACCGCGACGGCGTCCATGAATTCGAGCATCGACGGCCGCAGTGCGCCGGTGATGGCGAGAATCGCGTCGGTGGCCGCGGTGAGGGTGGGGAAGGTGGCCACCACCGTCGATTGCGGCGGCTGCGCGGGCAGGAGTCGGAGCGTGAGTTCGGTGATGATGCCGAGTGTGCCCTCGCTGCCCACGAAGAGTTTGGTGAGCGAGAGCCCGGCGGAGTCCTTGAGTCGCGGTCCGCCCAGCCGCACCGCGGTCCCGTCCGCGAGCACCACTTCCATGCCGAGCACGTAATCGGTGGTGACGCCGTACTTCACGCAGCACAGTCCGCCCGCGTTGGTGGCCGCGTTGCCGCCGATCGAGCAGATCTCGAACGAGGACGGGTCCGGTGGATACCACAGTCCGTGCTCGGCCACGGCTCGTTTGACCTCGGCGTTCAGCAGGCCAGGCTGCACGATCGCGGTCCGCGTGACCGCGTCGACGGTGATGTCGCGCATTTTCTCGGTGCTGAGCACGAGCGCCCCGTGCTGCGCGGTGGCTCCGCCGGACAACCCGGTCCCCGCTCCACGCGGCACGATCGGCACGCCCTTTTCCTGCGCCCATCGCACCACGGTCGCAACCTGTTCGGTGGTCAGCGGCCGCACCAGGGCCAGCCCGATCCCGGCGTTCGGGTCGAAGGCCCGGTCCTGCCGGTATCCCGCCAGCACGTCGGGGTCGGTCACGACCATCCCCTCGGGCAGCAGGGATCGCAGCGAATCGAGGTCGACGCCAGAGCTGTTCGGTTCCACCCTCAGAAACTACGTGTATCGCCAGAATCGGGCACCCGATACGGACCGATGTCGCGTTGCGAGTGTCGCTGACCCGCGCGGCGGCGGGCCTGCCATCCCGCCCGATTCGGACGTCGATGCGCCGAGGTCAGGCGGTAACCGGCACGCGGCGAGCGCCCTCGAGATCCCGCCCGGGTTTGGCGCTCGCCCGCCACACCGTGAGCACGGTCATCAGCCCGAACGCCCCGAGTCCGGTCAGCGTGCGCAGCGCGTGGAACAGATCCCAGCGCGCGAGGATCTCGGCGTAGTCGGCGGGCGCACCGGTCAGCGCCCATTCGTTGATCCGGTGATTGATCGGCACATTGCCCAGTCGCGTGATCGCGAACGATGCCGTCACCAGCGCCGTCGCGCCCGCCGCGAGCCGCCGGTCCCGCCCGCGCGCGAGCCATGCGAGCGTGAGACAGCTCAGCGCCGCGGCGGCCATGGTGGCCTGCATGCTGATGCTGTTCATTTTCATCAGCTCGGTGTGGAACTCCAGCCGCATCTGCAGCGGCACCCGGTGGAACGTGGGCGCGAGATTGACCGCGCCGTAGCCGAAAGCCCCGGCGAGCAGTCCGGTGGACAGCAGTGCGACGGTCCGTACGAGTCGATGCGACACGAAATCTCCTGGGGCGCTGACGAAGCGGAGCGCGTGCCGCCGCTGTCGTATAATTCTGACAACGCTGTAAAGGTTAAGCCGCCATCGACAACTTTGACAAGGGAGTAAGAGTTTGTCCGCTGTATCCGAGCCCCGCCGCCGCGCCGATGCCGAGCGCAGTCGCGCCGCCATCCTCGACGCCGCCCTCGCCCTGCTGCCGGATCAGCCCGGCGCGGGCATGTCGGCGATCGCCGCGGCCGCCGGCGTGAGCAGGCAAACCATCTACGCGCACTTCCCCTCTCGCGACGACCTGCGCGTCGCCGTCGCCGATCGCCTCGCCGCCACGACGGCCGCCGCCATGTCCGACGCCGATCTCACCGCGGGCTCGCCCACCGCCGCCCTGCTCCGGGTGCTCGACATCAGCTGGCGCGCTTTCGAAGCCAACACCCCCGTCATGCGCAACCTCGGCCCCGTCGCCCCCAAAGACGGCTACGCCCGCCACATCCCGGTCACGGACCATCTGCTCCCGCTCCTGCGCCGCGGCCTCGACTCCGGCGAATTCACCTGCGGCACAACCCCGGAATGGCTCGCGACCGCCATCGTCACCGTGGGCGCCGCCGCCAAGCAGGAGGTGAAGTCCGGCCGCATGACCCGCCCGGAAGCCGAAGCGGCCCTGCGCGAGAGCGTCCTGCGCCTCGCGGGAGCGCCCGCCCCCGGTACGTGACCCCCACCCGAGTACCAACACCACCCCGCGAACGACGATGGCCCGCACCCCTCATCGGGTGCGGGCCATCGGTTGCCTTGCGGGCGTAGGGAATCCCCTACAGCTGCTTCAGCTCCTCGGTCACCGAGCTGACCGACTTCTTCGCGTCACCGAACAGCATGGAGGTGGTGTCCGCGTAGAACAGTGGGTTGTCGATGCCGGCGAAGCCGGAGTTCATCGAGCGCTTCAGCACGATGACCGACTTGGCCTTGTCGACGTCCAGCACCGGCATGCCGTAGATCGGCGAGGAGGCATCCTCGCGCGCAGCCGGGTTGGTGACGTCGTTCGCGCCGATGACCAGGGCGACATCGGTGCGGCTGAACTCGCCGTTGATGTCGTCCATTTCCTTCATGGCGTCGTACGAGACCTCGGCCTCGGCCAGCAGCACGTTCATGTGGCCGGGCATACGACCGGCGACGGGGTGAATCGCGTACTTGACCTCGACGCCCTTGGCCTCGAGCAGCGCCGCCATCTCCTTGACCGCGTGCTGCGCCTGCGCGACGGCCATGCCGTAGCCGGGCACCACGATGACCTGGTTGGCGTAGGCCATCTGGATCGCCGCGTCGGCCGCGGAGGTGGCCTTGGCCTGCTTCTGCTCGCCACCGGCGCCACTGGGCGCGGTGCCGCCGCCGCCGAAGCCACCGGCCACGATGGCCGGGATCGAGCGGTTCATGGCCTTGGCCATGAGGTTGGTCAGAATCGTGCCGGACGCGCCGACGATCATGCCCGCCACGATCATGGCGGTGTTGTTCAGCGCCAGACCCGCGGCCGCGGCCGACAGGCCGGTGAGCGCGTTGAGCAGCGAGATCACGACCGGCATGTCCGCGCCGCCGATGGGCAGCACGACCATCAGGCCGAGAATGCCCGCGAGCACGAGCACCAGGATCATCCAGTACTGCGGCACACCGTCTTTGGTCGCGCCGATGCCGATGACCACCGCGCCGGCGATAGCGCCGAGCAGCAGCAGCAGGTTCAGCGGCTGCTGCAGCTTGCCGATGCCGATCGGGCGGCCCGGCAGGGTCTCCTGCAGCTTCAGGAACGCGATGATCGAGCCCCAGAAGGAGATCGAGCCGATGATGGCCGCGAAGAGCGAGCCGATCACGATGTGCACGGTCGGCTCTTCGCCGTGCTTGAACGCGGAAAAGCCGGTGGTGTCGATGAATTCGGCCCACGCGATGAGCGCCACGGTGCCACCGCCGACGCCGTTGAACGCGGCGACCAGCTGGGGCATGGCGGTCATCTTGGTGAAGCGGGCCGGGGGCACGCCCAGGCCGATGCCGACCACGAGACCGGCGACGATGATGATCCAGTTGCTGGTGTCGCGAATCGAGATGAAGGTCGCGATGACCGCGATGACCATGCCGATCGCGGCGATCCAGTTGCCGCGCACCGCCGTCTTCGGGCCCGTCAGGCCCATGAGGCCGTAGATGAAGAGCGCGAACGAGACGATGTAGAGAATATTGACGAGATTGTCCATGGCTACTTACCGGCCTTCTCGGTCGCGGCGGGCTTCTTGGCCTTGAACATGCCGAGCATGCGGTCGGTGACCACGAAGCCGCCGACCACGTTCAGCGTGCCGAAGACGACCGCGACGAACAGGATGATCTGCATGAGGATCGAGGGGTCCTCGACCTTGCCGAACACCACGAGCGCGCCGAGCACGACGATGCCGTGAATGGCGTTGGTGCCCGACATCAGCGGTGTGTGCAAGGTGTTGGGCACCTTGGAGATGACGGCGAAGCCGACGAACCCGGATAGCACCAGGATCGCGATGTTCGCGAGAAGTTCGGTGTACATCAGGCTTCCTTCTCACGCGTGACGCAGGAGTCGGCCAGCACCTGATCGCTGAAATCGGGGGCCAGGGCGCCGTCCTTCAGCATCAGTTCCAGCAGGGCCGAAATGTTCTTGGAGTACAGCTCCGAGGCGTGCTCGGGCATGGTCGCCGGCAGGTTCAGCGGCGAGCAGATCGTGACGCCGTGGCGCACAACGGTTTTGCCGGGCTCGGTGAGCTCGCAGTTGCCGCCGGTCTCGCCCGCCATGTCGATGATGACGCTGCCGGGCTTCATGCCCTCGACGGCGGCGGCGGTGACCAGGCGCGGTGCGGGACGACCCGGAACGAGCGCGGTGGTGACGACCACGTCGAATCCCTTGATGGCGTTCTCCAGCGCGGCCTGCTGCTGCTCTTTCTCCTCGTCGGTGAGTTCGCGGGCGTACCCGCCCTCACCGGCGGCGTCGATGCCGAGGTCGAGCCACTGCGCGCCGACCGAGCGCACCTGATCGGCGACCTCGGGACGGACGTCGTAGCCGGTGGTCCGGCCGCCGAGGCGCTTGGCGGTGGCCAGGGACTGCAGTCCGGCCACGCCGACGCCGAGCACGAGCACGGTCGCGGGCTTCACTGTGCCCGCGGCGGTGGTGAGCATCGGGAAGAAGCGCGTCGATTCCGACGCGGCCAGCAGCACGGCCTTGTAGCCGGCGACGTTGGCCTGCGAGGACAGCGCGTCCATGACCTGGGCGCGGGAGATACGCGGAATCGCCTCGACGGCGAACGCCTGGACGCCGGCCGCCTTGAGCGCACCGATCTTGGTGTCGGCGTTGCGGGGCGCGAGGAAGCCGATGAGGGTCTGCCCGCTGGAGAGCTTGGCGATCTCGGCGTCGTTCGGCGGCGCGACCTTGACGATCACATCGGCCGACCACGGATCGCCCACGGTGGCGCCCGCTTCGACGTAAGCTTCATCCGGGATGAGCGCGCCCAGTCCGGCCCCGGCCTCGACGATCACTTCCACGCCCTGCTTCAGCAGGGAGGGAATGATCTTCGGCACCAATGCGACGCGGCGTTCGTCCGAGTTCGTCTCTCGAACCACGCCGACGCGTGCACCGCGGGGCGCAGCCGTCTGTGCGCTCTGCGTTGTGTCCACTGTCAATCTTCCTTCTCGATGATGAACCGGGACCATCGTTGTGCAGGTGATGGGCCGGTCACCGGTCCAAACGGTGAGGCCGAACTTACTGACAAGTAAGTTCGTGAGAATTCTCGCAACTGTACCTGGTCCGGCGTGAGCGTAGCGGAGATAGCGATCACATGGTGTTGCTAGAAACGCTCACCCGGCAATCGTCCGCAAGCCCGCTACCGGCCACAAGTACGCACGACGGTGTTTGCTACTTACTGGTAGGTGTGTTTCCAGTTGGGGCGAACGGTGTCTGCGAATGGGGTGTCGCGGCTCACTCGTACGCCGTAATGTCTGGCGGGTGAGTGGCTGTATCTTCTGCCGGATCGTGGCGGGGTCCGATCCCGCGACCAAGATATTCGAAGACGACCTCCTGCTGGCGTTCCTCGACATCCGGCCCATCACGCGGGGCCACACGCTGGTGATCCCCAAGTCGCACGCGACCGACCTGACCGAGCTCGACCCCGCGCTGGGCGCGAAGGTGTTCGAATTCGGGCATCGGCTCGCGAAAGCGGTGCGCCGCAGCGATCTCGGGGCCGACGGCGCC
Organism: Nocardia sp. NPDC057668; assembly: GCF_042799795.1. Taxonomy (NCBI): domain Bacteria; kingdom Bacillati; phylum Actinomycetota; class Actinomycetes; order Mycobacteriales; family Nocardiaceae; genus Nocardia; species Nocardia sp. NPDC057668. The sequence goes on along the minus strand of NZ_JBHVIC010000005.1, from coordinate 72,555 downwards.
AATCTGGTGCTCAACGACGGCAAGGCCGCCTTCCAGACCGTGCATCACGTGCACCTGCACGTCGTGCCCCGGCGCAAGGGCGACACCCTGACGTTCGCGAAGGGTTTCGTCATGCGCCGCCCGCACGACAGGGAGGCCACCGCCGCGGCCATCCGGGCGGGGCTGGAGCGGCTGACCGCGGAGGAAAGGGAAACCAGCGCATGACCGACACGGTGCCCGACCACACCCTCCGCGCGGCCACCGCGCCCGCCCAGTGGGACGCCGGCACCCGGCCAGTGGACGGGCGCCGCCCGCGGCGCAATGCCCTGGTCCGCGGCCTCGACAGCGCCTGCTGAGGCCCGGTGCGACTCTTTCTGTCCAGCTATCGGTTCGGCGCGCACGCCGATCGGCTGCTCGCCATGATCGGTGAGCCCGGCCGGGTGGCGGTCATCGCCAATGCCTGCGACGCCTGGCCCTCGGCCTGGCAGAGCGCGGTCACCAGTGATCTGTTTCCGTTGCGCCGCATGGGCTTCGCGCCCGAGGTGGTGGACCTGCGCGAATACGTCGGCCGCGCCGCGGCCCTGGAGCGCGCGCTGACCGGTTTTCCGCTGGTGTGGGTGCGCGGCGGCAATACCTTCGTGCTGCGCGCCCAATTCGCCCGCAGCGGAGCCGATGTCGTCCTGACCCGACTGCTCGAGCGCGACGCGCTGGTCTACGCCGGCTACAGCGCGGGCGCGTGCGTCATGACCCCGGACCTGCACGGGCTGGAGTCCATGGACGATCCGGGGGAGGTGGGCACGGCCTGCGGGGTGGAGCCGCGCTGGGACGGACTGGGCCTGGTGGACCGGCCGATCGTTCCGCACCTGGATTCGCCCACGGATCCGGACGGGCTGTCCCGCAAGCTGGTTCGCGACTATCTGGCCGCCGGCACACCGCACTGGGCGCTGACCGACGATCACGTGGTCGTGGTGGACGGTGAACGCACCGAGGTGCTGACCTAGATCGCATCGGAGTCTCGGTCCGGGCCGGCGGCGCGGGTTCGGCCCGGCCCGGACGAAAGGGCGCGTGCCCGGTCGATGACCGAACACGCACCGTGACCGCTACTCGCCCTTGTGCCGCAGTCCGTGTCCGAGCGCCACGGCCGAGGCCGCGAACGCGCCGATCGACAGCACCGCGAAGCTCGCCACGTAGGCGCCGACGCTGGGCGCGTGGGTGCCCGCCATGACGTGCGCGGAAAGGATGGACGCGGTGACCGCGCCCGCGATGCTGCCGCCGGCGGTGCGCACCAGGGAGTTGATGCCCGAGGCGATGCCGCTCTCGCTCATGGCGACGTGCTGCACCGCGAGGGTGCCCAGGGCCGCGTAGCCGATGCCGAACCCGGTGCCCTGCAGGACATTCGCGATGATCATGTCGTAGCCGTGATCGTGCGAGAAGGTCAGCCAGCCCATCGAGAGTCCGGCGAAGGCCGAGCCGATGGCCAGGGTGTACGCCGGGCCGATCTTGGCGGCGATGCGGCCGGTGCGGAAGGAGAAGAAGGTCATCAGCGCCGAGCTGGGGATGCCGTACAGGCCCACCGCGAGCACGGAACCGGACAGGCCGTAGCCGACCTTGTCGGCGGGGGTCTGGATGAAATTCGAGATGAGCGTGAAGGATCCGAACATCGAGAAGCCCAGCAGCGCCGAGGCCAGGTTCGCCGAGAGCGACTGCGGGCCGACCAGCAGCTGCAGGCGCACCAGCGGCTGCTCGACCTTCAACTCGACGAACACCCAGATCACCGCGAGCACGATGGCCGCGCCGAACAGTGCCAGCACCGAGCCCGAACCCCAGCCCCAGCGCGGGCCCTCGCTGATCGCGAGCAGCAGCGAGACGAGCAGTCCGGCGAGCAGGGCCGCGCCGATGTAGTCGGGCTTGCCGCCGTGTCGCACGCCGTTGTTCTTGGCGCTCACCTGGATCAGGACGGTGGCGACCACGCCGAGGGCGGCGGTCAGCCAGAACACCGGGTGCGGATCGGTGGTGTGATCGGCGATGACGCCGGTGATGAGCAGGCCGACGGTGCCGCCGACGCCCATGGTGCCGGACACGACGCCGATCGCGCCGACCAGTCGCTCCCGCGGGAACGTGTCGCGAATGATGCCGATGGCCAGCGGGATCATGGCCGCCGAGATGCCCTGGAGTGAGCGGCCGACGATGTAGACGCCGAGCGTGGTGGCGAAGGCGCAGATCACCGACCCCGCGATGAGCACGCCCATGGTGATCATGACCATGGGCTTCTTGCCGTACATGTCGCCGAAGCGCGCGAGCAGGGGAGTGGCGACCGCGCCGGTGAGCAGCGAAGCGGTGAACAGCCAGGTGACGCCGGCGACGTCGGTGTTCAGCTGCACGATCATGCGCGGCAGCAGCGGGATGACCACGGTCTGCTGCAGCGAGACGACCAGACCGGCCGCGCACAGCGCGAGCAGGGTCAGGCCGAGATGCGCCGGCTGCTTGTCCGGGACGGGGTTCGTCGCGGCAGCGGGGATGCTCCCACCGCCCTGACCGACTGCGGTCGAAGTCATGCCTGATCCTTTTTGTATTACTTACCAAAATTAAGTAAATGGGTTTCGTAAGATAACCACATGCCGCCGCCGGAAGCCATCTCCCCCCACGAGGTTGACGAGGGTCACATCGTGGAACTCGAGCGTGCGCTGGCCCGCGTCGCCTATCTGCTGACCCGGGTCCGCCGCCACGACCGGGCCATGCACGAGTGCGGCCTCACCATGGATCGCGCCAGCGTCCCGCTGCTGCGCGTGCTCGTCGACGCCGAGGAGCCCATGCGCCTCGGTGAACTCGCCACCCGCCTGGATGTGGAGGCTCCGCACGTGAGCCGCCAGATCCAGCGCCTGGAGAAGTCCGGCCACGTAGAACGGGTCCCCGATCCGGACGACCGCCGCGCCCAGCGCGTACGCCCCACCCCCAAGGCCCGCGAGGCCGTGGAGGCGATCCGCGTGGTCCTGCGCGGCTGGATGCGAGAAGCCCTGTCCGACTGGACTTCCGAGGACCTGAAGGCCCTGGCCGTTCTCAACCACCGGATGGTCGACGACTTCCTCGACCACGCGGAACAGATAGGCGATCTGACCCCGGCCGTCCGCCCCCGCTGATCCGCTCCACCGCGGGGCGAGTGCGGCTACGGTCGGATCGTGAGAAGTGCGCCGCGCGTGGCCGATCGGATCATGCCGACGCTGGTGATCGTGGTCGGCGTCGCGGTGTTCGCGGTGTTTCTCGTGGCGAGCCTGGGCATCCTCGGGCTGATCGTCGGCCCCTCGCACCCGGATTGCGCGAGGCTGCCCACCGAGGTGGGGCCCTGTGGGATAGGGGAGAAGTTCCGGGTCTTCAGCTATCTGGCGGTGCCGATCTGGTTGCTCACCGCCTTGTGCCTGCTACTGCTCCTGTCCGGAATTCGACTGATTCGGCGGCGCTGATCCGGCGACCGCGCGAGCGCCCCAGCCGCACAGCAGTAGTGCGAGCAGCGGGACGACCATCGCGGTGGTGAGGGGCACCAGCTGGGTGAGCCAGCCGATGATCGCGGGGCCGGCGAGCAGGCCCACGTAGCCGAGGCCGAAGACGCGGGACATGTCGGTCGCGGATGTGGATGAGCCGAGATTGCCCGCGGCGGTGAAGACCTGGGGGACGCCGCCCGCGAGGCCGATGCCGCACAGGGCCCAGCCGAGGATGGTCAGGGGGAGCCAGCCGGACAGGGTGATCAGCGCGAATCCCGCTGCGGCCAGCAGGGTTCCCCAGCGCAGGACCGCCACCGGGCCGAACCGGCCGGCGACCCGGTCCGCGCCGAAGCGGCCCGCGGTCATGGTCGCGGAGAAGGCGGCGAAGGCCAGGCCCGCCGTGCCGACCTCCACGTCGAGGCGGTCCCGCAATTGCAGCGCGCTCCAATCCGCCGCCACCCCTTCGGCCATGAGCAGCACGAAGGCTATGCCGCCCAGCGCCAGTACCTTGCGGGTCGCGCTCGCGCGCCCGGCCGAAGCGTGGCCGCCGGGCCCGGCCGAGGCGTGCTCGACCTGCCCGCCCGCCGCGATCCCCGGGCCGTCCGGGTCTGTGCCGTCCCGTGTCGTCGCGTCCGCCGTCCCCGCGGTGTCCAAGGTGGCCCCGGCCGCCGCGGAGCCGGGCGGGATGTCCGGTACGGGCTCGGTCCGCTGTGCGCCAGCCGAATTCGACGCGGCGGGGGTGCCGGCCAGCAGGCGCGGCGCGCACACCGCGACCATGACGAGGCCGAACCCCGACGCCGCCAGGAACGTGGTGTGGATGTTCCAATCGGCTCGCTGTGCGGCCGCCCCAGCGAGCGAGCCCGCCAGTCCGCCGAGCGAGAACAGGGCGTGGAAAGCCGCCATGATCGGGCGGGCGTAGGCGCGTTCCACCTGCACGGCCTGCGCGTTCATCGACACGTCGAGCATGCCGTTGCCGAAACCGTAGGCCACCAGGGCGAGTGCGAGGGTCAGCGGTGAGGTGGCGAACGCCAGGCCGGGCAGGGTCAGGGACAGCAGGGTGGCCGCAGTGGCGGTGAGGGTGCGGCTGCCCAGTCGGTCGGCGAGTGGTCCGGCGGTCTGCATGCCCACGATGGCGCTGGCGGCCATCAGCAGGATGAGCATGCCCAGCAGGCTGTGCGAGACGCCCGTGCGTTCGGAGACCGCCGGAATGTGCACGATCCAGATGGCCGAGAGCAGACCGTTCAGCCCGAACACCACGAACAGCGCGGCGCGTGCGATTCGAATCGGGGGAGAGGGCGACGCAGCGACCATTGGTACGACGCTACCGGCACAACCGGCAGCTCCCCGTGACCCCGGCGATCGCGGCTTCGTCGACACTCCCGGCCGGGCTTCGAATCAGGACCGGATCCGGGTTCCGAATCCGATGAACTACAACCTGTTTCGTCTCAATTGTAGGCCCGGGCACCGACAGATTTACCCCGCGCTGTGACCGAGAAGACACCGGAAACCGCCACGTCGCGGGCATACTCGGCGAAATCCCGGGGTTCGCGGCCCAGCGCCCGGCGCACCCCGTCCGCGGGCCGGGAGTTCCGCCCGTCCAGCAGCACCCCGAACAGATAGTCCAGCAGGCTGATCTCCGCGCCCGGCACGCCGCGCATGCTCAGCGCCGCAATGTATTCCAGGCGCGAGACGGAGGTGAACGACAACTCTCGCCCGCATGCCGCGCCGAGCTCGGCCACCGCCTCGGCGAAGGACAGTGCGCGCGGGCCGGTCAGCTCGTACACCTGCCCGTCGTGCCCATCCGCGGTCAGCGCCGCCACCGCCACGTCGGCGATGTCGTCCGCGTGCACGAAGGGTTCGGGCACCGGCCCCGCGGGCAACGTCAGTGTCCCGGTGCGCAATTCGCCGGCGAAGATGCCCTCGCTGAAGTTCTGGGCGAAGAACGCGCAGCGCGCGATGGTCCACTCCGGACCCGAATCGCGCACGATCTCTTCGCATTCCAGCGCCTCGGGTTCGGCCCGCCCGGACAGCATGACCACCCGCCGCACCCCGGCCGCGGCGGCTCGCGCGGTGAACGTCTCGAGCGCCGCGGTCGCGCCCGGCATCGCCAGGTCCGGTGCGTAGGCGAGGTAGACAGCGTGCATCCCGTCCAGCGCCGCCGCCCAGGTGCCCCGGTCGTTCCAGTCGAAGGGCGGCTCGCCGTGGCGCGACCCCGCGCGCACCGGAACCCCGAGCGCGGTCAGCCGGGTGCGCACCCGGCTCCCGGTCTTGCCGTTCGCGCCCAGCACTAGAACGGCATTCGTGCTGCTGGGGGAGTCTTTATCCGTCATGGCACCAGTACATCGAGAAGCCCTGAGACTGAACATGGTTGAGAAGCGCCCGCACATTTGCCATCGTCTTGGTATGGATGCGTTGGCCAGCTTGCTCGAAGGACCACGCGCGCGGGCCGCGTTCGTCATGCGATCGTCCTTCGACCCGCCCTGGTCCCTGCGGATCCGGGACGAAGCCCCGCTCACCCTGGTGGCCATGGTGCGCGGCGGCGGCTGGATCGTGCCGGATTCCAAGGGCGGCAAGCAGATCGCGCCCCGCCGGTTGCGCGAGGGCGACATCGCGATCTTCCGCGGTCCGGACCACTACACCGTCGCCGACGACCCGGAGACCGAGCCGCAGGTGATCATTCACCCCGGTCAGATCACCACCACCCCCGACGGCGAGGTGCTCTGCGAGACCCTGAGCCTGGGCATGCGCAGCTGGGGAACCAGCGCCACCGCCGCGAACGTGCTGGTCACCGGCACCTACGAACAGGAGTCCGCGGCCAGTCGCCGGCTGCTGCGCGCGTTGCCGCCCATCGCGGTGCTGGGCCGCGACGAGGTCGACACCCGGGTGCTGGACCTGCTGGTGGAGGAGGCCGCCAAGGATCTGCCCGCCCAGGGGGCCATGCTGGACCGCCTGCTCGACCTGCTGCTCATCGCCACACTGCGGGCCTGGTTCTCCCGGGCCGACGCCCCCGCCTGGTATCACGCCTACGCCGATCCGCTGGTGGGCAAGGCGCTGCGGCTCATGCAGCACAATCCCGCCCACGGCTGGACCGTGGCGTCGCTGGCCGCCGAGGTGGGCGTCTCCCGCGCGGCCCTGGCGCGCCGCTTCACCGAACTGGTCGGCGAGCCCCCGATGGCCTTCCTGACCGATTGGCGCCTGGCGCTGGCCGCGGATCTCCTGCACGAATCCGACGCCACCCTGGAATCGATCGCCCGCCGGGTCGGCTACGGCAGCGCTTTCGCCCTCAGCACCGCCTTCAAACGCCACCACGGCATCAGCCCGCGCGATCACCGCAACGCCACCGATCAGCGCACCGCCTGAGTGCCCGCCGTCTCCCCGGATCGTGCCGCGGTTCGCCACGACTCGGGAGCGGGTCGGTGACGACTCGGCCCCGAGCGTGATTCAGCGCGTCGAGCAGGGCCGATCCGGCGGTTTCGGCCGGGATCCCGGCGGTGCGCGGCAGGATCTCTCCTGTTCACCGTCGGTGGCCGTGAGGCTCTGGCCGAGCCCGCCGTCTGACCTCGCAGCACCGCGCGGCCGCGAAGCCGCGCCGACTTCGGCGAGGACGGGGCCGGCCCGTCGGCCCGGCACACCGTGAGGGGCGCGCCTCGGCCCGAACCCCGCCGTATCGCCCGGCGCGGAAATCCCCTACCGTCCGTGGGGTGACGGATGAGCGATACCCGGTGCTCTGGCCGGTGCCGACCCGCTGGGCGGACAACGACCACTACGGCCACGTGAACAACGTGACCTACTACAGCTACTTCGATACCGCGGTGAACGCGTGGCTCATCCACGCGACCGGAACCGATATCCGGGATCTGCCCGCCATCGGCGTGGTGGCGCAGACCTCGTGCAAGTTCGTCGGATCGATCAGCTTCCCGGATCAGCTCCGCGTGGGCATTCGCATCGCGCGCCTGGGTAATTCGAGCATCAACTACGACCTGGCCATCTTCCGGGAGGCGGGCGGGACGCTGGAGCTGGCGGCCACCGGCACCTTCGTGCACGTCTACGTCGACGAGGTCACTCGCAAGCCGGTCCCGATCCCCGCGGTCATCCGCGAGGCCGCCGAACCCCTCGTGGTCACCTACTCCTAGCCCGGCTCGGCACGCCCGGCGGCTGCGTCGGGCCGGTAGTCGAGTCGCCACGCATCCTGCGGGTCGCGCGTTGGCCGGGGCATCGGCGGCCTGCCTGCCGCCGAGACCTCGGATGGCGGGACGGGCGCGCTGCCCACGTCCTCGCGGTTGCCCGAGCGGATGACCCGCTCGAATCGGCTGCTCGTCCGGTCGTGGATCCGGCGGTGGCGGCTACGCAGCCGCCGCCACCGCCGTGCCCCCGGGTCGCGCATCTACACGCGACCCAGCAGCGTGAGCGGATCCTCCAGCAGCGCGGCGACGGCCGCCAGGAACCGCGACCCCTGTTCGCCGTCGATCATGCGGTGGTCGAAGCTCATGCCGAGCGTGGTCACCCAGCGCACGGCGAGCTCGTCCCGGTGCACCCAGGCCCGTTTGCGGATGGAACCCAGGCACAGGATCGCCGCCTCGCCCGGATTGACCAGCGGCACACCGGCATCCACACCGAACACCCCGACATTCGAGATCGTGAAGGTGCCCCCTGTGAGATCGGCCGGGGTGGCCGTACCGGACCGCGCCAGCTCCGCGACCCGGCCGATGTCCTGGCACAGATCCCGCAGGCTCAGGGCCTGCGCCTCTTTGAGATTGGGCACCAGCAGCCCGCGCGCGGTGGCCACCGCGATGCCGAGATTGACGTAGTGCTTGGTGACGATCTCCTGATCGGCCTCGTTCCAGGTGGCGTTCAGCTCCGGGAATTCGCTCAGCGCCACCAGCGTCGCCTTCGCGACCAGCGCCAGGGGGGTGAGGGTGAGCCCGGCGAAGGTGGGGGTCGCGCGCAGGTGATCGAGCAATTCCATCGACCCGGTGAAATCGGTGGTGACGAAGGCGCTGGCCTGTGGAATGTGCTGTGCGCTGGCGACCATGGCCGCCGCCGTGCGCTTGCGGACACCGGTGATGGGGGTGCGGGTTTCGCGCTCGCCGGGCTGCCTGCCCGGGCCCGCGTCCGGGTTGGGCGGCGTGCCGGGCGGCGCGGTGTGGATCGGAATATGTTCCGCGCCGGGGCTTTGCGCGTGACCGCCGCGCAGATCCCGAGCGGTCACCGCGCCCCCGGGTCCGCTCCCGGCGACCGCGCCCAGATCGACCCCGGATTCGCGGGCCAGCCGGCGCGCGCCGGGGGTGGCCGCGGGCCGGCGGCGGGCCAGACCCTCGTGACCGGTGTCCGGGCCGGAAGCGCCGGTCCCGGTCGCGGCGGCACGGCCCCGGCGCGAGACGGGTTCGCTGTCGGGTCCGTAGCCGACCAGCACGGCCTGGCGGCCGCTCGCCTGTTGCGGCGCAGCGGAATCCGGGACGCCCGCGTCGGCGGCCCCGGAATCCGCGGGGGTTCCGGTCGCCGGCGAGGCCCCGGCTTCGCCCGCCGTCCCGATCCGAATCAACCCGGCCCCCACCGGCACGGTCTCACCGGGCTGTGCGAGCAGCTCCAGCACCGTGCCGGCGTACGGACTCGGTAGCGCCACCTGAGCTTTCGCCGTCTCGACCTCGGCGATGACCTGGTTCAGTTCCACCGCGTCGCCGACTCGCACCGCCCACGACACCAATTCGGCATCGGCCAATCCCTCACCGAGATCGGGCAATTGGAATTCCATGACCTGACGCTGTTCTTCCACCGAGCTTCCTCCGAAGGCATGACCGTTAGGCGGCGAGCGTGCGATCGACCGCGGCGAGAATGCGGTCGGGGTCGGGCAGGTGGTGCCGTTCGAGCTTAGCGGGGGGATAGGGGATGTCGAAGCCGCCGACCCGCATAACCGGAGCTTCCAATTCATAGAAGCAGCTTTCGGTCACGCGCGCCGCGATTTCCGCGCCGAGACCGCCGAATACCGGCGCTTCGTGGACTACGACCAAACGACCGGTTTTGCGGACGGAGGTCTCGATGGTGTCGAAATCGATCGGTGACAGGCTGCGCAGATCGATCACCTCGAGCGAATGTCCCTCCGCCGCCGCGATGTCGGCCGCGCTCAGCGCCGTGGCGACGGTGCCGCCGTAGGCGACCACCGTGGCATCGTCCCCGGTGACACAGACGCGGGCCCGGTCCAGGGCCAATCCGCCATCGCGATCGAGCTGCGCGAAGTCGACCTCGGCCTTGTCCCAGTACCGCCGTTTCGGCTCGAAGAACACCACCGGATCGTCCAGTGCGATCGCCTGGCGGATCATCAGGTACGCGTCGGCCGGATTGCTCGGCGACACCACCCGTAATCCCGCGGTGTGCGCGAAATAGGCTTCGGGAGATTCGGAATGGTGTTCGACCGACCCGATGCCGCCGCCGAACGGAATGCGAATGGTGATGGGCGCGGTCACTTTTCCTCGTGTGCGATAGTGAATTTTCGCCACCTGGCACACGATCTGGTCGAAAGCCGGATACACGAATCCGTCGAACTGTATTTCGCACACCGGGCGCAGCCCGCGCAGCGCCATTCCGAAAGCTGTTCCGATGATGCCGGATTCGGCCAGCGGCGTATCGATCACCCGGTTGTTGCCGAAATCCTTCTGCAGAGTGTCGGTGACCCGGAAGACACCGCCCAGCCTGCCGATGTCCTCGCCCATGAGCAGGACCTTCGGATCGTCCTCGAGTGCCCGGCGCATTCCGAGGTTGATCGCTCCCGCGAAGGTGGTCTTCATGACCGGACTCCCTCCAGATAGGCGGCGTACTCGGCACTTTCGCGTTCGATCAGGGGGTGCGGGGTGGCGTACACGTGCTCGAACAGCGCACTCGGCTCCGGATCCGCCATGCCGAGGGTGGCGCTGCGCAGGCGGGCGGCCACCGCGTCGGCGGTCACCGTGACCTCCTGTGCGAAATCGCTGTCCCACAGCCCTTCTCGCTCCAGCAGCCGGTGCATCCGGTCGATCGGGTCGCGCCGGCGCCACAGCTCGATCTCCGCGGCCGCGCGGTAGCGGGTCGGATCGTCGGCGGTGGTGTGCGGGCCCATGCGATAGGTGATGGCCTCGATGAACGACGGGCCGCCGCCCGAACGCGCGCGCACGATCGCCTGCCGCGTCACGGCCAGGACCGCGAGGGCGTCGTTGCCGTCCACCTGCACCGCGGGAATCCCGTAGCCGGCGGCGCGGCGGGCGATCGGGGTGGCGCTCTGCACCCGCACCGGCGCGCTGATGGCCCAGTGATTGTTCTGGCAGAAGAACACCACCGGCGCGCCCCAGGACGCGGCGAAGCCGAGCGCCTCGGCGATGTCGCCCTGACTGGTCGCGCCGTCTCCGAAGTAGGCGATGGTGGCGATCTCCGCGCCCTCGAGCTGCGCGGCGTAGGCGTAGCCGGTGGCATGCAGGCCCTGCGCGCCGACCACGATGGCCGGATTGGTGATCTTGACCGCGTCCGGGTCCCAGCAGGAGTGCGCCACCCCGCGCCACAGGGTGGTCATCTCCTCGGGCGGTACACCGCGGCAGTAGGCGACCCCGGCCTCGCGGTAGCTGCAGAACGCGTAGTCGTCCGGGTGCAGGGCGTGTGCGGAGCCGATCTGGGCGGCTTCCTGGCCGAGCAGCGGGGGCCACAGGCCCAACTGGCCCTGTCGTTGCAGGGCGGTGGCCTCGGTGTCGATCCGCCGGGCGACGACCATGTCGGTGTACAGCGCGCGCAGGCGGTCACCGCCGATGTCGGCGACGAGCGGGGCGTGTACCCGGTCGTGGACGCGGCGTCCGTCGGGCTGGACGAGCTGCACCGGGTAGGGGATCTTCTCGACGTCGGCTCGTGTGGCAGGGATGCGCTGTTCGGGCATCGATATCGCCTCCTCGGAACACCGGGTACACCGTGGGCGCCGGGGGATCGTGTCCGGATCGGCGGCGGTGTGTGGCCTGTACCACACAGCATCCTCCGCTTGGCGATATGCGCAAGTACCAAGGTCAAAACTGAGCAGAATGCGCGGTTGTGACCCCAACCGGCGTGTCATACTGCCTCCCATGAGCAGCAGGGAACCCTTCACCGGCCCGCTCGACGCCACCGACGCCCGGCTGTTGCTGGAGCTGGTGGGCAACCCGCGCGCCACCGGCGTGGAACTCGCGGCCAGACTGGGGATGTCCCGGAACACCGTGCAGGCCAGGCTGACTCGCTGGGAAGCGGCGGGCGTCCTGGCCAGCGTCGAACGCCGCGTCGAGCCCCGCGCCCTCGGCTACCCCCTGGCGGCCTTCGTCGCCGTGGTGGCCGATCAGCACCGCCTGGACCCGCTCGTCGCCGCCCTGTCCGAGATCCCCGAGGTCACCGAGGTCTGCGGAACCACGGGCGCGACCGACCTGATCGTTCGCGTGGTGGCGGCGGACGCCGACGACCTCTACCGCATCGCCGGCCGGATCCTGGAGATCCCCGGCGTGGAACGCACCACCATGTCCCTGGTCATCCGCTCCCTGGTCGGCCCCCGCACCACCCCGCTGCTCGAACGCCTCGCCGGCGCCAACGGCGTCGCCGAGCTCGAATCCGACTGAACCCCGGACGAATTCGAACCCGATGCCGGATCGCGGGTCTCGCGGGTCCGACCGTGTCCTTCCGTGGCCGACGCGCGCCACCTCGGGATTTCAGTCCAGTTTCGGTCGATTGGCCACTGACCACGCCCCGACTGGACCGGGACTATGACCTGATGGGCACTTCCACCGGAACCGGCAGACCGTCCGACCGCACCGGGTCGGACGGCGCCGGGCCCGATGGCGTCGCCGCCCGTGTGACCACCGGTGACCTCGCCGTCGTCGGTGCACCCGGTGCGGAGAACTCGCCGGCCGGTTCGGTCATGCGAGCCGAAGACTCCGGGCAGTCCGCGGCTGGGCCACCGCTCTCCGATGTCGATGCCGATGTCCCCGCGGTGTCCGGCGCTGCGGCAGCAGCGGACCCGGCCGCCCGGCCCGGAGCACGGCCGCACGACCCCGGCCGGGTTCCGGCGGCCGACCCCGGGGTGGGGCAGCCGATCGGGGCCGGAATCGTCACCGCCCTGGTGGGATTCACGAGTTCGTTCGCGGTGGTGCTGGCCGGGTTGACGGCCATGGGAGCCACCGCGGCGCAGGCGGCGTCGGGGTTGCTGGCGGTGTCGGTGACGATGGGCGCGGGAATCCTCGTGCTGAGTCTGCGGTTTCGGATGCCCATCACCCTCGCCTGGTCGACGCCCGGGGCCGCGCTGCTGGCGAGCACCGGGGCGGTGGCGGGCGGGTGGCCCGCGGCCGTGGGCGCGTTCGTGGTGACGGGATTGCTGATCGTGCTGACCGGATTCTGGCAGCGCCTGGGCGCGCTCATCGCCGCCATCCCGGTCGAGATCGCGCAGGCCATGCTCGCGGGCGTGCTGCTGCCGCTGTGCATCGCGCCGATGAAGGCCCTGGCGGTCAGCCCGGCGGTGGTGGGCCCGGTCATCCTCACCTGGCTGGTGTTGCAGCGGTACGCGGCGCGGTGGGCCGTGCTCGCCGCCTTCGCGGTCGCGGCGATCGGCGCGGGCATCGACATCGCGGTGACCCATCGCGGCGTCGATGTCGCGGCCATGGCACCGCGGCTGGAATTGACCGTGCCGCACTGGAGTTGGCAGGCGCTGATCGGCGTCGCGGTCCCGCTGTACGTGGTGACCATGGCGGCGCAGAACATTCCGGGCACCGCGGTCATGAGTTCGTTCGGCTACCGCGTGCCGTGGCGCGCGGCCATGACGGTCACCGGTCTGGGCACCGTGCTCGGTGCGCCCGCGGGCGGGTACGCCATCAACCTGGCCGCCATCAGCGCCGCGCTGTCCGCGGCCCCGGCCGCACACCCCGATCCGCGGCGCCGCTGGATCGCCGCCGCCACCGCGGGTGTCACCTACCTGCTGCTGGCCCTGGCCTCGGGTGCGCTCGTCGCGCTGGTCGCCGCCGCCCCGCCGGGCGTCCTGGAAACCGTTGCGGGCCTTGCCCTCATCGCCACGCTGGCGGGCGCGCTCACCGCCGCCCTGGCCCCGCCGGAGCACCGCCTCGCGGCGGCCTTCACCTTCATGACCGCCGCCTCCGGCATCGGCCTGCTCGGCATCGGCGCGGCGTTCTGGGCGCTGGCCGCGGGCCTGCTGGTGCGCTGGTTCCTGAATCCGCGCGAACCGGTCGCATCGGCCGCGCCGAGTGCGAGTGTGAACCCCGCTCAGTAGGGTGAGGGTGTTCCATTCGGAGTGCGGATTCTGCGAAGAGGAGTTTGCGTTGGGCACGGTGCTGATCTCGGCCGAGGAGCTGCGGGAACGACTGGGCGGCGGTGATTCTCGGGTGCGACTGCTGGATGTGCGGTGGGCGCTGGGGGATCCGGATGGGCCGCAGCACTATCTGAACGGGCACATCCCCGGCGCGGTCTTCGTGGATCTGGAGACCGAACTGGCCGCCCCGCCGTCACCGGCGCGCGGGCGGCATCCCATGCCGGAGATCGGCCACCTGCAGAAGTGCGCCCGCAGCTGGGGCGTGCGCACCGGTGACACCGTCGTGGTCTACGACGCCACCGGCGGCATGGCCGCGGCCCGGGCCTGGTGGCTGCTGCGCTGGGCGGGCGTGCCCGAGGTGCTCATCCTGGACGGCGGGTTGCCGGCCTGGGAGCGCGCGGGCGGCGCTCCGGCCACCGGTGAGGAACCCGATCCCGCCCCCGGTGACGTGGTCCTGAACCCGGGCGCGATGCCCATGATCGACGCCGATGCCGCCGCCGGCTGGCGCGGCCTGCTGCTGGACGCCCGGGCGGGCGAGCGCTATCGCGGCGAGGTCGAGCCCATCGATCCGCGCGCGGGCCACATTCCGGGCGCGGTCAGCGCACCGACCGCCGAAAACCTCACGCCCGAGGGGCATTTCAAGTCCGCTGACGAATTGCGTTCGCGCTTCACGGAATTGGGCGCCGGGCCGGTCGCGGTGTACTGCGGCTCGGGTGTCACCGCGGCCCACCAGGTGGCCGCGCTGGCGGTGGCGGGCATCGACGCCGCGCTCTACCCGGGCTCCTGGTCGCAGTGGTCGCACGACCCCAAGCGCCCGGTCGCGACCGGCTAGTTCGCCGGGCATCCGCGCGCGACGCGTTGCAGCGCGGTCCTGTCCGCCTTGGTGACGGGCAGGCCGTAGTGCACCGCGACGGTCAGGTACTTGCCCGCGTAGAAGCAGTGATTGGCCCCGGCCGGCGGTAGCCACGACGCCGGGGTCCGATCGCTTTTGGCCTGGTTGGTCTTGCCGTCCACCGCAAGCAGATTCAGCGCGGTGTCATTGGCGAAGACCGTGCGCCGCGCGGGCGTCCACCCCGCCGCGCCCATGTCCCACGCTGCGGCCAGCGGATAGACGTGATCGATCTGCACCGCCTTGGCATCGGCCTTGGCGAAGACCAGCCGCCGCCCGGTGTACGGATCGATCAGCGTGCCGCCCACGACCACGCAGGTGCCCGCCCCGGCCCGGTAGGCCACGTCGGCGAGCTGCGCGGCCAGCACATTGTTGCGGGTGTCGCACCCGTCGTGCCCGCCCGGGCCGTCGTGGTCGTCACTCCACGCGGGCCCGAACACGCAGCCCTGCCCCGCTTTACAGCCGCGCTCGTAGCCACCCGGATGCGGCCGCGCGCTGACGGTCAGCACCCGGGACAGCAACTGTTCGAGCGTGGCGCGGGTGGGACTGCCCGGTGCGGGCGCGTCGTGTCCGCCCACCGCGGCACAACCGGATGCGGTGAGCGCCAGCAGAACCGCGAGCAATACGCGCACCGCTACACAATTACTCCCGCGTGCGGAAGTTATGGCGTAAGGACGCGGCCTCGCACCCCCGCGTACTCACGACATCGCGATGTACGGGTGGGTGAAACGGGGTGGAACAGAGCTACAACCAGGCGTGAGCGAGCAGATCGTCTGCCGCGGTCTCCGACAGCTGTGGTGGGAAGCGGGTGGCGGCGATGGAATCGGCGCGCACGCCGTCGTGGCCGATGAGCCACGAACCGCCCCGCTCTTCGCACTCGGCGATTTTGGCGAAGGTGGAAAGCAGGAAATTGATGGCGTCACGTGGATCGGCGACGCGGGCCAAACGCTGGGATTCGCCCGGACGGGACAGATCGAGCCATACGCCCGATTGACCGTCCAAACGCATTCCGACGATTTTCGTCGTGTCCACGAAGGTGAACTTTCGTCGCTCCCACGGCGTTGTCGGCGTGAAGCTCTGCTCGAGCACTTGGAGCAGAATCGTCATCTTCACGGCCTCCCTCGGTATCGAAATTGCCACGGCTCCGGAATGAGTCGCAGTGGATTATCAGGGTGCGCCCCGCCAGGCTGTCACTAGGCACAGCCGTTACCGCGATACGCGGTGACCTGGGGTTATTCCAGTATGTGCTGTCGGCGCGCAGAAATAAAGACCCGGTAGGGGTCGTGATTGAGCGGATTACGGAGAGAGTGCCCGCCGGGCCTGTCGGGCCGGGCTGCTTGGATGGGGCAATGCTGCACGGACTGTGGACGCCGGGGTCTGGCCTGGTGCTGTGGCACGACCCGGAAACGGCCCCGGACCCGTCCGGGCTGCCCGAGCCGACCGCGTCGATCGTCGCCGCCGCGAAGTTCCGTCATCGGGCGAACGTGCTGGTCCCGGGCCCGGACGGGCCGCGGGAGCGGGAGGTGCGGGCCCACGCGCTGGCCCCCGAGAAGGCCGTGCGGGTGCTGCTGAGCGAGTTGCCCGCGCCCGCCGTCGCAGGTGATCTGCGGTATCTGTCGCACGTCGCACACGGTGTGGATCGCTGGGTGCGTGCGGGTCGCATGGTTCCGGAAGTGCGCCGCGACGAGGGCGACTGGTGGGTGCGCTGGCGGTTGGTGGGCGGTCAGCGGCAGCGCGCGTGGCTCGCCGAGCTCGCGGTGGCCATGCCGGCGGCTTTGCAGACCGCAGGTCGCCCCGCCGAGATCCTGGAGAATCTGCTCGACGAGCTCACCGATCCCATGGTCCGGCAGCGGCTCGCCGCGCACCCGGACGTGGTCGAGACCGCGTCGCACCCGCTGCTGACCGCCCTGCTGGATGCCGAACCGCTGGAGGCGGGTTCGCCGCGGCTGGCCGCGGTCCTCGGCGACTGGCGCACGAGTCTGACCGTGGACGAACCGGAATTGCTGCTGCGCCTGCTGGAACCCGATACCGAGGACGACGGCGACGCGCTGTGGCGGCTGGAGGTGTGCCTGCGCACCGAAGGCGAAGCGCCGCAACCGGTCCTGCTGCCGGGCGATCCGCAGCTGGTGCGGATCGCGGGGGAGAAGCTGGCCGCGGCCAAGCTCGCCTACCCGCGCCTGCGGGATCTGCCCGGCGACAACCGGAGCATGGATCTGTTCCTGCCCAGCGAGGTGGTGCTGGATCTGGTGGCGCACGGCGCCGGCGCGTTGCAGGCGGCCGGGGTGCGACTGCTGCTGCCGCGCGCGTGGCGGGTCGCCGCGCCCGCGCTGCGCCTGCGGGTGCAGAGTCCGGCCGCCACCGAAACCGCCGTCGGGCTCAAGGGTTTGGTGTCCTTCCGCTGGGAGTTGGCGCTCGGGGACACGACGCTCTCACCCGCCGACATGGCGCGCCTGATCCGCGCCAAATCCGATCTGGTGAAGCTGCGCGGGGAGTGGGTGCAGGCCGATCACCGCATGCTCGCCGCGGCGGCGGAGTACGTGTCGGGGCGCGCCGCGCCGGTGTCGAGCACGATCGCCGGGCTCTTCGCCGAGCTCGCCGCGCAGCCGGTGGCCGGGGTGCCGATCGAGGAGGTGTCCGCGACCGGTTGGGCCGCGGAGCTTCTGGAGACCGAGCGCGGGTCCGAGTCGGTCGCCGAGCCGGTCGGATTGAAGACGCAGCTGCGGCCCTACCAGCTGCGCGGGCTGAGCTGGCTGGCCACCATGAGCAGGCTGGGCTGCGGTGCGATCCTGGCCGATGACATGGGCCTGGGCAAGACTGTGCAGGTGCTGGCGCTGCTCGTGCACGAGCGCGAGAGTGCCTCCACCACCGTGGATTCGGCAGCGGTGGGTCCGACGCTGCTGGTCTGCCCGATGTCCGTGGTCGGCAACTGGCAGCGCGAGGCCGAGAAGTTCGCGCCCGATCTGCGCGTGCTCGTGCACCACGGCGCCGGCCGGCGCTCGGGCGCGGAATTCGATGCGGCGGTGGCGGATTCGGATCTGGTGGTGACCACCTACGCCCTGCTGGCCCGGGACGTCGAGGAACTCAAACGGCAGTCGTGGCAGCGCATTGTGGTGGACGAGGCACAGCACATCAAGAACGCCGGCACCCGCCAGGCCCGCGCGGCCCGGCAGGTGCCCGCTCCGCACCGGCTCGCACTCACCGGCACCCCGGTGGAGAACCGGCTCGAAGAACTGCGCTCCATCATGGATTTCGCGAACCCGGCGCTGCTGGGCAAGGCTTCGGAGTTCCACGCGCGCTTCGCGGTGCCCATCGAGCGCGAACAGGATCAGAACGCGATCACCCGGCTGCGCGCCATCACCGCGCCCTTCGTGCTGCGCCGGGTGAAGACCGATCCCGCGGTGATCTCCGATCTGCCGGACAAGATCGAGATGACGGTGCGCGCCAACCTGACGGCCGAGCAGGCCGCGCTCTACCAGGCCGTGCTCGACGACATGACCGCGAAGCTGAAGTCGGCGAAGGGTATGGAGCGCAAGGGCGCGGTGCTGGCCGCGCTGACCAGGCTCAAGCAGGTCTGCAACCACCCCGCGCACTATCTGCGCGACGGCTCCACGCTGCTGCGCCGCGGTCATCATCGATCGGGCAAACTCGCACTGGTCGAGGACATTCTGGAGTCTGTGCTCGCCGACGGCGAGCGGGCGCTGCTCTTCACCCAGTTCGCCGAGTTCGGGGAGCTGGTCGCGCCCTACCTGACCGAGCGCTTCGGCGCCCAGGTGCCGTTCCTGCACGGCGGGGTGAGCAAACAGCGCCGCGACGACATGGTCACCCGGTTCCAAGGCGAGGACGGTCCGCCCATCATGGTGCTCTCGCTCAAGGCCGGCGGCACCGGCCTCAACCTCACCGCCGCCAATCACGTTGTGCACCTGGATCGCTGGTGGAATCCGGCGGTCGAGAACCAGGCCACCGACCGTGCCTTCCGCATCGGGCAGCGTCGGGATGTGCAGGTGCGCAAGCTCGTCTGCGTCGACACCATCGAGGAGCGTGTGGACGACATGCTGCGCGGCAAGAGTCAGCTCGCGGATCTCACGGTCGGCGCGGGCGAGAAGTGGATCACCGAACTCGGCGATGCGGAATTGCGGGCGCTGCTGGCCCTGGGCGACGCGGCGGTCGGCGAATGAGCTTCCCCGATTTCAGCGAATTCGGCCCGCGCCGGGCGGTCAAGGGCGCGGTGCCCGCCCGCAGTCGCGGCGGCGCGGCGTTCGCCCGCACCTGGTGGGGCCGTGCGTTTCTGGGCGCGGTGGAGCAGGTGGCCGACACGGGCCGCCTCACCCGCGGCCGGTCGTATGCCCGCAGTGGCCAGGTCATCAGCTACCGGCTCGACTCCGGCGCGATCACCGCGGAGGTGCAGGGCAGTCAGCCGCGCCCGTTCATCGCGGTGCTCACCCTGCGCGAGCTGCGCGACGAGCGCCTGGACGAACTCGCCGATCTGGTGCGCTCGACGCCGGGAATGCTCGGCGAGATCGCCGCGGGCACGCTGCCGCAGGCGCTCGCACCGCTGCTGCTGCCCACCACCGCCTCCGAACTCGACTTCTCGTGCAGCTGCCCGGATTCCGGCTGGCCCTGCAAACACGTGGCCGCGGTCTGCTACGTCGTCGCCGAGCGGCTGGACGAGCACCCCGACGATCTGCTCACCCTGCGCGGGGTGGCCCTGGACGATCTCATCGGCCAGGTGCAGCGCGAGCCGGCCCCGGCCGACCCGGTGGATCTCTACGGTGACACGACCGCCTGGCCCGCGCTGCCCGCGCCCGCCTATCGCGCGGCCCCGGAGGACCTCGACGCCATGCTGCTGCGCCAGGGCCTGCGCATGACCGCCGAGGACGAACAGGTCGCCGAATCCGGTCTGCGCCAGTTGCGCGCGCTATACCGGGCACTCGAAACCTGACCGCCGTGCCCGCCGGTGTTCGCCGTGCGGGTTCAGCGTGCGCGGCTGCGATCGGCTACGCCCGCGGGAGCGGTCCGGGGGGCCAGAGACTCGAATCGATAGTCGTTCATGTCGAAATGGCCTGCCCGCCAGGCGGCCTCGGGTGTGCTCATCGGGCGCAACGGCACATCGCCGTGCTGGTCGAAGTAATAGCTGTTGGAGAGCGCGCAACTGTCCTGCCAGAAGACCTGACTGCCGCGCCGGGCGAGCATTTCCCGGAAATACCTGTCATTGGCTTCGGCGGTGACTTCCACACGGGTGGACGCGTGCCGCCGGGCTCGGCGCAGCAGGCGCAGAATATGCCGGGTCTGAATCTCGATGAGCGCGAAATACGACGAGCCGTTGTAGCCGTACGGCCCGATTATGCTGAAGAAATTCGGGAACCCGGGCACACTGACGCCCTCGTACGCCTGCAATCTGTGGGTATTCCACCAGTCCTCGAGCCGGCCGCCACCGGTGCCGCGCAGGTCGAAGGTCGGCATATTGCCCGACTCCATCACTTTGAACCCGGTTGCCATGATGAGCACGTCGAATTCGTGATGCGTTGCCCCGGTGCGCAATCCGGTAGGGGTCAGCTCGGTGATGGGATCGGTTTCCAGGGTGACGTTCGCGCGATTGAAGGTCTTCAGATAGTCGTTCGAGAACGAGGGGCGCTTGCAGCCGAGCGCGTAGTCGGGGGTGAGCGCGGCGCGGGTCGCCGGGTCGCGCACCTGGTCTCGTAGATGAGCCCGCCCGGTGCGCTCACCGAGCTTGGCCACCGGCAGGACCCCGTAGTAGTGCGCGGCCAGCGGGAAGGTGAGTTCCACGAATGCCTGGCTGAGCCAGCGGGTGAGCCTCTGCCCGCCGGGCAGGCTCATCACGCGCCGCACCGCGCCGGGCACCGGTGCGTCCGGCCGCGGCAGGCACCAGATCGGAGTGCGCTGGAACACAACGAGTTCCGCGACCTCGGGGGCGATCTCCGGGATGATCTGCACCGCGGAGGCCCCGGTGCCGATGATGCCGACCCGCTTACCGCGCAGGTCCAGCTCGTGGTCCCAGCGGGCGGTGTGCACGACCGCGCCGGTGAAACTGTCCGCACCCGGGATCTCCGGCAGCTTCGGCCGGGTCAGCACCCCGGTCGCGCCGATGACGAAGCGGGCGGTGAGCTCGTGCCCGTCGGCGGTGCGCAGCCGCCACACGTGCACGGTGTCGTCGAAGTCCGCGCTCGCGATGGTGGTGTTGAACCGAATGCGCGGGCGCAGGCCGTATTTCGCCACGCAGTGCTCGGCGTAGGCCTTGAGTTCGTGCCCGGGCGCGTACACGCGGGACCAGTCGCGCTGCTGCTCGAACGAGT
Source organism: Nocardia sp. NPDC057668 (assembly GCF_042799795.1). Taxonomy (NCBI): domain Bacteria; kingdom Bacillati; phylum Actinomycetota; class Actinomycetes; order Mycobacteriales; family Nocardiaceae; genus Nocardia; species Nocardia sp. NPDC057668. The sequence continues at coordinate 51,612 of NZ_JBHVIC010000005.1, read as the reverse complement.
ACTGATAGCTGAACGAGGGGATGTCCACGGCGATGCCGGGATAGGTGTTCCAGTGCCACGTGCCGCCCACGCCGTCCGCGTCGTCGACGAGCAGGAAGTCCTCGAATCCGGCCTTGCGCAGGGCGATCGCGGTGCCGATCCCGGAGAATCCGGCGCCGACGATGATGATCTCGTGGTCGACCACGGTGCTGGTCATAGGGTGTCCTCCGCGAAGATGATGCAGTCCACCCGATGCTCGACGCCGTCCACGGTGCGAATGCCGAGGGGTGCGAGCCGGGCGATGGGCCAGGTGACGAGGCTGCACCCGGCGCGTCGCAGCGCCGGGTAGTAGTGGTTGTGCAGGCGGACCCCGGCGGACGTGTCGGGCGTCAGTTGCCGTCGCTGCCAGCTGTCGCGCACCTGCAGCCGCAGGTTCGCCAGTGCGGCCAGGCGCAGCGCTTCCCCGGTGACGCGGCGCAGCAGCGAGTTCGGTGTGCTCGTGACCGTTTCACCGGCGAGTGGAGCCGAGGTGTGCGCGGGCAGCGGGCCCAGCAGGTCGGCGGGCAGCAGGCGTAGCAGGCGCGCCCCCGGCAGCGGGGGAGCGGGCAGCACCCAGACCGGATCGCGCTGGAAGACCGTCACGCGGCGGGCCCGCACGGCGACCGCGGGGAGCACGCGCGCGATCGCCGCGCCGCTGCCGATCACCGCGACGTGCAGGCCGGTGAGATCGTGGTCGTCGCGCCAGCGGGTGCAGTGGATCCGCGGCCCGGCGTAGCCGGTGCTCGAATCATGCTGCCGCGCAGCGGAGCTCATTTCGCCACCGGGTCGTAGGTCAGGCCCTTGGACCAGGCGGGCGGTTTGCCGAGCAGCCGGACCGGGAAGTGATCGATGGCCCGGTTCAGCGCGGTGTTGATGCCCTGGATCGGCTGCACCCCGTTGATGGTGGCGCGCCCGTGCAGGCGGACCACGTGGAACAGCGGCACGCGCTTGATGCTCGGACTGCGATCGCCCGCTTTCTCGTAGCGGCGCACCGCGTTCCAGAGCTTCTCCTCGTCCAGGCCCATGGCCATGATGTTCGCGGACATGCGCGAGAGCAGCGGGGTGTAGAGCAGCGCGCCCAGCAGCAGGGTCGGCCGCAGCGCGAAACCCGCGGTCTCGATGGCGATCCGGCGCACGGGACCGGCCCCGAGCTGTTCCAGGACCTGGAAGCCCACCGCCAGGTGCCGGGACTCGTCGCTGTTGATATGCCGGAAGACCTGGTGACACAGCGGATCCCGCACCTCGTCCAGCAGGAACTTCACCAGCGCGCCGTCGAGCGCGCATTCCAGCGAGGGGATGACCGTGCCCAGCACCGGTAGTGACAGTTCGTCGCCGTACCGGTCCAGCCATTCGATGACGAGCCGGATGTTCTTGTTGGGCTCGGGCATCGAATCGCCGTCCAGCATGCCCCAGCGCCGCATGAGGGCGAGTTCGGCGTTGGCGTGCTTCTGCTCCTCGGCGTGGAAGTAGCGGTAGATCTCCTTGAGCGGGCCTTCGGGCGCGCATTTGGTGAGCGCGGCGAAACCGCGCGCGCCCACGTGCTCGATCCAGACCAGGTCCGCCATGAAGGCCGCCAGCCGTGGCCGCTGCTCTTCGGTGATCAGCTCGGCTCCCGGTGCATCCCAGTCGATGTCGGCCAGGGCCCACTGTCGCTCCTGGATAACCGCGAGCATGTCGGGATAGGTGAACGCCATTGTTCAGCTCCTTGTCGGAAGTGCTACCGCACCAGCCGCTCCAGTAGTCCGGCGGCGCGGGTGTAGGACTCGGGGAGCAGTCGTTTGGACTGCCAGAGGAATTTGGCCTCCAGCTGCGGGACCACGTACAGCTCGCCGCGGTCCACGGCGTCGAGGGTGGTGCGGGCGATCGCCGCGGGCGGGCGGCCGGTCCAGCGCAGCAGGCGGTCGCCCCACAGCTGCACGGTGTCATCGCCGATCGAAACACCTTCGAGGATGCGGGTTTTCACCGCGGTCGGGCACAGCGCGGTGACCACGACGCCGGTGCCGGACAGTTCCGCGGCCAGCGTCTCCGACAGCGCCAGCACCCCGGCCTTGCTCACGTTGTAGGCGGCCATGCGCGGGGCGACGCCGAAGGCCGCGGCCGAGGCCACGTTCACGATCGCGCCGTGGCCGGCCGCGCGCAGGCGCGGGGCGAAGACGTGGCAGCCGTGCACCACGCCCCACAGGTTGATGTCCAGGACCCCATGCCATTCGTCCAGGGGCGTTTCGCCGATCACCGTGCCGCCCCGGCCGATTCCGGCGTTGTTGACCATCACGTCCGCCGGTTTGCCGAACCACTGCTCGGCGGTGTCGGCCAGCGCGGTGACCTGATCGAGGTCGCGGACATCGCATACGACATCGAAGCCCTTGCCACCCGCCGCGACGACCGCTTCGACGGTCTCGCGGGCGCGTTCGGCGTCGATGTCGGAGCAGATGACCCGCCCACCGCGGCGGCCCAGCTCGATCGCGAAGCCGCGGCCGATGCCGCTGCCCGCGCCGGTCACCACGGCATCCGCCTGCTGGGTGCGGCGAGAACCGCCGAAGGGATTGAGTCGCATGGGAACTCCCGGAGAGTGTGGTCCGGGGCAGTCAATTGGTGGCATCTGCCACCACTGGCCGCGCCTGCCACCAATTAGGCGCGTGATGGGGCAAAATGTCAACCATGAACGTGCGCGCACCGGCCCGGACCTGGGGCGGCCGAACCCGGGACGAACGCCGCGCCGAACGCCGCAGGCGACTGGTGACGGCGGCGCTGGACATCTGGCTCGAAAACGGCTGGGCCGCAGTGACCATGCGCGGGGTCTGCACCCGGGCCGGGCTCAACGACCGCTACTTCTACGAGCACTTCGCCGACCGCGACGAGCTGCTCGCCGCGGTCTGGGACGAGGTGTGCTTCGAGGTCTTCGGCGAACTCTCGGCGGTGGTCGCCGAGCACCTGGATCGTTCACCCCTGGACATCCTGGACCTGGCGATCGCCCGCGCGGTCGGTCTCCAGATCGACAGTCCCGCACGCATTCTCTTCGGCGATCACGCGGGCAGCCGCGTGTTGGAGGAACGCCGCAAATCCATGCTCACCGAGGCCGCCGATCTGCTCATCGCCACCGCCCGCCCCTACCTGCGCCCCGGGTGCGACGAGTCGGACCTGCGCATGGGCACCCTGATGGGCATCGGCGGCTTCGTGGAGCTGCTCACCGCCTGGCGCACCGGAGCCATAGAATCCGACACCTCCCGGATCGTCGACCACGTGTCCCGCACCGCCCACCTGCTCGGCACCCAGTACCTGGCCCTACCCGGCTGAGTCCACGGGCCTCCGCACCGCACACCCGTTCGGAGCCGAGTATCTGGCCCTGCCTGGTTGAGTCCCCGGGCCTCCGCATCGCGCACCTGTTCGGGGCCGAGTATCTAGCCCTGCCTGGTTGAGTCCGCGCGCCTTCGCATGCGCACCCGTGCGGGGCCGAGTACCTTGCCCTGCCCGGTTGAGTTTCCGAGCCTCCACAGCACGGCGGCAGTGAATTCGTCCGGGGGATAGCGGAGTTCGATGGCGAGGGCGGACACCCTGACGTAGGGCGCCGGCCACCCGCACACCGATATGGCCGAGGCCGCGCTGAACATCCCGCGATAAGGGCGAGGTCGGTGATGTCGGCACCGGTGAGGGTCGAGGTGAGCGAGGCGGTGACGGATGTGGGGTGGGGGCCTGCGTGGTGCGAGGGGCGCGCCGAGGGTCGCCGTGACGCTGAACAGGGCGCGCGTCAGCCGGGGTGCGAATCTGCGGTGGGACCTGGTCCCCGGTCCGGACGCGCGGGCTCGGAGCCGACGGCCGGCAGGAGCGCATTGTGTTCGTGCAGTGAGATATCCGGGGTTTCGCACAGTCGCGGCACTATGTCCCGACTTGGCGTTCGTAGCCGTCTTCGGGCACCGTTCCCTCCGCTGAACCACCGCGCGGAGACCTTCGGCGTTCCCCCGCCGTGCGCGGGTGCGCGCGCATACTCGGTGGCATGGCCGGTGATCGTTCTGTGGGCGTGGCTTTGGCGCGGTTGGTCGAGCGGGGGGTGCTGACCGCGGGGCAGCGGGACGCCGTGGTGGCGGAGATCGACCGGGAGCGGGATTCGCGGGGGTCGGGGGTGCGGTGGGGGGGCGGAGGTCGCGGCCTATGCGGGGGCGGGGCTGGTGCTGGGCGGGGTTGTGCTGCTGCTGGATTCGGCTTGGGAGGATCTGGGGCGGGTCGCGCAGCTCGGGGTCATGGCGGTGGTGATCGCCGGATTGATCGCCGGGGGGTACCTGGTGGCGGGCGGGCGCGCCGGATTGTTCCGCGGGTTCGATACGGGGCGGACCGTGCGCCGGGAAGTGGACTCCGGCTCGGGAAGGAAGGAATCCGCTCCGGCGGGAATCGGTGGCGCGACGGCGGAACCCGGCGGTCCGCGCGAGGAATCCGGTGGTCCGCGTGGGGAATCCGACGGTGTGCGCGGGGATCCCGGTGTTCCGCGTGGGGAATCCGGCGGTGCGCGTGGGGAATCCGGTGGTGTGCCGGCCGCGCTCGAACCCACTTCCGGCGGGGGCGGGGCCAGCTCTCCGGGGCCGGGTACCTCGCGGGGGCGGCTCGGGTCGGCGCTGTTCGCGTTGGCGGCCGGGTGTGTGGCCGTGTTCGTGGGGATCGCGGTGAACGGGGAGCCGGGGGACGTGTGGGTGTGGCCGGTCGTGGCGGGGCTGGTGGCGGCCGTCGTGGGGTACGTGGCGTTGCCCTCGGTGGTGGGGCTGCTGGTCTGTGCGGGGTTCGCGCCTGCCGCCTGGGTGGGGGTATTGGACGCGGCGGGGGGATCGCACGACGTCGTTTTCGGGGCGGGACTGCTCGTGCTGGCCGGGATCTGGTTCGGGGTCGCGTATTTCGGGTTCGCCGTGCCGGCGTGGGCGGGGTACGCGGCGGGGATCGTGACGGGGTTGATCGGCGCGCAGACGGCCGGGGACGCGGGGCGGCCGTGGGCCTACGGGCTCACGGGGCTGGTGGCGGTGGCGTGTTTCGCGCTGTACCGCGTGCGGCGGAGCGCGGTGCTGGTGCTCGGTGGCGCGCTGGCGCTGGCCATCGGCGTGTCCACGGCGGTGTGGGACTGGACCGGCGGCACCGCGGCCGCGTTCGTGATCGTCCTGCTGGTGGGCGCGGTCGTGCTCGGTGCGGGTGTCGCCCTGCTCGTCCGGGAGCGGGGCGACACCGGCACGCCGGGTTAGAGGCCGGTGACCCCGTACACCCGCTGGGCGTTGACCCGGAACACCTGTTCCAGCGCCTTCTCGTCGGCGCCGTGCGCGGTGAGCGCGGTCGCCACCGCCTCGGCCGCGTTGCCGATACTCGTGATCGGCTTGTCCACCGGGAAATTCGACCCCCAGATCAGCCGATCCGCGCCGAATACCTCGAGCGCGTGCCCGACCATCGGCGAAATGCGTTCCAGCAGCACCGGTACCGGGGTGGGCCGGCCGCGCGGCGGCACCGGATGCCCGAGGATCGGCATCATCAGCCCGCTGACCTTCGCCACCACGTTCGCATGCGTGGCCAGTTCGGCGATATCGTCCCGCCAGCGCAGGAACAGCTCCCGGCGCTGCCCGGGATTGCGCCCGGTGTGCTTGCCCACCGGCCCGAAAATGCCCGCGGGCGTGGCGAGATGGTTCAGCACGATGGTGGCGTCGGGATACCGCCCGGCCAGCGCGGTCACCTCGGGCAGCTGCCCGGAGTACACCCACGCCTCGAAGGACAGCCCGCGTTCGGCCAGCGCCGCGAAACCGTCCAGGAAGCGCGGGTCGGTCAGCCGGCCCGGCGCCTTGTTGTGCGCTCGCACAGCGGGATCCGGGTGGTACTCCACGCGCGTGCGAATCCCCCGGAACAGCGGTGAGGCCGCCCGGTGCGCGTCGAGCAGTTCGGCGAAATCCGGTGCGGACGGATCGCCCGCGCCGATGATCGCGCCCAGCGCCGGGGTGTCCACCCCGAACGGCAGGCTCGCCACCCAGCGCGTTTCCGCGACCGGCGCCAGCGGTCCCCTACCCGACCACTCCACCTCGATGTGCACGATCGCTTCCACCGGCACGTCGCCGGCGTCGTCGCGATACTGCGCGGGCAGATACGGCTGGACGAAGGGTGCGGGGTCGCCGACGAATTCGCGATCACGCCGGGGCGCGACTCTCTTGGCCCAGTCGATGGGTACCGGAACGTATCGGAAGAGCTTGGCCAATGAACTGAACTCGCGCGGGGTGCTGAGCGGATCCCACTGGTGGATATGCGCGTCGACGACTGTCATTCCCGCAAGGTCCATCTTGTCCCTTCCGTCCGGGTCGGTCTGCCCCCGGATTGTTCCACGCGCCCTCGCGCCCGGTGGCTCGAATCGACAGGAGCCGAACGGGAACGGCGGTGCGCGGTTCAGCTCAGCTCGTAATCCAGCCGAATACGGTGGGTGCCGTCGGCGTCGATCTCGATGTCGCCGGTGCCGGTGATGCCCGCCAGTTCGCCGGTGCCGCTGCCCGGCACGATGACGAAGAACGGGGCGCTGCGATCGGAGCCGGTGGTGGTCGCCGAATGCGCGAAGTTGAAGCTGCCCGGCCGCCCGTTCAGGGTGCCCTCGAACGACTCCAGCGCGAGATAGGTGCCCGCGCCGGTGTTCTGATCGAAGGCGGAGGTGAACAGCGTCGACGCGCGGCCGGCGATGTCGCCCTCGAAGAGCTTCTCCATGACCGCCGCGCCGACCGGGGCCGCCGTGGCGATCCGCGGCTCGAGCACGAGCTCGGTCGGAGTGAACGATTTGACGCTGAAAGTTCCCTGTGCCTGCACGAATCCGAGCCTAGCCAGCACCTCCGACAAACTGGCAACAGCGCGGGCAGTCGCATACCCAGCCCGCGCGTCCCGCCACCTCACACGTTGCGGCGATACTGCCCGCCCACGGTGAAGAACGTATCTGTCACCTGCTGCAGCGTGCACACCCGCGCCGCGTCCATGAGCACCTCGAACACGTTGGCATCGCTGCCCGCGGCCTCGGCGAGCCGGGCCAGCGCGGCCGCGGACTCGCCGCGATGCCGTTCGCCGAACTCGCGCACCCGCCGCAATTGCGACTGCTTCTCCGCCTCGGTCCCGCGCGCCAGCTCCAGCACCCGGTGCTCCTGCTCGTGCGGGCTCCGGAAGGTGTTCACCCCGATGATCGGCAGCGAGCCGTCGTGCTTGCGCCGCTCGTACAGCATGGACTCGTCCTGGATGCGCCCGCGCTGGAACCCGGTCTCCATGGCCCCGAGCACCCCGCCGCGCTCGCTGATGCGATCGAACTCCAGCAGCACCGCCGCCTCCACCAGATCGGTCAGCTCGTCGATGACGAAGCTGCCCTGCAGCGGATTCTCGTTCATCGCCAAACCCCATTCGCGATTGATGATGAGCTGAATCGCCAGGGCGCGCCGCACCGATTCCTCGGTCGGGGTCGTCACCGCCTCGTCGTAGGCGTTGGTGTGCAGGCTGTTGCAGTTGTCGTAGACCGCGATGAGCGCCTGCAGCGTGGTGCGAATGTCGTTGAAGCTCATCTCCTGTGCGTGCAGCGAGCGGCCCGAGGTCTGCACGTGGTACTTGAGCTTCTGCGACCGCTCGTCCGCGCCGTACCGATCCCGCATGGCCACCGCCCAGATGCGCCGCGCGACCCGCCCGATCACCGAGTACTCCGCGTCCATGCCGTTGGAGAAGAAGAACGACAGGTTCGGGGCGAAGTCGTCGATGCGCATCCCGCGCGCGAGGTACGCCTCCACGTAGGTGAATCCGTTGGCGAGGGTGAAGGCCAGCTGGCTGATGGGATTCGCCCCGGCCTCGGCGATGTGATACCCGGAGATGGAGACCGAGTAGAAGTTGCGAACGCCGTTGCGCACGAACCACTCCTGGATGTCCGCCATCATGCGCAGGCTGAACTCGGTGGAAAAGATGCAGGTGTTCTGCCCCTGATCCTCCTTGAGGATGTCGGCCTGCACGGTGCCGCGCACGGTGGCCAGCGTGCGCGCCCGCAGCTCGGCGGCTTCGGCGTCGGTGGGCGCGCGGCCCTCGGCCTCGGAGAACTGTTGCACCGCTTGATCGATGGCGGCGTTGAGATAGAACGCCAGAATGGTCGGGGCCGGCCCGTTGATGGTCATCGACACCGAGGTGCTCGGCGCGTCCAGATCGAACCCGTCGTAGAGCGCCTTCATATCGTCCAGCGTCGCGATGGACACCCCGGAGGTGCCGACCTTGCCGTAGATGTCGGGCCGCTCGGCCGGATCGTGCCCGTACAGCGTCACCGAGTCGAACGCGGTCGAAAGCCGTTTGGCCTCCGCGTGTTCGGACAGCACCCGGAACCGCCGATTGGTACGGAACGCGTCGCCCTCCCCGGCGAACATGCGCGCGGGATCCTCGCCCTCGCGCTTGAAGGGGAAGACCCCGGCGGTGAAGGGGAAGCGCCCGGGCAGATTCTCCGCGCGCAGGAAGCGCAGCAGCTCACCGTGGTCGGTGTAGCGGGGGAGCGCGACGCGCGGAATCGAGCTGCCGGACAGGGTTTCCCGGCGCAGGGTCGTCCGTAGCTCGCGGTCCCGCACCCGGACCACCTGCTCCTCGCCGCGGTAGGACTCGGCCACGGCGGGCCACTCGGCCAGCAGGCCGGCGGCGTCGGGGGCGAGCTCGTGGCGCGCGCTCTCGAGCAGAGCGGTCACCGCGGCCACGCCGTCGCCCGGCGTACCGTCCACGCTCGTGCCCGCCGGGCCGGCGTCCGGCGGCCCGGCCAGCTCCGCCAGGACCAGCTCCAGCCGCTGCACCCGCTGGGCCGCCGCGACCCGCAGCTCGGTCGCACCGTGGTACGCGCGCACCGTCTCGGCGATCTCGGCCAGGTACCGCACCCGCGCGGGCGGGATGATCTGCGCGAACCGGGTCGAGGCCCGGGTGTCCACGCGCGGCAGCACGCCCGGCTCCAGCGGCAGTCCGTGTTCGCCGAGCCGTGCGGAGACGTGCTGGTACAGCGCCGTCACCCCGTCGTCGTTGAACGTGGCCGCGCTGGTGCCGAATACCGGCATGTCCTCGGGCAGGGCGTGGAACTCCTCCCGATTGCGCAGCAGCTGACGGGACACGTCGCGCAGCGCGTCGGCGGCCCCGCGCCGCTCGAACTTGTTGATGGCCACCACATCCGCGAAATCCAGCATGTCGATCTTCTCCAGCTGGGAGGCCGCGCCGAACTCCGGCGTCATGACGTACAGCGCCACGTCCACGTGCTCGGCGATCTGGGCGTCGCCCTGCCCGATGCCGGGCGTCTCCAGCACGATCAGGTCGTAACCCGCCGCCTTGCAGGCGATCACCATCTCGTCGATGTTCACCGGCACCTCGCGCGCGCCCCGGGTGGCCAGCGACCGGAAGAACACCCGCTCGGGATCGAGCGCGTTCATGCGGATGCGATCGCCGAGCAGCGCGCCGCCGCCGCGCCGCCGGGTCGGATCCACCGCGAGCACCGCGACCTTCAGCTTGTCCTGCTGATCGGTGCGCAGCCTGCGCACGAGTTCGTCGGTGAGCGAGGACTTTCCGGAGCCGCCCGTGCCGGTGATGCCGAGCACCGGCACCTGCCGCGCGGCCGCGGCGGCGGCCAGATCCGCCAGCTCCGCCGACCCGAGCGTGTCCCGCTGCAGGCAGGTGAGCGTGCGTGCGAGCGCGGCGCGATCCCCGCCCAGCACCGCCTCGATCGGCGCGGGCGTGCGCGACAGATCGACGTCGCAGTCCCGGATCAGCCGATTGATCATGCCGGGCAGCCCCAGCCGCTGCCCGTCCTCGGGCGAGAAGATGGTGACCCCGGCCGCGGCCAGGCGCTCGATCTCCTCGGGAATGATGACCCCGCCGCCCCCGCCGAAGATCCGTACGTGCCCGGCCCCGGCCTCGCGCAGCGCGGTCGCCAGGTATTCGAAGTACTCCACGTGCCCGCCCTGGTACGAGCTGACCGCGACGCCCTGCACGTCCTCGCTGACCGCGGCGTCCACGACGTCGAGTACCGAACGGTTGTGCCCGAGGTGCACGACTTCGGCGCCCTGCGATTGCAGGATCCGCCGCATGATGTTGATGGCCGCGTCATGCCCGTCGAAGAGCGCCGCCGAGGTCACGAACCGGACCGGGTTCACGGGAACGTGCAGATCGGGCATGGATTCCTCCGCCTCGACGACCGTGGGCGCGCGGCCCGGCGGCTCGTACCGTTGATAACCCAATAGTAGGACGTCAAAGCAAAGTCCAGGTGATATCCGACACAGCAAACACTCTGGAAATACTTGGATGTCCAACTATATGGTGGCCTAGCACCGCGCGATTCGCGTGCGGCGCCGGCATCGGCCCTCGGCCATGCGACGGCGGCGATTCGAGACAGGACTGGCATGGTTCGCGAACTCACCCACTTCATCGGCGGACAGCACGTCCCCGGCGCCTCCGGCAACTTCAAGGACGTGTTCAACCCCAGCACCGGCCAGGTGCAGGCGCGCGTGCCGCTGGCGAGCAAGGCCGAGGTCGAGGCCGTCATCGCCAACGCCGCCGAAGCGCAGCGCGAGTGGGCCGCGTTCAATCCGCAGAAGCGCGCCCGCGTGCTGATGAAGTTCCTGACCCTGGTCCAGGACGAGATGGATTCGCTCGCCGCGCTGCTGTCCAGCGAGCACGGCAAGACCATCCCGGATGCCAAGGGCGATATCCAGCGCGGGCTCGAGGTCATCGAATTCGCCACCGGCATACCGCATCTGCTCAAGGGCGAATACACCGAGAGCGCCGGCACCGGCATCGACGTCTACTCCATGCGCCAGCCGCTCGGCGTGGTCGCGGGCATCACGCCCTTCAACTTCCCGGCCATGATTCCGCTGTGGAAGGCCGGACCCGCGCTCGCGTGCGGAAACGCCTTCGTGCTCAAGCCCTCCGAGCGCGACCCGTCGGTGCCGCTGCGCTTCGCCGAGCTCTTCCTCGAGGCCGGGCTGCCCGCGGGCGTGTTCAACGTGGTCAACGGCGACAAGGAAGCCGTCGACACCATCCTGCACGACGAGCGGATCAAGGCCGTCGGCTTCGTCGGCTCCACCCCGATCGCGCAGTACATCTACGAGACAGCCACCGCGAACGGCAAGCGCGCCCAGTGCTTCGGCGGCGCGAAGAACCACGCCATCGTCATGCCGGACGCCGATCTCGACGACGTCGCCGATCAGCTGGTCGGTGCGGGCTACGGCTCGGCCGGTGAGCGCTGCATGGCCATCTCGGTCGCGGTGCCGGTCGGCGAGGAGACCGCGGATCGCCTGCGCGCCAAGCTCATCGAGCGCGTGGAGAAGCTCAACGTGGGCGCCTCCGACGACCCGGGCGCGGACTTCGGCCCGCTCGTCGGCCAGGACGGCGTGGATCGGGTGAACAACTACGTGCAGATCGGCGTCGACGAGGGCGCGGAACTCGTCATCGACGGCCGCGGCCTGGTGGTCGAAGGCGGCGAGGACGGATTCTTCGCCGGGGCAACGCTCTTCGACCATGTCACCGAGAACATGCGCATCTACAAGGAAGAGATCTTCGGCCCGGTCGTCACCATCGTGCGCGCCAAGGATTACGAAGAGGCCCTGCGGCTTCCGAACGAGCACGAGTACGGCAACGGCGTCGCCATCTTCACCCGCGACGGTGACACCGCCCGCGACTTCGCCGCCCGCGTGCAGGTCGGCATGGTCGGCATCAATGTCCCGATCCCGGTGCCGATCGCGTACCACACCTTCGGCGGCTGGAAGCGTTCCGGCTTCGGCGATCTGAACCAGCACGGCCCGGACTCGATCCGCTTCTACACCAAGACCAAGACCGTCACCCAGCGCTGGCCCTCCGGTCTCAAGGAGTCCAACGCGTTCGTCATCCCGACCATGGACTGATCGATGTTCACACTCGACGAAGACGAACAGGCGATCGTGCAGACCGCCCGCGCCTTTGCCGACGAGCTGCTCGCCCCCGACGCGCTGGATTGGGATGAGCGCAAGCACTTCCCGATCGACGTGCTGCGCAAGGCCGGGCAGCTCGGCCTGGGCGGCATCTACGTCCGCGAGGACGTGGGCGGCTCGGAGCTGCGCCGGCTGGACGCCGTGCGGATCTTCGAGGCGCTGTCCACCGGCTGCCCCGCCATCGCCGCCTACATCTCCATCCACAACATGGCGGCGTGGATGATCGACAGTTACGGCGATGAGGCGCAGCGCAATCGGTGGCTGCCGGGCCTGACCTCCATGGATCTGCTGGCCAGCTACGCGCTCACCGAACCCGGTGTCGGCTCGGACGCGGCGGCCCTGAGCACCAGGGCCGTTCGCGACGGTGACGACTACCTGCTCACCGGCGTCAAGCAATTCATCTCCGGCGCGGGCAGCACCGATGTGTACGTGATCATGGCGCGCACCGGAGACGAAGGCGCACGCGGGATCTCGGCGTTCATCGTGCCCGCCGACACCCCCGGGCTGTCCTTCGGCGCGAACGAGAAGAAGATGGGATGGAACGCCCAGCCCACCCGCGCGGTCATCATGGACGAGGCCCGGGTGCCCGCGGCCAATCTGCTCGGCGCGGAAGGCAACGGCTTCCGCATCGCCATGAACGGGCTCAACGGCGGGCGGCTCAACATCGCGGCCTGCTCGCTCGGCGGCGCGCAGTTCGCCCTGGACCGGACCGTCGGCTACATGGCCCAGCGCAAGGCCTTCGGCGCGCGGCTGCTGGACAACACGGCCCTGCAATTCGACCTGGCCGACATGCGCACCTCCCTCGAGGCCGCGCGCACCCTGCTGTGGCGGGCCGCGGCCGCTTTGGACGCCGGCGCGCCAGACAAGGTCGAGCTCTGCGCGATGGCGAAACGGTTCGCCACCGACGCCGGATTCGACGTGGCCAACAAGGCCCTGCAACTGCACGGTGGCTACGGTTACCTGGCCGAATACGGGATCGAGAAGATCGTCCGCGACCTGCGGGTGCATCAGATCCTGGAGGGCACGAACGAGATCATGCGGGTGGTAGTCGCCCGCTCGGTGGTAGGAGCGGCATGAGCGAAACAGTGGGAACACCCGAGGCCGAGGTGCTCATCGACAAGCGCGACGGGCTCGGCCTGATCACGCTGAATCGGCCGCGCGCCATCAACGCCCTCAATCATTCGATGGCGCTGATCATTCTGGACGCGCTGCGGGCCTGGGCGGCCGACGACGAGGTGCGCACCGTGGTGCTCACCGGTGCGGGCGAGCGCGGGCTGTGTGCGGGCGGGGACATCGTCGCCATCCACAACGACGCGAAGCACGCTGTGGCCGAAGGCGATTCGGCTTACGTCGCCGCCGATTCGCCCAGCGGCCGGTTCTGGCGTGACGAGTACATCCTCAACGCCCTGATCGGCGCCTACCCGAAGCCGTACGTCGCCATCATGGACGGCATCGTCATGGGCGGCGGCGTGGGCCTGTCCGGGCACGCCAGCCACCGGGTCGTGACCGAACGCTCCATGGTCGGCATGCCCGAGACCGGCATCGGGTTCGTTCCCGACGTGGGCGGCACCTACCTGCTCTCGCGCGCGCCCGGCGAGATCGGCACGCACATCGCGCTCACCACCGCGCGCATGAGCGCCGGGGACGCGGTGGCGGCCGGTTTCGCCGACTACTTCGTGCCGTCCGAGCACATTCCGGCCCTGTTGGAGGCGCTGCACACCAACGACGTGGACGTGGCCATCGCGAAATTCGCGCAGCCGGCCCCGGTTTCGGAGTTCGTGGCCCAGCGGGAATGGATCGACGCCTGCTATTCGGCGGACACCGTGGAGGAGATCGTCGAGCGCCTGCGCGCCTCGGACGCGCCGGAAGCGGCCAAGGCCGCCGTGGACGTGCTCGCCAAATCGCCCGTGGCGCTGAAGGTCACGCTGCGCTCGCTGCGCAGCGCCCGCACCGCCGCGAATCTCGAAGAGGTGCTCGATCAGGAGTACCGGGTCTCGGCCGCCGCGCTGAGCACCCACGACCTGGTGGAGGGCATCCGCGCCCAGGTCATCGACAAGGATCGCAATCCGCAGTGGTCGCCCGCGACCCTGGCCGAGGTCACCGCCGCCGCGGTGGACGCGTACTTCGGTGCGCTCGGGGATCGCGAATTGGGTTCGGCCGCAACGAAGGAACAAGCGTGAGCACTGAGAACACCAAGGTCGGATTCCTGGGACTGGGCCACATGGGCGGCCCGATGGCCGCCAACCTGGTCAAGGCCGGATACGAGGTCCTGGCCTACGACCCCGTGCCCGCCGCGCAGGACCAGGCGCGCACCGACGGCGCGAGCGTCGTCGCCACACCCGCCGCGGCCGTGGCGGAGTCGGACGTCGTGATCACCATGCTGCCCAACGGGCGCATCGTGCTCGACCTCTACGGCGACGTGCTGGCGGCCGCGAAGCCGGGCACGCTCTTCGTGGACTGCTCCACCATCGACGTCGACGACGCCAAGGCCGCGGCCGAACTCGCGGTGGCCGCGGGTCACCGTGCGCTGGACGCACCCGTCTCCGGCGGCGTCGCGGGCGCGGCGGCGGGCACCCTCACCTTCATGGTGGGCGGCGCCGAAGCCGATTTCGCCACCGCCCTGCCGCTGCTGGAGGTCATGGGCGGCAAGGTCGTGCACTGCGGCGGCGCGGGCGTCGGCCAGGCCGCCAAGGTCTGCAACAACATGATCCTGGGCATCTCCATGATCGGGCTGTCCGAGGCCATCGTGCTGGGGGAGAAGCTCGGCCTGACCAACGAGAAGTTCTTCGACGTGGTCTCCACCGCCTCGGGACAGTCCTGGGCGCTGACCTCGTACTGCCCGGTGCCCGGTCCGGTGCCGACGAGCCCGGCGAACAACGACTACAAGCCGGGTTTCGCGACCGCGCTCATGACCAAGGACCTGGGTCTGGCGGCGAACGCGTTGCAGGCCAACGGTGTCGACGGACAGATCGGTTTGCTGGCCGCCGAGATCTACAACCGCTTCAACCAGGACGAAGCGGGCAAGGATTTCTCGGCTATCGTCACCGATATCCGTAAGCGATCTGGAGGAGACAACGCGTGAGTGACTTCGAGACCATTCTGCTCGAGCGCAAGGGGCGCGTCGCGCTCATCACGCTCAATCGGCCGAAGGCCCTCAACGCGCTGAACTCGCAGGTCCTGGCCGACATCTCGGCCGCTCTCGACGAGCTCGAGAACGACAACGAGATCGGTGCGGTCGTGCTCACCGGGTCCGAGCGCGCCTTCGCGGCGGGCGCGGACATCAAGGAGATGCAGAGCAAGTCCTACATGGACATGTTCCTGACCGACCACTTCGCGGGCTGGGATCGCCTCGCCGCGTTCCGCAAGCCGATCATCGCCGCGGTCGCCGGCTACGCGCTGGGCGGCGGCTGCGAACTGGCCATGATGTGCGATCTGCTGCTCGCGGCCGACACCGCCAAGTTCGGGCAGCCCGAGATCAAGCTCGGCGTCATCCCCGGCATGGGCGGCTCGCAGCGCCTGACCCGCGCCGTCGGCAAGGCCAAGGCCATGGACCTCATCCTCACCGGCCGCAACATGGACGCCGAGGAGGCCGAGCGCGCGGGCCTGGTCTCGCGCATCGTGCCCGCCGCCGACCTGGTCGCCACCGCCCTCGAGGTCGCCGAAACCATTGCGGGCATGGGTCTTCCGTCGGTCATGATCGCGAAGGAGGCGGTGAACCGCTCCTTCGAGACCACCCTCGGCGAGGGCCTGCGCTTCGAACGTCGCGTCTTCCACTCGCTCTTCGCCACCGAGGATCAGAAGGAAGGCATGAACGCCTTCGTCGAGAAGCGGCCCGCCAACTTCGGTCACAAGTAGGCTCGAAAACCCCACAAGCGTCCCGTCATCCGGCTCGGATGGCGGGACGTTCGTGTCTGCGGAACTCCCGTCCGGAAATCGGCCACCGGCCGTAAAGCCTGCTGGACAGGCTAATTCGTGCGAATCGGGTATTTCGGTCGGCTCAGCCGTGTTTGGGCGGGCCGACCACCTCCACCGTCGGCGGCTTGTCCTGCTGCTCGCCCGCCCGGTCCAGCGCCAGGGCGCCCGCGATGGTGCCCCCCAGCGTGGCCGTGACGGCGATGGCGGCCACCAGCTTGCGCCGGGACACCGGAGCCTCGACCTGAGCGCGCAGCGCGGGCACGGGGTTGAATCGGACGCTGCGCACGCGCCGGGCCGAGGGGCGCTCGGCGGCCAGCAGCACCGCGCCGCGGGTGGAGACGAACTCGGGCTCGGGGTCGTAGATGAGGGGCAGGTCCAGCTGCTGCTCGAGGCCGTCGCGAATGCTCCGGCTGCGCGAGCAGCCGCCGAGCAGCGCCAGCCCGGTCGGATGCACGCCGGTCTCCTCGACCATCTGCCGCACGAACGAGGCCGAATGGTGAACGCCCGCCGACACCAGATCCGCGAAATCGCTGCGGGTCAGCACCGCGCGCTGCCCGGTCACCGGATCCTGGACCGTGATGACCCGCTCGCCCGCCAGCGCCTCCTTGTAGCGGCGACTGGTCCCCAGATCCACGGTGACGCCGCTGCGCACCAGCTGCCACCGCAACAGGGCGTCGTGCCCGTCGCCGCTGAGCACCGGACTGCGTTTGGTGGCCAGGATCGCGTCGGTGCGACAGTCGATCTGGGTCAGGGTCAGCCCCGAAGCGCCCAGGTCGTAGAGCAGGATCGAGCCCTCGGTGGGCAGCCTGCCGGTGAAGCGCAGATACCGCAGCTGCGCGACCGGTTCGTCGATGACGGTCAGGCGATTGCGGCCCGCGGTGGTGCGCACCGCCTCGGCGTGCGCGGAACAGCGGCAGGTCACCGCGATGCCGGTGATGAACTCGTCGCGCCGGGCCGCGGATTTGCGCATGAGGCGAATGGCTTCGAAGACGCCCTCCTCCAGGGCGCCGCCCGCACGGCGATCGACCTCGCACCGATCGATGGGTGGCAGATGGGGCTGATCGGAATGGGTCAGCATGGCGCGCGCACCGGCCGCGCCGGCGGACACCCCGAGGACCAGCACCATGGCCTCCATGGTGAACCCTTTGCGTCCCGATTCCAAGACTATGACGCAGGAAATTGGCTGCTCGGATGCTGGAGGGTTACTGCCCGGCCCACCGGGTGGGCGAGCCACCGCTGTCGAAGTCACCCGCGGTCTGCCGGAATTCGGCCAGCAATTGCAGCAGCAGCTGTAAACGATCCGGCGCCAGGCCCGTGCTGGCGAAGACCTGCCGGTTCAGCTGGGTGGTGGCCTTGGCTACCAATTCCCTTCCGGCATCGGTTATCTCGATGAGCGTCGCCCGCCGGTCACTCGGGTGCGGCACCCGCTTCACCAGGCCCGCCGCTTCGAGTCGGTCGACCGTATTAGTGACGCTGGTGGGGTGCACCTGCAGGCGCGCGCTGGCCACCGCCATCGGCAGCGCGCCCGTTTTGCTGAACCCCAGCAGCATGAGTAGCTCGTAGCGCGAGAAGGTCAGCCCCGACGGTTTGAGCGCCTCGTCGACCCGGGCCATCACGATCTGCTGCGCGCGCACGAGCGAGGTGACCGCGGCCATCCCGTCGGCGACCTCACCCCAGCCGTGTTCGGTCCACTGGCGGTGTGCCTCCTCGATCGGATCCAGTGGCAGGGGACGTGGCCGAGACATGACATCGATCATCGCACGCGATCCGGGCAAACTCCGCCGCACCGAGCCCGATCCGGTGTCGTACTGTTGCGCGCGAACAGGAGGCAGTACGTGATCAACCCGTCCGACCCGCAATCCGACTCCGCACCGGGTCCCTACATGGTGCCCTTCCCCAACTCCCAGCCACCTCAGCGCAATCGACGCACCCAGATCCTCGGGCTGGCCGCGGCGACCCTGCTGCTATCGGTGGGCGTCATCGTCTGGTCGCTGCAGCGATCGGCCGCCGCGGAAGACGACATCGCAGCGGGCGCAAGCGAATTCGCCCCGACCAAGGGCGACCGGGATCCTTCCGAGCGGATCCCGGGCATCGTGCGCAAGGACTACCCGGCCGGATTGCACGTGACCGGGCAGCAACGGGTGGCCTACACCCAGTCCCCGCCCTTCGGCGGCCCGCACGACAGCTCCTGGCTGCCGTGCACGGGTGTCGAGTACGCGGTCGCGGTGCGCAACGAGAACGCGGTGCACTCGCTCGAACACGGCGCGGTGTGGATCACCTACAACCCGGAGACCCTCGACTCCACCGGGCAGGCGGTGCTCAAGACCCTGGTCGTGAACAAGCCCTACATGTTCATGTCGCCGTACCCGGGTCTGACCACCCCCATCTCGCTGCAGTCCTGGGGCCATCAGCTCAAACTCGCCGATCCGCACGACGAGCGCATCGAGCACTTCATCACCGCGCTGCGGGTCAACGACTTCACCCATCCCGAACCGGGCGCGACCTGTTCCAACCCGAGCATCGACCCGGTCGCCCCGCCGCGCGCGGATGCCAACCCCCCGGGTCCGGACGCGATCGCCGAATCGGCGACCACGCTGCCCACCACGACCGTGGCCCCGCCGCCTCCGCCCCCGGCGCCCGAGCCCGCCCCGGACGCGCCGCCGCCCCCGCCGGGTCCCGAGGTGCCCCCGCCGCCCGCGCCGGAGCCGCCGCCCGCGCCGTGAGCGCGTTGAAATCACGGTGATCGCAACCCTGGGCAATCACATTGGCGCAGGTCATTATTGATGACGATGCGGGTGTGACCGAGTGGCCAGGTAGCGGTCTGCAAAGCCGTATACGCGGGTTCGACTCCCGCCGCTCGCTCTGGAGAGATCAGGCCCCCACGGTTCGCCGTGGGGGCCTGATTCGGCTGTGCGGGTTCGCCTTCGGCCCGCTACTTGCCGTCCGCGGAGCAGACCTTCCAGGAGCCCGATTCCAGGCGCAGATGCTCGGTGGCGGTGGTGGTCTTGTCCTCGGCGCCGGCCAGCGCGAGCGCGCCGGTCATCTGCGCGGTCGCGGTTTCCGCGGCGATCGCGATATCGGCGACACCGACGATGCGAATCGTGAACCTGCCGCGATCGGCGGCGACCTTCTGCGCGTCGGGCAGCGCGGCGAACTCGGCGCGATCGGCGGCGCACGCCTTCTCGACCGCCACCGACGGGCCCTCCGCGGACAGGGTGCCGTAGAAGTCGCGAATCGCGGAATCGATCTGCTCGGCGGCGGAGGGATCGGACTTCCCGGTCAGCGCCAGCGTCGCGGCGACACCGCCGCCCACCACCACGACCGCGGCCACCAGCAGGCCGATGAGCAGTGGTCTGCGCCCGCCGTTCCCGGTTCCGGTGGAGCGCTCGGCGTCCTGGGCGGGGGCATGCGGTTGTCCGCCGGGCGGCAGGGTCATCGGGTTCCTTCGATCGTCCTGGCATGAACTGCCCGCACCTTACGCCACAACGGTTGTGGCCCGGCGGGATCCGCGCGAGTGGGCACCGGCCCCCGGAACGCGTGTGCCGCACCGCCTCAGGGCCGCCGCCACATATATTGGCGCGAGGGCGAATTCGCCCGGCTCGATCCGAAGGAGTGCCCGTGCGCCGCACGCTGTTCGTTCTCGCCGTCTGTGCCGCTTCGCTGGCGGCCGCTCCGCTCGCCGCCGCGCAGCCACCCGCCGTGGACACCGGCGTGCAGGTGCGCGCGGTGTACGGCCCCGAACAGTTCCCGATCGCGGGCGTCACCGCCGACATCACCCCGTGCGCGGGCGGTCCCGCCCTGCCCGCCGTCACCACCGATGCCACCGGCGCGGCCACCGTTCCGGCGGGCGCGGGGTG
Source organism: Nocardia sp. NPDC057668 (assembly GCF_042799795.1). NCBI lineage: Bacteria > Bacillati > Actinomycetota > Actinomycetes > Mycobacteriales > Nocardiaceae > Nocardia > Nocardia sp. NPDC057668. The sequence continues at coordinate 31,886 of NZ_JBHVIC010000005.1, read as the reverse complement.
CTACCGGGTCCGGGCGGGCGACCTGTCCGGCTGCGCGGTCGACGGCGACCCGGTTCAGCAGGTGAGCGTGGTCCCCGGCATCACCGCGATCGCGACCTTCCGCTACCGCTGCGCCTGAATCGCGCGTCGGCGACGACGCGCGAAGCACGGCCCCCATGTGTCACCGACCGTGACGTCCGCCTCGGTGCGCCGGTCGGTTCTTCCGTGTTTTCGCAGCGCAGCGGCACTCTCGATAGGTGTGGGCAATTTCACTCGCCCTCTCCGGTATGGGCACCGGCTGTTAACCTCGAGACCAGTTAGCTGCTCGAAATGCTGTAGCGCGATAAGCGTCGCATCACCGATGAGAGGTGACGATATGGGCGCGAAGTCTGCGTTGGAGTATCCGATGGATATGGCGGTCGTGCCTGATCTACGCCGATTTGCAGGTCTAGCCGAGGTCGCGTCCGCCTTTCTCGGCGCGATAGTCGCCGGTTTGTTGCTCATGGCCCCGCTCGATCTCGCGTGGTCCGACGACGGCGGCCCCCTCGAACTGGACATGCTGGTGCTGAACATGCCCCGTGCCGCCGCGGCCGGGGCCATTTTCGCGGTGGTGGCGGCCGCGCTCGCGGTGGCCCTGGGCCGGCGGGCGGCCTGGCTCATGTCCCTGGGCTCGGCGACGATCCTGCTCGCCGATCACCTGTGGAATCTGAATTCCTCGTTCACCGGCACCCTCATCACCGTCAACTACATCGACTCGATCTTCGGCGGGCTGCTGCTCGGCACGCTCGGGGTGGCCGTGTGCGGCCGGCGGATCACCTCGACGGCCTTCCTCGTCGGCGCGCTGGGCGCGATTCTGTTCGGCGACCTCACCTCGCTGCCCGAGTCCGGTGGCGAACCCACCTTCACCGAGTGGCTCTCGGTCGGCACCCCGCCGGTCTGGCTCCTGCTGATCGCGGTCGTGGCGCTGGCGGCCGGGGTGAGCGTGCAGCGTCCGGCCGACGACGCCGAGACCGAGACCGCCGACCTGCCCATCGCCCCGATCCTGGCCGCACTGGTGCTGGTGATGGCCACCGCACTGTCCACCGAGTGGTTCGTGCGCGGACCCGGCACTGTGCCGAATATCGTCCTCGCGGCGGCGGTCACCCTGGTCGCGGCCCTGCTCGCCGCGCTGCTGCTGCCCGGGCGGGACGGCCGCTACGTGCTGCTGGCGGTCGCGGTCACCAACTCCGGCAGCGCCATCTTCACGGTGCCGCGGCCGGACTGGAGCGCGCTGATGCAGATCGGCGGCGTGCTGCTCGGGTTCTACCTCGGCAGGCGCGGGTTTTCCCCGTGGCCGGCCTTCGCCGGGACCGGACTGCTGGCCCTGTTCGCCGCGCTGACGGCGGATCACGCGCACTCGGACGCGGTCATCCCCATCGTCGGCATCACCGCGCTCGGCCTGCTCATGGGCTACGCCTTCGCCGGGCCCGCCCCGGTCGCGCCGACCAGCATGGTGGTGGCCTTGAGCGCGCTGGTGGTGCCGTGTCTGGTGATCGCGTTGCGCGGCAGCAGTTTCGGGCGCATCGCCTATTCGCCGCGTTGGTATCGGGATCCGACGGGCGCGGTCTCGGCGACGCCCGGCTGGACGGCGCTGGCCATCAGCCTCGGCTGCGCGGCGGGCCTGTTGCTGCTGTATCGATTGCGGCCGGCCGGGATTCAGTCCGCGAAGCGCGCGTTCACCCACAGCAGCGCGTCGTCGTAGGACGCCTCCAGCACGGCGCGATGATCCGCGCCCGCGTAGCCGCGATACTGCACCGGCTGTCCCGCCAGGCGCTGTTTCGCCACCAGGGAATCGGTCGCGACCGCCGGCACCACGGTGTCGTCGCGGCCCTGCAGCACCAGCAGCGGCCGGGTGAAAGTCAGTGCGCTGGGATCGTTCTCATCGAGCACGCGGGTCAGCGCGCTCATATCGCCCTCGCTATCGAAGACCTCGTTCATGGCCAGGCCGCCCCACGCCTGCGGGCCGCGTAGCCCGCCGATGCAACTGGCGTCCGCGAGCGAGACCATCGCCGTGGTGTGGGCGGTCAGGAATCTGCCCGGGTCGATGTCGGCGACGGTCTGCGCGCCGCGAATGATCAAGGGCAGGAACGCCGTCGACTCGCCCGCGAGCGAAGCGCCCGCGCTGGGAATCCCGGCCACCGTCGCCAGCTGTGCCGCCTGCAGCCCCACGCCCTGGTGTGAGGCCGGGGCCAGTGCGACCGCGCCCAGCAGGCGCAACTCCGGCGCCCACTCCTGCGCCTGGGCGTTGGCGAAGATCGCGGCCTGCCCGCCCTGCGAATGACCCATGGCCACCCAGCGTTTGCCGATCTCGGGTTCGAGTTCGCGTGCGGCGCGCGCCATATCGGTCACCGCGCGCTGCTCGGCGGTCCCGATGAGATAGCCGTGCGGGCCCGGGGTGCCCAGCCCCTGATAGTCGGTCTGCGCGACCGCGTACCCCGCGGCGATCCAGCGCGCCTGCACCCGGCGCACCAGCGCGGTGTAGTCGTGCGCGGGATACAGCTCCGAGGAGTCCAGCGACGGCGCGCAGACATCGGCCACGCCCGTGGTGCCGTGCGCCCAGGAGATGAGCGGCCACCCGCCCGGCGGCGGGCTGCCCTGCGGCACCGACACGGTGCCCGAGACGGCCACCGGCATGCCGTGCATATCGACGGATCGGTACAGCAGCAGATAGTTTCGCGCGTTCGGCAGCGCGGGATCGCCGATGACGGCCCGGATCTGGATGATCGAACCGGGCGGCCCGGGAATCCGGTCGTCCGGCGCGGAATAGAACGAGAGGTCGGGGGAGTCGTCCACCACCGGGGTCGCGGCCGCGGGCCGGGCCGAGACCGGCGAGCTCACGATCGCCGCCGCCAGCGCGGTCGCGGTGACGAACCCGGACCGCCGGCGCGGCGACGGCCGCGTGGACCGCTGCGCACGCACCGCCTCGATGTCCGACATGTCCAGAAACATACCGCTCTGTCGGTCCCGCGAGCCGCAATGAAACGTCCTCGTGGTGACACCGGCGGGTGTGTGTCCCGGGCGGTGGCCCCACCCCCGGAAACGAGTAAGGCCCCGATCATGAAACATGATCGGGGCCTTACCATCCGGTGCCCTCGGCAGGAATCGAACCTGCGGCCTTCTGCTCCGGAGGCAGACGCTCTATCCCCTGAGCTACGAGGGCGGGGTAGACCCTCCTGGACCTTCGAGCTTCCAAGCGGGCTCCGAAAGCGTAGCGCATCGGGTGCGCTGGGCCAAAAAGCTTTTCGGACCGGGCGTTTTGCGCGCCCGGCCGGCGTCTTGCGTGCGCGTCAGTTCATCGGGAGCGGGGTCGCGCCGCGCTCGGCGAGCATCTGGGTCATCAATTGCGATTCGCTGGCTTGGGTTTTCGCCATGGTGCCCGCCAGGTTCCGCACCTGATCGGTGTCCGCGCGCTGGGCGGCGTACTCGATCATCGGCATGCCGCCCTGGTGGTGGCGCAGCATCAGTTGCAGGAACAGCTTGTCCAGCGCCGGGCCGGTGGCCGTGCGCAGGGTCGCGAGTTCCTGATCCGAGGCCATGCCGGGCATGGACGGGACCGAGCCCGTGTGCTGCCCGCCACCGTGATGCGAACTCGCCTCGCTCATCCAGCCCATGTAGCCGTCCGCCGGCAGCAGCGGCTCGCCCCACAGCGACAGCCACGCCTGCATGCGCCCGGCCTGATTCTGCTGCGTGGTGAGAATGTCGTAGGCCAGTCGCTTGATCGCCGGATCATCGGAACCGGCCAGCGCGATGGCGGACATCTCCACCGCCTGCCCGTGATGCACCGACATGTCCTGGCTGAAACCGATATCCACCGATCCCGCGGCCGCGGCGGTGTCCCGGTTTCCCACCAGCAGTCCCGCCGCGAACCCCAGCAGCACGACCGCGATCACCCCGAGCACCAGCAGCGCGGGCCGCTGGTTCCGGGCCGGCTCCCGCAGGGGAGCCGTCGGTTCGTGGTCGCCGGAGTCCTCGTGTGCGAGCAAGGGCGGCGGCATTACTGCGCCGGAGCCGGTTCGACCGGCTCGGCGGGCTGGGTCGGGCCGTCGGTGGGCGCGGGAATCGCGGGCACGCCACCGGGCATGTTCTCGAGGCCCGGGACCGTCTCCAGTCCCGGAATGCCGGACAGGCCGTTGCCGAACGGGCTCGCGCCGCCGCCACCGAGCTCGGTCGGATCCTGGGTCAGGCCCTTACCGTCCATCGGCACCGCGTCGGGGCCGGGCGCGCTCGGGTCGAACGCCGGCGGATTCTCGGTGTCGAACGTCGGGTTCGCGCAGCTCGCACCGACCTCGGGGTAGGTGTTCTCGTTCAGGCGCAGATCCTTGATGAACTGATCCACCCGCGAATCGTCGGCCGAGTCCAGCTTCAGCTGATGACCCCACGCCAGCAGCGCGATCGGCGAATCCAGGCCCGGGTACGGCGACATGAGCGAGTACGGCTTGCCCTCGACCTTCTTCTTCAAGGTCTCGACGGCCGCCGAATCGACCTTGTCCGGGTTGTAGGTGACCCAGACCGCGCCGTGCTCGAGCGAGTGCACGGCGTTCTCGGTGCGAATCGCCTTGGCGTACACCGTGCCCATGCAGTTCGCCCACGAACCGTCGTGCGGGCCGCCGAAGGCCGGCGACTGGTCGTAGGCCACCCGTTGGGTGGCCGCCACGTGCAGACCCGCCGGATAGTCCTTCTTGACGATGCCGTCGATGTACGCCGACGGGTTCTTGAGCTCCTCGCGGGCGTGGTACTTGGGCACCAGGAACGCGGCGATACCGCCGACGAGACCCAGCACCACCACCACGGCGGCGATCGTCATCCAGGGAATGGTTCGGTTGCTGGGCAGCTTTCCGTTCCCGCCCTTGCGGCCGGAACGCGAGGATTTGCCCGCGGCCTTCACGGCCTTGGCCGACTTGGCACTGGTCCTGCTCGGCATAGCTCGTTGTGCTCTCTTCGACGTGTCGGACAATCAAACGATGCGGCCGCATCGTTTGCTGGGCGCCTGCCCGGTAGGTGCCCGCTCGCGGCGTTCACCTGCTCAGACCATAGGATAGTTACTCGTGACTCCAGCTGACCTTGCAGATCTCCTTCGCGCAACCGCTGCGAAGGTACTTGTCGAACGTGGATCCGACCCTGCGGTCCTGCCCGACGAGGTCAAGGTGGAGCGTCCCCGCAACCCCGAGCACGGTGACTATGCCACGAATGTGGCCATGCAGGTAGGCAAGAAGGCGGGAATCAACCCCCGCGATTTCGCCACGCTGCTGGCCGAGGCGCTCGGCCAGGCCGAGGGCATCGAGGTCGCCGAGGTCGCGGGCCCTGGGTTCCTGAACATTCGCCTGGCGAAGGCGGCCCAGGGCGCGATCATCGAGAAAATTCTCACCGCGGGGGCGAAGTACGGCACCGCGGACGCGCTCGGCGGACAGAAGATCAACCTCGAATTCGTCTCCGCCAACCCGACCGGGCCCATCCATCTGGGCGGCACCCGCTGGGCCGCGGTCGGCGACGCGCTGGGCCGGATCCTGTCCGCGCAGGGCGCGGCGGTGACCCGGGAGTACTACTTCAACGACCACGGCGCGCAGATCGATCGCTTCGCCAAGTCGCTGGTGGCCGCGGCCACCGGACAGCCGACCCCCGAGGACGGCTACGGCGGCGCGTACATCGGCGACATCGCCGCCACCGTCGTGGCCGCGCACCCCGACGCGCCGAACCTGCCCGAGGACGAACGGCACGAACTGTTCCGCCGCGAAGGCGTCGAGCTCATGTTCGCGCAGATCAAGCAGGACCTGCACGACTTCGGCGTGGATTTCGACGTCTATTTCAACGAGAGCGCGCTGTTCGCCTCCGGTGCGGTCGAGCAGGCCCTGGACACCCTCAAGGGCTCGGGCAATCTGTACGAGAAGGACGGCGCGTGGTGGATAGCCTCCACCGAATACGGTGACGACAAGGATCGTGTCGTCATCAAGAGCGACGGCAATTCCGCCTATATCGGCGGCGATATCGCGTATTTCCAGAACAAGCGCTCGCGCGGATTCGACCTGTGCATCTACATGCTCGGCGCCGATCACCACGGCTACATCGGCAGGCTCAAGGCCGCCGCGGCCGCGTTCGGCGACGACCCGAACACCGTCGAGGTCCTCATCGGCCAGATGGTGAATCTGGTCAAGGACGGCGCGTCGGTGAAGATGTCCAAGCGCGCGGGCACCGTGATCACCCTCGACGATCTGGTCGAGGCGATCGGCGTGGACGCCGCGCGGTACTCGCTGGTGCGCTCCTCGGTCAACTCCAGCATCGACATCGACCTGGACCTGTGGACCAAGGCCGACAACGAGAATCCGCTCTACTACGTGCAGTACGCGCACGCCCGCACGAACAACATCATCGGCAATGCCGCGTCCTTCGACTTCGACTCGGTCGCACCGGATTTCGCGCTGATGACCGCCGATCGCGAGGGCGAGCTCATTCGCACCCTCGGCGAATACCCCCGGGTGCTGGCCACCGCCGCCGAGGTGCGCGAGCCGCACCGGGTGGTGCGCTACCTGGAGGAACTCGCCGGCGCGTACCACCCCTTCCAGTCGGACAAGGACATGCGCGTGCTCCCGCTGGGAGACGAGCCCGTCAGTGCCCGTAACGCGGCCCGCCTCGAGCTGGTCAAAGCCACCCGTCAGGTTCTCGCCAACGGCCTCGGCCTGCTAGGCGTCAGTGCTCCGGAGCGTATGTAATGAGTGCCCATCCCGCCGGTCCCCGTCACGCGGACATCCCGCCCGCGCCGAATCTGCCCGAGCGGCCCGAACATCCGCGGCAGATGATCGAACTGCCCGCGAATGTCTGGCCCCGCAACGCTTCCCGTGACGAGGACGGCGTGGTCCGGCTGGCCGGCGTGCCGGTGCACGAGCTGGCCGCGGAGTTCGCGACCCCGCTGTTCGTCATCGACGAGGACGACTTCCGTTCGCGCTGCCGCGACATGGTGCGCGCCTTCGGCGCCGGTGCGCGAGTTCATTACGCGTCCAAGGCGTTCCTGTCCGGCGAGATCGCGCGCTGGATTCGCGACGAGGGCCTGCACCTGGACGTGTGCTCCGGCGGCGAACTCGCCGTCGCGCTGCACGCGGGCTTCCCCGCCGAGCGAATCGCGTTGCACGGCAACAACAAATCGGTTCCCGAGCTGGAGGCGGCCGTCGCCGCCGGGGTCGGGCACATCGTGCTGGACTCGCTGATCGAGATCGACCGCCTGGAGGCCGTCGCCAAGGCGGCCGGCAAGGTGGCCGAGGTGCTGGTGCGCGTCACGGTCGGCGTCGAGGCGCACACCCACGAGTACATCTCCACCGCGCACGAGGACCAGAAGTTCGGTTTCTCCATCGCCAGCGGCGACGCCATGCAGGCCATCGCCCGGGTCTTCGAGTCCGACAATCTCCGCCTGGTGGGCCTGCACTCGCACATCGGCTCGCAGATCTTCGAGATCGACGGCTTCGAGATCTCCACCCGGCGCATGCTCGGACTGTTGCGCGAGGCGGTCGACAAGTTCGGCGTCGAGCGCGCCGCGCAGATCAGCGTGCTGGATCTCGGTGGCGGCCTTGGTATTTCGTACCTTCCGCACGACGATCCGCCGGCCCTGGACGATTTCGCGGCCAAGCTGCGCCGCATCGTCGCCGAGGAAGCCGAGCGCGCGGGCCTGCCGGTGCCGACCATCGCGGTCGAGCCGGGCCGCGCCATCGCCGGGCCGGGCACGGTCACCCTGTACGAGGTCGGCACCACCAAGGACGTGGTCCTGGATGCGGGCCTGCGCCGTCGCTATGTCAGCATCGATGGTGGCATGAGCGACAACATCCGGCCCGCGCTCTACCAGGCCGAATATGACTGCCGTTTGGTTTCGCGATCCAGCGACGCCAACCCGGTCGTCGCCCGTGTTGTTGGAAAGCATTGCGAGAGTGGGGATATCGTCATTCGTGATACCTGGCTCCCGGCCGACGTCGGCCCGGGGGATCTGGTTGCGGTGGCGGCGACCGGCGCGTATTGCTACTCGATGTCGAGTCGTTACAACCTGCTCACGCGTCCCGCCGTGGTCGCTGTGCGAGACGGCAAGGCGCGCTTGATTCTTCGCCGTGAAACGGTGGAGGACCTACTCAGCTTGGAGGTGAATGCATGACCGAGGTAGCCAGCACCAAGGGCGATGTTTGGGGATCGGATCATCCCATCGGAATCGCCGTCCTCGGCATGGGCACGGTCGGCACGGAGGTGGTGCGCGTCATCCGCGAGCACGCCGATGACCTGACCAACCGAGTAGGCGCCCCCGTCGTCTTGCGCGGCGTGGCCGTGCGCGACGCGAGCAAGGATCGCGGCCTGGCCCCCGAGCTCGTCACCACCGACGCCGAGGCGCTCGTCGCCCGCGACGACGTGGACATCGTGGTCGAGGTCATGGGCGGCATCGACCCCGCGCGCGCTCTGATCAAGTCGGCGCTCGAGGCGGGCAAGTCCGTCGTCACCGCCAACAAGGCGCTGCTGGCCGACTACACCGGCGAGCTCTCGGGCGCGGCCGAGAACAATCGCGCCGACCTGTACTTCGAAGCCGCGGTCGCCGGGGCCATCCCGGTCGTGCGGCCGCTCATCCAGTCGCTGTCCGGTGACCGGGTGAACCGGGTGGTCGGCATCGTGAACGGCACCACCAACTTCATCCTCTCGGCCATGGCCGAGACCGGCGCGGACTACGGCGACGTGCTGGCCGAAGCGACCCGCCTGGGCTACGCCGAAGCCGACCCGACCGCCGACGTCGAGGGCTACGACGCCGCCGCCAAGGCCGCGATCCTCGCCTCGGTCGCCTTCCACACCCGCGTGACCTCGGCCGACGTCTACCGCGAGGGCATCTCCAAGATCACTTCCGAGGATCTCGAGACCGCCGCCGCCGTCGGCTGCACCGTCAAGCTGCTGGCCATGGCCGAGCGCGTCACCAACGAGAGCGGCAAGGAATCCATCTCGGTGCGCGTCTATCCGGCGCTCATCCCGCGCAAGCACCCGCTGGCCTCGGTCAGCGGCGCGTTCAACGCGGTCGTGGTGGAGGCCGAGAACGCCGGCCGCCTGATGTTCTACGGGCAGGGCGCGGGCGGCGCGCCCACCGCCTCGGCCGTCATGGGCGATCTGGTGATGGCGGCGCGCAACAAGTTCTACGGTGGCCGCGCGCCCGGCGAATCGGTCTATGCTGAGCTGCCGATCGCGGCAGTCGGCGACACCCCCACCCGCTACCACGTGAACATGCAGGTCGCGGACCGCGCCGGTGTGCTGGAAGCGGTGGCGGGCGAATTCGCCAAGCACGGGGTCAGTATTTCGACGGTTCGCCAGGAAGGGCACGATATCGGCGCCCGCTTGGTCGTGGTGACCCACCACGCGCTGGAGTCGGCGCTGGCCGATACGGTGGCCGCGTTGGCCGAGCTGGACTCCGTCACATCCGTGACCAGTGTTCTGAGATTGGAAGGCACCGAGGAATGAGTACGACAGCTGCCACGCACACCCCGTGGCCGGGTCTGATCGCCGCGTACCGGGATCGGCTCCCGCTGGGCGCCGACTGGGAGCCCGTCACGCTGTTCGAGGGCGGCACCCCGCTGGTGCCCGCCACGCACCTGTCGGAGCTGACCGGCTGCGAGGTGTACCTCAAGGTCGAGGGCGCGAACCCGACCGGTTCCTTCAAGGACCGCGGCATGACCATGGCCATGACCGAGGCCAAGGCCAGCGGTAAGAAGGCCGTGCTGTGCGCCTCCACCGGCAACACCTCGGCCTCGGCTGCGGCGTACGCCACCCGGGCCGGCATGTCCTGCGCGGTCCTGATCCCGCAGGGCAAGATCTCCATGGGCAAGCTGGCCCAGGCGGTCATGCTGGGCGCGAAGATCATCCAGGTCGAGGGCAACTTCGACGACTGCCTCGAGCTCGCGCGCAAGGTGACCGCGGAATTCCCCGAGGTCGGCCTCGTGAACTCGGTCAATCCGTACCGGATCGAGGGGCAGAAGACCGCCGCCTTCGAGATCGCCGACGTGCTCGGCAAGGCTCCGGACGTGCACGTGCTCCCGGTCGGCAACGCGGGAAACATCACCGCGTACTGGAAGGGCTACAACGAGTACTACGCGGACGGGGTCACCACCTCGCTGCCGCGCATGCTCGGCGTGCAGGCCGCCGGCGCCGCGCCGCTGGTCAACGGCGCCCCGGTGAAGGATCCCGAGACGATCGCGACCGCGATTCGCATCGGCGCGCCCGCGTCCTGGAACCAGGCCGTGGCCGCCAAGGAAGAGTCCGGCGGCGCGTTCCGCGCGGCCACCGACGAGGAGATCCTCGCGGCGTATCGCCTGGTCGCGGCCACCGAGGGCGTTTTCGTCGAGCCCGCATCGGCCGCCTCGGTCGCGGGTCTGCTCGCCGCGCGCGCGGAAGGCTGGCTCGACGCCGGCCTGACCGTGGTCTGCACCGTGACCGGCAACGGCCTCAAGGACCCGGACAACGCACTGGCCGGCATGCCGGAGATCAAGCCCATCCATGTCGACCCCGTGGCCGTGGCCCGCGAACTCGAGCTGGCCTGAGTTGAATTCGCGCGACAGTCAGGTGATGACTCGCACCCTGCCCGCCGGAATTTCGGTCACGGTGCGGGTCCCGGCGTCCAGTGCCAATCTGGGGCCGGGCTTCGATTCCCTCGGAATCGCTTTGGGGCTGTACGACGAGATCTCGGTGTCCACCACCGAGTCCGGGCTTAACATCCGGGTCGAGGGGGAGGGCGCCGACGATGTGCCCTGGGGCCCTTCGCATCTGGTGGTGCGGGCCATCGAGCGCGGCCTGCAGGCCGCGGGCGTCTGGGCCGACGGCCTGGACGTGGTGTGCCACAACGTGATTCCGCATTCGCGGGGCATGGGCTCCTCCGCCTCGGCGGTGGTCGGCGGTCTGGCCGCCGGCCGCGGTCTGGCCGCGAAATTCGATGCCGGACTGGCCTATGACGACGCCGTCATGGTGCAGCTGGCCTCGGAGTTCGAGGGCCACCCCGACAACGCGTCCGCCAGCATTCTGGGCGGAATCGTGGTGTCCTGGACCGAAACCGAACATCGGGGCGAGCCCAACGGCGCCGCCGAGCATCATCAGCGCGTATACCGCGCGGTGCGGCTGGATCCGCACCCGTCGTTGCGCCCGTTCGTGCTCATTCCCGAGGAGCGGTCCTCCACCGCGCACACCCGCGGCCTGCTGCCCGAGACCGTGCCGCACGGCGACGCGGCCTTCAACGCGAGTCGCGCGGCGCTGTCGGTAGTCGCCTTGACGCAGCGCCCTGACCTGCTGATGGCCGCCACCCAGGATCGGCTACACCAGGGCTACCGCGCCTCGGCGCTGCCGCTGACGACGAAATGGATCGAACGGTTGCGCGCGGCGGGCCTCGCGGCCACCGTGTCGGGCGCCGGTCCGACGGTCTTGGCCCTCGGGACCAGCGAATTCCCTGCGGAACTGCGTGAACTCGCGATCGCCGACGGCCTGCGGGTTCTCGAACCCGGCATCGCCGACGGCGTGCTGGTGGATTGACCGCGTGCCTGCCTTGCCGATGTAAAGGGCGGGAGCTATCCTGAGCGAGTCCGTACATCGTGCGCGTCAGACGCCGGTGCTTCATTAGGGCAATCGCTCCAGAGGCTCCTTGCTCAGGCTCGAGGCTTGAGGCTCGAAACTTGGGGGTAGCCAGTCAACTGGGATGATCTCTCCCGCCTTTTCACTCGGTGGGCAGGCCCACGCGGAGGTACCCCCACCGATCCGGCGGGACAGGCGATACGGCATCCGAGTCCGGCATCAGACCGGACTGCAGGAGGAACCCTCGATCAGGCACACGGCGGTCGAGGGAAGGAAAGGATTTCCGTGACAGAGACGGACCTGCTCGCGACACCCGGGGTGGAAAGTGATTCAAACTCCTCGGATCGCGATAGTGAATCCGGACAGATTTCGAAGATGAGCGAACACACTGACATCGCACGATCGGGGCTGACTGGAATGTTGTTGCCGCAATTGCGTGCGCTTGCGGGGGAACTCGGTATTCGAGGCACTTCCGGAATGCGTAAGGGTGATCTCATCGCCGCCATCAAGGAAAATCAGTCGGGTGGATCGGCCAAGTCGGCCGTGGTGAGTGGCGGCGCGGTGAGCGGTAAGTCGACCGCCAAGCGCACCGACGCCAAGGCCAAGGGCGAGTCCGCCGTGGTCGAGGCCGCTCCCGCCAAGGCCGAGACCCCTGCCGCGAAGGCCGAGAACGCCGACGCGAAGACCGAGAGCCCGGCCCCGAAGGCCGAGGAGACCCGCACGCAGGCCGAGGCGCCCGCGCGTACCGGGTCCGCTCCGGAGAAGTCCGCCGAGCCGCGTGAGGCCAAGCGCGAAGAGGCCGAAGGCAATCGGGCCGACGGCGGCGAGGAAGGCCGCGAACGCGGCGAGCGCGGCCGGGGCCGCCAGCGCCGTGGCCGTGAGCAGCGGGGCGGATCCGGCAACGCCGGCGAAGCCGCCGCCACCAACTCCGAAGCCGCCGAGAAGTCGGATTCCGAGGGCGGTGAGCGTCGTCGCGACCGCAACAACCAGCAGTCGGGCGGCCAGAACCAGCAGAACCAGAACGGCACCGCGCGCGGCGGCAACAACGACCGCGATCGCAATCGCGCGGCCGCCGACGACGACGAGGAAGGCGGCCGCGGCCGCCGGGGCCGCCGCTTCCGCGAGCGGCGTCGCGGGCGTGACCGCGACGGCGTGGCGGGCGACGCCGGCGGCAGCCGGGAGAGCCGTGAGCTGGAGATCCGCGAGGACGACGTCCTGCAGCCGGTGGCCGGCATTCTCGACGTGCTCGACAACTATGCGTTCGTGCGGACCTCCGGCTACCTGGCCGGCCCGAACGACGTGTACGTGTCCATGAACCTGGTGCGCAAGAACGGCCTGCGCCGCGGTGACGCCGTCACCGGTGCGGTGCGCGCGGCGCGCGACGGTGATCAGAGCAATCAGCGGCAGAAGTTCGATCCGCTGGTGCGCCTGGATTCCATCAACGGCTCGGATGTCGAATCCGCAAAGCGCCGACCGGAATTCAACAAGCTCACCCCGCTGTACCCGAATCAGCGACTGCGCCTCGAGACCCAGCCGAACAAGCTGACCACGCGCATCATCGATCTGATCATGCCGATCGGCAAGGGCCAGCGCGCGCTGATCGTGTCCCCGCCCAAGGCGGGTAAGACCACGGTCATCCAGGACATCGCCAACGCGATCGCCACGAACAACCCCGAGTGCTACCTGATGGTCGTGCTGGTGGACGAGCGTCCCGAGGAGGTGACCGATATGCAGCGCTCCGTGCGCGGCGAGGTCATCGCTTCCACGTTCGACCGCCCGCCGGGCGACCACACCGCCGTCTCCGAGCTCGCCATCGAGCGCGCCAAGCGGCTGGTGGAAATGGGGCAGGACGTGGTGGTGCTGCTCGACTCGATCACTCGATTGGGCCGCGCGTACAACAACTCGTCCCCGGCGTCGGGCCGAATCCTTTCCGGTGGTGTGGATTCCACCGCGCTGTACCCGCCCAAGCGGTTCCTCGGCGCGGCCCGCAACATCGAGAACGGCGGCTCGCTCACGATCATCGCCTCGGCGCTGGTCGAGACCGGTTCCACCGGCGACACGGTCATCTTCGAGGAGTTCAAGGGCACGGGTAACGCCGAGCTCAAGCTGGACCGCAAGATCGCCGAGCGCCGCGTGTTCCCGGCGGTCGACGTCAATCTCTCCAGCACCCGTCGTGACGATCTGCTGATGTCTCCGGACGAGGCGGGCGTGGTGCACAAGCTGCGCCGCGTGCTCTCGGGCCTGGATTCACATCAGGCCATCGATCTGCTCGTGGATCGACTCAAGAAGACCAAGAGCAATGCCGAGTTCCTGATGACGGTCTCCAAGACCGCCCCCGGGGCGATGGACGAATAACATTGTCCTAGAACGGCATTGACAGTGACGGCCCCGCTTCGGCGGGGCCGCTGCTGTTTCCGGGGCAGCATGCTCGCCGCTAGGGCGCTCCAGTGCCCCGGGCCCAGGACGGGCACCGCGCGCGGGCTGTAGAAGAACAGCCCGACGAGCATCGCCCCGGCGATCACGAATCCCAGAATGGTGGCGGTCACGGCGCCGGACCCGCTGCCCGACGCCGTGGCCGCCGGATGGATGAGGGTGGTCGCGTCCCCGCGTGCCGCGGCGGGCGTCGCTACCCGCCCCGCCCCGTCGTCGCCCGCCCCGGGCGCACCCCACCAGCCCGCCAGTACCAGCAGAGCCAACCCCGCCAGGACCACCCCCGCTGTCGCGTCCCTCCTGGTCACAGCTGTCCTCCCGGTAGTGGTAAGCCTCTCACCTGGAACTACTCTATGAACACTGCTGTTCGTATTCTTGAGTAGCGAACTACTCGACTTCCAGCCTGACTCGAGCCCGAACCATCTGCGCGCCCGCAGTTTTGGGGGCGGTGGAGTCGAGAACCCCCGAAAAGTGGGGGCCGCAAACCCCGCCGCGAAACGGGTGACCCGCAATATTTTGTGAGTCGCAAGTACTTCACATCAAGAGGCGGGCGGTCGACGACCATGCGCAAGGCAGCAACCACACTGGCCGCGGCAGCGGCCCTGACTCTGATCGGCGGGGGATCCGCGACCGCGGCCGGCCCCGACACGGCTTCCGGCACCGGATCGGCATCGGGCTCGGGAACGGTGGTCGCGACCGCGGTCTGCTCGCTGGTCCGCGTGTTCATCATCGATCCGTCGCAGGAGTGCCGCCGGTACCCGCTGCCCGCGCTCTCCTAGCCGTGCGGGTCGTGCGTTCGATCCGCCCGTGTGGTTCCACATTCTTCGAGACAGAGGTACGACATTGCGCAAGGTAACAGCCACTATCGTCGCGGCAGCGGCGCTGACGGTGGCCGGGATGGGTTCGGCCGCGGCGGAATACCCCTCGACCGGATCGTTCGCGGTGGACGAGGTCAACAACGGCAGTTCGACCCTGCGGCAGTTCCCGATCCTGGCCGGCAGCGGTCAGCTGATCACCGGCTCGGCACTGGCCGTGCTGTATCCGATCGGAATGATCAGCTGTGCGATCGGGCAGCTCTTCGATCCGAAGGCGTGCACGGTCGTCCCGTCCGGTGATCCCAACGGCCCGAAATAGGAGGACCACCCCGCGCCCGACCGGGGCGGATGAGGGGTGGAACAAAACGCGCCGGGGGTGACGTTTACACTCATCAGTCGGCAACCATGCCTATGTCGGTTCCGGTTCACGCTTGCTGCCAGGTGACAACCTGGCGAGGCGACCCGGCGCCTTTCGAAAGGACACCATGAAGGCAGGAATTCACCCCACGTACGTCGATACGACGGTCGTGTGCGGCTGCGGCAACACCTTCCAGACCAAGAGCACCAAGGAGTCCGGCCAGATCACGGTCGAAGTTTGCTCCCAGTGCCACCCGTTCTACACGGGCAAGCAGAAGATCCTGGACACCGGTGGCCGCGTGGCTCGCTTCGAGGCTCGCTACGGCAAGCGTGCCGCGAAGGGCGCCGAAGCCAAGTAGCTTCCCTGACGACGCCCGTCTGCCCCGTGCAGGCGGGCGTCGCGGTGTTTCCAGGGTCGGGCCGCGGACGGCAGCGGAATGACCCGCAAACTGACTGTGCACGCCCTATCCGAGGAGAACCGCGATGGCCGACAAGATGGCCCCCTCCGCGATCGACGACATTCTGGCCGAGTACTCCGGGCTCGAGTCCCAGCTCGCTGACCCCGCGCTACACAACGACCCGGGTGCGGCCCGGCGCGTGGGCAAGCGCTTCGCCGAACTGGGTCCGATCATGTCGGCCTACAACAAGCTGACCTCCACCCGGGACGATCTGGCCGCCGCCGAAGAGCTGGCCGCCGACGATTCCTCCTTCGCCGCCGAGATCCCCGGATTGCGCGCGCAGGTCGAGGAATACGAGAAGGCGCTCACCGACCTGCTCGCCCCGCGCGATCCGCACGACGCCGATGATGTTGTGCTGGAAGTGAAGTCGGGTGAGGGCGGCGAGGAGTCGGCGCTGTTCGCCTCCGACCTGGCCCGCATGTACATCCGCTACGCCGAACGGCACGGCTGGAAGGTGGAGGTCCTGGACGCGACCGTCACCGATATGGGCGGGTACAAGGAAGCCACGATCTCGATCAAGGCCAAGGAGCCCTCCCGCGACGGCGTGTGGTCCAAGCTGAAGTTCGAGGGCGGCGTGCACCGCGTCCAGCGCGTGCCGGTCACCGAATCGCAGGGCCGCATCCACACCTCGGCCGCCGGCGTGCTGGTCTACCCCGAGCCCGACGAGGTCGAAGAGGTGCAGATCGACGACAAGGACCTGCGCATCGACGTCTACCGCTCGTCCGGCAAGGGCGGCCAGGGCGTCAACACCACCGACTCCGCGGTGCGCATCACCCACCTGCCCACCGGCATCGTGGTGACCTGTCAGAACGAGCGCTCGCAGCTGCAGAACAAGATGCGCGCCATGCAGGTCCTCTCGGCCCGGCTGCAGGCCCTGGCCGAGGAGCAGGCCGATCAGGAAGCCGCCGCCGGGCGCGCCACCCAGATCCGCACGGTCGACCGTTCCGAGCGCATCCGCACCTACAACTTCCCGGAGAACCGCATCGCCGATCACCGCATCGGCTTCAAGGCGCACAACCTCGACGCCGTGCTGCAGGGCGGGCTGGACGACCTGTTCAACGCCCTCGGCGAGGCCGACCGCGCGGCCCGGCTCGCCGCGGAATAGGGCACGCCGCGACCCTGCGCGACCGGGCGGCCGGCGCGGCGAATCCGTGAGAACATGGGTACCCCCGGGACGTCCCGGGATGGTTTCCGCACCTACCGCAGTACGTGTCAGAACCGGGCGGCGGCTTCCGGGCCGTCCGCCGCATGCTCGGCGAGGCGGACCAGTAGAAGCGAGGCTTCCAGGTGATCGGCAGTAATACGGGGGAGTCGGCGCAGCCCCGCACGCCACTGCGGCCCGCGATTCGGGAGGCGGCCGAGATCCTGCGCACCGCCGGGGTGCCCAGTCCCGACGCCGACGCCGAACACCTTGCCGCCCATGTCCTCGGCGTGGACCGCATGCGGCTGGTGCTCGTGCCGATGGTGACCGCGGACCAGCTCGAGGAGTTCCGCAAACTCGTCGACCGGCGCGCCGAACGCGTTCCGCTGCAACACCTCACGGGCACCGCGGCGATGGGGGAGATCGATCTGGCGGTCGGGCCGGGCGTTTTCGTGCCCCGCCCGGAAACCGAACTCGTCTTCGCCTGGGCGCTGGGGCAACTCGAAGCCGCCGGGCACGAGCACCAGCCGATCGTGGTCGATCTGTGCACCGGTTCGGGCGCCCTGGCCCTGGCCGTCGCGCACGCCC
Organism: Nocardia sp. NPDC057668; assembly: GCF_042799795.1. Classification (NCBI taxonomy): domain Bacteria; kingdom Bacillati; phylum Actinomycetota; class Actinomycetes; order Mycobacteriales; family Nocardiaceae; genus Nocardia; species Nocardia sp. NPDC057668. The sequence goes on along the minus strand of NZ_JBHVIC010000005.1, from coordinate 14,526 downwards.
GCCCCGACGCCCAGGTGCACGCGGTGGAACTGGACACCGAGGCGCTGGCCTGGGCCCGCCGCAACGCCCTGCAACTGGCCGACGAGGGCGACACCCCCATCGACCTGCACGCCGCCGACGTCACCGATCCCGCCCTGCTGGAACATCTCACCGGCCGGGTCGACGTCCTGGTATCCAATCCGCCCTACATTCCCGAGGCCGCGGTCCTGGATCCCGAAGTGGCGGACCATGATCCGCACCGCGCCCTGTTCGGCGGCCCCGACGGCCTCGACGTCATCCGCCCGATGATCCCCAACATCGCCCGCCTGCTGCGCCCCGGCGGCGTGGTGGCCATCGAACACGACGACACCAACGGCTCCGGCGTGGCCGCGCTGCTGACCGCCGCGGGCTTCACCGAGGTGGTCGAACACCCCGACCTGGCGGGCAAACCCCGCTTCGTCGTGGCCCGCGCCGCCGCCCTGCCGACCGCGCACTGAAACGAGCGGACACACCGAGGGCACGGTTCCGCGCATGCCCTGTTCTGCGACCGGATGCCCATCCGGTCCGAACCCCGGGAACGAACGGACCGGCTGCCCGGAGTGCGCTCGCACCGCGCGGATCTCGGATTCGATCGCGAAACCCGGCGGCGGCGATGGCGTTCTCCGGCGTTCGTGCCAAGATGTTGCGCGTGAGTACCGTCTACGACTGTGCCGATTCCGATTCACGAGCCGCCGGACTGATCGCGGCCCGGAGTGCGCTGAAATCGGGACGGTTGGCCGTCATTCCCACCGACACCCTCTACGGCCTGGCCGCCGACGCCTTCGACAGCCAGGCGGTCAGCGCGCTGCTCGCGGCCAAGCGCCGCGGCCGGGACATGCCGGTGCCGGTGCTGGTCGGTTCCTGGACGACCATCGACGGACTCGTCTTCTCGGTGCGCCCGCAGGCCCGCGACCTGATTCGCGCTTTCTGGCCCGGCGGCCTGAGTCTCGTTGTGCAGCAGGCGCCTTCGCTGGCCTGGGATCTGGGCGACACCCGCGGCACCGTCATGCTGCGCATGCCGCTGCACCCGGTGGCGCTCGAGCTGCTGCGCGAGGTCGGCCCGCTGGCGGTCTCCAGCGCGAACGTCTCGGGCCAGCCGCCCGCCAAGACCGTCGACGAGGCCAAGGCACAACTCGGCGAGCTGGTCGGGGTGTACCTCGACGGCGGCCCGGCCGATCACGCCGTCGCCTCCACCATCGTGGACCTCACCTCGGACGCGCCGCGCGTGCTGCGCGAGGGTGCGATTCCGGTGGAGAAGATCGCGGAGGTCCTCGGCATGTCGCCGGAGGAACTGCGCTCGCCCGGTGAGCGGTGACGGCCACCTAGATGCTGTTGAGTCAGGGCGTATTCAGCCAGGGCGCGGTCGTCCCACTGCGCGAGCTGCTGTTGGTGCTGCTCGTCGCCTCCGTCGTCACCTTTCTGCTCACCGGTGGAATCCGGGTCATGGCAATCGGATTCGGTGCGGTGGCGGTACCGCGCGAACGCGACGTGCACGTGAAGCCGGTGCCGCGCATGGGCGGATTGGGTATTTATCTGGGTGTACTCGCCGCGGTCATGTTCGCCCATCAATTGCCCGCACTGCGCCGCGGCTTCGAGTATCCGAAGGACATTCCGGCGGTATTGGCGGCGGGCACGCTGATCGTGCTGGTCGGCATCATCGACGATCGCTGGGGTCTGGATGCCCTCACCAAATTCGTCGGGCAGATCACCGCGGCCGGGGTGATGGCCGTCATGGGCCTGAGCTGGGTCGCCATCTACAACCCCTTCACCAACGAGACCGTGGTCCTGGATCCGCTGCAGGGCGGCCTGGTCACGGTCGGCATCACCGTGACATTGATCAATGCCATGAATTTCGTGGACGGCCTGGACGGCCTGGCCGCGGGCCTGGGGTTCATCGCCTCGGTGGCGGTGTTCGTATTCACCGTGGGCCTGCTCTACGAGGTGGGCGGGGCGACCGACACGTATCCGCCCGCGTTGCTGGCCGCGGCGCTGGCCGGCGGTTGCCTGGGATTTCTCCCGCACAATTTCCAGCCGGCCCGAATATTCATGGGCGACACCGGTTCCATGCTCATCGGATTGATGCTGGCCGCGGTGTCCACCGGCGCGTCCGGGCGAATTCCGCTGCAGGGTTACGGCCCGCGCGACATCGTCGGCCTGCTCTCGCCGCTGTTGCTGGTCGGCGCGGTCATGTTCATTCCGGTCCTCGATCTCGTGCTCGCGATCGTGCGCCGCGTGCGCGCGGGTGTGAGTTTCTCCACTCCGGACAAAATGCATCTGCATCACCGTTTGCTGCAGATCGGGCATTCGCACCGACGCGTCGTGCTGCTGATCTACTTGTGGGTGAGCGTGCTGGCATTCGGCGCGGTCGGGACGTCATTGATGGATCGGACGCTGGTGGTGCTGCTGTTCGCGGCGGGCCTGGTTTTCGCGCTCATCGTGACCGCGGTCCCGTCGTGGCGCGGATTGACCGGGCGGGTCGGCGGCAGAACCGCCGGGTAAAGTTTCCGGACGTGAGCAAGCCTTCCGAACCAGGTCCCGACGCCCCACTGCGGGCCGCGCTGCGCTACGGCATCGCCGGTTTGGCTGTGCTGGTTGTGATTTCGGCAATTCTGTCCACGATTATCGCCGGTACGCCCGGCCTGTGGGGCGCCCTGCTCGGCGCCGCCATCGGCGGCGGATTCATTCTGACGACCGCCGCCTCGGTGCTCTTCAGTGCCAAGATCGAATCCGGATTGCAGGGCATCGTGCTGCTCGGCAGCTGGGTGGGCAAGCTGCTGGTGGCCCTCGTGGTCGTCGCGGTTCTCAAGCAGTACGACTTCTACAGCTCCGGCGCCCTGTTCCTGACGGTCGTCGGCGCACTGCTGGTTGTGCTCGGCGCGGAGACGTACGGCCTTCTGCGCCAAAAGGTTCCGACCGTCGAGGTGGACCGCGAACTGTAGCTTCGGCGCAGTTCACCGGCTGTTCAGGCGGCCCCCTACACGCTGTCGTAGATAACTTGATAAACTCTTTACTTGTAGCCGACCGAAGCACAAGGGGGGGTCACCTGAGACCCGCCTGGGAGCAGGTTATGCTTACTGCCGTACCTGACCCCCAGGGTCACGGTTCTGCACCGTCGACGATGTCGCCGACGCGCGTACAGACGCCCGGGCTTGGCCCGAACAGCTGCTGACGAACTTCGAGCCGACCTGAGTCGACCACCAGATCGTCAATGTCCGATCGAACCGCAGGGAAAAACCTTTCCTGCGGCCCGACCACGGGAGAGAACGCTGAGCGTCACCATTCTTGCGGGCGAGTTCCACGCGCCGTCGCTTAACGACTTCTTCCCTCCAGCAGTGCTGTTCGAGGGGACACTTTTTCAGCTCGATCGGCTGATGCTGATTCGCATCGTCATGTCGGCCGTTCTGCTGGCCGTCATGTTCCTCGCATTCCGGAGCCCGAAGCTGGTTCCGCGAGGCCTGCAGAATGTGGCGGAATCCGCGCTGGTGTTCGTCAAGGAGCAGATCTGTGACGAGGTGCTCGGCAAGGAATCCGGCAAGAAGTTCTTCCCGCTCATCGCGACGATCTTCTTCTCGGTCCTGTTCCTGAACATCTCCGGCATCATTCCGGGCCTGAACATCTCTTCGAATGCCCGCATCGGCTTCCCGCTGGTCCTGGCGCTGGTCGCGTACGTGACGTTCAACTACGTGGGCATCAAGAAGTACGGCTTCCTGAAATACATGCGTTCGAGCATCGTCGTGCCGAACGTGCCGCCGGCCCTGCATGTGCTGCTGATTCCGATCGAGTTCATCTCGACCTTCGTGCTGCGGCCGTTCACCCTGACCGTGCGACTCATGGCGAACATGCTGGCCGGTCACATCATGCTGGTGCTGTTCTTCAGCGCCACCCAGTTCTTCCTGTTCGACGCCGCCTCCTGGATGAAGGTGTTCTCGCCGTTCTCGCTCCTCGCGGGCTTCGGCTTCACCCTCTTCGAATTGCTGGTGGTCTTCCTGCAGGCGTACGTGTTCGCGCTGCTGACCGCTGTCTACATCGGTCTCGCGCAGCACGCCGACTCCCACTGACCGACCGGTACCAAATTTCCACAAACCTGCTTCACGCGCCGACGGCGGGTGGGCGACAGAAAGGGAAAACAACACCATGAGCAGCACCCTCTCGATCCTGGCGCAGGCGACTGAGACCAAGTCCACCGGCTTCGGCGCCATCGGCTACGGCCTCGCCGCGATCGGCCCCGGCATCGGCGTCGGCATCGTCGTCGGTAAGGCCATCGAGGGCATCGCGCGTCAGCCCGAGCTCCAGGGCACCATCCGCACCAACATGTTCCTCGGTATCGCGTTCACCGAGGCCCTGGCGCTGATCGGCCTCGTCGCCGGCTTCATCTTCTGATTCCGGATAATCAGCGATGAGCAACATGACTTTGCTCGCGGCTGAGGGGTCGGAACAGAACCCCCTCATCCCGGAGCCGTATGACATTTTCTGGTCTGCGGTCTGCCTCCTGGTCATCGGCTTCGCGTTCTACAAGTACGTGATTCCGCGTCTGACCAAGGTGCTCGACGAGCGCTCGGAGAAGATCGAAGGCGGCATCGCCAAGGCCGAGGCCGTGCAGGCCGAGGCGCAGGCGACCCTGCAGCAGTACCAGGAGCAGCTGGCCGAGGCTCGCCTCGAGGCCGCGCGCATCCGTGAGGAAGCGCGTACCCAGGGCCAGACCATCCTGTCCCAGATGCGCTCCGATGCGCAGGCTGAGGCCGACCGAATCGTCGCCGCTGGTCAGACCCAGCTGGAGGCGCAGCGTCAGCAGATCGTGACCGAGCTTCGCTCCGAGCTGGGCCGCACCGCGGTCGACTTGGCCGAGAAGATCATCGGTCAGTCGGTGGCCGACGAGGCCAAGCAGGCGGCGTCGATCGACCGGTTCCTCGCGGAACTGGATTCGAACGCCGGCATCGGGGTCGGAAGGTAACGAACCGAAAGTGGGAAGCATGTACGCAGCGAGCCGCGAGGCGAGCTCCCGTGCGCGGGAAGCTCTTCGGGCCGCTCTGACCGGAAGCGACACCGTCGCGGCCACGACGGGCTCCGAACTGTTCGCCGTTGTCGCCGTCCTCGACGACCAGCGCTCGCTGCGTGTGGCGCTCGCGGATAAGTCGGTGTCCAGTGCGGCCCGCGCCGAACTGGCCGAGCGCCTGTTCGGCGGCAAGATCAGCGCGGCCACCCAGGCGGTGCTGACCACCGCCGTGGCACAGGACTGGTCCCGTGCCCGCGACCTGGTCGACAGCCTGGTCCTGCTCGGCCGCGAGGCGTTGCTGCGTGCCGCGGAGGATCGCGGCCGCCTCACCGCCGTCGAGGACGAGCTGTTCCGGCTGGGCCGGATCGTCGACGACAACCCCGCGCTGGAGCAGGCGCTGACCGATCACGGCCAGTCCCTGACTGCCAAGCGTGAACTGGTGCAGCGTCTGCTCGCGGGCAAGGTCGAGGAGATCACCCTCGAGCTGGTCCAGCAGGCAGTCGCCCGCAGCAAGAAGGGCGACATCGGCGCGGCTTTCGACCACCTGTCCGACCTGGCGGCGTCGCTCCGGGATCAGATCGTGGCGCACGTGCGCTCCGCGTCTGCCCTGACGACGCAGCAGCGCGAGCAGCTCGCTGCCTCGCTGCAGCGCATCTACGACAAGCCCGTCACGGTGCATGTGCAGGAAGACCCGAGCCTGCTGGCCGGCGTCGTCGTGCGCGTGGGCGACGACCTGATCGACGGCAGCGCCGTCGGCCGACTGCAGCGCTTGCGCCAGTCTCTCGCTTGAGACACGGCCGAGAAGCGCACTTACACACCGACTTACGAGACCACAGCGAGAGCAGGAAGAACATGGCGGAGCTGACGATCTCCCCCGATGAGATCCGTAGCGCGATCGAGAGCTACACCCAGAGCTACACCCCGGAAACCTCCATCGAGGAAGTGGGCGTGGTCACCGACACCGGCGACGGTATCGCCCACATCAGCGGCCTCCCGTCCGCGATGGCCAACGAGCTGCTGGAATTCCCCGGCGGCAAGCTCGGCGTCGCGTTGAACCTGGAGGACACCGAGATCGGTGCCGTCATCCTGGGTGAGTTCGACACCATCGAGGAGGGCCAGCAGGTCCGTCGTACCGGCGACGTGCTCTCGGTCCCCGTTGGCGACAAGTTCCTCGGTCGCGTCATCAACCCGCTGGGCGCCCCGATCGACGGCCTCGGCGACATCGAGGCCGACGAGCGTCGCGTGCTCGAGCTGCAGGCCGCCACCGTGCTGGAGCGCCAGCCCGTCGGCGAGCCCCTCGCGACCGGCATCACCGCGATCGACGCCCTGACCGCCATCGGCCGCGGCCAGCGTCAGCTCGTCATCGGCGACCGCAAGACCGGCAAGACCGCGGTCTGCATCGACGCCATCATCAACCAGAAGGCCAACTGGGCCACCGGCGATCCGACCAAGCAGGTGCGCTGCATCTACGTCGCGATCGGCCAGAAGGGTTCCACCATCGCGGGCGTGAAGGCCGCGCTGGAGGCCCACGGCGCGATGGAGTACACCACCATCGTCGCGGCCCCCGCGTCCGACTCGGCCGGCTTCAAGTGGCTGGCGCCGTACACCGGTTCGGCCCTGGGCCAGCACTGGATGTACCAGGGCAAGCACGTCCTGATCGTGTTCGACGACCTGTCGAAGCAGGCCGAGGCCTACCGCGCGATCTCGCTGCTGCTGCGTCGCCCGCCGGGCCGCGAGGCGTACCCGGGTGACGTCTTCTACCTGCACTCCCGTCTGCTGGAGCGTTCGGCCAAGCTGTCCGACGAGCTCGGTGCCGGTTCCATGACCGCGCTGCCGATCATCGAGACCAAGGCGAACGACGTCTCGGCGTTCATCCCGACCAACGTCATCTCCATCACCGACGGTCAGGTGTTCCTCGAGTCGGACCTCTTCAACAAGGGTGTCCGCCCGGCCATCAACGTCGGTATCTCCGTCTCCCGTGTCGGTGGCGCAGCGCAGACCAAGGCCATGAAGCAGGTCGCCGGTTCGCTGCGTCTGGAGCTGGCCTCCTACCGCGAGCTCGAGGCGTTCTCCGCCTTCGCCTCCGACCTCGACGCGGCCTCCCTGGCGCAGCTCGAGCGCGGCGCGCGCTGGGTCGAGCTGCTCAAGCAGGACCAGTACGCCCCGGTCGCGGTCGAGGACCAGGTCGTCTCGCTGTTCCTGGTCGACGCCGGCTACTACGACTCGGTGCCGGTCGGCGACGTCCGCCGCTTCAACTCCGAGCTGCTCGAGTTCCTGCACAGCTCCGTGCAGGACTCCTTCGACGCCCTGCAGGGCGGCGCGAAGAAGATCGAGGGCGAGCCCGCCGACGCGATCAAGACCGCGACCGACAAGTTCAAGCAGGGCTTCCTCGCTTCGGACGGCAGCCGCGTGGTCAACGAGGCCGAGGCCGGAAAGCTCGATCACGAAGAGGTCGAGTCGCTGTCCGTCACTCGCAAGCACGTCGAGAAGTAAGAGCGGCGAAGCTGATGCGAATGACTGTCTCGAGTAACGAAGGGAGTGTGAACCGCTAATGCCTAGCGTGCGCGAACTGCGCTCCCGAATTCGTTCCGTGAGCTCGATCAAGAAGATCACCAAGGCGCAAGAGCTGATCGCGACCTCGCGAATCAGCAAGGCGCAGGCCCGGGTCGCCGCGGCCAAGCCGTACGCGGAAGAGATCACCAAGGTGCTCGCCGAATTGGCAAGCGCCAGTGGCAATCTCAGCCACCCGCTGCTCACCGAGCGGCCGAACGCGCGGCGTGCCGCGGTGCTGGTGATCACCAGCGACCGCGGCATGTGCGGTGGTTACAACTCCAATGTGCTCAAGCGCACCGAGGAGCTGCTGACCACCCTGCGCGCCGAGGGCAAGGAACCCGTCCTGTACGTGATGGGTTCGAAGGGCCTGACCTACTACACCTTCCGTGGTCGCGAGACCAACGGCGCGTGGACCGGGTTCTCCCAGTCGCCGAACTACGCCGATGCCTCCGCCGCCTGCAACCACCTGGTCGAGGCGTTCATGGCGGGCGCGGACGGCGAAGTCGCCGCCCCCAACGGGCTCGGCACCATTGCCGGTGTCGATGAACTGCACATCGTCTACACGCGTTTCGTGTCGATGCTGTCGCAGGTGCCCGAGGTTCGCCGGCTGGCTCCCATCCAGGTGAGCTACGTCGACGAGAACTTCGAACTGGGTGAGGACAGCTTCTCGGACGGCAATGCCGACCCCGCGGCTCAGTACGAGTTCGAGCCGGATGCGGACGTCCTGCTGGGCGCGCTGCTGCCGAAGTACGTCAACACTCGGATTTACTCGTCGCTGCTCGACGCGGCGGCATCGGAGTCGGCTGCGCGCCGCACCGCGATGAAGGCGGCCACCGATAACGCGACGGATCTGGTGAATTCACTGACCCGTACCGCGAACTCGCTGCGCCAGGCCGGAATCACGCAGGAAATCACGGAAATCGTCGGCGGCGCCAACGCGCTGGCTTCGAGCTCGGACCGCGACTAGAGCCAGGAAGAAGAAGCAATGACCGCAAGTGTCACCACAGAGACCCGGGTTGGCGCCGGCACTGGCCGCGTCTCCCGCGTCATCGGACCCGTCGTGGACGTCGAGTTCCCGCGCGGTTCGATCCCGGAGCTGTACAACGCGCTGAACGTTGACATCGCCCTGAAGTCCGTTGCCAAGACGCTGACCCTCGAGGTCGCACAGCACCTGGGCGACAACATCGTTCGCACCATCTCCATGCAGCCGACCGACGGTCTGGTGCGTGGCGTCGAGGTGCGCGACACCGGCAAGCCGATCTCGGTTCCCGTCGGCGATGTCGTCAAGGGCCACGTGTTCAACGCCCTCGGCGACTGCCTGGACTCCCCGGGCCTCGGCCGCGACGGCGAGCAGTGGGGCATCCACCGCCAGCCGCCCGCCTTCGACCAGCTCGAGGGCAAGACCGAGATCCTGGAAACGGGCGTCAAGGTCATCGACCTCCTCACCCCCTACGTCAAGGGTGGCAAGATCGGTCTGTTCGGTGGCGCCGGTGTCGGCAAGACCGTTCTGATCCAGGAGATGATCACCCGTATCGCTCGCGAGTTCTCCGGCACCTCGGTGTTCGCGGGCGTCGGCGAGCGTACCCGTGAGGGCACCGACCTCCACCTGGAAATGGAAGAGATGGGCGTCCTTCAGGACACCGCCCTCGTCTTCGGCCAGATGGACGAGCCGCCGGGCACGCGTATGCGCGTCGCCCTGTCGGCCCTGACCATGGCGGAGTACTTCCGTGACGTGCAGAACCAGGACGTTCTGCTCTTCATCGACAACATCTTCCGCTTCACCCAGGCCGGCTCCGAGGTTTCGACCCTGCTGGGTCGTATGCCCTCGGCCGTGGGTTACCAGCCCACCCTGGCGGACGAGATGGGTCAGCTCCAGGAGCGGATCACCTCGACCCGCGGTCGCTCGATCACCTCGATGCAGGCGATCTACGTCCCCGCCGACGACTACACCGACCCGGCGCCGGCGACCACCTTCGCCCACCTCGATGCGACGACCGAGCTTTCGCGCCCGATCTCGCAGAAGGGCATCTACCCGGCCGTCGACCCGCTGACCTCGACCTCTCGTATCCTCGAGGCGTCCATCGTCGGCGACCGTCACTTCCAGGTTGCCAACGAGGTCAAGCGGATCCTGCAGAAGTACAAGGAACTGCAGGACATCATCGCCATCCTCGGTATGGACGAGCTCTCCGAAGGCGACAAGGTCCTCGTCGGCCGCGCGCGTCGTCTGGAGAAGTTCCTCGGCCAGAACTTCATCGTGGCCGAGAAGTTCACCGGTCAGCCGGGTTCCGTCGTGCCGCTGGAGCAGACCATCGACGACTTCGATCGCGTCTGCAAGGGCGAGTTCGACCACCTGCCCGAGCAGGCGTTCAACTCCTGCGGTGGCCTGGACGACGTCGAGGCCGCTGCGAAGAAGATCGCCGGGAAGTAGTCACCCATGGCAGATATGTCCGTTGACCTGGTCGCCGTTGAGCGACTGCTGTGGTCCGGCCGGGCGAAGTTCGTCTCCGCCCAGACCACGGAGGGTGAGATCGGCATCCTGGCCGGCCACGAACCGCTGCTCGGTCAGCTGGTCGAAGCCGGCACGGTGACCATCGTGTCCGACAGCGACGAGCGCATCGTCGCGGCCGTGCACGGCGGATTCTTCTCCGTCACCGGCACTTCGGTGCGGGTGCTCGCCGAGACCGCCGATTTCGCGGCCGACATCGACGAGGCGGCCGCCAAGGCCGTGCTCGCCGACGCGGACGCGAGCCCGGCCGCACAGGCCAAGGCGCAGGGGCAGATTCGGGCCCTGGCGAAGGCTGCCGAATCCTGATCGTTTCACCTCGGACTTGATTGTCCGATTCGAGTTCCACTCGGCAATCGAGCGGCGACTCCGGGAAATATCCCGGGGCGCCGCTCTTTTCGTTTACACTCGAGCACCGGCTTCGAATGTGATCTGAAGCATTCGCGAAAGCCGCGGCTATTCCAGGAAATTCCGGCATTACCTCAACGAGTTGGCGCAGCGTGGTCGCCCTCTGGTTTCGGACGGGTGCGGCCTCGCGACGATGAGCGAGGGATGGATGAGCGTATTTCTAATAGTTCGATGGAGTTCCGTAACCGCCGCCGCGGTGACACTCGCTCTGCTCGGGCCGGCGACCGCCGCCGCGGACGTCACCGTCCCGCTGCCGGACGGCCGGATCGAGCGGCCGGGAGTGACGATCACGAGTGTGGGTGAGCAGGCGATCATTTCGCCGTCCCCGGCACCCGGCGGGGCGGGCCGGATCTCATGGCTCACCGGCCACGTCAGCGCTGAAGTCGAGACGCCGGACGGTGTCGCGGGAATCGATGGCGGAACACGGAATTCACCGGGCGCCAACGGTTCTCCCGCCTACGGGGTCTCCGAGTTGACGGTGGGCTACATCGTCGGCTGTCAGGTCGCGCCGGGGGCCTCGGAGGCCACGGCGCGTACGACGCCGATGATCCCGGCGGGCCTGAACTTCCCGCTGTCCCTCGGTCAGGTCGCCTTCGTCGAGATCGATAAAATCGAAATGCCCACGAGTGGTACGTATCACATTCACTACCAAGATGTTCCGATGGAAATGCAGGGCTGCGCGGGTTATGCGCAGGCCCGGCAATTCTCGGTGGTCGAGATCACCGGCTCCCATTACAAGAAGATCAGCATGTACGGGCAGCCGTTCAGCATCGGCTGAACGCGCCCGCCTCGACGCGTCCCGGCGCCCGTTGCTCGGGCGCGGACCGTCGGCACGGGCACAACCCTCGGTCCGGGGCAGTCGGCCGGGCACATGACGCTCGATCCGGAGCGGGGCGCCCCGTTCTCCATGGGCTGAACCCACAGGTCAGCTGAGCAGGGCATACGTCACATTCGGTGGATGGCCGGACCTCGTGTCGGAGCGGTCGCTACTATCGACCAAACACGGGGCCCGGCTTCTGCCGGACGAGCTCGACGGCCACGCGGATGTAACAGGGACGGAGCAGCATTGCGAACTGGGATGGTGGTCCTGATCATTCTGGTGCTGCTGCTTGTCGGTTTGGCCCTGGCCTCGACCTATCGCCTCATCATGCTGCGCCGCGGCGGCACCGCCGCGCTGCTGCGGGTTCTCCCCGCTCGCGGGCACGGTGGCGGGTGGCGGCACGGCCTGATCCGCTACGGCGAGGACAACCTCGTCTTCTACAAACTCTCCAGTCTCAAGCTCGGCCCGGACACCGCCATCCGCCGCCTGGACATCGAGGTGGGCAACCGCCGCAGTCCGCACGACGACGAGTACGACATCATGACCGACGAGGCCATCGTCATGATCTCCGACAATCACGGCGGCTACGAGCTGGCGCTGGACCGCGGCGCCCTGGCGGCGTTCCTGTCCTGGGTGGAGTCCCGCCCGTCCGAGCGCATCCGCCGGCGCAGGTAGTCACGCCGCATCGGGGTTTCCCGGCCGCCGCGCGCGGCTAGTCTGGCCTTGTGAGCGTGCATCTGACGAGGATCTACACCCGTACCGGCGATGACGGGACCACCGGACTCAGCGATTTCTCGCGGGTCTCCAAGACCGATCCCCGGCTCATCGCCTACGCCGATTGCGACGAGGCCAACGCGGCGATCGGCGTCGCCATCTCGCTCGGCGATCCGGACGAGCGCATCACCGCCGTGCTGCGCGCCATCCAGAACGACCTCTTCGACGCCGGTGCGGACCTGTCCACCCCCGTGGTCGAGGAGCCGAAGTACCCGCCGCTGCGCATCACCCAGCCGTACATCGATCGCCTCGAAAAATGGTGCGATGAGTTCAATGAGCCTCTGGCGCCGTTGAATTCGTTCATCCTGCCCGGCGGCACCCCGCTCGCGGCGCTGCTGCACACGGCGCGCACGGTGGCGCGGCGCGCCGAACGGGCGGCCTGGGCGGCCGTGGACGCCCATCCCGAGGACACCAGCGCACTGCCCGCGAAGTACCTGAACCGGCTCTCCGACCTGCTGTTCATTCTGGGCCGGGTGGCCAACCCCGACGGCGACATCCTCTGGCGCCCGGGCGGAGAGGCCACGAGCGCGGGAGCGGACCACTAGGCTGACCCCCGTGAGTGAACGGTTTCTGGTGACCGGGGGCAGCAGGCTCGTCGGTGAGGTCGCGGTAGGCGGCGCGAAGAACAGCGTCCTCAAGCTGATGGCCGCCGCGCTGCTGGCCGAAGGCACGACGACGATCACGAACTGCCCGGACATCCTGGATGTGCCGCTGATGGCAGACGTTTTGCGCGGCCTCGGCTGCGATGTCACGATCGCCGGCGGGACGGTGGCCATCACCGTGCCGCCCGAGCCCAAGTACCACGCCGACTTTCCGGCGGTCACCCAGTTCCGTGCCTCGGTGTGCGTGCTCGGTCCGCTGATGGCGCGCTGCAAGCGCGCGGTGGTGGCGCTGCCGGGTGGCGACGCCATCGGATCGCGGCCGCTGGACATGCACCAGCAGGGTCTACGGCTGCTCGGCGCGACCAGCGAGATCGAGCACGGCTGCCTGGTGGCCCGTGCGGAGGAACTGCAGGGCGCGCGCATTCGCCTGGACTTCCCGTCGGTCGGCGCGACCGAGAACATCCTCATGGCGGCGGTGCTCGCCGAGGGGGAGACGGTCATCGACAACGCCGCGCGCGAACCCGAGATCGTGGACCTGTGCACCATGCTGGCGCGCATGGGTGCGGTCATCTCCGGTGCGGGCACCTCGGTGCTGACGATCCAGGGCGTGGACAAGCTCGCCCCGATCGAGCACCGGGTCATCGGTGATCGCATCGTCGCGGCCACCTGGGGGATCGCGGCCGCCATGACCCAGGGCGATGTGCGGGTCACCGGCATCAACCCCAAGCACCTGTCGCTGGTCCTGGACAAGCTGCGGTCGGCCGGCGCGCGAATCTCGTTCGAACCGGACGGTTTCCGCGTGGTGCAGTCCGAGCGCCCGCGCGCGGTGAACTTCTCGACGCTCCCGTTCCCGGGTTTCCCCACCGATCTGCAGCCCATGGCCATCGGCCTGGCCGCGATCGCGGACGGTACCTCGATGATCACCGAGAACATCTTCGAGGCGCGATTCCGCTTCGTGGAGGAGATGATCCGGCTGGGCGCCGATGCGCGGACCGACGGGCATCACGCTGTGGTGCGCGGTATTCCGCGGCTGTCGAGCGCGCCGGTGTGGAGCTCGGACATCCGGGCCGGCGCGGGTCTGGTGCTCGCGGGTCTGGTGGCGGACGGGGTGACCGAAGTCCACGACGTCTTCCACATCGACCGGGGTTACCCGGATTTCGTGGAGAACCTGCGGTCGCTGGGGGCGGAGATCGTCCGCGTGGGGGCAGCCGACTAGTCGGTATTTCCGAGGGCGCGAACCGGTTTCGCCGGCGAGCCAACGGGTATCCGACGGTCAGCTGAACGGCAGGGGTTGGAAGCGCTTCGCGAAAACCCCTCCTGAACAGGCGATTTGACATGCGAACAACCAACACGTAACTTATTCCAGGTCAGAGCGACACGGACACCGACCAGGGGCCGAGACGCGGAGCCGAGAGGCTCAGCGCGGAACCGGGTGAACGAGGTTGTACGAGGAGCGCCTGATGTTCACATTGGCTCCACCGAGCAGACGATTTTGTTTCTGTGAGGTTACGAGCTAAGCTTTGAAAGCAGCCACGGAGACCGACCGGGACAAAGAGCCCGCGAAGTTCCGTGTGCGTGTGTTCTTTGAGAACTCAATAGTGTGTCGATGAATGTCAGTGCCAATAATTTATTGGTTCCGATCTTCCACACCCCCGTGTGAGAGGGTCGGACATTTAGTCAGCAAATACTTTTGCTGGCGTTTGATTTTGCCAAGGTTTTCGGACTCTGGTTAATTCTTCCAATTAGCTCTTCGGAGCGAGTTGAGAGTCTTCAACGGAGAGTTTGATCCTGGCTCAGGACGAACGCTAGCGGCGTGCTTAACACATGCAAGTCGAGCGGTAAGGCCCTTCGGGGT
>NZ_JBHVIC010000004.1:0-778391 GCF_042799795.1 Nocardia sp. NPDC057668 | reverse complement strand
GCCGCGATCTACGGCGATATGAAGCTGAATCTGCTGCTCAGTGTCGACTGGGACTACTACAAGAAGTTCATGAGCGTGAACATGGACGGCGCGCTCATTGTGACCCGGGCGGTGTGGAAGCACATGCGTAAGGCGGGTGGTGGTTCGATCGTGAACCAGTCCTCGACTGCCGCGTGGACGTACTCGAGCTTCTACGGGTTGGCCAAGGTCGGGGTGAACGGGCTGACCCAGCAGTTGGCTACCGAGTTGGGCGGGGCGAACATTCGGGTGAACGCGATCGCGCCGGGTCCGATCGATACCGATGCGACGAAGAACGTGACTCCGGATGTGATCGTGGAGGACATGGTCAAGCGGTTGCCGCTCAAGCGGATGGGTACCCCGCAGGATCTGGTGGGGGCGTGCCTGTATCTGCTGTCGGATGACGCGTCGTGGGTGACCGGGCAGATCTTCAATATCGATGGCGGGCAGGTCATTCGATGACGAGTGAATCGGCTCCCGCGCCGGTCGGGTTCATCGGCCTCGGCAATATGGGCGCTCCGATCGCCACCCGGCTGCTGGCCTGGCCGGGCGGGCTGACCGTCTGCGACGTGCGCCCCGAGGCGACCGCCCCCTTCACCGAGGCCGGCGCGCGGGCCGCGAGCACTCCGGCGGAGCTGGCCGAGCACGCCCGGGTGATCTGCGTGACCGTCATCGACGACGCACAGGTCACCGAGGTCCTCACCGGTCCGCAGGGCATCCTGCGCACCGCCGTGGCGGGCACCGTCATCGCGGTGCACTCGACCATCAGCGATCAGACCGCGGAGAAACTGGCCGCGGTGTGCGCCGAGCACGCGGTGGAATTCGTCGACGCGCCGGTCAGCGGTGGCGCGGGCGCGGCGCAGCGCGGCAGCCTCGCGGTCATGGCCGGCGGGAGTGATGCGGCCCTGGCCGCCATTCGAGAGCCGTTCGCCTGCTTCTCCGATCGGCTCGTGCACACCGGGCCGGTCGGCACGGGCACGCGCATGAAGCTGGCCCGCAACCTGCTGCACTTCGTGTCGTTCACCGCGGCCACCGAGGCGCAGCGTCTGGCCGAGGCGGCCGGACTCGATCTCTCGGCGCTGGGCAAGATCGTGCGCCATTCCGACGCCATCACCGGCGGTGCGGGCTCGATCATGTTGCGCGACACCACCGCACCGATCGATCCCGACGACTTCTGGTTCCCCATCCTGGGCCACGTCCGCAACCTGGGAGAGAAGGATCTGTCCCTGGCCGCGGATCTGGGCGACCGCCTCGGGGTCGACCTGCCGCTGACCCGGATCGCACTGGACAACCTGGCCGCCGGACTCGGCGTCGCGAGGCCGGCACTCACCTCGGAGAACTCATGACCGCGGACGCGACAACCGCTGACCCACTGCGCAGTTCGGACATCACCGACTGGTCCGCCACCGCCGACGTCGTCATCGCCGGCTACGGCATCGCCGGGGTGTGCGCGGCCATCGAGGCCGCCCGCGCCGGGGCGGATGTGCTCGTGCTCGAACGCACCGGCGGCTGGGGTGGCGCGGCGGCCCTGGCGGGTGGATTCGTCTACCTCGGCGGCGGCACACCGCTGCAGCGCGCACTCGGATTCGAGGACAGCCCCGAGCAGATGGAGAGCTTCCTGCTCGCCGCTGTCGGCGAGCAGGCCGACCCGGCGCGCATCGCGGACTACTGTCGCGGCAGCGTCGAGCACTACCACTGGCTCACCGACTGCGGCGTCCACTTCAAGGAGGAGTTCTGGGGCGAGCCCGGCTGGGAGCCGCCGCAGGACCAGGGCCTGATGTACTCCGGCGGCGAGAACGCCGCGCCCTTCCACACCCTCGTGCCCCCGGCCCCGCGGGGCCACGTCCCGCAGATGCAGAACAAGCGCACCGGTGAGCGCGGCGGCGGCTACATGCTGATGAAGCCGCTCGTCGAGACCGCCGAAAAGCTCGGTGTCCGTATCGAATACGACCTGCGCCTGCAGCGGCTGATCGTGGACGAGGACGGGCGTGTGGCCGGCATCGCCGCCCGGCGCTACGGTCAGGACCTGGCGGTCGCCGCCCGGCGCGGCGTCGTGCTGGCCACCGGCAGCTTCGCCTACAACGAGGACATGGTCGCCGCGCACGCGCCGCGCCTGATCGGGCGGCCCGCGGCGGCGATCGAAGAACACGACGGCATCGGCATCCTCGTCGCACAGGCCGTGGGTGCGCAGGTCGAGGCCATGGACGCCACCGAGGTCGCGTTCTTCGGGGACCCGCAGCTGCTGGCCCGCGGCATCCTGGTGAACGGGGACGGGCAGCGGTTCATCGCCGAGGACACCTATCCGGGCCGGATCGGGCAGGCCGCCCTGATCGAGCAGGACAACAAGGCGTTCCTGGTCATCGACGAGGCCGCGCACGACGCGGGATCGAAGACCACCACGGCCACCCCGTTCTTCCGCCAGCAACCGACCTGGGTCGCCGAGACGGTCGCCGAACTCGAAGGCGAGATGGGGTTGCCCGCGAATTCGTTGCAGCACACCGTGTCCGCGTACAACGAGCACGCCGCCGGGGGCGCAGATCCGGTCCAGGGCAAGAAGTCCGAATGGCTGACCCCGATCGGATCCCCGGTGGCCGCGTTCGACATGCGCGGGTTCACCGCCGGGTTCCCCCTGGGCGGATTGCGCACCGATCTCGACGGGCAGGTCCTGGACCTGACGAACACTCCGATTCCGGGCCTGTACGCCGCCGGGCGCTGCACCGCGGGGATCTGCACCGGCGGTTACGCCAGCGGCGCGTCCCTGGGCGACAGCAGTTTCTACGGCCGGCGCGCCGGTCGCGCCGCCGCCCGGTGACCACCGCACCGCACTCACGAAAGAGGTAGGCCCCGTATGCGATTCGGAGTCGTACTGTTCACCAGCGACCGCGGCATCACCCCCGCGGTCGCGGCCAAGGCCGCCGAGGAACGCGGTTTCCGGTCCTTCTTCGTCCCCGAGCACACCCACATCCCGGTCAAACGCGAAGCCGCGCACCCCGGAACCGGCGACGCCTCGCTGCCCGATGACCGCTACACCCGCACCCTGGACCCGTGGGTGTCACTGGCCATGGCCGCCGCGGTCACCGAGACGATCGAGCTGTCGACCGCGGTGGCCCTGCCGGTCGAGCACGACCCGATCACCCTGGCCAAGACCATCGCCACCCTCGATCACCTCTCCGGCGGGCGCGTCACCCTCGGGGCCGGATTCGGCTGGAACACCGACGAACTCGCCGATCACGGGGTGCCGCCGAACAAGCGGCGCACCGTGCTGCGCGAGTACATCGAGGCCATGCGCGAGCTGTGGACGCGCGAGGAATCCAGCTACGCCGGGTCGTACGTGAACTTCGGGCCCAGCTGGGCCTGGCCCAAACCCGCCCAGGCGCATGTCCCGGTGCTGATCGGAGCCGCGGGCACCGAGAAGACCTTCGAATGGATCGCCCGCACCGGCGACGGCTGGATCACCACCCCGACCGAAACCGATATCTCGGCCAGAATCGCACTGCTGCACAAGATCTGGGCCGATGCCGGGCGTGAGGGCAAGCCCCGCGTGCTGGCGCTGGACTTCAAACCGGACCGGGACCGACTCGTGCGCTGGTCCGAAGACGGGGTCACCGACGTGATCTACGGCCTGCCGGACAAGTCCACCGAGGACGTGCTGGCGTACCTGGACCGGCTCAGCGCGAAACTGACCGCCATGGACCTGCCGTAGGACACACTCGTTCGACACGTCGTGCCGCGTTGCGGCAGTGAGGATCTCGCACCATGCCCGAAGAACATCCACTCGCGGGCCGCGCGGCCGTGGTCGTGGGCGGCGCCAGCGGTGTCGGCCTGGCCGTCGCGCGGGCGCTGGCCGCGCACGGCGCGGGCGTGGTCATCAACTCGCGTGATCCGGACGCGGTGCACCTCGCGGCGGAATCCGTGGTGAGCGATGGCGGCCGCGCCGTCGGGGTCGCGGGCTCGGCCGCCGACGAGAGCGTGGCCGCCGAACTCGTCGCGGCCTGCGAGCGGTCCTACGGCGGCGTCGATGTGCTCGTGAACTGCGCGGGCATCGCCGAACCGCCCGGTTCCTCGATCCTCAACGTCACCACCGACCAGTGGCGCGAGCTGCTCGATTCGCATCTGACCACGGTGTTCAACACCTGTCGCGCGGTCGCGCCGCTCATGGCGGCGCGCGGGAGCGGATCGATCGTCAACACCGGATCCTTCGCCTACCTGGGCGACTACGGCGGCACCGGTTATCCCGCGGGCAAGGGCGCGGTCGCCAGTCTGAGTTTGGCGCTGGCGGCGGAGTTGCGGGAGTCGGGGGTTCGCGTGAACACGGTCTGCCCGGGCGCCAAGACCAGGCTCTCGACCGGTCCGGAGTACGAGGAGCACATTCGGACGCTGCATCGGCGCGGGCTGCTGGACGAAGTGAGCATGCGGGGCTCCCTGGACGCCCCGCCGACCGAGTACGCCGCGGCGCTGTATCTCTTCCTCGCCTCCGAGGCCGCGAAGGAGGTGACCGGTGAAATCTTCATCGCCGCCGGTGGTTTCGTCGGCAAGTTCGAACGGCCGGGCATGGCGATGCTGGGTTACCGCGATCACGCGAGCGAGCCGCCGTGGTCGATCGAGGAACTGCGCAAGCTGACCGACCCGCGCTGAGCGGCCCGCCGCTGGTGCGGGCAGCTCAGCGAAACACCCTGTGCGCCGGTCGGATCGCGGCTCGGCGCCGCCCCGTAGAAGGAGCCGACATGGCCATCGTCAGTGCCGTTGCGAACCCGGACGGTGACCGGCGCCGGCTGGCGCTGCACAGCCCGGTGGACGGCCGCCCGATCGACGAATTGCTCGTCGACGGTGCGGCCGAGGTACGCGCGGCGGTCGAGCGCGCTCGGGCCGCCCAGATCGATTGGGCCGCACGCAGTATCGCCGAGCGGGCCGTGATACTGCGCAAGGCGGTCGGAGTGATCAGCGCGCGTCGCGCCGAGATCGCCGACACCATCACCCTCGAGACCGGGAAGCCCCGGGTCGAAGCGCTCGGCGTGGAGATCGTGCCCTCGTGCGACTTCCTCAACTACTGGGCCACGCGCGCGCACCGCACCCTGCGCCCGCATCGCCAGCGCCTGCACGGGTACCTGCGCCCGTTCAAACAGCTCTACATGCAGTATCAGCCGCTGGGCGTGATCGCGGTGATCACCCCCTGGAACGCGCCGTTCGTGCTCACGCTCAATCCCGTTGTCCAGGCGCTGTTGGCGGGCAATGCCGTGGTCTTCAAGCCGTCCGAGGTCACGCCGCGCTCGGGGGAGTGGGTGGCGCGGGTCCTGCATGAGGCCGGAGTGCCGGCCGACGTCGTGCAGGTGCTGCACGGTGACGGGGAAACCGGTGCCGCACTGGTCGATGCCGATATCGACAAGGTGTGTTTCACCGGGAGCGTCGGCACCGGGCGCAAGATCGCGGGCCGATGTGCGGAACGATTCGTCCCCTGTTCGCTCGAACTCGGCGGCAAGGACGCCATGATCGTGTGCGCCGACGCCGATCTCGAGCGCGCCGCGGGCGGTGCGGTGTACCTGTCGATGTTCAACACCGGTCAGGTGTGCATGAGCGTCGAACGGATCTACGTCGTGGAGTCGGTTGCCGACGAATTCATCGAACTCGTCACCCGCAAGGCCGCCGAGATCACCTACGGGCCGGGCGACCAAGATATGGGGCCGCTGTTCTGGGATCGGCAGCGGGACCTGGTCGCCGGGCACATCAAGGACGCGAAAGATCGAGGCGCGCAAGTGCTCGTCGGCGGCGACGTGGGTGAGGGCGACGGTTTGTACTTCCAGCCGACCGTGCTCGTCGACGTCCACCACGGCATGAAGATCATGTCCGAGGAGACCTTCGGCCCCGTCGCGGCCATCGTCCGGGTCCGGGACGAAGAGGAAGCGATCCGGCTCGCGAACGACTGCCGCTACGGGCTCAGCGGGTCGGTCTTCACCAGGGACCGTGCGCGCGCCCGCCGCATCGCCGCCCGCCTGACCACCGGATCGGTGGTGCACAACGACGCCGGGGTCATCTACGGCTGTCCCGAAGCGCCGTTCGGCGGCCGCAAGGACAGCGGCCTGGGGCAGGTCAACGGCGTGTACGCGCTGCGCGGCTTCACCCACGCCCAGCCGGTGCTGCTGGACCGCTGGCAGCCCAAGCGCGAAAGCATCTGGTATCCCTACACCGCCAAGACGACCCGCGATCTCGACGATCTGATCCGCGTCGGCTTCGGCACCCGCCTGCTCCGCCGCATCCTGTCCTGAACCCCACCCCCGGAGGAATCCCCATGGGCACCCTGCACCCCTGCCGCCCCGTCGATCTGACCTTCATCGCCACCGCGCCGCATCGCTTCGCCAACACCGTCGAGTTGAACGTCACCCCCGCACAGGTTTTCGAGGTCCTGGCCGAGGCCGACTCGTGGCCGCTGTGGGCGTCGGTGATCACCGGCGTCACCTGGACCAGTCCGGCTCCGCACGGCGTCGGCACCACCCGCACCGTGCGGATGCGGGCCGGCATGGTCGGCAACGAGGAGTTCCTGGCCTGGAATCCCAACACCCACATGGCGTTCCGCTTCAACGAGTCCGGCACCAGCGGCATCACCGCCTTCGCCGAGGACTACCGGATCGTCCCCACGGCCACGGGCTGCCGCCTCACCTGGACCCTGGCCATGAGCGGTGACAAACCCACCGATATCTCGCTGCGCCTGTTCGCCCCCGTCATGAATCTGACCTTCCGCAGATTCCTGCGCAACCTGCGCACACTCACCGATAAGCGGTTCAGCACAGCCGCGGCGTGACACGCGCCCTCGGGTATTGACGAAGTGCGGTGCGCGCGTTCAAACTACCAACCAGTAACCGGACAACCATGTCCGCTGGTGTGCGAGAACAACGGCCACCGTGCTCACCGATCCACCTCCGGCAACCTCGGTTGGCGCCCACACCGGCCGGGTTCGCCGGCCGGTGTGTGTCCCGCTCGAGGAAGACGTCACCACCATGACAAGGCGCTATCCGACCGAGGTCCGAGAGCAAGCCGTCCGCCTGGCCCTGGAGGCCCTCGACGAGTTCACCACCCCCTACGCCGCCGCCCGCGCGATAGGCCCCCAGGTAGGCGTCCACTACGAAACCCTCCGCGTCTGGGTGAAAGCGGCCCTGGCCCAACGCGCCCGCTCCGGCGCCACGGACCTCTCACCCACCGAACGCGCCGAGCTCCTGCGCCTGCGCCGCCAGGTCCGAGACCTCCTGCAAGCCAACAACATCCTGAAGTCGGCCCGCCGCCCCCGCCCGCCCTGCGCCGCCCAGTCCTGCGCCTACGTCTTCTGATCGGGCGATTCACGGCATGCCTCGGCCGGGTCCGGCGTACGGGCACGGGGTGGCACTCCGATTCCTCTCAATCCGTGTCTTCTTGATAGGCCACGGCAAAACGGACGCAGAGGAGGTGGTCCAGCATGGGCCCGACCGGCTCCGGTGGATCGAGAGCGAAGTTGTGCAGCACAACGCCGTCGCCGGGCGCCAGGTCGGACGACACACAGCCGTGTACTCGGCTGTAGGTGGTGACCAGGGGGAGCAGGCGAGTCGAATCGGGAACGTCCGTCCACTCCGGTACCCCGTCCGGGCAACCGTTCATCTCGGCGAAGGTACCCATACGCCGTGGCTGGACGGGGCCGAAGGACATCTCGTCGGGAGCGGTGAATCCGGCATGCACCTCGTGCAGGAACGTCCGCAGCGGCTGCGGAACACCGTCCCACTGTGGTGGTGCCGACTCGCCGAAAGTCGCCGGGTCCCAGCCTATCCAGCACAGCACGTACCGCTGTGCATCATCGAAGTGCTCCAGCGCGTAGACCAGTACCCACTCGTGGTCCAAGCGGCCGATCCGCACGTCCGCGAGCTCTGCGCGCAGGTGTGCCGCGAAATCGGGAACGAACTCGAGGAGGGCGGTGTTCCACAGGCGCAACGCTGCCAGACAGCGGGCCTGCGAGGTGGTTGCGTCGGTGATGTCTCGCCACTGATCGGGAACCGTTGCCAGGTCCGGAGAATCGGAATCCACCAGCGATACGATCCGGGACTCGTGATCGACCTGCCGCAGCCCTCGCTCCACTTCGGCGACGGTCACCACCATCGGATCCCCCTTGGTCAGTGACTTGTTCGCGGTGGAAGTCTCAACATACTGCCCGTGGGTTCGGGGCAAGTATGTTACTGCTGAATCCTACTTCGCTGCACGGACACCCGGGCTCCGTCGAGTGGAAGAGGTCACATTTCGTCATTGACTGCTGACTCATCTCCAGTTAAGTTAATGACAATTCTTGCTTGTACGCACCGTCGCGGAGGGGGAGATATGTGGGCGTTTCATCGCGTCGGCGGATCGGTGTCCCTGTGCGGCATGATCTACCCGCGCCGCGCTATCGAGGGATGAGACCCATGACTGCTGCTCCTGACCCGAGTTCCCTGTCCGGACCGCACCGCGAGCCCGAGGTGAAGAACCGATTCGCCCTTGTCGGCGGGGAACCCGACGCGGGGCGGGTGCGGTTGACCACCGAGCAGACCCGCATCCATATCCCGGCCATTCATCGGTCGGCGACCAAGAAGCCGCCGCAGCTGCACGACGCGCTCGACTTCTGGCAGTTCGCGGGGGCCGCGGCGAACGTGGCCATGCAGCTGTCCTCGCCCGGGGTCGGGCGCGGGGTCGTGGAGAGCACCGTCGAGTCGGGGGCGCTCATGGTGCATCCGTGGAAGCGGTTGCGGACCACGGCTTCCTATCTGGCGGTGGCCATTCTGGGGACGCCGGCGGAGAAAGAAGAGTTCCGGGAGGCGGTCAACGTCGCGCACCGGCAGGTGCGATCCGCGCCGGGAGCGGCGGTCAAGTACAACGCCTTCGATCCCAAACTGCAGATGTGGGTCGCGGCCAGCATCTACATCGGCTTCGAGGACTCGTACCAGCTGTTGCACGGCAAGATGGACGCCGAACAGGCCGAGTCGTTCTACTCGACCTCGTCGACCCTGGGCACCACCCTGCAGGTGCGCGAGGCGATGTGGCCGCAGAGCCGCGCCGAGTTCGACACCTACTGGAACGAGGCCTGCGCGCAACTGTCGCTGGACGCCGACGTCGCCAAGATGATCGACGACCTGGTGCACCTGCGCATGATCCACTGGTACCTGCGGATCATGTTCGGCGGCCTGCTGCGCTTCCTGACCACGGGCTTCCTGGCCCCGCACTTCCGCGAGCTCATGGGCGTGCCGTGGACCGAGACCGATCAGCGGCGATTCGAGAATCTGTTCCTGTTCGTCGGTTTCGTCAACCGCTTCATTCCCAAGTTCATTCGCTTCTCCGGCACCAAGACGATGATGCGGGACGTGCAGCGGCGCATCCGCAAGCAGAAGGCGCTGATCTGAGCGTCCGGCCGAACGCCGGATGACCGGTGGGCGTCCCGTCGACGGACGGGGCGCCCACTCGCGTTTCGCGCGGGCCGAGGCGCGACACCGCGCGGGAATCAACCGCGCGCGAAGCTCGCGCCGAAATCGCTGCTGACCTTGTCCGCGCCGATCAGGCGCTGGATGGGCGACAGCAGGCCGGGCGCGAGGCACCCCATCATCGCGCCCAGTCGCAATTCCAAGGGCGCGACCACGATCTCGTCGACGTCGTCGCGAATCGCGCGCACCACCGCCGCGGCGACGTGTTCGGGTGCGAGGGTGCGGATTCCGAGTGGCAGCGAGGTCCCGCTGTCGGCGAACATCCCGGCGGACCTGATGAAACCGGGCTCCACGATCGACACCCCGACCCCGTGTTCGCCCATTTCGTGGCGCAGGCCCAGCGCGAACCCGCGCAATCCGAACTTCGTCGCGTTGTAGACGCTGGCGCACGGTGCGGGCAGCTGGCTCGCGATCGATCCCATGAAAACCAAATGCCCGTCGCCGCGTTCGCACATGGCCGCGCCGAAGGCGTGCGCGAGCGTCATGGGCGCGCGCAGATTCACCCCGACGGCCATCTCGATCCGCTCCGGCGTGAACTCGCGCAGCCGCCCCGCCGCCGGGACGCCGGCGTTGGCGATCAGCACGTCGACGGGACCCGCGGCATCGCGCAGCCGGGCGGCCGCGCCCGGCTGCGCCAGGTCGGCCGTGATCACCTGCGCATCGAATTCCGTTGCGAGCGAGTGCAATGCGCCCGCGCGTCGCCCGGTGAGCACCAGTCGCGCGCCGTGCGCGGTGAGTTCGCGGGCGATCGCGCGGCCGATGCCGCCGGTCGCGCCGGTGAGTAGCACTGTCGCTCCGGCCAATTGCACCTTGGGCATGGGAGTTCTCCTTTCGGGCCGTCGGCAACAGCGGCGATCGGCGCACTCGAGCGTTCACGATCAACGGCAGGCAGCGACTCACGGATGGCCACCCCCTGGCCGATAGCCATGGACTATGGCACAGCCGGTCCTGTCGTGCAAGGGCCTTAAGGAGAATTGACAGTAACTTACTATCACATGTGCATGTGAAAAAGGCTGTGCAATAGTTGTTTTCGTTTACATCGAAAGGCAGCGTCGCCGATCAACATCAGAGTCAAGACAAACTTAACTGCCCGAGGAGATGTGCGATGGAGTTCCTGAGCCCGCTCGACACCGTGTTCCTGGCCGGTGAAACCCGAGAACATCCCATGCATCTGGGCGCGATTCAGCTCTACGAGCCGCCCGCGGACGCCCCCGGCGATTTCGCGACCGCACTGTTCGGCAGCATGATCGCCGAAGGCGCGGTGCAGCCCATGTTCGGCAAACGCCCGGGCCGCCCGCTGGGCTTCTTCACCAACCTCACCTGGGACCGCGACACCCGCGTGGACCTGGACCACCACCTGCGGCGCTCGGCGCTCCCGGCCCCCGGCGGGCTCGGCGAACTGCTCACCCTGGTGTCCCGGCTGCACGGCGATCTACTCGACCGGCATCGCCCGCTGTGGGAAGCCCACCTGATCGACGGCCTGGCCGACGGCCGGTTCGCGGTCTACCTCAAGCTCCATCACGCCCTCATCGACGGCATGAGCGGTCGCCGCCTGCTGCACCGCACGCTGAGCACCGACCCCGCGGACACCAGGCTGCCGGTGCCCTGGGGTCCGGCCGGGCCCCGGCGCGACTCGGCGCCGGCATCGACCGCCGCGACGGCCCTGAACCTGCTGCGGGAGGGTCTGAACGAGGTGCGCACCGCGCTCCCGGCCCTGGCCCGTGTCGCGAATACCGTGCTCTCCGAACCGCTTACGCTGCCGATGACCGCCGCCCCGACCATGCTCAACGTCCCCATCGGCGGCGCCCGCACGGTGGCGGTCGGCTCCTGGCCGCTCGAACGAATTCGACTGGTGCGCAAGGCAACCGGATCCACGGTCAACGACGTCGTGCTGGCCATGTGCGCGGGCGCGCTGCGTGCCTACCTGGCCGAGCGATCCGCGCTGCCCGACGGGCCGCTGACCGCCATGGTGCCGGTCGCCATGCGCAGCGCCGACCAGGCCGACGCCGGCGGCAACGTGCTGGGCATGATCCTGGCCGATCTGGCCACGCACGTCGAGGATCCGGCCGAACGCATTCGCCTGATCAGCGAATCCACCGCCGCGGGGAAGCGAATCCTGGCTCAGCTCAGCAGAACTCAGGCGCTGGCATTGTCGGCGGCACTGCTGGCCCCGCTGGGAGTCGTCCAGATTCCCGGGTTCCACCTGCTGCCCCGGGTTCCGTTCAACATCATCATCTCCAACGTGCCCGGGCCGACCGAAGCGCTGTACTGCCGGGGCGCACGACTGGACGGCAACTTCCCCCTCGGCATCCCGTTCGAAGGCCAGGCCCTGAACATCACCGTGGCGACCAACGCCGACAACCTCGACTTCGGCATCGTCGGCTGCCGGCGTTCGGTGCCGGATCTGCCACGACTGCTCGACCACCTCGACAACGCCCTGGGCGCATTGGAAGAGGCGGTCGGCGCGTAAGCGGAATCGAGTCGATCAGGCCTCGCGACCGAACAGAATCGCGCGCATCAGGTGTGCCACACGGGATCTGGAGCACGCCGGATTCGCCGACCCGTAGCGCCGGCCCAGATCGACCACGAGGGTGAGCGCGGTGTGCACCAGCAGCCGAGCCTCCTGCGGCGCGAGCTGCGGTCGCGCCGCCACCAGCAGCTTGGCCCATTCCTCCACGTTGAGTCGCTGGATATTGCGCAGCAGGGTGCGCTCGGCGGGATCGACATTGCCGATCTCGGCGTAGTACACGAACGTCAGCTCCCGGTCGGCGAAGGATCCCTCGACATACAGCTCGATCAGCCGGTTCAGCGCCTGCTGGGGGGAGTCGGACGCGGCGACCGCCGGGCCGATGGCGTCGGACACCAGCCGGGCCGCGCGCCGGAAAGCCGCGGTGAGGATGTCGCCCTTGCTGCGGTAGTACCGGTACACCGCCGAGGGCGCCGGCAGCTGCGCGGCCACGGCGATGTCCTCCACGCTGACATTGGGGTAGCCGTGTTCGTGAAAGAGCTTGATCGCCTGCCGCAGTAGCAGTTCCGGCGTGAAGGTCGAGGGCGTCTCGGCCTGCTGATTCGCGACGCCGGCCTGCTGTGCGGGAAGGTCGCAGTGCGCGACCGCGATCGCCGCGGCGCGCAACCTGCGGCTCATGGTCTTGACCGGCAGGTTCACCTGGTGATCGCCCAGGCTGCCGATGATGCTGAACAGGGCCTGCGCGAGAACGGCTTTGTCGTCCTCGTCCAGCTCCGGCCGGAAGCCGCTGAGCAGGGACCTGCCCGCGGTGTGCACGGCCGCCAGATCGGCGCTGAGCGCGAGGCGATCCTCGGGCTGGAGGTAGCGGCCCTGCCAGCGCAGCAGCGAAGCTCCCCGGCGAT
Source organism: Nocardia sp. NPDC057668 (assembly GCF_042799795.1). Lineage (NCBI taxonomy): Bacteria > Bacillati > Actinomycetota > Actinomycetes > Mycobacteriales > Nocardiaceae > Nocardia > Nocardia sp. NPDC057668. The sequence continues at coordinate 765,543 of NZ_JBHVIC010000004.1, read as the reverse complement.
TGGCGATCGAGGCGCTCAGCAGCGCGTCGAAGGTCAGGTTCGCGCGGTCGGCCACGGGCCGCTCGCACTCCTCGGCCGAGAGCCGGACCGATTGGGCGCACACGGTTCCCAGTCGCAGTGTCTCCTCGCAGAACAGCGCGTACTTGCTGGGGTAGTGGCGGTAGAGCGCGGTGGAGCTGATGTCCAGCCGCGCGGCGATGTCGTCCATGCTGACGCCGTGGTACCCGAGGGTGCTGAAGGCTTCGGCGGCGGTGGCCGCGATCATCGCCCGCCGGTTCTTGGGTCGCCGGCGCACCGGCCTGGGCTGTTCGGCAGCCGCTGGAACCTCCTGGATCTTGCGATCGGCACCCGCTGTCATGCACGCGATGGTAACCGAATGAGAGCCCCGTTTCCGGCTCCGAGAGGAATCGATCCAGGAATGAACTTTAGATCACATATGTGTAGCGTTCTCGGCGAATGTGACGATGTGTAGCCCACATTGAAGCAGCTAGAGCTAGAAAACACTCGAGAACGCGTTTCAATTGACCAAGATCAGGGTATTGGAAGCTGCAATAACATAATGCTGCCGCCCAGCCTACGTTCGCACACCGGGAGAAGCCGGTTCGCCGCGGCCGAAGAGCGCGGACCGCATCAACTCGATGACCCACGGCAGCGGGCAGGCCCGTTCGTCGTCGCCGAACACCCGGCCGTAGTCCACCACCATGCCCAGCGTCGCGTGGACCAGGATCTGCGCCTCGGCCTGAGTCAGTTCCGGACGGACGGCGAGCAGCAGCCGCGCCCACTCGTCCACCACGAGACGGTGCACGGTGGTCAGCGGCGTGAGCTCTTCCGGCGGCAGATGGCTGAAATCGGCGTAGTACACGTACGCCAATTCCCGATCCGCGAACGCGCCCGTGGCGTACACCCGCACCAGCGCCGAGAGCGCTTCGGCCGGGCCCGCCGTATCGGTGATCGCCGCGCCGATGGCGACGGACATGCGATCCGACACCCGCCGGAAGGCGGCGGTCAGCAGATCCCCCTTGCCGCGGAAGTAGCGATACACCGCCGACGCGGCGGGAAGGCCCGAGGCCGCCGCGATGTCCTCGACCGTCACGTTCGGATAGCCGCGCTCGTAGAACAGGTGAATCGCCTGCTGCAGCAGCAATTCGTGTTTGAGACCCGCCCGCACCGGCGCCTGCGTCACGGCCGCCGGCGGGGGCGGCGTGCGCAGTTCCATGGTCGCCATCGTCCAGCACATCGACTTCAGCAGCGCCTTCATCGATTTCACCGCCAGCACCGCCCGATGATCACCGACACTGCTGACCGCGCTGAACATCCCCACCGCGCGCACCCGGCGCTCACGGTCGGTCAGTTCGGGCCGCACCTCACCGATCAAACCGCTCAGCAGCGTGATGGCGGTGGCGAAACACCTTTCGAGAGTGAGCCTTTCGGGCTCGGCCAGGTACCGGGTCTCCCAGCGGGTGAGCGCGACCGTGGGCCGGTTCGCGATCGTGCCCGAGACGATGCCCTCGATCGCCAGGTCCAACCGCCGGTCCGGCGGCCAGCTCGCGGCCGCCGGGGGCAGGGTCGCCGCGGCCACGGTCGCCGCGCCCAGGCGCAGCAACTCCTCCGCGAACAGCGCGTGCTTGCTGGGGTAGTGCCGGTACAGCGCGGCGGAGCTGACATCGAGGCGAGCGGCGATGTCCTCCATGCTCACCCCGTGGTAGCCGAGTTCGGCGAAGGCCGTGGCCGCGACCTCGGCGATCTGACTGCGCCGGTTCTTGGGGCGGCGGCGGATCACCCGGGCCCCGGGTTCGGGCGCCGCGGCCCGGGCGGGCTTCACGATTGGGGCAGTTGCGCCAACGGCGAGTTCACCTTGTTGACCATCCATTTGTCACCCGACCGTTCCAGCCACAGAATCATCGACAATTGCCCCGGCGCGGGCTGGCCCTTCGTGCCCAGACTGGTGATCGTCTGCCCGATGACCACGACCGCCTCGGCGGAATTCTCGTCACCGGTCCGGATCGCGCACTGCACGTCGTCCGCCTTGGCCGTCACCTCGCCCTGCACGAGCACCTCGCGCAGATCCTTACTGGTGGAGTCGAACTGCTTGCGCCAGTCGCCGGTGGCGCCGTCGAGCACGGCGGCGAAGTAGGCATCCAGGTGCTTGGCGTCGTAGGTGACCAGCACCGGCGCGTACTTGCAAGCGGCCTCGCGCGCGGCCTCGTGCGCCGCGAGCAGGTCCTTGTGGTGCTCGTTGCGCTGGTACAGGAACACGCTGGATCCGACCGAGGTCACCAGGGTGAGCGCCACCGCGGCGACCGCGGCGATGCGCCCGGTCCGGCCCAGGGCCGGGACGGTCCAGGGAAAGGCGCGCTTGCGCCGGGACTCCGCCTCGGTGTTCGCCTCGGACTCCACCTCTGCCTGATCGGGCTGGGACGCAGGCGTTTCCGTGGCCTCGACGCTCTCCTGCGCGGACTGCTCATCGCCGGCCTTTGCGAGCACGGTTTTCTCGGGAACGGCTTCACTCTCGCTCATGGAGCTCTCCTATCTGCCCGGGACGGGCTGGGACAACGCGTTCGGGTCCGCGCCGGGCGGTGGGTTCGCGCCGTTGTCGGGCACGTTCGGACGCGGCGCGTTGGCCGAGCCGCGAATCTGCAGGGCGGGATTGCTGGTGACGCAGTAGTTGTAAAGCCTTACCCGCGTGTCGGTTTGGATCTGCGAGGGCGCTACCGGGATGGTCTCGTACTCGCACCACGGGCGCGGCCACGGATCGACCAGCGTGTGGTACGCGCCGTCGTGGGCGGGGATGCCGACCGCCTCCGACCCCGCTCGCAGGGCCGGGAACAGGGCCGTGATCGCGGGCGCCCGCAGTTTCGCCGCCTTGGTGATCGCGACGAAGTTCGTCACCAGATTCGTGATGGGGTCCTGGGTTTCGCTGATGAACCCGCCGATCGTGGACAGCTGCCCCGGACCGTTCTCCAGGAATGCGCGCAGCTCGGCGTCCGCCGCGGTGAACTGCGCGAACAACGCGGTACCCGCGGAGGTGATGGTGCCCAGATCCGGTTGCGCGTGCGAGGTCGTCTCCCCGATCACGATCAAGTTCTGCAACAGCTGCCGGGTTTGCGGCAGTAGATCGTTCAGCCCGGACATCGCCCGGCTCAAACCGGAGATCATGTTGCGCAACTTGTCCGGACCGCCGGCCAGTGCTTTGTCCAGTTCGTCCACGATCACGGTGAGCCGGTCGGGGTTCATACCCCCGATGAATCCGGCCAGGTTGGACAGCACGGACTGCATCTGGACGGGAGTCGAGGTGCGCGCCCGTTCCACGACCGCACCGTCCCGCAGGTAGGGCGCCGAATCGGAGTCGGGCCGGAAATCCAGGAACTGCTCACCGGCGGCGGAGAGCCGGCCGACCGCGACCGTGCCGCCCTCGGGAATTCGGACGGTGTCTTCGATCTCGGCGACCGCTGCGACGCCGTCGCCCTCGACCCGGATGGTGGAGACCCGGCCCACCGGGGCGCCGCGGAAGGACACGTCGTTGCCTTCGACCAGGCCGCCGGAGGACACCAGCAGCACGGTCACCGAATAGGTGTGCGGTACCGGATTGAACCGGAGCACGCTGGTGCCGAGATAGGCGCAACCGGCGACCAGCACGACCACCAGGCCGATATTGGCGACGAAGATGCGCCGGCGCAGCAACCATTGCCACAGTGGGGGATTCATCGTGGTCCCTCCTGGCCCGCGTCCTGCTGTTCCGGTGCGGCGGGCACCGGCTGTACCGGGCTGGTGAGTCGCCCGAAGACCTTCTCCAGCACCTGGACGAAGCTGCCGATGAAGGCGGGTACGTCACCGACTTCGGGCAGTCGGCTGCCGGTGGGATCGGTGATCGCGCCCACGCTCAGGTACGAGACGATCGCCGAGACCGCGAGCGTCGGTCCGCGCATACTGGCGACCACGCGCGGCGCGACGGTGTTCAGCCCGCTGAGCATCGGGGTCAGCTCGCCGGACTGGGCGAACGCGGCCATGAGCTGCTGGATGCTGTCGAACAGCCCGACGAAGTCGTCGCCGCTGGTGTCGCTGAAGTCCTTCAGGGCCGCCATCGTGGTGGACACCTTGGTCAGCAGATCCACGATCCGCTGATTGTTCTCGGTGAACAGTCCGATCAGTTCCGGGAAGGTATCGGCTGCCTGCCCCAATTCGGCCTTGCGCGAAGCCAATTCGCCGGTCAGCACATTGAGTCCGCCCAACACGTTGTCCAGATCGCCGGTGCGCTGGTTGAGGGCGGTGATGACGCTGGTCATCTCGGTGAGCAGATGCGCCAGCTGCGGGCCGCGCCCGGCGAACATGGAGTTCATCTCCGAGGTGATGCGCGCGGCCTGGTTGATGCCACCGCCGTTGATCAGCATCGAGATCGACATCATCAGCTGCTCCACCGACGCGCCGGCGGCCGTGCGGTCCGTGCCGATGGTGTCGCCCTCGCGCAGCAGCTCACCCGAGTCCTGCTTCGAGGGCAGGGCCAGTGCGACGAACATGTCGCCCAGCGGCGTGGCCTGCCGCAGTTCGACGGTCGTACCCCGCGGCAGCGGGATGTCCTCGCGGATGAGCATTTCCACGTCGGCGATGAAGTTCGTCGAGGTGATGTTGGTGACGACGCCGACGTCGGTGCCGCCGATCTTCACGTGCGCGCGATCGGGCAGGTTCAGGGCATCGCGAAAGCTCGCGTGAATGGTGTACCCGGGTGCGCCGATGCCCGGCTTGGGCATCGGCATGCTGCTCAGGGTCACCGCGCAGCCACTGGTGCCGATCATGGTCGCGGCCGTGATGCCCAGGGCCGCGGCGGTTCTGGTGAGTCTGATCATTTCTTCTCCGTGATACCGAGCAGGGCCGCGGTCAGACCGAAATCGGGGCCCATGTCGGCGACCTTGCCGGTGCGGCAGCCGTCCAGGCGCAACTGGATCCGTTCGCAGAACGTCGACAGGATCTCGCCGTCGACCACGGACTTGTCCAGCAGGCCGTGCAGGCGCAGCGCCCGGTGCTCGACGCTGGTGGCGTTGGCCAGGTTCTGGAACATCAGCGGCCCCACGTCCACGATCTCGGTGAGTCCGCGGGCATTGGCGCGCATCTGCTCGGTGATGCCCACGAATCGGGTCATCGCCCCCGCCAGCTGATCCCGGTTGTTCCCGACCAGGGCGGAGGTGTTGTTGACGAAATCGTTGAGCTGGGTCAGCACCGCCTGCAGGCCGGGGGACTGCTCGCCCAGCAGCGCCACCAGCTGGGTCAGCGTGCCGCTGAAATCGCGCACGGTCTGGTCGTTCTGGGCGATGATCTGGGTGATGTCGTTCAGCTTGACGATCGTGTTGGCGATCTGGTCCTTGTTGGCGATGGTCACCTCGAAGGCCGAGGACAACGCGTCCAGCGTCTCGTGCAACCGGTCACCGTTGCCGTTCAGCAGCGGGAACAGCACCCGGCTGGCCATCGGCCCGGTCTCGTTGTCACCCTTGAGCGCCGCGCCGAGCTGATCGAAATTCTCCAGAATGCGGTCGAGTTCGACGGGAGTTCTGGTGCGCTGCAACGGAATATGCGAGCCCGACGCGAGGGTCTCGCCGGTGCCGTTGTAGGCGGGGGCGAGCTCGACGTGCCGGTTGGTGATCAGCTGGGGGTTCACCAGAGCGGCGATCGCGTCGGCGGGAATCTTCACATCGGATTCGATGCTCATCACCACCTCGACGTAGCTGCCGCGCGGTGTCACCGATTGGACGGTGCCGACCGGCACGCCGAGCACCGCGACCTCGTTGCCGGCGTAGAGCCCGGCGACGTTCTCGAAGTCCGCGCTGATCCGCATCTGCGAACCCAGGTACTGCTTCGGAACCCCGGTGATGGTGTCCGGCAGCATGGAACAGCCCGTGGCCAGCAGCGCCGCGCAGCACAGCGTCGCCAGCTTGGCGGTAAGACGGCCTCTCATCAGTTGCACCCCTGAATCGCCTGTGCGAAGCACAGCCAGTTGTCCGGAAACAGCCACGGCGCGTACACGTTTCCGTACCGCCCGTCGCCCAGCACGTTGTTGAACTGCCGCAGGGTCACCGGCATGATCTCGTAGAGCCGGTCCAGGTTGTCGCGGTTCTTCTCGAGGCCCTCGGACATGGTGTTCAGGTCCGTGATCAGCGGGCTGATCTTGTCGTTGTTCTCGACGCCCATCTCCTGCAGCAGCTGCGAGAGGGAGGCGACATTGTCCAGCAGCCGGCGCAGCAGGTCCTGCCGCTTCTGCACCGCGCTGCCGATCGCCTGGCCCTGGGTCAGCAGCAACAGCACGCTGTTCTGGTTGTCCGAGGCCAGCTGCGAGACCGTGTCCATGCTCTTGAGCAGCGTGTCCACCGCGTCGCGCCGATCGTTGACGACCTTGGCCAGCGATCCGATGCTGTCCAGCGCCTGCACCGCAAGTTCGGGTGACTCGCCCATCTGCGCGCTCACCGCGTCCAGCGCCGCACGCAGCTTCTGCGGGTCGATGCCCTCGATGCGCTCGAAGGAGTTCGAGTATTTCGGATCCTGAACCACCTTGCTCAGGTTGTACGGGACGGTGGTGTTCTCGATGCGAATGCGATTGCCCGGCAGCCCTTTTCCATCGCCCGGGGTCAGCTCGATGTGCAACCGCCCGAGGATGGTCGACATCTTCACCGCGGCCCGGGCATCGGGTCCGAGCTTCAGGTCGTGCCGCACTCGCAGGTCGACCACGACCTTGTCGCCCTCGAGGCGCACCGCGCCGACCTGACCGACCTCGATCCCGGAGATGTCGACGGTCGCGCCCGGCCGCAGGCCGGCGGCCTGCGCGAACTCGGCCTCGACCGTGATGTCGCCCAGGCGCGCCTGCTTGATCAGGATCGAGCCGAGCAGCAGCGCGACGACCAGACCCGATGCCAGCAGCCCCGCGCGCAGGTGCTTATTGGTCAGCACACTGGAAATCAACTCGCCCACACGCGTAATCACCGGCATACCTCCGATTGCGAATCGCCGCCGACCTGGGAGAACAATCCCGGCGGTAGCAGGACGCCCCACAGCGACACGTCCAGGCGGCACAGGTAGGCGTTGCCGTAGGCGCCATAGCTGGAGAAGCGCGCGATGGAGTTGAGCATCTCGGGCAACTGCACCGCCGCCTCGTCCAGCGCCGCGCCGTTGAGCAGCAGCAGCGTCACACCGTCGGTGGCGTCGTTCTGCGCCCGTGCCATGCCGGGTTTGACCATCGTCACGATCCGCACCAGTGAGTCGGTGGCCGTGGCGATCTGATCCACCGACCCCTTGAGCGCCTCGCCCTGGGAGTAGAGCCCCTCCATGAGCGAACGTGTCTGGGTGATCAGGGTTTCCAGCTCACCGCTGCGATTGGCCAGACCCGCCATCACGCTGCTGAGGTTCGTCAGCACGTCGCCCAGGATCTGGTCGCGCTGGCCGAAGGTGCCGGCGAGTTCGGCTGCCTGGGTGATCAGCGCGCTCAAGGACACGTTGTTGCCCTGCAACGCCTGGACCAGGGTCTCGGACAACGAGTTCACCTGATCGGGCTGCAGCACGGTGAACAGCGGCTCGAACCCCGACAGCAGTGCGGAGACGTCGAAGGACGGCTCGGTCTGCTCGATCGGGATCTGGTCGCCGGGCCGCATCGGCGATCCCGCGTCCGTGCCGGGCATCAGTGCGACATAGCGCTGGCCGATCAGATTCTGGTAGCGGACAAGGGCTTTGGTGGTGGTGGTCGGGTGCTGATCGGCTTCGATGCGGAAGTCCACGCGGGCGCGGTACCCGTCGGTGAAGTCGATCTTGTCCACCCGGCCGACCCGGACACCGGCCATGCGGATGTCGTCACCGACGCGCAACCCCAGCACGTCGGAGAACACTGCCGAATAGCTGTGGGTGTCACCGGGAACCGAGCGGTGCAGGGTCGACCACATCGTGTAGGTCAGCACGGATGCCAGCACCGCGAACAGGCTGAATCCGATCAGTGCTCTTTTCGTTTTCATAACTCACGCACCGCCTTCCGGCGCATCGGAGATCTCGACGTACCCACCGCGCAGCACGGAACCGAGCAGCAGGGTCTGTGCCATGTTCGGCGTGCCGCCCACGATCGCCGCGACCGCGGCATCTCCGCGCAGCTCGCCAGGGTTGCCCGCGGGGACGCGCTGGGACGCCGGCGCGGTGATGCCCGGGATGGCGGGCAGCCCCGGAATCGAAGGCAGCAACTGGGTTCCGGCCGGGGCGCTGGGCAGGCTCGGCAGACCGGGCACCGTCGGCAGGGTCGCCACCGGGGCGGGACCCGCGGCCGACAGGTGCTGCGGCAGCATCTGCTGCGGGTACTCCTGCACCGGCGCGGCGTCCGGCACGGTCGACCCGCCGCAGCGCGGCCCGGCCTGATCGCCGTAGCGCGGGCAGTCCGCGGCGGTGTACTGCTGGAACGGCGTCAGCGAGACGTCCATCTTCCACACCATCTGCTTCTTCGGCCCGAAGGTGAACACCGTCTGCAATTGCGCCAGTGCGGCATTGAGATTGCTCACCGCGTACGGAATGGCCTGCGGGTCCTTGGCCAGACTGCTGAACAGCTCGTTCAAGCCGGAGACCAGGAACTTGCCGGAGTCGGGGTTCGCGGCGAACAGGCCGTTCACCGTGTCGATGGCGCTGCCGCCGTTGGTCAGCAGGGCGACCATCGCCGCGCGCTGTTCGGTCAGGGTCTTGGCCGTGGTCACCGACTCCGACAGCACGCCGACCAGTTCGGGGGCGGACTGGCTCAGCGCGGTGGCGGCGCGGCCGAGATCGCCGAGCATCCCGCCGATTCCGGGCACGGCGTGCACCTCGGTCAGCCAGTTGTCGAGCCGCTCGATCGTCGAGCCCGGTACCCGGGAGCCCGGGTCCAGCGCCGCGGACAGCGTCGCCAGCACCCGGCCGAGCTTCTCGGGCTGGATGTTGTTCAGCACGTCGCGCAGCACATTGAGCGTGGTCTGCAACTGGATCGTCGCCTCGCTGGTGTCCTCGGCGATGGTCGAACCCGAACGCAGCTTGTCGGTGCCGGCGGGCGTGTTGTCCACCAGCTCGATCGCGGTCACGCCGAACAGGTTGTTCGGGATGACCCGCGCGGTGACGTTGGCCGGAATCGTCCCGGCCAGAGCGGGTTTCAGCCAGATCGAGGCCTGCTGGCGCGCGCCCTTGGCCGCGATCTCGACGTCGACCACCCGGCCGACGATGATGCCGCGGAACTTCACGTCGGCGTTGGCGGGCAGGCCGTCGCCGGTGCTGGTGAGCTGAGCGGTGACCGGGACCTTGTCCTCGAAACGCCCGTTGTACCGCATGACCAGCAGTAGCAGCGCCAGGACGAGGGCGAGCAGCATGGCCAGGCCCGCCAGGGTCAGGTCGCGGGCGCTGGGCCCGCGACCGCTGGGATCGAGAATCATGGTGCCGCTACCCCGAAATCCGGAAGCCGGGGTCGATTCCCCAGATCGCAAGTGTCAGAAAGAGATCGATGAACACCGTGACGACGATGACCATCTTGATCGCGCGTCCCGCCGCCACGCCCACGCCTTCGGGGCCGCCGGTGGCGACGAAGCCGTAGTAGCACTGGATGAACGTCGCGGTCATGACGAAGACGACGACCTTCAGCAGTGACCAGAACACGTCCGGGGCGAGCAGGAATTGGTAGAAGTAGTGGTCGTAGGTGCCGGTGGTGGTGCCGCCCAGAACCAGCACGGTGAGCTTGGTGATCAGGTAGGCCACGGCCAGCCCGACGCTGTACAGCGGGATGATGGTCAGCGTGGCCGCGATCATGCGGGTGCTGATCAGGTAGGGCAGCGGCCGGATGGCGATGGATTCGAGCGCGTCGATCTCGTCGGAGATGCGCATGGCCCCCAGCTGCGCGGTGAACCGGCATCCGGCCTGGATGGCGAAGGCCAGCGCGGCGATGATGGGCGCGAGTTCACGGGTGGTGGCGAAACCGGAGATCGCGCCGGTGAGCGGGCTCATGGTGAGCAGGTTCAGGGCGCTGTAGGACTCCATGCCGACGGTGATGCCGGCGAACGCGCACAGCGCGATCACGATGCCGATCGTGCCGCCGCCCACCACCAGTGACCCGTTGCCCCAGCCGACGTCGGCGGTCAGGCGCGCCACTTCCTTGCGATAGTGCTTGAGCACGAAGGGAATCGCGCCCATGGCCTGGAAGAAGGTCAAGACCTGGTGTCCCAGGCGCTGATTGGCCTGCACCGGAACCGCGACCGCACCGGCGATCACTTTCACCGGCCGCAGGGCCGGCGGGGTGTAGCTGCTGCTCACCTCAGATCACCTTCGTCGGCAGGATGGTGTTGTAGAGCTGGGTGATGATGATGTTCGTCGCGAAGAGCATGAGCGCCGAAGTCACCACGGCCGCGTTCACCGCGTTCGCGACGCCGCCGGGACCGCCGTGCGCGTGTAATCCGATGTCGCAGGCGATGATCGCGGTCAGCGCGCCGAATATCGCCGCTTTCACCAGCGCCACCACCAGATCGTTCGACACCGCGAAGGACGCGAACGAGGAAATGAACGAGCCCGGCGTGCCGGACTGGGCGTAGATATTGAAAATGTAGGCGGTCGCGAAACCGACGAAGACGATGAAGCCGCACAGCAGCATGCTCACCAGCACCGCGGCCAGCAATCGGGGTGCGACGAGCCTGCGCACCGGATCGACGCCCATCACCATCATGGCGTCGATTTCCTCGCGAATGGTCCGTGATCCCAGGTCGGCGCAGATCGCCGAACCCACGGCGCCGGCGATCATCAGCGAAGTCACCAGCGGCGCGCCCTGGCGGATGACGCCGAGTCCGGCCACCGAACCGATGAATGTGGTGGCGCCGACCTGATTGACCAGTGCGCCGATCTGAATCGAAACCACCACGGCGACCGGAATCGCCACCAGCACAGTCGGTATCGCCGAGACGCTGGTCATGAACGCGCACTGCTTGATGAATTCCTGATAGGGAAATCGCCTGCGCACCAATGAAACGATCAATTGCACGAACGCGTCCCGAGCCAAACTGACTTGGCGGCCCAGGGTTTCGAGTGAGCGCTGTGGATGATTGCGCCACAGCGTGGTCACGGTGGATGAAAGCTTCTCCAGCTCACCGGGTTCCGGAGGGATTGGTTCGGCGGTCGACTTCTTGTCCAAGGTGGCAGTCACGTGTCGACGATCCTTTCTTGCCGCTCATCGCCGCCACGGACCGTGAACGGCTCACCCGATGGCTCGAAGCGTGTGAAGTGTTACACACCGCGTGTCGGGTACACAAGTAATAAGTAACTGATCATTCTTGTGTGCGAACGCTCGGTGTGGTTGCTCGGCGGACTCGATGAGACGAGAGTATCCGCAGATCAAGCGGTTATTTGCTGCACAATTGAGAGCTTGCGGTGCCCGCATCCGTGGCTTACGGGGGATGCGGGACCGGTCAAGTAACTATCTATTCTTCGCTGTAGGAAGGCAGGTTGTGCTCGTTCAGCTCTGCTCGGAGTAGTGGTGCTCCAGCAGTACGAGCAGGAACCCGACCGCGGCGAGGCCGGCGGCCAGTGCGCTCAGCACCGCCAGCCACAGGCCGTAGCGGAGTACCGGATTTACTTTCGTTCGCCCACCGAGGATCTTCACGCCGATCACGAGGATGTCGATGAGCCAGACCAGGATCATCATCTACGTCATGCACACATTCGAGAAGGTGAGGATGGGCCAGCACACGATCGAACCCAGGAACGAGACGACCAGGTCGACGCCGTGCATCTGCTTCAGGTGTGAGGTGTGGGTGAGCGTCCACACGACGCCGATGAGCCCGTAGGGGATTCCCACGATGATGAGCGTGCCGAGGAACTCCGACACCTTCATTTCATAGCTGAGTAGTCGATCCAGCCGCTTGAGCATCTGGCACAGTCCTTTCGCGTACTTGCCCGGCCTCGAGGGCACGCGCGCGATCGCCGGCTCGGCGTGGTCGCGTCGTTGCTCCTGTTGCCACCTGCCCCTCGCGCTCCCCGCGAGGCGGCATAGCAGCGTATGTTACTCACAATTCTGCGTTTGTGAAGACGCATTCCGCGACCGGGCTCCCGGGGGCTTTCCCAGCATCATCCAAGCTGGTGGCATGTTGACGACCGGGTTCCCGGGTCTTAAGTTATGAGCCATTCACATGTTGGGGAGGCAATGTGCCCGAGCCGTCGCGCGTCGGTCCGCTACTGAGCAGGCACCTGGGTGATCGGAGATTCCTGCTGATGCTGCCCAGGGCACTGGGGGTGCAGGTGCTGGATCCGGTCATCGCGGCCGCATTGGCCGAGCACGCGCCGAGTCGGTTGTGGGAGCACAAGAAGCGAACCGTCAACCAGATGATCTATATGGCGCACATGGATCGGGACATGGCGGCGGTGATTCGCAATGGGCACGAGCACGTGAAGGGTGTCGGCGACGACGGGGCCCGCTACCACGCGCTCAATCCCGAGGTTTTTCTGTTTCAGCACGCCACCTATGTCGAATCGCTACTGACCGCCGCCGCGATATTCGGCCCTCCGATTCCGGAATCCGAACGCGTACAGTTCTATCGGGAGTGCTGCGATTGGTATCGCGGCTACGGAATCAGTGATCGGGCCCTTCCTCGATCCCTGCCGGATTTCGCCGAGTACTTCGAGTCGGCCTGCGCGGAACGATTGCGGCTCACGCCCGCGGGTGAGGTACTTGCCGCGCAGGTGCTGCGACCCGATGCCTGGCTGGCGCGCAACCTGCCGGCCGCGGCGGTGCGGGCCATGCAACACGAGCGGGTCGCGGAGCTGCTGGGTGTTCGGGTGGGCCGAGCGGACAGGGTGGCGCTGCGGACGGTCGCGGCGGGAGTGCGCCTGGGTTTCGCGGGTGCTCCCGGCCGGATCCGCCGTGTCCCGCAGGCGAGAATAGCAAGAATGTCTGGGCACTTATAGCCGCGACTTATCGTCTGTAGGTGGAGATTTAATGAATCACCCTGCGGAATGTGTAGTAACATAACCTCGGTCGGTCACGGCCGCTGCGCACATGGGAGGTTGGCGTGCACGACGAGATGCAGGGCAGATGCGACAACCTGTCGTGGCGCGGGATCGACGGTTCGCGGTCCGGTTCCGGCGGTACTGGGGGATCGCCGGCCCGGCCGCGGCTGTACGGCGGCAACGGACCACATCTCGCGATCGCCACCGTGCCGGATCGCGGGTTCCACCTGACTCGGGGCAGCGAGCCGGACGCCCCCGCGCCCCACGAAGGTGCGGGGGCGATCTGGAAGCGGCTGAGCTCAACCCTCGGGACCGAACTGACCGTCTTCGAATTCCTGGTCGTGCTGGGCGCTTTCGGTACGGTCCTGCTCGGCGCGCGAGGGATATGGACCGCGTTCGTCCGGCTCGTGCGCGGCTGACCGGTCGTACTGCGCACCGCGGCAAGGGAATCGGGTTGTCCGCGACGGTGTTCTCCAGGCAGGCCCGGTAGTCCGCCGCGTGCAGGAAGGAAGGCGCCCCATGGGATCCCTGGTATCGAGTAGGGAAATGCCCGGCACCCCGGAGATGGTCTTCGACGCGATCATCCGGCCGTCCACCTGGGCTCAATGGTTCAGCATCCATCGCGATTTCGTTCAACCACCCCCGGACCGGCTCACCGAAGGCGCCACCCTGGTCTCGCGGGTGGCCCTGCTGGGCTTGGACGACGAACTCGAATGGGTGGTGGAGGTCCTCGATGCGCCCTACCGAATCGTGTTGCTGGGCAGCGGAAACGGCGGCGTTCGAAGCGAGTTCACCTACTGGCTCCGCCCGTCACCCGAGGGCACCACCCTCACCATCGGCGGGGTCTTCACCGGCCCCCACATCACACCCGAGTACTCCGCGACCCTCGAGCGCCACGGTCGCGCCGAACTGGCCGACACCCTGGACCGTCTGGCCGCTGTCCTGGCGGCCGGCCGCGTGTGAGGTTCGCGCGCGCGATCGTGGCTGCTACCCCTGCGCCACGCAGGCCCAGCCCGCCGCAGATAGCTCTTTTTCGCCCGTGACCAGCTAGTGCAGTACTTCTCACAGCCATGTGCGCGTGCGTGATTCGAGCTCTAGCTTCGGAGAGATGGCGGAGAAAACAGTTCCCGGATTGAAAGCACGCGACGTGGGGCCGGTGGCGGAGTTCTATACCGCGCTCGGGTTCGAGATCACCTTCCAGCAGACCGCGCCGTATCAGTTCCTGAGTGTGCGCCGGGGTGGGATCGAGCTGAACTTCCACGGGCACAGGGACTTCGAGCCGGAGAGCTCGGAGCACGGCTGCGTCGTGCACACCGATCGGGTCGACCACCTGTACGCCGCGTTCAGCGCGGCGCTGGAGGCGAGGTTCGGCACGGTTCCCGTCGCGGGAGTGCCGCGGGTCGGAGCCCTCAAAGACATGACCTACGGTGTGCGCCAGTTCCTGCTGGTCGATCCGGGAGGCAACACCCTGCAGATCTGCCAGGAGATCAGCGTGGACCAAACCCACCGGCCGCCGCCGGCGGACGCGTTCGCCCGTGCGGTGCACATGGGTTCGCTCTTCGCGGACTCCAAGCAGGACCTGGACCGGGCCGTCAAGGTCCTGGACCGGGCGCTGCACCGGACCGATCAGCAGCCCACGCCGATGCAGCTGGTGCAATTGCTCGTCCTGCGCGCCGATGTGGCGATTCGACAGGGGCAGCGGGACGTCGCCGCCGGCCTCCTCGGCCGAATCGACGCCCTCGACCTGACGGCGGCGCAGCGACGGGACCTGGCCGACGAACTGCGCCGGGCACGCGAGCTCGCCCGCGGCCGCTAACCGTTCGAGCCCAGCCGAACTCGTCTATCGGACGGTTGCCGCCCCGTACTCAGCCAGGATCGGTTCGAGCTCGTCCGGGCTCGCGCCGTGCAGGATCACCCGGTCCGCGCCGTAGGAGAACTCGTCGCGGATCCGGGCCACGCATCGGTCCGGGGTGCCGGTGGCGGCCACCGACAGCCAGTCGGAGGGTAGGAGAGTCGCTATGTGCTCGAGTTGGGCGACGGTGGCCTTCGCGTCGATCGCCCCGGGGACCGACTGCACCACGGGATCGTCGCGAAAGCGTTGCAGGACAGCGGGATCCCAGTCGTTCGTGCGCAGGAGCAGCTCGCCGTAGCCCTGGAGGTAGGTGGCCAGGCGGCCGACCGTTTTGCGCAGGCGGTCGGCCTCGGGGAGGTGGTCGCCGACCGTCGCCAGGCAGGACCACACGCGTACCGCGTCGGGATCGCGGCCGGCCTGTTCGGCCGCGCGCTTCACCGTCGTCACGCAGCGGGTGAGGGTTTCGGGCGGGAAGTAGGTGTGCAGGATGACGTCGTCGAAGACGCGTCCGCCCAGAGCCAGGGTGCGGGGTCCGAAGGCCACCAGCGCCAGGGGGATGTCCTCGTCGAAATCGGCGTCCAGGAACAGCACCGGATAGCTGCCCATCGGACCGTCGTGGCCGATGATCGTCTCCCCGCGCCAGAGCCGCCGGGTGACCCGCGCCCAATCCTCCATGTGCGCGGTGGTGACCTCGGGGATGCCGAAGGCCGAATAGAGCGGCGCCACACCACGGCCGATGCCCATGGTGAATCTGCCGCCGGACAGGCGATGCATGGTCGTCGCCCAGGACGCGGTGACCAGCGGATGGCGGGTGTTGCAATTGGTCGCGGCGGTGGCGATCCGGATTCGCGAGGTCACCGCGCACGCGGCGCCCACGAGCGAGGACGCCTCCTTGACGTTCCAGCGCTCGGACAGGAACGCCGTGCCGAAGCCGAGTTCCTCGGCGCGCCTCGCCTCCTGGACCAGCGTCGCGGGGCCCGAGCCGCCCGCGCCCGCGAGCAGATAGCAGCCGAGTTCCTCGTGAACGGGTGCCATACCCAACTCCCTACCGAATGCCACACGGGCCGAAAGTTTCTCGACCGTGTTCCAGTGGCCGGCCGAGAGCGGGCGCCCGTGCCCGGGCGCCGAACCGTCTACCGACAGCGACAAGATAACAGTGTTATTGCCTCTGCGGGCGCGATCGGTGAAAGGAGATGGACCGGTGTGCCTGCTCAGTGGATTTCGCCGACCTCCGCATCACTTCCCCGGCTTTCCCCGCACGTTCTACATCGTTAACGTAACGTCGTTTCCGTCGCCGGTTCCGGGAGATGAGGAGTGATCACCGTGGCGAAACCGTTGCTGAGCTCGGACACCATCTTCGACGAGGCGCTGCGCATCCTCGCCGAACAGGGCGCCGCCGGCCTCACGATCCGCACTCTCGCCACCCAGCTGCGCTGCTCGAATTCCACCCTCTACCAACAGGTCGGCTCGGCGGAGCAGCTCACGCGCGGCGTTGTAGCGCACGCCTTCTCGCGGCTCGAGATCGCCTTCGACGACGACGCGGTATGGGAGATCGCCGTCCAGTCCTGGTGCCTGGCCCTGCGTGGCGCGCTGCTGGCCCAGCCCGAGCTGTGCAAACTCATGACCGTCGCCGACCGCGGCGTGGTCATCGACTACGCCGAACGCCTGCTGGTGGTGCTGGAGCGCAACGGCTTCAGCCGCACCCGCGCGATCGAGATCGGCGGCATCCTCGCACACGTCACCCTCAGCATGAGCCTGTCCGACATCGCGGCTCCGGGGGAGTGGGACGACCCCCGGGTCTTCGCCACCACGGTGCGCTGGCTCATCCACGGCATGGCGCTGACCCGCGCCGAAGAACTGCTCGGCGGAGCCCGGAGCGATCCGCCCGCCACCACCCGGTAAGCAAGGACACGAGCATGAACACATCCACGGCCGCCGCGCAGCCGCTGCCCTCGACGCCGGAGCACATCACCCCTGAATGGCTCGGTTCCGTTCTGGGCGAGCGGATCTCGTCGGTGCGGATCGAGCCGATCGGGACCGGCCAGACCGGCGCCACCTACCGCGTGACGCCCACCTACGAGGTTCCGGGTTCGTGCCCGGCCACGCTGGTGGCCAAACTCCCCTCGCAGGAACCGGGGGTTCGCGAACGCGTCGCGCTGGGATATCGCGCCGAACACGCCTTCTATACCCGGGTCGCCGACACGGTCGCGGTCGCGGTCCCCGAGGTCTACCACTGCGCCATCTCCGACGACGGTTCCGAATTCGTGCTGCTGGTGGCGGATCTGACCCCCGCGGTGCAGGGCGATCAGATCCGCGGCTGCGGGGCCGAGGACGCGCTGCTCGCCGTCGAAGCCCTGGCCGGCCTGCACGGACCGCGCTGGTGCGATCCGGCGTGGCTGTCGTTCGAAGGCATCGCCATGCCCAAAGCCGACGCGGACTTCGCTCGCGGCATGGGAACCCTCGCCGGGATCGCTCTGGAGAAAACACTTTCCGGTCTGGGGGATCGCATCGGCGACGCGGATCGAGCCGTGCTCGCCGCCGCCGCCGATCTCATCGAGCCCTGGCTCGGTCTGGACGCGGACCGCTTCTGTCTGCTGCACGGCGACTATCGACTCGACAACCTCCTGTTCCACCCCGCCGGTGACGCGGTCACCGTGGTCGATTGGCAGACCCTCACCGTCGGATTGCCCGCCCGCGACCTCGCGTACTTCCTGGCCACGAGCATGACGCCGGAGGCCCGCGAACGCAGCGAGCACGACCTGGTCGCCGCCTACCATCGGCGATTGCGCGAGCACGGGGTCCGCGACTTCGACTTCGATCGGTGCTGGACCGACTACCGGGTCGGCATGCTCCAGGTCCCGATGCTGATCACCTTCGGCTACGCCTTCACCGCCGCGACCGGACGCGGCGACGACATGATGCTCACCATGATCGAGCGCGGCTGCCACGCCATCCGTCACCTCGAAACAATTTCCCTGACAACGCAACTCGTGTAACGGTGTGCTGACCACTGGAGAGACAACGATGCGGTTCTACATCAGCACCGGCTTCCTGGCGACCCGGGAGATCCCCGAGATCGCCCGGGCCGCCGACGCTCTCGGCTACGACGGGATGGGCCTGCCCGATCACGTGGTGAACCTCGCCGAACTGGAAACGCCCTACCCCTACACCCGCAGCGGCAAGCGCCGCTGGGATCCGTTCGCGGACTGGCCCGACCCCTGGGTGCTGATCGGCAGCCTGGCCCAGGTAACCACCCGCCTGCGCTTCGTCACCACCGTGTACATCCCCGCGATGCGCGAGCCCTACGCCGCCGCGAAATCGATCGGAACCGCCGCGGTGCTCGCGGACGGGCGCGTCGAACTCGGCGTCGGAGTCGGCTGGTGCCGCGAGGAATTCGAGCTCCTGGGGCGGCCGTTCGATCGCCGCGGCAAACGCACCGAGGAACTGATCGAACTCATGCGCCGCCTGTGGGAACCTGGCTGGACCGAATTCGAGGGCGAGTTCTTCCACACCCCGAAACTGGCGATGAGCCCGCCCGCACCGCAAATCCCGATCCTGGTCGGTGGGCTGACCGATATCGCCCTGGCCCGCGCGGCCCGCTACGACGGCTGGATCGGCGACCTCACCTCCACCGACAAGGCCATCGCCACCGCGGCGAAACTCCGCGAGTACCGCACGGCCGCGGGTCTGTCGATGGACGACTTCACCGTCATGGCCCCGCTGACCGACGCGCTGACCATCGACGACTACGCCCGCGCCGAAGCCGGCGGCATCACCCACATCCTGACCATGCCGTGGATGTTCTACACGGGCCCGGATGCGACGACCGCGCAGAAGATCGCCGACATGGAACGCTTCCGCCACGACCTGAAACTCGATCGATAGCCGCGCGGACCGGTCGCTCAGGCCGGCTCGTCGCGGCGCGCGTGGCGTCCACTCGTGCTGTGCGCCACCGACACCTGCGGCAGGCGGGGCGCCTCCGGCGTCCGGCTCGACGCCGCCGGCCCGGCCACGGCGTCGGACCAGCGCGGGAGTTCCTGCGTCGGCGCGTCGAGTTCCCGGCGAATGTGGCCGAGGAACTCCTCGAGTGAGTTGTAGCGATCCAGGATCTGGACCAGCAGCTGGAGTGCACTGCTGGGTGTGGTGCGCACAGCCGTCATCATCACCGCCGAAGTCAGGGAGCCCGGAGAGGCTCGAACAGAACATGGCCCCGAAGTGCTTCCGGGTACGAACGAGTACTGCCCGGTGGTAACCGGCTCGGCCGGTTGGACCGTGGGCACCGACTCCGATGGTCGGCGACGCCCGCTGACAGGCTAGATCGAACGCACGGTCGACACGGGTAAATCGGCGTGCTTGGCACGCAATGTCACCCGTGTCCGGTACCCCGCGTGTCAGATGTCTGGCAGATAGCCAGGTGCGGCGGCATTTTCGCTCGAATCGAACGGCGGTTCCGGCGGTAGAGTGAGCGGGCCGGAGATCGATCCGGTCCGCGGGCAGAGCGAGGTGACGATTCCCATCGAGGCGCTCGAATTCGAGGCGATGTTGCTCGGTCGCTACAGCCTCATCTCCCGCAAAGGCGTCGGACAGCTGGATCGCAGCGCCTACGTGCTGCTGCAGCGCCTCGGCGACGGCCCGATGTCCATCGGCCAGCTCAGTGAAGCGCTGGGCCTGGACGTTTCCACGCTCAACCGCCAGACCGCGACGATGCTGAAAGCCGGACTGCTCGAACGCATTCCGGATCCCGACGGCGGTATTGCCCGAAAGTTCCGGGCCACCGACGCGGGCCGCGGCAGGATGGCTGCCGAGCGGGCATCGGGGATCCACCATCTCGGCGTGATTCTGTCCGATTGGCCCGAGTCCGAGATCGCCGCGCTCGCGGACCACCTGCGGCGATTCAATTCCGCCATCGAGCACTATCACGGTCGGTCGTGGCCGCGCGACGGCGTGAGCGGCGATGTTTGCGGGCCGAGTGCCGTGGCTCACCTCGAGCTATAGTAACTTCGTTACCGGTAACTGAGTTACCAGCAACACACTGTGCGCGGCCCGTGCGAAACACGCGGGTTGCCGCCGAGCCCCCGTGCCACCCGCACTCCTCGGCCGCGCAGGCCTCGTCCCGGCAGCGGACACCACGAGTACCGCCTGCCGGCCTGCGCCACAGCTGTTCCGATCTTGTAGAGAAAGACGACGACGATGTCAGTCGAAACAACAGCGCGGCACCGCGCGGTCCGGCGCCTGCTGGCGATGACCGCGGCGGTGTGCATGGGAGCCGGGCTCGTGAGCGCCGCCGCCGTTCCGGCGCAGGCCGCCCCCGCCGAAGACTTCTACCTGCCGCCCGCGCAATTCGATACCGCCGCCGGAGCGGTCATCAAGACCGCCGATCTGCCGGTGTATCTGGCCCAGCCCGGCGGCGACGGGCAGTGGCCCCTCGCGGCCAAGACCGTCATGTACACCACCCGCACCCAGGACGACGCCCCGATCGCGGTGACGGGCACCTACATCGACGCCACCCAGCCCTGGCAGGGGAAGGGCCCGCGCCCGACCGTGGTCATCGCCCCCGGCACCACCGGGCAGGGCGATCAGTGCGCGCTGTCCAAGGCGTTCACCCTCGGCATGTACCTGGACATCACCCCGCCGACCCTGTCCGCGAACCAGGAAGCGCTGTCCGCGATGGCGTGGAACCACCTGGGCGCGCGGGTCTTCGTGCCCGACTACATCGGCATGGGCACCCCCGGGGTGCACACCTATGCCAATCGCATCGAAGAGGCGCACGCGGTGCTGGACGCCGCTCGCGCCGCGAACACCCTCGCCGGCAGCGGGTCGCAGACCCCGATCGCGTTCTGGGGCTACTCCCAGGGCGGCGGCGCGACCGCCGCGGCCGCGGAGATGGCGCCGAGCTACGCCCCCGAGCTGAACCTCAAGGGCACCTGGGCCGGTGCCCCGACCGCGGACCTGTCCGAGATCCTCGGTGAGATCGAGGGCGCGCTCATCGGCGGCGCGATCGGCTTCGCGCTCAACGGTTTCGTCGCCCGCTACCCGGATCTGAAGCCGATCCTGGACGCGCGCACCACCGCCGAGGGCAAGAGCCTGCTGGCGACCCTGGAGAACGAGTGCATCGCCGATGTGATCATGCGGCACCCGTTCCTGCGCACCACCGGTCTGACGGTCGATCAGCGCCCGCTCACCGAGCATCTGCGTGAGATCCCCGAGGTGACCACGATTTTGGCCCAGCAGCGCATCGGCACCCTCACCCCGCGCAGCCCGGTCCTGATCACCAGCGGCATCAACGACGACACCGTCCCCTACGCCCAGACCCGCAAGCTCGCGGACAACTGGTGCGGCGCGGGAGCGACGGTGACCTTCCGCACCAACCATCTGCCGCCGATCCTGCCGAAAGCCACGCTGCCCAACCACTTCGGCCCCGAGCTGATCGACGGTTTCGGCACGAACAACGCGATCAACTACCTGCTGGATCGCCTGAACGACGTTCCCCTGCAAGGCTGCACGATCGATTGACCCACCCGGATCACCATCGCGACGAGGGGTCGGCGGTGATCCGGCAGAGCCCTTCTCGCGCATGAAAACCGGCGGCGAACCCACCTCGGGTTCGCCGCCGGTTCGCGTGGTGTGCATCATTGCGCGACCGCGAATGCTGCGCGACGCGCTCGGTTCCGGTATGAACTGAGCTGCGAACGCACCTCTGGACAGGAGACGACCATGCAGGAGAGCCCCACCCAGGTTTCGGAACTCTCCGAGATCGACGCGAGCACGGCCATCGCCCTGGTGCGATCCAAGGCCCCGGAGACCCGGTTCGGCCGCTTCACCGCCCGCCGTCCCGACAACGGTAAGTACGTGCAGGTCAACAGAATCGACGCCAACGGCACCGTGCTGTCCGGCGGCTGGACCTTCCTCGTGGACACCGCCAAACAGGTCGTCGTGCGCACCGCGGTGAACCCGGAGAGCTTCGACACCAGAGCCGCGGTCCGTCAGGGCACGGTCTGCTGATCGGCACACGCTGCCGGTTCGGCGGGGGCCGGATGAGCGATCCGGATATGAAGTCGAGCGCTCCGAACATCGGCCCCGCCACCGCCCGCGCGTAGGTTCGGATGGATGACCGAACTTCCCGAGAATCTGCGGAACATGCTGGACGGCAAGAACTTCGCGGTCGTCGCGACTTTGAACGCGGACGGTTCGCCCCACACCTCGGTGGTCTGGGTGGACCACGACGACGACGCGGTCGTGTTCACCACCACCGCCCAGCGCCGCAAGGGCCGCAACCTCGCCCGTGATGCCCGAATCAGCGTGACCGTCCTCGACGCCCGGGATCCCTACCGCACCATCGACATCGCTGGCCTCGCCGAACTCGTCCCGGATCCGGACAAACGGCTTCCGGCTCGGCTGTCACGCAAATACATCGGGGAGCTGCCACCGCCCGAGTCCAGGGACGTGCGGCGGCTGATCGTGCGGGTCGTTCCACAGCGGATCACCGGCTTCGGCGCTTGAGCTGAACCCGGTCGGCTGGGTCTCGCGGATCTGCTGAATTCGTCACCGGCTCGGCCACCGGCGTGACCTGGTTCCGACGTTCGCCTTCGCTGCGACCTCGTCGGAAATCTTCGCGAGCAACGGGTTGATAGTCGGCCCAGGGAGACGACCGGACCCGTCACCAGCGTGAATCGCCGGACTTCCCCCGTGTGTGCGGGAGCAGTGCGGATCTCATCCGTGCGCAGGGATTTGATTGGCGCAGATCATCCAGCGCTCGCGCTGGGTCGTGTTCGTTCGGATACGAGGAGGGCAGAAGCTCGGTGCACCGGGCACCCGGGGTCGGTGTAATGCCGACGGCGTCGGACCGCACTGCCGCCGCGGCGACGGCTCTTCCCGCTCATGAGAAGTGCGAGGCTGGGGGACTGCCTAGAGTTCTCCCCGTCGAACTCGTGCGATATCGAAATCGTTGGTCCGAACTCGGCTACGCGGGTGCAGGATCTTCCAACAGGGGAGCGAATGACAACTCCTGCCCAGCAGGTCACCGACGGCTTCGAATCCACCGGGTGCGACCGGGGTGACGCCGAACGCGCCGTGCTCAGCTACTACCGCCTGGTCGATGACGAGAAGTTTGTCGACCTGATACAACTCTTCGCGCCGGCCGCAGAATACCGCCGACCCGGCTACGAGCCGTTCATTGGGCGACCGGCGCTGACGGACTTCTATTACAGGCAACGGGTCATCACCAGAGGCCGGCATTCGATCTCGAGCCTGGTCGTCGACCATCGAACCGTCGCTGTTAGAGGTCGTTTCACAGGCGCAACGCGGGGTGCCGGCTCGGTGAATCTCCGGTTCGCGGACTTCTTCGTTCTGGACTCGAGTGGCTTGTTCGCCGCGCGGGAGACGTTCTTCTTCGTCCCTTCCGTCTGACCCGTGCGATCCGGGTGGATCCACCTGCACCACAACCTGATTCACAAACTCCAGTACCGCCCGTGCACGCGGGATCAGACTTCGACAGAAGGCCGGAATGTGGTAACCCTGATCGCCTCCACCCGCCCGAAACTGGTGGTGGACTATCTGAAACCGATTGATGGTCCGGTGCAGTACTTGATTCCGGCCGGAACCGAATCGATATGGCGATCCGCTGGAATCACCGCGCCCCTGCGCACCGTCGATTCCTGGACCGATTTCAACGCGCTGGTTGCCGCCGTGTCAGGTATTCCGATCACCCGGATTCTCGCCACGGACGAATCGACCATCGCGGCGGCCGGCTTCCTGCGCTCGATACTCGATGTGCCGGGACAGAAGTGGGAACAGGCCTTGGCTTTCACGGACAAGGCAGTAATGAAGCGCAGGTTGCGTGATGCGGGCATCGCGGTTGCCCGGTGGTCGGTTGTTCATACGTTTGCCGAGGCCGCTCGGGCAGGCGATGAACTCACCTGGCCTGTCGTGTTCAAGCCGCGGCGGGGCCAGAGCACGATCGGTACCACGCGGGTGGAATCGGTCGAACATTTGAGCCATCTGATAGCGACCGGAAGATTCGATGCCCACACGGTGGTAGGTGACCTCGAACTGGCACAACAGGCTTCGGGAGTCTTCGAGGCACTGACCGCAAGCGTCGACGGGTTTTT
This sequence comes from Nocardia sp. NPDC057668, assembly GCF_042799795.1. NCBI lineage: Bacteria > Bacillati > Actinomycetota > Actinomycetes > Mycobacteriales > Nocardiaceae > Nocardia > Nocardia sp. NPDC057668. The sequence continues at coordinate 741,630 of NZ_JBHVIC010000004.1, read as the reverse complement.
GGTCGAAGAATGCGTTGACGTTGCGGTCGAGTACACATGTGATATCGCCGTCCGATCAGAACAGTCGGTACTCGTGCTCACCACGCAGTACCTGAGCCCATTGCTGGACGCGGTGGGGCGGGGTGAAGTCGCCGAGTTCATCACGGTCCCGTGTGACAGTCCGGAGGCGGTCGCCGTGCAGCTCATCACCCGCCGTGCCATGGCAGCGCTCGAGCTGACAACTGGACAGGTGCACTGTGAGGTGTTTCGGACCAAGACCGGTGAGTATGTGCTCGGTGAAATCGGCGCGCGTGCGGGCGGTGCGGCGCTGCCGGCGCTATCCGCACTTCTTTTCGGTGCGAACACCATCGAGGTTGGATTCGATCTCGCACTCGGACGGCCGCCGGCCGCCGTGCATGAAGGAACCGCAACACCGATCGCAGCGGTCGGCGTGCCGATGAAGTGCGGACGTGTCACGCACGTACCGACGCTGGCGCAGCTCGAGGCGCTGCCCGGTGTCATACGCGCCGAGATTCGGACACGGATCGGGCAACGGAGCGGCGGCGGGCTCGCGGCCGCCGATGCGGCCGCGTACCTGTTCGTCACCGCCGAACACGAGCCGATCGAACCTGTAATGGACCGCGCCCGAGCTGCCGCCGCCGAGTTGTTCGCCTTCGACGACTCCGAGAGGGAGCCGGCAATGGTTCGTTGATCTCGTCGGACCCTGGAGCGTGCGCGTACAGCGCTTCTCGCACCGGCGCCACCGTCCCAATCGCCAGCACTACACGGAAGGTCACGATGGTCACCTTGATCGTTACACCCGGCCCACGATTCGCCACGCCGTACCTGGACCGAATCGAGGGTCCTGCCTGCTGTGTTATTCCGGCGGGCACCGAGCACCTGTGGGTCGGAGTGCCGGTACCGCTGCTCACGGTGACCTCCTGGACCGATTACAGTCAGCTCGCTCAGCGCGTAGCGCCGCTGCCCACCGTCACCCGTGTCATCGGTCCGCATGAAACTACGACCGCAGCAGCGGGATTCCTGAGTTCTCTGTTGGGAGCGCGCGGTCGCGATTGGGCTCAGTCCGTGGCATTCACCGATAAAGCGGTGATGAAGCGCAGATTGCACGAGGCCGGGATCCCGGTCGCGCGCTGGGCGGTCGTGCACTCGATCGGTGACATCGCGGCGGCCGCGGACGAACTCGGCTGGCCCGTCGTGGTGAAGCCCCGCCGCGGCTGCGGGACCCTGGGCACGCATCGCATCGGCGATGCTGGACACTTACGTCAGCTCAGGACTGCGGGAGCGTTCGCCGCGCGCACCGCGCCCGAGGATGTCGATGAGACCCTGCGCGCCGCCGGGGTTTACGGCAGCCTGGACTCCACCGCCGATGGATTTCTGGTGGAGCAGTACATCGACATCCTCGCCGAATACACCTGCGATATTGTGACCTGGCCGGACCGATCGCGAATCACCCTGGTAACCGAGCATGCCAGGCCATTGCTCGACGCAGTTCAGGAGGGACAGGCCGCAGAGCACGTCACGCTCGGTGACGACAGTCCTGTCGCGGCGGACGTCATTGCCCTGACTCTCCGTGCGCTCGACATCCTGGGCGATCCACACAGCCCGGTGCACTGTGAGGTCTTCCTAACGCGCGATGGCGACTATGTGCTGGGCGAAATCGCTTGTCGCGAAGGCGGAACGGCACTGCCGGTGGTGTGTGAAATGCTGTTCGGAGTCAACACCTTCGACGCCGGGATCGACCTCGCGTTGGAGCGGGAGCTGCCCACCCCTACCGATCGGCGATACGAGGCAATTGCCACCGTAGCTCTGGTACCGGCACACGGAATTGTGCGCCGGGTCCCCGCGAGGTCCGAACTAGAGGCACTACCCGGAGTTCTCAGGGCAGAGACACGGGTGCGCGAGAACGACTATTTAGGACGTGGCCGGGGCTCTGCGGCTGCTGCCGGATATCTCTTCCTGGAACCGGATCCGAGGTGGCCGCTCGAGGCACAGCGGGCAGAGATCCGTGCGTTGGCAGAGCCGCTGTTCTCGGTTGAACCCGAGCCGATTTCAGTACCGTGATGTACGAGCCCGAGGGCGCCAGCGTTTCCGGTCGACCGGTATACGGATATCCGGCGGTCCTACTGCTCGCTTCGACCCTGGCCGCGTGCGTCGGCGGGATAATCATGCCAGTCGTCGAACTCATTCGCCACGACCTCGGCATCAGTGCGACAGCGGTTGGCATCTTGGTAGCCGCGCATGCGGGGGTCATCGTAGTGGTCAGCCCATTCGTGGGCCGCGCCACCGACCGCTGGGGAGTTCGGCATCTGCTGGGAATGGGTCTGCTTCTCTATGGTGTCGCGGGGGGAGTGGGGACTGTGACCGACTCGTATCCGATCCTGCTCACCAGCCGTGTGCTTCTCGGCGCCGGGGCCGCAGCAGTATTCAGTGTCACCACCGTGGCGCTCCTGGCGATGGGAGCCGGGCGGGACCAGGATCGGATGATCGGCTGGCGCACCACGGCGATGACAGTCGGCGCGGTGGCCTGGCCGCTGTTGGCGGGCGCGCTTGGTGCGTTCGACTGGCATGCTACGTTCGGCCTCTACCTGCTCGGTATCCCGCTGGGAATCGCGGCTCTGATATGGGCGCCGCCCGAGCAGCCGCGCCGTTCCGAAAATTGCGAGCGCCGCGGTTCCACGGTGGAATTGCTTCGGCGTCACCCAACCCTGAGCGCTTGGTACGCGATGACCGCGGCATCCGGCTTGACCACGTACGGTCTCATCGTCTTCCTACCCGGGCGACTCGCCCAGGCCGGAATCGTGAACCCCATGTTCGTGTCGCTGTTCCAAGTCGGATTGTTCGCATTCGCTGGAGTCATCGGCGCTGTGTTCGTCCACATAGCAGCGTGCGTCGGGTTCGGCGTCCTGCTGCGCATCGTGTGGGCTTGCCGGGCAGTGGCTTTCACCATACTTGCGCTCAGCACCCAACCTTTGCTCCTGTTGGCCGCGACCGCGTTGGTCGGAATCAGTAACGGGCTATCGCTGCCTGTGACGACACTTCTCATCGGGGAGACACCGGAACCGACGCGGCGCGGGCTGGCGGTGTCGCTCGCCGGGACGGCCCTGTTCGTGGGACAGGGTCTGACGCCGGTGGTTTTCGGCCCGATCATGCATGCAGCGTCTCTAACGACTGCGTTCCTGGTGGTCGCTGCGGGTTCGTGCTGCATTCTGCTACTGCTTGCACGCCGGCGGATCGCAGATCCACGGATTGCGAAAGCTGTTGCGCCCCGATGAGCTCTAGCTCGGTCTCGGACAATACGTTCCGGTCCGATGTCAGCGGCGCGTGGTGGTGGACGTTCGAACATGTCCGCGCGGCTGTCCCGCATGCCTGTCGGCGAACCGCCGCCCCCGGAAGACTCGGCGGTGCGACCCCTGATCGTTCCGGTGGTGCCGTAGCAGATCACGACCCACGGTGTCTGAGCGGTACCTCACCTCCCGCGACTCGAACCGGTCACATCGTCTGGGACGGGTGATCACTGGTCCGGCGGCGAGCGAGCCGGCCGAGTGACGCGGGCCGAACATCCAGACCGTTCAGCTATTACAGCAGTTTGCGGCGTGGTGTCGATTGCGGTGGGGCGGTGCTGTTTTGCCTCGAACGGATCTGTGCCACCCAAAGGGTTGCGGCGGACAACGATCGATAACATGATGTCCCGACACAGTCAGAGGTGTCGATGCTGGGCCACGCCGTCGGGGGCGGGGAACCCGTGGATTCGGGCGCGAGTGTCGTGCGAATCCGCCGGGCTTCTCTCGGGTGGGAATCCACACGACCTGCGCGCTGGAAACATCGATAGCACTCTCACGACGGGATCCCCATGCGCGACAACCGCTTGCCGACGACACCTCGTGCGGAGCGGAGGCGGCGAGACGGGGAGATGCGGGGGCGCGGCGTGGTCTCCCTGCTCGGCGCGGCCGTCGCACAGCATCCCGACGGGTGTGCGCTGGTCGGGGTGGAACGGACGCTGACTTATCGCGAGCTGGACGAGGAATCCAATCGGCTCGGGCGCAGGCTGTGCGCGCTGGGCGCGGGGCCCGAGGATCGCGTCGCGATCGTGCTGCCCCGCTCGGTGGACTCGGTGTTGGCGACCTGGGCGATCGCGAAGTCCGGGGCCGCGTTCGTGCCCGTGGACCCGGCCTATCCCCGAGCTCGCGTGGAGTACCTGCTCGCCGACAGCGGGTGTGCCTTCGGCGTCACGTTCGCCCGGTACCTCGAGGAGTTGCCCGGCCACATTCGGTGGCTGGTACTCGATGACCCGCGGGTCGCGGCCGAGCTGACCGCGGAGTCGCCCCGGGCGATCTCCTACGTCGACCGGCGTTCGGCGCTGCGCCCGGCGAACCTGGCCTACCTCATCTACACCTCGGGATCGACCGGCCGTCCCAAGGGCGTCGGGGTGACCCACGCCGGTGTGCCCGCGCTGACCGCGGACCTGCACACCTCCTTCGCGACCCACCGGGACGCGCGCGTACTGCTTTTCGCCTCCCCGAGCTTCGACGCCTCGATTCTGGAACTGCTGCTCGCGGTCGGCGCCTGCGCCACCCTGGTGATCGCGCCGCCGACCATCCTCGGCGGCGGCGAGTTGGCGGACTTCCTGCACCGGCACCGCATCAGCCACGCGTTCCTGACACCCTCGGTCCTGGCGAGCCTGGACGCCCGCGAGCTCGAGACCCTGACCACGATCGCGGTCGGCGGCGAGCCCTGCGCACCGGCGCTGGTGCGGCGCTGGAGTTCTCCGCGCCGCCGGTTCCACAACATCTACGGGCCCACCGAATCCACGATCGCGGCCACCCTGACCGGCCCGCTGCGGGAGGCGGACCCGGTGCCCATCGGCCGCCCTGTCGACGGGGTCGGCTATCGAATCCTGGACACGTGGCTGCGCCCGGTGGCCCCCGGCGCGGTCGGCGAGCTGTACGTGAGCGGACCGGCGGTGGCCCGCGGCTATCCCGGACACCCGGAACCGACCGCCACGCGTTTCGTCGCCGACGTCCTGGGCCCGCCCGGCGCCCGGATGTACCGCACCGGAGATCTGGTGCGGCACAACCGCGATGGCGAACTCGAATACCGCGGCCGCGGCGACCACCAGGTCAAGATTCGCGGGCACCGCATCGAACTGGGCGAGATCGACGCGACGCTCGGCCGGATGCCGGGCGTCGTGGACGCGGTGACGGTGGATCGGACCACCTCCACCGGCAGCACCGAACTCGTCGCGTTCGTTCGGACCGAGCACGCGCCGGCGCACACGTTCACCGCGGAACTGCGGGCCTGGCTCGCCGCGGAACTGCCATCCTTCATGCAGCCCAACTCGATTCGCGTACTCGAGGAGTTCCCGCTCACCCCCTCGGGCAAGGTCGACCGGGCCGCGCTCGCCGCGCACACCGCCCGGACCGCGCCGGTCGCGGGCGCGAGCGGGATCGGTGACGACCTCGTGCGGGAGGTCTTCGTCCGCGTGCTGGGCACCCGGGATCTGGACGGCGACAGCGACTTCTTCGCCGCCGGCGGAAACTCGTTGCTGGCCACCCAGGCCGCCGCCCGCCTGAGCGAGATCTGGCAGCTGCGGATCCCGCCGCAGCTGCTGTTCGAGTACCGGACCCCGGCCCTGCTGACCGCCGCGATCCGCACCAGGCACTTCGAAACCGCCCGGCCACCGCTGCTGGCCGGGGTGCGGCCCGAACGGATACCGCTGTCCGCGAACCAACTTCGCTTCTGGCTGCGCAATCAGTTCGACACCGCGGCCGCGGTGGACAACATCGGCTTCGCGCTGCGGTTGGAGGGCGTCGATGTTCCGGCGCTGACCCGCGCCCTGCTCGATGTCGTCACCCGGCACGAAGCGCTGCGCACCCGGTACCCCGCCGACGAACACGGGCCGCACCAGCTCATCGAAAACCCGGAGGCCATCCTCGACCGTTTCGGGGTCCAGGAGGTCCCCGACGCCGGCGTGGACGCGCGCGTACGTGAACTGCTCTGGCAGGGCTTCGATGTGACGAGCGAGGTGCCGCTGCGAGTTCGGCTGCTGCGCACGCCATCCGGGCACCTGCTGGTGTGCGCGCTGCACCACATCTGCGCCGACGGCTCGTCCATGGCCCCGCTGGCCCGCGACCTGGCCGACGCCTACGGTGCTCGACTGGGCGGAGTCGCGCCGACCTGGCCGGCCCTGGCGGTGCAGTACGCCGACTACGCGTTATGGCAGCGGGAGTTGCTGGGCTCACGCGAAGACCCGGATTCGCTGCTGTCGCAACAGCTTCGGTACTGGCAGACCGAACTGGCCGGGCTCCCGGACCAGCTCGACCTGCCCGCCGACCGGCGTCGCCCGAACGTGGCTTCGCTGCGCGGGGCGACCCTGGACCGCACGCTGCCCGCGCACACGCACACCGCGCTGCTCGACCTGGCGCACGCCCAGCAGGCGAGTCTGTTCATGGTCATGCGCACCGCGCTCGCGGTCCTGCTGGCCCGGCTGTCCGGCACCTCGGACATCTCGATCGGCGTGCCGATGACCGTGCGATCCGAGCCCGCGCTCGACGGGGTCGCCGGCATGTTCGTCAATACGACGGTCTCGCGGACCAGTGTGGATCTCGCCGAGAGCTTCACCGACCTGCTCGCCAGAACCCGCACCCGCGACCTGTCCAATTTCGCGCATTCGGAAGTACCGTTCGAACTCGTCGTGGACGCCGTCGACCCGGTCCGATCACCGGGCCGACATCCGCTCTACCAGGTTGGATTCGCGTTCCAGAACTTCACCCAGGCCGCGCTGTCCATGCCCGGCATCACCACCTCGATGCTCGACGTCGCGGCCGAGACCGTGAAATCCGATCTGCACATCGGGGTGATCGACACCCACGGCGAGGACGGTGCGCCCGGCCTCATCGGCATTCGGTTCGGCTACAGCACGGACCTTTTCGACCGGGCCACCATCGAGCGCTTCCTCGACGGCTACATCCGGGTACTGGAATCGATCCTGGCGGACCCGCGGCGCCGGGTGGGCGATCTCGCGCTCGTCCGCGACGACGATCCGGAGCTATCGAGTCACGGTGCCGCGCAAGAGATCCCGGTTCGTACCCTCGCCGGAGTAGTGGCCAGGCACGCGGAACTGCGCCCGGACGAGATCGCGGTGGTCTGCGGCGGCGAATCGATCACCTACCGGCTGCTCGCCGAACGGATCGCCCGGCTCGCGCGCTGGTTGATCCAGGAGCGGGCGGTGGGACCGGAGTCGATCGTCGCGATCGCCATGCATCGCTCGATCGATCAGGTCGTCGCCATGCACGCGACCGTCGACGCCGGTGCGGCCTGGGTGCCGATCGATCCCGACCACCCCGCCGACCGAATCGGCTACGTGCTGGCCTCGGCGCAGCCGCACTGCGTATTGTCCACCACCGCAGATCGTTTCGCGATGGGTGAGGTGCACTTGATCGACACCCTCGACCTGAGCGCCTACTCGGGCGAACCGGTGTCCGGCGCCGAACGGACAGGCGAACTGCGGCCCGATCACGCCGCCTACGTCATGTACACCTCCGGCTCGACCGGGCGGCCGAAGGGCGTGGTGATCACCCACGAGGCCATCGCCAATCAGGTGGAGTGGATGTGCCGGCGCTACGAGGTCGGTGCTCGAGATGTGTACCTGCACAAGACCGCGGCCACCTTCGACGTATCGCTGTGGGGCTACTTCGTGCCGCTGTGGGCCGGATCCCGGCTGATCCTGGCGCTGCCCGGCGAACACCGCGACCCCGACGCGATCTGCCGGGCCGTCGCCGCGCACGGGGTCACCCTGACCGACGTCGTGCCCGCCATGGCCGCGCTCATCGCCCAGCACCCCGAGCCCGAGGCGCTGCGAACCCTGCGCGCGCTGTTCGTCATCGGCGAGGCGCTGCCGCCGGAAACCGTGCGCACCTTCGCCGAGATCTGCTCCGCCGAGGTGCACAATCTCTACGGCCCGACCGAAGCCGCGGTCAGCATCACCGAGCGGCACGTGCGCGCGAGCGACCTGGACGAGCCCCGCCTGCCCATCGGGCTCCCCGCCTGGAACTCGCAGTGCCGGGTGCTGGACGCGCGTCTGCGCCCGGTCCCGCGCGGCGTCACCGGCGAGCTGTTCCTGTCCGGTGTCCAGCTCGCCCGCGGCTACAAGGGCTCGCCGGGGCTGACCGCGGGCCGATTCGTCGCCGATCCCTTCGGCCCGCCCGGCGCCCGCGCCTACCGCAGCGGCGACCTGGCCCGGCTGCGGTCAGACGGGGAACTCGACTTCCTCGGTCGCACCGATCTGCAGGTCAAGGTGCGCGGGCACCGCATCGAACTGGGCGAGATCGAATCGGCGCTGCTCGGCAATCCCGCGATCGCCCAGGCCGCGGTAACCGCCCAGCGCGCGGGCGGCGACGTCCGGCTGCTCGGCTACGTGGTTCCCGCACCGGGTCAGGACGTGGATTCGAAGTCGCTGCGGCGCAAGCTTTCCGACGTATTGCCGGGCTACATGCTGCCCGCGGTGATCACCGTGCTCGCGGCCTTCCCGACGAACTCCAGCGGCAAGGTGGATCGCGCGGCACTGCCGCTGCCCGCCATCGAGGACACGGACGAGATCGGCTCCGCGCCACCCGAATCCCCGGTGGAGATCGCCATCGCGGAGGTCTTCGCCGAGGTGCTCGGCGTGGGCCGGGTCGGTGTCACCGACAGCTTCTTCGATCTGGGCGGGTCCTCGCTCGGCGTCTTCGACGTGCATCGCCGCCTCTCGGCCCGCCTGGAACGGGACGTACCGATGCGGGCGATCCTGAGCGCGCCCACGGTCGCCGGGCTCGCGGCGCACATCGCCAACCCGCCCGCGCCTGCCGTGGTGTCCTCGCACGCGGCCGACGCCGTTCTCGCACAGGAGATCTCACCGGCCGGGTGCGCGCCGGCGGCCCCGGGCGCGGCGTCGGAGATCCTGCTGACCGGCGCCACCGGATTCCTGGGCGTGCACCTGCTCGATGAGCTCCTGCGCAGCACCGACGCCCGGGTGTGGTGTCTGATTCGAGCGGACTCCGACGCCGAGGCCCGCGCCAGGATCATGGCGGCGCTCGGACAGTTCAGGCTGGGCGCCGACGGCATCGAGGATCGGGTCCGTGTCCTGTGCGGCGACCTCTCGCTACCCGACTTCGGTTTGGCGGCAGGTGAGTTCGAGCTTCTGACCGAGCGTATCGACGCGATCTACCACAACGGCGCTCGCGTCAACCACGTCGATCCCTACGAGCGCCTGCGCGCGGCCAATGTCGAGGGCACCAGAACGGTGCTCCGCCTGGCCACCACCGTCCGCGCCAAAGCCGTGCACTTCGTATCCACCCTCGGGGCCGCGATACCGTCCGGGACCCGGCCCGACCTGGTCACCGAATCCGACCGCCTCGCCGCCGGCCAACTCCAGGACAACGGCTACCTGATCTCGAAATGGGTTGGCGAGGAACTGATTCGCCAGGCCGGCGAGCGCGGCCTGCCGGTGACGATTCTGCGGCCCGGAACCGTCAGCGCCCACACGGTGAACGCGGTCGGCAATCCCCAGGACGGATTCTGGAACATGGTCGGCGCCGCCGCGACCCTGGGCCTGGCCCCGGACGTGGGCGAGGCGACGATCTCCCTGGTCCCGGTCGACTACGTGGCACGCGCGATCGTCGCGATCGGGTCGGGCCCACACCGGGAAACCGTCTACCACCTGGTGAACCACCAGCCCACCTCGATCCCCGCGGTCCTGGACAGCCTGCGATCACACGGCGTCGAGGTGCGGGTCGAGCCCCTGGACGTGGTCCGCCGGGAACTCGAACGCCGAGCGAGCACGGCGACCGACTCCGACCGCGACGTACTGGCCCGCGCCGCCCTCCTGTCGCCCACCTACGCGGGCCTGGCCGCCCACGCCCGCTGGTCCGACACCAACACCCGTGCGGCCCTTGCCGGTACGACCATCGAATGCCCGCCGATCGACCGCACGGTCCTGAGCCGCTACATGGGTAAGCTGGCGGCAGCAGCCCGCGGCGGCGAGCAGCGCTTGACCCCGGTGTAGTCGCTCGGAAAGGTCTGCCCGCTCGGTCGCCGTGCCCATCACACGCGATGGTCATGGCGACCGAGTTCAATTGCGAGCATTGTCCTTTCCCGTCACACGTGGCATTTCGTGCCAATCAGGGGACATTCTGTGCACGGTGGCGACCCCCGGGCGAATTCGTGACTCCGCGATGCTTCAATGAATTCCGCAGCGCTCGAGGTCGCGATGATGGTTCCGGCTGCCTCGGGAAAGTAGAGGGGATCGTTGCCGTTGAGCGGGATCGCATTTCGTCACTCGTACGCGAAGGCGCGGCCGGGGTGTATTCGGAGAAATGTCCGGCCTACCGGAATATCCCGGTCGGTCGCCTTAGGGATGGGCAACGCGACCGTTATCTCATTGTGTCGCATGCCTGCCCGCGGAACCCGCGAGCGCGCTCTACTCTATTGCTGCGATAGCAGCGGCCGTGGGGAATCAGGCGTGCCACAGTCGGGTTCCGTCGTGCCGGGACGTACGCAATGACCTCACGACATGTCATCTCGATCGGGGCGACCATGGATCAGCAGCGGACGCGTCTCCTGGACCTCACCGCGCAGAATCCCGAATTCCGGGTATGGCTGGCCCGGGCCAGCTCGGTGGCCGCCGCTTCCGCTGCCGTTGCGACCCTGGCGGTTACCGCGGACGCCGGGCTTTCCGCACCGCTTTCGCTGGCACTGGGCGTGGTTCCCGCTGCTGTGGCCTTGGCCAAGCTCGACCGGTTCTCGCGGCAGCCGGACTCGCACCGCGTGGCCGACGCGAACAAGTCGGTCAAACGCCTGCGCAACCACTATGGCGCACTGGCGAAGTCGTACTGCGTCGATGCGCCCGATATCGCACCGCAGGTCACGATAGCGTCGCATAGCACCGTGGTCGACGGGCGCATCGATCCCGCGGGTTCGATCGAGCACTCCGAAACCGTCGGCGATGAATGCCTCGTTCCGCTGCTGTACCGCGACGACGTGCGGCGCACGGTGCTGCTCGGAAACCCGGGGTCCAGCAAGAGCGTGCTGTCCTTGAAGCTGGCGGCATTCATCGCCAACGACTACTTGCAGAAGCAGGCACACAAGGTGCCGCTCGTGCTTCCGCTACGAGACTGGAGCGCGGGACTCGCGCTGCCGGAGTGGATCATCGAGCAAGCGTCCTACCTGTACGCGATCCCGACCACGGTGACCAGGCGCTGGCTCGACGACGGCATCCTCATCCTGTTCCTGGACGGGTACGACGAGGTACGGACCGACCGGCGGGGTCTCCTACTCGGCGAGATCGCACGATGGAACGCCGGCGTCGACACCCGCATGGTCATCACCTGCCGTGCCTCGGATCCGGAATTGAGCACGCTGTTGTCCGCGATCGGCGTGGACAGGATCGCCACACTGCAGGCGGTTCCCGCCGAACAGTCGATGGACTACCTGGAATCGGCGATGGGGCTGATCACCATCGCGAAGGACGCACCGCCGTACCGTCCCGACGTAGCGCGGGTGGTTCGGATCCTGCGGGATCTGATGGTCGACGACAGCATTCGTGAACAGGTGATGCTGGGTCTGGCCGCGGCCTCGCGGGCCGAGAACGTGGCTACGGTCCCCGGTTGTCTGCGTGAGCGGGACGAGCGAGACCCCGCCGCGGCGGCGCTGGCCCTGGGCAATCAGCTGTACGCGGCGGGCAATTACGGCGGCGCGAAAATCGCCTACCTGGAGGCGGGCCGAGCGAAGCATTCGAGCAAGCACTCCGTCGCCATACTGCTGTACGGCATTTGTGAAGCCTTCCTGGGAAACAAGGATGCCGCACGGAAAGCGGTGTACGACTACGTCGAGGCGAGCCTGCGGGATCCGATCACGCCGAGCGAAGCCGGTAACCGGGTCAATCTCGGAACGTCGGATGAGCGGCAGGTCCTGGCGGCGATGCGGTCGGGCATCAGCTACGACCTGTGCCAGGTCTGTAGTCGCTCGAAATTGGTTCCGAGCCGAGTAACCGCCGCATTGCAGTCACTGCGCGAAATCGGCGCGATCGATACGCCTTTCGAGCGGCTGGACGGCATCAGATATCGGCGCAGCGACGCATTCGCGATGAGTGGCGACTAGGCGGAACCTGCACTTGAACTTCCCGCTGTGGGTGCTTGCCGCTCTGATCGCGGTGCTTTCTTCGCTCATGTTGCGAGCTGTCGGAAATGAGAAGGCGCTGCGCTGGAAAGCGTGGCTGCCTTTCTCGTACGTGATTCTTTTCGACGCGATCGCAAGCACCGCGCTCCTGGCATTGAACGCTGTGGTGCAACAGTTTCGCCACGGCGAATTGGGTGAGATGGCGGGGCTCGCGCCGACTCTGCTCCCGACGGTGCTGTGTGGAATCGCGGCCCCGGCCGTATTGCGGACGCAGACTCCCGCGAGTTGGCGGGGTTTTCTCGGCGGACGCCGGCTGATGGGCCCGGTGCGCAAATTGCAGCAGCAGGCCGAACGGGATGTGGAGGACATCTGCACCGCCGAGGAAACGATCTGGCTGCGTGAGGAGATCGTTCAGGTGGCGTGCCTGAGCGTCGAGGATCTGGGGGACTGGGCCGAGCGGTACATGAAGCGGCGATCGTTGCCCGAGCTGTCGAGACCGCGGGCACGTCAGGCGAGCATCAAGCAGATCCGGGACATCGTCGCAGACACGGACTCCCGGGATGAGGTGCGCCGCATGACGATCGTGCAGGTGCTACTGGACAACGTCGGCCATCGCGCGGTTCGCCAGTTGTTCAAATACGGGCGAGCGAAAGCCCCGGGTGCGATCGTCAGGCACCGGGGCCGAACGCACCGGTTCCTGTGTGCGACGGTGTTCGCGGCACGCGACGAGTTGTCGATGTTGCGCCGTGACATCCGTTTGCCCACCGGGTACCAGTCCGAACTGCTGGACAACAGACTTCGGATCTGCCGCCCGGACCGAGTCATCGATGACGCCGTGCGCGAGCTGGCCCGGGTCATGGGCGGCGAGCTGGGCGGGAGGGGCTCGGTCGAGGGCATCTATCAGGGGTGGATCGTGATCCGCCCGTCGATCGGGCGACGAGCCGGGGCGACGGTCCTGCGCAACGCGCGGTGCTTCGCCCAGTTGCTGCGCGACTGCGACTCCCTGGGCAAGCTCGTGGTGCAACCCAATGGCGTTGTTCTGGATGATGTTTCGGGTCTGTTCGCGACAGCCGGGCTGCTGGCCTCTCCCATGAACTCGCCCAGAACCAGTAGTCCCTATTGCGGTGACGCCTTCGCCGGACAGGGCGCGTGGCTGGCGATCGATATCGGATTCGACTCCGACTGCGCGTACAAGCGGCACTTCTACGGCGGAGCGGGTGTGCCGCTGTATTTGCTGGTCGACATCGCCAAAGGTCAACTGACGATTCATTCGGAGCTGCACGAGGGGGCGTACCGGTGCGTCGACGAGGTCGAGTTCGGCGCGAAACTGTCCCTGCCGCATCCACTCGAGGTCATCGTGGACACCAGCGAGCTGCGCAAGCCTCGATTCGGCGGGCTGCTGCACCGTCGGTGATCGCTTGCGGCGGCGATCGACCCGGCGATTCGCTCGACGTGGGTGGCGTCTCCGGTCGTGCCGCAGGAATTCGAACGCCCAGCGCCGCAACGAGTTCGGTCCCGCGCCGATATGCGGTGGGTAGCCGTGCTGTGTACGCTGCGGCTATCAAGATCGTGAACAGGGTGGTAGGTGCAAGGAATCGACGGCTTGCTGCAGCGGGTGATGGAAATCCCGGGTGCGGTGAGCGTGAGTTTGGCGGACGGGGCCAGCGGTCTGCTGATCGCCGCGGCCGGTGCGCACCCGACGGTGGACGGGCACGCTGACGCGGCGCTGACCACCGACATTCTGCGATCGATCAGTTCGTGTCCCGCGCTGTCGGGTCCGGCCCCCGACGACCCCACCGAGATCATCGTCTGCCGTCCCGGCGCCTACCACCTGATCCACCCGATCGACGGTGACTACGCCGCCCGCCTGTTCCTGCACGCCGTGTTCGACGAACGCATCGGCAACCTCGGACTGTCCCGCCATCGAATACGCCAACTCGTCGCCGAGACGATGCCCGCGAGTTCGGGACCATCCGGAACCACCACCTCACCGACAGAAGCGAATCCGCATGCCCGCCACGCCCGACCCGACTGAAGTGGACCTGCTGCTGGCCGCCCTGCGGCGGCAGCTGCCCGACCTGATCGGCTCGGTGGTGGCCTCGAGCGACGGCTTGCTCGTCACCCATGATCTGCCCGCCCGGATCGAGCCGACCGGCATGGCCGCGCTGATCTCGACGCAGCTGGCGCTGTCGCAGCGCCTGGTCGACACCGCCCTCGGAACGGATCTCGAGGAGCTCGTCGTGTGCGGGCCCGCCGGGCACGTCGCGGTCTACGCGGCCGGGCCCAAGGCCATCCTGGGCGTCCTGGGAACCGGAAGCGCCACGGTCGGCCGCACCCACCTCGAATCCCGACCGATCGCCCAGCGCATCGCCGAGGTACTCGGCAGAGCCACCGGCGACCGATGATTCCCACACCCAGAAGGAAGAGGACAACACGGATGAGCAGCATTGACGTCGCATTGAAGGACATGATGTCGATCGACGGCGCGATCGGCGCGGCGCTGGTCGACTACACCAGCGGCATGGCGCTCGGCACCGCCGGCGGCACGAAGAGCTTCGACCTCCAGATCGCCGCGGCCGGCAACACCGAGGTGATGCGGGCGAAGATGCGCACCATCGAACACCTCGGACTGCACGAGGAGATCGAGGACATCCTGATCACCCTGGCCGGCCAGTACCACGTGATCCGCCCGCTCTCGAGCCGTCCGAAGGCCGGGCTCTTCCTGTATCTCGCGCTCGATCGCGAGCGCGCCAACCTGGCGCTGGCCCGGCACCGGTTGCGCGCCATCGACTCCGACATCGAGGTCTGAGGCCGACGCGGGATCCGCACGGTCTGCGGGCCGTGCGCCCGATTACCGCCGTTCACCCGGTTCGGGTGAACCGCCGCCGCGCTGCGGGCGACACACTCGCCCGATGGCTGCGACTCCGAAACCTGCAACCGAGTCCATCGTCCGCCGGAACAAGGAGCTGCTGGACCGGTTACCGTTCTCCGACACCCAGGACTTCGAGGACGCCACCCGGGGACTGATCGGACGGCGCGAACCCAACGCGGTCACCGCCGATGACGGAACAGTGCTGTGGGACAACGACACCTACGCATTCGTCGAAGGCGACGCGCCGGACACGGTGAATCCGAGCCTGTGGCGGCAATCCAGGCTCGTGTCGATCGACGGCCTGTTCGAGGTGGTACCCGGCGTCTATCAGGTGCGCGGACTCGACCTGTCCAACACCTCGTTCATCGAGGGCGACGAGGGCGTCGTTGTGATCGACACCCTGCTCTCCGCCGAGACCGGGGCCGCGGCGCTCGAGCTGTACCGGCAGCATCGCGGCGATCGCCCGGTCAAAGCGATCATCTACACCCACTCCCACGTCGATCACTTCGGCGGCGTGAAGGGCTTCGTGTCCCAGCAGGAGGTCGACGACGGGGCGGTGCGGATCTTCGCGCCCGAGGGATTCACCGAGCACGCGGTATCGGAGAACGTGTACGCGGGCACGGCGATGGGCCGGCGCGCGGGGTACTCCTACGGCGCGGCGCTCGCCCGCGGTCCGCAGGGCCAGGTCGGCGCGGGCCTGGGGCAGACGACCTCGACCGGCACGGTCACCCTCATCGCGCCCACGGACTTCATCACCACCACCGGCCACGAGGAAACCGTCGACGGGGTGCGCATGATCTTCCAAATGGCGCCGGACACCGAAGCGCCCTCGGAAATGCTGGTCTACCTGCCCGACTTCAACGCCCTGTGCGCGGCCGAGGACGCCACCCACACCTTCCACAATCTGCTGACCCTGCGCGGTGCGGTGGTGCGCGACCCGCACGGATGGGCCGGCTACATCACCGAGACCATCGACCTGTTCGGCGGTGACGCGGAAGTTGTTTTCGCGTCCCATCATTGGCCGGTCTGGGACAACGAGCGGGTCCAGCAGTTCCTGACCACCCAGCGCGATCTGTACGCGTACGTCCACGATCAGACGCTGCGGTTGATGAACAAGGGACTCACCGGGCCCGAAATCGCCGAGGCCATCGAGCTGCCGCCCTCGCTCGAGAACGCCTGGAGCGCGCGCGGATACTACGGCTCGCTCAGCCACAACGTCAAAGCCGTCTACCAGCGCTACCTGGGCTGGTTCGACGGCAACCCGGCCAGCCTGTGGGAGCACACCCCCGTCGAACAATCCATCCGCTACCTGCGGTTCATGGGCGGCGCGGACGAGGTGGTCGACAAGGCGCGAAAGTCGTTCGAGGAAGGCGACTTCCGCTGGGTCGCCCAGGTGCTGAACCATGTGATCTTCGCCGAACCCGGCCACGCCGCGGCACGGGAACTGCTGGCCGACACCTACGAACAGCTCGGCTACGGTTCGGAGAACGGAACCTGGCGCAACTTCTACCTTTCCGGAGCGACCGAGCTGCGGGACGGCCAGTTCGGCACCCCGACCCAGACCAACGCACCCGATATCCTGAACCACCTCTCGCCAGAAATGTTGTTCGACGCCATCGCGATTCAGGTCGACGGCCCCAGGGCTTGGGACGAGACCTTGTCGATCGACATCGTGCTCACCGACACCGATCAGGCCTATCGCATCCGCCTGGCGAACGGTGTTCTCACGTACAGCAAGCATCCGCAGCCCGACCCCGCGGAAGCTACCGTGACCACTTCCACCAAGGACCTCCCGAGACTGGTACTCGGTGGTCTGTCCGCGGAAGGAATCGCCACCGCCGGCGGAAATCTCACCGGAGACGACTCCGTGCTGCGGCGGTTGGTCGCCGTGCTCGACCCCGGTGACAAGAACTTCGCGATCGTCACCCCCGACGCGCACTAGCTGTAACCGCGACCTCGGCACGTCCGCGCGCGCCGACCCGAACGCCGAACGAACGGGGCTGATGTCATGGACGACGAGCGGCCCGCGGGCCCGTTGGACGAGACCGAACGCGCCGAGCTCACGCGCCTGCGCCGGGAAGCGGCCGCTCGCCGCGGCTCGGTCGACGGTCCGCGCTCGGGGCGGTCCTGGATTCGCTGGACGGCCACGGTCATCCTGCTGATTTTCGTTGTCGTGCTGGGTATCTCGGCCGTCCTGGCCCGCTTCGTGCGCGGGGAGCTGCTGGACACGGATCGATACGTGCAGACCGTGACACCGCTGAGCTCGGACCCGGTGATCCAGGACGGGCTCGCCGACCGGGTCACCGCCGCGATCATGGACCGGATCGACGTCCAGGCGGTCACCGCGCAGGCGCTGACCGCGATCACCGACAGCGCGCCCCGGGTCCCGGCGGCCGTGATCGGCTTGGCGCCCGTGGTCGAGGAACAGGCCGAGCACTTCGTCCACGAGACGGCCGAATCGGTCCTGGCCTCGGACGCGTTCGACACGCTCTGGATCCAGGCGAATCGGCAGGCGCATCAGAAGTTCGTCACCGTCATGCGCGGCGAGGGTCCCGCTGCCATCGACATGGACGAGGACGGCTTCGTGCGGATCGAGCTCGGCCCGATCGTCGACCGGGTGCGAGTAGCCCTGGTGGACAAGGGCTTTGCCTTCGCCGACCGGGTGCCCGAGATCAACGGGTCGTACGTGCTGTTCCAATCCGAGGAGCTGGTCACCGCCCAGCGCTACGTGTCGATGCTCGATCGCGCCGCGGGCATCCTGCCGTGGGCGACCGTGCTCGCGGCCGCCTGCGCGATCTGGGCCGCGCCCAGAGGCGCGCGCCGCCGGGTGTTCACGTGGGTGGGAGCGGCGCTGGTCGCGGCCATGGCACTGCTCGCCGTCGCGCTCGGAATCGGGCGATCGGCCTATCTGGACGCCGTACCCGCAAACGTCCTGTCCGGACCGGCGGCCGCGACACTGATCGACGCGGTCCTCGAACCCCTGCGCACCACCCTGCGCGCGGTGCTCGTGCTCGGCGTGGTCATCGCCGCCGCCGGATTCCTCACCGGGTCCTCCCGCACCGCCGTCGCGATCCGCGGCGGCTACGGGCGCGCCCTGGCCGCCGCGCGATCGCGGCGCGCCGACCGCGATCCCCGGTCGATCGAAGCGTTCGCCGCCCGTTTCCGCACCCCGCTACGGGTGGCGATCATCGCCGCCGCGGTGCTGACGCTCGCACTGTGGTCGTACCCGAGCGGGCTGGTGGTGATCGTGACGGTGCTCATCGCGGTCGTGGCGTTGCTCGTGGTGGAACTGGTGGGCCGGACGCCCCCCGCCGAGGCCGTCACCGCCGAACCCGGTACCGCTCACGACCCGGTGCCGGGCGCCCCGCCCGATCCCCGCAGATAGCGGCCGACGGGATTGTCGTCGTCGGCGACCGCCTCGATGATCGCGGCCGCGCCCACGATCACCATCGACATGACGAAAAGCCAACTGACCGAAGTGAATGCCAGCCCGAGCGGGCCGAAATGCTGCTGCGCGTTGGCCGTTATCCGCGGCAGCAGGATTCGGCCCGCCACATGCACCGCGGTCAAGCCGACGGCGGTCAAAAGCCCTGTGGCCCAAAGCAATCGCCCCGACAGCGCGCCCTTGGTCAGCAGATAGGGCGCGAACGCCCACACCAGCGTCCAGACCGCGACTTCCCCGAGCAGGGCCAGGGGACGGCCCGCGTAGTCGAGCCGGGACAGCCCGCGGGTCTGCGCGACCAGGCTCACCGACAGCGCGACCGCCACCAGCGCGGCGAGCCACCGCCACGCGTCGCGCGGCCCCATGGACGGCACCGACCAGACCGCGCCGTAGACGCGGCCCAGTGCCCGGGCGAACGAGGTGCCGCTGAGCAGCACCATCACCAGGCCCAGCACGCCGAACGCGGCGAACGACGGATCACTGGTTTCCGCCTCGGTGACGCCCAGTCGTCCGGCGTCGAAGCCGAACTGATCGCTCAGGGTGTCCGCGGCGGTATGCCAGCCGCTGAACACCGACGCCGCGATGATCACCGGCAGGACCGAGATGAAGATCTGCGCGGCCAGCGCCAAAGACCGGTCCACCCATTGGATTTCGATGAGCCCGGACACCACCCGCCACGCGGTTCGCCCGGCCGGCGTGCGGCGCAACCGGTCCACCACGGCGCGTGCGGTCATACCGCCGATCGTGTCGTCCCACGGGGTTCGCCCACCTCACCCGAATCGGATGAAGCACATCGCGACCCGGATCACCATCATCGGGCAGCACCCGGGCGAATCGGAGACATCGGCATTCGCCCGGGCCCAGCATCCGCCCGCGCGAGCGGGGCCGGGCGTCGCCGATTTCACCCGAATCGTGCGAGCAGTCCCGCTCGCGGCGCTCCTACGGTGAGCCCATGGGCAGTGTCCTGGGCGATCTTCTTCCCCTCGCCGTGGGTGTCGCGATCTCACCGATCCCGATCGTCGCGGCGATCCTGATGATTCTCTCGCGCAACGCCTCCGGCACCGGCACCGGTTTCGCACTGGGCTGGGTGGCGGGCATCGCGGTGGTGACCACGGTGATCGTGGCCCTCTCGGGGGTGCTGGGCGGATCGCAGGACCGCGAGCCCTCCACCGCCGAATCGTGGATCAAGATCGCGTTGGGTGTGGCCCTGGTGGCTCTGGCCGCCGCCCAGTGGCGCAGGCGCACCGACCGGGAACCCCCGGGCTGGATGACCGCAATCGACGAATTCACCGTCGTCAAGGCCGCGGGGCTCGGCGTGCTGCTGTCCGCGGTCAACCCCAAGAACCTGCTGCTGTGCGTCTCGGCGGGGGTGACGATCGGCTCGGCGGACCTGAGCGTGGGGGAGCGGGTGTTCACGGTCGCGGTGTTCACGGTGCTGGCCGCGGCGAGCGTGCTCGCGGTCGTGCTCGGCTACCGGGTCGCCGCGGATCGGCTGCGCCCGACCCTGGATTCCACCCGCCGCTGGTTGCAAGCGAACAACCACGCGGTGATGGCGATCGTGCTGCTGGTGATGGGCGCCGTGGTGATCGGCAAGGGAATCGGCGGACTGTGACGCCCCGGCGGAAGGGATGGGACTTGTGACCGGCTGGCCCGTATTCCAATCCCTGCAGGGTTACCAGACCCGTTGGCTGCGACCCGATCTCATCGCGGGCCTGACCGTGTGGGCGGTCATGGTCCCCGAGGCGCTGGCCTACGCCTCGATCGCCGGGGTACCGCCGGTGATCGGCCTGTACGCGGCCCTGCCGGCCCTGGTGCTGTACGCGCTCGCGGGCAGCTCCCGGCATCTGATCGTCGGGCCGATGTCGGCGACCGCGGCCCTGTCCGCGGCGATCATCACCCCGCTCGCGGCCGGGGACACCGACCGCTACATCGCCCTGACCACCGCGCTGGCCATCGCGACCGGGCTGGTCGGATTGCTGGCCGGGCTCATTCGCCTGGGCTTCGTGGCATCGTTCATCTCCGAACCGGTCCTCAAGGGATTCATCGTCGGCCTGGCGCTCACCATCATCATCGGGCAGGTCCCGAAACTGCTGGGCATCCACAAACACGAAGGCAATTTCTTCCGGCAGGCGTGGGGAGTCCTGACCCACCTGGGCGAAACCAATTGGCGCGCAGCTCTTGTCGGACTGCTCTCCTTGGCGGTGGTGCTGGGCCTGCGGCGCTGGCTGCCGCTGGTGCCGGGGTCACTGCTGGCGGTGCTGCTGGGCATTCTCGCGGTCCGGGTGCTGCACCTGGACGAGCACGGCGTCGCGATCGTGGGGCACATCGACTCGGGTCTGCCGAGTGTGGGTTTGCCCGGCGGCCTCGAGCTGCACGACTACCTCGATCTGCTCGGCCCCGCGGTCGGCGTGGTGCTGATCGGTTTCGCCGAAGGTCTCGGCGCGGCGAAAACGTATGCGGCCAAAGCGGGTTACACCGTGGACGCGAACAGGGAGCTCTTCGGGCTCGGCGCGGCCAATCTCGGCGCCGGACTCGCCTCGGGCATGGTTGTCAACGGCAGCCTGTCCAAGACCGCCGTCAACGGCTCCGCGGGCGCCAAGACCCAGCTCAGCGGCCTGACCGTCGCCGTGCTCACCGTGGTCACCCTGCTCTTTCTCACCGGTCTGTTCGAGAAGCTGCCCGAGGCGACCCTGGCCGGTGTCGTGA
The DNA here is from genome assembly GCF_042799795.1 of Nocardia sp. NPDC057668. Lineage (NCBI taxonomy): Bacteria > Bacillati > Actinomycetota > Actinomycetes > Mycobacteriales > Nocardiaceae > Nocardia > Nocardia sp. NPDC057668. The sequence continues at coordinate 720,460 of NZ_JBHVIC010000004.1, read as the reverse complement.
TCGCGGCGGTGATCGAGCTGGTCGACATCTCGGCGCTGCGCGGGCTGTACCGGGTGTGGACCGAACGCTTGGGCAGCATCTACGGCCGCGCCGCGCGCGCGGACTTCCTCGGCGCCATCGGCGCCATGGCGGGCGTGCTGCTGTTCGACACGCTGCCCGGCCTGCTGATCGGGATCGGCATCTCCATGCTGCTGCTGGTCTATCGCGCCTCCCAGCCCCACGTGGCGCAGCTGGCCCAGCAGGGCACGCTGTGGCTCGATGTCGAACGCCACCCGGACCTGCCGCTGCGCGCTGACGTGCTGGTCGTGCGGGTGGAATCGGGCCTGTTCTTCGCCAACGCCGACTACGTGCGCGAGCGCATCGAGCACCTGTGCACCGACCGCACCCGCCTGGTGGTGCTGGACGCGGAAACCTCGCCGTCGGTCGACGTCACCGCCGCCGCGATGCTGAACGCGCTGCGGGACAGTCTCGCTCACCGCCGCATCGACTTCCGTATCGCGCGTTCGATCGGGCAGTTCAGCGACGAGCTGACCTCGGCCCGCGCCAGCACGGACGGCGTCCCCGTCTATCCGACGATCAGCGCCGCGACCGCCGACCTGCCCGCCCCGGTCACCGAATCCGAACCGCGAAAGAGAGATCCGCGTGGGTGAGCTGCTGCTGCAACTGCTGCCCGAACTGGTCGGGCTGCTGATCACCCCGGGCGCGGTGATCGGCTGCATCCTGCTCCTGCACTCGCGCAGGCCGATTCCCAACGCCGCCGCGTTCGGCGCGGCCTTCGTCCTGGTCTACGCCATGATCGCGATCTCGGCGCTGCTGGGCGGCGCGTCCGATCCCGGCGCGACGCCCGAGGAGGTGTCGCACGGCGCCGGGCTGGTGGTCGGTCTGCTGTTCCTGGCGGTCGGCTGCTGGACCGCCACGCGCAAGCCACCGCCGGTGGGTTCCCGTCCCCGCCTGCTCGCGGAACTCGAATCCGCCGGGCCGCGCAAGGCTTTCGTCATCGGCATCGCGCTCGCGGTGATCAATCCGAACCTGTTCATCATGATGGCGGCCATGAGCTCGATCTCGAGCTCGGGATCCGGCGCCGGGGCGGCGCTCGTCGCGACCCTGGCCCTGCTGGTGGCCGCCTCGCTGGACTTCCTCATCCCGATGGGTGTGTTCGTCATCCTCGGTGAACGCGCCCGCACCGCCCTCGATCGCGCCGAAACGTGGATGCTGGCCCACAGTCGGGCGTTGTCACTGGGGGTGCTGTTCGGGTTCGGTGCGTTGTTCACCGTGCGCGGGGTGATCGATCTGCTCTGACCGCACGGTGATCGGGACCTGTGCCTCGAGTTCCGGCGGTGAACTGCCGATCAGCGCGCTCACCCAGCGGGTGGTGGGGTCGATGTCGAGCAGCAGCGCGCGCACGAGCAGGGTCAGCGGTATGGCCAGCAGCGCCCCGAGCGCCCCCAGCACCCACGTCCAGAAGATCAGCGACAGGAAGGTGACCGTGACGCTCAACCCGACCGCGTCCCCGACGAACTTGGGCTGAATCACCGACTGGATCACGAAATTGATCACGCAGTACACCACGATCACCCACAGCATCAGCCGCGGGCCGCCCTCGAGCAGCGCCATCAGCGCGGGCGGGATCACCCCGACCACGAAGCCGATGTTCGGGATGAAGTTCGTGATGAACGACAGCACCGCCCACAGTAGCGGCAGCGGCACACCCATCCACCACAGCGCCGCGCCGTCCAGTACCGCGACGATGAGCCCGAAAACCGTTGACACCAGCAGATATTGGCGAGTGCCCGAGGCGAACGTGCGCAGGGCGTACGCGATATCGGGGCGGACCCGCTCGACGGCGGTGACCCGGCTGCGGAACGACATGCCGTCGAACGACATGAACAACAGCAGCGCCAGCACGAACACCAGGTTCGAGAGCACCCCGGCCATCGAGCGCAGCGCCGATTCGAGCAGGGCGATCAACTGCCCGAAGTCGAGTCCGCTGAGCAGGTCCTGAATCTGGTCCTTGCCCACGCCCCACCCGGACAGCAGTGAGCGGACGCCGTCGAGCAGGTCGTCGAAACGTCCCGAGTAGTCCGGTAATTGGGTCGCCAGCTGGGCCGCGGACACCACCAGCACCGCCAGCAATCCGAGCACGATCGCGTACGACGCCAGCAGGGCCAGCACCATGCCGAGCCACGCGGGCAGCCCGCGCTTGCGCGCCCAGTTCTGGATCGGCTGCACGGTGATGGCGAGCATCAGGGCCAGGAACACCGGTCCGACGATCGAGGCGAACACCTTGATGCCGGCCACCGCGATCACCGCGCTGGCCGCCGCCAGCAGCACGATCAGGCCCCGGGGAATCGACCAGGGCGCTCGGACGCCGGGAAGCTGTGCGTCGTCGGGGTTCGACACCGTCGTCCACCTCCCGCTCGTCGACCGCGCGATGCTGTGCCCGATTACCGACGCCGCGAACACCGTGCGAGTCGAGGTCGTGCAGACAAGAAGCCAGACATTAGCCAATCACGCAAAAGTGCCCTTCACCTGTTCCGGGTGAAGCTTCGGACACACTCTGCCTTAATGTCCGAAATGGGCAGGTCATTCCGATAGCGTCGCCCGGGTGGAACACGTGTCGCCCAGACCATGCCCGCGGGAGAATTGATGACGAACCCTGGTACTACGGGCTCGTCGGCGCATCGTGGAACAGCCACCGGCGGTCGCGACGGCATTCCGTCCTTCGCCTTCACCCCGCTCGCGCGGACCGCGCATCTGAAGGCCCTGAATCGGGACGCGCTCGACTCCGACGCGAACGTGCTGCTGATTTGCTCTCCGGTCGGGACGGGGAAGACCGTGCTGCTGTCGCAGTGGACGGCCCGCCAATCCGCCCGGAAATTCCCCGGTGGCGTCGCGTGGCTGACCCTGTCCGGCGCACCGCACGTCACCCCGAATCTGTGGCAGCGCCTGCGCACGATGTGGGACCTGCCCGGCCCCGCGCGCGGCCCGCTGACCACGCCGATGAGCGAAGCCGCGGACCTGGCCGACGCGCTGGCCGCCCGCGCGCAACCGGCACTGCTGATCATCGACGACGCCCACCTGGCCACCGACCCGGTGACACTGGCGGGCCTGGAACACTTCCTGCTGCACGCGCCGGCCTGCGTGCGCACGATCGTGGCCGCCCGATTCGAGCCCCCGATCCGCTGGCACCTGCTCGACCTGAGCTCCCAACTACGCCGCTGGACCGGCGCGGACCTGGCCTTCTCGGCCGCGGAGACCGAGCAGATCTGCCGCCAGCACGGCTGCGAACTCGACGACTCGGGCATCGGCCTGCTCACCGACCTGACCCGCGGCTGGGCCGCGCTGGTCCGGATCGCCGCGATCTTCCTCGCCGCGCGCGAGGAAGAGCCCGCCACCGCCCTGGCCGCGCTCGCGGTCCCGCCGACCTCGATCTCGGACCTGCTCGCGGGCGAGCTCATCAGCACCCTCTCACCCGGCCTGCGGCTGTTCCTCACCTACACCAGCGTCCCGGCCGAATTCACCGGGCCACTCGCCGATGACCTGGTCGGCGGGGGAGCGGCACAGTGGATGCACGAGCTCACCCGCCAGAACTATCCGATCACCAGCGTCACGCGCGGCGGCACGACCTGGTTCGCGTATCACCCGCTGCTGCGCGCCTACTTCCAAGCCGAACTCAACCGGTTGGGACCCGGGGTCGCGGAGGAACTGCATCTGCGCACCGCGCTGTACCTGCGCTCGGCCGGTGAACCCGCGCTCGCGCTGGCGCATCTGCTGAAGGTGCCGCACCGCGCACCGCTGCTGGACTTTCTGCGCGAGCAGGCGCTGGCCATGATTCTCGACGGGCAGGGGGAGTCGCTGTTCGACGGACTGGCCGGGCTGGACGCGCGATTGCTCGCCGACCCGTTCGTGCGGTTGCTGCACGTGGTCGACGCACTGGCCCGCACCGATATCGCCGCCGCCCGCGCCTACCGTGAAGCGCTGGAACATCGTGGAGCACAAGCCGATTCACTGGTCGATCAGGACACCATCACCGCGCTGCGCGACGCGGTCGACATCGAACTGGCCCTGGCGACCGGCACCCTCGCCGACCTCGGCGGCGGTGAAATCAGCGCCGCGACAGGACAACCCGACGTGGACTGCTACCTCGCCGTCGAGTCGGCGACCGCGCGGTTCGCGCACGGCGATCTCCCCGAAGCCGAACAGCGCCTGCGCGCCGCGATAGCGGTCGCGGACGTGCGCGCCCACCCGCGCCTGCGCCTGCGGGCATCGACCCGCCTGGCCATGGCCGCGGGACTGGCCGGATCGCTGACCCTCATGCGCCAACGGGCCGACAGCGCAGTGCACTTCGCGCGCGAACACGACCTGGGTCATACCGCCGAGGCGGCGAACGCGGCGGCGCTGGCCGCGTTGGGCGGCTACCTGCAGGGCGCGATCCGCGAATCCGATGGTCCCACTATGGCTCTCGCCGAGCAGCAGCTGCTCGACGGCTCCACCGGACCCGCCGGCGGCTGGCCGACCTATCTGGTCGCGACCCTCGCCGCCTCGGACAACACCGATGACCACAGCCGCGACGCCGAACTGCTGCGGCACGGGTTCTCGCGGCTGCTCGACACCCACCCGACCATGATGAGCGGGGGCCTGATCCCCTTCATCGTGTGGCGGCTGCTGGCGGTGCGCGAAACCTACGAGGCGCAATTGCTGGTCGATCAAGCCCGTGCCGTCCTGGGCGAATCACCCGACATCGCGGTCTCCCAGGCGGCGCTGGAATCGGCGGCACACAGATCCAGGGTGGTCCTGGACCTGGTCCAGCCGCTGCTGGCCGATCCGGCCACGCATACCGTCCTCGCGGTTACCGCCTGGCTGCTGCACGCCCGCGCGCACGACGAACTCGGCGGCAAGGTCCAGGCCCGGCAGAGTCTGGCGAACGCGCTGCGCACCGGCGCACCCGAACAGATCGTGCGACCGTTCCTGGACGTCCCCGGCGCGCTGACGCTGCTGGACGCCTTCGCCGAGAGCTTCGGCCAGCACAACGCCTTTGCCTCGACGATCCGCCGGCATCCCCTGGTGAACAGGCTCTCCCGGCACCCCACCCTCACCGACACCGAACTCAAGGTGCTGCGCCAGCTGCCCTCCGCGCGCACGACCCAGCAGATCGCCGAGGATCTCGGTGTCTCGATCAACACCGTCAAAACCCATCTGCGCGGGATCTACGCCAAACTCGGCACCAATTCCCGCATGCAGGTCATGGTCGTGGCCCGTCGCAGCGGACTGCTCTGACCCGGCCGCCGAATTCACCCGCGCCGGATGAAGGCGCACCCGCACCCGGCGCGCACACTGCAGAACGCTGAACTGCGCAAACCCAGGAATCGGGCCGGAAAGGCAGGTCATCGGTGATGTCGACGAGATACCAGTTCGTTGTCGACGGTGAGCTGTCCGATCGTGCCCTGGCCGCGTTCCCCGATCTGTCCTCGACCCCGCCTCAGCACGGCACGACGGTGTTGTTCGGCGCTGTTCCGGACCCCACCGCGATGCGCGGGGTCCTGGCCCGCCTGGACAACCTCGGCCTCACGCTGCTCGAAATGCGGCAACTACCCGACTAGTGATGTTCCGACCAAGGAGTGCACGACATGTTCGCAGGAAGAACACGCGCGGCTGCGGTCGCCGCGCTGACGGTCCCGCTCATCACCCTCGCGGCCCCCGCGGCGTTCGCCGACCAGCCCACCACCGAACAGGCCACGGTCTCGGACGCGGTCCAGCCCCTGCGCCACAACGCGGACGCTCCCTACATCTGGATCAACATCTGCGTCCACATTCCCACCCCCGGCTCGGCGACGCTCGATTGGTGCTGGCCGTAACCGTCACCGCCACAGCTGATCCGGCGTTTCGACGGCCCGGCCCTCGAATGAGCCCGGACCGCATCCGAGCTGGGAATGGGGTAGCACATGAGAAATTCCGCCTGCGTCGCCGCCGTCGCCGCACTCGCGCTGGGATCGCTCCTGTCCACCGCCGTCGGCCACGCCGACCCCACCGACCCGTCGCCGAATTGCGCGGTCCCCGACCGGGTGGCGGGCAAGTTCCTGGTCCTGCGCGGCACCACCCGGTCCGCTCCCGCGGCCCCCTCGGGCGATTCGACGGTCGTGGTCCGCTTCCACACCGCCGACACCCTGCGCTACCTGGTGGTCGGCACCGGTGGCTGGCACGAGGGCACCTATCGGTATTCGGTCCCGGAACCCGGCAGGGCGGTCATCGACAGCACACAGACCGATACCCGGGAGCCGGTGACCTACTCGCTGATGCTGCGATGCCATGACGACGTGTCCGGTGACTTCACCTATGCGGCAGGCGGATCGACCGAGCAGGCGCCGGACAACGTCGCCGTCTACCGTTTCCAGGACGAGGCGCCCTGAATCGCTGCCCGGAAGTGTGAACGGCCCGCGAGCGACTCGAGCCGGGCCGATTCCAGAGTACGCGAAACCGGATCCGGTGTGGCTGAGGACCGGCGGTGCGCCCGTATCGGCGACGAGCTCGAGTAGGCAAATACCCTTGACAACATACGGTTTCATTGCGGCGAACGATTTCCATCGTTCAGCAGATGGTCGTAGAAGACCTCTGTCGTCCCAGCCGGAGACAAGACAGCCGAGAGTGGTGTAGGAGATAAAAATCGGCGACGGCGACAGCTAAATGAGCACAGGTCTCGCGCTCGTCTACCAATCAACATGTGCGGCAATGTAGTTCCCATCTCTGGGAATATCGAACTCCGGCCTTCTCTGTAGATCGGTGAGAATTCCCGTATGAGGACCTGGTCTTTGATGTCCGGACATCTCCCCTCCATGTGCGGGGTCGACGGATGAGCAATGTATGCGAGAAGCTCATGGGCAGTAGATGTACGTTTTTGCCGTACTCCGATCACTCGGTTCGTGTCCGCGAGATATGCGCGGCGCCAGGAGGTGTCGATTCCCCCGGCCGTCCTCGGCGGTGCGCCACCTCTGTGCGCTGCTAGCCATGCCGCGTCCCAAGAGAACCTCCTTGGACCTCGCGGGAGTAGCTGCCGAGGTGTGGGCTGCTGATCAAGACATCGGTTTCGGTCCGCGACTGCTGGCCCAAGCGTCCTTGCCCTACCGGGATCCGGGCCCGGACAAGAAGGTCTGGGGCCGACGCAACGGCGACTTACTGTTGACGATCACCCCCGGCATGACCATCGATGAAGAAGGCTCACAGATATCGATCGGATTCCCCTACGGAACGATGCCGCGGCTGATAATGACGCTGCTCGCGACCGAGGCGGTCCGTACACAGTCTCCGGAGATCGAGTTCGGATCGCTGTCCCAATTCATGGAGGCGATGGGTCTGGATTCGACCGGCGGGAAGAACGGCTCACTGACTCGAATGCGTAATCAGGGTCACCGGCTGTTCAAGGCAAGCATCAACGTGGAATACCAGGGAGCTCCCAATCGTCGAGTGGGCGCGAATCTGTCTGTCGCGTCGGCGTACAACCTGTGGTGTGGCTCGGAGCCACAGGGCGAGCAGGAGTCGCTTTTCACCTCGATGGTGCGGCTGTCCCCTGAGTTCTTCAAGGAGGTTACCGAGCATCCGGTGCCCATCGATCTCAACGCCATCAAGGCGCTCGGCGGTTCGGCCCTCCGACTCGACGCGTACGCCTGGTTGACGTACCGCATGTTCACGGTGTCTCGGCCGACACGCATCCCATGGAACGCTCTGATGATTCAGTTCGGATCAAATGCTGACCCGACCGCCAGGCGTCGGCGCCACCAATTTCGGAGGAACTTCACAGATGCCCTCAAGGAAGTTGTCGCCGTGTACCCACAGGCGAAGGTCGAGGTGACCGACTTCGGGGTCGAGCTCCGCCCGAGTCTGACCCATGTTCCGCTGTCGCCTGGGTTGCGGGCGCTGGCGCGGACCTAGATACACGCCAGCGTGTGAGTGCGTTCTCGTACAACGGCGGTCGCTCGATCTTGATTCTGACAAACCCGGCATGTGGCGCACCGGGTCGTCAGGGATCGACGTCGCTGATCGAGCGTGCCTCGAAGATGCGCATCGCGTTCGCGGTCAGTGGGCCGACAGGCAGTTGCCTTCCATCCAGGAGTGTGACGGCTTGAACGTCACGCACCGTGGAAGTGAGAAAAACCTCGTCGGCAACGGCCAGCGCGCTGAAGGGGAGGTCGAGTTCGACAGCGCCGACCCACTCCAGGACCAACGCTCGGGTTATGCCGGCCAGACAGCCGGAACTCAGGGGCGGTGTGAACAATTGACCGTTCATGGCAAGAAATACGTTCGCGCCGGTGCCCTCACACAGGCGACCCATCGTATTCGCCATCAGCGCCTCTGTGGCACCAAAGGATGTTGCGGTAGCCAGCGCCACTACGTTCTCGCCATAGGACGTAGACTTCAGACCTGCGGTGGCGCTGCGTTCATTGCGTGTCCATTCGACCGTGACAGCGGTAGTAGTCCTCGATCGCACCGGATTCGGATCGACAGCGATGACGACGGTCGGACCCTGTGTGCCACGCTCGGATCCCAGGGGTGCGGGGCCGCCGGTCACTGTGATTCGGAGTCTGCCATTGTCGATAGGGTCGTTCGCTGACAGCACCGCACTGCAACCGTCCCGGAGATTCCCCGGCTCCACCGCGGGCAATCCCATGCCCTTCGCCGAGCGGGCCAGACGATCCAGATGCCGGGTGAGCGCAAATGGAACCCCGTCGAGTGTCTTGATCGTCTCGAAGACTCCATCTCCCGCGGTCAGACCATGATCGAGCGCCGAAACCACCGAGTTCGAGCCGGTTGTCAGCGCACCGTTCACCCATACCGCCATCCGACTTCGGTCACCACCGCCGTATTTGTCCACGCGCCTACCTGACATGTCGAAACGATTTGCGGCGCAAAGAGTACCGGCAAACACCTGCCGAATCTCGGCCCCTCCCCACCACGAGGAACTGGCTCGAAGGTGCCACCTGCGAATACCTATGGGGTGCTGCAAATGTCGGCGTCTCGGACGCGGACTGCGTTCTGCGGAGTCACCTTCCCTGCCGTGAGAGCAGGGCCGTTCGCGCCAGTGAGAAGTGCGAAACAATCAGCGCAGCAGCCGTAAAGCGTTGTCACGCAACTCCTCCGACGCCACCTTCGGCTGGAGGACTGCCGTCGGAGGGTGGACATTGGCCTTGGATGATCACGATGCGCTCGATCCTCACAGTGCAGTCTCCGGCTACTGGCGACGAATGCTCTCAGCCCTGCCGGATCAGCTGAACCTCCCCTTCGATCGTCCTCGTCCGGTCCACCCGAGCCATCGAATAGATTGGGTGGCAATCAGCGTCCCCGCTGACACACACCGTCTGATGAGTTCATGGGCGTTGGCTGGAGAGGTAAGCCTGTTCACGTTCGTCCGGACAGCGCTGGCAGCGCTGCTCGCGCGCTTGTCCGACAGTGTCGACATACCGATGGGGGCACGAGCGTGCGGCTCAGGGCAGCACGCAATGAGCTTGTACCGCACGGATGTCGCTGCAGCGGAGCCGTTCTCCGCGCTACTCGTGCGCGAAGGCCGTCACGAAATGGATGTGCTCACACATGCCGGAGCTTCGTTCGAATGGCTTGTCGATCTTCACGGGGCCAGCGGGCCTCACGACCGGCATCCGCTTTTTCAAATCGGTCTGACATTCGGGCCCGCTGTCGCCGCGAGCACCTCGGATCAGATGTATCCGCCGTTGGATCTGCACTTCATCTTCGAGCAAGGACCGGACAGCGGGTCGAGGACCCCGATTCCGCTGCACGGTCGCCTCGAGTACTCCGTCGATTTGTTCGATACCGTGACCGCCGACACGATTGCCCGGCGTGTGGTGCATCTGCTCGCCGTCATCGTGGCCGACCCCGAGACGCCGGTGGGAGAGTTGGACGTTCTACTTCCTGCCGAACACGACGAACTGATCGTTCGTCGAAACGCGACGGCTCGAGACTTCGAGGTCGATCCGACACTGGCCGAACTGCTGGACGCGGCGTGCGCCCTGGACCCCGGCGCGATAGCACTGATCGCCGACGCGGCGGGAGCAGGCCGCATCGAAATGTCCTATCGCGCACTCGGAGCGGCGGTGAACCGGCTCGCACGGTTCCTGATCGCACAAGGGATAGAGCCTGAAACGCTGTGCGCCGTCGCATTCGTTCGGTCGATCGACCTCGTCGTCGCACAGTACGCAATTGTCGTGGCGGGGGGAACCTACGTCCCCATCGATCCGGACGCGCCGCGCTCACACACTGAAGCGGTTCTATCCTGTGCGCAGCCCCGCTGCGTGCTGACCAACACAGAAACCGGGTTCTACACCGATCGAGCTCCGATCATCCGCATCGATGATCTCTCGCTGAGTCATCTCGCCATCGGCAGTGTGGACGACACCGAGCGAATCACCACCCTGCGCCCATCCAACAGCGTGTACGCCGTATTCACCTCGGGTTCGACCGGCCGCCCAAAAGGAGTCCTTGTCAGCCACGCGGCTGTAGTGAACCATCTGCGTTGGAAGACAGCGGAATTCGGAATCGACGCGGACGACACCATTATCAGTAAAGCAGCGGCGACCTTCGATCTGTCCGTGTGGGAGTTCTGGGCGGTCACCATCAGCGGCGGTTGCCTGGTGTTGTGCGCGCCGCGTGGGCAACGCGATCCTCAGTACCTCGACGCGCTCATCGCCGACTATCGCGTCAGTTTGCTGCATGTCGTTCCCTCGCTACTCGACGCACTGTTGTCGGCCGGCTTCACACATGCTCCAGCCCGCGTTTTCACCGTCGGCGAGGCCTTGACCAGCAGTCTTGCGCAACGATTCTTGGAGCAATGTCCTGACAGCGAGTTCTTCAACGTGTACGGGCCGACCGAAACGACGGTGATCGTCACGCTGCATCGCGTGCGGGGCTCGGAACGGTCGGTTGTATCGATAGGTGCGCCGACCTGGAACTGCTACGTCTACGTGCTGGACAGTCGGATGCACCCCGTGCCGGTTGGAGTAACCGGTGAGTTGTACATCGCGGGGACACAACTCGCACGTGGCTACCTGCGCCGGCCTGACCTGACTTGCGAACGGTTCGTGGCAAATCCGTTCAGCCCGGGCGCTCGCATGTATCGCACCGGCGACCTGGCGGCGTGGAATGCGGACGGTGAGCTCGATTTTCGCGGGCGCGCGGACTTCCAGGTCAAAATACGCGGATTTCGTGTCGAACCCGCGGAGGTCGAGGCTGCCCTCACCGCGCTCCCCGCGGTCACCGGCGCAGTGGTGATAGCAACCTCGAACACGCACGCACCCAGGCTGATCGCCTACGTCACCCTCGACCCGCTCGCAGGAGCGACGGGCCGCAGCGTCCGGACAGCGCTCTCGGGGATCGTGCCGGCCTATATGGTGCCGGCTCGTTTCGTCATCCTGGAAGCGCTGCCACTCAACGCCAACGGCAAGATCGACAGAAGCGCGTTGCCCGATGCCGAACGCGCCACCGACCCTTAGGAATCGATCGATCGGCGCGGGCAATCAGTTCAGCTGTCCCAGCGCGCGGGACTCAAAATGTCAGGCCAGATGTGTTCCACGGCGGCCCTGCATTCCACCCTCGATCCTTCGTAGCCGGTGGAAGACCAGCCGACAGGCACAGTGTGGCCGGTGGGCCACAGCGCACACTGACCCGCCCCGTTGACTACGACCGAGTACACCGCGTCCGGTGTCTGTGCGCCCGTGGTCGATACCCGGCGGGCCCCCTCCACCTTGCCGTGCGCGGTGAGCCGTGAGGTCGATCGAAGAACATACGTCTGGGGACGCAGGTGGTCCGGGACCACCGCGGCCATGTGAGCACGCAAGGTCGATTCATCGACAGAACTGTTGGAGCCCAGCGTGATATGAGCAACCAGATAGGTCCCACGCGTCGCAGTCTGCTCCGCGCTCACGCGCACGGCAACCACACCCGGATGGTCGAGTAGCGCTCGCTCGACCTCGACCGGTTCGACGCGCTTTCCGCGGATCTTGACCTGATCATCGATCCGTCCGATGAACTCGATCGAACCGTCCTCTCGCATGCGCACTCGGTCCCCGCTGCGATACAGGCGCTGTCCGGGCTCGGTTGCGAACGGGTTCGGCACGAACCGTTCAGCGGTCTCCGCGGGCGCTCCGAGGTACCCGACAGCCAGCGCTGCACCGGCAATGCACAATTCACCAGGAACTCCGGGGGCGACCGCCCGCAAGTCCGGTCCGAGCACGTAGGTCTGGACATGCCGGAGAGGAAACCCGATCACCGCGCCCGCACCGTCGGCGTGGCAACCCTGATGCGTCGCGATGAACGTCGTGGCCTCGGTAGGCCCGTACGCGGCCACCAGACGCGTCCCAGGTAGAAGTCGGCCGGCTTCGGCGAGTAGGTTGGGAAACACCGCCTCACCGCCGAAGACCAGCTGTTGCAGGCCGCGTAGCGCGTTCGGCTGCTCGTCAAGGATGACCCGTAGCATCGCCGTGGTCACAAAAACCGACGTGACCCTGTGGTCGTTGATGATGTGCACCAGGTCGCCGATGGAAAGTGGCCCATCGGGGGCCACCACGAGTCGACCGCCCGTGAGCAACGAGCCCCAGATCTCGAACGTCGAGGCGTCGAAGGTGATCGGCGAATGCAACAGCTGACACTGGCCGGGTCCGGATACTCCGTAGTTCTGGCCGGTAACGAGATTCGCGACCCCCCGCTGGGAAACCGCAACTGCTTTCGGGACACCGGTGGTGCCCGAAGTGAACATGACATAGGCGATCCCGTGCGATTCTGAAACGGTTGTGGCCGAATCCCATTCGGTACCGACGGTGTTCTCGACGACGATCGTCTCGATGTCCATGCTCGCGAACACCTGAGAGTGTGCACGATCTGTCAGGACAACCGTTGCCGCGCTCGCGAGCAGTCGATCACGGTTCCATCTGACAGGCGACCCGGGATCCAATGGGACGTAAGCAGCGCCGGCAGCCACGACACCGATGATCGATACAACCAGGTCGACTCCGCGGGGGAGACATACACCGACGCGCGTGTCGTGCTCGAACAACCATGGCCGCAACGACTTCGCCACACCCGCTGCGCGCTCTGCCAGGGCCGCGTAGGTGAGCCGTGCACCACACGATTCCACCGCCACGCAGTCGGGAGTCTGCGCAACCCAGTGCTCGAACAGCCGGATCAAGAATGGGCCACCGTCTGGCTCGTCGGATCCCATGATGTCCTCGCAGATCGATGCCGGTTGCCGCCGACGATCCCGCATCCGGTTGGCCCGGTCAATCCAATGTTGCTGCCACACATGGGAGTAAGTCGCACTGGCACGCCAGAAGCGAACCTGTTGGACTGGCGCATCCGAATCTCGGCGAGGAGCACACCATGAGCCAGCAGCACCAGACGGGCAGCGGCACCCCGGACGTGAACTCAGACTTGGCCGGGACGATCGCGCACACCTGGGCGAGACTCCTGGGAGTAGCGAAGGTCAGCGTCGACGACAACTTCTTCGCACTCGGTGGAGACTCACTCACCGCAGCCCACGCCGCGATCGAACTGAGCAGAACGTCGGGTCTGCGGTTCACCGCCGAACTCATCATGGGCAACCCGACGATCAACGAACTCATGGTCCAGCAACCGGTAAAACCGCACGCGGACAACATCATCCGGCGCAGCGGAGCCAGATTTCCACTCACTCTGCGTCAGCGGGGACTACGCGCACTGCCGGGCAACGAACGAATCTTGACCCGAATCCTGGTGTTGAGCGGCACGGTGGACCACTCTGCCTTACGCGCCGCGACAGCAGCACTGATGCGCCGTCATTCGATCCTGCGTGCGGTGGCGGAGGAGGAGTCGAATGGTCGCTCGCCCGCGCATAGGGTGCGACATCGCTTCCCCACACCGCTGTCCATCGTGACGATGGACGGATCCAGCGCCGACGCCGCGGTCGAGCACTGGCAAACCGCGGCCTTCGACCCGGAACGCACTCCGCTGCTCATCACCCTCACACGGCTCGATCAGACGGCACATGTCCTTGTGCTGCAATCAGATCGGCTGGTCGCCGATGAAGTTTCGATGGACATTCTGGTTCGCGAACTCGGCGATTGCTACACGAACGCCGTACACGGCGTCCCCGCCGACCTGAGCTGCCTCGATGCCGCTTATCCCGTGCTGTCTCACTCGGAAAGCTCCTCGCACGAAGACATATTCGCAGCACAGTCCTATTGGGCACACACAACCGGAGGGTTGTCCGAAACGCCCGCGGACGCGGTACCGTCCTGTGCCCCGGTTCGTATCGCGGAGCCCACACTCATTCGACTGCGCGCCGCCGCCGAAGCCTCCGACCTCGAGGTGCACGATGTCCTGCACGCCTGCCTCGCGATCGCGCTGAACACATTCGACGGCACCGATCACGTGGTGGCAGTGTCTTCGCGTCTGTTCAGAGACAAAGAACGCACCACCGGCCGCGATGTCGGTCCCTTCACGCCGCTCCGCGCAGCGGTGTTCGAATCCTCGCGAACAGCATCGTTACCGGATGCCCTGCTGTACGCGAAAACCCAGGCAACCGAGCTTGCGCACCATCTACGGGTCCCCTTGGAGTACCTCCGCGGCGAACGCGCAGTTCCACCAGCGCTGCTAGCCAATCACCTCGAGTTGCACGAACACGCGCCAACGCGCCTGGATTTGCCCGGGCTGCACACTCATGTGTCCGATGCCGACATCGCACCGCGCGTCTACGGGCGGCTCCATTGTGCACAGCTCGACGCGTCCGAGCTGGTTGAGGTTCTGGATGCTGTTCTCATCGGACTCGAGCAAGAGTACTGATTCACCGCCGGCCGGGCCCGCCCCGCGGGCTCCCGAATTCCCGCAATCCTGCGAACCAGGCGCCGCTGACGGCCAGTAACGCGAGCACACCACCGGCCATGAAAGCCGGGCGGGCGTCGCCGCCGGCCGCGGTCGTCAGCGCCCCCAGCACCACCACCCCCAGCGGGTCCACCGAGCGAAACAGCAACCGGGCAAGCCCGGTCGTCCGGCCCAACATGTCAGGGCGGGTGAGCTCTTGGCGCAGAGCACGGTTGACCACACTCGCCAGTACGACTGCCCAAACGAACATCACGTTGGCGATCCACAGCATGTGGAACGAGTTCGCGAAGCTCATAGCGATGGTGGCTATCGCGGCGGCCACCACACCCCCCGCGACGGTCGTGATCGAGCCGAACCGTCGTGCGGATCCGATCGCGGTCACGACGCCCAGCATTCCCCCCAGGCCACCCCCCGATACCACAAGCCCTATCTGCGCAGGGCTCGAGTGCAGACTGTGACTTGCGTAGAACACGAGAAGTCGTTCGACAGCGAGCCCGAAGTTCACCACCATTTGCAGGGCAGTCAGCAGGACCAAGGGGCGAATCGACAACAGGTAGCGCGCAGCCTGCTTCAAATCGGCAATCGCGTGGGACCACGTGGACCGCGCCGTCGATCGTGCCACTCCTATGATCTCGCGCGCGCTCACCAAGGTCGCCAACGACACAAGGAATGTCAGTGTGTTGGCCAACAGCACGACATGAAGTCCCCCCGCCGCAGTGAGTACCGCAGCGGTTCCAGGTCCCAGAACAAACGCTGATTGGGCCGCGAATTCCACCACCGCGTTGGCGCGAACGAGATCCTTGTCCGGCACCATGTTCCGTACGACGACCGTCAATGCGGTCTCGAAACCCGCCTGCGCGGCACCGGCGGCGACAATGAACGTCACAAGCCACGCGGCGGTCAACAACCCGGCGACCGCCAAACCGAACAGTGCACCGAAAACAAGAGTCCGCAAGACATCGGCGACGATCAGGACCCGCCACGGGTCGACACGATCGACGATCAGCCCTGCCGGAATCGCGACGATCAGCGAACCGATCGTTGCCGACGCCGTCGCCAATCCCGTGACGATCGCACTGTCTGTCAGCCCCAACGCGAGCAGCGGTACAGCAACCACAGCCAAACCGTCACCGAACAATGAGACAGCCTGCCCGCCGAGTACGAGCCGAACGCGCCCGGGCCAAGGGCCGAGAAGGCGCACGGTCCGTGCCTATCGAGCCGAAGCCAGCGTCGCGGCGTTCGCGATGCGCTTCAGGCCCGCCACAATCGTCGAGGAGTCCAGTCCGAAGTCGACCAGACACGCTATTTCATCGACCCCGATGTCGCGCAGTTGCTGTGTTCGCGCCGAGAAGCTCGCCTCGGTCCCGACCAGCGAACGTGATCCGTAGTACCGGTCGAATGCGAAGTCGATCAGGGTGTCGCGGTCATCAGCACTCAACTCGTCGAGATCGATGTCACCGATCAGATACCTTGCCGCAGAATCGATCACTTCCTTCTGGGACCACAGGTATGCCCGCAGCGGCTGCTCCACGACCGCACGCACGGCATCGTCGTCGCCCTCGCCGAGGTAGGCGTGCAGCATGACCGTCACCACGCCCGTTGTGGGATCGAGTCCGACTTCCGCCCGTGCAGCCCGGTAGGTCGCGATCCGGTCTCGCAACTTGTCCATGTCGAGGTGAATCAGCGCGGTCAGGACGTTGGTCCCGGACCGACCGGCCAGCGCGAACGTTTCGGGGTTCGCCGACGCGGTCATCCATATCGGCAGTTCCGGCTGGATCGGGCGTGGGTAGGTCGTCAACCGAACTCGTTCCCCGACACCGTTGACATCCGCGACGCTACGGCCGCGCCACAGGTCACGAACCTTCTCGATGTGTTCGAGTGTGATCGCTTGCTTGTCGCGGTAGCCGGTCTGGTTGAACACGAAGTCGATCGGTTGGAAGCCTGGAGCGAAGCCCAGACCCACGCGGCCATTGGATAGGTTGTCGACAACGGCCCACTCCTCGGCGATCCTCGCCGGGTGATGCAACGGTGCGACGATACTCCCCGACCGCAGGTGAATTCGGCGCGTGATGGTGGCCAATCCCGCGGCCAGGACCGCGGGATTGGGGTGTAGCTCGCCGAACCTATGGAAATGGCGTTCTGGCATCCAGAGTGCGGTGTAGCCGAGTTCATCAGCGGTGCGGGCACATTCGCGGATCAGCGCGTACCTGTCCTCGGACGCCGACGCCGAGGCCAGGAAGAATAGGCTCATCTGCAGGTTGGCGCCGGTCGCACGTGCGGTCGAGTTCGGTGCGCCCTTCGTCGCAAAGACCGTCGAGCACTCCGAATCGGTAGCGCGGGAGCGGGCCGCCCCACACGACGTGATCTCGGAGTGGTCCGGACCGTTCGTCACGGCAAGCCTGCTCGACAGCAAATCGACCAACTGTGCGACGGAGGGGTTATCGACGAAATCACGCAGCGAGAGTGGGCAATCGATCTCATTGCGCAATCCCAATACCGCCTGAACTGCGCTGAGCGAATCACCTCCGACTTCGAAGAAGTTCGCCGAGTCTGCGACCGAGGCGCCGATCACCTCGGTGTACGTACGTCGTACCGCGTTCAGAAAAGGGCCGGATGTGGGGGAGAGCGCACTTTCGCTGCGGCTGAGCGGTTTCGGCGCGGCGGGGTTTCCGGCCGCGGGACCCGGCGCAGTCGTCGGTTCGGGTTGCGACGTCGGCCAGAAACGGTCCCGCTGAAACGGATAGGCAGGCAGCAGCTGGGGTCCAGAGTGCGGCCACAACGCAGCCCAGTCGATGTTCACGCCGGCTGCCCAGCCAGCTCCGACCGCGCGACAGAAGTCCGTCACTTCCGCTTCCCGTGCGCTGGTCATCGCGGACACCACGCACAGGTTTTCAGGTTTGTCGGGATGGCGTGTGGCCAGGCGCGCCAATCCGTGACCGGGCCCAACTTCCACCAGTAGGTCGATCGATGACTTCAGCATCGTGCTCAGGCCATCGTGAAAGCGAACAGTCCCGCGAGACTGTTGGCCCCAGTACTGTGGGCTGAGGGCTTGCTCATCGGTGATCCAGGTGCCGGTGAGGTTGGAGAGAAACGGGATCTGTGGCGGGTGCAGGCGCGCCTTCGAATACGCTTCACCCAGCGCGCCGAGTTGCTCATCGAGCATCGAACTATGAAAGGCCCTGGATACCGCGAGTCGTCGAAACGCGGTCCCATTCGCCGCCAATTTTTGCTCGACAACCGCCATGACCTGAATCGGCCCGGACAAGACGCACGAACCGGAGCTGTTGACCGCCGCGAGGTCAGCTCCCGGCTCCAGAAACTCCGCAACATCCCGCTCGCGGATCGCGGCTGCCAGCATCACGCCCGCAGGCATCTCGTGCATCGCTCGCGCACGTGCTGCGACAACACCGCACGCATCCTCCAGACTCATCACGCCCGATAAGGTGGCCGCGGCGTACTCCCCGAGGCTGTGACCGAGCAGGCAGGCCGGTGTGATCCCCACCCGCGCGAAGAAACGTGCCAATGCGACTTCGACTGCGAATAACGCAGGTTGAGCGGTCAATGTCTGTTCCGAAGTCATTCCCTCGGGGTCGAGTAGTGCGGCAACCGGCTGCCTGCACGCTTCCGACAGCATCGCGAGACACTCGTCGTGCTCTCGGCGAAATTCGTCGAACTCCGCGCGGAGCCCCCAAGCCACCGCGCGGTACCCCGCGCCCTGGCCCGGGAAGAGAAAGCCCACTCCGGCGGAGTTCTGGGCCGGGATCATCGTCCCCGGAGCAGGGGTATCCACCAGGGCTTGGATCAAATTAGCCCGTGAATCGGCAATTACAACTCGTCGATATGGCAAAGACCCATCGCTGGTCCGCGAGCTACCCGCCAGGTTTTGTGAATCAACCTCGGGATCCTCGATCAAGATCTGTCGCAGATCGCGTGTCCGCGCCGCCACCGCCGCGGGCGAGTGCGCGGACAACGTCACCATGTGCGTGCGGTGGGCTGTCCCGCTGCGCGGTCGAGCGTTCCAACCCGACACCACAACGTGCGCGTTGGTGCCGCCGATCCCGAGGGCGTTCACACCGCACACGCGTTGCCGAGGCGACTTCGTCCACTCGATCGAATCGGAATTGACCATGAACGGGGTCCGGTCCCACGCGACGTTCGGGTTGGGACGGGTGAAATTCACCGTCCCGGGCACGATCCCGGTCTCCACGCACAGGACCGCTTTGATCAACCCGGCTACTCCGGCCGCTGCGTCCAGGTGACCGATATTGGACTTGATGGACCCCAACAGGCAACTCCTCCCGACCGCGGGTCCCTCACGATGCAGTCGAATCGCCTCGGCCAATGCCGACACCTCGATGGGATCGCCGATCAGTGTGCCGGTGCCGTGTGCCTCCACGAAACCGATATCGGCGCCGCTGACTCCGGCTTGCCGCAACGCCGCCGAGACCGTTCGCACCTGGCCCTCCCAGCCGGGTGCGGTGTATCCCACTTTGAGCCGACCATCATTCGCCACAGCAGAGCCCAGAATCAGCGCTCGGATCGGATTGCCGTCGCGCACAGCGTCTTCGGCTCGCCGTAGGACCACGGCGGCGACGCCGTTCCCGCCCACGGTGCCCGACGCGGCCGCGTCGAACGGCCGACAATAGCCATCAGCGGACAGGATCGCGCCTTCGACGTGCTCGACCGGGAAGCCCTGCGGCACAGTAATGCTGGCCGCCCCGACGACCGCGACGCCGCAATCGCCGGCCGCAAGGCTTCGCGCAGCCATGTGGACAGCCACCAGCGAGGAAGAACACCCGGTCTGCACGTTGATGCCCGGGCCACGCAGGTCCAGTTTGTAGCATGTTCGGGTGGCCAGGAAATCCTTGTCGGTAGCGAGCATCATGCGGTGCTTCTCGGTCGAGTTGGCCGTCACGAACCGAGGCAGCAGTGGGCCGAGCAGATATGTGCTCGTCGAGGACGAGGCGAATACGCCCGTCTGAGCGCCGAACCGGTGCGGAGGGCATGCGCCGTTCTCCAGGGCATGCCAAGCGGTTTCGAGGAAGAGTCGATGTTGGGGGTCGAGCATCTCAGCTTCAGCGGGAGAGAATCCGAAAAACCCGGCATCGAAGAGCTCGATGTCGGACAGCACACCGAACGGACCAGTCAGAGCCGGCGGATCTCCTGGGTCGGGCCGGGCGATTGATTCTTTGCCGAGCAACAGGTTGCTCCACAACTGGCCGACGTCCGCGGCACCCGGAAACCTGCCGGCCATGCCCACCACCGCGATCGCCCCTCCGAGGTTCATGACTTCACCCCGTAGATGTGGTGGGTGATCTGAGAGATGGTCGGATGCCGGAAGAACGCCACAAGATCTGTCCGGACACCCAACATCGCGTCGAGGCGATCCTTGACCATCAGCAACTGAAACGAGTTACCGCCCGCATCGAAAAAGTTCTCTTCATATCCGATCGCGTTCCGAGACAGCACGCTGCGCCAGGTTGCGGCGACGGCAGCCCGTACCCGCTCGAGTTCTTCGGGTGTCATGGACGCCATGTCGCCAACTCCTGCAGAAAGGTTCGGATAAAACGCTGAGCGGTACAGTCGACGAACAGATCGGTGCTGTACTCGAGAATCCCGGTGGGACGGTCGCCATCGGCGAGTTCGATTGTCAGGTCCGTGCGTGCGGTGGCCGGCAGGACTGCGAAAGGCTCGAGAACCGCCCCGGACAGCTCGAGACCCTCGAGTGGCTGCGGTCCATAGGTGAACACCGCGGAAAGCAGAGGAACCGCGGGACTTCCGGATCGACCCAGTTCATGGACGATCCGGTCCAGCGGAACATCCTGGTTGGCGTACGACATCAGCAGTTGACGCCGTACTCTCGCGAACGCTTCATCCGGCGGGGGGTTGCCGACGAAATCTGCTTTGACGGGAATCGTATTGGCGAAGTACCCGATCGAGTCGCCCAAACTCGCGCGTGTTCGTCCCGTTACCGCTGTGCCGACGATGAACCGGGCTTGGCCGCTGACCCTGTGTAGCATCGTTTGAAACGCGGTCATCGCCACCATGTGGACGCTTCCACCCAGTCGTCGCGCGGCCGCACGCACTGTGTCCCAAACCCGCTCGGGGACAGTGAAGGCGATCGAAGCGCCGGCCTGACTGGGCGTCCCGGGCCGGGGTCGGTCAGTCGGCAGTTCCAGTAACGGCCAATCTCTATGTGCGCTATGCCAATACGCGATCTGAGCGCCCCATTGCCCCGAGTTCAGGCAGTTGTGCTGCCACTCGGCGAAATCGCCGTACTGGATGGTCAGTGGCACCAGGGGTATCGGATCGCCCGTCAAGTACGCGTTGTAGAGCTGGGAGAGCTCGCGGGCAAACACGCCGAAGGACCACCCGTCGGACACCGCGTGATGCATGACGATGACTAGGACTTGATCGTCAGAACCAAAGCGACCCACATGCAATCGAATCAACGGTAGTTCGGAAAGGTCGAACGGAACGCTGATGACCGAATCTACGAACGATCGTGCGTGGTTGCCGGACCAAGCATCGCCGAGGTGGCTGACCCCGACCTCGATTCGGGACTCGTCCTCGACATGCTGTTCCAGCACATCGGCATTCGAACGCAGACGTGTGCGCAACACTTCATGTCGAGCCGTAACATGGCCGATGGCTCGCCGAACGAGCTCCACGTCCAGCGAGCCTCGAACCCGGACCGCGTAGGGCACGTTGTAGGTCGACGAGCCGGGAAACATGTTCTGCATGAACCACATACGATGCTGACCGAAGGATGCTCGTGTCGGTTTCCGCGTGGCGGCCACGATAGGGTCCCGGTCGGCTTCGGCGCCGTGGTACAGGTGTGACAGTCCTGCGATCGTGGGCACGCGAATGAACTCCGACAGCTGGAGTTGGGTTCCTGTGCGGACCTCGATACGAGCGAGCAGTCGGACAGCCAGTAGCGAGTCGCCCCCGGCGCTGAAAAAGTCGGCCTCGACGCTCACAGGTGCATGCCCGAGCACACTGGCCCAAATGTGTTCGAACACCTCCCGGAGTTCGCTGGTAGCGGTGCTCGCCCGAGGCTCGACGACTTCGCCACTCGCCCCCTTCGGAGGCGTGATGGTGCGAATCGCACGGTTCGCAGCGAACACAGGTGCGTCGGGATCCGCAATCGCTCGCGCCAGTACGCTATTGAACGCATCCACCCACTTCGAGGCGCGATGTCTCTCCACCAGTGTGCTGGGATAGAGGAGGTAGCTCAGTATTGTGCTCCCGGTGTCGTACATGACCAGGTCGATATCGGTGTGAGCCCCTCCCGAGGGTGCAAGCACCATGTGGTCGATCTCTACGCCGGGCAAGCGAAGCTGTGCCAGCGGATGAGGGCAGAAGGTGAGAATCGCCTGGAACAACGGGGTACGAGCCGAGTTTCGCGGTGGATTGACCGCGCGCACGATCTCGTCGAACGGGAGATCCTGATTCTCGTAGGCGCGCAGTGCGGTTCGTCTCACGCGCTCGAACAGGATGGTGAAACTCGGCGTGGTCGAGCAGTCCGCTCGCAGAGCGATGGTGTTGGCGAAGAATCCGATCAGTTCATCCACCGCGGCGGAGCGGCGACCCGTGACCGTTGCGCCCACGGTGAAGCGCTCCTGGCCGGTGAGGTCGCTCAGGAACACTTGGAAGGCGGTCATCAGCGCCATGTGAACGGTGCCGCCCAGTCGACGCGCCAAAGCCCTGAGCTGTTTCACAGTCTCCACGGACAAGGCGAAAGGAACAGCCCCACAGCTGGAGTTCCGTACCGCCGGGCGGTTCGAATCTATGGGTATCTGCAACTCCAGTGGCCACTGCGACAACTCCTGCCGCCAGAACGCGCGCTGATCGTCGAAACGCCCTGAGCCCAGTACATCCCGTTGCCATTCGGCGAAATCGCCATATTGAACGCTCAGCTCGCCGAGCTCGGGTGCCTGGCCCGCTGCCAGCGCTGCGTAGGTCTGTGACAGTTCACGGCTCAGGATTTGGAATGACCAACCGTCGATCACGGCGTGGTGTGCGTTGATCAGCAGCAGATACGACATCGCAGCCGTGCGTACGAGCGTGACACGAAGCAGCGGACCGCATCGCAGATCGAAGGGGGATATGGCGAAAGCATCGATGAATTGCGTCGTTCCGGCTGGAGTCCAGGTGCGAGCGTCGAGAACCTCGATGGAGACTCGCGTGCCGTCCACGTGCTGCCGAGGGACACCGTCATCGTCGACAATACGCGTACGCAGAGATTCGTGACGATCGACGACCACATCGAGGGCGCCTTGCAGGCACCTCATTTCGAGCGGGCCGTGCATCCTCGCAACGAACGGAGTGTTGAACAGCGGCCGAGCGGGCTCCAATTTCTGGCTGTACCACAACCGTGCTTGCCCGAACGAGGTGTCGTAGGAAGGAAACTCGGTGCCATCAGAAGGGTCGCCGATCATGTCATCGCCACCACGACTCGTCGGTCTCCGCGGAACGGAGTCCGGCCATGGGCAATGAGCACATTGTCCACGATCAGCAGATCGCCACGCCGCCAAGGTATCGTGACCGTGCACCTGCGATACGCATGCTCGATCGAATCGATATCCGAGGCCGAGATGCTGGTTCCGTCAGCATGGAAGACATTGCGTGGTAAGCCGTTCCGTGAATACGCACCGATGAGTGCTTCTAGCACATCCTCTTCGAGAGCCGATTCGTGCCATAGGTGTGCCTGGTTGAACCAGATGTCCTCACCTCTGCGGGAATCCACCAGGGATGACCGGCGATAGGCGTGGGTACGCAAGGCGTCGTCGGTCCGGACAAGCTGTTGATCATGGGTTCGGCAGTACTCGGCCACCTCTGTCAGAGAGTCGGTCCCGAACGTATCCTGCCAACTCAGGCCGATCCCCTCCCGGAAACTACGGATGTAGAGCACCCCATCCTGGAATCGCTTTCTGATCGCAGGATCGATCAGTTGGTAGACCGTACGACTGTCGGCTATCGGGGTGTGGCCGCCCAACGCAGCCGGTTCGATGCACAGAAAGAACAGCAACTGCGGCCAACGATCGGTGTACGAGTTCTCGTTGTGCATCCGTATCCGCTGGTCGGCCGGGTATTCGGTGGATGTGTACACCTCGCCGTGCACGCGGGAGCGCGGAGTCGAGGCTTCGGTGTAGGGCAACATCGGTCCCCCGATCGTGTGTACGATCTCGGCGAACAAATCCAGATCAGTAGGAAGACCACGCAGGAGCACCGCGCCCGTGGTGTCGAGGACGTCGCGTAGCAGGCATCGATGCTCGCGTAGCCATGGCATCAATGTGGGTACGTGCGGCTCGGCCGGGACAACCGCCACCCCGGAGTAGGCACTCCCGGCCATCCGCCCCGTGACCGAAGAGAGATCGACACAGTCGATTGGCTGCCCGGCGCTCATAGTTCTCCTTCAACGCGTGAAACTCGGGCCCAGAACCTTGCGAACAGTGCGATTGCGCAGCACGTCGGTGAGACCGAAGGTGAATCCGTGTGCCCGGGCTCTGGTGACCAGCCGTGCGGCCGCCATACTCGTCCCGCCCTGCCCGAAGAAGTCGTCGTCCGGTCCTAGATTCACACCACCGAGCACGTCGCTTGCCAAGCGGCACAACATGTCTTCGTCAGCGGTGAGTACGGCACCGGTAGCGGACGCACCGGCCGGCACGAACTCGCGGGACAATGCCGCCACATCGGTTTTGCCCGTGTGGGTCAGTGGAATCCGGGCGAGTATCACGACATGTGCCGGCACCAGGTGCGACGGCAGGCGCTCGGCGAGAAATGCTCGCAGTTCCATCGGGCTGCACCTCGCGCTCGGCTGAACGGTCACAAACGCCACGAGTTGTACTGCGCCGTAGTCTGGTTCGTGCGAGATCACCGCCGCCCTCGCTACCCCTTCCGCGCACATCAGCGTTGCCGCGACCTCCTCCGGCTCGATCCTGAAACCGCCGATGGTGATCTGCCGGTCCGCACGGGCGACGTACTCGAGTACTCCGTGTCGTCGTCGCACCAGATCGCCGGTGCGGTACATGCGGCTCCCCGAGGTGTCGAACGGGTTCGCCACGAATCGGCTCGCGGTCGCGGCGAACCGCTCCAAATACCCTCTGGCTATTTGAGGTCCGGCGATGTACAGCTCGCCGAAGTCCGCAGGCTCGAGTCTGTCGTCCAGGACGTAGGTTTCGGTGCCGAGCAGACCTCCACCGATGGGCACCGAACCCGATTCGAGAACCTGACCGGAGTCGACCACGTGGAGGCAGCATCCGACCGTGGTCTCGGTGGGACCGTACTCGTTGACGATCGTGACATCAGGGTTGGAAGCGCGCCATGGCGCGAGCACCGACGCGGTAGCTGCCTCGCCCGCCACCATCAGTGTTCGTGACGGCCACCACCCGGGAAGGTAGTGCCGTACCAATTCCAGATGTCCCGGCGTCAGCTTGACGAAGGTGTACTTCTCGTCGGCGGGGTTCGTGTCATCGAGATCGGCGTCGGTGCGGACCACAAGGGTTCCGCCCGACGTGAGTGCTCCCAGTAGGCACGTCAGCGAAAAGTCGAACGCCGGCGACGAATGCACAAGGACCCGGCCGTCGAGGCCTGGACATTCCCGGGTCGCAGCAAGCAAATACGACGCCAGAGCGCCGTGCTCCACCAGGACGCCTTTCGGTGAACCGGTCGAACCCGAGGTGAAAATCAGGTATGCGAGGTCATGGTGCGACAGTGTCACAGGTGACAATGCCGAACCGGCACTCTGTCCCAGGCAGGCACCGCCCACATCGATAACCGGGACTGCCGCGGACACAGGGCAGGATCCATCTCGCGTCAGGCAGAGTACCGGCCGTGCCGCGGTCAGTAACGACTCGATTCGCTCCTTGGGATCGCGAGGATCGACGGGGAGGTAGCAACCCCCGGCCTTCATCACCGCGAGCAAGGCGACGACCAACTCGAGAGAATTCTCGATCAGCACGGCGGCCAGGTCACCCCGACCTATGCCTCGTCGGCGCAGTTCTGCGGCCAGACAGGTCGACCGGCGATCGAGTTCGTCGTATCGGCAGGAGCTCATACCGTCGACAACAGCGGTCCGGGACGGTGCCCGGGCCGCCTGAGCCTGAAAGAGAGTCAGGAAACTCGCCGCCGGTGTCATCGCTCGACTCCACCCAGCAGAATGTCTCGGAACAAGCCGGCGATTTCGCGCGAACGAAGCAGATCGTCACGTCTGACCCCTGTCCGGATCACCGTGCCCGTGATGTCTGCCAGCGGGTCACGATCCGCGGAGAGGATCGTGATCGCCGGGGACCACTCCGGTCGGGTCGCCAGGCTCTGCGCAGCGCGTAAGTACCTTGTGTACGAATCGAAGACAGACACCAGCTCGGCTCCGGCGGATAGATCTATGCCGGCTCGCTCGAACGCGACCCTGCTCGCCCACTCATAGGCAGCTACTACCGAGTCGACCATGCCACCGAAGTCGCCGCCCCATCGGTCCAGTTCCGAGGTCACACGCGCCGTGAGGGCCCCATGTTCCTGTTCTGACAGCGTTGCCAGCGCGATGACCGCCCGGCGAAAATCGTGCTCCAGCGACATCCGATCGGGTCGTCCCGGATCAAGGAGAATCAAGGACGGACGCGTGCCCTGGCGATCGGCGATCCGGTTGGCCAGGGCGGCAGCGAATACGCTGCCGGAGCAGAAACCCAGCACGGCCGTTACCGGTGGCGGACTGGGAGGATCGAAACTCCACCACCGAAGATATGCTTCGGCGGAGGCGCTGCCATCGGCGGTGACAGGCGGGTGGACACCTTGCCACAGCGAACAGCCGACCGGAAGCAAGGGAGCGAAGTCCGGAAAGCCCGCGATGGGCCTGGCGCTGAGCTCGCAGTCCAAAGCCAGGACGGTCCATTCATCACCATCGACGAGTGGTCGCCAACCGATACGTCGATCGCATGCGAACTGCCGAGTTGTCTCCAGGTCGGATCCCATAGAGCCTCATCGAGTGAAGGGGCTGTTTTCCCCAGGAGACCACAGGCGCGCAAGCCGTCCGGTTCCCATGGCGTGGAACACGACTCCCCGGGAACAATCCCTCGGCAGAACGAAAAAAGCTGCGCCACATACCAGTTCGAACAGTCTGACCATGTCGGCATCATGGTGTGTGGCGCGCCGAGTCTGCCACCGGCAGTGATGATCCGGTGCTCCGGAGTACACCTGCGTTATATCCCCACATTGGGGAAGTGGTCCGATATCACGGTCGAGGTCGCTCTGATACCTTGCCCGGCATGCAATTTCACGGCCGCGCCCGGCGGAGCACGGTTTCCGCGGTTGCACCTGAATTTTTTAACGGCCATTGATTTGCGAGAGCACGACTCCAAATGGCACCCCATTCGCGGACTCGCCAGGTTGTCGGGCAACCGCTCGAACTTCGCAGCGTCACACATCTGAACAGAGGTTGCCGCATCGGGCAACCGTCCCGATGTGCATACGCCACTGGAACAGTAGGGAGCGAACGTGGTAACCGTGGTAGTCGCAACTCGCCCGCAGGTGGCCGCCCTGTATCTGGCTCGCCTGAAAGGCCCTGTTCATTGCCTTATTCCTGTTGGGACAGAACAGAGTTGGCGTGCAGCTGTACCGGAAACACCTGTGCATGCTGTCCCCTCGTGGACGGACTACACCGCACTCGCCGCAGCGACGGCCCGGCTTCCTGTCACTCGAGTCGTCGGCACCGATGAAATGACAATCGCTGCCGCCGGGTACCTACGAACTCTGTTGGGAATTCCTGGTCAAAGCTGGTCGCAGGCAATCGCTTTCACCGACAAGGCGACAATGAAGAGCGCCCTCCATGCGGCCGGTATTCCTGTAGCCCCGTGGTCGGTGGCACACTCTCTGCAGGACGCCGTCACCATTGGTGACGAGCTGGGCTGGCCCATAGTGCTCAAGCCACGTCGAGGCTTCGGTGCAGTCGGAACCACCCGGGCCTACTCGCCACAGCATCTGTTCGACCTCGCCGCACAAGGCCATTTCGAAGGACACGATCCGCTGAGCGACGCGGAGCGTGCCTTTCAGACGACGGGGATCTACAGCGGCTTGCTCTCCTCGCCGAACGGATTCCAAGTCGAGCGGTGTATCGATGTCGCAGCAGAATTCACGTGCGATTGTGTGCTCTGGAACGGGGAACCGCGGTTGACGCTGGTGACCAGGTATACGGACACTGTGCTCGACGCGGTGGAACAAGGTGGCGTGTGCGAGTTCCTCACCATGCCTGACGGCGACCCCGACACGCACGCTGTCACCGAGTTGACCCGTCGCGCGATGACCGCCCTGCAGCTTCAGACCGGGCAAGTGCACTGTGAAGTGTTCCGCACGGCGGACGGTAAGCATGTTCTGGGCGAAATTGCATGTCGCGCAGGTGGTGGTGCGCTGCCGGCACTGTCGGAACTGTTGTTCGGCGTCAACACCTTGAGTGTCGGTGTCGACCTCGGGGTGGGTACCGAACCGAAGGCAGCCCAACCACGTGCTCACGCCGCACTCGGGGTGGTGGGAATCCCCTTTCCCGCCGGAATCATCGAGCAGGCGCCGACGGAGGAGGAACTGGAATTGCTGCCGGGCGTCGTGCGCGCAGACGTTCGTGTACGCACCGGTGACATCAGCGGCGGCGGATTGGGCTCGGTCGGCGCGGCCGCGTACCTGTTCATCGAGCCACAGCCCGGTCAGACGGTACATACACAGATGAGTATGGTCCGCGCCCTGGCGAAACCTCGATTCCGGATTGCTCCACTCGACACCGAGCTGGTGAAACAGTGATCGCTGGGATTCCCCCTTCGACCGCGGCGCCGCTCGATCAGTCGCGCCGCGGGGAAGTCGTCGCGATGGCCCTGGGAGCAAGCAGCCTCGCCGTCGTGGCCAGCGGTATCGTAGCGCCCGTTTTGCAGCTCATTCGAGATGACCTGCATCTGACCACCACCGCAGCCGGACTGGTCGTAGGCTCGAACGGTGCGGTGGTGGCGCTGGCAAGCCCTGCGATCGGGCGGGCGATCGACCACTGCGGCGCCTGGAGAGTGCTCGGCATCGGATTGCTCGCCTACGGCATCGCCGGGGGCATCGGCGGCCTTGCCACCTCGCTGACTACTTTGCTTGCGAGCCGCCTGTTGCTGGGAGTCGGCGTGGCAGCGGTTTTCTCCGGCACCACCGTCGCTCTCCTGGGCTACGGTGCCGATAGCGACCGCGTCGCGGGGTGGCGAACCGCGGTAATGACGGCGAGCGGACTGGTATGGCCGGTCGTCGCCGGCTTGCTCGGCGGGTTCGGCTGGCGTACCAGCTTCGTGATCTATCTAATCGCTGTGCCCCTTGGCGCGGCGATCCTGATCCGGCCGATCCCGATCGTGGACCAGAGCTCGAGTACGGGGAGCGCGCGTGGACTACTGAGGCACAACCGCATGGTCGTTCCATGGTTGCTTCTGATCGCGGTAACCAATTCGCTGGCTTTCACTCTGCTGATCTTTATGCCTCAGCGATTGTCGGAGCTGGGCGTACATGCGCCCGTTGCGGTCTCGCTGTTCATGACGCTGTTCTCCGTTGCAGCCAGTACCGCTGGAATCGCGTATCCGAAGGTTCGCAGGGTGGCCGGTCCAGTGCTCCTGCTTCGTGTAGGCACCGTATGTTGGACTGTGGCCCTGGTGATCCTGGGGGCAGGCCATCAGCTGGTGGCCGTGTTCGTTGCCGCTGTCATCGCAGGGGTGGGCTCGGGCCTCGGATTCACGGTACTGACGCTCACGATAGCGCGGATGACGCCACCGAACTCGCTGGGTCGAATCACAGCGCTGTCGACAACGGCGATTTTCGTCGGCCAGTTCACCGGGTCACTGTCACTTGGGCAAATCGCAGACAGAGTGTCGATCGCCGCTGTGTTCTTTATCAGCGCGGCCATCTCGTTGGCCGCGTTTCTCATGGTGTTACTCCTCGTTCCAGACCTGGAGCACGGAGGCGAAACCTGATCGTTCGATCAACCCGTGTAACAGCAGATACCTCGAAATCCGAACGCTCACAGGTTGTTTCGACCGGCAGGAAAGGACGCTCGCGCCCAACCGGCATACTCCATCCATGCATCGATGTAGTCACCGCTGAACAGCGGCCCGGGCAACGCAGGGGTCGCGAACGCTGCCACCAGAGATGAAAGATGCTCGGCGACAACACGAAGGTTGCGGTCCAGTTCCTGTGTGATCAACTCGGCGCGCGGCGTGTCCAGTTGGTCGTTTGCCGCGTACCAGGTTCCGCGGTCGTGCACGCGGCCGAGTGCGTAGGCGGCTGCTGCCGATTCGAGCAGCTTCCGCGCAAGGGGGTCCGTGACCGAGTGCGCTTCGGTCACCAGTGCGGCTACCGCGAGCCTCTCACCGGTCGCCGTCGCCAATTCGATCGCCCGTGCATCCCGGCCACGCGCGGGGACACCATGGCCGGCCCGTCCTTGCGCCAACACCCGTTCCCGATCGACGAGCATCCCCATATACCAGGGCATGTCGACCTCCTGCCCTGGCAACCGCAGGGCAGGCAGCTCCGCGCCCCGCCGACCAGCGACGACCTGCATGATCTGGTTCTCTCCTTCGGCGGTCCGCATCGCTGCCAGATTGCCGATCCAGTCGACGAGGTGATTGATGCGCAGGGCACCCTGCGCGGCAGCCCGATCGCGACACATCATGAGCACCTCGAGCGCCGTATTCGTCAACAACGGCTTGGCCAGCATCGACCACAGCACCGGTTCCGTTCCAGACTGACTCACACGCATATCGCGCAACCGCCGGCCCAGCGCGCTCATCGCGTACACCGCGGCCACCGCCGCGGCCAGATCCCGCCGGACCGCGTCACGGTCGACCAATAACGTCCCGTCACCGGGACGACGCTGGCAGGCGTAGTTCACCAATCCCGACAGGCTCGCACGAGCGCTCGCGATCGCCGCATTCGCCAGATCGAGCCGCCCATCGCCCAATACCCCGATCGCGCGATGAAACCGCACCCGAGGAGGGAGCCCGCTCTCCACGCGGCCGTTGACGTCGATACGCGCGAAGTCGCCACCCAGCAGCGCATCGCGGGGGAGCCACACGTCGTCGAACCTGATCAACCCGTGATCCATCGGCGCTGACACCTTGTCGGGCAGACGTGCCACGTGCACGCCGTCAGCCAACCCTCGTCGGGTACGCAGCTTCAATAGGAAAGGCAGCACCCCCTCGTCCCGGCCGTCGACAATCAATCGGGCTGTGACGACCGCTGTTTTCGGGATTGCGGGGTCGGCCACATTCGGCATCATCTTCACTGCCTCGGGGCCGGGTGTACCGAGTGTGAAACCCTGAGACTGTCGATCCCAAACCGCCACGGTTCGCTGGTCAGCGCCATTGGTGCCACCGAGTTCCGTCAGCATCAAGACGCCCAGCGCGGCACCGGTATCAAGCTCGGCCAGGCACTGTTGTTGATACGCCGAGCCATTGCCCAGCGAGAGTATCGCGCCGATCGCCAGATCGAAATGACCTGTCAGTACGAGGAGCAATCGCGGTGCTGCCACCTGCGCCCAGTCGCACAATGCGCCCCGCATCTGAGCATCGGAGGAGATCTCACGCGCCGAGCAGCCGAGTGCGGCGATTACTTCACGCAGCAGGCGAGGACCGCGCTCGGCTTCCTGATCGAAGGTAACTCCGGACGGAGCGATATCGGCAAGTCCGACGACAACGTCTCGAACCCGCATGTGCAAGTCGAGCTGATCACCGAAGATCACCTCGAACAGCGCTTTCTCCGTGGTCGAGATATCTCGGTGGCGTGTGGGCCCACAGGAGGATTCACCGGTGGAGAGGTCTGTAGTTGTCATTGCACTCACCTGATACTGCGTGCCGTGCAATCCGATAGCGGAAGACACGGGTGCTGCGCCCAGGGGGTCATACCAGCCGCTGCCCGGGCCTTCTTCGATACTTCCCGCGCGGGCTACTTCATCTACCGTCTCACCTGGCTTGATTCGGGATCATTGCGACGACTGCGGATTGAACTGTGTTACCGGACAAGCACGTTCCGGAACCAGTGTCAAGGGGCATCGAGGCGATCGAGCGCATTCGGGGGAATGCCCAGCGGAGGACGACGCGCTGTCAATCACGCTGTACGGCAATTGCTTTCGTCAATAGGGCGAACAGTGAAGCCAGGATAGGCGGGCACACGGCGGAGGAGCGACGCCGAATTCCCACGGGTGGCAAGTGGGAGGCCGTAAACGGTCTGTACCGACCTGTGGCCGAGGGGCTTGCTCCACCGATAGCGCCCATCATGATCGTGCCGACGACTTACGCGACGGCCATCGCAACGAGAGCTTTCGCGGACCGAACAAGGGGTCGTCATCGCTGGCGAACACCAACTCCGCCAGCGCGACCGGCCAAGGGTTCGCAAGTGCCGAGTCCCCGTACTGGGAGGCGAACGTCTCGCTCCACACCAGTCCGTACTGTTCGGATCTGCGGTCCACGAACGTCCATTCGGTGGATCCACCGCGCGAGTCTTGCGCGACCACACCCACTTCATTCGCACTGCGGCGGAACACGCCGCTCAATAGCAGGTTCGGGTCGGGCCATGCAGTGTTCACGTGGGAATCGGGCGGGCCGATGATCACCGGCAGAGGATAACGGCGAGCAGTGATCGCGGTCAGTGCCAGATCGGTGGGCCAGTCAGGGGCGCGACGAGTGACCGAGGTGAGGTGATCATCGATGTACTTCTTCGAACAGCGCATCAACGGGATCCGGTCGCCACGGTCCATGGTGAAACGATATGTTCTCACTTCGCGGTGCTGATCTGCGACGGCGAGATCGACATTGTTGTCGTCGCACACGACAACAGATCGGAACTGGAACGGCGACATCGGCCCCAACCTCACAGTGAGCTCTGCTGTGTGACAGCACAATCGAGAAGCCGCCGTGTCTGATGCTCGAGCATTCTCACCGCTGGTGAGCGAGTCGGGACAGGTTCCTCAGCTCAGGACACCGTCGAGGCAGTTGCTCGAGCTCCTCCAGGTGCCGTCAGCGACAGCGTCGCCCCCGCTGTACTGCCACTCCCGAAGTGGCGCCGCGTATTTCCATTGCTGAAAGCCATTCGGATGTGCCACCACCTGGTACACATCCTCTGATCCGTCGATAAGCTGGCTTCCGACGCAATAGTCGTTATACGACGTACCCGGCTGGCGAGCGCCCGGACTGAAGTGTCCCGCGGGATTGGTCACGGCGCCCGGATTCGCGACGGTACTCTCCGATTGTGTCCGCTCACCTCTGATCCACACGGGTGCGCCCCAACTGTCCGTGGCGCACGTGAAGTGCCAGCCGCCCGCAATCTCCTCGGCTCCGCGGGGGTAGGCAACGTCCGCCCAGAGGCACGGCGCACCGTCCGGAGCGGCCTGCGCCTGCGAGGTATGCGTGGGTGCCAAGCCCAGCGCCACCGCGCCGGCGCACAGAGCGAGCGTGCGCCAACAGGGTTGCGTCAAGCGCCTTGTGATCCGTCCAAACATCGCAACTCCCTGTGTAGCGCTCGGAGGCTGTGGTAACTCCACATTTAATGTACCGCTGCGTAACGGGCCGTCTTCTCACTGCTGGGACTTGTCGGCGCATTCGAGCAGGTAAGCCGGCATCGATCCGCTGCTAACCTCCAGCTGCTCCCATCGACGGAGGGTCGAGACGCTATATAACGGTACATAATTTGAGTGAATTCGCAGTCACGGCCCGTCCGAGGCGCTGTGAGCGATCGCGCACAGGAGTGCACCCATGGCCATAAATACGACCGAGATTCGGTACTGGGCAGGTACCGCCCTCATCGCCGGACTACTCTTCGCCGTACTACCCACAGTCATCGCGGCCGGTGGCGCCGATGCGGACAGTTCGCGAGGGTCCGGATACGGTTACGGCAACAATTCCTACGGCACCCGGGATCGCAGCGGGTACCACTTCCATCACGGATCCACCGGGCAGAGCTTGCATTGGGGAGAAGGCCCTGCGCCCTCGGTCCACAGTCGCGATGGCGCCGGGCGGGCGGGCGGGGATCGTGCGGGCGGTTCCTACGTCTGTCGTCCACAAGCTGTTTGGTGCCAAGGGAAACGCTGATTTCCAGGTGCCGTGAGGTTGGGCGGGTGGTGCGAAATACTGCCCGCCGAACCCGATCAGGTCATGTGCTGAGCCAAATCATCGGCGATCGTCCGACAGAACTCGTCGATCAGGTCTTTCGTCACGTGTCCCACCGTGGTGACAGCGGCACGGGAGCCGGCGGTGGTCAAGTGGTAACGCTGACAGATCCACTCCGCGGGGCGGTCGAACGAGACCACGATCGACGACCCGTGCACCACAGGATCGAGCCCGAGCAGTGCCAGAGAGTCCGCCGCGTAGGCGGCCGTATCCAGAGCGCGCCACGCATTACGCGCCAAGCCCGCGGTGCCGCTACGTGCCAGCGCGTACCAGAGGAACACACCGGGCGAACCGCTGCGCGACCCGCTGATCGTGGCGTCGCTCGACGCGGCAAAGCCACTTGCGTCAGCATCGAGAACGTCTGTGCGGCACAGGGCGACCGCAGATTGCATCGGCAAGCCCAGCACGGTGTGCGGGCTCAACGCGATACTGCCGACATTCGAGTGTGCGAAACCCCAACGGCTCCGGTCACTGGTGAACGGCGCGATCAGCCCGCCGATGGTCGCGTCCAAATGAATGTGGACATTGCCCGCGCCCATCGCCGCGGCGCCGATCGCGGCAACGTCGTCGACAGCGCCTTCCAGCGGGGTCCCGACGGTGGCAACGACAACAGCCCCTTCGCCGTCCGCGGTCCGGCACAGTTGCGACAGATGCCGCATGTCCATCGCACCGCTGGCGTCGCATTCCACGAGCACGAGTTCCCTGCGCATCAAACGCGCACATGCGGCGATCGAAGAATCCGCGGCCTCGCTGCAGTAGACCCTGGCGTACGGCAGGATGGTACAGCCGCGATCGATTCCGAACTGGTTCGCTTCGCGCACACCGGAAGTGATGTATCCGAAGGTCGAATCCGGATCACCGTTGGACAACTCGGCCAGGTACATGACGACCGCCAGCTCCATCGCCATAGAAAGTGTCGGTGGACGACCTGAAACACCGAGATCGGCTGTGTGACAAGGGAATACATTAAGCAGCGCGGATAGGTGACTGAAACTGACATTCCTGTTCACGGAAGGGCCGAGGGTGTATCGGTCGTCAACACGCGATTCGTCGATGATGGCATCGAGATGCTCGAGAAGTTCGTTCTCGGAAGAGGGAAACCGACCAATTCTCAGTCGGGATTGTATAGCTCTGTTCACGCGCACCGCCTGAATTGCTGCTCAGATCGTCCGTACGAGGCGTCGATGAATACGACACTAGCAATCGCGTGGCACACCATCGGGGCGGCGACTTTCCTGTGGTGGGAAAACCACCAACCCTATTCGGTGCTCAGTTGCCTGGTATCCCGGGCGGCGAGTCGCAGTAGCGATCGATGGCACGGTCGATGAGTTCTGCGGCGGCTTGCGCGACCACAGTCCTGACCGCAGCCCGCTTCGCCTCCAGTCGGCGTCGCTCGCCCATCGATCGCGGCACCTCTTCGTGTTCGGCACCGAGCAGCCGCAGCAGCAGTTCGTTGGCGCAATGCTCAGCCAGCCGGCCGCAGTCCTCCGCCAGCTGCTGGAGCAGACGCTCCACATCCGATGGAGTCGCGCCTATCTCCGTCAGCCGCGCCGATAACTCCGCACACCACGGAGCCGGCGCGTTCGTCACGGATTGCGAGGGTGGTTCGAACTCGAAGGTGTGGCCACGGTCTGGCGGGTTTTCGTTAGTCGATGTCACACCGAGTACTTCGCCCAGCCCGTCGCCGCGGTCCCATGCTTCCAGCAGTTCCCGGATTCCGTTCAGTCGCATTCCACGTCCCAACAGACGGCTGATCGTCTGGAGCCGG
Organism: Nocardia sp. NPDC057668; assembly: GCF_042799795.1. Taxonomy (NCBI): domain Bacteria; kingdom Bacillati; phylum Actinomycetota; class Actinomycetes; order Mycobacteriales; family Nocardiaceae; genus Nocardia; species Nocardia sp. NPDC057668. Next base: position 684,676 of record NZ_JBHVIC010000004.1, on the reverse strand, counting down.
TGAAGGTGATCACTATCGTAGTAGCCCACGCGACCACGTACCTCGGGCGACGGCAGCAGGCCCCGTTCGTGGTACACGCGGACGCTGCGAACCGTCGTGTCCGCAGCGCGTGCCAAATCATCGATCGTGTACTCCGACTCGCCAGCCATCTCTCTACGGTAGCTAACGATGTGACTGTATCCAATGATACGTACTAGATTGTGCCGTTAAATAACGGCTCAAAGTATTGCGTCTTGTTGTGAGGTCGGTTACGGTCCGAAGACCAGCCGATCGGCTGGGGTTCCCGGGGACTGTTGAGCAGCCCTGACGAAGGCTAAACGCGGGGCGCGCTGCCAATCGCGCTCCAGGTACCCCGGAGATGGCGATGAACACGAAACGAAACCGGTGGTTGGACGTCGGATCATCCGAGTCCGAGAGTGCTCCACCTGTAAACACCCCAGCCGCCCGACGGCCTCCCTGTGCGGACAACCCCGACACCTGGGACCTCGATACCGGCAGTCCCGATCTGTGGCGAGCGGCGACACAAATCTGCCACGAGTGCCCCCTGCGCGCCGAATGTCAAACTCTCGCAGAGACACTCATATCGCGTGGCGAGGGTCCGCGAGCGATGATCTGGGCCGGAATCGGCTACGACAATGCCGGCAAGATTGTGCTGAACTTGGAACGCTACCGAGGGGTGCCGAGCGAGAGCCGCCGACCTCTGCGGATCATTCGTACCGGCACCGAGCCAACGCGTTCCGAACTCACGTTCGCCGCACCGGCTCGACGGATCGTGCTGGGCCGGCAATCCCCGCTGCGACTGCCGCGGACCGGTACCGATGACTGTTGAAATCCGCTCCGCTCGGCCGCGCGTATGGGCAACCCGATGACGATCCTGGCGCTGGAGATCGGCCCGTCACGCTTCGCGGTCGGGCGCATCAGCGAAACCGAAGGCACGCAACAGATGCGCGTGATCGCGCCGCCGACGCGGGATGTATGGGCCGCTTGCCGTGACCTGCTGATCGAGGTCGCGGGAAACGATCGCGTCACCGCGGTCGGCATCGGCGCTTCCGGACCCATCGACATGGCGGCGGGCATTATCGCCTCTGCTGCCATACCCGAATGGAGAACCGGATTCGCCATCGCCGCCGCGGTACGGGAGGTGTTTCCGCACTGCGTGGTCATGCTCGCACTCGACGGTGCATGTCACGCGATGGCGGAAAGCAATCTCGGTTCCACCCGTGGCGAACTCGATACGCTGACCGTCCACGTCTCGGCCCGTGTCACCGGGGGTCTCACCGTCGGAGGTCTCACCGTCGTCGGGCGTACGGGCAACGCCGGGCACATTGGGCATGTACTGGTCCCGGGCTTCGACGATATCTGCGAATGCGGTGGCCACGGATGCCTGGAAGCGGTGGCCGGCGGAACCGCCATGGTGCGTTGGTCCCGAGCCCGTGGGTGGGGCGGATCGAGTGAATCGGCTCTCATCGACGCGGCGGAGGCCGGTGACCCGACCGCCCTGGCCGCGCTCGAACGCGCTGGGACTGCTCTCGGTCGAGCGATCGTCTCGGTAGCGGCCGTGCTCGATGTCGGCTTGGTCGTGGTGGGTGGAACCGTCGCTGATGCCGGCTCCGCCCTGTGGAGCCCACTGGGCCGGGCGATCTCGGACCGGGCACGCCTGGGGTTCCTCTCCGGGCTTCGAGTGGTTCGTTCCGAACTCGGCGAGGACGCGATTCTGGTTGGCGCCGGCCTCATCGCGGTGGCTGTCAAGGTGAGCAGCCAATAGATGATCACCTGTTGAATGAACCGTCCATTAACGGTACATTTCAAATAGGCTCGCTTCTAGATGTGCAATAGCAGGAGCGTCCGATACGGAGTGAACGCGACGAGAGAAGCACGATGGTGATCCCATGGTTGACACTGGAGACACTGGCCGCGGATATCGTTTCGGTGGCCTCTCTGGGTGACGCCCCCCGTAACTTCGCCAGCTGGTACCGCGTGGTGCAACGTCTGCTCTCGAAAATTCCCGCTTGCTATGACACCCTCACTACCCGCGACATAGCTGACAAAGTACGTGCCACACGGCAGCGCGGCGAGGGGGTCGACCTCACGATCCCCACCAATTCCGGCCGATACCGGCTGTTGACTCGGCCGATCTTCGGGCCGACCGGAGAGGTGCACGCTGTCCGGGTGTGGCTCGGGCCCGCCAACGTCACAGTTCCCACTCCTCAGCCGGCCGTTGGGGTGATCTGGGACCTCGACACCCAGACAATCCTCCAGCCCGACACCGTCACCCAGCTCACCGGGGTCGGAGGGGAGGCCTACGTGCCCACTCTCTCCATCGCCGAGCTTTTTCACCGCGCGACCGTCTTCGACCAACACGCCGAATTGCTGGAGCTGCTCTATGATCCGGATAGTGGTGGCCGACTGCAGTTCGACGCCACCATCCGAGACCGCCGTGGGCGAAACGGCGTATGGCGCATAACTATTCGAACGCGAGTCGACCATCGTGGACGGGGCGCGTGGTGGCTGATCGAAGATGTCACATCCACGGCCTCTGCGCCAGAACGGGCACCGTTGGAGAGTGTCGGACTGCGCGAAGCTCACAGACGTGCCGGCACCCATCTGGCTCTTGTTCAGGTGGAGTGGACCAGCATCGCCCACTGGCTGACTGATCCAGCGCCCTGGGTGCGGTGGGATTATCTCTACAGACCGGTCGATGTCTTTCATCCCGATGACCGCGCACAGCTGATGGAGCTCGGGGACCAGCTGCGGTCCAACGACACTGCCGGTATGACAATCCGCACCCTGAACTACTTCGGGGAATACACAGCCACGCGGTTACTGCTGTATCCCCACCCCGGTTTCCCGCAGCGCAAATCCGCGCTTGCGCAACTTACTTGGGCCGCATGTGATTCGGGGGCAACCACCCGCATATCTCGCCGCAACAACAATCCGTTTGCTCCGGAACAGCCACTCGGTTACGACGCTGAGCTGCGCGAGATAACTACTCGCGACCACGCCAGCTGAACAGGGTTCCCATCTGTGGGAGCACTCACGATCAGGCTATCTCGCAACCTTCCCTAGCATTTCGAAGGTGCGGATCTCAAATCGAAGATCGCTCGACAGCGGCGATCAGCTACTACGCCGGATGGCTGTGCGGCGTCGCCGGGAGAAGGTCGGCCTGACGTTACTGGCGACACTCGCCGTCGTCGGTGGCGGTCACACTATCCTCGATGTGTTCGCCAGCGACCCACCGGCCATCGTGGCCGAGCCTGCCGCGGTCACCGTCGGACAAGCCCAGCTGGTCGGTGCCTTCGCGCAACAGTTCGTCGTGGAATACCTCAATACCGTTGCCGGACAGAAGGATCACCTCGACGCATACGTTCCCGCCGGCCAAGGGATCGACCTTCCCGCCGCCGCGGTCCAGGTTCGGGACCCGATCGTCGTATTCACGTCGCGGGCCGTCACCACCAACGACCTGGACGTATGGGCTGTGACGGTGGCGGTGCGCGCCGGCCGCGCGGGGACAACCGGCGACATCCGGCTGTATTTTCGCGTCGGCGTATCGGCAGCGCAGGGGCAGCTACGCGCGCTCGCTCTGCCGTCGGTGGTCAACCCTCCACAACGCGGCTTCGACCTCGAGTTGGTCTACCGTTCTTCCTGCGCCACGGGAACTCCACTCGGTGACGTCGCGGTGGGGTTCATCACCGCATTCCTCACCGGCACAGGCGATGTGAATCGATACGCGGCGGTCAACTCCGGAATCACGGGACTGCAACCTCCGCCCTTCGCTGCGATCGAATCCACGGGTGTCACAACAGATGACACAACCTGCGGAGACTCCACCGCCACAGCGCGCGTGCTGATAACGGTCAAACCCAAACTCGGCGCAGCCGGCTTTCAACCTCTGAGTTATCCGCTGACCCTGGATCGAACCGCGGGCCAATGGCAGGTGTCCACAATCGACGCGATCCCGGCACTGTCCATGCCACTGGCCGTGGTGGACGCACAGGGGTTCGGAGCCCAACCTCCGAGCGCGACCACCGTGCCCTCACTCACGAGCACCGTGCGGGTCCCGCCTGCCACCCAAAACTAGCGAATGGAAATCCGATGGGCGCCCTAGCCACCTTCCTCACCCGAGCATTGCTGGAGTTTCGCTGGCTGGGGACGATCATCCTGGCCTTCATCGCCGGAGGGGTACTGATCGCTGATGCGGCGAAATCTCGTCTTTCGCCGGGCAAGATGCTCCTGACGGTCGGCTCTGGGCTCTTGGCGGTGGTGTTGTTCTGGACCCTGCCTTCTCTGATCAACTACGTGCGTAGCGATTCCGGCAACATCGTGCCGAATCAGCCTATCGGGAACTACCGCCGCTGATGGCCGCCGTGATCAAGGTCTTCACACCGGTCAAGCGAGTACCGATCATGATCGGCAAGGCACAGAACGGCCAGAAGCTACCGTTCGGGCCCTACACTCTCCCGCAGATAGCAGGCGGTGCAGCCCTGCTGCTGGCGACCTCGTTGTGTGCCTTGACTTTTCCGGTCAACGCGGCGGTCACGTTCATCACCGGTCTCTGTTTCACCGTCGTCGTCGTCTTCGCTCTGGGTCTCGTTCCCTACACCGGGGTTCGACTGATCTCGCGAGCATGGTGGATTGCGCGACTGCTCACCGCACGACGACCCGTATCGGCATCGGGTGTACCGATCACGACCGACTCCAATCCACACATCGTGCTCATCGAGCAGACGGTGGTACTGCTCCTGCCCGACGCCGGCCGTTCGCAACCGAGCACCCCACGCTTCGTGGTTGAAAGCAACGACTCGACGTCCCCCTCCGTGGTAGCGGAAACGCCGTGGCTCGGTGGCGGTCCGACCAGTCCGCAAGATCGGAACTGATCATGTTCGGGCGGGACCTTCAGCCAACAGCGGCCATCCGGGGGAACCTGCAGTTCACCCATGCGGGGCTGGTCACCGCAACCTACTTCATCCGCCCGATGGGTTACGGACTGCGCACCGCCAGCGATAAATTCGACGTACTGGCAGCCCACCATGCTCTGGTGAACCACCTCCCTGCCGGATCACTGCTGCTGGGCATCCAAGCCCGCCTCGATACACTCGAAGCCCTGAGCAAGATGGTCGAAGGCATCGACCTCGATCTGTGCGACGACTACGCTGCCGAGGTCATCGGTTCCTACGAGCGAATCCGGGCGATCGAACCCCGAACCCGAATCCACCTCCTGTCCATCCCCGTGGGATCAGCACACCTGGGTAACTCCGCGGTCACTCGAATCTGGCGTAACGGCAGCACCATCGACCCCGCCGCGATCACTCGCGCCGACCTGGAACGCTACGAGGAAACCGCTACCGCGGTGCTGTCACGCGTCGGCGGTGAATTCGATCCCACTCCTGTTCCCGCGGCATTGTTTCAATGGCTGTGGGAGCACTACCTTGCCCGTGGCGCCGGCGAGGATCCAATCGCTCCCACCCGCGTCGGCGTACTCGACGACGCCACCGCGGCGGTCTTCCGCTCGGCCGCACTGGACGAAGGAGCGAAAGCCGACAATTCCCGGCGCATGCGCCCGTCCTTCGCCCCCGTCGTCAAAGTAATTCAAGAGCAGTCGAGTAGCGCACCCTCGTATCAAACGATGCTCACTCCACGCTCATTTCCATACGCGGGCATGAACTTTCCCGGGGGAAGCGAGTTCCTGAACGTCCTGGAAGGTGTCGAGGGCGTGACGGTCGACTGGGGCATCCGAGTATCGACCACCCCTTCCGAGGCAGTGCTCAGGAACAACGAACTCAGTTTGCGACGACTCGGTGAACAACTGGACCAACGCGACCAGGAAGTCTCGTTCGCGCAGAACACCCTGATGTCGAAAGCTCGCATGCTCGGCGAATACAACCAGCATTTCGAAACCAACGCTGGTGAATCAGAAGTCAGCTTCACCACTGTGATCGCGGTCGGCAGCCCCTCCCGCGAAGCGACTCTGGACGCGGTCAACGTCCTGCGCCGTCGCTACAAGCGATTTCAAATCGAGATGACAGCGCCGGTCGGAGCACAGGTCGATCTTTGGTCGCTGCTGATTCCCGGCAGCCCATCTCGCAGAGCCTTCGAGGACTACGCCCACATCATGCCGTCGGACATGTGGGCAGGGTTCGTGCCCTACACAACCAACCAGATCGGCGACGACTCGGGACCCGTTATCGGCCTGAACCTCATGTCCGGCAACTTCGAACCCATTCACTTCGGCATCATGGAAGCCGCCCTGCACGACCTGTCGGCGTCCTTCGCTGTGACCGGTGAGCTCGGGTCGGGCAAGTCGTACTTCCTGAAACTCATCGCGGTGCTGGTCCACGACATGGGCGGACAGTTTCTGGCCATCGACCGCAGTCAAGTGGGGGAGTGGGCGCACTTCGCGGCCGCGATCGACGACGCGGTGGTCATCGATCTCACGGATCCGACGGTCTCACTCGATCCACTGCGAATGTTCGATCAACGCGTCGCGGGTGAATACACAATGGATTGTGTACTGCCACTGCTGGATATCTCACCTACTTCGGGCGCGGGCACCGCGGCGGCAGGTCTCCTCAGCCCCCGCGGGCTCGCCGAACACCGCGTCGCGAGTCTGCCTGATCTGGTGCGTGCCACACGCGATCTCAGCGGGACCTCGGAGAGCGGTGAGGATTACCGCGAGCTCGCCCTGCGCCTGACCTCTCTGATCGACCGTGTTCCAGTGCTGTTCGATCCCCAATTGCCGCCATTGCGACTGGATGCCGCCGCCACCGTCGTCCGCTCCCATCGGCTAGCCTTGCCCACGGTCGAGGAGCTAACCACACCGCACCTATATCACCGGCTGCCTTTGACCAAGCGGCTCGGTACGGCACTGTACGAGCTCGTCGGAGTGGCCGCCAGAACTGCCTTTCTCAGCGACAACGGACGATTCGGGCTGTTGATCGGTGACGAAGCCCATCACTTCACCCAAACTCAGGTCGGGGCGGCCGTGACCTCCGACTTCAGTCGCGACGGCCGAAAGCACCTTGCCGCCATCGGACTCGCCTCACATGACCCAGCCTCGGACTTTCAGGGCGCTGCCCACAACCTGATCCCCAACCGATTCGTTTTTCGGCAACGCGACGAAACACTTGCCAGAAACAGTCTCGAGTGGCTCGGCATCGACCTCACCAGCATGCCGTTCCTGTTGCAGATCTTGCGAGAAGAAACCTCGCCACCGGTGGGACTCGGGCGGCAAGTACCCGACGAACGCCGCGGTGAGATGTTCATGCGAGACGCACTCAATCGAATCGGACGAGGTAAGGTTCTGGGCCCGGCACGCACTGACCGCGCGCACGCCATCAGCAGTACCCCCACCTCGAACAACAGCACACGGTCACCTCGGCCACGCAGCGTGGTGCCATGATCGTCCTTCGATGCCTCGGCACGCACCTGCGGCGACGTATCCCGAGTACGCGCGCCGTACTGCGGATCCTTGCGTGGACGGTGTGCATGACCGTGATGCCGGCGATCGTGGGTGCGATCGCCACCGCCTCCGGGGATACCCCAGGCTCCTTGCCGACCAACGGTGGAGCGCTGAGTTGGCTTCGCGTCACTGATTCCCGCGGAGTTCGGCTCACCGACTACGAACTCGTCATCGATCACGGCGGGGTCCTGAATCCCGGCGACACGGCACTCGCCGTCGTGATCGACCTGGAATTCATCGGCTACATCGTCATGGTCAGCTTCGCGATCTGGTTGATCGGCTACATCTTCTCTTTCCAATGGCTCGCCTACTTCAGCGACCCACTTCGCGATCTCGGCGACGCGCTCGCCGAACATGTTGGGACACCGCTGCTATTGGCCGTGGCGGTCACCATCGGCGGCCTCATCGTCGCGATGTTCGTCATGACCGGGCACTATGCGAAAGCTGTGACGCAGATCGCCACGATGATCGTGGTAGCGGTCTTCCCGATCTTCATGATCAACCCGGTTGCGGACATACTTGCCCCCGACGGGCTGCTCTCCCAGGGCCGCGACGTCGGCATGGCGGTCGCGGCGGACATCTCCGGCGATCGAAATCCCGATTCGGCCAGCCTTGTTGCCAGCGTCCAGGAGCGTCTCGCCGATGGATTCGGACGGTACCCCGCTCAAGTATGGAACTTCGGCCACATCGTCGACGACAGTCCCGCCTGCGGCTCAGCTTGGTCACAAGGCATGAGCAGCAACGACTCGGATCGACTACGGGACGGACTGCGTGCGTGCGGTGATCTCTCGGCCTACGCGGCGACTACCGACCCGAGCCTCGAACAGGTCGGCGCCGGCGTCCTCCTGCTCATCGCCGCCGCGGTGATCCTGTTCTTCGCGCTCTACCTGTCGACCCTGGTTGTCAGGGCGGTCCTGGATTCGATCTACCACGCGGTCATGGTCTTCTTCGGCTTCGCGGCAGGCGGATTCATCTATGGACCTCCACAATCCATGTTGGTCCGTAACCTGCTCGACGGTGTGATCACCGCCTTGCGGATGGCCGCGTACAGCATTCTGCTGGGCGTTTACGTTCTCTTTCTGGGAGAGATACTCTCGCAAGCGCGGGAACAGGTCATGCCTGTCCTGGTTCTTGCCGCCATCGCGACGGCCGTCGGTGTCCTGCAGCTACGACGAATGAGCGCGGGTATCGATAAAGGGAACCAATGGATCGCGAATTGGGTCGCCTCTGCCCTGCAAAGCGGAACAACCGCGGTCAGCGGCGGCCATTCGTCATCCGGAATGGGGGTCGCCCGTGCCGGCAGCAGCCTCTCGAGTTGGGGGCCGCTGCCGCTGCTAGCTGCCGCCACAGTCGTCAACAGCTCGCCGATCACCGAGCAGTTGTTGCGTCGGCGAGGAGCGTTGAGCCCCAACTCGAGAGTAAAAAACCTTGGTGAATTGAACAACTGGTCAACCTGGGCAGCACTCGGTCCCGACTGGGCCAACACCTATTACGACCGCAGACAGGTAATCAGAGCAGCCGACCGAGCGGTACAAACCCGTCAACACTTCAGCGTCCCGGGCGCACAGCTCGCTGGCCGCCTGGACCTTCCGAGCGCAGCAGGGCTGGGTGGAGCCAACACTGTGCGGGGAGGGGCGGCCGCCATTCACGGCATGCTCTACGACGGTGGAGGCGATATCGGTAAAGCGTGGGCCGCGCTGATCGGGGCACAGTTCACCGACGAAGCAATCATGCAGGACGCGGTCGCCGCGCGCGCCTACGTTCAGCAGCACCACGAGGATGAGCCTCGAGTACACAAGCAACTCGCATACGCGGTCGCCGCGATGCGTGGATACCAGGAATTCGGCACACCGGCCCGGCTTGCCGAGTTGGAGATGTCAATCCTGCGCTACCGCGACAGCTTCGATGACATCGTCCCCACCACCACTCACCAGCAACGCGTCATCGACGACTACTTCGCCGGCCCGAGTACCACCAAACTCGATGCCATCGGAGCGATTTCACGTGGCACCGCCGGGGAGATCAACGGGCTGGGCTACACACCTCGTGACGCTCAAACGATCATGGCGGCGATCGGCACCGAACATGCCAACCGGGTAGTGAACGCGCTCGATGACATGCTTTCCCTGACTCCCGCTCAGCTGAGCACAGACATCGGAGAGCGACAGTTTGCCGAACTGCGCGAAGAACTGGTCATGAGCATGGAATCCGACCTGTGGTCTTCGGGAATCCGCCGCTCGACGGTGAACTCGGCACCACCGTCGCTCGACGAACTGGACCGCTGAGGGAGCCCGCCATGGTGTTTCGCCTGCTGCTGTTGAACCTGCCGGTGCTGGCCCGAACGATCCCGAAATCAGTGTGGATCGCAGCCGTGTGCCTGGTCGTCTGCTGCGGCCCCGCCGGTCTTCTTCTGGGGTTCCTCGGCGTCACGGCCTCACAAAGCGCCGACTTCGCATGTCAATGCGACGCGGCATTGGGTCCTGACACCACGACCACCTGTCAACGCCAGGGTGGCCAGATCCGCTCCAGTCAAATCCCCACCGCAAATCCCTACGCCCAGTTGAGCTTTTCACCCACCGACGACCGCGTGCCCGAACGCGTCAAGGACTGCGCTCAGGCGATGCGAAACGCCCCCTACCAGCTCGGACCCATTGATAGCCCCGCTGTGGGGCCATCCGTCGAATGTGCCAACCGATTGGCTCTCGCACTCACGAGTCCAGCGACGGCGACAGCACGTGCCGCTGACATCGATTCCGTGCAGTGGGCGACCACCCTACGTGACATCATCCACGCTGCCTCGCTAGCGCCTCTACTGGGCTCATGCGAACAAATCTCGAGTCCACACATGCAGGGCAGTTGCGCTGGATCAAGTGCGACAGCGCCGGTTACCTCCCGAAGCTCAATAGCTCTGCCCGCGACAGTGAAGGATCAGGCGCTGTGTGGCCAGATCGTGGACCCGTGCGCCGTCTCCCCGGGAGATTTGGTCTTCTGGGGCTTCGACAACAACCAAGCCACACAGGTCGGGATAGCAGTCCGCGACGATTCGAGACCTGCTCGAAACAACACAGCGTGTGAGTCCTCCCAACCCCCAACAACGCAGGTTGCCGTGATCAGCCTCGAAACCGCCGCTGGAAGTCCGCGGCTGATCGCCATTCCCTCGAGCGACGAGTCCCGCATCAAGCGGGTGCTTCCGTCCGAATAGACCTGCGGCCCATGGCTACCGAGATAACGCCACCGCGGACCGACACCGGACCCGTGGGTGCGAGCTCGTCCCAGAAGCATGCCGAACCACTCAGCAAACACAGCGCACGAACCGCGCCTTCATCCGTTCCCGTTGCCGATCAGCGCACCCTTCCTTCCGCGCACAGCCAATTACTCACGCGCCCTGGTAGAGTCGCCACAGCGGCGAGCGGCCAGGACGCTGCGTCCGCTGCTTTCGCCTCGTCCACACTGATGGCGCTGACGACGATGGCAGGGCAATTCGGAACACGGACCACACCACCGCGCCCGCCCGAGCCGCTGATTCCATACATGACGGCACCTGCGTCGGCGCCGAGTGACGGCGGCCTGACAGCTACCAGCCGCTACCAGACCATCCGCACCGAAACCAGTACTCGTGCCGATGCCCTCGCCGCCTTAGATACCGACATGCTGGACATACTCGGTGCGGAGGGAAGAGACGGCCTACGGGGCAGCAGCGCCATTCAGTCCTTGATCGCCGAAGTCAACGCGGCGGTAACTGCCCTCGGAACGGTAGACGAGTTCCGCTCGGCGAGAACGAACCTCACTCATACCCTGATAGCGGCGCTGGCACGCGCGGAATCTATTCTCGGTCATGCCAGATACTCGGCCTCGATGCGTGCAGCACTGGTGAATTCCCTCGTCGAGCGCTACCTGGAACGAACCGCCCCGCGCCCATCCCGACCGGCCCTGCTGGAGAGCCAGCCCGGAGTGGCGACTCCTCTGCCCGTCGGAACCCAGCGACAATGGATCGACCAAGCACTGCGTGTGCTGGCAGCAAACGGATACGACACCCGATCGATCGATCCAGCGCTCATCGGCGCCATCATCGAACACGAATCCAGTGGAAACCCGCATGCGATCAATCTGTGGGACAGCAACGCAGCGGCCGGCACGCCGTCCAAAGGACTGATGCAGACGATCGACTCCACCTTCGCCGCACACGCGCTACCGGGGCATACCGATATCTGGAACCCGGTAGACAACATCATTGCCGGTGTGCGCTACTCCATCGACAGGTACGGTTCGGTCGACAACGTCCCCGGCATCGCGGCCCTGCGTTCAGGCGGCCGCTACGTCGGTTACTGACCAATCAGAGACAAACGTTGCTTGAACACTCCGCAACAACATCACTCCGCGGATTGCCAGTGGTGGGGATAACCCCGTTGGGCGGTGAGGCAGGTCATACCCATACTGCGTGAATGACGGAGGAACGATGTATTCGGTTCGGACCAAACGGTTTTGAACTCTGGACACATCAGAGCTCGCTGACACATTTCCTGACCCTTCAGATTCGCCGCCTGAGTGCCCATCTCGCCGGCCACCGCGCACTGCGCCGCTCGGTCACATTGATGGCCATCCTCCTCACCCTCATCGTCCTGCCTGCGATTGTCGGTGCAGTCGCCATGGCAAGCGGAGGTAACGGGACGTCGGACAGCTCGACCATCGATGCCCTCAGTTGGACCAACATTCGTGACAAACGCGGAGTGGCGCTCTCGGACTACGCGTTCATCACCAACAACGGCAGCGTCATACGACCGGATCACACGATCGTGTCGTTGCTGTTGAAGCTCGAGTGCACCGGATACCTGATCATCGTTATCCTCGCCATCTGGCTGATCGGCTACACGCTGAGCTTCGAATGGATGGACGCCGTCGCGGGCCTGCTGACCGCCGCAGCCCAGAACTTCGCGCTGAACATCGCCACCACCGAGGTTCGGGCACTCGGGGTTTGCATCGGAGGCTTCGTCGTCGCCATAGCGCTGACCCGCGGATTCATGGGCCGGGCAACAACGCAGACACTAACCATCATGGCCAACGCGGCCCTCGGCGTGTTGGTGCTGCCCAATCCGCTCGGTGAGACGTTCTCGTCTCACGGACTACTGGCTCAAGCCCGCAACCTCGCACTCGCTGTATCGGCGGGCCTGCACGGTAGCTCCGGTCAGAGCACCTCCGCGATGATCCCCGCGCTGCAAACAGAACTCGCGGACGCCTTCGCGAGCCGACCGCTGAAGATGTGGAACTTTGGCCATCCGATACCTGACGACAGTCCGTGCGGCATCGCATGGTCCGCCGGCATCAGAACCGGATCGAGCGACGCGGTCAAGGACAACCTGCGACGGTGTGGTGACCTCTCCGCTGTCGCGCAGGCTGACTCTCCCAGTGTCGCTCAGATCGGTACAGGTGCGTTGCTGATCGTCACCTCGACGCTCCTGCTCGCGATGGCGGTCTACATGGCAGCCAAGGTAGTCGGCGCGGCCCTGGACACCGTCTACCACGCATTCAAGATCATCTTTGCTCTCGCGTTCGGTGGCTATATCCCCGGGCCAACCCAGACGACCCTCATACACGGGTTCGTGGGCGGATTGGTCGCCGCCGGGAAGATGGCGGCGTTCACGCTCGGAGTCAGCATCTATACATTTATTCTGATAGGAATTTTCGATAACGCACGTGGGCATGAGATGAAAGCATCCTTCTTGGCGAGCATCGTTGTTATGGGCGCGTTGTCGCAGGCTCGGCGGGTGAATGCGGCACTGGATCGCAGCAACGACGAAATTACCAGGCGGATAGCAGCCATGGTATCGCATTCCGGTGGTCACTCCGGAATGATCCCATCATCCAGTGGTACCGCTTCGGTGTCATCGATGATGCGATGGACAGCCGCGATGACCGCCATGAACGCGTTCAACAACAACCCCGCAGCTGCATGGATGCTGGGGCGGCGCCTCGGTCCCTTGAACCCGCGCTCCGGAATCAGACAAGCCGCTGAGAACAACGCTATGCGACTATCCGCATCGGGTCAGGTGCTCGAGTCGTACGCCGAGCAGGCCGCGGTCCGCAGAATTCTAGACCTTCGCATGCTCGAAAAGGCAAATGACAATGGCGGCATGGCCAGTGACATCGGCCGCGCATTCGCGTGGGACACGCTCGGCGATCACGAGGCCGATTACAAAGGTAAAATCGGTGCTATGGTGCGCGCCGGAGTACCTGACTCTGTGATTTCCAGAATAGCCACGGTCGCGGCGGTTACCCGAGCGACCACCGACTCCAACCCGTTCGAGTTCCGGCCCAGAGTCGTCGCTCAAGCCGCACTATCCGCAGCGTCCGAGAATAGTCGACGAACCGGACCATGGGCGGGGCAGTTCAGAGGCTGGGCTGTAGTGACGGCAGATAACTTCGCGAACAATGTTCCTGATCCGGCCATTGGAAGCATGACCGATCAACGCCTACTGAACAAAGCAAGGAATGCGTGGACATCGGGAATAATGCTGGACGAAGCACTCGAGCCGAGGGAGTGGGAGAATGCTTCGATCGACACGCTCAAGAATATGGGAAAAGAGCTGTCGGTTGAGTATAGAGAACGTGTTCGCGCTTGGGCTGAGTCGTCCGAAGAAAATGCGCGCAGAGGCATAAACGATGACCCGGAAGACCGCAGAATGCTCGCCGACGCCTTGCATATGTTGGACCAAAGTCGTGTATTCGAGAATGTCACGGACGAACTCCCCAACGATCCATGGCCTGGGTCGCGCGTCGGAGTGAAACCAGCCGTGCCGCTCTTGGAGACAGGGCCTGTTCCTTAAGTAACGACGACGGGCCCCGTTTGTGTCATACAGACTTCCCAATGTTGGGAACGCTCCACAATTGAACCGTCGCTGACGGCGTTGGTTGGAAAGGGGCCATGATGGGCATTTGGGCGGAGGCAGGTGCGTTCGCACTGCAGGCCGGTGTGCCTGCGGTCGCGACAATGCTCCTCGGGCCTGCGGGCGGAATAGTCGGCGGCTCGCTCGTGAACTTGGGAGTCCAATGGGCGGAAGGCAACCTCAGTAGCTGGGATGATGTCGGATGGGCTACGTTGGGTGGCGCGGCCGGCGGGCTTTCCGGCTGGGGTCTCGGCGGGGCTCTGGCTCGAAGACTCGGGACCAAAACAGCAGAAAGCGCAGTTCGCGCACTGGCTAAGAATAAACTAGTATTTCGCATTACGGGGGCTGATGCCGTAACAACCGGTAGAGGTATCGGTTATGGTGTCGGAAATTATGCGACGCAGATGTTTCGAAACACGCAAGAACCCGTACCGCCGAGGGATCCTGTCAAAGGTGACTGGGTTGGTAAGCCGCCTCGCGAAATCGAAGGCGAGCGGCCCTATGTGCCTCCGCCTGGAGAGACGGGCGCATTCTTCCTGCCACGCGGAATGGACTCGAGGTTCGTCAGTAATTGGTTTACTAATGATCCCAAAGCTGCCCTTCACGCGATATCCAACACGTAGGTGTACTCGTGTCGCCACCTATGAATGCTTCGACCAAGCCTTCGGGGTCGAAAACTCTCACCGAATGGATCTTCGAAACCCGGATGTCCTTCGGCAGGCCGCCTGGGGCGGAGCTTGTACTCTCGCGCCTTTCTGCACTGCAACCCAGGCTCGTCGCGTCCGACATCGACATTCCGCGTTACAAAAAACTCGTCGACGATCTCAATGCGGCAGCCGATCGATTCATCGGTTTCGACCGAGGAGTCGAAGCGACAATCGCAGTGACAGAATCAACCAACGTTGTGGGCATCGAAAACTTGAGCCGCCTTGTCACCGAAATGAACGACGGTGCGCAGGCTGCATATGACCAAAGCGCATTCGTCGCCACCGTACTCGGGTCATTCGACAAAGTCGGAACGATCCTGGCCGATGCGACGGGGACTCATCAGAACACGGCGAATGATGTCGATGGCCTCACAAAAGAGCTGGAGGCGGAGAAGCGTGCTCGTGCGCAAGCCGAGCAGGCCCTCGAGGACCTCGAAGCGCTGGGTACAGCTGACGACAAGAACCCTCCACCGCCCGACCCGGACCGGCCCGACCGGCCCGACCAAGACCGTCCGAGCCAACCGGACCAGCCGCAAACTCCGGCACCCCCTGATTCTCCGTACAGCCCCGCTGATACGGGCGGTGGCTTCGGCGGAATGGACGGACTGATGTCCATGCTCCCACTGCTGATGCAGCAGGGCGCGATGCAGCGGGACTACGACCGCGACCTATCCGACCGACGCGACCGCCTGACGCCCACGGAACCCGAGCGACCCCGCGAACCCGAACCCGCCGCAGCTCCCGCACCGACGGTGTCCACGGGCACACCCTGGTCACCCGGCTCCGCGCCCGCGGGCCCGGCCGCCACCAGCACGGCACCCGTGACCACCACCTCGGCCGCCAACGCAGCCACACAACCTGGCGCGCCAGTCCCCAATGCCGACGGAAAGGTCCTGCACACCTTCCGAGACTCGCGCACCGCGTGGGTCTCGCCAACCGTCGATATAGCTTTGACCGCGGCCGAGTCCAATAATGCCGGCACCAGCGCCCAAGCGGCCTACGCCAACACCCCTGCCAAGTGGGAGCGTCCCGAGCAGGGTAGAACTGAGCGCCCCGGTCGACCCGTCGACCCCTACGAACTCGTCACCGGCGACGTCGCCACCTGGACCGGCCGTAGCGCCATCGTGGTGCTGTTCGACACCGACGGAGACGGTTCGCTCTGGATCATCGCCGACGGCGCCCTGACGCCATTCGACGCGGTAATGCAGGACAGCGACGGGGATTTCGGCGATTTCGCGGGCTTCGCACACCCCAACGCGATCGACGCGGTCGCCTCCCAACCCGGCAACGCCGCAGGCGCCGCGCCGAGCGACCCGCTCGCCCCCGTTTCCGGACCCGCTGTGATGTCAGCCTGACCCCCCAACCCTCCCGCACCGTGCCGAGATCGAAAGCGAGCGAGACAATGCCACTTCAAGTTGAACCACACATTCTCGCGACCATCGCTGCCGAGCTCTCCCGGACCGCGCACGAGACCGCGGGCGCGGTGCCGCGAGGGTGGCTCACGCCCGCAGGCGCCGACACGGGCTCGACCGCGGCCAAGAGAACGAGCGATCGAACCTTGCTCGCATTGCGCACCGCATTGGCATTCGCGCTCAACAAAACTCAGCGCACCGCATACGACATCGGAACGGCCGCAACGCAGTACAGCACCACCGACGATGACGCTGGTCGCGCCCTCAACGGCAACGGCGCGCCCATCATCGTCAATCCCGTTGCTGATCAACCGATAATACTTTCGCAGGAGCCCCCCGCCGCATCACAGGCTGCCGGGCCGGTCGATCCTGTGACCTTCGCGCGTCAGCTCCACACGGGCCCCGGCACGCACGCGTCTCGCCAGCTGGCACAGGACATCACCACCTACCTGCAGGGTCCGCACAGGCAGGCGATAACGGCGCTGGCACACGCGGCAGACCAACTCGAGGACTGGATTCCCGTCGGCGCCGCGGCTGCGACGAATATTCGCAGCCACCGCCAACAGCTGGACGAGGTCGCCACCGGCCTCGCGGGTGTGTCCCGGAACATTCTCGACTACGCCGCGGCGTTCGACTCAACCCTAGCCAAGCATCCCACGCCGCGGGAATTGTCCCAGGCTCGGCAAGACCTCATCACCGCTCTCAAATCCGGTGACGACATCGCGATCCAACAGGCACTGACGAAGTACGAACAGCTCAAAGCACGCTCGCACGAGACCGCCCGCGACTACTTCGCCGAAATCGCTCGATCCGCACCTGCTGACGAGGACACCCAGACTCCGCCGGGTGGTGGCCAACAGCAGAACTCCGGAGGCATGAGCGGGCTCGAAAGCATGCTGCCGATGCTACTGAGCACCATGGCCTCCGACGCCTTCTCTCCTACAGCCGATGACGCCCCCATCTCCGAGGACGACCTCTACGTTCCGGAGGACTACTACCCCGACGAATACCTTCCCTCCGCGCCCTACCCCGGCTACGGTTCGCCGGGCGGACCCGTTCCGACCGACCCTTCGCTCACCGGCGCGCCGTTGCCCTCGCCCAGCATCGTCGGCCCCATGCCCCTGGTCGCCGCCCCGGCCGGCTCGGGAAATGTGGCACCGCGCGCGCCGGTGATCGACGCCTACGGCGCCCCCGCGAACACCACAGCGGCTTCGAACAGGGCCGGATCCGGCTACATGCCCTACATGCCGATGGCGCCGGGCGGTGCGCCAGGCGGCAACGGCAACGACCGCGGCCGCGTGGTTGCGTGGCATCCCGATCGGCTGATGTACGTCGACGACACCCCGCACACGGACCCGGTCATCGGAGAGAAACCGGCCATTGTCCCCGCCGTGACGCCACCGACGGCGGCCGCTCCCGCTCACCATGGAGGAACACTATGAGCAACATCCACCCCGACGTGCAAGCCGCCCTCGACATGGCTCGCGACCTGCGGCACCGCATCGCGGACCTGCGCGACCGCATCGACGGCATAAGAGCCAGACGACCCTCACCCAGCGGCGCGGTAATCCCCGAAGTCGACGCACTGGGCAGACTGACCAACCTCTACCTCGCGCCCGGCACCACCGAGCGATTCACCAGCGCCGCACTGACCACCGAGATCATGGCCGCGATCACCGAAAGCACCGCCGATGCCGCACGCCAACACCACGCGATCATGAGCGAGGCCGTTACCACCGAGACACCCTCCGAATCCGTCGGCGCCTCGGCATGACGGTAACGACCGTGGACACCATGCGCTGGTTGCACGAAGAAGGACTCATCCGCCTCGCCGCTGTCGGCGACCGCTTGCACGATCCCATCAGCGCCTACACGATCGCCATCGCAGACGGCACCGTCACCGCCCACCCCGCGAGCGGCAACGGACTCGGTGCCAACCCGATCACGATGGCAGCGGATGATCTCCCACCCCCCGCAGGCACACGCAAGCGCCTGCTGATCGCGGGTATCACCAGCAACGAAAGCATGCTGATCATCAATCTCGCTGCGACGCATACTATTTCAATCATCGGTGAGAACGAACGCGCCGTTGCGCGGTCCTGGATCCTGCAACTGCTCCTCGACCCAGACTGTACGGTTACCACCAACAACGAAGCCCTGACTGTACCCACGGAACCGCGATGCCGACTTGCGTTCATCCCCGGAGCCGGCACCGCGGTGTTCACCGCTGATGACCGCCGTCCCCCGCCGACGACGGTCACCCTGGGTTCGACGGAAACGCTGCCCGACCGCCTCGAGATCTCGACCGGCGGCAGCGGCGGCATGTATATGAGCGCTCGATATTGGCCCTTGCGCACGATCCATCGTATCCGCGACCAGTCGTGGACAGCGCTTTCCGCCAAGATCACCTCCGAATCCCCGCTGTCCACCCCGGCAACGCACTCACCCAACCTCGATCGCGCGACCAGCGCTCATACCGTCGGGAGTTCCCGTGACTGACGCGACCAACCACACGCCGCAATCCGACTCGGGCACAACAGATTTGCCGGAGCTCAACAACGCCGAGCCACTCGCCGATGGTTCCGCCGAATCGCCGGTGACCTTTGAGGTCTTCAATCCCGACGAGTCTGTCGGAGCCGCCTGCAACCGTGACGGGGAAATCATCGGACTGCACATCAACGATGACGCGCGCGACAACGGAGAGATTTGGCTAGCGCGCGAAATACTGCGAGTCGCGCACCTGGCCAACCTCAAATCACGAGTCGGATTGCGTTCGGAAATGGAGGCGAACGGCGTACTCGGACACACCATCGACGCGTTCGGCCTCCCCACCCAGGCGGCGTACACGGCCGCCGAACAAGACGAATTCCGAGACAGGGCCTGACCTTTCGGCGCCAGGAGCACAGTCATGCTGGATATCGGCTCACCGATAGACATCGCCGCCGCCGCGGAGCGATTTCTCGCTGCCATATCGACGGCGACCGACACGGTCATCTCCACCGCCGAGCGGTTGACCCCGGACCACACGACCGGCAGTTCACTCGACAGCCGCATCGTCCACGATCTGGCCCTGCTCCGAGCGGCTCTGCTGGACGCGGCCCAACAACTCCGAGAAAGTACCTACTCGGTCACCCGTACCGCCGAGGACATGGCAGCGGAACTGGCTTGGGCCGACCATGATTGCGCGCATGCCGTCGGAAACGCCGGCCGGTGACTCAACCATCACCCGTGGGGCCGACGCACGAATGGCATGCGATCGTCGCCGATGACTGGCCCATGATCGCCCCAGCTCGATGGAGAGAACTCGCGGACGCTGCCCGCGCCGGTGCGGTCCAGCTCGACAGCGCGGCAGCCGTCCGCGCGAGTCGTGAACTCGACCAGCTCATCGGCTCGAGCCAGGGACTCGGCAACGTCACCGATGTGCTCCGCCAGCACAGCCTCTTACCGGAAGCCTTCGCCCGGACCCTGCTCGCCGCCGCGGACACCCTCGACGCACTCGCGGGACACGTCGAACGTACCCGTCACAAGATCCTCGACATCGTCGACGGCTATCGAGCCGCGGCGGCGCGAGAGCCCGCCGGCGAACACCCGTCGGACGAGCACGTCGCCGCGCTGACCGAACACGCTCGTGCCGACGTCCAGGACCTCGTCAAGGCGGCAATCGAGCAGATCGGCCCGACGAACCTGTTCGACCTCACTCAACTCGTCCGAGACCCGATCCGTTCCGTACAGCTCGATGCCGCCGACACTCCGACGGGACCCACACAGCTGTCGGAGGCGGAGATCGCTCTCCTGCAGCACGAGCGGTCGACCGGCCCACCGCCGCTTCCAGCATCCACCTCAGATTCGCAGGTACAGGTGGGCCCGACTGTCCGACCATGGGGTGCGTCCGACGTGAACACTCTGTACGCGACTTCCCTACATGCTTCGGCCGATTCCATCGTGACAGGCGGCCAGGATGCTCACGCGGAGCCGCCGACGCGACCGGAGCACATCGCTGCGGACGCTGCGGCGTTCGCGCCATCTCGGCAGGTGCGCGATGAGAACCAGGTGCTGTCGGTACCCGAGAGAACCTCCGAAGTAACGCCGCGGGACAGCGCCACTGTCACGCCGATGCTCGCGAGCCTGGCGGCAATCACCGGACGTCCCTTGATCCACCTCGACGGTGCCGCACAGCCGGTGACGCTGCAGCGTTCCGAGCTGAAAACGCCAGCGATCAGATCAACAGAAGCAGCGAAAACTACTGAAAAACAACGTATCTCACAGAACAAGGCAGGCTCGTCCGCGTCGGAGTCTTCTCGTTCCCGCGCGGGACTTGTCTCAGCCAGGCCTCCCCAATCCCCCGCCAGATCACACGAGAGCGATCGTGCCGGTGATGCGGTGCTGAACTCCGCATTCGCCGCGGCACTCGCGGCTGCGGCCGCACCCGCGCACAACCTCGGCCCTGCGGTGGACACCGATCTCGTCCTCGCTCGAACGCTCGTGGCCAGCATCGCAGCAGCCATGCCTTCGACACCTGGGCTTGCCTGCGCAATCGCCGTCCTGCAGCACGGTAGACGCGTGAGTGTCTTTCTGACCACCAACGAAGGACAAGGCTGGATTCCCGGCGGGTTCTACCTGCCAGAGCACCTGGGCAGTCCATGGAACTGGAACGAAGCCGACCCAGGCTGGACCAGCTTCGCCGACCCGGCACAGATTCTCGCCGACTTCGCGAGCCGCTGGAGCCCACGCCACGGTGCCACGATGTCCGCGATCGCCTCGACACATCCCATCGATCTCGACCTTCGCACGGACGTGACAGCAGCGTCCTTCGCCGAGTCCGTCCGGCCCGAACCCATCCTCGACCTCACCCGGTCGGCGCCCGGCCTACTGGACCGCTTCGCGTTCGCCGGCAACCGAGAACCACACGTCCTGCCTCGTTTCGACCGCGCGCAACTGCACCGGGACCGCCTGGGCCTTGTCGCACGATGCCTCACCGCGGCAGCGATGCCCTCCTCCCACACGAGGACCGGCCTCGACGAGCTGAGTCAGCTGCGCACCACGATCGTCGCAGCCCTGCGAGGAGCGCGCCCGGTCCCGGACCGATGGTGGGAGAGTCTGTACGCCGGATACGGCCTGCTCGGTGCAGACCTGATCACCCAGCGCCTACACGCCCGGCGAAACCGCGACGCGCGCTACACCCCCGACCGGCATATCCAGGAGTTACTCCTGAACCGACGACGCACTGAGCTTGTTCTATTGCTACGCAATGAGCCCACATTGCGGAATCGCCGCGAGCTGCAGTACGCGTACGCCCACTGCCGCACAGAATCGACGACACCACGTGGCGGTGTGAAGTAGCGTCGTCGGATGCGACAATAGCCGCCCTCGACCGGAATGCGAGATCCCGGCAGAGGGTGACCGGTTGCTCCCCGGGACGGCGAAAGTATGTAGAACATCATGCAAGAGACTCCACGTAGCAACCCCCCAGGGCTCGGGGCGGTGAGCGAATTCATCGGACGTCATGAGGAACTCAGGACGCTCGTCGAACTCGAGCATTCAGGCAACGCCCGCCTCATCACCGTGACCGGACCCGCCGGCATCGGAAAGACACGCCTGGTGGGGGAAGTGGCCCGCCGAAACTTGGACGAGCCCGACACCGCGGTGCACTGGGCGAGGCTCAACCGCCTGCCCCCGAACGCCACCACCGGCGCTATCGCCGAAGAGGTGGTCCGTTGGGTCGCCACCATCGACACCACCGGCCGGTCCGCGTGGGACGTGCTGATGGACACCCTGACAACCCGCGAACCGCGCGTCCGCACGGTACTGGCCCTCGACAACTGCGAACATCTTCTACCTGCCACCGCTACCCTGGTCACCAACCTGCTCGAGAGCCTCCCCAGCTTGGTGATCCTGGCTACCAGCCGGGAGCCGTTCGGCTGGTCCGACGAGTACATATTCACCATCCCGCCACTGCCGATCGACAGTGCCATCGGCCTGTTCAAGCGGCACGCCCGTCTCACCCGCCGCCCCATCCCCGACGATCCACATCACCTCGAAGTCGCCAGGGAAATCTGTCGACGAGTCGACAACAACCCTTTGTTCATCAGGCTGGCGGCCGCGAGACTTTCACATCTGCCGATCGAAACGGTTCTGCGTGAGCTCTCGGGCAAGCCCGACGACCAGCGAATGCAGTGGCACCCGCAAGATCTTGCCGATGTCGATGACCACCACCGGGCGGTACGCGACGCGATCGCATGGTCCTATGACATCTGCACTCCCGCCGAACAGCTACTGCTGGAACGATTCTCGGTGTTCGCGTCCGGCTTCGAATCCACCGATGCCGATGCCCGCGGCGGCGGAGCCGAACTGCGCGACATACAAGCGGTGTGCGCCGGCCCGGACCTGTCTCCCGAGGACATCACATGGCTGCTCGAACGACTCGTCGAACGTTCGCTGGTGTCAACGCACTTCACCGCGACCACCGTCCGGTACTACCTACTGCACAGCGTTCGCGCTTTCGCCGCCCAACGGCTTGTGGGCCGCGACCCGACCGCCCCCGCGCCGTTGCTCGCACGCCACCGCCGCCACTATCGGGACGTGGTCATCTCACGAGAAGCCGGATGGTTCAGCGCAGGGGAGCCGGCATGGTTGGCCTGGGCGCGAGGAGCGTGGGAGGACCTCCTGCAAGCGATCGACACCAGCTTCGACCACCCGGCAGAAGCCGTCGTCGGGCTCGAAATCGCCATCCTGTTGATGGGCACCCGCGCACCGTTCGTACTGGCGGCCAACCGCATCATCACCCGCCTGGCCGAACAAGCTCTGGACACCACGCGCACCGCCAGCGTGGTACCAACCAACCTCCGCATCGCCGCTACCGCTCTGATCGGATGGAACGCGCTGTGGCAGGGGCGCCCCGACTACACAAGCATCTTGCTCGACGAATGCGCACACGCCTGCCTGCCCGACGATGACGTGCGTGAGCACTGGCGGTCGACCGCTCTAATCGACATCGGCCTACCCGCCCCCGTCGAATTCACCTGGGGATTCGACATGCTCATGCAACTCGACCCCGCCGCGATCGACGTGCTCACCCGCGCACACAACAAGTTCGAGCAGATCGGTGACAAGGCGGGCGTCAAACGCAGCAAGCTCTTCCTGGTCCTGGCGGGCGGCCTGTTTCATCAGCCCGCTCAAGCCCTCTATACCGCATATCAGTACTTGAAGAACGCACAAATCTCGGGGGCGGCCGAAGAAGTTTCCGGTGCCGAGCTGACCTGGCTGATCACCCTGACGACTCACGGTGACCCCAATGCGGCCGAACGAGCCGGACGTGATCTGGTGAAGAAGCATCAAGTCGGTGGGGACCGCTGGGTCAGTGGAATGGTGGTCCAATACGTTATGGCAGCACGCGCACGTGTGCTTGCGACCATGGTGGACGCACAGCCTGCACACCCGGCGCAGCACCTTGCCGCCGTCGCTATCGAAGTCGCGACCCTGCAGGGCGGCTTGTCCACCCTTCATCGTTCCATGGGTTTCGGATTTCGAGATACACCGTTGATCGCCCGCGAGACCGACAATGCGATCAACGTCGCTACCAAGGTTCTGGGCCGCGAGGCCTATGCCTCGATGGCGCGGCGCGGCGCTCTACTCCGACCCGAAGCCGACGAGTTACAGCGCTTCGTGCTGGGCGACTTTTCCCTCGATGATGTGGCTCCCGGTTCGATCGGCCCGGCTCGCGCTCTTTCACGCTGGCGCGATCTGACCCCGGCGGAATCCGAGGTCGCCACCCTGGCCGCAGCGGGCTGGCAGAACGCGGCGATCGCCGAACGACGCGGCTCCTCTATCCGCACAGTGGACGCCCAAGTCGCGGCGATCCGCCAAAAGCTCATGATCACCACGCGATCCGACATCATTTGGCACCTTCCACCGGATCTCGAGGACCGCGTCCACCGCGAGACGCAGCAGTGGCGAAATCAGGCCATGGCACGCAAGACATAGCCGATACGCGAACAGTGCTGCTATACATTCGTACAGGTCTGCGCAGCCGCGGGTCGGGAACGGGACTGCGAACCGGTTTTCGTGATGTACCGACCTCCGTCATCAGTTCCCGGGACCGCTGACGAGTGCCGCTACCAGTCGGCGGGTTTCCCGGCGCCAGAAGTCCGCCAGTTCCTCGATCACCTCGTCGAACTCACGATGATCGTCTTCGGACCACATAGCCCACTCGCGGCCCAATCCTCGTGTCATCAGAAAATTCAGGTAGGCGGAGGCTCCGGCACGATCACGAACGAAACAGGTCTCGAGTTCCACCTCGATCGGCAGAGCGAGATCGTCAAAGCGCATGTCCACTCCCTCGTTGTTGCACCGAGCAGGGAACCTGCTGCCCTCGGCCCAGATGCTTGCTCGCGCCACGGAATCCGAGTCTCACACCTTCCCACCTGCGAAAAGCCACTCCCCAATCGTGGGGAGCTTTCACAATGTGGGTAACGCAGGAGAGAAAAGGGGAGTGCCCACGATGCGCGAGCAATTCGACATAGATACCGACGAACTACGCAGGCGGGCTGCTCAACACGCAACAAGCGCCCTCGAAACGCGAGCGTGGGCGCGTCCCCCTACCTGGATCGACACCTTCATCGCGGACAACGGCGTCATCACCGCGCAATTCCTCAACGACATCGCGGATCCCTTCTATCGCACCGAACGGGTCGCAATCGCGGAACGTGTGGCGTGCACCGACGAGGACACCGCCGACCTGCTAACCCAAACCGCTCGCGTGCTCGAGGCGCTCGACGCCGATTCGATGGCACAGATCCGGGCGGCGGCCACCGCTTGGACCGACGCTCGCCGAACCGACTCCGCGGCAACCGATCCAGCCGGTCCATCGTCGAGGTGAAGGAGGCACGCCCGTGACCGACAATCTCGATCTCGATCCCATGGCTCTGCGCCGTGCGGCGCTCAACCACGATCAAGTCGCCATCGACACCCGGGACTGGGCCGCACCACCGAGTGACTGGTTGGCCGCGTTCCCCGAAGCTTACGGTCCGATCGCCGAGCCGGTACGCATCGCGCTGCACAACTTCTTCAACGCACGCAAACAAGCGGGTGATCGTCTCGCCGACGCGCATGACCAGACCGCGGCAACACTCCGCGAAGCAGCGGACGCATACGAACGTGCCGACCGTGACGCCGCGTTCACAATCCTGCGCACCGGCACCGACACGACCAGCGCCCAACTCTCCGCTCCCACCGGCACCGCGATGCCCGATGCTTCCGCCGGCACGTCTGCCCCGGCCTACAGCCTTGGTGCAGGTCAAGACCAGCGCCAGGTTTCCCACGCCGTATCGCAGGACGAATCTGTTCATCAGGTGGCCCCGTCCGGTCCGACCCCGACGACGATGGCGGCCGCTCCGGCGCAGTCGAGCACCGGCGGCCCGTCCAGCCTCTACACGGCGACATCGGGGACATCGTCACGGGGCTCGGTGCCAGCAACGGTGGGCGGTGACCGCGTCACTTCCAACGGCGTCAGCGGCCGTTTGGATACGCCGCCACCGACACCATTCCTCGCAGCCGTCGCCGCGGCTCGTGACCAGGCGGCGGAGCCTGTGCATGTGCTGGGTGAAACAGTCAGTCAAGACCTGGTGATCGCTCGAACCCTGCTCGGTTCGGTGCTGGCAGCGCTGGACTCAAGTGCGATCGGGATGAGCTGGGCTGTATCGGTCATGCGTGGACCCGCGGGCCTCGGTCTGTTCCTGACTTCGAACGAAGCACGAGGGTGGCTGCCACCCGCGGTGTACCTGCCGCGAGAAGCGTCGACACCGTGGAACTGGACCGAATTCCTGGCGCGTGAGGCCGAATCGGGAGTAGCCGGCTGGGAAGGCGTCTCCGACCCCGCTCGCATTCTGGTCGAGTTCGCCCGAGAGTGGGGACACAAAGCCGGTGCGCAACTGAGTGCACTCGCATCCTCCGGTCCCATCGACGCACAACTGCGCGCGATGTTGTCCGACGTCGCCACCGCCGAACACGTGTCCCCCGAGGCCCGCGTGAATCTGCGAGTATTCACCGCCGATACGACCGACCGGCTCGGACTCACCGGAGCGGTGGAATCGTTGGAGTTCATGGCATCGGTCGAAGATTCCGCTGTCTTCGAACAGTGCCTGCGACTCGCTAACGACGGGCATCGCCGCTGGGGTCGTGCGCCGGTGACCTCCGAAGCGGGCATGTCCTACCGTATCCGCGAACGCATACTGGACACTCTCGCGGAGAACCGTGATGTCAGCGAGCACCTCTGGCAGGCCCTGCACGACGCGGATGCTCTGCTCGCGGCCGAAGTGATGACCCGGCGGCACGACACCAGCCGAGTACCGTTGGGGCACTTGCGCCCCAGCGACGATCCGGTCCTGCACCATCTGCAATTCGAACGGCGGTGCAACGAGCTGTTGCTGCCGTTGGCCACAACACCGACCCGTCAGACTCTGCGCGACGGCTTGTATGCCCATGCCCAACTCATCCAGCATCCGCGCTTCCGGCCCGAAGCCACGACCGCCGCGACCGCCATCGTGCCGGGCGGTGCCGCGTCGTCTCCAGCGGTGAAGCCCACCGCAATCACCTCCGCGCCGACGGACATGCCGCCGCCGACAACATTGGCAACCTGACGGCGGGACGGTTCTGGTGACCCACGCGGAGACTATGACCGCTTCCTCTCCCGACTCCTCCGGCACGGGCGAGTCGGGATCCGAGTGGCACCAAGGGGAGGCTCCGGCGCCGCGAACCGACCATCGTGGCAATCCCACTCCGTGGCAGCTGAAGCGAAACCCCGCCGCCGCGCCTCCACCCACCGCGCCCAGTGTCTCCGAACCTCAATCACCTGGCCTGGCAACCCTCCCCGACCCCCGGACGCCAATGACGTACTCCTTCGGGCCGGTGCTCACTTCTTCTGCAACCGGCGGCCTCTCGACCGCAGTCGGTGACCAGCAGGTCGACGTCCCATCGGCATCGACTCCTGCGAAAGAGCCCGGCTCACCCGCCGCGGAGCCCGAAGACCCCGACACGCGCCCTCCGCCCGTCCCAGCGGCGCCACCGATCGACCTCACTCGACTCGCTGAGGTCGCGGCACCTCTCGCTGCCACCGCGGCGATGATGCTGCCCATCCTGGGGCAAGCTCTCGGCGGCCTGCTCGGCGGAAGCTCCCAACAGCCCGCAGGTGGGGGAGTATCACCCGAAGCCGCTCGCGCGTTGCAGGCGATATCGGATATCGAGCGGCTGTACGGGGCCGGCGGTGACATACCCGCCTCTCGATCACCCGCCACCGCCAACCCCGCAAACGGCGCCGGCGGACTCGACGAGTACCAGCGAACCGCCCTGTACCAGCGCAATGCCGCTAACTCCTACGACCGGCTCGACGGCCAGCTCAACAAGTATCTCTCGGAGCTCGCCGCGAAGAACAAGGCCGCAGCGGGCGAGCTGCGGGAGATTCGCGCAGATGTGGTGACCCGGATCCGCGCACTGAACTCAGCCGCGCTCACCCCCGCGGGACGCCGACAAATCGACCATCTCATGGTGCAGGCTCTCCGGCGGGCGCACACCATTGTGGGCGACACCCAAGCCACCAGCGCGGAAATAGCCCGGGCGGTTGACCGACTGTCCGACCACTACCTCTCGGATCTTGTCCGGACCCGCGACAGGGGCACCGTCGCGGGTGAGGCTGCCGTCCGCACCGCACTCGCACAGTTGGGAAAGAAGTACGTATGGGCCGCGGATGGCCCATCGACATTCGACTGCTCGGGATTGATGAAGTATGCCGCCGAACACGCTGGAGTGAGACTTCCGCACAACGCAGCCCAGCAGCTGGCTGCCACCCGGCGTATACCTGCCAATAAAATCAGGCCCGGAGATCTGATCTATCCGAAGAATCTGTTCAAAGGTTCGAGGCCCGGACATGTCATGATGTATATCGGTGACGGAAAAGTGGTCCACGCAGGAGGTCCTAAGCCGAGTAAAGTTCGAATAGCTTCGCTCCCGAAACGCTATGTGGCCTCACGCTGGACATGACTGCCAGCCATGGGGATAGCCGAGACTGACAGCAACGGCGCGCGCTCCCGCGCTACCCTCTCACCGGCATTGCTCGACAAGTAAGCGATGTTCGAAAACCAAGGTGACCGTGATGTCTGAAGCAGAAATCCATGCCCGATACTCCGACCGCCTCATGGTTGGGCAAGAGCTCGCCAGTTTGCGGTCCGGCAATGGCGAGTACACGCTGTCGTGGAACGAGAAGGGCGGCCTCGCTCTCGTTCGAAACGACGGCTACATCACATGGGCATCCGGACCCGCGAAATTCGATGGAGAGCAATGGGCCACACTCGGCGATGATGGCTCCCTGAAAATAGTGTCACGAGCATTCAGTAGCACATTGTGGTCTACGCAGACACGCACTACAAGTGCAGCCAATCTCCGAGTCGGCGACGACGGGAGCATTGCGCTCTACGACAAGAATGGCTCACTTTTGTCGTATCTCGTACCTGCCGACGATAAGAAGAAGCATCTATTTCGAGTGTCTCTGTTTCGGCCCAACGGGAGAAGTGACACGCTGGACGAGATCATCCGATTGAACGAGATAGCCCTCCAGATGCTTGTCGACCTGCTGGGTGCAGGCACTCCTTCGCGTGGTCGTGAAGTGACGCAGATAATATCGAGGAGCTTCGGCTCGGGCACGATGGAATCCGCCATCAACGAACCCTATGTGGAAAACGAGGGAAAAATCGATAAATTGATAGACGAGCTCGTCGTGAAAAGTTCACAGATTTCCGGAGCTGCCGAAGGTATAGTCGCTAAGGTTCAGAAAGAGTCACATGACATACGCGAACTTCTCGCAAAGCTGGACACCGAACTACGTGCGGCGATCACCAAGGTAGAGGTCATTGACAACGTGTGGACGTACTCACTAGCCAAAGAAATAGAGAGCGGTCTCATCACCGCAATCGAATCCACGCGCAACGCGGTCGAAGCGAGAATAGGCAGCGTGCACGACTTGGTCGCTGAGGCGTCCAAGAAGTTACAGACCACTCCGGGCACAAAAGCGGGAGGCAACGCTGGAACCGCTACTGCGGACGACACGACCGATGAGAACCTGAATAACCCTGGTGACTGGGGCGAGACCTCCCCGAGCGATTCGGACTTGCTGAACCAACTCGGACTGGGCGGTGACCTCGATTCCGACGCGGACCAGCTGCGGGACTCCAACCGCGCGCCTGATCCCGAACTCAGCGCCGCTTTGAAATCACTGGCTACAAGCATCGCCAACGGTGCCGCCACAGGAACGGGGACCTCCTCTCCTGCCGGCAGCGATCCCATGCAGAACCCGATGGTGATGTCGATGCTCGCGCAGGCGCTAGCGGGAAAAATGGGCGGAAACAACAACACGACCCGCCGACCTCCCCGAGACGAGTCCGCCACGATCGAGACCGAGCCGCGCGAGGATCGAGTGATCGAGGCCCCAAAAGACACACCACCATCGCAACTCGACGCGGCACCGGCCCCGGCAGTCCAGGCGGACACCCCCGGCGCACCGGCTGCCGCGCCCGACTCCGCCGCCGCGCCGGTCGGACCGATAACGATCACTCAGGCAGATGGCAGCACCGTGCAGGTCGCTGGTCCACCGGTCGTGGCAGAGGCGCTCAACCGGGAACTCAACAACGCCAACGGCAGCAACGCACACGCCGCCTACCAGGGAACCACCGGCGAGAACACGCAACAGCACCCGTGGGCCGAGCTGGACAATCCCGCGGACCTGAGCACCGGTGACGTCGTGCAATGGGAGAACCGGACAGGATTGATCGTGCTGAAAGACGGTGTGCCTCACACCGTCGCCAGCACCAAACTTGTTCCACTCGACCAGCATTTCCCGGTCGACGACGGCCACGGCGACTACGGTCAATTCGTGGGCTTCTACCGCCCCACCGGCGCCGGCATCGGACTCGAAACGGCAACCACGACCTGAACCCGACCGAAGTCACAAGACCCGTACAACCACCGCGTCCGGGGGCATCGGCATTCTCCTCACCCGAGCCCCGGTATATGGCGCCTCGATCACGCCGCCCTCCACCGCCAACTGGACATGCTCAGGACCTCTCGAACCCCACGGATCCCGCGGAAAAACCAGATCTCCGGGGCGGGCATCACCGGGATGGACCCGGATCCCACTGTTGATCTGATCGTATGTCGTCCGAGGCAGCACTACCTCACCATTGGTTGCTTGAGCGATCGCGTATTGGGTCAGACCCGAACAGTCGAATCCGCCTCCGCTGGGACCTTGCGCACCGCCACCGCCCCAGACATACGGGGTTCCCAGCCAAGCCGCAGCCGCATTCTCGGCGCGTGCACCCACCGAATCGCCAGTGGTGCCGCGACGACGTTGCGGACCGCGCACGGCTGAATTCGGGCGATCCCTCTGACCCGCAGGCACGACCCTGGCCACCCTCGATCGCCGCGGAATGCGCCGTCGCCGCACAGGAGACGGCGACGCGGAAATCTGGGCGGCCTGCCGCTGGGCCGCGATCGCGTCCGAATTCACTTGGGAGCCCGCCGATGACAACAGCCGGTTAGCCGAATCCAAGAGCGCCGGAACACTCAGACGAGTGTCGGCGATCGCCGCGATCGCCTGAACCCGCGATCGAAAATCAGCGACGTGGTTGTCCAGCGTCACCCGCCCGACGACCGTTCCATCACCGACGGTGCGGGTTACCGTGCGCACGACGTCGTCCCTCGACGCGGTCGTGTCGAGAGCATGTGTATGGGAACGAACCATCTCGCCATAGGCGGCGATGCCGAACGCCTTCGATCCACCTTCCGGTAGCGGATCGATTTTCGTGCGGGGAGCGGAAATCTCCAGCCCACGAGGTCCGGCCGTGCCATACAGCCCACGCAAAGCCCGCAAAGCGTAGTCTGCTTGCTCTGCGTAGTCCATCATCTGAACAGGCCATTCTCTGTGATTGATCGCCGTGACGGCCGGATATCCTATTTTCACTCCTGCTCGGCGAGACTGAATTCCCACCAGAGAGAGGTAGCCCGTTTCCCAGTCGCAGGAAGCAGTGACAATTGAGGAAATCGAAAGGCGGGCGCTGGAGAATGGTGTCAAGAACCGAGGAAAACGACGTCGATCTCGATACGCTGGGCACGCGCACGGACCTTCACCATCGTGCGAAACCGCTTGTAGCCCCCGTTGGTGCCAGTGCGGGGCTGAAGAAGGTCATCGCCGCGGCCGAGGCCGCGCGACTGTTGGCCGTGAACATCCTGGGCCGGGGACCGACATGCCCGCCCCCGCGGCGAACACAGCCCTACCTGGTGCCACCGAGTTTGCCCGAGTCCGGATCCTCGGGGCAGGTCGTCGAAAAGTACACTCAGACGCTTGATGGCTTGGCCGGTCGGATCGTGACACTCGAGCAGCTCGATGACCAGGTCGCGGCCGCGACTCTCGTCGTCGGCTCCGGACGAGTCAAAGCCCTCGCGGCGGTGAACTCGATCTTTACCACCCTTCAGCACAAGTTCGATCTGGCTCAGAAGGGCGCCGATCCGAAAACAAAACGTCTCAGCGCCGCGCAAGAGTCCACGCTTTTGGCCGAGATCTCCGATGCCATCCAGGCCGCGTTCGAGCACATCCGAAAGGTGCTGCGGGTCAACGAGGAAATGGCCGGCGGTGCCGGTAGCGGGACCGCAACTCCTAGCGGCACCGGTGGGGAAGCGGGCGGTGGGGGCGGGGGACTTGATATCGGATCGATCCTGCAGGGAGTACTCGGCCTCGCCGTACCGATGCTCGCTATGCTGCCCACGCTGCTTCCTGACAACTCCCAGCAGGAGAAGAGTGACCAGGAGCGGTCGAACGAGGGCGCAGATACAGACAAGAGACAGTCGGTGGACCCACGCCCGAGCTCACCCCCCGCGTCTGCGCCCGATCCTGTCGCGCCACCCCAGCCTGTGCTGTCGGCTGACTCCGCACCTCCGGTGCTCGTGCCGTCGACCGTGGACGCGCCACCCGCACAAGAGAACTCAGCGCCCGCGGTGACGTCACCGGGACCCGTCGCTCCAGCCGCACCCGGCCTGCCGAACGATCGTAAGAGGCCCCCGGCGGTCACGTCGCCGGACGAATCGGTTCAGGAACCAGAGGAATCATTGGTGCCCGATCAGGGCGGCGTATGACCGTGCGGCTCGGAGAGGGTGTCCGGCGGGAGTATCCGAGCCCGCGCCACGGCGACGACCGGCGAACGGGCAGTTGTTCGTCGGTCGTCGCTACGGCTGGGCGACCTGCCAGGGGAGCAGTGCGGATCTGACAAGCCCAGGCCCATGCGCTTCTGGTCCTGCACCGGGCCGGTGACGGCTGGATCTTCGAGAAGCGAACAACCAACCGTCACGAGAGTATCGTCAAATAGCGGCTCTCTCAACAGCGGCTTATTGGACGAGGATCGGCCAGTGCGCACTCTCGCGAAGAATCGGGCACGATGTGATGAGCCGCGACCAATGCTCGGAAGGCCGCGGTTTTGTCGGGACACGAGCCGACCCGGCATTCTCGATGCCATTGCATCAGCTTGTGTGCCCGACGTAGCTCACCCGGTGACAGCAACGCCGCTGCCGCTGTCTTGTCGTCCGCTTCATGATGCGAAATTGATTCGAGCTCAACTGAATTCGATGTCGTAGGTGGAGCATCTTCGCCACGGGCGTGGTGAGGGTAGGGGCGAAGGCAGGCCCCGGTGACAATCAGGCACAGTAGCGTAGTCCCCGCCATTGCGAGGAAATGCCAGTCGAACATGAGGAAACCGTCCCTTCCACGACGGTGATCTAAGGGGTCGGGGAGCGTTCCGCTCGGGAGGTTCGTCGACTCCGCGGATCAGTGAGTATTGAGCACTCAACGATACGTTGATTAATGAGCCAATAACTAGCGGCATATTCATGTCTGGGAATAGGTCGGTTCCTTCTTCCCACCGGTGGGAGTGACCCGGGATGCGGCCCGCAACGCCCTCGATATCGTTCAGCCAAGCGAGATCGGCGGAAGGATTCCGAGTGTCAGCGGCCGAAGACGCCTTCTATACCGGCGTGCAATGCCTAGGTTTGGTAGCCGGCGGCGTCCGCAACGACGAGCGCGCCGGAGCGGCATTTCGTGCCGCCACCGACCTGGACCCGGACATGTGCGATGCGTGGCTCGGACGCGCGATGGCCGGCGAGATCACCGCCGAAGTCATCTATGGCGCGTACCGATCCGTACACAACCTTTACCGCGACCAGCAGAAGGCGGGTCTCGTCGAGCGGACGCTCTGGTGTCAAGCCGAGATTCGTGTCTTCGGCCTCCGAATGCCGATGGCGGACCGAGACCAGATCTCCATCGCCCAGGCATGCGAATACGCCGATGCGGGGGAGTGGGGCGAAGCCGCGACGATGCTCGCGGAGATCCGAGCGGATGAGGTCGCCGAGTTCGTACGCATGACCCTGGACTTTCGCACCGGTCGATGGCCCGACGTTCTGAGCACACGCGCCAAGGCGCCTTCGTTCAGCGACCGTCTTCTCGACATCGCCGCGGAACTGATGGCTGCCCAATCCCTGGCTCACCTCGGAAGATTCGGAGAAGCCCTGCCGCGCGCGAAACGAATCGTCGAGGAAAGCGCGAGCGGCAACCTGTCCTACATCTGGGCCGACGCGCATTTTCTGCTCGGTATGATCCTGCGCCACACCGGTGACCACGACACGGCCGAACGAGTCCTGGCAGGACTCCCCGGATCCGCACTCTGGTCCGATCGATCGATCTGGCAACAAGCCGTGCGAGACAAGGCCTATCGACTCGAGGTGACCACGCCTGACGTGATCGCATCTCGAACCGACCGCTGGGACCCCGCTTCCGGGGCCGACCCCGCCCAGGTCATGGCCTTCGCGGCCAAAGAACAGCGCAGCGCGCTACTGCGCGAAGCCTCCACCTTGCTCGACGCGCAAATCGGTATGCAGTCGGTCAAGGAACAAGTCCAACGGTTGCGGTCGGGTATCCAAATGGATCGCGTACGCGCCACCCGGGGATTGGCCGTGGACACCAAGTCACAGCACCTCATTTTCTCGGGCCCACCCGGCACCGGTAAGACCACCATCGCGCGAGTGATCGCCAAGATACTGGCGGGGCTGGGCGTGGTGGACAACGCCGACGTCATCGAGGTCTCCCGTCAGGACATGGTCGGAACACATCTGGGGCACACCGCACCGAAGACCAACGCACTCATCGACTCCGCGCTCGGAGGGGTGTTGTTCATCGATGAGGCATACACCCTGATTCAAGAAGGTCTTTCGGGCGGAGACGCTTTCGGAAAAGAAGCGGTCGACACACTGCTGGCGCGCATGGAGAACGACCGCGACAAACTCGTCATCATCATCGCCGGGTACGAAGACCAGATCGACCGATTCCTCGCCTCCAACGACGGGCTCGCTTCACGATTCACGAAACGAGTGCGCTTCCCGTCGTACGATCCGGACGAGTTGGTTTCCATCGCCGACCACATCGCCGAGGGCAAGGACTCCGTGCTGTCGGACGCTGCCCGCGACATCCTGCGCGAACGTTGTGAACGATTGGCCCGACACTCGCGGCAA
Organism: Nocardia sp. NPDC057668; assembly: GCF_042799795.1. Classification (NCBI taxonomy): domain Bacteria; kingdom Bacillati; phylum Actinomycetota; class Actinomycetes; order Mycobacteriales; family Nocardiaceae; genus Nocardia; species Nocardia sp. NPDC057668. Next base: position 649,629 of record NZ_JBHVIC010000004.1, on the reverse strand, counting down.
GGGCGACGACTGATCGATCTGGCTGGCAACGGACGATTCGTACGCAACGTCATCGAAGCGGCCGAATCCGAACGTGACTACCGCGTCACCCGCGACCACCCCGACGTGTCGGAACTGACCGACCTGGAACTGATGACCATCGACGCCTTCGACATCACCACGGCGCTGGCGGGACTGGCCCCGTCCGACCCGGAGTAGCCGGCTGTGGCCCGCTTTCGAGTCGTCACCCGACACCAGATCTCGGGCTGGCGCTTCCTGCTGCGCCGACTCGAACACGCGCTCGTTCGCCGCGACACCTCCATGCTCGATGATCCGGGACGAGGCCGCTCCACCGCGCTCACCATCGGTATAGCTCTGGCCTGCGTGTGCATTGCCGCCGCGGCGGTAATGGCCTTCTTCAAGCCCGCCAAGCTAATCGGCAACGCACGTGTCGTCGCAGACAAGGACTCGGGTGCCGTCTACGTGCGCATCGGCGACCGGCTCCACCCCGCTTTGAATCTCACCTCCGCCCGATTGATAGCCGGCTCTCCGGACAAACCCGTTCAAGTCAGCGGCGCGGAAATTTCCAAGTTCCCCCGAGGACCACTGGTCGGGATCCCGGGTGCACCCGCCACTCTTGTCGACCAGCCCGACACCGAATCCACCTGGGCGGTATGCGACTCCGCGCAACTAGGCGCAGCCGCACCCGTCAATCCAGAGACCGGACTGCCCACCGCGGCGCGAGCGGGAGTGGTTACCACGGCGATCGGAGCACCGCTGAACATCGATCAGAGCACCGGTCGACAACTGCAAGCGGATCAGGCGCGCCTGGTCCGCGGAGACGATACCGTCTGGCTGATCTACCGCGACCCCGAAACCGAATCCGGAGTCGTACGCGCAGCGGTGTCCCTGACCGACACCCCCGTACTCCTCGCGTTGGGGATCGACGCCACCGCACCCGTTCTCACGGTCTCCAGAGGTCTGCTCGACGCGATTCCCGAAGCGCCACCCTTGCGCGCCCCCGAAATACCCGGCTTCGGAGAATCGATGACCTTGAGTTCGGGCTACACCGCGCCGGTCGGCACAATCCTGGCCGTCTCCAACCCCGGCGCAGAAGCCTCCTTCTACATCCTGTCCAACTCCGGCGCCGTGCGCGTGAGCTCTGTACTCGCCGCGATGATCCGCAACGCCGACACCGCCGGAACGTTGTCCACCCGCACCGTCGGGCCGGGCCTCGTGGCCACCGCACTGCGACCTGGGATATGGCCGGGCACAGCCAAATTCCCGCCGCGTCCCATCGACCTGGTCGATCCCAGCACCAATCCGGTTACCTGCTATCAATGGGAGCGCCGCGCCGACGACGCGAACGCCACAACTCACATCGTCGTCGGGACACAACTACCGCTACGGGAAAACGAATCGAATCAGACCGTCGCCTTGGTCACCGCGAACGGTTCCCGCGGCCGCACCGCCGACGCCGCTTACCTCCCGCGCACAACGGGGCAGTTCGTGCAAGTGACCGGATCCGACCCCGCCTCCCCGCGGCGGGAGTCCCTGTACTGGATCACCGAGACCGGCATACGCCACGGAATCGATACCGCAGCCGACAACGCCGACGCGACCCTGCGGGCCCTCGCATTGCGCGCACCCGTCCTCGCCCCGTGGAGCATTGTGTCGCTGTTCGCTGTCGGACCCACACTGTCCCAACGTGACGCTCGCATTCAACACGACGGAATACCGGTCAACCTCGGAGGCACCGGGCTCGGAGGCGGGTCGTGACCACCCGGCGTTTCGTGCGACCCGCACGAATGGTGAGCGGTCCCAAAGCGCCCGCCGTCGCCGAGTTGCGACTGCAACCCCCCACCGAACTGCCTCGACCGGTCCCCATGTCCAAATTCCGCATGGTGCTGCCGGTGGTCATGGTCGCCGCGATGGCCGGAATGATGGTCATGATGTTCAGAGGCGGAGGCGCCGGAGCCTCTCCGATGGCGATGTTGTTCCCGCTCATGATGCTCGTGTCGATGGTGGGCATGATGGGTGGCGGAATGGCCGGTGGCGGGGGTGCGGGATCCGCCGGCCTCAACGAGGAACGCAAGGACTACCTGCGGAGCCTGGCCGAAAGCCGCAAAGGCGTGCACGAAGCCGAAAGCGAACTCCACCATTACCTGCGCTACATACACCCCGGCCCGGCAAGCCTGCACCATCTGGTGTCGAGCAAACGCATGTGGGAAGTGCAGGCCGCCAGTCCACAATTCCTCCGAGTTCGAGTCGGGCGCGGGCGCATCGCCAATCAGGTACGCGTTATCGTTCCCGAAGCCGCCCCAACTTCTGACCTCGACCCCGTCGGGGTCGTCGAGGTAACCCGATTCGCGAAGGCCTATTCGACGGTCGGTGGCATGCCGGTCGCGATCAATCTGCTGTCCACACCCCAGATCAGCCTTGCCGGAGACCCCGCGCGGGTAGCGGCGCTCGTGCGTGCGATGGTCGCAGAGGTCACGGTCCTGCACGGCCCCGATCAGGTCGCCATCGCCGCGGTGGTGTCCGATCCGGATTCCGCTGACTGGTCGTGGCTCAAGTGGCTCCCGCACAGCCAGCACCACACCGACACCGACGCCGTGGGTTCGGCCCGCATGATCTACACCAATGTCGCACAGCTCCGCTCCAAGGTGCTAGCGGGTCTGAACCGGGGCCCGTTCTCCGCGAACTCCGAACCGGCACAAGACCGCAAACACTACGTGGTCATCGTCGACGTCGGCGGATCCGCGACCGAACGCGATATCTCCGGCATCGACGGATGTACCTGGCTCAGACTCGGACGTGCCGATCAACTCCTGCCCCGTGCGCTGCGGTTCACCGTCGACCCGGACAGAACCATGCACGAGGTAACCGCACGCGGTACTCGCAAGGTCGGAATCGCCGACGCGCTCGACCTCTTCTCGACGATCTGCCTGGCCCGCCGACTGGCGCCCCATCGGCTCTCGACCGTCGTGGAGGTCGTAGCCGCCGACCGGGCCAGCTCCGGAACCAGTTGGTCGGAAATGCTTTCGCTCGCCGACGCCGCCACCTTGCGGCCGGACCGGCAGTGGCCGCATCGCCGCGAAGCCGACCGTTCGCGACTGAGCATCCCGTTCGGACACGACCCGGCCGGTACGACGCTGCTCCTCGATATCAAAGAATCCGCGGAGGACGGCATGGGTCCCCACGGAATGTGCATCGGCGCAACCGGTTCGGGCAAATCCGAGTTTCTGCGCACTCTCATACTGTCCGCGGTCACCACTCACTCACCGGACGCCCTCAACCTACTACTCGTCGACTTCAAAGGTGGCGCAACCTTTCTCGGCTTCGATCAGCTCTCTCATGTAACAGCCGTCGTCACCAATATGGAGGAGGAAGCAGACCTCGTCACCCGCATGGAAGACGTCATCAACGGTGAGATGATCCGCCGCCAACGCGTCCTGCGCGACGCCGGGAACTTCGCCAGCGTCGCGGACTACGAACGAGCACGCGAACAAGGCGCCGGGCTCGTACCACTGCCAACATTGCTCATCGTGCTCGACGAGTTCGCGGAACTCCTCGAACAACACCCCGACTTCGCGAAACTCTTCGTCGCCATCGGCAGACTCGGCCGATCTCTTCGAATCCACCTCCTGCTGGCCTCGCAGAAAGTCCCCGCCCACCGCATGGGCGAACTCGAAGCGCATCTGTCCTACCGGATCGCGTTGCGTACCAACCAAACCAGCGACTCCCGCGACGCGATCGGGACCGCCGACGCGTACCACCTGCCCAAGAAACCAGGAGCAGGCTACCTGCGAGTCGGTGCCGGTGAACTGCAACGGTTCCAAACCGCGTACGTCGGCGAACCCTACCGCCGTCCGACCCGAGCGACCGCCGCCGGCACAGAATACGCACGCCGCAGCGTCGGCTACCGGCCACCGCAGCTCTTCACCTCCAGCACGATCAGCGAGCTGCGCCCACCCGCTCCCGCCCCAGCCCCCGCTCCCGAGGCGGCCACTGATGCGCCCGAACCCGAGTCGATCATGGACGTGGTCCTGCGTCAGCTGGCTCACCAAGGCCAACCAGCACACCGAATGTGGCTGCCCCCCTTGGGTACACCCCCCACGCTCGAACAACTGACCGCATCGGTGGCCGCGGGGCGGCTGCACGTGCCACTCGCCTTGGTCGACAAACCGCGCCAGCAACGCCAAGACATCTGGTCTGTCGACCTATCCGCGGCGGGAGGGCACGTTGCCATCATCGGCGGACCGCAATCCGGCAAATCGACGGCGCTTCAAACCCTCGTGTTATCGGCAGCCTTGACTCACACGCCTGAACAGACCCAGTTCTACTGCGTCGACTTCTCCGGTGGCGCACTGTCCGCGCTTCGCGGATTGCCGCATGTCGGCTCGGTGGCAACCGCGCGCGAAGGGGACCGGATCCGGCGCACCTTCGCACTCATCACCGCGCTCATCGACAGCAGACAGGCGTTGTTCACCGAGCTCGGTATCGACAGCATGCGGCGGTTTCGGGCAATGCGTTCAGAACGTGACCCGCGCCTGGAACGACGCGACGCCTACGGGGATGTGTTCCTGGTCATCGACGGCTGGGACATCGGGTTCGCCCCCACCAGTCAGTACTACGACGACTACATACGAGTGCTCGAGTCCATCGCGGTTCAGGGACTCAACTACGGTATCCATCTCGTGCTCACCAGTTCGCGGTGGGTTGTGGTCCGCCCCGCGATCAAGGATCTCATCCAAACCAAGATCGAAATGCGACTCGGTGACACCACCGATACGACATTCCTGGGCAATCGCGCGGTGGTCAACGCGGTGCCCACCAACCGGCCGGGACGATGCATCTCCACCGATATGCTGCATATGCTCACCGCGCTGCCACGCATCGACGGCCACGGGGACGCGGAAACCGCCGCAGAAGGCTTGGCCCACGCGGTCGAGCACCTTCGCCTCCGGTACCCCGACCGCCGCGCACCCGAGGTGCAACTCCTCCCCGGCCACATCGATCTGACCGAGATTCGGGAGCATTGGTCACCGCCGACCACCCTCGCGCAGCAACTGATCATCCCGTTCGGAGTGCGCGAGTCGAACTTGAGGCCGGCCGCGATCGATTTCGGGGTGTCAGCTCACATGATCGTGCTCGGCTCCTCCGGCTGTGGAAAGTCCACCGTCGTCGCCGCGCTGCTCGCTTCGATCGCCGAGCAATTCACCAGCGACCAGGCCAAAGTGCTCCTGATCGATTACCGCCGCCGTCACATGGGTTCGGTCCCCGACGCCATGCTGATCGGTTACCTGACCTCCGAACGTGACGTGATCGACGGCCTTCCGCCTTTCGCGGCGAAAATGCGGACACGGCGCGCGCCCGACGGCGTGACCGCTCAGCAACTGCGGGAAAGGTCATGGTGGACCGGGCCGGAGATATTCGTCGTGGTCGACGATTACCACATGGTCGCCCAACGTGGATCCCTCAATCCGCTCGATCCGCTCAAAGATGTCATCGTCGACGCCCGAGACACCGGCCTGCATATCATCGCCGCACGTAACATCGCCCAAGCGGATTCGGCAATGTATGACAACGTTCTCGGCCAGATGAAGAATCTCAACTCCTCCGGCCTCATCATGGACGGATCAAAGTTCGACGGAATTCTGCTCGGGGATGCCAAGGCCACTGAACAGCCTCCCGGGCGCGGGGTGCTCGTCGAACCGCTGCACGGCCGAAAAGACCTCGTCCAGGCCGCGTGGGTGCCTCCCCATGACTAGCTCGAGCATGCTCCCACCGTTGGGAATGAAATAACTTGGTTCTCAGCGGGATGGCAAGATATCCCATATCCAGAGGAGCATTACGATGTTCGTTGAAGCGCTTCCCTCGGACTTTCCGATGGCAACGGCGAAATTTGTTGGCGAACAGACACAGTTGCTCGCTTCTCTCAGTGGAGCGAGTGGACTTCTGTCACCGGTGCCCGCGGCATTCGATGATGTCAGCATTATGGCGTCCTCAGTCTTCGCGGCACACGCTTCACTCAACATCGCCACCACCTCGGAAGGGCTGACACAATTCGCGGCCGGCTCGGCGCAGCTTCCGGGCGTCGGGGCTTCCTACCTGGCAACAGATATCTCCAGTGGCGCGGTTATCTCCGCCGCCCAGGTGACTATCTAAGCGAACGGGACGGATAGTGTTCGGTAGCTGGGCGGCTCTGCCGCCCGAAGTCAATTCGTTCCGGCTGACCTTCGGCCCGGGCGGCGCCGCGACCGGCGCTGCTCCGATGTTGGCCACCGCGGCGGCCTACACGCAAGTGGCCACCGGTATCCGAACCGCCGCCCTCGGTGCCCAACAGCACCTCGAAGAACTGATGGTCACATGGCGGGGCGCGGCCGCGACCCAGGCGCAAATGGCGTTCTTTCAGCATTTGACATGGATGCATCAGAACGCGGCACTGCTGGACATCGCCGCGATCAGGGCTACCGCCCAGGGTGCCGCCTACCTCGCCGCACTGGCGGCGATGCCACCGTTCCCCGTCGTCATGGCAAACCGCGCCACCACCGCCGCTCTGGTCGCCACCAACACCATGGGTCAGAACACCGCGCCGATAGCGGTCAGTGAGGCCGCCTATCTCACGATGTGGACCTTGGCGGCGAACACGATGTACGCATACGCCGCGCAAACAGCACAGAACGTAGTCGTTCCCGCACCTGCTCCCGCCCCGATGATCGCCGGCGGTCCCGGAGCAGGGCCGCTGAACATGACGGGCGCGCTCAACGAACTGCCACAGGCGTCGCTGCCCGGGCATGCGGCACCGGGCGGTACAGACATACTTCCCGGCAACGGATCGCAAACTCCCACGCACCCGGGAACAACCCCGGGTGGGGGAGAGTCACCAGGGGGAAACCCCAACCCGTCCCCAGGTGATCAAGCGGTGCCCACCCCGGACACTCCCACCGACTTCGCGGCTCCGACGGATCTGGCCACGCCGGCGGAGTCCGCAGGCTTGGGAAGCGACACGATCGACTCGCTGAACGAGCCGGGTTTCTACGGTGCGAGCCCGAACTCCGCCACGCTCGCCGCCCTGCAAGGCGGCGGACCGATCGGCGCGATCGGCATGACCACCGGAGGTTTCAACGCCCTCCCGGGCACAGCGACAGGTTTCCGCATGCCCGGCAACTGGGCGCCCTCGACCGGAACCCCATTCAGCTTGGCCACAACGCCGTCATCGTCTGTCGCGCCGGTAGCGGCGGCACCCCGTGCCACGAGCGCGCCGATCGCTCAGTCGCGGCGCCGCACGGACGAATCGACCGAACGCAGAGTCTTCGCTCCGGGCGAAACGGTGGACGTCCCCGAACTGGCAGACGCCATGCCGATCGGGGTTATCGAATATTCCGACGACGAGACCGATGCGGTGTCGCTTGTTTCGAATACTCGGTAGTCGTTGAAGCTCGTCCCGGCAAACTGCCGGTGCCGATCAAATAAAACCGTGAAAGGTAGGAAACACAGTGAGTGGAGACCTCGTAGCTGTCCCCGCGGAAATTGCGGCATCGGGGAAAAAGGCTATGGCCCTGCAGGGAACTCATGAGGGCTACCTCGGGGCCCTCGCAAGTGTCAAGGAAGAGTTTCGCGTCGCAGCTTCAAGCGCCGGCGCCGGCGATGCGGCCCAGAGCACGTTGCAGAACGCGCACATGGCCGGCGTCAAGCTCGGGCGATCGCTGCAAGAAGTGATCGAAGTCCTTGTCGAGACCGGAGTCAGAATCGACACGAGCGACATGGACGCCGCAGCTGGAATAAACAATGCCAGTGCCCTGGGATCCAATGGAAAAATAGACAACAGCTCCTGGTCGTGAGTGGCGCCAGATTTCATCAAGAAAGGTCTAGAAAATGAGCGGTCAGATTCGAATCAATTATACTGCTGTGGATTCGAACGCGTTGTCTCTTCAGAACATCGTGAACGGAATCGAAGCCAACAATGAACAGCTTCGTGCAATGGAGCGTGCGCTGAAATCGTGCTTCGACGGAAACGCGGCACGAGAGGGCTGGGACCCGAAAATCAACGCCCTGCTTGCCAAGGTCAACGACTACAGCCTCGAACTCGGAAAACTGCGGGCGGTCCTGCAGTCAAAGCTCGGCGGTGGAGGCGACGTCTACAACACCGACAAAGCGCAGGGCGCGAAGTTCCTCGCAGTCGGAATCTAGTCACCGGCTGTGTGGCCCGGCCCCAATCGACATGCTGGGTGACGACATGACTGAGCCAACGCAGCCCCCCGGGACGCCATCCGAACCAGTCGCGGTCGATATCAACGTCGACGCTGCCCTGGTACTCAAGTCGATGGTCGGCATCGACGAGTACCCCCAAGTACTCGCGCTGATGCCGAACATCTATCGGCCCGAGGACCAACATCGTGTGCACGCTGCCATCGTGACCGAGCTCGCTGCCGCGGGCATAGTCCATGAGGGCAGCGTGCACACACATGTCGCGCACTGGCTGCGATGTCTCGAGCGCCCAGACATGGAACTGGCCGCCCGCGTTGTGCATACCGGGCTCGACGGCCAACCGGCATCGATGCTGCGGTTATCGCTCGTCCGCCGAGCAGAGGAACACATTCTCGCCATACGGTGTGATGACCGTGTCGTGCTGCAACCCGTGTTCCACGAGGGCAGGAAACTCACCACCCTGACCAGCGCGGTGCTGGCCGCGCTGGGGCCCTACCCTCCGCTCGCAATCGACACACTCGCAGCCACGATGGAACAGTTCGCCGCCGTTCCCGCTGAACCCGAGCAGCGCCGCCGGGCATTGCTCGCGCTGGGTGCCACCGCCCATACGGCCGCCACCCTGACCCGAGCGCTCGACGAGGTCATCCGGCGTGCCGAAATCGTCACAATCGAACACCGGGACGGCACGGACCAGATTCCACAATTCAGTCTCAGCGTGCTCGACACACCCCGCGGCCGGATCGTCGCCGCCCCGGCCAGGGCGTTGGACGGCGGCAAGCGCTCGACCTACACCCGCGGTGATGCCGCCGCGATCGGTTCCGGGATCGCCGCACTCATCGAACTTCTGCCCAGCGGCAGCTGGTTCGACACCAGCCGCACCACAGAATGACGCACACGGTCGTGAGAGGGACGACAACGGTGAACCCCAACCCGGAGCTGCACGGTCACGACGTCACAAGCCTTACCGCCCATGACGGCTACGCCGCATATCTCGGCGCCGACACATCGCAGACAGCAATCACACCGGAACCTCCCGGTCAGCCCACCCCGGCCCGGACGACGGATGCTTCGGTAGTGCGGCGCGACCACGGGAGCACTCTTCACCACCTCGGACCCACCGACATCACCCTCGCGCAGCGCACCGACATCGGAGCGCCCTCGCCACTCCTCACGCCGGAACTGCTCACCGGAATCGTCGCCAGACCCACAAGACTTCGCTCCCGCCGAGGTGTCCGCGGAGTGTTGAACAGGGCGGGTTTCCGGTTTCCGGTGTCACCCGCCGAGCAGCATGTCGAGCAACGACGTGAACGCATCCGCCGCGCCCTGCCCCGCATTTACCGCGTCGCGGTCATCAGCGTCAAAGGCGGTGTCGGGCGCACCGTTACCACCGCTGCCCTCGGATCCACGTTCGCGCGGCTACGCCCGGACCGAGTAGTCGCCATCGACGCGAGCCCTTACTTCGGCGATCTCGCCACCCGCACGCGCCGCCATCCCTACGGGCTGACACTGCGCGATCTCGCGCATGCCCTCGATACCGACGTGTTCTCCACAGTGCAGGCGTACCTGTCCACCACTACCGCGGATCTCGCCGTCGCGGCGGCTCCCTGGAGCAATGAGACCATTCATGCGCTATCCGCTGCCGAATACGTGGCCGCAACCGACATCCTGCGCAGGCATTTCAGCCTCATGCTGATCGATTGCCACACCGGCATCCTGGAACCGGTCACCTCCACCGTGCTGCACGACAGCGACGCGGCGGTGATCGTCACACCCGCGACCATTAGCGGACTCACCGGCGCGGCCGCCACCCTCAACTGGCTCGGTTCTCACGGCTTCGCCCGTCTGGTCCATCGAGCGACTGTGGCGATCACCCATCAGCATCCTGGAAAACCCGCAGTCGACGGTGCAGCCATCGCCGGCCTCTTCGCGACAATCAACAGGCCCACCTGCGCGCTGCCCTACGACCCGCACCTGGCCGAAGGAGGCGAAGTGGACCTGCGGTTGCTACACGATCGCACGCGCACCGCGCTCGAGGAACTCGCCGCCGCACTCGCTGACGACTTCCCCGGCCTGACGCTGACCGGGCCACCCCAACCCGAGCTCGAGCGGAGCCCGTAGATGAACGCCACCTCCGCCGCCTCCCGCGAGGGGACCACAGATCACAACGCCGACGAGAACGCCGAAGTCGAATGCGTGCGCGTGGCCGTGCTCGTAGCCCGGTACCAGGTCGATGTCGTCCTGCCGACCGCCTTCACGATCGAAACGTTCATCGACGACCTGCTCGCCGTGCTGCGCGGCGCCATCAATGATGACACCGTGGAATTCGCAGCCGCACAGGGACATTGGACGCTCGCCAGACCGGGCGATCACCCCATGCCCCGCTGGCGCTGCCTCGCCGATCACGACATCGCGGATGGCGCGGTCCTACTGCTCGCCAGTGTCGAATCCGCCGAAGTGTTCACACCCGTCGTCGAGGACATCACCGATGCTCTCGCCGTCATCAACGACCGTGAGTTCGCCGAATTCGACCCGCCCACAGCGGCAATCGTCGGCCTGATCGCGTTGAGCGTGGGAGCACTGACCGTCGCCGCGCTGCTCACCTGGTCCTGGACGCTCTCCGGCTCGATCCTGACCTGTGCGGTGCCGGCGCTGCTGCTGGGATCCACGAGTTGGGTCGCGGCGATCACCGCACGCCGGCGCTTCGGTTCGGTCCCCACCTGCGTCGGACTGCTCATCCCGGCAGTGTCATTGCTGTTCGTCGGTGCCGCGATGCTCGTCCCCAATCCCTACAACCAACCTGGACCCTTCAACGCCGCCAACGTCGCCGCGGGCTCGATCATCGCTGTGCTGGCAGCTACCGCCGCCAGCCGCCTGACCGCGGTAGCGACCTCTTTTCTCACCGCTGTGGTCACAGTCACCGGCTGCGGCACAGTCGTGTGCTTTCTGCTGGCCATGACAGCAATCCCCCTACCGCGCGTGCTGGGCGGCGTAGTGCTGGCGGGCCTGATTCTGCTGACGATCGCGCCTCGTCTGGCGATGATCCTCGCCCGTATCCGCCCCCCCGACCTGCCCGACCCCGGCAGCGAAATCTCCCCTGCGACACTCGAAGACCTCTTCGACGCCGAAACCACGCGCCGCGACGTCTCCGACGAAGACTATGTCGATCCAGGCGAACGCGACCCCGACGACGCGGCGACCGACTTCGAAAGCCGAGCCCGCGTCGCGGTAACCAGTCTTCGCGGGCTGATCGCGGCCATCACCACCATCCTCGTCGGCGGGGCGCTCGGCCCAGCGCTGCTGAGCCCCACCGGAAATCGCGAAATCGTCTTGGCGGTCGCGATCGCGGGCGTCCTCGCGATGCGCTCACGCTGGTATCCCGACCGCATCCAAGCTATCGCGTTGTTGAGCGGCGCCACGGCCATCGCGGTCGGCCTGGCCGCGATCCTCGTGAGCTCGTACCCCAGCCCCGTTGCCCGCGCGGTCGTCCTCGTCGTGCTGACCGGCACAGCGGTAGGAGCTACATTGGCCACTTTCCGCCTGCCCGGCAGACGCCTTTCGCCCGTCACCCGCCGCATCATCGATCTCATCGAATACGCATTGATCGTCCTGGTCCCGGTATTGGCCTGTTGGATCATGGGCGTCTACACCGCGATGCGGAGCCTGTGATGGTCCCATACGCCCGTTCGGTTACGGCACTGGTCGCGGTCGTACTCATGGTCGCGCTGACGCCCGCGGCATTGGCCATCGCGCCCCCCGAAGTGCTTCCCGGGCCCGCCCCCGCCGATGCTCCAGGCCCGGAGTTCGCGATGAAGCAGGACAAAGCCTGCCTGGCCGCGGGCGTCCTGGCCGACAGTGATCTGACCAGGGTCCCGCCACCGGAGACGACTCTGGATCTGCGAGCGGCACGGGCGCTGAGCCGCGGCCGCGGCATTACCGTCGCCATCCTCGACACCGGAGTGACGCCCCATCTGCGCCTGCCCAACCTCATCGGAGGCGGCGACTTCGTGCTGAACGCCGGCGATGGACTGTTCGACTGCGACGCCCACGGAACACTCATCGCGGGAATAATCGGCGCGGCGTCCGACCCTGCCGATCCCTTCCAAGGTGTGGCCCCGGACGCGCAGTTGCTTTCGATCCGCGTCCGCTCGAATGCCTTCACCGCCGAACACCCCACCTCCTACGACCCGGCCGAACAAGTCGCAGTGCAGATTCGCGCCCTGGCACGCGCGATCACGCGCGCCGCCAACGAAGGCGCCGGCGTCATCGTCGTACCGAACTCCATCTGCGTCCCCGTGAGCTTGGGCATCGACCAAGCCATGCTGTCCGCGGCGGTGGGGTATGCCACCATCGAGCGGGGGGCGCTGATCGTCGCCGGAGCCGGCTCTGCCAAAGGTGGTGAGTGCGCACAGAATCCAGGACCGGATCCCGCCCACCCCGGCGATGTTCGCAATTGGCGTGGCGTTCAGACAATCTCCACACCGAGCTGGTTCGGCCCTACCGTGCTTTCGGTCGCAGCAACCACCGCCTCTGGAACTCCGCTGACGGATTCGCTTGCCGGCCCGTGGATTTCGATCGCCGCACCCGGGGTGGGCATCGAATCGCTCGGCCCCGGTGGCGGTGGTTTGATCAACGGCGTGGGCGCTCCCGGTGCCTACACCGCCGTCGGCGGAGCATCGTTCGCCACCGCGTACGTAGCAGGCGTAGCGGCCCTGCTGCGGTCGCGGTTTCCCTCGGAGGCACCTGCCCAGATCATCGCCCGCCTCCGCGGGACCGCCCACGCTCCCGCACGTGGAATGGACAATGCGGTGGGCGCGGGTCTGATCGACCCGCTGGCGGCGCTCAGCCCCCGCAACCCTCCCGCAGATTCGGAATCGCTGTTCCGGAGCACGCTATTGACCATGCCCAGCCCCGGACCTACGCGCGACGACCGTCCCACGCATGTCGCGTTCGCGATCTTTCTCCTCGCGACCCTCACCGCATCGGCGGCGACAGCGACGACGATCCTGTTGCGGAGAGACTCGTGAGTGCGCCCGTCGCCTCTCTCGCCGGGCCCGATGGGACCCCGCTGACCGTCGTCCTCCTCGGGGGCAGCGCCGCGGTGACCACTCTGGTCAACCACGTTTCATGGGGGTGGACCGCCGCGACCGTCGTGGTCCTGGTGGTCGTGGTGACAGTTCGCGTGAGAGGACGCACCACAGCTCGATGGTGCTGGAGCACAGTCGAATTCAGGGTGCGACGGGGGCGCCGTGCGCACGAACGCCGAGCCGCCGTCAGTGCCCGGGATATCACCGTCCCCGCTGGGACCTGCGGAGTCATTCGATCCGGCACCGTCCTGGTATCGATGATCCAGCTGTCACCGAACCTCGATCTTCCCACCGTGATCAGCGAGCGCTCGATCTATACCGAAGCCACAATCCGCGCGGACACCCTGTCCGAATACTGTGCTCAATACGGGTTGAAGGTCGATATCGACCTTGTCACCACCGGCCGACGTATTCGGCAGGTGGGTTCCTACGGTGATCTCTACGATCAGCTCATCGGCGCGCGACCTGTTGTCGGACAGCGACTCGCATGGCTGATCGTGCGCCTGGATTTGCACGACAACCTTCACCATCTGCGGCGCCGCGGCCCCGTTGCGGTCGCCGCACCGCGAGCTCTGGCCGTCGCAGCGCATCGCGTAGCGGCTCGGCTTCGTGCACGCGGGATCGACGCGCACCCGTTGCCCGCCGAAGAGATCGACCACGCGCGCGACCTACTGTGCGAAGGCATCGATCCGGATCGACTTCACGAGCGCTGGGGCAGGCTCGATTGCGCCACCACGGGCCGCTCGGTTCGCGTCTACACAGGTCACCGCACCCACGAGCCCCTCGACCTGGATAGCTGCTGGTCACACGGCAACGGATTCACCACCGTCGTGGTCAGCCTCGCCCACCACGCGGCACCACGAGTGCTCGTGCGCTACATCGACACCCACGGCACCGAGAACCCCTGGACCCCGCCGGCCGGATTGTCGCTCTGGACCGGCCGCCAGTCGGACGCTTTCATGGCGACACTGCCCGCTGCCGCGACCGCCCACTCACTCGGCCCGGCCCATCGCGCGGGAACCGAGCACGACCCGGGCGAACTGACGATCGCGATCGGCCCCAGCGGCCAGGTGCTGGGCTCCATCAGCGGCAGACACGAGCACAGTCTGGCGCTACCTTTGTTCGACCCTGTTCGTTACCACCCACGCCATCGCACCGTCGACATCCACGCGGATCTGCAGATCGCACAGCAAATACTGCTCCGCGCCACCGTCGTCGGGGCCAGCGTCGAGGTGCATACGGACCGGCCCGACCAATGGCGGCCCTTGATCACCGCACTCGGCGATGAGCGATCTCTGCGCCTGATAGTCGACAACCAGACAGTCGCGGAGAACGGAACGGAGTCGCGAGCCCCCGCTACCATCGCCGTCTTCGATCGCGTCAGCCCGAGAACCTCGCAGGCAGCCACCACAGTCACCATCACCGCACCCGACAAACCCCGGCGGCCCAGCTCCGACCTGGCAATAGAACAAGTCGGGGACGGCGCGATAGAACTGAGTATTCCTTCGCGCACAGTTCGCGTCGATCTGATCGAGCCTCGCGGCGAAACTCGTTACGTGAACGCACGGCCAACGACGGCGCCACCCGACAGCACCGAATCCCCCGTCTTGACTCCGGCAGCTCCAGCGCTCTTGCCGCACGATCGGACCATCGACCAAGGAGATGCGCGGTAATGTCCCTCAGTGTGGTAGCGCAGTACCAATCCGACGACTCCGAGCCGCCCGACTTCGACTCGGAGCAGACGAAAGACACGTTGACCCCGCGGCAAGCGGCCGCGGCGATATTCTCCAGTCGCCTCGCGGAACTGATAGCAGAGTCCGAGGTCTCGACCGAGGACGGAACCACGCGCTCCCTGACGCTCTACGCCCTCGCTCAACACCTGGAGCTGGCCTATCCGGACGTACCCGTCTCCCAGTCGGGTCTATACCGGCTCATACATGGCGACGCGATCCCTCGTCTGGACCTCATCATCGCTTTGGCCCGCGTGTTCGATGTGACGCCGGAGTATTTCGTCACTCCCAACAATCAACAAACCTGATCCAGCAGTCTCCTTCCCACCAGAAGGAATTCGAGCTGAATAACCGGCACCGTATCTGGATACCATCCCGCTATGG
Source organism: Nocardia sp. NPDC057668 (assembly GCF_042799795.1). NCBI lineage: Bacteria > Bacillati > Actinomycetota > Actinomycetes > Mycobacteriales > Nocardiaceae > Nocardia > Nocardia sp. NPDC057668. Next base: position 634,238 of record NZ_JBHVIC010000004.1, on the reverse strand, counting down.
CCGCCGAGAGCGACAATGCGGTATTGCACCACCGCGCCTTGGTGCTCGAAGCGCTGTTGGACGACAGCACGCTGGACGACGCGACAACCGATGCTGACTCTCCAACCGAAACCGGGGACGACGTTCAGCCTTGCGATCCGGTCACCGACGAACCGCCCACGCCCCCGGTCGCTCCCACGTCGCCCGCTCGGGTGAACGGCAGGGCGGGAGCACGGATCAATGAGTTGCTGAGTGGGCATCCCGACCCGCCCTCTGCCCATCTGGAGTCCACGCGCCCCGCCCGTGCCCGGGCGTTCGAGGCACCCTCTCGGCTCGGATCGGACCCCGCAACACCACTGGACTCCGCGGCGCGCGGCGCGCCCCTCGCGCGAGTTCGCCTGCAACTAAGAACGTTGACGCAGGGCAGAAAGCGTGCCTTCCTGCTCATCGGCGCTGTTGTCCTCGTCGCGGTCATGATCGCATTTCTGGCCAACCTCGGCTCCACCCCCGAGACCGCGCCACTCGCGACAAGAAGCGCGTCACCCACTCCCGCACAGTCAACTCTCGTCAGTCCCTCGACATCAGCCTCTGCGGGTTCGGAGACGCTCAAGGTGCATGCGGCAGTATCGAAATGCCCGCCGGGGAGTACACCCGGTTTGGATGCGTTCGAGGGTGTACCGGGAAAGGCGTGGTCATGTGTGCGCGCCTACCGAGTTGACGGGCAGGTCCTCAGAATCGACCTCGGTGGCAGCTTTGCGGTCGACAGCATCGGAATCGTGCCAGGCTGGGACTATATCGGTGACGATGGAACCGACCAGTGGAGCAAATACCGCACCGCCAGTCGCGTCTCATACCGCTTCGACGACCCTGATTCGACCACCTACACGCAAGACACCCTCGACCAGCGATCAATGGTCGTCACCCAGTTCGACCCACCGATCAAGACCTCGACGGTGACGCTCACCGTATTGCGCTCGACCGGAGCACCCACGGTGAACAGCACCGCCATCTCCTCGATCGTCATCACTGGAAAGTGATCGTCGATGAGTTCGAGTTGCCGATACTGCCGCCACCACACCGCCCACGACTCCCGCGATTGTGAAAATTGCGGTGCGCCAACCACGGTCAACGCCGGCGCGGTCCTCACCGAGGTCGCCGCGCTGGCTGCTCCGCTGCGCCAGGCGAGAGTTTTCGCCGAACACGTCGTGCCCCGGCAGTGGATCGTTGCAGTAATCATCGGCGTTGTACTGCTCGGGGGAGTGGCAGTGGCAGTCCACGCCATCGGCGATCCCCGGCCAACCATCTGGCACGCACCCGGACACACCACGTTGCCGCCGACGCTCGAGGATGCTGCAGACTGTGCGGAGTTCGACCATCACACGAGTGCCGAACGATGTGTGATCGCCGGCAACTCGCCGCTACTCAAAGACCTCACGGGCGGACAACGGCTCGTATTCGAGGTTCGTCCGATGGCCCCGGACGTTCTGGCTTCGACTCTGCAACTATGGCGCGCAACAGGTTCGGTCGTCGCGGATGGTGAGACTTTCGCTGCTGTGGGCCCGACCGCCACGGTGTGGTACGCGAACACCGCCACCGGCACCCGAATGGACACAGGCCGATTCTCCTCGGGTGAGGCGGCTCGCCAATTTCTCTCACGCGCGGGGTTGGTGACAACTCCCGGGCGGTAGTTCTGGCCCTGCGAGGTTGTTCCCATGTACCTGCCGTGCGGGGGAGTACCTGCCATACGCAGGTGAGTCGGTGACACGTGGCTAGAAGATAGCGCATCGCTGAATAGTGTACCGTCAAATAACGGCTCATTATCCACGCAAGACGCGGCCCGCCGCTTGCGGAACCGAAAGGCACGACGATGGCAATCTCCCGCAGCCCTGCGGCTACTCACCTGCCGGCCGGGGATCTCACCGCTGTCGAGGCTGCCTACTTTCGGTGGATAAAGCACGGCGGCAACGAACGCCGTGATCACGAACGCGCCGCCTCGATTCTCGGACACCACCTCGAACTGGGACGGACCCGGCGAGCCGGCACCGCCGTCGTTCACACCTACGTGCCGGGCGACGGCAGCGGCATCGAGCCGGCGATACAGATCGTCACCGACGATATGCCCCTGCTCGTGGACACTGTCACCGCTGCGGTCCGGCGTCTCGGCGTCGAGATCACCGACGTGCTTCATCCCATTCTCGATGCCCACCGTGATGTGGATGGAACACTGAACGCTCTGCTCGCACCGGGCAGCGCCGCACCGGTGACTGCTGTCAAGGAGTCGTGGATCCATCTTCAGCTCGGCGCGGTAGCCGACACGGATGTCCTCCACCGCTTGCAACAGGCGATCCCGAATATCTTGACCGACCTGCGCCATATCCTGGATCACACGCCGGCGATGAACGCTGCCCTCGACCACGCCGCGAAGGCGCTCGAGCACGAGGCCACCGATCGCGCGAGTCTCGACGCCGCCCAGCTGCTGCGATGGTTGGCCGATGGGAGGTTCACCCTCTTGGGAGCCGCGTGCACGGGCACACCCGACAGCGTGAATGGTCGCTCGGACACCCATTTCGGTCTGCTCAGCGAACTCACCCATCACGCTGTCGATCTGTCGCATGTGGCGACCGCGCCGGACTTGTCGCTCCACCTGGCCACCGCATCGGTCGACTCCTGGCTGTCGGCCTCGGGCGAACTGTTCGTCGTCACCGTCGGCGTGAAACCCATCGTTCGTTCCGACCCGGCCGCTCGACGCTGGATATTTCTGGGCACCCTGAACTCAACCGCGTTGCACGAGAACATTCTCGACATTCCTGTGGTGTCGGACCGGGCTTTGCAGGTCATTCAGAACGCGGGCTTCGCGCTCAACTCGTTCAACGGTCAAGCCATGCTCGAGGTGATGCAGTCGTATCCCCGCGCAGAGTTGTTCTCCACCAGCGTATCTCAGCTTCTGCATGTCGCTTCCTCGGTCATCGGCACCGACCTCCGACGGCAGGTGAGCATCTTCGTTCGCCATCAAGCCGACACCGGTGCCGTGTACTGCCTGGTGCACCTCCCCCGGGACCGGTATTCGAGCATCGCGCGAGAACGTATGCAGAAAATCCTGCGGATATGGTTCGGCAGCGACCGAATCGGATACTCCGCCCGTGCTACCGAGTCCGATCTCGCGGTAGTCCATTTCCGGATTCATCGGCCGCGTGTCCACGCGCTCGAGCCCCTTACCGACGAAGAGCATCGGCGTCTCGAAACCGAATTGTTCGAAGCCACCCGTACCTGGGTCGATCGCTTCGAGGTGGCGGCCGGGGCCGCCGGCCTGCCGCGCACACTCGTGCGCGAGTACCTGTCCGGGTTTCCACCCGCCTACCAGCAAGATCATGCACCGAATCGGGCAGTCGACGATCTGCTGCGACTGCACTCGCTTCCCGATGGAGACATCGACACCGCGATGCAGATACGCCTCGACGACCAGACGTGGCGCTTCACTCTGTACAACGCCGGTGAGCATGTGTCCCTGAGTCGCGTGCTGCCTGTGCTGCACAGTATGGGTGTCGAGGTACTCGACGAACGCCCGTACCAAATTCGCTCTGCGGCCGGACATTCGAGGTGGGTCTACGACTTCGGGCTGCGACCCGCCGCGGCGGACCCCGCGCACCCGGCCCATGCGGCAACCTCCGGGGGGCTCGAAGCGTTGACCGCGACGTTTACCGCGGCGTTCACCGCAGCTTGGACCGGCCGGATCGAGATCGACGATCTCAACAGCTTGGTGACGCGGGCACAGTTGGACTGGCCGCGTATCGCAGTGCTGCGCGCTTACGCGAAATATCTGCGACAGATCGGCTTCCCCTACAGCTTTCGCAGCATTACACGCGTACTGCTGACGCATCCCTTGCTCGCCTGCCAACTCGTGGACCTGTTCTACACGATGTTCGAACCGCACCACGACACTCGGGACGCCGCTACGTCCGGAAGTCTGCGGAAACTGACCAGCATGATCGACGAGGTCACGGAAATGGACGCGGACCGCGTCTTGCGTACCTACCTCACCTTGATCACCGCGACCCTGCGGACCAATCACTTCCGCCACCCGCGCACCGATCCCGCCTCGGACCAACTCGCCCTCAAGTTCGACGCTCGAAGCATCGAAGCGCTGCCTCCGCCACGCCCGCGTTTCGAGATCTTCGTCTACTCACCGCGGGTGGAAGGCGTACACCTGCGGTTCGGCGAGGTCGCGCGCGGCGGAATCCGCTGGTCCGACAGGTTGGGGGACTTTCGCACCGAAATTCTCGGTCTGGTCAAGGCCCAGGCGGTCAAGAACTCGGTTATCGTCCCCGTGGGCGCCAAGGGCGGATTCGTACTCAAAAATGCCTCTGCACCCGGCGTCGACCGGCACGTCATCCAATCCGAAGCGCGAGAATGCTACCGCCGCTTCATCACCGCCATGCTCGACGTCACCGACTCGATCGACCACTCCACCCGGGCAGTGATCGCTCCACCACGTGTGGTGCGCAGGGATGGTGACGACCCCTACCTTGTCGTCGCCGCGGACAAGGGCACCGCCGCATTTTCGGACCTGGCCAACAGCATCGCCGAGGAACACCGTTTCTGGATGGGCGACGCGTTCGCGTCCGGCGGCTCGGTCGGCTATGACCACAAAGCCATCGGCATCACCGCGCGAGGCGCATGGGAAAGCGTCCGTCGCCATTTCGCCGAACTCTCCATCGACATCGACAACGACCGATTCAGCGTCGTGGGCATCGGCGACATGAGCGGTGACGTCTTCGGAAACGGGATGCTGCTCTCACCCAATCTTCGCTTGATCGCCGCATTCGACCACCGCCACATCTTCGTTGACCCGGACCCCGACCCCGCGACCTCCTATCTCGAACGCGCACGCCTTTTCGCCCTGCCGCGCTCCTCGTGGGCGGACTACGACCGCACCGCGATCAGCACCGGTGGTGGCGTGTGGGAGCGCGCAAGCAAGCGAATCCCACTCAACGACGCGATTCGGCACGCGCTGGACATCCCCGCGTCCATCACCGCGCTGACCCCGCCGGACTTGATTCGGGCTATCCTGCAAGCCCCGGTCGACCTGTTGTGGAACGGCGGGATCGGCACATATATCAAAGCGGGCCACGAGCGAGATCTCGATGTCGCAGACAAGAGCAATGATCCTGTGCGTGTGGTCGCGGACACCGTGCGCGCTCGCGTGATCGGGGAGGGCGGCAACCTCGGCATTACGCCCGGAGGCCGCATCGAGTTCTGCCAGAACGGCGGAAAATGCAACACCGACGCGGTCGACAACTCCGCCGGTGTCGATTGTTCCGACCACGAGGTCAACATCAAGATCCTCCTCGACTCCGCGGTGTCCGCCGGCGAACTCGCCATCGACGAGCGAAACCCACTCCTGTTGGCGATGACCGCGGACGTGGCTACGGCAGTGGTCGGCAACAACATCGCCCAGAACATCCAGCTCGGATTGAGCAGAATGTCGAGCTGCGCTCGTCTCGTAACGCACGCACAACTGATCGCGGACCTCGAACGTCACCACAATCTGGATAGGGTCCTCGAGTCCCTGCCGGCCGAAGCCGACATCGCACGCCGGCGAAGTCGAAACCAGGGGCTCACCTCTCCAGAGCTGGCAACGCTCACCGCACATACCAAGCTGGCGATCAAGAGTGAATTGCTCACGGGCGCCCTGATCGATGAGCCCGAGTTCGAGTCGGCGTTGATCGGCTACTTCCCATCGCTGATCAGGGAGCGGTTCGTGTCCGCCATGCGACGCCATCCCCTGCGCCGCGATATCATCGCCACCACGATCGTCAACGACCTGGTCGATAACGCGGGACTCGACTACGCGTTCGCCCTCGCCGAGGAATCCGGTGCCACCACCGAGGACGCGGTCCGTGCTTTCCGGGTCGTCACAACGCTGTTCGATCTGCGCGAACTCTGGCACGACATACGCGCCACGCCCATGCCCACCCACGTCGCCTACGAACTCGAACTCGAAGCCCGCCGGCTCGTGGAGTGCGCCTCGCGCTGGATGCTCGCGGACCGAACACGCTTGAACCACGCCGTGGATCATCACTCCGCTGTTCGTGCGCTCAGCGACACGTCCGCACAGTGGATGCCGCGCGAGGCGGCCCGTCAGGTCACCACCCGAGCCGAAGAACTGGTCGAGCGTGGTGCTCCTCGGGAACTGGCGGCACGTGCTTTGATCCTGCCGCATTTGTTCGCCCTGCTCGATATCGTCGAGATCGCCGACGCCGCCGAACGCCCGCCGGCCGAGGTCGCCACTGACTACTTCACACTCGAGCGTCATCTCGGCGTCGACCGGCTCCTGACAACAGTGTCGGCCCTGCACAGTCCCGACCGGTGGCATGAGCTCACGCGCATCGCTATTCGCGATGATCTCTACGCGATACTTCGCACGGTGACGATGAACGTGCTGACCGAGTCGACCTCTGTCGCGGTCGCGGACCAGCGTGTGCACGCCTGGAGCAGCGAGCGAGGCGTTCGGATCGTCCGCACGAACGAGGTGATCGAGGAGATTCTCTCGACAGGAAACCCCGATGTGGCCGCGCTGTCGATAGCGGCCCGCCGCTTGCGCGCCCTGGTGCGCGCCTGAAGCCGAGCGCGCGAACGCGGAGCTAACCGGCGGCCTCGGTAAGGGCTCGGCCGCACTGACCACAGAAGTTGGCGCGGCGACCGACTCTGCTCCCGCACCCGGTGCACGTTCGAGGTTGTTGCAGCGTGCCGCACGCCATGCAGAATCGCGCGGTAGCTCTGATCTGCGCGGCACATGATTCGCATGGAACGCTGTCGCTGTGCGTGGAGGCCGGGGCGGGCTGGGACCACGGGGCAGGGGAGGCACTCACGAAAGGCTGCACCGCGGCCATCCCCACCGCTGTCGTCAGTGCATCGCCGGCATCGTGTGCCATTCCCGCGCTCGCCCCCAACGCCAGCTCGCCAGCGGCGTACCGCTGAAAGTCGCCCGCCAGATTCATGTACGTCTGGTCTTTGGCGAGGCGCTTGAGCTTGGCGGCATCCTCGGGCGCCAACGTGAGATCCAGATTGCCAATCCGGGAGATCCTCAGCCCGTAGTCGTACAGAGCCACATTCGCCTCGCGAACAACGAGAGCTTCGATCGCGGGCAGCCGGCTGGAAATGCCCAGAACCGGCCACTCTCCCGCCATCACCCGTTGCGCGACGGCGATTTTCATCGCCTTGGTCAGCAGTGCTGCGCTCCACTCGAACAATCGCCCGGCGTCCGACAAGTTGGCTGTACCGACGAGAGACGTGAGTAGCGTCGCGGGGTCGCGGACGACAAGAGCGAACTCGCCGTGCGTGCGGAGGCTGACCACCTGGTCGCTCACGGGGTCGGTGACATCGGCGAGCCGACCTCCGAAGGGCAGACCGGTGAATTCTCGCGACGACACGAAGTAGAGCTCGGCCTGATAGAAGTTTCCGCCGGTCATCGAATCGACCAATGCCCCCAGGGCCGGCAATGCGTCGGCATCGATGCGATGCCTGCCGGGGCCGAGCGTGGCCACAACTGCTCCGGATCGCACGAACAACGCGGTCTCGTCGATATTGACCAGCGCGCGCGTGAAGCGCCGGATGGCGCGGTCGGGCCACTTGTAGACCAACTGCTGCTTGCGGTCGTCCGGGACCGCTATGAACTCACGAGCAAACCATGCCATACGTCCTCCGTGGTACATGATTAACGTATCGCCGTTTGACGCGCCACTATACCACGTCTACCACCCGCAGACCTGGGTGGATGTCGCAATATATGGCCCTGAGCTGCAAGCACGCACCAACGCTACAGGTCTAGTTGTGCCTCCATTGAATGCGACGTTGGATAACGGTACATTACTCGTGAACTGGCAAGCGCGAAAGGTGCACACCGTGACAACAGTCCGACATCCCGCAGGGGAGTCCAGCGGTAGCAAACAGGTGAATCCGGAAGACGTCGGCTACCACAAGGACCTTCGGCCACGCCAGATCCAGATGATCGCCATCGGCGGCGCCATCGGAACGGGTTTGTTCCTGGGGGCAGGAGGGCGCCTCGCCAGTGCCGGGCCGGGCCTGTTCCTGGTCTACGGGATCTGCGGCGTCTTCGTGTTCTTCATCCTGCGCGCACTCGGGGAACTCGTGCTACATCGCCCCTCCTCGGGCTCGTTCGTGTCCTACGCGCGCGAGTTCTACGGTGAGAAACTGGCATTCACGGTCGGATGGATGTACTTCTTCCACTGGTGTATGACCGGAATTGTCGACATCACCGCCATCGCCACCTATGTCCATTACTGGGGCGCGACCGAGGTGGTGCCTCAATGGGTCATCGCGCTCGTCGCGCTCGTGGCGGTCGTGTCCATCAACCTGATCTCGGTGCGTTGGTTCGGCGAGCTCGAATTCTGGGCAGCCCTGGTCAAAGTCGTCGCCCTCGTCGGGTTCCTCGTCATCGGCAGCGTCTTCCTCCTCGGACGCTTCGACATCCAGGGTCAACGCACCGGCTTCAGTGTGATCACCGACAACGGCGGACTGTTCCCCTCCGGTATGTTGCCGCTGGTGCTGGTCACCACGGGGGTGGTCTTCGCCTATGCCGCCGTCGAACTGGTCGGGACGGCCGCGGGTGAAGCGGAGAACCCCGAAAGGATCATCCCCCGTGCCATCAACTCGGTCGTGGCCCGGATCATCCTGTTCTACGTCGGGTCCCTGGTCCTTCTCGCACTGTTGCTGCCCTACACGGCTTTCCGGGCCGGGCAAAGCCCTTTCGTCTCGTTCTTCTCCAAGCTCGGAGTCGAAGGCGCTGGCTCGATCATGAACCTCGTCGTGCTGACCGCGGCATTCTCGAGCCTCAACGCCGGGCTGTACTCCACGGGACGAGTATTGCGTTCCATGGCCATGAATGGCAGCGCACCTGCGGTCGCAGGGCGCATGTCCGCCTCCGGGGTGCCCTACGTCGGAATCCTCGCCACGGGAGTGATCGCACTCTTCGGCGTAGGACTGAACGCGCTCGTCCCCGAACAAGCCTTCGAAATCGTTCTGAACATGACGGCGCTGGGCACCATCACCTCGTGGGCGGCCATCGTGTTGTGCCAGCTGCGTTTGTGGCAATGGTGGCGTGCGGGGCGAATGGAAAGGCCGACCTTTCGCCTGATCGGAACACCGTACACCGGGTTCGCCACTCTGATCTTCCTCGCCGGCGTGGTGATTCTGATGGCTACCAGCGAAGACATCGTCCAGCGGGGAGCGGTGCTCACGATGTTCCTGATCGTCGCGCCCGCGTTCGTCATCGGCTGGTTCTTCGCCCGCAAGCGCGTCGGACTCATCGCCGCCCAGCGCGAGGGCCACACAGGCCAATTCCCCGTAATCGCCGAGCGACCGGCGCTGGCGCCTGAACCGACCAACCCGACGACGGCCACGACCGACACTGATCGGTAGGTCTGTCCGCGCACCGTTCCACACGAACCCCATCGCAACGAATCGGCTTCCCCGCACTGGGAACAACCTTGTGCGACGGAACACCGGACGCGGGAACACAATAGGGCCGAATCACCTGGCGGATTCGAAAGGCCCGGATGTCCCCACCACCGCGTCCAGGACCACATCCCTGGTCGAATCGCTGGTCACACGATGACCACATGTCGCGGCGTGGCGCGCAACCCGCCTGGGCCACTCGACGACGAACAACGTCGCTCGAAACCGCCACGCCGCAACATATCTCCGAACCCCGGGACGTCGGCACCGCGGTGTTCGGTGCCGACGATGCAGTCAGCGGCCCGCAAAGTACCCGCACACGCCCGACCCCGCGCCGCCTCGCCGATGGACTGTTGCCGATGCCGCAGGTGTCAGCCATCGCACCCGACACCGCGCTGCTCATCAATCCCGAAGTGCCCGAACACAAGCGGCTGTGCTGGAACTGCCAACATCGGGTCGGACGGAGCAGCGATTCCACTCCTGCCGCCACCACCGGCCACTGTGGCCGCTGCGGCTCCGAGTTCAACTTCCGGCCACCGCTGGCCACGGGCGACACGGTGGCCGCCCAATACGAGGTGCAAGGGTGTCTGGCTCACGGCGGGCTGGGATGGATCTACCTGGCCGTTGACCGTAATGTCAGTGATCGTTGGGTAGTCCTCAAGGGGCTGCAGAACCCCCAGGATTTCGAAGCGCATGTCGTAGCTCTGGCAGAACGACAATTCCTGTCCGAGATGACACACCCGGGCATCGTGAAGATCTACAACTTCGTCAGACACGGTAATGACGGGTACATCGTGATGGAGTACGTCAGCGGTTTGTCACTCAAGCGAATCCACGACCTCGCGCAGCCCGCCCAGCTTCCGGTGGCTCAAGCCATCGCCTACGTCATGGAAGTACTCCCGGCGCTCGACTACCTGCACTCGTTCGGACTGGCGTACAACGACCTAAAACCCGACAACATCATGGTCACCGACGACGAGGTGAAGCTGATCGATCTCGGAGCCGTGGCGGCGATGGCCTCGTATGGCAGCATTTACGGGACACCCGGCTACATGGCTCCGGAAATCACACACACCGGTCCCACGATCGCCTCCGATATCTACACGGTCGGGCAAACGCTGGCCGCATTGACGTTGTCGATGTCCCATACCGATGCGCACGGCGTCCGGTCTCTACCCGACCCAGGCAGTGAGCCGGTCCTGCTCCAATACCCGGGCCTGCACAGGCTCCTCGAACGCGCACTCGATATCGATCCGGCCCGGCGCTTCTCCAGCGCCTACGCGATGCACAACCAGCTCGCCGGCGTCCTGCGGGTAATCCTTGCCGAAGACACCGGACGCGAACACCCTCGCGCAACCCTCGAATTCGGGGCCCACCGCGGGGAATTCGGGATCACGACTCTTCTGAGTCCACTCGAGGGCATACGAGCCGGCCAGCCGCACACACCCCTGCTGAGCCCGTCCGAAGTCGCCAACGCGCTGCCGGTCCCCTTGATAGATCCAGAGGACCCCAGCCATGATCTGCTGGCCCCGCTGCTGTACTCCCAGCCCAACCAGGCACTCGACACCTTGCGACAGGATCGCGTCCGGGTTCGGGATGGGACGATTTCCCCGCCGTGGTCGTACGACCACGAAAGCACTCTCGTCGCCCTGCGTGCACACCTCGAGCTCAATGACGTGCATAGTGCCGAAGCGGCGCTCGCCACCCTGGATGGGGCATCCCCGGACTGGCGCCTGCCCTGGTACCAAGGGATTACCGCGTTGCTGGAACAGGACTATCACCGCGCCCACGAGCATTTCGACGTCGTGTACGGCTGTCTGCCCGGAGAGATCACAGCGGCGCTCGCGATGGCGGTGTCTGCAGAACTGATCGTGCACCACCGATCACGCGCAGACGAGCGCGACCGCTGGGTCACCGTGGCGGCGACCTTCTATCGCATGGTCTGGCGCACCAACCGCAGTGTGGTCAGCGCTGCGTTCGGGCTCGTTCGACAACTCATCGTCGCGGACGAACTCAGCGAAGCGGTCGCAATCCTCGATGAGGTCCCCGAGGCTTCCCGCCACTTCGCGGTAGCGCAAATCAGCGCGGCGTTGCTGCTGGTCTCTCGTCCGCCGACTCGGTTGTCCCTGGATGACATTCATGATGCGGCACGTCGTGCCGGCGCACACGCCGCTGATCCGCGCGCGCTGCCACTCCGACTACTCACCGTAGGCGCAGCCATCGCCTGGCTGGAATCCACCGCATGTCCGCCCACGGCCACGCTCTTCGGTGTTCCGCTCACCACCACGGGGCTCCGGCGAGAGCTCGAACGCAGCCTGCGTACCCTGGCCTCGACCACCACTGATCGATGGCACCGATACCGAATTGTCGACTTGGCCAACCAGATCCGCCCCAGAACCTGGTGGTGACAGCGGCACTCACCGGTGCCGCACCGCGGCCGCTACGAATACCACCAAGGGAATCACCAACCAGAACCCGCTACCTGTCGCCATGCTCATGATCACGCCGGCCAAGGCGAGAACAGCCAGCGGGGCATTCGCATATCGACGGTTTGCGGGAATGGGCGCTCGCCCTTGCAAAGCGGGCAAATCCGTGAACAGCTCGGCCAGCTGCGGGCGAGTCTCTGCTACAGCGGCCAGTACGCAGCGATCGTCGAACTCGGCCACCGACAATCGCCCTTCGGCCAGGTGGCGCGACAACTCACCCAAAGCGTGTTCTCGATCGAGAGTGCTCACTCGATCATCAGGCAGCGAGGCCATGGCACGAGGGTAGGGGCACCGGTCACGCCAGGGTTCCCAGAACAGGGAAGGATTCCCGCCGGTGGGAATACTTGAGGACGCGTGGGTCGTGTGCCACTGTTCATGTGCCCGCTATCAGACGTCATCGCCGCCCGAGGCTCGTTCCCGCGTGATAGATATGGTTTCCTTGTTGGTATGGCGGCCGTGGAATACACCATCGACGAACTCGCGCGCGAGGCCGGTACTACAGTGCGCAGCCTCAGGGTTTACCACGAGCGCGGGGTCCTGCCGCCGCCGCAGGTGAAGGGCCGCACGGGGTACTACGGTGCCGATCACCTCAATCGGGTCCACACGATCAGTCGACTGCTCGAACGCGGCATCAAGCTCAACGGGATCCGGGAATTGCTGGAGGCCTGGGGCCGTGGTGACGGCCTGGGTGAGGTCCTGGGCGTAGCCGATTCGGGCCCGGATGACGCCAGCGGCGACGAGCGTCCCGTTGGAGACACCGTCACCGCGATCGCACTTCAGGAGCGCTTGCGCGATGTCCCCAACGGCCTGGCACGTGTTGTCGCGCTCGGGCTGTTCGAACCGCTGGACGCGATCAACTATCGGGTCGCGGACCCCGCTCTGGTTCGACTGCTCGATCAACTACTCGCGCTGGATGTATCGATGTCCGAGGCGCTCGGTGAACTCGAGCGCCTGAACGCGGAGTGTGATCGTGTTGCGCGGCGATTCTTCGAGTTGTTCAACCGCACGGTGGTACAGGCGTACCAGGAGTCCGAACGTACCGCCGCCGACCGTGCGGCACTCAACGATCGTGTGGACTCCGCGCGTTCGCTGCCGGGGTCCATGGCCGCGGAGTTGATAACTCGGCAAATCGGGAAGAGCTTCGCGCTCGATATCGAGATGGCCGATCTGCAGGATTGAGGCATGCTCGGGCGGAGTTCCCAGCCACGGTGAGACCTATGCAACGGACCACTATCTGGCGGTACATTGTCCTGGTTCTCTCGGCGATGGGACCGGGATCCGTTTCATGTAAAGGCACGCAATGATCCAGCACACCCGCCCGGTGACCCGAATGCTCGGCCTCACCCTCGGCACCGCAGTAGGAGCACTGATCGTGGCGATCGCTCCGGCCGGCGCCCACCCTTTCGCGCCTCATTCGGACTTCGGTAACGAAAGCGAGGCATGGACCCGGCCGCAGGATCATGCGGCACCCGAGGGGTGGCGAGGACACCGACGCGGGCACGAGGGATTCGAGCCCTTCAACCCTCCGCGACCCGGCTGCGACCCGCGCGACGGCTGGCACGCGCCGTACCCCGCCCCTCCAGCCGTCGTGATCATTCCCCCGACGGGCAGTTTCGGATAGCTTCCGACGGCTACTTAAGTATGTCTTCGCGGCCACTGCTGATGCGCCATGCCGACCTGTCGGTCGACAATCTCCTCAAGCGAAACGCAGGAGGTTGGCGGCGAAATGGGAAAGGTGACCCTGTGGATGCAGATGTCGTTGGACGGCATCGCCGATTCCGCGGACAAAGTCAGTTGGCCGGTCGTGGACGAGGAGCTCTACCAGCCGTACCTGGATGACTTGTGCGCGGCCGAAGCATTCCTCTACGGCCGGCGCACCTACGAGCAGATGGCGTCGTTCTGGCCACAAGCCGACGAGGAGCCCGCGATCTCGGAGTTCTACGTCGACTTCGCGCGATGCTGGAAGAAGACCCCGAAGTTCGTCATCTCCCGAACCCTCGACGTTGTCGACTGGAACACCCGAGTACTACGGGGGAACCCGATCGAGCAAGTCGCTGCCCTCAAAGCCGAGACGAAGGGGGAGCTTATCGTCTTCGGAGGTCCTCGAACTGCTACACCGTTGATGCGCTACGGCTTGATAGATGACTATCACCTGTTCATCCATCCCATAGTGCTGGGACACGGGACCTCACTGTTCCCACGCGCAGGGATAGAGCCGCCGCTGAATCTCATCGATGTCACGTCGTTCCCCAGCGGCGTCGCACGAGTCCACTATCAGCAACCACCGGCGCATCGACACCGGACATGGTCACCAGGACCGGAACCGGATCGCGTCGTGTGAGCGTGAGCAGTTGGCGTTTGCCCAGCGAACACTGAATCGGTGGACTACGTTCACTGGGTATGTCCGCGGTTTCCTCACGTGGCGACGCTGTTCCGGCTTCGACCAGTGAGTTCGTCGGCCGAGAAGCCGAACTCGCTCAGCTCGACCTGTTATTGTCCGGCCCGGCACGGCTGATCAGCCTCGTCGGGCCGGGCGGAGTGGGCAAGAGCGCGTTGGCCGCTCATGCGCTGCGGCAATCCAGCAACGGACGGCTCACTCACTGGGTACGCCTGACAGGCCTTTCCTCGGACACCGACTCGCTGATCGAGCACGTCACAGCTGCCCTGGAAGCGGCCGTCGACGCGCCGGACAACGCCAGGCAAAGATTGTCCCGGGGTCTCGGAACAGGGGGACCGACTCACTCGACGATCCTCGTGCTGGATGGATGCGAGAGCGTGCTGGCCGCCACGCACCGCCTTATCAACGAGCTGTCCTATCTCGCACCGGGTATCACCATCGTGACCACCTCCCGCGAACCGATTGGTGGACTCGACGAGTACATCCTGTGGATACACGGACTCAACCCCACCGACAGCCTGGCGCTTTTCTGGCGCCGAACCTCGTTCGTTGGTCGACACCTGGACCATGACAACGACTCTCGCGTGGTTTCCCGCGAGATCTGCCGCCGACTCGACCACAATCCGCTGTTCATCCGCATCGCCGTGGCCCGGCTGTCCCACCAGCCCGCGGCGACTATTCTGCGCGACCTGAGCGGGGACGCCGCCGATCAGCGTCTGACCTGGACCCACCCGGGCCGAGCACCAACCGATGCCCGGCACTCGAGTGTGCTCGCCGTGCTCGAGGACTCGTTGTCGACCTGCACAGAAGACCAGCGAATCCTGCTCGAGCGTTTGACAGCCTTCGCCCCCGGCCGCGACGCTCAAGATCCCGGCGGCGGGAGCGGCATCGAACTCGCCGCCATCATCGCGGTTTGCGCCGATCGCGAACTACCCGGCCCAGCGGTCGAGGATTGCCTCGATCGACTTGTCGACAAGTGCCTGCTCATCGTCGATCCCGATGCAACCACAACCCGTTACCAAATGCCTGAAACTGTGCGGGTGTTCGCCGCGCGACGACTCTCCCGTCAGCCCACCGAGCACGCACGGCTGGCAGAACGCCATTGCCACTACTACTTCCAATGGGCACGTGATGTCCCCGGCGTCCACCTGGGGCCCGAACAAGTCAGCTGGCGGCAATGGAGCAGCCAGACCTGGGGCAATCTGCGACTCGCGGTGGATACCGCCTGCGCACAGCCCAACGGCTACGAAACCAGCCTGGAAATCCTCACTGACACGTTCTCGACATGGATACCTGCGGCTCACGACGACCCTGTCGCGTCGCTCCTCCGACAGACCATGGCTGCCGCGCCTGCTCCGCTGACCGCTGGACGCGCCGACTCGCTTGCCCTGATCAGCCGAATCGCTCTCTGGCAGGGTGATTACGTCCACGCCCGAACCACACTCTGCGCGTCGGCGGCACAATTCGTGCCCGCTCACTCTTGGCCACCGCCTGCCGGCGTCGACATCGGGCTGCCGGCAGCCCTCGAATTCACATGGGGCCTGGAACTGCTGCTCACCCACCGGGATTCAGCGTCGATCGAGGTTCTGCACCGAGCCGCGCGGGCATACGCCCGTAGCGGCAAGCACCGCGAAACCACTGCTTGCCAGCGCTTTCTCGCGCTCGCCCATGCGCTGCTGCTGGAGCCCGACGTCAGCGAGCGCTACACCAGAACCTGCCTTCACGCGGAAGCGTCGAGAGACCAACCGGATCTCGTGTGGATGGAGATGGCACATTCGATCGCTCTCGCGCGCAACGGCGTAATGGCCGAAGCGCTCGCCCGTACCAATGCCCTGTTGACGTTCACCCCTTCCGGGCAGGACCCCTGGACCGCCCGATGGTGTGCGGTCGCGCGAATCATCAGCCTGCGCCACTCGCTGCTGACCTATCCCTACCATCAGCACCATTCGGACCGCGAAATGGCCGCCATCGAAGTCGCCCGTCTCACGGGAGCCATGCGGGCACACTCGATCCCGTGGATCCTGCCGATCGACGAACTGCCCGTGATAGCGGTCGAACTCGGCAAGGCAACCGAAGCGGCGGCCGCGGTACTGGGCCAGGCGCAATCGGCCAACGCGCGTGCGGAAGGGGAACGACTCCTTCGCGAGTTCGTCACCGAGCACGTGACCCACCCCGCCCCGTTCATGCGGCAGATGCTCGACAGCGACGCCACCTCACCACAGCCCGAGCCCCCCGTTCCGCACCTTACCCCCGCAGAACGGGAGGTCGCGCTCTTGGTGGCAGCAGGATGGACAAACAGGGCGATTGCGATTGAACGGCAATGCTCTATCCGAACCATCGACGCTCAAGTCGCCGCCATCCGTAGAAAGCTGTCCGTCAGTTCGCGCCAGGATGTAGCCGCCCGCTTGCCCTCCGATCTCGCCGATCAACTCACCCGTATCCCCTATCCGCCGCACCATTGAGAACAAACGATGCCTCCCGCCGAACACGGCTCACCCGGAACAAGCTCGTTCATCGGACGTGATCAGGAACTGCGCCGTATCGCGCTCCTTCTGGACAATTCGAAGATCCGGCTGCTGACGCTCGTGGGGCCTGGGGGTATCGGCAAGACAAGGCTGGCCGGCGAAGCGATCCGTCGCCGCCCCACCCCGCTTTCGTCCGCCTGGGTGAACCTTGCGAGGCTCCCACGCGGTGCGGACGCCGACGTCGTGGCGGAGGAGGTCGCACGAATCGTAGCTCTCGCCGGCCTTTCGGGACGCTCCCCATGGGACGCGATATCCAGCGCATTGGCCAATGACCCCGGAGACGACCGCGTGCTCGTGCTCGACAATTGCGAGCATCTCATCGACGCGGCACACACGTTCATCTCCGAGCTGCGCCGCCGACTGCCGAACGTGACCGTACTGGCAACCAGTCGCCAGTCCATCGGCTGTCGAGGTGAGCGCACGATCGTTGTCGAACCTCTTCCGCACCAGCACGCTCGATCGCTGTTCTGCCATCGCGCACAGCTGACAGGTTTCCATCTCGAGCCCACTCAGACCCAACTGTCACTCGTCGACCAAGTGTGCCGCCGAGTCGACCGAAACCCGTTGTTCATTCGGCTGGCCGCGGCGCGACTGCGGTACCGCACTCTGTCCCACGTCCTGCGTGAACTCACCGGCGACGATTCCGATCGGCGATTGGGGTGGTCTGCCGGCGCGCGCGCCGATCCCGCCGACCGGCACAACAACATCGCCGACGCGATCGCGTGGTCTTACGAGCTGTGCGGTCCACTCGAGAAACGGCTGTTGGAGAACCTGTCGGTATTCGCTGCCGGCAGCGAAGCCGTCGACGGCTACAACCACGACAAAGGGGTTGAACTCGACGCCGTGGTCGCTGTATGCGCCGGATCGACCCTGCCCGCCGACAGCATCGTCGAGCTCCTCCAACGGCTCGTGGACCGTTCACTCGTCTCCGTCGACACCAGCGGTCCCATCAACAGGTACTACATGCTCGAGAGCATTCGGCTCTACGCTCGCGAGCGCCTAGAACAGCGACAGCCGGCTCTGGTCACCGTGCGGGCACTTCGTGCTCGCCACCGCCGCTACTATCGCGACAGGATCATCGTCGGCCACGCGACGTGGTTCGGCCGTGACGAACAGCGGTGGCTCGAGTGGATGCGCAGCTCATGGAACAACATCCTGATGAGCCTCGAGACAGGTATCGACGACCCCGCCGACGCGCTTGTCACACTCGAATCCCTTGCCGCCCTTATGTCATTGCGAATACCGTTCGTCACCGGCGCCAATCGCACGATCACCGCGCTCACCGAAGCGGCCCTGGGAGTCGCCGCCGCCGGGGGCAGGCTGCCGCTTGCCCTGCGAATCGATGCGACCGCCTCCGTCGCATGGGTGGCGGTGTGGCAGGGGCGCAGCGCGTATACCGCCCGTTTGCTCGACCAGTGTGTTGCCGCGTGCCCAACGCTCACCGTTGCTCACCACGATTGGCGCGCGAGCGCCGACATCGATGTGGGGCTGCCCGCCCCGGTCGAGTTCACTTTCGCCCTCGAACTAATGACCATGAAGCTGGATGCCCGAGCGATCCCCGCCTTCACACGCGCACGCACAAAGTTCGCCGCCATCGGGGATTCGGCCGGTGCGGCGCGCAGCGAATTGTTCGAAGTACTGTCCACGTGCGTGGTCGGTGAGCCCCATGCCGCACTGACCATCGCTCGACATCACCTCGACCGGACACTCCGCGCCGGCGCGATCTGGGCGCACTGGTGGGCGAAGCTTGCATGGATCCTTGCCCAATCACGACACGGTGACCCGGCGAGAGCAGCCGAGTATGCCCTCGACACACTGCCTGACATCGTCGCCGCGAATGATCGGTGGACGGCGAGTTGGCTGATCCACTACTACATGATGGCGCTGACCTACAGTATTGCCGACCACCCCCGGTCGGTAGCCGCGACGTCGACAGCCCTCCGTATCGCGCGCATCCACTCAGGACTGGCCCGGCTGCACCGGCTCATGGGAATCGCGCCGGAGCGCACCACGTTGGTCGCCAGTGAAATACGCCAAGCCATCGACATCGCGACCGCGACCCTCGGTCCACACACTTTCGCCGGCGCAGCCGCACAGGGTGCAGCGTTCAAGCCGGAAAACGACGAGTTACAACGCTACGTTCTGGGTTTCGTCGAACTTCCGGACCCGGTGAGTCCGCAGCACCGGCAAGGCGCACTCAGGCGGTGGAACCTGCTGTCGCGGACCGAGACCGAGGTGGCGCTACTCATCGCCGAGGGCTGGACCAACAGTGCGATCGCGGCACATCGCGGAAAGTCACTCCGTACGATCGACGCTCAAGTTCTCGCGATTCGCCGCAAACTATCGATAGCCAACCGCGAGGACATCAACCGGTTCATCCCCCCGAGTCCAGCTACCCGAATCGACGAACAGCCCACTTCCGAGGCGTCTGGGTCGAGTTGAATCCCCTCTCCCGGGAATACTCCACACTGAACGTGCCCTCCTACGCTTGACACGCGCATGGTGCCGGACGCGGGCGGGCAGCAGTGGGAGATACGGCCAGGACCGGAACCAACCTCGACCGGTCCTGGCCGCCCCGTTCGCGAGTTCGCCGCACACGTAAGGATATTCATGCTTCCCAGTGGTTCCTCGGCCCCTGATCTGCGCACGATACTTCCGCTTCTCGGTCTGGCACTGAGCATGGGAAGTTCTATCCTCGGCGTACTGCTGTAGGCCTGCCCTGGTGCGACCTATCGCTCGGCCTTCGAGCACTGTCGAGCGCAGCCCCTCTGATCCGTGCCGCCCTCACATCCGCCGACGGCGCGCATCCAGGAACCGTCGCCGCGTGGCAACACGGAAATGCGGATGCATTAGGCACCAGTGCGAAATCGCCGACATGGCCGAGAGAATTGCCAGGGCACCCGCTGCCAGAGCGTAGGTAGTCAGTCGAGCGCTCCCATACGATGAGGGGCCGGCCACCCCTGGAAACGGTAAACGTCCCTTGCCCATCGCCCACGCGATTACCGAACCCAGATGTCCGCCCATGTCGTATGAGCGTGTGGTCATGGCTCTCAGCTCGGGCCCTTTGCTGTTGATGTAGACCAGTGTGATCATGACCAACACCGCGGCGAGCCCGGCGCACAGCGCTGAAATGCGCGCGGCCAGTTCGCTTCGTAAACTGATTCCGGCCACGGCGACGAGACAACTGACAACGATCGCCGCGGCCGCCAGCAATCCCCAGACACCGGCGATGGGCGCCATCCCAGCTCGTTGCTGTGAAAACACCGTCAAGTACGCGGTCGTAGCGTCAATTCGGCCGAAGGCGTTCGCTTCGGCCGTCCCGTTCGGCCCGGAGGCTACCAACCACGGCTGGAACAGCAGCAGCAACGCTGCCAATCCGCTCATCCCGGTCAGCGCGCACGCCCCGCCGACCCGAAGCGTGAGCATCAACGCAGTCGAGGACATCGCGCTGAAGGACCGTCGCTCCACGCTCGTCGAATCCGCTGTGGCCTTGTCGCCCGGCTGATCACCTTGCCACGGGGTTCGCGCCATCATCGGGCGAGTGTAGGTGGCCACAACCATCTATCACCCGCGTCGAAAGCTCTCGTTGCTGGGAATACGAATTCAATGTCGCCGTGCCGGCAATGATTCTTGCCGGGGAATCGAACCGTCAGGGCAGTCGCGGCATGGACCGGGCTCACAAACCACCCCGCAGATAGCGTGAACGGTCGCCGATCAACCGCAATGCCTGTACGTGGACCTCTGCGGCATCCTCTGGTAGAATCGGCCAACCACGCAGGGCTACACAGCAATTCGTCATCGCGAGCATCGAGTGTTCGAGATTCCAGTCGCCGATGAGCCCGGTGAATCCACATGTGGGGCAGTCCGCTGACACCTCGACCCCGCTGTACAACCATTCGAACATGTCGAAGTCGTCGTTGCCGCTATCGCAGTGCGGGCATTGCAGCGGCCGCGACCATGCCCAGGCGCTTGCCCAGTCGAGCCCGAGCATGGGAGTGACGCGCTGTTGGGGAATCCCGGTGGCAGTGTTCATGTTCGCGATCGCCGAAGCCATCAGCACCGTCAATTCGAGCTCGTTCACCGCACGTCCGGCCTCGACCCGTCGGCCTGTGTCGAGTTCGCACTCCGACGGTGCAACCCTACAGCCGAGAAGGAACCGCACCGTATCCTGGACCCGATGCACGGCCTCTTGGTCGGTCAACCCAAGAGAAAAGTAGTACTGAATCGACACCACTCGTCGAATTCTCGTGCACCGCTACAGATTTCCCGCCACTGGAGGCTTTCGCGCGAAGTTACGCGTCCGCCGTCCGGACCGCCGACGCGGGCACGGGTGGTTCGGTGCGCTCGTGCACTCGAATGCCAGAGGCCGGACTCGATGGTTCATACTCGGGTCGGTGTGATCGAGCTGTCACGGTGCCGGTGTTGCTACCACTCCGCGCGCACCGGTAGTCCGAGTTCAGCAGCGACGTAAGAACAATCACCCGGCGGCTCGATGAATGTAAAGCAGCTCAACTGCCGTGGGTGGCCTACGCCCAGCACGTCCCGGAATGTCGCAACCGTCCGTTCCGCGACATCATGATGAGCAGGCGCGAGGTGTGTGTACTCGGTTGGATCGATCCAGTTCGAGCCTCGCACATCGGGCGCAAAGCGAGGCGCATACCACCAACCGATGTCGGTCATATGTGACCACACCTGTGACGATGTGTCGTGGTAGCTGTACAGCACCGCGTGCGAGGTCGAGACATCGCCTTTCGTCAGCTGCACCAGCCCCGAATTCACCATCTCGGGCGGTGAGCGCAGAACCAGAACTCCACCCGTCGGGAACGTCATCAGTGTCCATGTCAACCGGTCTGCGAAATCTTGCCAACCCGAGCACAGTTGAGTGGCGCACCGGGCGGTGGGCCTGTCCGGCAACGCAGTACAGAAGTCGCCCCACAGCCGATCGGGGAGTGGACCGGTCCTGTTCCACAGGCTGAAACGAAGCCGGTCAACGTCCATGCCGAGCCCGTCGCGCATCACCGAGCACAGCGAATCACGGAGCGCGACGACGCTGTCACGGGCGTCGCCCCGGCGGCATGTGCTGTGCCATTCACGAGGTATTTTCCGCAACGGCGTTCGTGCCTGGCCGGGGGTGGGCTCGGTCCATTCCCATGCGGGTGGTGGCCATTGCTGTCGGGCATTGTCCCCGGAACCGAGTTGCGCCACCGATTCACGCCAGATGCCGTCCGGTTGCGCCTGCAAGATCGAATGAAATCGCTCGCGCGCGGTTTGATCCGGGGGTGAGCCGACTGTCAGTGTCACCTCGGGACCGTTCGCCACGAACGAGACTTTGTGGTCGTTGAGACTGTCACGGATCTGCACGGTGCTCCCGCGCCATCCGCCGCGGTCGAAGGGCTCGGCGTCCCGCAACCAGGGCACATGCGCCAGCACCGCGCCCCACTCGGAGTCGGTCAACTCGGTGCCCCCTCAATCGGTGTCGGCGCTGAGCCAGTGGGTGGCCGTCCCGTGAGCGGGACATCACTCGGCCGTTACACCGTATTCAGCTGTCGATAGTCATCACCTCCCAGCGTTGGGAACTTCCGCTCCAGCGACATTCGCTTGGTCGGTGGGCACATCCGCCCACCGACCAACGTGTGGGTTCGTCTACTATCTCGGGTTCAGAGCCGGAGACGGACGAAATATCACGGGCAGCGTGGCCAACGCGCGATGAAAAGGTCCCGGACGCCAGACCAGCTCGTCGAGAGGCACCGCCAACCGCATCTCCGGCAGAGCATCGAAGAGCTGGTCGATGGCTTCTTGCGCGATGAGCACCGAGACGGTACGTGCCTGCATGGGACACGAATGTGGTCCCGCACTCCACGCCAGGTTCCAACCGTTGCGCGAGAACTGGCCGTTGTTCGTTTCGGGATCGTTGTTACAAGCGGCCATACTGATGATCACGGGTTGGTGAGCCGGCACCCACACCTTGTCGACCAAGACCGGTTGACGCGGGTATGACAAGCAGTAGTTCGCCAATGGTGGGTCCACTGCCAACACCTCGTCGATCGCGGCACCGGTCGTGGGCGCGAAGCCGTCACCATCGATGGCGAATCGACTGTCGCTCAACATCAGCAGCAGGGTGTTGGCAATCAGGTTTTGAGGTATCTCCACGCCTGCGGAGTAGTGGGTCACGAGCTGATGGATCATCTCCTGATCGCTCAGGCGGGCCGGATCTTCGATCAGACGCGTAGTGATGTCGTCGGCGGGTCTCGAGCGCTTGAGCCGAGACAACTCCAGCAACGCTTGATTGAGCATCGTGTTGACCGTGGCGGTGTCCACTCCTTCGAACATCGCCGCACTCGCGGCGGCTACCCGCTCACCGATGTGCGCGGGGCACCCGAGCATCGAATTGATGGTCGAAAAGACCAGCGGCAGAATGTACTCGGCGATAATGTCCGCTCGACCCCTGGTGCAGAAGGTATTGATCAATGGAATCGCGATCGGTTCGACCGCGGCACGGATCGTGTGCACGTTCAGACCGGCGAGCGCGTTGACTGTCGCGGTACGGTACCGGTCATGGTTCGCGCCGTCCGAGCGAAGCGCGTTGGGGCGCCACTCGACCATCGGCATGATCGCCAGCCCTTCGGGCATCTGTGCCTGCCAGGTTCGCGGGTCGGCTGGAAAACGCGCGGGATCGCTCAGAATGCGCACGGCGGTGTGGTACTTGATAACGAGGGTTGCCGGGACCCCCGGTGCGAGCTCGACCGGCACCAGGGAGCCGTACCTGCCCCGCATTCGCTGGTACACCCGATGCGGGTCCGCGGCGAACTCGGGTGTGTACAGCGCGATTCGGGGCCCCAGAGCCTCGACGGGTGCGTACGCGATTCCGGTTTCGACTGTGCTGTTCGTCTGCGGGTTGGTCACCGGGGTTCGGCTCCTGAGGGATCCGGCAATGGACGAGATGGCGGAAAGGTCACCGGGATCGCGACGGGAGCGCGGTGAAAGGGGCTCGCCTGCCACACCAGTTCCCCGGCCGGGATCGCCAGCTCTATCTCAGGAAGTGCGTCGAGCAGCTGATCCAGCGCTTCCTGCACGATGAGCGTGGCAACAGTGCGAGCCGGGCAGGCGTGCTCACCCGCGCCCCAGGCAAGATGAGATCGATTGCCGGTACGGTCCCCGCCGACGGCGGGGTCGTTGTTGCAGGCGGTCGGACTGACCAATACTGGTTGGTGCGCTGGGACCCATACATCGCCGACAATCTGTGGTTGGCGCGGAAAACGAGGACAGCCGTTCATCAGCGGGGGATCTGTGAACAGTACTTTGTCGATGGCATCACGGACCGACAGTGTTCCGCTGAGCAACTCGTCATGAAAATGTCCGTCTGTCGACATCAGAAGAAGCGTGTTCACTATCAGATTGCAGGTCGGTTCCGCCCCCATCATGTACAACTTCATGAGCTGTTCGACGATCTCCGCGTCCTCGAATCCGGCAGGATGCGTTACGAGGTTGGACGTCAGATCCGCGCCCGGACTGCGGCGCTTGGACAAGACGAGCGTGGCGAGCGTGTGCTCGAACGTTTCACCGTTCAGGTTCGCAGAGGAGGCGGACGTGGGCACGATCGGCAAGCGGTCCCGTGATTCCATCGGAAAACCCATCAGCTGATGCAAAACTCGCGTTGTCAACGGCCGGGCGTACTGCGCGAGAAGGTCCGCACCCCCCGTCTCGCAGAAGCTGTTGATCAGTGGGATCGCTGCCGATTCGACGGCTGCGCGCACCGCGTAAAGATCGATGCTCTCGATGCCGGCGGAGTACGCCGCACGTGCCCGAGCAGATTCCTCCATATTCGCCGCGGCCGTTCCCCAAACCATCATCGGCAGGGCTGGGCAATCGTTCGGTAGCAAGCTCTTCCATACGCGAGAATCTGCGGGGAAATGCTCGGAGTCGCTCAGCACGCGCAACGCCTCGCGATACCCGATCACCAATGTCGCCGGCACCGCTGCGGCGACCTCGACCCGAATCGCCGCGCCGTGGGCTCGCTGCATCTCGGCAAAGTGGCGATGCACGCCGGCAGCGAATTCGGCAGAATGCAACCTCACTCGATCACCCACCGTTCCTGTGCAGGGCAGGACAGCGTACAAGTGGTCGAGGGATTGTCGACGTCGATAAAGCATTGGAGCGCAACGGTTCAACTCCGGTACGAAGCACACGGCGATGGTAGTGATACAGCTGACGCCCGCCGTGTCACTGCTGGGAACACTGCCCCCACAGGTGGAAGCCGCGGGCTCGGCAACGCGGGCCGCCACATGTGAACGAAGAGCGCAGGGTCCGCCAGGGCCACGTGCACGACTATCGCCACCGTGGGGAAGAGTCCGCGTCGTCGTCGGGGCGACAATTGGCACTCATCATCAAAATTCGAACAAGGAGAAATTGATGAAAAGGGTTGCCTTCGGCTTCGCTACGGTCCTCGCGACCGGGGTCGCGTTGACCGTACTGAATTGCGGTAACGCGGCCGCCGCTCTGCTCAGTGACCGAACTGTGAAGCGCGACATCGTCACTGTGCGATGGGACCGTTGAGACAGTTCCGGGGATTCCGGCGGCCGCGCTGCGCCGACGCTGTCGCACAAGTCGCGGTCGCCGACGCGGTCAACGGTTACGACATTCTCGCCAAGGTGGTCGACTTGCCCATCAGCACATGGCGATACGAGTGGGAACCTCAGCAGGTGAACCATCTAGGCCCCATGGCGCAGGACTGGATGGCCGCTTTCGGGCTCGGAGACGACGAGAAGGTCATATACGGTGTCGATGCCGTCGGCGTGCTCCTGGTGTGTGTGCAGGCGCTACAACGTGACGTCGAGGCACTGCGTCGCGAACTCGAGCGACAACGCACGCCGAACGCCAGTTAGGTGTGATGGCCGGTGGACGAGGCCACCGGCCAACACACCCGCGACCAACGCTGGCGTCACCTGCCGAATCCCCCCACGCGAAACCCGCAGTTCGCAATGGCGGTGTCGTCGATTCACAGGCGTCCGAATCAACTCGGGGGAGTCAGGAACAACTCTATGCCTGCGGTTGACGCGGCGACGAGGACCTCACCCACATACCGCGAGTCCTGTAATGTAGCCGAACTCTTCGTACTCCAGGCGTCGGCTTCCCCGGACTTGGTCGCCGTCGTCGAGGGCGAGCACACATGTACATACGGCGAGCTCCTGTCCGCGGTGGAACACCTGGCGGACTACTTGGTTCACCGCGGCGTCGGACCCGAGGTCATCGTCGGGTGCTACATGGAACGGTCCCTGGCGAGCGTGGTCGGTGTCCTGGCAATACTGCGCGCCGGCGGCGCCTACCTGCTCTTGGACGCCCAACAACCTCCAGTGCGGCTCCGGCACATGACGCAGGATGCGAACCCTCTGCTCGTCCTGACCGAAACGAACGCTCCCGAGGTGCTCGATGACATCGAATGCGTTGCGCTGCAACAAATCTTGCACCAACCCCGGTATCCCTCGGCCAGGACGAGCACCGTCGGCCCTGACGTGCTCGCATACATCGCGTTCACCTCCGGGAGCACCGGTCGGCCTAAAGGCGTACTTATCACGAACTCCGCCTTGCGTAACCACGCCCAATGGTTCAGCAGACAATTCGCGTTGAAACCCGGTGACCGAATTCCGCTCATGGCCTCGCTGGTTTTCGACGTGGTCGCGGAAGAAATCTTCCCCGCGCTGATCTCGGGATGCACGTTGATCGTGTCCCGCAATCTCGACGACGTCCACGAACTCGGCCACGAGATCACCGCCCGCGGCTATACCGTGCTCAACCTGCCCGCGCCGCTGTGGCATCGCTGGGTTGACCACCTGCACGAGCACCACCAGCCGCTTCCTCGGTCCGTTCGACTGCTCGTCGTGGGAAGCGACAAGATACTGAGCGCCACCTTTCTTCGCTGGAAGGCCGTCGTCGGCGCGGACAACGCACAGTGGGTAGCCGCCTACGGCACCACGGAATCGACAATCACGACGGCCTGCTATTTCACCGCCTGGCAGGACGACCTGAGCAACGAACCCGTCATGCCGATCGGAACCGCCGTCGCCGGCGCCGAGATATATGTCGTGGACGAGGCAGGAGCACCGGCGGCACCGAACCAGGTAGGCGAACTCTGCATCGCGGGCCCGGGCCTGGCACGTGGCTATCACCGACTCCCCGAGCAGACCGCGCGACAATTCTGCCGGCTACACCACGACGGCGAACGCGGCCCGCGGGTCTACAAGACCGGAGACCTCGCTGTACGACGCGCGGACGGGGTCCTGGTGTGGAAAGGGCGTAGAGACAACCAGATCAAAGTGAACGGACTGCGCATCGAGCTCAACGAGATCGAAGAAATACTGCTGCGCTGTCCCGCGGTCCGCGAAGCGGTCGTGGTCCGCGCACATTCCGCAGGCGCCGACGGCATCCTGGTTGCCTATCTCGTTCCCGACCACGGTCAGCTTCTCGATGCGAGCGCTGTGGCGGCCTACCTTCACACGCGGCTTCCGGTACTGATGACACCCGCGAGGCTCGAGATTCTGCCGTCGCTACCCATCGGTGCGACCGGCAAGATCGACCGCAAGGCTCTGGAGACTCGCGCGAAAAGGCAACAGTCACAATGCAGATAGCGGCCTTTCTGGGTGTGGCCGCCGCGTGCGGATATGGCTTGGGCGACTTCTTCGGCGCCACGGCCACCAAACGCCTCGGTCCGGTCACTGCCGCACTGTATGTCCATGTCGTGTGCCTGGCAGCGGTATCGACCTGGTACTTGTTCGCGGTCGGCACGGTTCCCGAACTCGATACCGCCGCGATGGTGCAGGTTTTCGGTGGCAGCACCGCGATCGCCGTCGGGGGCGTCTGTCTGTACAGGGCTTTCGATATCGGACCGGTGGCACTGGTGAGCCCTCTCGGGGCGATGTACCCGCTGGTCATCGTTCTCATCGGCGTCACGACGCTCGATGCACACCTCACGCTGACCCACGTCTCGGCGGTCGGACTCATCCTGTCAGGCGTGGTTATCGCCGCGGAGATCCAGCGTTCGTCCACCTCCGGGCTAAGATTCGGTGCGGGCCCAGTTCTTGCCTTGACGACCGCGGTGTTGTGGGGAGGAGGCTATGCGTTACTCGACAGTGCAGTGGAGACCAGCGGGTGGGAGGCAGTGGTTCTGGTCGAAGTCTGCACGGTGACACTGATACTCGGCGCAATCGCCTTCTACGTTCGCATCGAGAGCGGTCGCCCAGCGACCGGTGGGGCCGCGGCGCTGCTCACACCGTCCGTTATTGCTGCGGGCCTGCTACAGGTTGTCGCGGACGCCGCCATCGTCCTCGGGCTTTCATACGACTCGGCCGCCGGTGCGGTAGTAACGTCCGCGTCCGCGTGCTACCCGGCGATCACTATGATGCTGGCAATACGCTACTTTCACGAAACGGTCCGGACCCCACAACTATTGGGAGCATTGCTTGCTGTCGCGGGCGTGACGGTCCTGCTGGTCTGACTGGTTACCGAGTCGTCGATGACCAAGCCATCCGTGGGGAGTGACTACTATCGGGCCGTCGGCTTCTCCGTCGCATAGCGCAGCGTGGCGCGCTGCATCCAAGCGCCGTGAGTGGTCATGAATTTGGTCAAAGCCGGTGGGTCGAGGAGGCCGGCATACTTGAGTGCTATGCCGACCGGCTTGGAAACGAGCGGGTCCGTGTCCGACAGCAGGACCTCCGCGAGCGCGAACAGGTCACCGACTTGGTCCGCGGTCCCGTACCGAGCCCAGTAGAGCGGTGCGGTGATAGCGGTCCGCCGCTCGTAGGGATTCGAAGACCTCGCCAGCGTGAACAGCGGATCTCGCGGTTTGTCCAACAGAAATCGTCCGATCACACGCGGCGCGGCGCGATCCACCATGTCCCAGGAGTTGATCCCGTCATGTCGTTGTAGGTATTTCATATACAGTTCGTGGCGGGTGTTTTCGGTAATCCGGGCAGAACGTGCCTTGAAGTCGAGGATGCACACACCACACAGGCGTGCCTCGTATTCGGGACGAATCAGGAGAGCATCGACCTCGTTGAGTGGCATAGAAACGCTACTCTTCGCCGTGTCGAAGGTCGTCTTCATACGAACGCCGATGACGGGGTCATCGTGCGGAAAATGACGGCGGATCTTGACCTGTTCGTCAGCGCTGGCGTGCGCCCGCAACGTCGTCAGAACCGCACCCGCAGTATCCATACGGCAGGCTACCTCCGTCCCTGTCCCATGCCGTGCGCTCGAGGCCACCAGCGCACGGTGAGATGCAATCTGTACGTGGGCGCTCCGCCGCCGCCTACAGCGGCGGTGGCTGATAAGCACCGGTGAGTTCGGCAAGCAACTCCGCGAAGGTGATGGCCGTGTCGTCCTCATGCATCGGACCGATGATCTGCACTGCGGCAGGCAAACCCGCCGCAGTGTGTCCGACCGGAGCGACCACCGTTGGCAGACCCGCGAGAGAGGGCTGCGAGATCCAGAAGGTCTGCTCGAAGTACGAGCGACTACCGATCGTTCGTTCTTCCATCGGAAGATCGTCGAGCGGGATCGCCGCCGTGAAGTTCACCGGGCACACCAGGACGTCGATATCCGCGAAATGGCGGTCCCAGGCGGCGCGGGCGGCCATACGGACCTGCTCGTGCTGCACGAGATCCCCCAGGGAGCCGGTACCCGTCTGGAACGCCAGAAATGCTTCGAGGTGACCGCCGAACGCGCGATAGACCGCAGCCGGGTCGATCCCGGGCGGCCAACCGTGCACGATGGTCGCTCCTGCTGTCCCGAGCCGCTCGACCAGGACCGACAACGGCTCAGCGAGATCATCATTGACCGGACAGCCGGGATCATCCAGTACGACTCCCACCCGAAAATCCGCGAGGCGCTCACGACGAGATGGGGCCAGACTCCACCGGTAGGCATGGGCGGCTGAACCTTCAGGACCCGCCGTCACTCGCAGCGCGAGTCGAAGGTCACTCGCGGAGCGCGCCATCGGACCTACAGAAATCGGATAGCTCAACTCACTGATCGGTCCGGTGGGCCCCGGCAGGCCGAAGCCCGACAGCGGCGTGGTCCCAACAGTTGGCCTGAGTCCATACACCCCACAGAACGCTGCTGGGATCCGAATCGAGCCGGCCACGTCGGAGCCGTACTCCAGAAAACTCAGCCCGGCAGCCACCGCGGCGGCGGAGCCCCCCGAAGACCCACCGGGGGAGCGTGTTCGATCCCACGGATTCGCCGTCACTCCGTACACCTCGTTCGCGCATTGGCCGAAGTCGCCCAGCATGAAAGCGAGGTTGGTGTTGCCGACCAGAATCGCCCCCGCAGCCCGCAGTCGTGCTACCACAGCCGAGTCCGCGTCGACCACAGCGTTGGCGAAGGCGGGATTGCCCCAACTGCTGGGCAGTCCGGCGGCATGGAAGCATTCTTTGACCGTGACTGGAACACCATGCAGGGGTCCCGCTGTCCGGCCGCGTGCACGCATCTCATCCGACGCCGCCGCTTCCCGCAGAGCTTGCTCGGCACGCGTATTGGCCACGGCGTTCACCAGCGGATTCACCTGCTCCATCCGAGCGAGCACCTGTTGCACGAGCTCGACCGAGGACACCGCGCCCGCCGCCAGCAGGTCGGATACCTGGCCGGCCGAGGTCGTGGACAATTCGATCAATGGACTACTCCCACTAGTGAAATCGGCAACAGCGCTCGTGCGTGTTGCCGGACGAGCGGAACGCTCAACCGCGGTGCGGCGAATGACCGTATCGCCCGGACCTGGCGATACGGTCACACAGCAGTGTGATGATCGACCCTGTACGGGTCGGCACCCGTGCCGCGCAGACGCGCGCGGGACTTCGCGAGATCGTCGCACAACTCGTCGATGACCTCCGAGGTGATGTGCGGTAGCGCGACGATGTGCGCCACGTCCGCTTCGGTCGCGAGGTGGTACTTGCGGCAGATCCATTCAGCCGGTCGATCGAATACGACGATGATCGAGTTCGGGTTGACCAGCGTTCGTAGTCCGAGGTCGACCAATCGATCCGAAATGTACTGGGCACGCTTCAACGCGCTGTGCGCTGTGCGCTCCAACCCAATTGCTCCTCGGACCGCCATCGCATACCAGATCAGCGATGCCGCCAGCCCGCTACGTGAACAGCTCAGTGTGGAATCGGTGATTCCGATGTACTCGCTGACCGGGGGAGCCTGAACGAACTCCGTGCGGCACAACGCTACCGCGCACGGCACGGGCATTCCCAATAGCTTGTGCATGCTCATGCCGAGACTGCCGACAGCGGGATGGGCGAAGCCCCATGAGGACGCTTGTTCGGTGAACGGCAGGATCAATCCGCTCAAGGCGGCATCCAGATGAACGTACACCCGCCCCGCGGATCCGGCGGCTTCGACAACCGCCGCGACGTCGTCGATCGCACCCGTCATGGTCGTGCCGGCATTCGCCACCACCACCGCGCCCCGACCGCGGTCTTTTCGACATTCGCGCTCCAGAGCAGCGACGTCCATGCGTCCCAGCTGGTCGGCGGGAAGAATCGCCAGCTCCCGGCGCATCAACCTGACATTCTTGACGACCGAGTAATGCGTCGCGGAGCTGCAGAACACCCTGGCGTCAGGCAAGTAGGTACAGCCGCGATCGAGCCCGAATTGGTTCGCCTCGCTCCCACCGCTCGCAACGTAGCCAAAAGTCGCTTCTGCCTGTGCGTTTGCGAGCTCAGCGGTGGCTTCGACGACCGCGCGCTCCATTGCCTTGGAACTGATTCCGGATTTCTCGTCACTGCCCGGGTCGCCGACATTGTTCGTGAGTATGTCCAGCAGACCGCCGAACCTGCTGTAGCTGAAGTCGAGATTTCCGGGAAAACCCAGGACATAGGGTGACTCCGTGCGCATTCCAGCAATGAACGAGTCCAACTGCTCAGCGACAAGGACGGGCGGTTGCGGATTTCTTCCGATTCGGTAGCGATCGATAGCCGAGACCGTCACGCGTACCTCCGTCGCAAGTTTTCAGGGAGGTTGCGAACCGCATCCCCGAGTATTTCTTCACAGAGGCTAGACCCGAACAACATTCAGGAATCGGGTAACGACCGCCACTACTGGGAAGTCCCTGACCGGTCGGCCGTGCCGACATGCGAGGCACGGACTCGCGCAGCGTGAGCCTGTGACCGCCGATTCCCGCATGCCGTCTTGTTCTAAACCTCTTCCACAACCATGCGGAGCCGCAAAGGCGTCAGAGTCGCCAGGGCACTCCCTCGCGCTTTGCCACGTGGCGTGAGCCGATACCGTGATGCGATCCGCGTAGCCACGATGGCTATTTCCAGTAGCGCGAAGCCTTCTCCGATGCAATTGTGGGGCCCCGCCCCGAACGCCAGGAACGAGTGTCTGCTGCCGTCGACCATGCGGCCGGGCAGCCATCGGTCCGGGTCGAAAGACACAGCCGCAGGGAAGTTGTCCGGATGGCGGTGGATAGCATATGGACTGAACAGTATGTGCACGTCTGCGGGGAACGCGTAGGCGCCGACGCGCACCGGCCGTACCGTCCGACGCGAAATCAACCACGGTGGTGGGTACAGGCGTAGTGTCTCGCGCGCCACACGATAGGCGTATTCGAGACCGCTCGAACCGGATTCGGTTCGTAGCCGATCTCCGACTTCGGGGTGTGTGGCCAGGGCATGCCAGAGCCATCCCAGCGCGTTGCCTGTCGTCTCTGTGCCGGCGAACAGGACATTGACCAGTTCGTCACGGAGTTGATCATCGCTCGGTCGACTTCCGGAACTGTCCGCGCCCGCAGTTCGAAGAACACCCAGCAAGTCGCGCCGGTCGTCCCGCACAGGAGGCCGGCTCTGAACCATGGTCATCACGATCTGACGCAGCCGTGCGTTCGCCGCACGAAAGCGACGGTTTGCGGGAATCGGCAGTCGCTCGAGCGCGGGCGAGGAGACCAATGCGCGCCACGCCACGCCACGCATCACGGTCGGTAGGTCGCGTTGAATGACGGCAATCGCCGCCGGATCAAGCTCGGCCGAGCACATTGCCCCGGTCACGATCGACAACGACAGTTTGCGCATCTCGTCATCGATCAGCACCTCCTGACCGACCCGCCACCGGTCAACCAACCGGTCAGTCTCCCGCCGAATCAGCGCCGCGTAGCTGTCGAACATGCCCCGCTGGAACGCCGGCTGCATGGCTCGCCTGCGATCGCGGTGGGCGACACCACAACTGGTGGACACGGACTCACCCAGAAGAATGCGCAGCTTCTCATACTGAATTCCCTTGCCGAAGGAAGCGACGTCATCGACCAGCACCCTGCGTACCAACGCTGGATCATTGATGAGAAACGCGTCCGTGCCGGCCAACGACACCGCCGCCACCGGCCCCACCCGCGACGCAGCGGTCACAAAGGCGAGCCGATCGTGCAGCAGAGCGGGCAGGTGACCCACGACGGGCAGGCGCCAAGGCGCGTCGGGCACTGTGGCAGCGAGCATTTCAGATCGCATAGTCGCCTGCCAACGAATCGTAGCGGTGCCGGTACAGCTCCTCGTGAAAGACGACGAAGCGTCTGGTCAATTCGATGATCCGGCGATCTCTGAGCCGCCGGGCGAGCATTGTCAGCTGGTGTTCGAGCCTCCTGTGCTGCATCGCGTACAGGTCGCCGTAGTAGTCCAGGTCATCGAGTAGCGCGCAGAGCCCGTCGTCCAGCCCGCCGCGCCGCTCGAGATCGTGCAGGCACAGGTTGAACTCACCGTTGAGCAGGTCCTTCCGGAATCGATTGAAGGCCGGGTCGTCGGCTGCGGCACGCACCAGCGCTGCCACGTCCGGGCACTCATCCGCGTGACGAGCACGAAGCTTCGCGAACAACGCGAGCCGCCGGTCGGGGGACATCAGCAGCAGGGGAGTCCCGATATCGTTCTGGAGCCGGACCAGCAGGGCGGCCGAGTCGAAAGCGTCCACCAGCGAACCATCTTCGATCGCCTCGACATATTCGCGATCGAGGTCGCCCATCTCCCCGAACACGGCGCCAAAGTAGCCCAGGGTCGGCGTCACGAGGATGGCGTTCGCGCCGAGCCGGGTGCGTTCCGGACGAGTAGCCGAGATACCGTCGTTGATCTGCTCGACGGCCTCGTACCGACACAAAGTCCTCTCTCGAACCAGCTGCTCACCGCGGGTACCCGCGATAGCGGTCAGTACGTCTCGGCTCGCCTCGAGGTTGGCTACCAACCCTGACCAGACCGAGCGCTCGAGTGCGCGCCGGGCGCTGTGCCGCCCTGTCGCGGTGCAGAAGTCTCCGACCACACGCGCATGTGCGGACGGGGCCAAACTCTGATCGAAAGCCGAGATCTGATCACACAGGGTGCGAACATCTGCGAGGAGCACAGCGGCAGGCACGCTCGTCGGCTTTCGAAGGTCTGCCATGGCGATCGTGTTGAACTCGCGCAACAACTTTCGTAGGCACGAGGTTCCTTCGGATTCGGGCGCGGCCTGTCCGATACCCAGATTGTCGGAGACTACTTCGAAGATCTGATAGAGGTTGACGGGCGTCGCGAGGCGAACCAGTGCGTCCCAGTCATGAGCCCCCTCGAGGCCGACGAACATTGCCGCGGTGAGGTTTCCCAGCTGTGTCATGCCGATGATGCGGTCGAACACCGCGCCCCTCGGATTCCTTGCCGACAGTGCCCAGGAATAGAATTGGCGATAGGTCGGATCCGGGAGGTATCTGGCCAGTCGTCCTCTCAGCGCATCGCGTGTAACCCTTGTCGCGTCGGAGCGGTAGTGGGCAATGGTACTCATAGGGAGCTCCGGAATCGCGAGTGGCGTGCGCACGACGCACCGGCACAGCAGAGACCTTTGCCGCGCTCGTCTCGGCGCGCAACCGACCGTAACGGCTTGTCTTGCAGCCAAAGCTGCGATTATTCCCATGGGTGGGAATAATCGCTGGCTCCGAAACTGCTGAGGTTTCGTCCGAAAGCCTATGTGCACGAACTGCGTCGGTGGTCTCTGGGTGGCGGGTTGGATTACTGGCACATCAGGGCAATTCGTGGTCCAATACGTTGACACATCGGATCTCGGGATGAGAGGGCCGCGCCATGCGGTACATGCTGTTGACCACATATGCGCCTGCGGCATTTTGTGACAGTCCGATCGAAGAATGGGCCTCGGAAGATATTTCGGCACACATAGACTTTCAGCGCGCGTTGGGGCAGGAGTTGGCCAAGTCGGGAGAGTTGATAGAAGCCCAAGGGCTCACCGGACCGGAGGCGGCTCGGGTGGTCTGCTCCGACGGTCGCTCGGCGCCGGTAGTCACAGACGGTCCCTTCGTCGAGTCCAAAGAGTTCCTGGCGGGCTACTGGGTCGTTGACGTGGACACCGCGGAACGTGCGTTGGAGATCGCCGCCCGAATCTCGGCGGCCCCTGGACCCGAAGGTCGGCCGATGGGGGAGTATGTCGAGGTCAGGGAGATCGCGAGCGGCCCGCCGAACGGCGACGGCGCGTGATGCGTTCGCGGCCGTGCCAGTGGACCGCGGGTCTCCGTATTCCCAGTCGTGAGAACGGTATTGCTGCGTGTGTCAGGCTTGCATCGTGAGGTCACATATCGCAACGATCTTCGCAATCGCGACAACTGCTATATACGCACCGACGCGGGGGCGGTGACGTGATCCAAGCGGCAGGAACACTCGGCGCTTCGCTCGTCGTGGTACGTGGGTGGGAACTACTGTCCGCAGGCTTGTTTGTCGTGGGGATCCTAGTGCTTCGGCGGCGAAGAAATCCGGTGTATTGGGGGGTGTTCGCAGGTGCTGTCCTGGTTTGCCTCTTCGACTGGATCTGGAACAGAAACTGGTACGGAGCAGTCAGTTACTCTGATTACTTCATTCCAGCTTGGACCGCTCGTGGCGAGCGGCAGCCCGTCGCTTTGCCGCTCGTGTACTGCTTCTTCTTCGGTCTGCCGATGATTCAACTTCTGGAGCACAGAAGTGTTCTGGACGAGAGATTCGGTCGTCTCCAGTGGCCGTTGATATTTGGGCTTTTCGCCATTCCCCAGATGCCTTTCGAGATATTTGCGTCCAGAGTGTTGAAGCTATGGCATTACCACGAAGTTCCGCCGTGGACGTATCTCGGCGTACCATGGTCGAACGCGGTCTTCGCTGGTTTTCTCGGAATCGGCTTCTACGCTGCCGGCCGGCTGGCGCTCCGATGGACCTGGTCCCCCGCCGATCGAGAAGGTTTGACGGCAACGGGACCCAGCTCGATCGACAGCCGGCTCGAACGGTGGATCGTTGCGTTTGTTACGACGCTGGCTCTGTCGTCGCTAGTGCTCACAACGATCACGTACGCGTTCCTGCCCTGGTACATGGTGGTCAAGCCATGGGCGCCAACCGCTCCCGCTCTGTAAACGGAGCGCTACCGCTCTCTCGATCGTACCTGGCATTGCCTCGGTGGAGGGAACTGGACTCGATCAAGCTGCGATCGGTCAATTCTCGGCGCACTTGCTGAACAGCAGATCGAGTGAAATAGATTGTGCAGCAAGGGTATTCAGGCATCCTCAGGTATGATCTGATTGTTTACGATCGTTGGAGGAACTGTGGTGAAGAAGCTTGTCGTAACGTTGATCGACGACCTCGATCCGAGCAGGCTTGCGAACGAAACAGTGGAGTTCGGACTCGACGGAATCACCTACCAGATCGATCTCAGCACCGATAATGCCGAGAGACTGCGTAACCTACTGCGGGACTGGGTCGCACACGCCACCCGAACAGTCGGCCCACGCCGACGGCCCTCCCGTACCTCCTCGTCCGCGGTAACCCGGCGAAGCCGACACGAATCCGAAGCGATACGTCGTTGGGCCCGAGCGAACGGTGTACGCGTGTCGGCCCGCGGCAGAATCGCTCAGACCGCCATCGAGGCCTACCAAAGGGCAGCCGATCCCGACTCCTCGGCACGATGAAGTACGTGAGCCTCCCTCGCGGAGGCGAATCTCCAACTGAAGACCTCCGATAGGTCGAGGACGCGCCGCGGGTTCCGACCTAGTTGTACCCAGATGACATTTCGCACGTACACCAGGAGTCGCCGTGGCCACGCTCACCACCTACGTCTGGTTCGACAACGACGTGGAATACGCCGCGAAGTTCTACGCCGCCGTCATCC
Source organism: Nocardia sp. NPDC057668 (assembly GCF_042799795.1). Classification (NCBI taxonomy): domain Bacteria; kingdom Bacillati; phylum Actinomycetota; class Actinomycetes; order Mycobacteriales; family Nocardiaceae; genus Nocardia; species Nocardia sp. NPDC057668. The sequence continues at coordinate 597,240 of NZ_JBHVIC010000004.1, read as the reverse complement.
CAAATTCTCAGGTCAGAGAATACGTACGCGCTGCCGACGGCCATGTGCTCACCGCGACGCTGAACCTGGCCGGCCAGACGGTCACCTTGACGAACAGCGGTCCTGGCCATCCGGTGACCGACACCGTCTCCTTTCGGATAGCAGTCGACACGCAGGAAGAGATCGACCGGTTGTGGGATGCGCTGACCGAGGGCGGACGTGGCAGACCCTGCGGGTGGTTGACCGACCGCTTCGGATTGTCCTGGCAGGTCGTTCCTTCGATCCTGTCTTCACTGACGGCAAGTGAGGACGCAGTCAAGTCCCTGGCCGCCGATCTGGTGATGCGGACGATGACGAAGATCGACATCAAGGTCCTGCGCGACGCATACGATCGTGGATGACGCCTGAGTGTCCGACTCGTTCATCAAGCGCGAGCAGCCGGGAAACCACCACGTTCTCGACGCGATCGAGGTCTTGCGCCTCGATGGCGGGGGCGCGCACATCGCCGCCAGGTGAATGCAACGCCGGCGGTCGCCCTAGGTGGTGTCTCCCAATGATTTGAGCCATTCGATGATCAGGACCAGGACGAATCCGGCGCGGTAGGTGATCGCGAGTTTGTCGTAGCGCGTCGCGACCGCGCGCCAGTGCTTGGCGCGGTTGAAGGCGCGTTCGATAACGTTGCGGCGCTTGTAGAGCCCAGGATCGAACCGTGGCGTCCGGCCGCCGGCGCGGCCCTTGCGTTTGCGGTTGGAGACCTGATCGGACCGTTCCGGGATGACGGTCCGGATCCGTTTGCGGCGCAGCAGGGTTCGGTTCGACGCCGCGGAGTAGGCGCGGTCGGCGATCACCACGTCCGGGTTGCGCCGCGGCGGCCCGCCTTCCGGACGTGGCACCACCACCGCATCGAGCAGCGGGGGCAGCAACGGTGAATCGTTGGTCTGCCCGGGGGTGAGCAGCACGGCCAGACCGCGACCGGCACCCTCGGCAGCGAGGTGGATCTTGGTGGTCAGCCCGCCGCGCGAGCGCCCGATCGCGTGATCGGCCGGTTCATAGCCCGGTCACCGAGTCGGCGGACGCGCCGGCGGCGTGCTGGTGGGTTCGCACGATCGTCGAGTCGATCGAGACCACCCAGTCCGGGTCACCGGTGGTGTCGGCGAGAGCGACCACCGCGGTGAGCACCCGATCCCAGGTGCCGTCGTCGGCGTAGCGGCGATGGCGTTTCCACACCGTCTGCCACGGTCCGGAGTGTTCGGGCAGGTCCCGCCAGGGCAGGCCGGTCCGCAGCCGGTACAGCATGCCCTCGACGATCAGGCGGTTGTTGGCGAAGTTGCGGCCCACGCGCCCTTCGGATGTGGGCAACAGCAGTTCCAGCAGTTCCCACTGCTTGTCGGTCAACACCCGGTATCGATCACCGATCGCGGTCGTCACGGCGGCCATGATGCACGATCGGCCCCGCACGCGGGGCCGATCGATTCATCCAATTGGGAGACAGAACCTAGCGGGCGCCAACTCGGCTGTCCGACCAAGCGCTGCGGCTAGGCGTGGCTTGCCGTCGAAGCATTCGTAGCGACATGAAGTGCAAAACAGCGTTATCAACGGGTGATGACATTCAGCACATTCCCACTCATGGGAAACTGTGAATCGGGAGTAGTGTAAACCGCACCTCGCATCCGGGATTCGCGTCTGCGAGTTGACCCGAATCCGCAAATATAGTTTGTATCAACTATCCGTTCTAACGCGGGCCGTTGTGGGCAACGGCGATGCGGAGGCAAATTATGTGGATTTCTAGTGTCATATCTACAGGCGGTGCATTAGTTTCTGGTAGTCCTGTTAAAAGATGGATTTTCGGTACTGCGGGCATAGCGGTCGTTGCGTTGTCAGCCATAGCCGGCGGCTGTGACTCAAATGTGGACGAACATCGACTTTCTGGGGCTAAGGCGCCAAGCGCTACAATCAGCGCAGAAGCTCAGCAAACTGCGAAAATTCCGGTACGTCAGCAGGACAACTTGCGACAGATCGAGCAGTCTCTACGGCGTTACTCGGACGATTTGAACGGCTGGATACTCGAAGCTCTAGAGGTTCTGCGCCTCCATGAAATACCAGGTTCATACGAGGGGATTCATCGCAATATCATGCGCGAGTCGAGCGGGAATCCGAACGCAATAAACCTGTGGGACAGCAATGCTGCGAAAGGCATACCTTCGAAGGGCTTGCTGCAAGTCATTGATCCCACATTTTCGGCGTACCACGTGAATGGAACCTCCTGGGATATTTACGATCCCGTCGCAAACATATCCGCTGCGTGCAACTATGCGGCAGCCCGATACGGGTCAATCGATAATGTATACTCAGCATACTGAAGACAATGGTGCTCAGCGACAATCAGCCCTTGGGTGCTGGTTGGCACCTCTCTCAAGGACATCTCCATGCTCACCGGCGGAATCGCGCGTGACCTACTGGACGCGATGACCCGCGTGCATCGGAGCTGTGATGACCTCTGTCGCTCGATCGCGTTGCCACCAGCGACCTGTCGCGGACAACGCGCAACTCGATCTCACAGTTGGCCGAGGCGGACCGGACAATCGGATCGACCGTTCGAGCATCATTTCAGCGCACCAGCGAAGAACGGTCCATGGAAGAACAAGATTTTCGGCTTATCGCGCAGACGGATCGACCCGGAGTCAACTCCTCATTCGTCGTCGTAAGCAGCGCCGGGACGAGCATCTACAAACCGGCCGTTGGTGAACACCTCCTACCTGATGCCTCACCGCAGTTTCCCTCGGGGCCCGGCGGTATGGCGCAGCGGGAAGTAGCCGCCTTTCGCATAGACCGACTGTTCGGTTTTGGTAGAGTTCCTGCGACGGGCCTGGTAGATGGCCCGTTCGGGCCAGGCTCTAACCAGCGTTTTGTAGCATCTCGACCGCCCAGCTTCGATGAGTCTTTTGATGCAATTCAAATGCAGCAGACGGCCGTACTGGACTACATCGTCGCCAACCAGGATCGCAAGGAAATACGAAACTATCGAATAACCAGCTCGGGTTCGATAGTTGCAATAGATAACGGGATGTGCTTTCCGCACCTACCATCACCGGATGGAGTGCAATCCCGGTTCGTCACAGAACTTCGCGGAGTGCTGCTTGCGCCCGAAATCCGACATCGCGTCGATCTGGTACGGGCTGACGACATCAGGGTTGCGTTGCGAGACTTGGGGCTTCATGATTCGGCAGTAGAAGGTACTGTGGAACGTTTTGAAGAAATTCGAAGGCTCGGCCGGGTGAAGGGTGGTAGTAGGTGGCTACCTTGAAGAATCGATTCAATAGGTATCAACGCTCGATCCCATCGATGGCCACGATGATCTACTCACGAAGGAGTTGACGGGGGATCGATGCTCGCAAGCGGCGGGGGGTTTCCATCGGTGCGAGCACGGACCTGATGCCTCTGGTTGGACGCGGGGCCTTCTTTCGCAGGTTTCTGCGTATCACCCGGCCCGGGGCCACGACCACGTGCCCTATTAGGGATAGCAGTCAGCTTTCGGTCGCCATCCGACCAAGGCGACGATACTGGCGCGGAGCGCCCTGCACGACCGCTGATGCCACGTCTCCTCGGAGCAGGGGAGGGAATCGCGCTGAATCGAGCTCCTCGCGGATCTTGTGTCTCAGGATGACGCCACGGTGTGGGTTGTGCAGTAGGTGCCGAGACCTGGGATTCCGTCAATACCATTGGGGGAGGGGAATTTGGCCCCGCAAGTGACCGGCCGACCTCGGCTGCTGTCGGGCTCAACGAATCGCGTACGACATCGCTCTGGTGCATTGCGTTTTCCATCGTCAGGCTGGTGCCAGGTAGACGCTCCACGCCGATCGCTTCCGTGGCCGTGGGTGTGGGTGTGTCGATTGGCGGTGAGGTCTCGACAACCGCGGGTCGAGGCGACATGGGCGACGTGCGCTGCTCGGGAGCTGCGGGCGAGTCGACGAAATCTCTTGTATCTCGGCTGATTTGGTTCGCGCCGGAAGGCCGCGTTTCCGAGAGGAGCTCTTCGTTCGGAGTTCTCAACTTCCTGAGCCCGGTAAGCGGATCGTCGTCGAGCGGATGGTGGTAACTCGGCTTCGGCTCGAGTACCGAATGCGGTGGAGTGGAGACCGGTATCGACTCCGACGAGTCCGGGCGGGTGCTGAAGTCCAACGGCGCGACCCCTGCCGCGAGTGTGCTCGCGTGCCCAGCCATGTCGTCAGCGTAGCGGTCGAGCATGTCGGCGTATCGGCGTACCTCGTCGGGCTCGATGAACAGTGCCGTCGGATCGGCCGGCATGTCCAGGGCGTCGCACGCGGCACGGTAGACGAGCGGGTCGAGTAACTGGGCGACTCGAGCTTCGAGCGGTTCGATGGCGCGGTTGATCACCTCAGCCAGGATGTACGCAACCAGAGTTTGTTCCATGGCCAGGCACAGCCTGCGGCCCGCTTCCGTGATCGCAGGAATCAAGGTCGCGGACAAGCCCGACGTGGCCACCGTGGCTCCCAAGGCTGACACGTAGCTCGCCGCCAGCGTCGCAAGCTCGGCCAGGACAGCCGCCTTGACCGTCACGACCACAACCGCTGCGGCATCGAGCGCAACCGCGACCGCCTCGCACATGCGTTCCAGGTCGCCCATATGCTGGGAGCTCATCGCACCCCACGCACGCAGCAATTGCTGATAGGAGTACCCCGAGTAGACCGCACTCATATCCTTCACGGCGCCTCCAGCGGCCGAGTGCGTCTCCACCACGTTCGCTGCGAATATTCGCACGTGAGTAGCGAGTTCGCGGATATGGTCCTCGTTCACATCCGGATACGGGACTCCGCACACGTTGAGAAAAAGGACTACCTCACTCGGAATCTGCAATGCCATCGCCGGCGACCTTCCAGCTCTCCAGTGACGTCATTGTCTCCGCGTCGCCGGCGATTCACCGGTCGTGGGAAGCCTACCCAGCTCGGCCCTGGGTGATCTATACCCCGCAGGCTCCCGCATAGCGGACTTCCTCCGCCGGCAAGCTGGTGGACTTGGGCGGCCACTGAAAGTTGCCGCGGACCCCGTTCCGCTACGGTAGAACACCGCTGCCCCCAGATGTGTTGTGCGCCAATATATCCGGGCCAGGTTGTCGTTTCGGTCACTGCCAGTCACCCGGGGACGCGGCCGCGGGAGGCACGCGTCCCCGGGCTTCGAATGGGCCAGTACGGGTGGGGAGTCCCGATCTCCAGCCCTGCCGATGAGGGCGGATTCAGTCTGCGCTATTCCCAACGGTGGGCGCCGTGATGCTCATTGCGATGTGTTTGATGTGCGCAGACAGCTCCGTCGTCGATTCGCGCAATTCCGAAGATCCGAGCCCGATCGATGTTCCCGTCACCGAGAAGCGCGGTACCCGGTGCTAGATTTCGGCATGAGTACCAGGGAGTCGGGCAACCCCGAACTGTATTTCGACTCCGACAATGTCAGCTCCGCGAACTCCAGGCTCAGCGGCGCGCTCGAGGATCTCGCCAAGGTCCTCGAGAAGCTGAACCACGGCACACCGGACAGCTCCGTCCTCGGGGACAGCAATGTCACCGCGGCCTGCACGACTTTTCGTGATGTGTGGCGACGCGAATCCCACTTAACCATCTCGGCTACCGACACCGTAATCTCTCTCGTCTCTCGAGCCACGGTCAGCTTCAAGGAAGCTGACCGAAACAGTGCTACCGCGATAGCGGCCACGATCCAACCGTCCACCGTCGCGGAGCCGGCGACGACCCCCAATCCAGACGACAGCGCACCACCGTCCGATTTCGCTCCAGTTCGTTGAGATGAACGAAACACCTCGCACAGACGAGCAGTTGCTCCGGCTCGACGTCCACGCAGCGTTCGCCAATACCACGAACCCCGACCGGACATCTCAGTTCGTGCCCGGAGATGTCATCGTTTCGGCGGCCCTGCGATTGGAAGCAGCCGGGGTAGGTCCCCACCCCGTGGCGGTCCTCGCAGGATGCGTCCGCGTCCTAGGCCTCGATGAGACACTGCGACTGCCCGAACTCTTACCAGCTACTGCAGCATCACAGCTGATACGGGACTGGACCGCGCGGCTGGTCCCGGGTCCGAATGTAGCCCGGGACGAAGCGTTGGCGCGATTATTCGAATCCGCTGCCACCGTGATGAGGTCACGGCGCGCGACTACCCGGTACCGGTTGTCGCGGGTCCCCTGGACTGGGCAAGCGCCGAAATCTGAACACAGCCGATGAGCGGCCCGGTATGGCAGCACGTAGGAGCCGGGCTGATCGGCGGGGCCATCTCCCTGGCTCCGATACCGGGTGCGGTATTCCTCGGCGGCGCTGTCGGCGGTGTCCTCACCGGACTCGCCGACGGCCGATCAGGACGAGAACTGCTGGCAGACGCCGCGATCGGCGCCGCGGGTGGTTGGTTCGGCGGTCAGGTCCGCGCGGTCGCCGGCGCAACCGGCATGATGTCCAACCTGAACATCGCCTCCGCGGCCCCCCTGGCTGCCAAGATCGCCCAGGCTCTCGGAGCCGGCGCGTCGAGCATGCTCGCGACCGCGCTCTACGACCACTTCGCCGATGCCCCACGAGAAATCGCCATCCCCGGAAAAAGCGCCCGATTACGAGCTCTGGAAACTGTGCTGGCCGCACTGGGGGAGGCCGACTCCGTGAAACACCTGCGGCAAGGGATCGATATCGCCCTGCAAATTCCCCCGCTGCCCGGAGTCGCACCCGGAATAGAAGCTGAAGCGGACGTTTACTCGAGCGCCTCCGCTCTGTGCAAGCGAGCACAGGACAACTTCGAACGAACCGCAACATTCGAATTGCCCAACGCATGGCATGGCCAAGCGGGTCAGACGTTGTCAGAGTCCGTTCTCGCCCTGTCCAGCGGCACTTCGCATGCTGCCGACGCGTTGGCCTCCGCCAGCGGCGCGCTACAGCATTGGGCTGACACAGTGACCACCACACAGGCCGAGGACACCGCCGCGACAACAGCAATGCGGGACGTACGGGAAAAGCTGAACACGCTGTCCCACAACGCCGCTCGCATCGCGGCCATCACCGGTTGTCAGGCGCGAATCGACGCGACGCGAGACTTCGAAGCCGCCGCGACAACAACCGTATCCACCATCGGAGCCGCAGCTCAGGCCGCGCGTGCCTCCAAAGTCGGAGCAGGGATTGACCCGTTGACCGCCGAAACACTGGCCTACACGGGAAGTGACCAGCAGTCGTCAGATCCCTCCGAGGACATCCTGACTCCTATCGGACTGGCGCGTGCCTCACAACGGGCTGCCGTGCTCACCCCATCCGACCGATCCGCCTTCGGGAAACTCCTGGCCAACGCCAAATCACCGCAGGAGGCGGCCTACCTGTGGGAAGCGCTCGCCGCCGGGTACTCCCTGCCCGACATCACAGCCTTCGACCAGCAAATCCACCCTCACGGCGACGATCTGCAGTGGCTCGAACGTCATCTACACGTCCAAGACCTCGTCAACTATCAGGCAGAAGGCACAGGGATAACGGTACCCATCGGCTACTCCCTCGATGACCCGGCCGTCAAAGCCGTCTATGAACAGAACGACGAAAACTGCACCACCGCGTCGGTTCTTGTCGCCCGCCTAGACGCCGACCCGGTACTGATGCTTGGCATCACCACCGGAACCGGGCCCGCCGCCGTCGATGGCCCTGTCGTCGGCGATGACAGTCCCGGCGCGTTCCGTGATCGCCTTGTGCATGCTTTCAACGACAACTTCGACCCCGACCGGACACCCTGGCCCAAAGGCAACCAGAACATGGTGAACGACCTGATCACACCCATCACCGGGACCCGTTACGAGATGCACACACTCTCGAGCCAGGAGGCTCGCGAAGCCGTCCTGCCCCGCATACAAGCCGCTGTCGCGGCCGGCCAGCCGATCCCACTCGGCCTGGACCTGCCTTCCGGCCGCGAAGGACACCAGGTGATCATCATCGGACAACGGCCGGGCCAACTCGAGATCTATAACCCCTTCGGCTACACCGAGTGGGTAACAACGGAACAGTTCGTCAACTCCCAGATGCCTTTCCGCCCGATACCGGCAAGAATCATCCTTCCCGATTGAGTCATAAGAGATTATGTACAGAGGAGCTTCGTCGAAGCAACTCGCTCTCGGCATCTCTAGATGCCGAGAGCGAGTTGCTTTTTCGCAAGTGGCATGGTCTGCGCTCTGACTCGCACCACCTCCGACAAGAGCGCGGGGTCCGCGGGGAGGGCGAGCATCTACAACTCTGGTACGCGCCTGCCATTTGCGAAGATCGAATTGAAATTTGAAACCTAATGATAGCGAACGTGTTTCGTTCACAACTGTACTCAAAAGTCGGAACGACCTCGGCCGACTTCTTCCCAGTCGTGGCGGGCTGAGATCCACCTGCTAACCGGGCTGGCCGGCTCCTCCGAATGGTCCCACCATAGGTCCCGTACTACGGCAAGCGTTCCCATGCCGCAGAGTGTGGCCAGTCCACGCTTACCCGAGGACGAACTCCGGTAGCAGGATCCAGCACTGGACTCGCGGGAGTTTCATCACGGAGGGTCAGGCTATGCGGGGCCGCCACGTAGAAAATCCATATCGAGGCGAAGTTCTGAGATGTTGTGTCCTGCGCCGGGTGTGAAGGGCGCTGAAGGCCATCCGAGCTCAGTGTAGAGGTAATGCTCCTCCTCCAGGCCGAATACCGTGACCGGGTCAGCAGCGTCTCCCAGCCCCGCGAGTCGGTCTGAGCGTTCGCGAAATAGCTCGCTGCCGGCCCTAACTCCTCGGTCCATTGTTTGGGGGTCGAGAACAAGTCGTTGTTGAAGTCGTTCGGTGCGCTCGGGGGCAGACCGTGCCGCTTCAGCGACCAATTCATCAGCAGTCGAGAGCAGCGGCCGTTGTAGTCATTCCATGGATGAATCGACGTGAAGCGCTGCTGAAGCTCGGCTGCCAGTCTATATGGATCAGCACCCGGCTCGCCTTTTTCTGAGTTGTACCATTCGCACAATGACTGAAGTTCCGTGCGTGCGTTTTCCGGTGAGATAGTGCGATATTATATTATCGCATGGGGAAAATTTGTGTTCACCGATCCCGGTGGAAGGTAGTTTACGTAGGGGTTGGCTTGCAGCACATCCACCTGCTGTTTGGTCAGTGCAGTCCATTGCGCGCAACTGCGCATGTCTGTCTGATTCACAAATTCTCCACCCAGACCAGGTTTGGAGAACCGAGAGAGATTTTGGTGTACTTCGGTCATGAAGGGCACTGTCAGGTCTGTGTCGGTATGTTTCCGGGTGAATATTCGTGCAGCGAGGTAACCTGCCCATTCTTCTTTGGAGAACAGCAATTCGGGGCTGGGCTGTCGCGCGATCACCGCTACTTCCAGAAGCGGCCTGTCGATCACCAGGCTTGCTTCGAGTGCGCGTTGTCCGGGGGTACGCAATCCTAGCTCGGTCGTCCCGGCGACGATCGCGAGCGCCACCCCATCGCCTTTCCCGGCCAAGTGGTCGTTTGCGGGATGCACGGGTGGATTCGAGGGATGGATCGGATGCGTCTGGGATGAGGGTGGCGCATGGCCGGTTCCACTCGGCCCGGTGAACACCGTTTCGTGTCGCCTGATGTCGTCGCCGTGGAGCTGATCTGCTCGCTCGATTTCGCGCAGGTCATCTCTCACGAGGTGGGCAGCATTTCGATGCTCGTCCTCGAGCTTCCCTGCCGTCTTGTGAGACAGGAGGTGCGTCAAATACTGAACAACATCTGTGAGTAGCGTCGAGATCGAAGAGGCCAACCGATCCCTTTCTGAGCCGGCACTGAACCCAATTCCGATGAGGCTCATGGTATTTGCTCGACCGCGGCGGCGACTTCGCATGGGTGGGAGTCTCTCGCGAATCAGTGCGTGATCGGCCTCGAAGTCGGCAGACTCGAGCGCCGGTATCTCCATGGCAGGGAAGTGGTGGGTGCGGTTTGCTCGATACATTCGGCGTGAAGCAATGGTCTCTGCCCGGTGGGGCCGGCCCGTATGCGAACGCTGCGGTCCACGAAGGGGCCTGTCTTATGTCGGTGTCTACCTGAGGTGCTCATATGTACGCGGTGACTCCTCCGCTGTCCCCGCGCGTGGACAGGCTGCAGAGTTCGGCTATTCGGGACCTGCTCGAGCTGACGGCTCGTTCTGATGTCATCAGTCTGGCCGGCGGACTGCCGGACGCCGAGTTGATGCCCCTGGATCGGATTGCCGCCGCCGCGGACGCGGCGCTGTCACGACGACAAGTACTGCAGTACACCGAGACTCCAGGATGGACCGCGTTACGTGAGGTGCTCGCGGCACGCGAATCCGAGCGTGTCGGCCGCTCGGTTCCGGTGGGCGAAATCGTTGTGACGCACGGTTCGCAGCAAGCGCTGTCGTTGCTGACGGACGTTTTGGTGGATCCGGGCGCGCTGGTCATCGTCGAGGATCCCGCGTACGTCGGTGCGCTGCAGGTTTTTCGCGCAGCAGGTGCTCGGGTGGTGGCTGTGCCACTCGATGGGGAGGGTATGCGGATATCTGTGCTGCGTGAGCTGCTGGGGCAGGGACAGCGCCCGGCGATCGTGCACACGGTCACCAACTTCCATAACCCCGGCGGCGTCACCATGAGTCCTGCTCGCCGTCGCGATCTTGCCGGTCTTGCTGATCAGTACGGCTTCTGGGTCATCGAGGACGATCCGTACGGCGAGCTCGCGTTCGAGGACCCCACTCCTGCTCCAGCTGCTACTTACTCGGCCAACGTGATTCGTTTGTCCAGCACTTCCAAGATCCTCGCTCCTGCGCTGCGGGTTGGCTGGATGGTCGCACCGGGGAAAGTATGTCGTGCGGTGGAGCTGTTCAAGCAGGGGGTTGACCTGTGCGGGTCGGCGCTCACCCACCAGATTGCCGCAGAACTGCTCGCAGACACCGAATGGCTTGCCGCCCACTTGAATGCGGTGCGGAGGATCTACGGTCTGCGTGCTGAGGCTTTGGCCGGCGCCGTGCGGAAACGCTTCGGTGATCGGGTACTCGCACGCGAAGCGACGGGCGGCATGTTCATGTGGGCCTCGTTCACCGACGGCACCAACACCCGGGCCTTGCTTCCCCATGCTCTCGACGCAGGTGTCGCGTACGTTCCGGGCTCGGCATTCGCGGTCGCCACCAACCACGCTCGAAGCATGCGCCTGTGCTTCACCACCTGCGAAGTCCAGACGTTGAAAATCGCGGTCGATCGCCTCGCCCGCGCTCACAACGCACTGTCGAGCCGAGCCCGCACTCGGGGGTAGGCGGCGCCCGCTCGCACGATGCAATCTTCTTGAAGTGACTGGTGCGGGAAAAGGTGTATGCCGTCGGCCGTTGGGAAGTCGCGTGGCTCACGATGGCGAGTGGACGGCCCAGATCCACCGCGGCATCAGGCGGGGAGTCGACCGGCAATCATGGGGATGACGATCGTCGCAGCGACAATGTGGGTGAGCATCAGGAGCACTTTCGTGGGTCCCGATGCTTGCACTACGAGGTCGGGTATCAGCGACAGCCCAGTCAGCCCGACTGTGATGCGCACGAACAGGCCACGGGGGTGTGCTGTCGTTCTGTTCAGCACCGCGGAAAGCAGCAGTCCAGCCGTGGAGGAAATCCCGGTCAATACCGCGAAACCGGATAGGGGGATCGGTGCTTCGCCGACCACGAGAGTGATCCCCGCGGAACGGCCGACCGCGGCGACAAGAGTGGTGGCCGCCGCAGCGACGGCCACTGCGATCAGGCCGGTGCCGACGAGTGTTCTCGAAGACGCGGTAGCTGTGTCGGACATCGGGAGCCTCCCAGGTCTGCCGCCGACCCCGTGCCGGCCTTCGAGATGGCTACGAACACGCGTGGCTCTTTTCGACATCTCGGGTGAGCACCTCGACACCGAATGTTGAATCGTGACTTCGTCTGGTCCGACCGGCTATCCCAGTTGGGCACGGCGACGCGTCAAGTGGGCCGTCTCGGCAGAGTTCCCTGTCATGGCGATAGCGGTGTCGTAGGCCGTGCGTGCCTGCAGAGTGCGCCCCAGACGTCGAAGCAGTTCGGCCCGGGCGGCGTGGTAGATGCGATAGCCGGCCAACCTATCGCCCAGTCGGTCGATGGTCGCCAAAGCGACTTCGGGTCCGTCGAGTTCGGCGACCGCGATGGCTCTGTTGAGGGCGACGATGGGCGACGGATCGAGGCTGATGAGCTGATCGTAAAGCGCTACCACCTGCGACCAATCGGTATCGCGTGCCTCCCGGGCCGAAGTATGCACGGCGTTGATAGCCGCGAGAACCTGATACCTGCCCGGGCCGGCTCCGGTGATTGCGGCCGCGAGGCGCTCGCGCACGAGTTGGTGACCCTCGTGAATGAGCGCGGGGTCCCAGGCAGCCCGATTTTGCTCATCGATGGTGACGAGTTCGCCGGTGGTTGAGATACGGGCGCCACGCCGGGCTTCGGTAAGCAGCATCAGAGCCAGCAATCCGGCAACCTCGCCGTCATCGGGCAGGAGAGTGCGGATCAGGCGCGTGAGGCGAATAGCTTCGGTGGTCAGCTCCTGACGGATGGGGTCGGTGTCGGGCCCGGTCGCGAGATAGCCCTCGTTGAAGACCAGAAAAAGGACAGCCAGAACACCTGACACGCGCGCGGGCAGATCCGAGGCCGCCGGGACCCGGTAAGGGATCCGCGCGGCTTTGATTTTCGCTTTCGCCCGGGTGATCCGCTGCCCCATGGTGCTTTCCTGCACAAGAAAGGCCCGTGCGATCTCCGGAACTGTCAGTCCCGCAACCATACGCAAGGTGAGGGCGACGCGTGCCTGCATGGCCAGTGCCGGGTGGCAGCAGGTGAAGATCAGCCGAAGCCGTTCGTCTTCGATAGCGCCAGATGCCTCGGGCGGTTCCTTGTCGAACAAATGCCGAGACTCCTTCTGTTTGCTCTCACGCTTGCTCTCTCGTCGGATGCGATCGATTGCTTCGCGACCAGCGGTAAGAGTGAGCCAGGCACCTGGGTTGGGGGGGATGCCGTCGGTAGGCCACCGTTGCACGGCTGTCGCGAAGGCCTCCGCTGCTGCCTCCTCGGCGATGTCGAAGTCGCCGAAACGCTGGATCAGGGCGGCTATCACCCGGGCCCACTCTTCGCGGTGGGCACGGATGATGGCCGCATCGGCATGACGACTGCTCACAGAAACGGCCGTACCTCGACCTTCCGGTTACAGGCTTTGGATCCTGCGCAGGCGAGCTTCAGGGCTACATCGAGTTCGCGAGCTTCGATGACCCAGAACCCGATCAGGTACTCCTTGGATTCGAGGAACGGCCCGTCGGTGAACAGCGCCTGAGTGCCTCGGTTATCGATCACAGTGGCCGACTCGGGTGTCCCGAGACCGCCGGCGAACACCCAGTGCCCGTTGGTTTTTAGGTCGGCATTGAAATCGTCAACCGCGGCCTGCTCGGCGTCGTCGATCGCATTCTGATCGGCGGGCTTGTCGGCTTCGGTAGCTTCGCCGATCACGGAAACCAAATAGTGCATCGTGTGCATCTCCTGTCAGATGACGGCTGACCAATCTGCGGTGTGATCAGGTGGTGTGGGTCGGGGCAGCGGGAGTGTGCTGCATTGGTTGGCCCGTCTGTGGTTCTCGCGATGGTCCAGCCCGGTGAAGGGGCTCGCTTCCTTACGATGTGTTTTGTAGTGCATCTGAACAACCGCGCTGTCGAAGGTTGTCACGTCCATTAGCTGCAGGGCCGAGGAGTCGAATCCGCTGGGGAACAGTTTCCTGCCTCGGCCCAGCAGCACAGGGTGTACAAACAACCGGTATTCATCGATCAGGCCGTGCTCGATGAATGGTGCAATGGTTGTGGCTCCTCCGAACAGCATCATCTTGCGGTTGGGTGTCGCCTTCAGCGCGGCGACTTCGTCGATCAAATCGTGGGTCACTACTCGTGTGTCCCAGCCTGGGCTGTGCAACGTTCGTGAGAATACGAGCTTGGGTGTGCGTTTCCAGCATCGCGCGAAGTCGGTGTAGAACGGGGAGATGCCGGGGTCCCTATCAGCTGTCGGCCAGAATGAAGCCATGATCTCGTACGTCTTCCGCCCGTAGAGGAACATGTCGGCGTCGGTCAGCTGGCTCACGAACGGCGCGCAGAGTTCTTCGTCCACGATCGGCCAGTAGACGTCGTCGTCGTACCCTTCGGAGTAGCCGTCGAGTGACGTCTGCATCCACAGCGCTATGGTTCCCATGGCAACTTTCGTTCCTGTCAGGTGCCGCCGACAGGTCGGCCTTCTCCTGAGTCGGGCATCATCGTCTGATCGTGTTGTTTCCCAAGTGGTTCGGTTGCCGAGTGGAAGGCCGAGTCATGCGCGGGATCGGTGTCAGATTCTCGGGCACTGCGCACAAGCGGTGGAACAACTTCCACACCGGTTGTCAGGCGGTGGCGAACTGCGGGCGTCCAACCGGCCGGTAGACCTGGATGGAAACCCCTTTGGAGTCCGTTCGCGAGTGCACCGACTCCAGAGCGGTGTCGAGGCCGTCGTCAGGGAAGAGACGAGCGCCCTGGCCGAGAACGACCGGCACAACCAGCAAGGTCATTTCGTCGACCAGATCGTGTTCGAGCAGCCACCTGATGAGGGTGCGGCTGCCGTGTACCTGGAGTTCACCGCCCGGTTTGGCCTTGAGCTCGTTGATCGCGGCGACCAGGTCGCCGGAAAGGACGGTCGTGTCCTGCCATGGGGGTGTGGTGAGCGTCGAGGTGACGAGATATTTCGGCGCCTTGTTCAGTGCGATGCCGATGGGGTGCGTGCGCATCGCGTCGACCGTTCCCCATGAGCTCGCGAACATCTCGTAGGTTCGTCGCCCATAGAGAAACCCCTCGGCTCGTTGATAGGTCCGGGTGATGTAGTCCATGGTGTCGCCGTCTCCAGCGCCCATTGCCCACCCACCACGCACGAAGCCGTTTGTGCGGTCTTCATCGGAGGTCCCGCCGTTCCCCTGCATCACGCCATCGACGGTGATCTGCGTCATGGTCGTCAGCTTCATAGCCACGGTCCCCTTCTCTTCGGGCACCCGGTAGTGCCCTCTCACCTTCACTACGAACACCGTCGGTTCGATCCGACAGGGGATGTGAATTACGGAGTCGGATGTGCCGGAGAGATAGTCCCGGGCGGAGAGATCGGCCAGCGCCTCAACCATGTAGGTGAGGACATAGTCGAACTCATCGATGCGTTGATGTCTCAGGACACAATCGCCCGCAACGAACGGTCGGGAAAATGCCTGTTCAGAGCGTCGGTGGCAGGCCGAACGCGGGGAACAACTCGGCCGGGAACGACGTGATCTCCACGATCCTGCCGTCCGCGATCTGCAGCAAATCAAGGACTTTGGCCTCAAACGCTCTACCGCCGGGCGGCCGGATGTAGTGGGCCAGCGCAGGCTGCCGGTTCGCGCGCGTCGACACGCTGCGCCACTGCCCGAAATAGGCGGGCGACGCGGGGTCGAACGCCTGCACCAGACCGGCGATGAACGAGTCTCTGCCGTTCCAGAGCGGATCGGGATCCCCCGGTACACAGGATACGAGCATCGGCATGGTGACCCGCACGTCCTCGTGCAGGAGATCGACCATCGCGGCCGTGTCGGCGCGCTCCAGGGCGGACATGTAACGGTGCAGCAGGGCGCGCTCGGCCTCGGTCGGGTCCTCGGCGGGCGCCCACTCGATACGCGAAGGGGGCAGGTGCTCCTTGAGCGTGACCCGGGCTCGTTGCAACGCGCTGTTGACCGAGGCCACGCTCACCTCGAGCAAGTCGGACGTCTCGCTTGCTGGCCACCCGAGCACGTCGCGCAGGATCAGCACGGCTCGCTGCTTCGGCGGCAGATATTGGATGGCGACAAGGAATGCGAGCTCGATGGTCTCTTTCGCTACGACCGCGGCGTCCGGCTCGGCCTCGCTCGGTGCCGCCCGCTCGAGCATCCGGTCCGGGTAGGGCTGCAGCCACGGGACCGCGTCCGGCGACTGCGACGACGTCCCCGATGTGGCCGCCACCTGTGACCCCCGCGGCTGGCGCGGATTGCGGGCCAGGAAGTCGAGGCAGGCGTTGGTGGCGATGCGGTGGAGCCAGGCCCGGAAGGTGGACCGGCCCTGGAAGGTGTCCCGCTTGCGCCATGCTCGCAGGAAAGTCTCCTGCACCAGGTCCTCGGCGTCCTCGTAAGACCCGAGCATGCGGTAGCAGTGGACCTGCAACTCGTGGCGGTGACCGTCGACCATCGCCACGAAGCGCTGTTCGTCGACGGACTCGTAGGTTCCAGGCTCGACACGGCTCACGGATCGCGCCCTGCTTTCGGATGACAAACCGTCGATGAGGTCGATGAGATCGATTGATGTTATCAGGCTGAACCAGCCCGCCAGATGCTCATCACGCGGTGACCAGCGGGTATGCAACCAAACTCCGCTCTGGCCAGCACGCTTTCGATGATCGAAGATTGTGTGCGCTCACGGTGACGCACCCCGAGTCCGTCACCTTGGGATCAGTCGCTCACGTCGGCCGAAACCAGCGGGGCCGGCTGTTCGGCAGCAGTCGGCTCCTCACCCTGCGGCAGGACCTGCTCGAGTCCAGTGATGGCGAGAACCGCGAGCCCGATGAAAAATACGGCCGCGATCGTGGCCACAATGCTCAACCCACTGGTGAAAGCCTCTTGCGCGGCGCTGAGCAGCGCCGGGCCGCTCGGCGCGGGGGTTTCGGCGGCGGTCACCGCAGCGCCGGCGATGCTCTCGCGAGCCGCGTCGGCCGCGCCGCCTGTGATGCCGCTCGGCACGTCGATGCTCAGCCGGTAGACAACGGTGCCGACGAGGCCCAGCAGGGGGGCGACGCCGAGCGCGGTGCCGAACTCACCCAGACTTGCGGAGAGCGAGCCGGCCGAGCCGGCCTTCTCCTCCGGCGCCGAGGTCATGATCAGGGTGGCGCTCAGGATGCCGATCACACCGCCACCGATCGACGAGGCGATGAGTCCGGCCATCAGCAGGCCCAACCCCGAGGTGGTGCTCACCTGCGAGATGATGCCCATGCCGATCGCGGCAACCAGCGCGCCGACGGCGAGCACGTAAGCCGGGCGGACCTTGCGGACCACGCCGGAGGCGACGCCGCCCGCCATGATCAGGGCGATCGATGGTGCGAGCATCCAGGTGCCGACGGACAGTGGCGACAAGCCCTTGACCAGCTGCATGTAGAGGATGACCATCAGCATTACGCCTCCGGAGATCAGTGGGGCGAGCAGGGCTAGCAGGGCCGAGATCGACAGCGCCTTGATGGAGAAGAGACTGAGGTCGAGCAGCGGGTGCTCGAGTTGCCGCTGGCGGCGCAGGAAGAGTGCCAGGAAGACGATGCCGGCCAAAACGGAAGCGATCGGCGGAACCTCCCACCCGGTTCGGCCGATTTCCTTGAGGCCGTAGATCAGGGGCAGCAGGGCGGCCATCGAAATGGCCACGCTGACGAGATCGAGCCGGCCCGCCGCGGGGTTGCGCGACTCGGGCACAAGGAACGGCCCGAGGATCAACAGCAGTGCCATGATCGGGGCCCCGATCAGGAAGATCGAGCCCCACCAGAACGAGCCGAGCAATAGGCCGCCGACGACCGGGCCGAGCACGATGCCGGCCACCAGCGAGGTGCCCCAGATGCCCATCGCGGCGCCGAGTTGCTTGGGGTCCTTGAACATCGTGCGGATCAGGGCCAGCACCGAGGGAGTGACGGCCGCGCCGGCGATACCCATCAGGGCGCGGGCGCCGATGAGCATCCCGGTGAAGGTGGAGTAGGCCGCCAGTAGGGACGAGGCCAGGAACGCCGCCGCGCCGACGAGCAGGACCCTCCGCCGGCCGACCCGGTCGCCCAGCGTGCCCATGGTGACCAGGAAACCGGTGATCAGGAAGCCGTAGATATCCATGATCCACAGCTGCTGTGCCCCAGTGGCGCCCAGATCCGCACTCACGCTCGGCAGCGCCAAGAACATGATGTTGATATCCACCGCGGCCAGCATGGTGGGTAGGCACAGCACCGCAAGCGCGACCCACTCCCGCACCCCAGCCTTGGGAGCAACTTCGACTGAAGTCATCGCTCTTGATCCTCTCGTCGTCGCGTGCCGATCCGTCGCGGCAACACATGTATTAAGACGGCATTGAGCTCGAAAACTCATCTCACTCGCCCATGCTCGGCGGGCGCCTGACAGACTTGGGGTTCGCCAAGGGAGTTGGCGCGGCATCGATTGCGCCGGCCACAAAGTCGCTGTCCAGCACCGTGTTATCCGACCCGCCCGACACCGAACAAGCGATGACGACATGGGGGGATTTGGCAGTGCGGGACCGATTGTGCCGTCAGGTGTGGCGATCAGATGGATGTCGCGGTGGAGTATTCCCGGCCCAGCAGTCGTATCGGTGTCACAGCACTCGCGGTTGCCTGGCTCGTCCCTATCGATCAGCCATCCACACACGGGCGGATCGACCAGCTCGGCGACGTACTAGCAACCCGGGTCTGGTATTCCTGATCGACGCTCGCAGCAGTCCGTGTGGAAAGTACGCGGCCGCATCGCGCTGCTTCGCCTGTTCGTGGTGACCAAGGACGCCATAGAGTCCGTTGCGGCCGCTGTCTTTTCGACCAAGCGCGCCCTGACACCGATCGCGCTGACAGCACTTGCGCGGCGATGGCTACGGGGTGCCAACCCGCTCTGCCTTCTTCAGCAGGTGTGTAGTCTACCCGCGCGGCAGACCTCGGCTGCCTTCCTGGTGCCGACACCTGCCGTGGCCAATCGGGTGATCGCTCGTCTGGCGAGCGGCTCGTCGAGGCTCTGTGGAATACGCGCAGCGCCGCATTTCCACTGAGCTGGAGAGACACTGGTAGTCCGGGCCCCTCACGAAATCCGGCTATCGGGGTCGCCCGATTTCTTGCTACACCTTGCGACCCACATAGGACAGCAGCTTGTTCTGCTCGTCGGCGTCGGGATCAACGGGGATCTCCGGACCCGACACCCGCGGGTTGCGGATCGCCTTGTCGCCGACCATCTTCAGCGACGCCCACAACTTCGGTAACTCGCTCGGGTCGATCCGCTCGTCCTGTCCGGTGGCGCGGGCGAGATCCCAGCCGTGGATGGCGAGCTCGTTGCAGACGGCCCGGTCGATCGCCTCGGCGAAGGTCCAGCGGCCGAACCGCCCGTCGAAGATGGCTTGCGACCGCACCGGGTCTGCGAGGTCGTCGGCGATCCTGTCGCTCGCGTGCTTGAACGCCGCCAACGGGTCCTGCTCGACGGTCGGGCCCGGCCCCAGCCGCCTGCCGACCATGCTGAGGTGCACCGCGCACATCCTCGTCACGTGGCCTACCAAGTCACGCACGTTCCATTCGTCGCACGGCGTGGGATCGCCCCAGCCGTCCGGCGCCACGCCCTCGATCTTGGCGGCGAAGGCGGTCGACAGCCGCCCGTAGCGCTCGGCGATCTCTCGGGTGCCCTCGCTGACTGCGGTGCTCGACTGACGGTCCTCGGTCGATCGCATTTTTCCTCCTGCTGGTAGACGGCGGGTCGGCAATCGATCTGTTGATTGCCTGAGCGCTCCCTCCGCCGGTGAACGGCACACGGGGCATACCTATACGACGGCACGATGGCGGAAAGGTTATCGGTTACCGCCACGCCGACCGGGCCCTGCCCAGCGATTGCCGGGGTGGCGGGCACCCCGCAAACGTCGACCCCGCAGCCTGGAGTTAGCAACCGACGGGTACAGCGCTCTGCTTCGAGTCAGAGCGGGAGGATGCTGGTCCGGGACAGCTGCCAGGTACTCGTACGAAGCGAGCGAAACCTCCTGAACGAGACAGCCTGTGTTCGTCTCGTTCAGGAAGTAGGTGGCGGCGTCGGAAGCAGTCTGCGACGATGCGCTGGCCTATTGACCCACCCGGCTGTCAGGGACGGTTGAACTCTCCGTTGGCAGCGCCGGCAAGGAACGCATCCCACTCGCCCGGTGTGAAGACCAGGGGTGCGCCGCCAAGATTCTTGGAGTCTCGGACGGCGACTCGGCCATCAGGGATGTGGGCTACCTCGACGCATGCAAGTGCTTCGCATCCACTCGCCTTGTGCCAGAACAGTTTGAGCAGTTCTTCGATCGTCAGCGGCAAGAAGTCCATCGCAAAGCTCCATTCGGACGTGTGAAGTGGGGGAATTCGCATTTCAAACGATATGGCGTTCCCATGCCAGGCAAACGCACTCGGCTACTGACAACTGTCACATGAGCGGTCCGTCGCATCGCGCGTGAATTGCATTGGGCCGCAACGTCGGTCGACACGCTCTGCGTTCGCGTGGCCGGCTGTTCCCACCCTTGGGATCTGCCTCGAAGCGACTCCCCTGCATGGGTAGGACACTTGTCACCTGCCGATCCAGCGACCCTGTGTCCTCGAGGCAAGGGCGTCGACGAAGACGAGGTACCCGATGGCCGGAAATAGCGAGGGCCGTTCCCGGATAGAGGTCCTACTGGGCAGGCTGTCGACGGAGGCGGTCATGGGCCTCGCGTCGCAGATCATGACCGCGAGCGATTCCACCGGAGTCGCGCCATCCGGCGAGAATTGCGATCGCTACACGCACGTGCGAGCGGTACCCACACCTGACAGTTTGCTAACCGCTGAACATTTGGCCAACATCGAGGAACTGCTTGGTCGTCCCTTCGCTGAACCGTCCGATGGCGTCTTCGCGCACGGTGCGAACGAGCGCTTCACGATCAGGGCTCTTCGGGTGTCGGGGGACTTCAGGAAGCACGAGTGGGAGGACGAGCAGGAGTTCGATGGCTACTGCGATCACGAGATCGGCGTGATCGAGGCTGACTACAACGCACTGGTGGCAGCGTTGACTCGACAGTGGGGGCCGCCCATCACTGTCGACATGGCGGTGTTTGTCCCTGTCCTCAGCGTGGGCGGCCCTCTGCCGACTGTCGTTGATGCGCTGGTGGACGCGGGCTTTTTCGGCTCGTTCCCGGCTTGGAATCGTGGCGGCAAGTGGTTGGGCATCGCGCGAAGTCAGGTGGACGAGGAGTCTCCGCACCGCCTGATTGCCATCCTCACCGACGGCAGAATCGACGAAGAACACGAGCCGGGGTGAGCGAGATCGCCAGGATTCTCATCGGTCGGACTTGATCATTTCCGTGTACAGCGCCCTGAGGGTTCGGAGGGTGGCTTCCACGTCGGCGGTGGGAATGGCGCCGAAGCAGACGGACTCGGACCGCTCGATGAGAGTCTTTGCCCTGGTAAGCAATTCACGTCCTTCGGGAGTGAGTGCGAGTGTGTTCTGTCGGCGGGACCGCGGAGAAACCGTGACCTGGATCCAGCCGGCGCGCCGAGCGATATCGATTTGCCTGCTGACCGCACTCTTCGCCAGGCCGAGTCGCTCGGCCAGTAGTTGTTGCGAAGGTACCTCGGTGCCCATGTCGAAGAGCCGCAGCAAGGTGAACTGACTGAGGCTGATCCCCAGCTCGCGGCGAAACATAGCGTCGCCTCGTTTGTCGATGAGAGCGACGACCTGATGGATATAGAAGCCGAACTCGCTGTAGAAGTCGCTGGAACTGGGCATGCGCGAGCCTAACATGTATGTTCTAATAAGAACGGTTCACATGTGAACTGTTCTCGGAAGGACATAGCAATGGATACACCCCCGGCAATGCGTAGGGCGTCTCACGGCAAGCTGTCGCTTGCCTACGAGGTCATCGGACCGGACCACGGACGGCCGTTACTGCTTCTCATGGGGGTGGGGGCGCAGATGCTCACCTGGCACGACGACTTCTGTTGGGCGTTGGCGCGGTCCGGGTTCCAGGTCGTGCGAATGGACAACCGGGATGCCGGGCTCTCTACGCACCTCAGTGATCTGGGTGAGCCGAAGGTCGTGGATATGATCCTGCGCCCCAAGCGCGCTGCGCGCTATTCCTTGACGGACATGGCCGCGGACGCGTTCGCGGTGTGCGATGCGATGGGGTGGGACAACGTGAACGTCGTCGGCGGGTCCATGGGCGGAATGATCGCGCAGACGATGGCGATCGAACGCCCGCGGCGAGTGCGCTCGTTGACTTCGATCATGTCCTCGCCATCGGCACGCATCGGGCGCGCCTCCGTCCGCACGAGCGTGAAAGTCGCGGGATTGCTGCAGCAGCAGGTGCATTCGCCCGAGGAGGCGGGTCGTCAACTCGTGGAGATGTACAAGATGATCGGTACCTCACCGTCGGTCTACCCACTCGACGCAGACTGGCTCCACGAGGTCGGCGCCCGCAGTTACGCGCGTGCGTACGACCCGGCCGGCAAATTACGGCAGCAAGCCGCGATGCTGTCGGCGCCGAATCGCACTGCGGCCCTTCGGAAGCTGCGCGTGCCGACCCTGGTGATGCACGGGTCCGCGGATGTCATGATCCGCCCGTCGGGTGGTAGAGCCACCGCCGATGCGGTTCCGGACTCGAGGCTCGTCATGCTGCCGGATGTTGGGCACGGTGCGTTTCCGCGCGAGGTCTGGCCCACCATGATCGAGGAGATCACCGCTATCAGCGTCTGAATTGCCACAGTTCCGACCGGCAGGTAGACCACCGCAATCCCCTTTGCTCAGGAGCCGTCATGGCTACACTCAACACATACATCTGTCTCGGTAACGCCATTGACGAAGCCGCGAAGTTCTACACGGCGGTCGTCCCGGGCTCGCGGATAATCGACATCGTGCGCAAACCTGGCGGGGAGGCGTTGGTTGCGAATCTCGAACTAGCGGGTCGTGCCGTCACTCTTGTCAGTGGACGACCAAGCGATTGCTGTACCAATGGTGTGTCATTCCAATTGATGGTTGACAGTCAAGAGGAAATTGATCTTGTGTGGGACGCGCTCAGCGAGGGTGGGCAGACTGCGTCTTGTGGTTGGCTGACCGACCGTTTCGGAGTGCATTGGCAAGTGGCTCCATCCATTTTGGCTACTCTGATGTGCGGTGAACCGTCAAGGACACTGGCGGCCGGTATCGCGTCGCAGACAATGAGAAAACTTGATATCAGGGCACTTCGTGATGCATACGATCGGGGTTGACCTGCAGTACATCCGCCCCTCGCTGGATGTCCACGATCAATGATGTAGTCGGTACCCGATCCGCCGCGGCCTCCTCTCCTCGGACGTACTGCGTGCGATGTCGAAGGTGCCACCAACCATGGGAACGTTCGGCGGGCGCCTGCCCGATACATTTCGAGCTGGCGGGGCCGAAAAACCCGAAGCCATTATGGTCTCCCAGTTGCTCGAAAGGCACGCGATGCGCACCTTGGCATGGATGCTGCTGCGGCAGTTGGCAATTGTGGTTGCAGTATCGAGCGCCTCGTTGGCGCCTGCCTTTGCTGAGCCTCAGGAGAATCCCGAGGAGGTACCGTCGCTCGGAGTCGATCGTGGCCCATCCGTAGGCAAGAGTTCGACGTGTCCCTCCGGGTATTGTTGTCTGTTCGAGGACGCCAACTATGGGGGGACATCGTTCCTTTTTCCTACCTCGAGTCCTGCGGGTAAGTGCCAGAAGTTCAGCACTGGGTTTGGCAACAGAGCCACATCGTGGTGGAACAACACCTCTCGCGAGCTCTGGGTCTATGTTGGCGCGAACTGTGAATCCTCCGGACTTTTTGTCAAGCAATTGGTCAGGCCAGGGGAGAAGGTCGCAACGCTGGACACTCCGACGTTCAGATTCTTGGACAATCAGATCGAGTCTCTGAGCTTCAAATAGAAGCGCCGGGCGCCTGTGCACCACCACTCATGGCGCGACGCTGCCCAGCTTGATCATCGCCCTAGGAGTAACCGTGTCGAGCAGAACCGCGTGTGAACGGGAGGGTTTCACAGGTAAGCGATGGCAGGAATCGGGCTCCTGCCGGGGTATGGATTCGTCGGTGTTCTTTCATCCGGACGGGGAGCGCGGAAGTGCCCGTTCGTCTCGGGTGCGGCGTGCCAAGCAAATCTGTCGAGCGTGTCAGGTGCTGGAACTTTGCCGGTCATACGCTCTGACGGTTGGCGAGCCGTATGGGATTTGGGGAGGGTTGTCCGAACGGGAACGTCGTACGCTTCGGCAACAGAGATCCGGAATCGGGCAGTCGGCCAAGCTCTCTCGGAAGCTCGACGTCGCTTGAGCCGACACGCGTAAACGACCGCGCCTCACTTGCCATGCTGGCTGGGCCGGCGAAGGATTCAAGCTCCGGGCCGGTCGGTCGACAACGGGCGCCAGTGCAAATGCGTGAACTGGCGGTTTCGGGCGAACGCCGAACCGAGGACGCCGCGCTGCGAGCGGCGACGCATCGCGGTCAGCAACTGCCAACGGACCCGGTGCATCTCGGCTGAGGTGAAGGAAAGCCGTGCCAGAGATGGGGCGGATCGGTTCGAGGACGCCCTATCCACGGCGGTAGCAATGGCCTTGTCAGCGGTGCCGGGGGGATCCGATACATGGCACCCGGATTGCCAACCACCGGCGCGACCGTAGTCTCAATAGCCGTGTCGATCTGGAAATCTTCCGCTGCCGCGACAGGAACGTCCACCGCCAGGGGCGACACCGCGAACGCGAGCGGCAAGATCGCTCGAAGTATGAATCTTCCTGCACAGTATCGGTGAAGCATGGGGCATCCTCCTCTACTCGGTCACGTCCGGTGTGACCGGTCGCGTATGCGGCGAATGTTATGCCCGAGCACGCACCCGCTTCGCTGATCGAATTACCCACGGTGAGAAGAACCTCGGCCAGTACTCGAAAGCTTTGGCGCACATGAGCCGTCCGGTCGGCGTGCAAGTTCGCCAGATCCCACACCGTCGCGTCCGTACGGCGAATTGGTTATTGAAGAATCCACCGGCGTGTGGGGTAGTCACATGAAGATGGAGTCGGCTATCAGGTCGGCCAGGCGTCCCGGCGGCGCATCGTGACTTCGTGCTTCCGCAGTCGCGGCGGCGGCAAGCATCGAGATGACATCCGGCGTGGTCAGGTCTTCGCGAAGTCGACCGGCGTCGCGTGCACGGTCGACGAGTTCATCGAGCGTCGCGAGATAGCGCTGCCTGACGGCAGCATCGATGTCGACGTGCTGGTCGACAGCGGTGACGAGTTCGCACAGGGCGACGTTCTGGCGTATCTGCCGCACTGCCAAACGCCAGAACTCGACGATGCGGGTGCCTGGCGGATCGTCGGGCAAAGCGGGCACGAGGTCGAGTAGCTGGGCCAACCGGGCGGAGATCACAGCCGCGTAGAGGGATTCTTTTGTAGGGAAGTGCCGGTAGACAGTTCCGGCGCCGACACCTGCTCGAGCGGCAATGTCGAGCAAGCCTGCGCTCTTGCCTTCTTCAGCGAAGAGCTGTTCGGCAATGGCGAGCACGCGCTGGCGGTTGCGGAGCGCGTCGGCTCGCGGCCCCTTCGTAGTCGGCATCGGACCTTCCTCTGTAAACGGGTTCTGGATTCCGTATCGTCTGACAGATCCGGGTTCTTCAACCCGGATAATAAGGCTCACCACGCTCAGGAGTCGTCATGTCTGAATTGATCACGGTGTTTGCAGCGTCAGGCCGGCAAGGCAGTGCGACAGTGTCCGCTCTGCTCGCGTCCGGGTGTCCAGTGCGGGCGGTGGTGCGAGACCCACGAAAGGCTGCCGCTTTGCGTTTGGCCGACCAGGGCGCGGACGTCGTCCCGGGTTCGTTCGACGACAAGGATGCTGTCGGTCGGGCGTTGCACGGGGCCACCGGTCTGTACCTCTACCAGCCAGGTTTCGTGTCCTCGCAGGCTACTCCGGGTACCGGTCCCAACGACGAGCTGCGCCGCGGGCGAGCGATCATCGACGCCGCCGTGCGGGCAGGCGTCGGACACATCGTCTATTCCTCGGCTCTGAGCGCCGACCGGCCCGACACGAGCCCACTGCTACATCCCAAAACCGAACTCGAGCAGTACCTACGTGGCACCCGAGTACCCGCCACAATCCTGCGCCCGGTCGGGTTCATGGAAAATTACCTCGGTGCCTTCCGCGGACTGCGCCCCGACGGTGTGCTCGTCTCTACAACCCCTCCGAACGTGGTCGAGCAGCTCATTGCGGTGGCCGACATCGGGTCGTTCGCCGCGTGCGCGTTCACAGATCCCGAGGGCTGGGTGGGTCGTGAGATGGAAATCGCAGGTGACGAACTGACTACGCCTCAGATCGCGGGCTATATCGCGGCGGCGACCGGCAAGGCAGTCCGATATCAGCAGATCTCGTTGGACGAGGTCAGGGCATCGAACCCGCAACGGGCAGCTGCGCTTGCACGCATGTTCGACAATGCCGATTGGCCTACGGCCGACCTGGTGAAATGCCGTGCCGCCAACCCCGCGCTGGTCGGATTCGGCACTTGGCTCGGCACACCCCACGTGGCCGAGGCATTGAGCATCTACCTGTCCGGCGCCGCAGATGAGCATGGCCCGTCCGTCACTGCGTAGCAAGGAAGTGGACTACTTGCGATGGAGCCCGAGGATCAAGCCAGGACGTGCGCACGACTTGCAGGTGCTTGTCGGCCGTTGTCGATGCGCATACTGGGTGGCGCTGCAGATCTCCAGGTCCCGTTGATCAAGGATCGGCTGCTGTCGACATGAGTCGCCGAACCACAGTCGTTGTATAGCGTGGTGTTTCGTGTCGACCCGGCCTTGGGGGAGGCGACCCGGTCGAGTCCTGCCATGATTGACCGCTGTTCCAGTTGGAAGACTGTTCGCCCTCACTGTGGTGGGGCACCGAGAGGACTGTTCATGGCCCGCAGGGTTGTAGTGACCGTTATCGACGACTATGACGGAACCTCCAAGGCGGAGGAGACGCTGTCCTTCGCGCTTGACGGCATGCAGTATGAGATCGACCTTTCCGCGACAAACGCCGGCAAGTTGCGTGCAGCGTTCGAGAGCTGGACGGTCAAGGCACGTCGAGTAGGTAGGGTTAAGGGAGTGAAGAGTGCCAAGTCGCGCGATACTGGTGCACGAGAGCAGAGTTCGGCGATGCGGGCCTGGGCGCGTCAGAACGGATACGAGGTATCCAACCGCGGCAGGATCCAGGCTGACGTCGTGTCGGCGTACCGGAAGGCACACCAAAGTGCGGAGCCGGCCTGAAAGCTCGCCTCACGCTTTGTAGGTAAGCATCTGATATGCACAGTGGCGGGTGGGCTGTCCGGTAGCCCACCCGCCACTCCCTATTTCGACATGCCGCGTCGGGTGTGACAAGGTGACGCGGACGTCGTGCCAGACGCGCTCGAATCAATTGGGCGGCAACGTGTTTCACCGTAGTGCATCCGTACTGCTGCGGGTGATCTCGACGGAGTCCAGGTCTTGAACCCGACGATGAGATGTCGAGTACACGTGCACAGCTTCGTCTCTCACGTAGATGCGGTCACGTGCCGTAGCCGATGATGTCCCGGCAACCAGGAGCCCAGCATGGCTACGGTCAACACCTACGTTTGGTTCGACAACACAGCCGAAGAGGCCGCGAAATTCTACGCCGCGGTCATTCCTGGATCGCGAGTCGTCGACGTTGCCCATTATCCGTACGGAGCCGCGTTCACTACCAGCCTCGAGCTTGCGGGCCATGCAGTCACGTTCGTGAGTGGCGGCCCTGGCCACCCTTCGACCGACAGTGTGTCGTTGTGTTTGCTGGTTGAAACTCAAGAAGAGATCGATCTCGTCTGGGATGCGCTGACCGAGGGCGGCACCGCTGGTCCTGGCGGATGGTTGACCGACCGCTTTGGAGTGAGTTGGCAGGTGGCGCCTACCATCCTGCCCCTCCTCATGAGCGCCGAGGATCCCGCCAAGACCCTGGCCGTCGGCTTGGCAGTTCAGGCGATGACCAAGCTGGACATCAAGATGCTTCGCCTCGCATACGATCGGGGTTGAGAGACCGGCAATGTGATTGTCATGAGCCCATCCTGCTGAGGAGACTGCTACCTGCCGCACGATCACGGTAGCCGCCCGGCGTGGGGAGGCCGCAACAGCGCGGTGATCGGCATGATTCGCTCGCCTACCGACCGCTGACGCCAGTCCGCAGTCTCGGCCGCGCTGCTGCTTTCCGACGAGCGCAGGTGCCGGTAGCTGCCCCGAAAGTTGGCAACCCGAGAACGTTGACGCTTGGGGTGTCGAGATTTGGTTGGCGGCGTCGTCTACCTCGACAAGAGCGCCTTGCACCCTGTCAACCCGGGAATTCAGGTGCGACGTCGCTGACCTGGCGCTGCCATGGCGACTTTTTCGATGACTCCACTGACGCGGTAAGCGGACTGTGGAGAAGGTTCAACGAAGTCAGTACGCGGGCGAACGCCGCGACGGTGAAGATCGATCACGGGAGACCCTGCCGGCGTGCGCGGTGCACCTGGCGGCGCGGGATTCCTCGGCGCGGCCAACACGGTTCCGGCCAATCCGATCGCGAGACCGGCGATCGTCAGCGGGTGCAGCGGCTGATCGATCACCAGCCAGGCCATCACCGCCGTCACCGCCGGGATGACGAAGAACATCCGGCTGACCCGGGTGGCGTCCCAGCGCTGGAGCATGGTGTTGAGCAGCAGGAACGCGCCCATCGAGTTCACCAGCACCATCCAGATCAGCGATCCGGTGAAGCGGCCCGGATCCGAGACGTGAAAGTCGCCGCCCGCCAGCACCATCAGGCCCGCGAACGGCGCGGCCACGGCCATGTGCACGGCGGTCCCGGCCCGGGGGTCGATCTTCGGGGTGAAGTTCTTCTGATAGACGGTGCCCAGGCCGAGGCCGAGCAGTCCCACCACGCACAGCAGCAGTCCGGTCGGTGAGAACGACGACTGGTCCAGGACCGCCAAACCGACTCCGAGGCCGCCGATTCCGAAGCCCAGCCACTGCACCCCGCTCACCCGCTCGCCGAGCACGCCCGCGAAGACCGCGATCAGCACCGGGCTCAAACCCTGCACCAGGGAGATGACCGCGGCGGTGACGTGTTCGCCCATCGCGCTGTAGAAGCCGCCGAACTGGACCATCTGCATCAGCAGACCGGCGACCATCGTGTGCGCGAGCACGCGCCCCCGCGGCCAGGTCGCGCCCGTGACCAGGGCCAGCGCGATCAGCAGGACGCCGGCGATGGCGAAGCGGCCGAACAGCACCAGCATCGGCGGGGCCGCACCGACGCCGATGACACCCGCGATGAAGGCACTGCTCCACATGAAGATCAACGCGGGCGGTCCCGCGACCTCCAGCAGCCGGTTGTTCATCGGATCCCCTCTCCCGCGCTAACCACCTTGAACGGTTACTACCGTGGCACCGCGCTCACTAACCTGTCAAGGGGGTTACTCTGTGAAGGTGTCCTCATTCGACGATCCGCACTTCTTCGTCAGCGGCAATCTGGCGCTGAACTTCATCGGCACCTTGATCGGCCGCCGTGACGAACGGCGCGACATGGTGAGAACACCTGCGGCACTGGGAGACTGGATCCGGGCGTCCGGCCTGCTGGACGGCGCGCCGGAGTGCGACGACGCCACCGTGCGCGCGGCCGTGGAGTTGCGTGAAGCCGCTTACCGCCTGGCGCAGGCCGTCATGGCGGGAGAGGCGCTCGCCGACGCCGACCGCCGGCGGATCAATACCGTTGCCCGCGGGCCGATTCCGGACACCGCGTTGCGCCCGGACGGCACCGTGCAGCGCACCGGCGACGCGGCCCGGGCGCTGGCCGCCGTCGCGCGCTCGGCCGTCGAACTGTTCGGCGATCCCGAGCGGGGCCGGATCAAGGAGTGCGGCCGCGAAGGTTGCACCCGCCTGTACCTCGACACTTCTCGCGGCGCTGCCCGCCGGTGGTGCGATATGGCCGTCTGCGGCAACCGCGCCAAGAGCGCGGCTTTCCGGGCGAGGCACGCCGAACTGTCTTGATCGCGCCGGCTCGGAGCCCATGGGCCGGCCCGCATTCACGATGCCGCGGAACGTGGTTCGAGTCGCATCGCCGAGGAGGACTCCGGCGGAGTAGCACGCCTGTTTCCCACGCGAAATGCGATGACCTGCGACGGAAGTGGTGCGCATCGAAATTGCATCGACTGCGGTAGCATCGTCGGCGACGTACTGGAACGAGCCGGGGGCGGGGTCATCCCGTCCCGGGAATCAATCGTTTGCCTCGGCGTGGTCCGTCCGGACGACGGTCACCGCCACAGCATGAATTGACCGGCGGAGGAGTCTCGGCATGGCTCGATATCTCGTGGCGGCGAGCCCGATCCCGGGACATGTCGCGCCCATGCTGACCGTGGCCGCGGACCTGGCCCGCCGCGGGCACGAGGTGCGGTTCCTGACCGGTTCGCGGTTCGCGGAATCAGTTGCGGCACAGGGAATCTCCTGTGCCGAACTGCCGGAGAGCACGGCGGTGCCCGCGCCGGACGCGGCGCGAGGTCCCACCCGGGGTCTGATAAGCAAATGGCGCACCGGCAGAGCGGAACTGCGCACGGCAATGCTCGACCCGATCGCCGGACAGTTCCGGGCGTTGAGCGCCGAGCTGGCACGGACGACCGTCGACGCGGTGCTCGCCGACGTGATGTTCACGGGCGTCGTCCCGCTGCTGCTCGCGCCGCGGCCGCGCCCGGCCGTGGTCGCCTGCGGTGTGGTCCCGCTGATGCTCTCGAGCGCCGATACGCCGCCCTTCGGCATGGGCTGGCAGCCCCGCCCGGGCCGCGACTACACGGCGATGAACCGATTCGTGCACCGGATCCTGTTCCGCGGCAACCAGCGCCGGCTCGATACCGCCCTCGCCGCGCTCGGGCTGGGACCCGCACCCGGCTACCTGCTGGACTGGCCTCTGCTGGCGGACCGGCTGCTGCAGTTCACCGTCCCCGCGTTCGAGTATCCGCGCGGCGACCTGCCCGAATCGGTGGTGTTCACCGGCCCGATCCCGGCACCGCCCGCCGCGGGCTCCGGCCCGCCGGAGTGGTGGGGCGAGCTGGCCACCGCGCGCACGGTCGTCCACGTGACCCAGGGGACCTGGAACAACGGCGACCTCGGCCAGTTGATCGCGCCGACGCTGACGGCGCTGCGCGATCGCACCGACTTCCTCGTCGTGGCGAGCACAGCGGGATCACCGCTGCCGGACCTGCCGATCCCGGCCAACGCCCGCATCGCCGATTTCGTGCCCTACGGCCACCTGCTGCCCCGGGTGGACGTAATGATCACCAACGGTGGTTACGGCGGTGTGCAGCAGGCGCTTCGCCGCGGCGTGCCCGTGATCGTGGCGGGGGAGACCGCCGACAAACCGGAGGTCGCCGCACGGGTCGCGTACACCGGCACTGGAATCGATCTGCGCACCGCCCGCCCCACGCCCGCCGCGATCGCAGCCGCGGTCGACCGGATCCTGGGCACACCCGACTTTCGTTCCGCGGCAGCACGACTAGGGAGCGATATGAGCAAAACAGCACCGCTGGAAGTGATTTCGAACGAACTTGCCGAACTGCACCGCGGATCTCCCGCGGCCGCCGCGGCCGCCCGGAACGGCCTGCCCCGATGAGCGCCGTATCCTTCGACCCCGCGCGGACCCCGCTCGATCCGGCAGCGCCGGACCTGGCCGCCGGCTTCGAGAACTGGCACAGCGACACCCGGACCCGGGTGCTCGCCGAACTCGCCGACTTCCTGCGCCAGGCCCGCGTGAAAGAGCTGCCGGACGTCGGGGTGGACGAGGTGCTCGCCCAGTACGCGATCGGCGGAAAATGCCTGCGTTCGGGCTTCATGTACCTCGGCTGGCTCTGCGCCGGTGCGCCCGACGCCGCCGCGGTGCGCGCCGCGGCCAGTCTGGAACTGCTGCACGCGTTCGCACTACTGCAGGACGACGTCATGGACGACGCCGTGCTGCGCCGCGGCTCCGACGCCGCGCACGTCCGGCTCAACGCCCGATTCGGCGGGCGAGCCGGTGCGGTACCGGGTTTCGGAACCTCGGCCGCGACACTGCTCGGGGACATGTGCCTGGTCTGGTCCGAGCAGATGCTGCGCGAGAGCGGCGTCGGAACCGACGCGCTCGCGCGACTGTGGCCGCGCTACGACGCCATGCGCATCGAGCTGGCGGTGGGACAGTTCGCGGATCTGGCCAACGACGTGCGCGAACGCCCGAGCCTGGACACCGTGCTCGGCATAGCGCGCGCCAAGTCCGGCAACTACACGGTGCGCCGCCCGCTGGAACTGGGCGCGGCGCTAGCCGGCGCGAGCGAGTCGATGCTCACCTGCCTCGGCGACTACGGAACCCGGATCGGCGAGGCCTTCCAGCTGCGTGACGACCTGCTCGGGATCTTCGGCGCCGACTCGGTCACCGGCAAACCGCAGGACAGTGACCTGGGCCAGCACAAGGCCACCAGCGTCGTGGTCGCGGCGCTCGAGCTGACCCGGGGTAGCGCCCACCGCGAACTCGCGGATCTGGTGGACCGCCCCGAACTCGACGGCGCCGCCATCGCCCGCTGCCGGACCTTGATCGCGGCCTCGGGTGCGCCCGAACAGATCGAGGACATGATCGCCGAGCGCGTCGGCGACGCCGGGCGCGCACTGCGGGACTGCGCGCTCGGCCCGGATCAGCATGTGGCACTGGAACAGATGGCGCTGCAATGCAGCGCACGGCAGTTGTGAGGAGAGGGGACGCGATGCGCACGGTCACCGGACGCAGCGACCATGTTGTGGTGGTGGGAGCGGGCCTGGCGGGCCTGTCCACCGCGATCCATCTGGCCGGGCGCGGCCGCACGGTGACCGTGGTCGAGCGGGAACAGGTGCCGGGCGGGCGCATGGGCAGGCTGGACCTGAACGGCTATCGCATCGATACCGGCCCGACCGTGCTGACGATGCCCGGGCTGATCGAGGAACTCTTCGCCGCGGTGGGGGAGAGCATGGCCGATCGCCTGACTCTCACGCCGGTCGATCCCGCCTACCGGGCGCGCTTCGCCGACGGGCGCACCGTGGACGTGCACAGTGACGAGGAACGGATGGCCGCCGCCATCACCGACTTCGCCGGCGCCGACCAGGCCGCGGGCTACCGTGCACTGCGGGACTGGCTGACCCGGCTGTACGCGACCGAATTCGACCGATTCGTGGCCGCGAACTTCGATTCACCACTGTCGATGTCGCTGCCGGCGCTGGCGGGACTGACGGCCCTGGGCGGATTCCGGCGCTGGGATCGCAAGGTCGCCGAGTTCATCACCGACCCGATCCTGCGGCGCGTGTTCACCTTTCAGTCGCTCTACGCCGGGGTCGCGCCCGATCGGGCGCTGGCCGCCTATGCGGTGATCGCCTACATGGACACCATGTCCGGGGTCTACTTCCCGCAGGGCGGCATGCGGGCGGTGCCCGACGCGCTGGCCGCCGCGGCCGAAGCCGCCGGGGTGAGGTTCCGATTCAGATCCAGCGTGACCGAACTCGAGCGCACGGCCGGGCGCGTGGTCGCCGTGCACACCGATCAGGGCGAGCGAATCGCCTGCGACGCGGTCGTTCTGACGACCGAACGCCACCGCTCCTACGAACTGCTCGCTCATCGCTCGCGCCGCCCCCTCGCCGTGCGCCCCGCCCCGTCCGCGCTGGTGCTGCACGTGGCGTGCGAGCGGAACCCGCGAATTCCTCATCACAGCCTGCTGTTCGGCGACGCGTGGCACAGCGCGTTCGCCGAGATCATCGAGCAGGGCAAGGTGATGTCCGATCCGTCGCTGCTGGTCACCCGGCCGACGGCGGGGGATCCGAGCCTGGCTCCCGCTGGCCGCGATCTGCTCTACGTGCTGGCCCCGGTGCCCAATCTCACTCGGGGACACATCGATTGGGAGCGCGAGCGCGACGAGTACGCGACGGAGATCCTCGACCTGGCCCGTGCGAGACTCGACACCGACCTGCGCGAGGTCGAGGTCCTCGACGTGGTCACCCCCGCCGACTGGGCCCGGCGGGACATGCTGGCGGGCAGCCCGTTCGCGCTGGCGCACACCTTCTCCCAGACCGGTCCGTTCCGGCCCGCCAACATGATTCGCGGTATCGAGAACGTCGTGCTCGCGGGCGGGTCGACGGTACCCGGGGTGGGAATCCCGCCGGTCCTGATCTCCGGGCGGCTGGCCGCCGACCGGGTCACAGGTCAGCGCGAGCGCAGCACCGTCACCACGGGTGACGCCGGCGTCGGGCTGCGCAAATGACGCGCGCCGAGCTCGACGCCGCGGGGATCACCGAACCCGGCCTGCGCGAGTCGTATTCGCGCTGCCGCGAACTCAACGCCGCCCACGGCAAGACCTTCTTCCTCGCGACCCGGCTGCTCGCGCCGGACCAGCGCCCCGCCGTGCACGCCCTGTACGGCTTCGCCCGGCGGGCCGACGACATTCTGGATGAATTCGACCCGGCGCTGACCGCGGCCGACCGGGCGAGCCGCCTGGACACCCTCGCCTGGCAGTTCAGCTCGGCCGACGCCGGGGGTGATCCGGTGCTGGCCGCCGTCCTGCACACCGCGCGGGCCTACCGGATTCCCGGCGACCTGTTCGACGCGTTCCTGACCTCGATGCGCATGGACCTCACGATTACCGACTACCCGGATCGAGCCGCCCTGGACACCTACGTCTACGGCTCTGCGGAGGTCATCGGCATGCAGCTGCTGCCGATCCTGGGAACCGTGGAGTCCGTCGAGGCGGCCGCGCCGTACGCGGCCGCACTCGGAAAAGCGTTCCAGCTCACCAACTTCCTGCGCGATGTGGACGAGGACCTCGCCCGCGATCGCGTCTACCTGCCCGTCGACGAACTCGCCGCGCACGGCGTGGACCGCGAACTGCTGCTGTGGTGCCGGAGCCGGGGCCAGGTGGACCCGAAGGTCCGGGCCGCGCTCGCCGAACAGCTCGCCATCACCCGCGGCATCTACGCGCACGCCCGGCACGGCACCGAACTGCTCGCCCCGCGCTCACGGCCCTGCGTCGACACCGCCGCGGTGCTGTACGGGGAGATCCTCGATCGCATCGAGGCCGCGGACTTCGAAGTGTTCGGCCGCCGCGCGCGGGTCGGCACCGGCCGCCGGTTACGGGTCGGGACAGCGGGTTTCGTACGCGCGTGGCGTGCGCGCCGCGTGGACGGCCCCCACGCGGTGCCGGGCGTCCGGGCGCCGTCGATCGAGACGGGCGAGCCGGGGGAGCGGAGGTGAGGTCGTGGAGCACTGGCACTACCTGCTGATCCTGCTGGGCTGCCTGGTCATCACCGCCCCGCTGGAGTTCCTCGGTCCCGGCGTCTACCGGCGGCCGCGGCTGCTGCTCGCGGCACTGTGGCCCGCCGCGGCGCTGTTCGTGGTCTGGGATCTGATCGCCATCGCCGCGGGGGTGTGGAGTTTCAACTCCCGATTCACCCTGGGGGTGCGGCTGCCCGGATCGATGCCGCTCGAGGAACTGCTGTTCTTCGTGGTGGTGCCGGTGTGCGGTCTGCTCACCTTTGTCGCGGTCGAACACCTGCTCGGGGTAGCGCGCCGCCGACTCGGCAGCGCCGACAAGGCGACGCGGCGATGAACTTCACCGGGGTGGGATACACGCTTCCGGCGATCATCGCCGTCGTGACCGTCTGCCTGATCGAGTCGAAGCTGCTGCACACCGGTCTGTTCCGGCGCCCGGCGTACTGGATCACCATGGTGATCGTCTTCAGCTTTCAGATCCTGGTCGACGGCCTGCTCACCGCCGGCCCGACCCCGATCGTGGTGTACAACCCGGATCACATTCTCGGACTTCGATTCCCATGGGACATCCCGGTGGAGGACTACTTGTTCGGATTCGCCCTGGTCACCTCGTGCCTGCTCGGCTGGGAACGCGCGCGACAGCGCGGGATCGGCGAGCAACGATGACCGTGCCGCACGATGGACTCGGGCGCGATCGCCGCCGCGTCCGCTACCCGGCCGCCCCGGGCCACCGCGACCTCACCGAACTCGGACCCGCACCCCGGGTGGCCGTCGTCGGCGCCGGGATCGCCGGGCTGGCCGCCGCGACCGGGCTGGCCGAACGCGGGTGCACCGTCGAAGTCATCGAACGCGAACGGTATCTGGGCGGGCGGGTCGGCGCGTGGAACGAGCGCCTGCCCGACGGCACCGAGGTCGCCATGAACCGTGGCTTCCACGCGTTCTTCGCTCAGTACTACAACCTGCGAAAACTGCTGGGGCGCACCGATCCCGGCCTCGATCGCCTGCGCAGGCTCGACGACTACCCGCTGGTCGACGCCCACGGCCGCCGCGACACCTTCCGCGGCCTGCCGCGCACACCACCGTGGAACGCACTGGCGTTCGCGCTGCGCAGCCCGACCTTCCGGGTGCGCGATCTGATCCGGATGGACCCGCGCGCGGCCGCACCGCTGGCCGCGGTCTCGGTGCCGGGCATCTACGAATGGATCGATCACCTCGACGCCGACACGTTCCTGCGGGAGATCAACTTTCCCGAATCGGCGCGGCATCTGGCGTTCGAGGTGTTCTCCCGCAGTTTCTTCATCGAACCCCGGCGCATGTCCGCCGCCGAGCTGGCGGCGATGTTCCACATCTACTTCCTCGGCTCGAGCGAGGGGCTGGTGTTCGACGTCGCGCGGGACAACTTCGACGTCAGCCTGTGGACGCCGCTCGAGCGGTACCTCACCGGGCCGGCCAGTGCGCAGCGGCCGGGCACGGTCCGATTCACCCGGGGTGTTCGCGTCGAGCGCGTCGAGCGCGAGGGTGCGGGCTTCCGCCTCACCGACGACTCGGGCGCGACCTCGAGCGTCGACGCCCTCGTGCTGGCGACCGACAACACCGGCCTGCGCCGCCTCGTCGAATCGTCGCCGGATCTGGGCGATGCCGACTGGCGCGCGCGGGTGGCGGGCACCGCCGTCGCCCCCGCGTTCGCGGTGCAGCGGCTCTGGCTGGACCGGCCGGTGCGTGCGGACCGCACCTGTTTCCTGGGCACCGGCGGGCTGGACCCGCTCGACAACATCAGCGTGGTCGACCGCTACGAGAAGCAGGCCGCGCAGTGGGCGGCGGCCACCGGGGGCAGCGTCGTGGAACTGCACGCCTATGCCGTGGCCGAGACGGTCCCGGAACCGCGGGAACGCGCCGCGATCCGCGACCGGCTGCTGGCGCGGCTGCACGCGATGTATCCGGAGACGGCCGCGGCGACCATCGTGGGGGAGTCCATGCTGTGGCGGCAGGATTGCCCGCGCTTCTCCCCGGGCGATTTCGCACCCCGCCCCGGCGTACAGACTCCGCACCCGCGCCTGGTGCTGGCCGGCGACGGCATTCGCGCCGATCTGCCGGTCGCCCTGATGGAACGGGCCGCGACCACCGGCTGGATGGCGGCCAACGCGCTGTTGCGCGAGTGGGGCGCGGCCGGGCACACCCTGCATTCGGTTCCCGCGCAGGGACGTTCGACGTTCCTGCGAACCCTCGCGACCCGCGAAAGGCAAGCCCGATGAGCATTCGCAGCGCACTCGTCAATTGGCCCGACAGGTCGCCGCTGCAACGGTTCGCACCCGAGAAGTGGGCGCGGCAGCAGCCCACCTACGAGGACGCGGATCCCGGGGTGATCACCGCGGCGCTGCGCTGGTCCCAGCAGCGCCCGTCCGGGAACTGGTACGCCGTCGCCGCGGCCTCCGCGATCGGCCGCGATCGCCCGTTCGGGGCTAAGGTCGGCGGCAAAGAGGTGGTGCTGTGGCGCGACGACGCGGGCGCCCTGCACGCCGGACCCGGTGCGTGCCCGCATCTGGGGGCCGCGCTGGCCACGGCCGAGGTCGAGAACGACGCCCTGATCTGCCGGTGGCACGGACTGCGGGTCGGGCCCGGGGAGGACGCGTCGCGATGGTGTCCCTACCCGGCTCACGATGACGGTGTATTGGCCTGGGTGCGTATGGATTCCGTCGGCGGGGAAGAGCCGACGGACGCGCCGATCCTGGGTGAGCGCCCCGCCGACACCCGGGTGCACGCGGTGACCCGGCTGATCGGGGTGTGCGAGCCCCGCGACATCATCGCCAACCGGCTCGATCCGTGGCACGGGTCCTGGTTCCACCCCTATTCCTTTGCGCGACTGGAGGTCACCTCGACGCCGCCCCGCGACGGGATCACCGAGGAGAATCATCGGTTCGTCCTGGCGGTGACCTTCCGGGTGACGCGCAGGCTCGGGGTACCGGTGCAGGCGGAGTTCACCTGCCCGGATCCGCGCACGATCGTGATGCGCATCGTCGCGGGGGAGGGGCAGGGGAGCGTGGTCGAAACCCACGCCACCCCACTGGGTTCCGGGCCGGACGGGCGGGCTCGCACGGCCGTCGTGGAAACGACCATCGCGACCTCCGAGCGACCCGGATTCCAGTACGCGCGCCGGGCACTGCCGTTGCTACGGCCGATGATGAACCACACGGCGAATCGGTTGTGGCGCGACGATCTCGTCTACGCCGAACGCCGGTACGCGTTGCGCACACATCAGACATAGAGCGGCCGTGGCATCGTGCGCACGACGCCACGGCCGACCTCGGTGGAATCAGCCCAGCGAGAGACAACCCTGCAGGGTCTGGAAATCGCCGGCGAAGCCGACGCCGCCGGTGCAGGTCGGTCCCGCCGTTCCGGTGATGGACACCGTCGCGCCCGGACCGGCGATGCCGATCGACAACCCGGGACGAACCCCGACCGCGGTGACGGTCGAGCCCGGTCCGATCGCGATCGCCGCCGGCCCGGTCAGGGTCGCGGCATCCGAGGTGGCGGTGCCGCCACCCTGGGCGATGGCCAGCGACAGGCTGGTCGGATCGGCATCGGCGCTGGCCCTGCCGTCGAGCCCGTAGGCGGCGGCCGCGCCCCCGGTGCTGCTGGCCGAGCACTGGGCGCCCCCGGCGGAATTCGCCGTCGCGGCGGTGCCCGGAGCGGGGCAGGCGGTGGTGTCCGCCGCGGCCTGGGGTGCGTTCAGGAACAGCGCGAACATGATCGGAGCGGCCCCGGCGAGGGTGGCCGCGGTGCGACGGGAAATGGCTGAAGCGTTCATGACGTACTCCTACGAGTGATCACCCCGGCACCGCGCCGCGCGGCGTGATGCGATGGCGAATCACGAGATGTCTTCCAGTCCAAAGGATTCGGTGTGCTTTTCAGGAATGCTCCGCACCCGTCCGGGTGCGTTCGGTGTTTTCCACCCTAGCTCAATTACGATGCAAAAACGATGCATCAATCCCGCTTGCTATCGGCTATTCCCCAGCACGCATCCACCGCACAGCGGGGATCCCACGTCCCACCGTGGAATCGACAGCCCCCGCGAGAGATAATCTTCAACGAGCGCTGTCGGCCGTAACAGGCAGCGCACAGCTGGAAGGAGGGGCGTCGTGACCGGTGTCCGCGAGCAGGAGGTGTACCCGGTCCGGGTGGTGGCCGAGCAGCTCGGAATGCCGGTGGCAACCTTGCGCAGCTGGAACCAGCGCTACGGCATCGGCCCCCAGCAATATCGCTCCGGCAGACACCGCCTGTACTCCCGCGCCGATATCGACGCCGCGGCCCGGATGCTCGCCCTGGTCCGCCAAGGCGCCAGCCCCGCCAGCGCGGCCAGAGCGGTCACCTCGGCCCACCCGGTGGCCCGCCCCGCCGAGTCGATCGACGCACTCCTGGACGCGGCGTTCCACCTGGATTCCCCCCGGGTGATGGACCTGCTCGAATCCCACCTCAGACAACACGGCGTGGCCGGCACCTGGGACGACCTCTGCCGCCCGGCGTTCGCACAGATCCTGGCCAGACAGGGGGAGGGGGAAGGCTGCATCGACGTGGAACACCTGCTTTCCTGGGCGGTGGTCAACGCGCTCCACCGTGTCACGCCCGCCCCGAGCCGAGTGGTGTCCGGCGCGGTCATCCTCGCCTGCGCTCCCGGCGAGTTCCATTCCCTGCCAATCGAAATACTCCGGGCGGCCCTCGCCGAAAAAGGCGTACACGCCGACATGCTCGGCCCGAACCTGCCGGCGTCCGCCCTCTCGACGGCGCTCACCCGCCGAACCCGCCGCAGCTCGGTCGTGCTGTGGTCGCAGGCTCCCGACACCGCGGATCCCGCACTGCTCGCGGTGGTCGGTTCATCGGCCCGCATATACCCCGCCGGGCCCGGGTGGACCGGCATCTCCCTGCCGCCCGGCACCCGGGTACTCCAGACCCTTCCCGACGCCGTCACCGAACTGTCCGGGGAGCGGCAGCCGGACAAGCCCGCCGCCCTCGCGGATCGCACCGGCTGACCGACGCGCACGCACGGCCCGTTTCGAAGCTGTGCTAAAGATTGGCCATGCCCTATTCGCTCACCTACTCCAGCACGGCCTGTTTCGTCCTGAGCGAGACCGAGGTGGGCATCCTGCTCGGGCGGGCCCGGGAACTCAACGCCGCGGCCGATGTCACCGGCCTGCTGGTCTACCTGCTGTGGGGCGACGACAGGGCGGGTTTCGTCCAGGTACTCGAAGGCGAACAGGACGCGGTGGAGGAAACCTACGCGCGGATCTGCCGCGACGAGCTGCACCGGGATCTGACGGTGGTGCAGCGGGGTGCGGTCGCCGGGCGGCGGTTCTCGGGATGGTCGATGAAGTTCACCCGGCTACAGCACCAGGAGATGCCGCAGGTGACTCCCGGACGCACCGTTGCCGAGGACATGGGGGACCCGCTCACCGACCCGGCGGCCGCGTTGCGGGTAATCGCCGCGGATGGTGACCCGCACAGCGACACAGGTGTGTAGCAGCGGCCGAGCCGGGACGGCCCGCCGAGGCTTCCGCATCGAGAACGACGCATCCGGCGCGACCGCGTCGCCGAGGTAAAGCACCGGTCATGGGGTTGTGGGACACAGGATTTCGACAGAGGTCCGTATCCGGCCGGCCCGGTGAGGTGTGATCGACAATCCCTGAGCGCGGGGCCGGTGACCCACGGTTCGTATCGGGACGCGAATCCTGGCCATCCGGCGTGGTCGGCGAGTCGCGTCCACCGGTGGACCGGAAACGTTCCTCGTAAGTCCGGACGATTGGCAGTATGGCTCAGGGTCCTGTACCTGTTGCCTGACCGCCCCGGCACGAGAAGAGCACCGATGAGCACACCCGCGACACCTGCGAACTGGATTCGGCGTTGGCGGGTGCAGTCGTGGTTCGGACTGGTGCTGCTGGCAATGGTGCTGGTGGTGGGGGTCGGCGCGGTCCTGTCGGCGGTCGCCACCTCGCACACCGCCCGGGTGTCCGACCGGATCAACAAGCAGATCCAGCCCGCTGTCACCGAGGCCTATCGGCTCCAAGGTGCGCTGGTGGATCAGCAAACGGGGGTTCGGGGATACATCCTGGGCGCGGACCCGGTGTTCCTCGAGCCGTTCACCGTCGGCACCCAGGAACAGACGCGAGCCACCGAGCGCTTGCGGAACCTGTTGCAGGGCAGAGCCGATCTGCTCGCCGGTCTCGACGCCGTGGAGCGGTCCGCGGCGGCTTGGCGGCGTGATTACGCCGAACCTCGGATCGCCGCGGTGACGCCCGGCGCACCGACGCCGGTGGACACCGCGACGATCAACCGCGGTCAGGCCGCGTTCGACAGGCTGCGCGACGACTTCGCCACCCAGAACGCCCAACTCGCCGCCACCGAGCGGGCCGATCGCGCCGACCTCGTGCACAAGCGCACGGTGCGCGACGCCACGCTCGCCGGAATGCTCGTGGCCTTCCTGATCACCACCGTGATGCTGACGGTGCTGGTGCGCCGGCTGGTGGTACGCCCGCTCACCGCGCTGGAAAAGGCGTCCCGCCGGGTCGCCGACGGCGACTTCGGGCATCGGATCACCGTGCAGGGGCCCACGGAGGTCTCGAACATGGCCGGGGCGGTGGAGTCGATGCGCGAGCGCATCGTCACCGAACTAGAGTCCGCGCGCGTCAAGGAGATCGCGCTGGCCGACCAGGCCGCCGATCTCGACGCGCAAGCGGCGGAGTTGCGGCGGTCCAACGCCGAACTCGAGCAGTTCGCCTACGTCGCATCGCACGACCTCCAGGAGCCCCTGCGCAAGGTGGCCTCCTTCTGTCAGCTACTGGAGAAGCGGTACGGCGACCAACTCGACGATCGAGCCAGGCAATACATCGGATTCGCGGTCGACGGCGCGAAGCGGATGCAGGTGCTGATCAACGATCTGCTCACCTTCTCCCGCGTCGGCCGCGTGAACGAGCACATGGTGCCGACCGACCTGGGCCGCGCCCTGGACAAGGCCCTGGCCAACGTCTCGACCGCCGCCGACGAGGCGGGGATGCGCCTGCACCGCCCCGAGCGATTGCCCGAACTGGTCGGCGACCCGACCCTGCTGATCATGCTCTGGCAGAACCTGCTGACCAACGCCATCAAGTTCCGCCGCCCCGACCAGGAACCCACGATCACGATCGACTGCGAACCCGAACCCGGAGACACCCCCGGTTGCCGGGTGAGCTTCTCCGACAACGGCATCGGGATCGCCCCGGAATTCGCGGACAAGGTGTTCGTGATCTTCCAGCGCCTGCACAGCCGGGACGAGTACAGCGGCACCGGCATCGGATTGTCCCTGTGCCGCAAGATAGTCGAGTTCCACGGCGGCAGGATGTGGATCGACACCGAGTACACCGGCGGCACGCGGTTCGTGTTCACCCTCGCCACCTCCGACCGGCTCGAGCCCGTCGGCGCGGTGAACGGGGAGATCCGGTCGTGAGTGTCCCCGTGTCGGACCTGGTTCGGATCAGAAGGGTTTCGTCGGCAGGTACTTGCCGTCGAGGGTGATCACCGCACGTTCCCCGCCGTCCGGATCGGCGACCTTGTCCACGCTGAGCCGGAAGTTGATCGCGCTGATGATGCCGTCACCGAACTGTTCGTGGACCAGCGCCTTGAGCGTGGTGCCGTAGACCTGCAACATCTCGTAGAAGCGGTAGATCGTCGGATCGGTCGGCACGCCACCGGGAATCGAGCCGCGCACAGGAATGGCCTGCAACGCCGCGGCGGCGTCGGAGTCCAGCTCGAGCAGCTCCGCCACCGCGACGGCGGCCTGTTCGGGTAGCGGATGCTGACCCAGCAGCGCGGCGGTGGTGTACGCGACCGACAAGCCCGAGACGTCGGCGATCTGCTGCCAGGACAGGTTCTTGGTGATCTTGGCCGTGACCGCGGCCTCGGTGACGGCGGCGCGTGCGGCGGGGGTCAGATGGGCGTGAATCATGATGTGTTTCTCCTTGTGCTGGTGGGATTTCAGGCCGCGATCGGATCGATCGCGCCGGTGGGGATGTCGAAGACCCAGCCGTGCAGGGTCAGGTCCCGCTCGATCCGCGCGGCGGCGACCGAGGGGTGGGTGGCCAGGTTCGCCAGCTGCGCGGCGACGTTGTGGCGCACCAACTCCGGCACGCTCGGCGCACCTCCGTGCGAGCGCATCCGCGCCATCGCGGGGTCGGCGTGCCGCAGCCATCGGGCGACCGCGGGTACCGCGCTCAGATCGTGGTCCTGGGCCAGGGCCGTCATCGCGCCGCACGCGGAGTGCCCGCAGACCACGATGTCGCTCACCCCGAGCACCGACACCGCGTACTCGATGCTCGCGGTGACCCCGCCGATCTCGGTGGGGGAGTAGGCGGGAACGAGGTTGCCCGCGGTGCGGATGACGAACAGGTCACCGGCGTCGGCGGAGGTGATCAGTTCGGGCACCACCCGCGCGTCCGAGCAGCCGATGAACAACGCGCCCGGGTGGTGGGCGCCGGCCAATCGCTCGAACAGTTCGGCCTTGCCCGGAAAGATCTCGTGCTGGAAGCGCTGGACACCCTCGCTGAGGTTGTTCACGGCCTCTCCTTCGCTGTCTCGGATCGATACAACAACTGTGTATGACCACTGTCTATAGAGTCCAAGACTTGCTATCGATCGTCTCGATCGATGCTGTCTATACTTGCGCGATGGCCCCGGAAATCCGCCATCTCCGCTACCTGCTCGCGGTGG
This sequence comes from Nocardia sp. NPDC057668, assembly GCF_042799795.1. NCBI lineage: Bacteria > Bacillati > Actinomycetota > Actinomycetes > Mycobacteriales > Nocardiaceae > Nocardia > Nocardia sp. NPDC057668. The sequence continues at coordinate 553,439 of NZ_JBHVIC010000004.1, read as the reverse complement.
CCGAGCACGGCAACTTCACCCGCGCGGCCACCGACCTGCACCTGTCCCAGCCCACGCTCTCGCAACAGATCCGCCAGCTCGAGCGCATGGTCGGCACGCCCCTGCTGGACCGCAGCGGACGCGCGGTCCGCCTCACCGACGCGGGGGAGCTGTACGCACGCCACGCCCGCGCCGCGCTGAGCGAGCTGGACGCCGCCGAGCGCGCGGTCCGCGATGTCGAAGACCTCACCCGCGGTCACCTCCGCGTGGCGGTGACCCCGAGCTTCACCGCCTACCTGCTCGGCCCGCTCGTGGCCGAGATGTGCGAGCGCTATCCCGGCGTCAGCGTGGACATCCGCGAAACCAGCCAGGACGCCATCGAATCCGCCCTGCTGGGAGACGATCTCGACCTCGGCATCGCCTTCGCCGGAACCCACCTGCCCGGGATCGACGCCGAACCGCTGTTCGCCGAGTCCCTGAACCTGGTCCTGTCACGCACTTCGAACACCCCCGCATCGGTCCCGGTGGCGGCCCTGTCCGGCTTCGATCTGGCCCTGCTCAACGCGGACTTCGCGACCCGCGCACACATCGACACCTACCTTCGCGAACACGCGGTGACCCCGTCGATCTCGGTGGAAGCCAACTCGATTCAGGCGGTGATCGAGATAGTCACCCGCACAACCCTGGCCACGGTGCTGCCCGACGCGATCACCCGCGAACACCCCGACCTGACGGCGGTCCCGCTCGACCCGCCCCTGCCCACCCGCACCGCGGTCCTGCTCCAGAGGTCAGGCGCCTATCGGTCCGCGGCGGCGCGGGCGTTCCACCGGCTCACCGCTCTGCGGAGACCGGCAATCGATCCAACGTCGCAATAGCGTTCCCCGGCAACGGAATACGTATCTCGACTGCCACTTTCGGTCGTCAGGCCGCCTCTGTCGGTCGCCAACGCCGCCGATCCACTGCGCGGCTCGGACTCGAAGCGATGAGCTGTCTTTCGGCGTCTTGTTTAGATCAAAAAATAGAACTATGCGCATTTATGAATTTAATCTCGCTGATGTCATACACCTGAACTCCGGTACCGAGCTATACCCGGACCGATCCCATCACCTTCTCGGCCCCAGACCAGGGAGGTCCGCCGCTCGAGGTCGGCCGGGCGAGTCGCCCGATCAGTGCCCGTCGGCGGCGGGTGCGGTGCGCAGCCCGTCGAGTGTCACCGCGATGAGGCGTTCGGCCGCGTCGGGAGTGGTCTCGCAGGCGACTCCAATTCCGTGCCCGAATCGGAGCAGGTCGCGAGGCTCGATGTCGGTGCGGATCGCGCCCGCGTCCTGGGCTGCCTGCAGCAGGGTGGCGGCCGCGCCGACGATCGCGGTGCGGCACAGCTGGAAGGTCGGGGTGTTGTGATCCATGCCGGCTTTGAGGGTGGTGGCCAGGACGCGGTTGTCCATCACCCATTGCACCTGTTCGCGCAACCAGTACTCGAAAGCTGTAGCGGGGGAGTGTTCTTCGAGCAGCTCATGAGCGCGCTGGCTCAACTGCTCGATGCTGGAACGGTAGACGGCTTCGATCAGGGTCTCGCGATTGGGGAAGTGGCGGTAGAGGGTGCCGATGCCGACGCCCGCCCGGCGCGCGATCTCCTCCAGTGGCGCGTCCGGGCCCTGTTCGGCGAATGCCTGCTGAGCGGCCGTCACGATCCGCTCGTAGTTGCGGCGCGCGTCCGCGCGCATCGGCTTCTCCGTCGGCGGTGCTCCCACGAACCCTCCACTAGAAAACGGATGGACCCTCCGGATAGGCTTGCGTAAATGGAGGAGCCCTCCATATGATAGCTCTATCGTAAGCGGAGGATACCTCCGTTTGATTCCCATTCGATGGAGCTTCCCTTGTCGACCACACTTTCTTCGAACGGCGCTGCCTCCGGGAGCCAGGTCGTTGTCCCCGAAAATCGGGGATCCCGGTCCGGCATCGTGCTGGCCGTCCTGCTGACCTGCCAATTGATGATCGTCCTGGACATCACGGTGATGAATGTGGCGCTGCCGCGCATTCAAGCCGATCTGGATTTCAGCCCGACCAGCCTGTCCTGGGTGATGAACGCGTACACCCTGGCCTTCGGCGGATTGCTGCTGCTGGGCGGGCGCGCCGGGGACCTGTTCGGTCGCCGCACGCTCTTCCTCGCGGGCGCGACCCTGTTCACCCTGGCCTCGCTCGCGGGCGGTTTCGCGCCCTCGGCGGCATGGCTGCTCATCGCGCGGGTTGCCCAGGGTGTCGGCGCGGCCATGGCGGCGCCGAATACGCTCGCGCTCCTGACCACCACCTTCCGCGAACCCAAGGCTCGAATTCGCGTGCTGGCGTTGTTCTCCGGCATGTCCAGCGCCGGTTTCGCCATCGGCCTGATCGTCGGCGGCCTGCTCACCGAATGGCTGAGCTGGCGGTCGGTGCTGTTCATCAATGTGCCGTTCGGCCTGGCGGTCATGGTGCTCGCGCTGCGCTACCTGCCCAGAGTCGACCGCCAGCAGGCACACCTGGACCTGCCCGGCGCGATCACCGCCACCACCGGTGTGACCGCCCTGGTCTACGGGTTCATCAGTGCCGCATCGCACGGCTGGGGCAACGCGACCACCGACATCTCCCTGGCCGTAGGCGCCATCCTGATCGCCGCCTTCCTGCTGATCGAGTCCCGTGCGGCCCAGCCCCTGTTGCCCCTGCGCCTGTTCGCCGACCGCAATCGTGCCGCCGCCTACGCCAGCATGTTCCTCGCGCCCATGGCAGGCATGTCGATGTTCTTCTTCCTCACCCAGTTCCTGCAGGACGTGCTCGGATTGAGCTCCCTGGCAACCGGTTTCGCGTTCCTGCCGACGGCGGTCCTGATGTTCGCCATGATCCGCACGATCCCACGCCTGCTGCCGCGCTTCGGCCCGAAGCCCCTCGCCATGACCGGCAGCGCGTCGATGGTCGCAGGCCTGGCCCTGCTCACCCAACTGACCGCCGACAGCGGCTACTTCCCGCTGCTGTTCGTCGCGATGATTCTGCTGGGTTTCGGCCTCGGCCTGGCGGTTTCACCCCTGAACGTCATCATCATGTCGAATGTCGAACCCCACGAGGCAGGCGCGGCCGGCGGCGCTCTACAAACCCTGCAACAAACCGGCGCGGCCCTGGGCCTGGCCATCCTGGTCACGATCTTCGGCACCGCGTCCCGCGCCGCCGGCGGCACGGCACAGCACGCCCTGGTGGGCGGGATGACCACCGCCTTCGCGGCCGCGGCCGCGATCGCGACCCTGACCTTCGTCGTCGCCCTGACCTTCCGAAACCTCCAACCGGTTACCCGATGACACGTGGGAAGATTCCGACGAGTGAGGCCGGTCGAACTGTCGACGCACTCGCCCGCACCTGCGCGGCTCCCGGCTCCCTATCGACGCGTGACGATCTCTGTATGGCAAACCCGACTGCTCCCACCATCACGGCCCGGCAGCCAGGTCACTGGTGAACAACTTCCAGGACGATGCCTTGACCTCGCCGTTGATGACATACGGGAATGACATCTCATCACGCAAAGAAAAGACACCACTTTCCTGCAAACGCTCCGCCAGGTTCGCACTCTTCACAGCGACCTTCAATGGCCTATGCTCGCCGACTTCCACCAGATTGTTCGCAAACGTCCCCACCGCATCATTGCCCTCGGTCGAACCGAACGGTTCAAAGAAATAGACAGCCGTGACGTCGTCGGGGAGACAACCCGTGAGGATATCCGTGTTCAGGGTCCGGACATGATGCAACCCCAGCTCTGCCGCGTGCCTATTGGCGAACGCCGCAAAATCGGGTTCGATCTCGATCCCGTACACCCTCTTCGCATCGGTGAACATCCCGAAGAAGTCGATGGCCTTGCCGGTGCCGGAACCGACATCCACAACGACATCACCGGGACCCAGGTTCAACGCCCCCTTGGCCCAGGTCAGATACCTCAGCTCCGAAGGCTCCGGCGGGTACACCTCTTCTCGCCCACCAAAACGCCCTGCAACCTTCGATACCAACCCATCCGCAGCGAACTGCTCCTGCGGCCGATCATCCTTCGGAACGCCATGAAACCTGTATTCCGGCAGGCCCAACACGCGCCCGAATTCACGATCTGCCTGCTCATGGCGTCCTTGAGACACCAGCGCCACGAGCTCGTCCCGCCACCTTGCCCGCGCAGCAGCCCGCTGTACCGGATCCTCGTCGAAGAACAGGGACTTCCGCCTCGCGTAGAACGGGTCATTGCTGACTACTGCATCCGGCCCCCGCGAACCGGCGCCGAACATAGAGCCAATGTCATGTACGAGCCGCCCATCCACCTGCTCGACTTGTTCCAGAATTTTCCGTACCTCGCGCGGAAATTCAGCATGCGTTTTGATGATCTGTGGGATCGCCTTCTGAACAATCGCCTCAGCAATGCGTTTGGCCGCCTGCAGCATTTCGGCGACGAGCGAACCACTACGAAACCCGTCCATCAAAATTTTGCTGCCCCTATTGCCGAGCCGTCAACCTTCCAAGACGACGACAGCGCCCTCGACCTCTTCGAGATCCGAGCCGCACGGGTCTGGCAGTTGATGGCGGTGTTCGCCGGTAACGAGGACGCCGAAGAACGGAACAGCGGTAATGGCCCCGCGACCCTATGACAGATTCTGCCGGAAATGTCCCGAGCTTGGTGGACGATCCCCCCGTCCTCAATCGAGGTAACGAGCTTGATCAGGTCCTCCTATATTTCGGTATCCTTGCCGGGCGAGCACAACCGTTGCCGAGGCGACGCCGGTGGCAGGACTCTACTTTGTCGTCGGTGGTGCGACCGGCCAGTCCCACCACCACTGACGGGTGTGCTCACCGACTGGACTCAGGTCGGCTGAGCGCGCTCGGTACCTGTCGCGCCGAGGTCTATATGCGATCTCGGTCCTGCTGTGTTAGAACACTTTTTGATAAGAGAAACCCACCTCTTGTGTCGATACACGGCAGGGAAGGTATGCGGGGTGTTCATGTGCACGAGGCCGGGTGGCGAGGATTCGTACAGATTGACATAAGATAGATTATCGGCACTTGTATGGCGTTGGGTGGCAACTTCTTTCGCGGTCGCAACCGAGGATTCCGGTGGCTGACGGGTTGAGGGTCGGCTTGGGACTTGCTGTCGGTTCGGGCCGCTCTGCCGACACTCACCGCTGTGCGCCGATGTAGGTCATTGCCCTCGCTCGGGAACCTTGACCGAATACGTCACTGTGACGATTTGCTCTGTGCAAGAGAGCAATCCGTTCCTGCGCACGACAGAATATGTCAACCGTGCATCGCCCGGTACTAACCCGGAGTCGGCAAGCAACCCCGATGTGACCGGCGGTGGTGTGATCTTGGATCAACTCGTCCCGTTGTCGAACCAGGGCGTGGTACTTATCGCGCGTGGGGGGCTGGGTGGTTGTAGGGACGAAGCTCCCCTCCATGCAACCGTCACAGATAGGGAGGCGAATGCGAGAGATACGAGGAACATCGGCCGCTCGCCTACCCAGCCTTGTGCCCAACCTTGGATCATTGTTCCCGCAGCTACACCCAAGCCGGCGCTGGTAGAGATCCAGGCCAGAACCAGCGTGATCGACCTTCTGTGGCTAATCTGCTCGGCTAGTCCGGTGAGAATTGCCATGGCGGGTGCCATGAAGGTCCCGCCGATAGCCAAGAGAACGGTCAATTGGGTCAGGTCTCGGACAACCGTCAGCGGGAGCAACGCAACCCACACAATCGTCACTGCGACAACGAAACGGCGATAGTTGGCGCCCGTATCGCGCATCGCGCCATAGACCATACCGCCGATCGCGCTGGTCGCTGCCCAGAGCGCCAACGCAAGCAAGCCGATCTGCTCATGCCCTTCCATTGCTGCGAACGCCAGGACGGCAACGTCGAGGGCACCCAACATTCCGCCGAATCCGAATGAGGCCACAAACAGTATCGGCATGCCCCGCACCAGTATAATTACGTTCTGCTGACGAGGGGCCAAGAGATCGATGGGTGGTTCGGTGCCCGGTTGCGCTGCCAGCCAGAGCATGCCGATCAGGTTTATCGTGATCACGATCGGAAGTCCAACGTAGGGATTGATCAGGTTGAGAAAACCCATGGCTGGAGGCCCGGACGTGAACAGGACCTCTTCGAGTGAGGCTTCCAACGAATAGGCGACTCCCAGCGAAGGTGTCTTTGCGTGCAAAATGGTCCATCGTGCCCGAACCATGGCACCAGCCGGGGGGATGCCCGCACCGGTGATGGCAGCCGCCGTGATGAGGTCCAAGCCCGATGAGTCCGTCGAGGTGAACAACAGGATTCCGAAGGAACCTACTGCCAGGACCGTCGCAGTGCGGTGCAAAACCCACCGTTGTCCGCGAAAATCGGCGATTCTGCCCCAAAATAAACCACCCAACGCGGCACACACCATGTACACACCACATGCGAAGCCGGCGAAGGCATAACCGCCGCGGGTCTCTGAAATCAACTGCAGGATCCCCAAACCCACAGTTGAGAGGCTTGCTCGCGCCATCACGCCAGCAGCCACCAGCGCTCGAGCGCCCGCAGGAGCGAACACACGCCGATAGTTGTCCCAGGCGAGCAAGCTCATCGCGCTCCCCCAGGCTGGCCGCGCCTATCGATATACACAGTGGGACGACGCGTACTCAGATCCATTGATGTATCCCGTGCTCAGGGGCCCGGCTTCCGGTTGCGCTTGTCACTAAACCCCAGAGACCTCTCTCGAAAATGGGTCAAATTCTTTTGGACTATAGCCAGTCTCGATGCCTGGCTTCGTGGTTGGGAACAGTGCGCAAGCTTGTGCGCGCCGCAACGAGTGCCTGCTGTAGTCGTGGCGGCCGTCGGCGCTGTGCTCGCCAACGGCGTAGACCCTCAGTAGTGGGAATAGCGGCATTGCCCCCGGAGCGATTCGCACTTAACCTATCTGGCGGCCGGTTCAGTAGTCGTCCACGAGTTGCCTTGGCAATTTCGTCAATTGGCCGAGCGCTCCGTCAGAGATTGGTGATATGGAACCCCGCGAACAGGAAAAAGTTCGAACCCTTTCAGCGGCCGGATGCCTGGGAGTGGAATACGCGCATATCTATACCGATGAGAGCTTTTCATTGCAACACTTACGTGGCATTGCAGAGCTTCATAGAGGGTCGATCGGTAGCGACGCCGTAAAGATAGTGCTTGTTGATGACTACAGCACGGACGTCCCCATCGAGGAATTCGATATGGCCGAATTCCTTCAGCAGCTCGATCTAAACCAAGCCCGACCTGATGTCGTGGTTCTCGAATCGGAGCTGGTTAAGCTGTGCTCGAAATTGGTCAAACTTATTGGCAACCGAAGGCTCGAACGCGGCATCATTGCCTACCGGCGGACACGCGGAAAATATCCGTGCTCACTTTTGATTGCCACCTGGTATATGCTTAGACTGGGTGTCTTCGGCCGACCCGCGATATCGTGTGTTCACGGCACCGCGGACAAACTCTACACACCTCGGCTGCTGACCATCCTGCCTGATCGATTCATCACGCCCGAACGGCAGGCTTTGGACATTATCCGCGCCACCCCATATGCCTGGTTGATTGACCGCATCGACCACATATACTTCTCTCATCTACCGGATGTTAAAAGTGACTGGGACGAGTTTGACGCTGAGGAATACGTCGAACGTAACTACGGTCGCAAAATCCTTTCCGAGGATCGCGAAATCATAGATTTCGTCATCAACACGCTGCAAGAAATGAACATCAAGCCCGGTAGCATGCAATCAGTAGCTGATGTTGGATCCGGACCGAATTTATATCCGGCGCTCATGGTGAGCCCGTTCATCGCCAACGATGGCCGTCTGGAACTGATCGATGTCGCTGCACCAAATCTCGAATATCTACGGCGGATACTCGATAGCCATGACGACGAGCAACAGGCTAAATGGAGGCTCTTCGAGGAACATATTCGGTCTCTAGGGGTCCCTGCAGACCTGCAAAAGGTAAAATTTCTGTCGTCGGTGAGACGTGGGAGCATCTATGAACTTCAGCCGAATCGATACGACACCGTGCTATCGTTCTTCGTCAGCGAATCGATTACGGACGACGAGAGCGAGTTCGAAGATTCCGTCGCATCTCTGATGGGCTCAGTGAAAGCGAATGGCTTGTTTATAGTTGCCCACATGCTCGGGTCGCGCGGCTATTTCGCGGGCGAACGAACATTCTTTCCCGCGATTAGCTTGTCGATGGAGCAAATTCAAGAGAACTATGACAAGTATGGGCTCTGTCACTATCGGCGGATCGGTCGTGACGGTCCTGTGCTGATACGCAAAGGCTACGAAGGCATGGCGGTAGTCGTTGGGCGTAAGAATCGATAATACGGAAAAGAGATACCACACTCGCTTCATCAAAGCTGCCCGGTGCCGCACGCATTGCATGTTTTGCCGCCGCGCCGGGTGCGTAGGAACTGACTCAAGGACGGCGCTCTGCTGGCCTGAGGTATCTATGCAGGGACCGGGCCCACATCTTGTGTGGACATATAGACCACTTTTACCTCACGATACTGTTAATGCCAGATCTACCTCGAGAGTCATTGGTGACGCTCCCGCCTCATACCGCAGGTGAAATTCATAGCAGCAGCCGGCCTTCACTTCGATCGGCTCGGCTAGAAATACTACTTGCGGATTCAGGAGGAACTCGGTTGGCTCTTTTCTCAGAAGAGACGGTGTCAGATACAACTGGTACGGAATTCGTACGGCGTTGGCGATCCCGTCTCCTGTTCCCGTAAGTGAACCTCCTGCCGTAATGGACGTAGTGATGTTGTCACGGAAGTCGACATCGGAATATAATGCTTGAGTCGACAGCGTCCGATCACCGGGTAGTGCATGATATCGTGTACCAAACCCGAAGTTCAAGCCGTAAAGCTTCTCCTGCGCAGCAACGAGTTCGATGCCATTGACCATCCGTGTCGGGATCACAGTGCTGTTCGGCTTCAAAAATCGTTGAAGATTAGCCAATATCTGGAGCTGTGGCTCGTAGAAGAATCCGGCACTGATTACTTCGCTGATCAGCACATCCACTGACTCAGGAAGATCGATGGCAGCCGCGTCGCCAGCGACGACGACGATTTGATCGCTCATACCGTTGAGAAGGGCATGGCCCGCGATGACATCCAAGTACTCTTCGTTGATCTCGATGCAGTAGGCCCGTCGAGCGCCAGCGCGCACGGCCAGCATTCCGAGCAGTCCGGTGCCGCTGCCCGCATCGACGACCACATCGCCAGGGCGGACGACCTCGGCAATTGCCCGGCTGAATAGATCAACTCGTTCTCGGTCGTGTAGGCACGCCTGAATATCGAGAGACGTAAAGATTCTCGCGGTGCTCGTCATGGCAACGGATGCTAACCAACGTCCGCCGCCCACGAGTTCCCATATTTGGTGGTACCGCCCGCGTCGAAGTTGACGGTAGCGTAATCGGTTGTGGGACCGCTGAAGACTTCTCTCGATCCAGCTTTCGGCCGACTTTCTCGATTAGGTCCGCCAAGATCGCGTGGTCAGGCATCCTATGGTCGTGGGACGACGGTGCATGACGGAACCGAGTTCTTGCGGACCGGGAAGCAACATCTCGGCGAATAACTCACGGCAACGAGAGTCTCGCGCTCGGCGACGACATATCGCACGCGAGCCGGAGTGCAGAGAACACGCAGCCACCCAAGAGAAGAAAGCACTCGTCCGATGACCGAGGCCAAGCTCACCCGTGCCGCCATAGTCGATGCGGCCATCGCAGTGGCTGACGAATCCGGGATCGACGGAATCTCGATGCGGCGCATCGCCGAACGAATGGGTGCCGGGGCCATGTCGCTGTACCGGCACGTGCCTAACAAGGACGCGCTGCTGGCTGCCATGACCGATGAGGTCTCGCGCCGCAATCCCTACCCCTCCCCTGAGAGCCAGTCCTGGACCTGGCGCGATCGGGTCCAGATTGCCGCCGAGGTGGATTGGTACCTGTACCAGAAACATCCGTGGGTGTTGTTCACGTTCGCGATGCCGCGCTACAACTTTGGCGAACACAGTCTGATCGTACTGAGTTGGCTGGTCGAGGGCTTCACAGGAGATCTCGGGGTTGATGCCAGGGAGGGCACCCGGATGTCGCTGTCGGTCTGGAGCTTCACCGCAGGCGTGGCGCTGCAGCAGGTCAGCGCCCGGCTACTGGTGCACCGTGACGTTGAGCCGGCGGACTGTTCGGGCCTCGGCGCTCTGCTCGCGGGTGCACCGCGCTGGCCGACCCCACCGGCGCTGGCCGAGCTGCACGGCACGGGTGCCGGCAATCTGCTCGAGCCCGAGCACCTGCTCCACACGGGTCTGACCGCGCTCTGCGACGGCTTCCAGGCGTACGCCCGACGCGCCTGACATGGGCGCGTCGCCGCGGATCCTGCTCTTGACCGTCGGGTCGCGTGTCGAGCGTGCGAGCAACCGCCTACCAGCCACTCGCTGACAATCGCAAGCGCCTAACTGCCCGCTGCGGCAATATGCGCCGTGCTCACGAGCTGCACGCGATGCGGCGCTCGCGCAGTGTCGCTCCGACGCGGCTGCTCGCGGCCTAGCCGGTGCAATGATCGATTCCACTCGGGTCGGCGTCCGATACTTCCATACCTATCTCCGGTTCGGAGAGTTGAGCGAAGCGTACTGTGGTCCACGTCGACCACGGCACCTAGGAGCAGCTCGGTTATCGCGATCAAGTGGGCCTGCTCAAGGCTGCGGGAGTATGTGGACCACTAGAGTTTGAACCGCCTCGATGTCGGTCCAGGCGTGGCACAGGTGCGCGCGCTCGATATGGACGACCTGGATCTGGCCAATTTGCCCGGCTTTATAGTTTGCGTTGGCCTACTTTTTCTTGCCGACCTGCTTCACTGTGACAGTCAGCCTGGGTAACAGAGTATTCCGTGACGCTTGCGGCTGCTGTAAGTATTTCAACCGTGCAGTGTCCTGTACTCACCCGGAGTCATGCCGGCTTCCTTCTGGAAGCTTCGATGGAAAGTGCGTTCGGAGGTGAACCCTGATGCCGAAGCGACCGCGGCCATCGACCGCGTGGGAGGTAGGCGTAGTAGGACCTTCGCGTGAGAGATCCTGCGGCGGCGGATTAGGTCCGCCACGCCTTGACCGTCGCCCTCGAACAGGCGGAAGAGAGTGCTGCGTGACATCGCGCACGCCTGGGCGATCTGGTCGGCATTCAGATTCGGATCGGCGTAGTGGCGCTTCACGAACGTCAGGACCTGCTCGCGCATCATCGCCTTGGCCGGCTGGCCGACGACCGGGCGGTCGGTCGACAGCAGGACCAGGGACGACATCAGGTCGCTCGCGTGTTCCCCCAGGACGCCGGCCGCCAGTGGGTCGGCGTCTTCCAAGTCCAGCAGTCCGCGGAAGAAGGTCTCCGCGATGCCGACCGCTCCCACCGCGGGGATCCGGACACCGGTCGGAAGCCTGCCCAGGGGCAATCCGGTTCGGTCGAGGACATCATCGAGTGGCATCTGCACCACGCACAGCCCCCATGCACCTTCGAAGCGCGCGTGCATCGGGCGGGCGCTGTCGTAGAACAGCAATCCACCGGGTGCGTACTCGGCGGTCCTGCCCGCGTGCCGGAGACTTCCCCGGGCGTTCAGGGAGAACGTTGCCCACAGCACCGGTGTCGTCGGATCCTCTGTGCCACGGGCGGTTCGGTGAACATCGTGCTCATCGGCTTCGACCGTGGACACCCGCACCGAGTCGTAGGTTGCGAACCTGATCCGACCGCGGAACGGCGTGGGCTGCGGACGGCTGATGGCGAAGGGAACATACGTACGCGAGAGCGCGTCCTCCCATTGCTCGAACGCTTCGAGGGGCGCCACGCCCGGTGTCGACCGCACTTCGATCGAAGTGTTCGGCACCGCGTGCGCAGACGCCGGCGATAGGCGGGTCGAGCGCTTGTGCCCGACGGGGTTCTCGAGCAGTTGCGGCGCCTTTCATCGATGCTGATGCGTCAGCACTGCCTCCGTGCTCGGAACATACTCCCCGGCAATGCTTCTCACCCGTCCCCCACCGGTCGACAGGTCATAGCATCGTAGCGAACGTGGGCCAATCAACCTTGTGAAACGGGCACTCTCTCTCAGAGATATTGGGACTGGTGCTTGCTAGTGATCCGCGCGAAGTTCGAATGAAACGGTGCGAGATCGAAGCACACGAGTACGCCCGCCAAGAATCGCACCGGCCGCCGGTTCGCCTACTTGACCTCGAATTCTCGTGCCATGGCGCCGGTGATTACCGACATTGCGTCACGGGCGGCGAGGCTTGCCGGCCCCCGGCGGCGTCGGGCGACGGGCGCTGGTCCTGAAAAACGGTGCTGGATGAGCCTGGGCGGCGATGCCCGGGGATTTGACGAGCAGCACGCCGCGGTGGAAACGGCCGATGCGTCCCAGATCCAGTTCCCATCAGCGGGAATCATAGTGGCCATGCGGGCGAGCGGGATGCCAGACTGAGACGTCGTAGTGTACCAACAGACTTTGCATAACTGTTGAGAACGGACAGCCCGGCAATGGTCAACGAACTTGTCATCTCTCCGATGAGGAACAGACTCAGATCGAGGTCGCTCTCGTCACCTAGGGGTAGCATTGCGATCGATATCCTGAACCTCTGACCTTAACCTTTCGATCATACGGCTGGTCCGACCGTAGTATTGTGAGTGAGGTGTTCCGAGCTTCTGTCCCTTCTGCGTTATAGTCCAGGCGATGGTAACGTAGTGTCGCGCCATTGGAGAAGTTTGCGAGTAGTCAGTGCGCTGGATTCTTTCGGCGGTGAGATCAGACCCTGGAGCGGGAACTATCCGTCTTCGTAGCAACGCGTATCGTGTTTCAGGCTGGGCCGAGTGTAAGGATCGATTCAGGTCAATTGACGAACATTTTGGTGATAGTCATGGACAAGATCTGTGAACGCTTGAAAATATTGCTTGGTCCTGCGCCCGGCTCAATAGGACATACCCTCTCCGCTAACAATCGAAAAGTCAGTAGATATCTGGACGAGATCACAGGTGGCTTCTCGCGCGAAGACTATTTGGCCGGGCTTGCAGTGAGTCGTAGTCGAGGTTCAGGAGATCGGGACGCAAACTCAGTCGACATAACGGACGAATCCAGAGTACTGGCACCGAGCGTCGCCGCCAATGCGATGACTCAAGAGTGGCTTGCAGTGAAAGAATTCGTGAGAAAATACGATCCTGTGCTGGCGCGAAGGATTTCAGACTTGGAGAGATATGGTCGGACAATAAGATACGGGGACGCAGGTAGCGGCAGTTCCACTTTGCCTGGAGGTGGAATTACTATTGACGGCCGATTTAAGGGAGATACGCTTGGCGCGGTATCAGTGCTCGCTCACGAAGTGGGCCACGCTCACCAAGACACGTATTCCCCAGAGTATATTCCATTCGAAGGTAAAACGCGCGAGGAATGGGCCGCGCAAGACAAGCTGGAAGCGATCAGAGACGAAGGGGACGCGGAAATCGAGCGGATGGCCTCGCGCGCTCGGACGCTGATCAACGGTGGGCCGGAAATTATCATACCCAATTACGACGCGTATTCGACCGTATACCATCAGCTTATCTGCGGTGAGATACCTCGAGACGTCGCCCGCGAGCTGATCGGTAATATGTATGCGTCAATTTACGGACTCCATGACGAATTCCTGCGCCGGTCTGAAAGACTATGGGATAGTTTAGGACCGGGGTCGGTCAGGTTCGGTCTGCCTGGCAAAGCTGAGTGAATTCAGCACAATTGCCTGTCGGACGAGCGGGTTCCGCGAATCCTTGAAACTGCTGATATGAATCGCACCTAACCGCGACTCAGGGAGATCGACCTCGCCAGCTCACGAGCCGCGGTACCTGTTGCACGCACTGACCCCAGTGAAGCCGGGACGCAAACGGAGTTGTGATCAGAACAAGGTGTCGCGGATACGACACCTTGTCATCGGCACGAACCCGCATCTCCCAGCTGCCGATCACAACTTTGCCAGCAGCCACGCACGAATTGCCAGTCTCGCATCAAGACTTGCGCGACCCTGCCTGACCCAGCAGCTATACGAACTTCGTTGTTCTGCGCCGTTGCTATTGGAACCCCTGATCGGTGCGCACCCGGTAACTGGAATCCGGACCGCTCGCCGCACCCGCTCCGGTCAACGGGTGGCGGTACCCGGCCGGATTCGATACCGATGTCAGCGCAGCGCGACGAGTTCGTGCAGCGTCGTTCCGGAGTGGCGTTCCACGGTGTCCTCGTGGTGGATCGACAGCTCGAAGGCGGACTGGAACCTGAAGTAGGCCGGGTGGCCGATCGCCCTGTGCAGCAGCGGGCGGAGCGGCTTGGCCCGGATGAACGGAACGTCGTCGAGCAGGTCGTGGGCGTGGATCACCGTGTTCACGGTCAGCCGTAGTTCGAGTTGGCCCGGCACTTCCAGGTGGACCCACTCCGGGTACTCCCGGCCGGCGGTCGCGTCGAAGCGGGTGGGTCCTTCGGTCAGCACGGTCTCCCCCGTCGACAGCAGCACCTGGTCACCGCGAGCCAGCATCAGCGGGGCGATCGCGTGTCCTCCGCGCCGAGGCTGGGTCAGCACATTGGCGAACAGCAGCGAGTACTCGTCGGTGTACAGCCGCCCCCAGTGCCAGCGGTCGATGACGCGCTTCATGTCGCCGACGCCCCAATTGTGGTCGGCGTAGCCGCGTCCGGTGACCTCGAGCTTCGTCCCGTCGATCTCCACCGTGCCGTGGACGCGAGCCCGCGGGGCTCCGACCACCCAGCCGAAGATCTCCCCCGCACCGAAGCTGGTCTCGCCCTTACCGGGCATCCACGCGGGAGTTTCGTTCTCGAAGGTCAGGTCGAAGACCAGCCCGTCCTCGGCAAGGCGCACATGGTGTTTCGGGAGCTCCCCGGGTGTGAACTCCGACCGGGCGGTGTTCTCCCCTATCCGCACGTCGCAGCCGTCCGCCGAAAAGCTCGTCTCCGCAACGGGATAGCGTCGAGCGGCCTGCCTGCGCTCGCCGTCGGGGTTGTAGACGATCAACTCCACCCACGGCTTGGCCCACGGCAGATCCTCGGGGCGGCGCTTGATCAGGAACCCGACCACCACGTGGCCGCTGTCCAGCAGGGCGTCGAAATACCAGTGTTCGAAGGCCGCCCGGCTCGGTGACGGGTGCAGGCCGTTGTCGTGCGGGGCAACCGTGGTCAGGTCGCCGTCGCGGCGGCCGGGACCGTTCCACGCCTCGGTTATCGCGGTACTCGGCATAGCTTGTACATCCTTGGGAAAGAAGGGATTCGGAGAAGCCGTTCAGCGTCGCAGCGCACCGCTGGCGTCGAATTGCGCTTCCCGCCCGGACATCTGGGCTCGATACCAGTTCTCGCGATGCTTGCTCATGACCCGCTCGTGCACGCGCGCGAACGGCGGGCAGACGCGCCGCGCGATCTCCATCGCGGTGATGAGGGGAAACCGTGCGACGGGGATGAGAATCCACGGGAAGGCCGGTGGCATCCGGTAGCCGCGCCGGGTGCCGGGAGCCATGTACATGGCCGCGTACACCGAGTTGATCCGGTAGTTGTAGGCCGCGCGCACCCGCGCCCACCCCTGCTGGTTGGGCCGCGGCGCGAATGCCTCCGGGTAGGACTCGATCAGCTCCGCACCGTGCTGTCCGGCGTCGAAGGAGCGGGCGATGACCGTCATGGCCAGCACCCGCAGCGAATCGACGATCGTCTCGGGATACCACTGCACCCGAACCCCGAGCAGATGACCCATGTATCGCTGAAAGTGCAGCAGCGCACGGATTTCCGACGGTGTGGTCTGATAGCCGAGCAGCCACAGGCCCATGCCGGGCGTGACGCTGCCCGCGAGCAGGGTCAGCAGCTGATACGTCTGGCTGATCGGCAGCCCCCACCGCTCGGTGTCCCATTCCGGGTGCTCGGCGACCTTGGCTCGCACCGAGACGTGCATGACCCGCACCTTCATCGCGGTGGCCCGGCCCGGCGACCCCGGGGTCAGCAGCGCACCCGGCTGTGAGACGTCGATCCAGAACCGGCAGGTCTCGAGAAACCGCCGCAGCGCGCTGTCTCCCGCGTACCCGCCGGCGAGTGAGAGCGGTGTCGCCACCGCAGCCTCGGTGTACACCTCCAGGGTTTCCGCGCCGGCGAAGCTGAAAAGCATTGTGCCCCAGCGCCGCCAGATGGCCGCACCCTGTTCGACCAGCTCCGGGCGCAGCCAGTCCGGCTCGGTTTCGAACTCGGCGAACAGTTCCCGCATCTCGGCCGGGGCGTCGGGTACCGCGTCGATGCCTGATTCGAGGGCGGTCTCGAGCATCGCCCGACCGCGCACCCGGCCGATCTCGCCGTGCATGACCGCGGCCACGAAGCGCTCGGCGACCGGGTCGCCGGTGAACAGGTCCGCGCACAGGGCGTGCGCCTGCTCGTCGGTGGGGAACGCCCCGCTCCCGGTGAGCGTGGTGAGCAGGCGATCCAGCCGCCGGGCCGCGGGGGTGTCGCGGGCTTGCCAAAAACGAAAGGCGCTGGGGCAGCGGGCTGGCGTTGTCGCGGGCACCGACGGGATATCCACTGACATGGGTGATCCTTCCGTTCGAATCCCGCGATCACCTATCGGGGACGACCACCTCAACATACTGAAAGGTACCTCCCACCGTACTCAAAAGTATGGAAATGCGGGAGGGGGTTCCGCCGTGCTCACGGCACGATCCGAAAACGCAGCATCATGTCGTGGTCCTCGTGATCGAGCAGATGGCAATGCCAGACGTAACCGCGAAGCTCATCGGTGTGCGGACCGTCGTGCACCGGGTGCACGCCCGCACCGTGTGGTGAATGCGGCGCCGCCGGAACGGAAGCCGGGGCCTGCTCCCCCGGCACCCGCGCGAACGCCGCGTCCGGATCGAATCCGAGTTCCGCGGCCGTCGGGAATCGCACGATGATGCGGGTGACGGTGCCGCCGTCGGTCCGGACGACGTCCTTCCAGCCCGATTCCCACTCCTCGGCGGGAATCGGTGCGCCGCTGAGGAATCCGTCCGGTGCCGGTGTCCACTTCTCCCCCACCGGCGGTTGCGGATTGGCTACCTGGTAATCCACGGTCCGCAAGACCGTGCGATCCAGGATCCGGAACGTCACCAGGTGGATGTGGATGGGATGCGGATCCGGGGTGATGTTGATGATGTTCCACTGCTCGACCGTGCCCTGCCGGGGCATCTCGATCTCGGAGCTGCTGTACCGCAGGTTGTTCAACGACATGATCGACGGCGGCATCCGCACCTCGTACGGCTGGCTGACGGTGACGTTGCGGATCATCGACGGAGAAGCCAAGGGCGGCAGCATGTCCGGCAGTCCCGGACCGCCGCGCAGCCGAACCGGCACCGGCAGCGTGCAGCCGATGCGATCCTCGGCGCGGAATCGGCAGAACAACTCCATCGCGACCTCGCCCAGCACCGCGGCCTGGAACGGCGGGGCGAGATCATTGCGCAACTCCACCGTCTCCCCCGGTGCGAGCCCCGAGAAGTCGACCAGCAGATCCACGCGCTCGCCCGGGGCCAGCAGGAACTCGGTCACCGGCACCGGCGCGTCCAGCACGCCGTGGTCGTTGCCGATCACCCAGAACCGCATCCGGTTGCCGAAGAACAGATTCCACACGCTGTACGAGGCCGCGTTCAGCGCGCGGAAGCGGTACAGCCCGCGTGCCACATCCATGTTCGGCCAGACCTTGCCGTTGACCACCCCCACATCCCCGACGCCGCCGCCCTCCCAGGAGCCCTGCGGCACCACCGGTGTCGTGCGCAGGCTCTGCCGGCCGTCGGCGTCGAAGATCTTCTCCTGCAACACCAGTGGCACTTCGAACTCCCCCGCCGGCAATCGGAGCGGGTTGTCGGCGGCGCCGGTGTCGAATTCGTCGCGCAGCAGCACCATTCCGGCCAGGCCCGCGTAGACGTTGGCGCGGGTGATGCCCATCGCGTGGTCGTGGTACCAGAGCCCGGCCGCGTGCTGCGGGAACGGGTACTCGTGCACGGCGTGCTGTCCCGGGTACACGGGGCGTTCGGGATGTCCGTCGCTGTCGGGTGGAGTGACTCCGCCGTGCAGGTGCAGCACGGTCGGGGGCGCGGTGCGGAAGCCGTCGTGGACGCCGTGGACGGTGGTGTCCAGGTCCGCCGCGAACGGGTGCGGGCCGAGCTCGTTGCGGAACCGCACGGTGAGTGGGGTGCCCGCGCGATGTTCGATCGTCGGGCCCAGGTATCCCATGCCGCTGTACCCCATCGCGGGTGATTCGGGCAGGTCGCGATGGAAGCGGTGGGTGGTCGTGGCGGCGGTGACGTGCAGTTCGCGCCCGGATATCACGGGCAATCTCGGCAGGTCGTCGACGAACGGGGTGAGTTCGGGGGAATGGAAGATCAGCGGGCTCGGTGGCGCGCTCGCGGATCGAATTCCGTTCCAGGACAGTGCCACTGCCGCGGTGCCGATGATCCCGCCGCGCAACAGCCCGCGCCGGTCGAAAGTGCCGTCCATCGTGCTCAACCCTTCTGGTGAGGGCGTATCCGAACGCCACTCCATACCTTCGGGTACAGTAGACCGTACTTTCGAGAATGGTTACTTGACGGGTTCGTCCACCGGCCCTCGACGCCCCGCCTTCTACGATCGAGGTGTGCAGATGACCCACAGGCCCCGCCGCCCATGACCATCGAGCCCCCGCGCACCCCCGCCGCCCCGCGCAAATCCAAGAAGGCCGAAGCCCAGCAGCGCGGCGCCAAACCCGGCGGCCGCGGCCCCCGCCTGTCCTACGACGATTGGATCGACGGAGCCCTGACCCTGCTCGCGCAGGAGGGCCCGACCGCGGTCCGCATCCCCCGCCTGTGCGAGGCGCTCGGCGTCACCAAGGGCAGCTTCTACTGGCACTTCGACGACATAGGCCAACTCGAGAACGCCATGGCCGACCGCTGGAGCGCCAACCAGGCCGTGGTGATCGCCAACGTCGCGACGGTCGAGTCGATGCCGATCGAGCAACGCCTCGAGGCCATGGCCACGATGCTCGTCGAACGCGACTGGCTCGTAGAGGCCACGGTCCGCGAATGGAGCCGCACCCACCCCAGCGTGGAAACCGCGGTCCGCGAACTCGACAAACGGATCTTCGACACGATCCGCACGGCCCTGTCCGAGCTCGGCTTCGACCCCGAGGCCGCCCGCCTGCGCGCGGGCGCGATGGTCTACCTCGGCATCGGCTTCATCCACGGCCGCGGCAGCCTCCCGATCCCCGCCCAGAACGAGGTCCGCGCGGTGCTGTCCCTGCTACTCACCCGGGAGTCGTAGTCCGCAGTTCCGCGCTCCGCGAAACGAGGGGCGTTCGATATCTCGAGCACCTGACCTTCGAAGCGGCAGTGGTGCAGTAGGTTTGGGCAATCGTGCACAATCATGAACCCGCCGGCTACGACTGCCCGTTCTGCTTCCTGCTCGCCGGCGGCGAGACTCCCCTCGACACCCCGCGCGACATCGTGCTGCGCACCGCTCACGCCACCGCCTTCACCGCCTCCCGCTGGTGGCCGAACAACCACGGAAACGTCCTGGTGATCCCGAACGCCCACCACGAGAATCTGTACGACCTGCCCGCCGAATACGGGCACGCGGTACACGACGTGGTCCGCGAGGTCGCCGTGGCGATGCGAGCCACGTACGGCTGCGCCGGGGTATCGACCCGCCAGCACAACGAACCCGCAGGCGGACAGGACGTCTGGCACTACCACGTGCACGTCTTCCCCCGCTACCACGGCGACGATCTGTACATGTCCCGCCCGCTGCCCGGGTTTGTGCCCGGTGAACAACGGTGGGCCTATACCGACAAGCTGCGCGACTACTTCGGGCGTCCGGCGGGCAACCGATCCACCGGTGGCGAGGCGGGCCGCTCCGAGTGATCCGTTCATCCACGCTGTGGAGCGGCTACCCCCGGCCGAAGCGCTCGACCAGTCGGGCGTAGCTGTCGTGGCCGTAGCCCGCTTCGAGAGCCTCGGCCACTAGGTCGCGGGTGGCCGTGGGTAGGTCGATATCGATGCCGCGGGTGCGGCTTTCGGTGAGCAGGTCGTCGAGAGACGGTAGGTGGTGGCGGAGGGCGCCGTAGGGTGTGGCGAACTCCGCGCGGTCGATCTCGCCCGCCAGCATCGGGAACAGCGACGGGAGAGCGGTCAGGGACGGCTCCGCGATTTTGGTGAAATCGCCGACCGGGAGGCCCGCGGCGCCCAGAAGTGCTGCCGCGTGCAGGAATCCGTTCAGCAGGCCCCACATGATGTCGTGGACCGCCATTCCGTAGAGCACGGATACGCCCGGGTCGGGAGAGACGTGGGTGGCGCGGCCGCCGAGCACCCGTAGCACCGCTTCGTTCCGGGCGAAGACGTCGTGGGAGCCGCTGTAGAAGACCACAGCGTCCGGCGAGCCGATCGCCGGCGCGATCGTCATTATCTGGCCGTGCAGGTACCCCGCACCGTGCTCGGACGCCAATTCCCCTGTGGCTCTCGACTCTTCGGACGAGCCGTCCGTCAAGTCGATGACCGTTCGTCCCTTCAAGACCGGCCCCGTCGTGCGCAGCAGCTCCCGCGCCGCCGCGCCGCCCTTGACGTTGATGATCACAACCTCGGCCGCACCCGCCGCACCCTCGGGCGCCACAGCCCGGAGCGCGCCCCTGGCCACCAGCGCGTCAGCCTTGTCCGGCGTCCGGTTCCACACCGTCACCGGATAACCGGCGTCCACGAGCGCGGCGGCCAGCGCCGAACCCATCTCGCCCAACCCTAGAACCGCTACCGTCGTTGACTTCGAGTTCCTGTTCGCGTTCATGGAGCGGACGTTAGGAGCTCAATATAGGTTCAGGTCAAGCGCTCAACGTCAGAGCGTTGCCGGGCAGGCGATTTCGAACCCTTGCCGGCGAATCCCGTCGATGCCGATCGAGCGCAGGCGGGCCACTTGCCCGGCGGCGTACTGCTCAGGACTGGTCAGCATTGTGGAGATGTCACCGAGCGCACCCGTGGATGGGTATGTGCCACTGGTGAGGTCGTGATCGGTCGGGAGGTATACATCCACCCTGTAGCAGCGCTGACCGCCGATCTCGCGGATCACCAGGGCGGCCGTGTCGTCCCGGGTCCAGGTCAGTGACAGCGGCTCGACGTGGGCGGCGATCGCGGTCCGCGAAGGCCTGCTCGCGGCACGGTGCGGGATATCCCTCGCGGAGTCCCCGAAGCGGGCTACCCGGCCGCGGAGCCTGCGGCTTCGGCAGAGCCGGCGGTAACCTTGCAGGCGGCGAAGGGGGCCGACCCGGTGCTCGCCAGAATCTCGGGGCACACGGTGAACCGAGTTGTCCGAGTGGAAGTTCCCTGAGTGGCGGTCAAGGTGTAGGTCCCCGCAGCGGTGGGTCTCCAGCTCAATTCCACGACATACTTCGATCTGAGGTGGCTGTAGACGGGCGTCCGCTCACTCACCACCACGCCATTGATGGACACGGTGAGCAGGTCTTCCTTGTCGGCGCCGGTGGCCGTCACCAGGACCGTGCACCCGTTCGATGCCTCGCCACAGGTCTCGTACATGGATTCGTCGAGCACCGCGATCGAGCTGACTTCCGCAGTGGCGTTGGGAGCGAACAGAATTGGCAGCGCGAGCGCGATCAGAGCGGTGCCGGCAATGCGGGGGTCGACCATGATGGGGAGATTAACTGAAAACTGCACGCTTCAAATGGAGTCGGCCGCCCATGATTCTGTGGTCTGGCCAGACTCCGTCCCCCTCGTCCGAAAGGCGCAGTGCCGCAACCTGACACCCTGGCACGCCTGGTCCGTTGAGCGCTCAACCCTGATCGTCGGGATGCACCCGCGGCAACTGGTCGGTAGGCGCGTCGATGCCCTGGCGGATGTGAGCCAGGAATTCGTCGAGAGTGTCGTAGCGGTTCAGGATCTGAATCAGCAACCGGCCCGCACCGGTCGTGTTCGCAGCCGTCATCGTGCAACCCCCAAGTTGGGTGGACAGCCCCGATATCCGCAGATCCGACGGGGCGTACGTGAAATGCTGGACATGCCGTCGACGGGCACGAGGCCGAGTGTTCTACCGTTCTGTCCTCGCGCCCGCCGACAGGGTTAACCGCGGGGGCCGGTTGCAGGCCGGCCTCCCCGGGACCACCATTGGGCGGGGCGACCCGGGAATACCTGCCGACCATCGCACGCCCGGCGGTAGCCGTTCACCCGGCGAATCCGCCGTGTGAGGGTTCGATGATCATGTGGCACCCGCGCACAGGCTAGAACGAACTCCCCGTCGCCGCAGGAAATCGGTGCTGATCGGCACGCGATGTCGGCGTGTCCGATACCGCGCATGTCAGGTTACCGAAAAGTAGCCATTTGCATGTGATCTCAGCGCCGGCCCGGTGGCGAGCGGCCAGCCGACCGCCTTCACGAACCAGCCGCCAGGTGCAGCTCCGGGCGCCCCGCGAGGGCCGAGGTCCACGCTGAACCGGGCTGTCGGGACACAGCACCTGGACTCGATCAGCGGCCTGGGGCAGCGGTCCGGTGTCGATCTCGACGCGGGTCTCGGGAATCGAGGCCGCAGGTCACTCCACCCAGATTGCCATCGGCCCCGCGGGCGGGATCTGGGACAGCCCGAAGGCGTAGCCGCTGTGTACTGTCACCGTTCCGCAGAGAACGGCTGAACACCGCCAGCGCGAACGCCGGGTCCTTGCGATTGCGGCACGATC
Source organism: Nocardia sp. NPDC057668 (assembly GCF_042799795.1). Lineage (NCBI taxonomy): Bacteria > Bacillati > Actinomycetota > Actinomycetes > Mycobacteriales > Nocardiaceae > Nocardia > Nocardia sp. NPDC057668. Next base: position 530,715 of record NZ_JBHVIC010000004.1, on the reverse strand, counting down.
GGATATCGACGCTGGCCGAAGGGCCGCCCGGTGGTGTGGGATCAGATGTCGGCGCAGCATGGAACCTTCCCGGTGTCCGAGCCGATACGAGGGTCGCGCCCCATGTGCCTCTTCGAGACCTGGGGCGAGGCCCTTGTCCACCAGCTCGGAACCACGCCATGGCGATCCGACTCCTTCTCGGCCAAACGGAAGCCCGCAGAGAGCTACCAATTCCGGACATCTCACTTCTGCATGAAACCGGCTGCTCGGGGCTGATTGCGCCGCGACTTCCTATCGATATGGCTGTCGTGCAGTAGTTTTCCGCGTCAGATCCACGAAGTCGGGCTCGAAGCCCGGATCCTGGTTCACCGCCTCCCAGAGCCGGCCCCGGGCCGCATGGGAGATCGGCAGCACGGACGCCGGATCGGGGACCGACGACAGCAGGGTGTCGTCGTCCTGGGCCGAGCGGCGCAGGGGGCGGGGGTTCGTGGTGTCGCGAGCGCGGGTCACCACCGGCGCCATCGGGCCCACCGCCATCAGGTCGAGTGCGGTGTCATAGTCCATGCCGAACACGTCGGCCAGGTCCAGGGCTTCGCGCAGCCCCGCCTCGGCGGCCATCACCGCGACATTGGTGATCAGCTTGTAGGCCACTCCCGCCCCCGCGTCGCCGACGTGGCGTACATGACCGAGCTCGGACAGGACCGGGGTCACGGCGGTGACGGTGGCGGCCGGGCCGCCGACCAGGAAGGTCACCGCGCGCTCGCGGGCGTACCGCACCCCGCCGACGATCGGCGCGTCGAGCACCCGGGTGCCCTGGGGAGCGTGCGCCCGGACCTGTTCGAGCACCTGCGGTGTCGTCGTCGAGGTCACCACCACGATCGCGTCCGGGCCGATCCCCTCGAACACCCCGCCCGGTCCGTTGAACGCCGCGTCGAGCTGATCGGACATGACCAGGCCCAGAACGATCTCGGCTCCCTTGGCCGCGGCCGCGCCCGAGGATGCCACCTGCGCGCCACGTTCGCTCGCCAACCGGTTCCGGTCGGGGTCGACGTCGAAGGCCGTCACCTCGTGCCCGGCGCCCACGAGGTGCGGAATCATCTCCGCCCCCATGTCGCCCACCCCGATCACCGCAATCGCCGTCATCGCATCTCCGTTCGGTCGAATTCTGGCCGGGCACAATTCGTTCACAACGGCGGGGCGGGCAACCGCCCATCGATGGCAAATTTACAGCAAGCGCAACTGTGCTCTCTGAGAGCCTGACGCGATGGCTACCCGAGAAAGGACTTACGACGACCGCGCCGATCCTGCTTCCTTCGGTCCACCTGAGCCTCCGGCGCAGTGGTGAATGTTCAGCTAACCAAGTCGGCGAGTCGCGACCAAGTCCGGCGACCGATGACCGACGATTCCCACAGGGACGCACCCGGTCGCCCCCGATGTATCGATGTTCGCGATGGAAAGGCGGAACGATGATCTCGGCGGCCTCCGAAGCGGTCTCCGGCGACCCGGCTCCCTTCACCTGGGTCACAGCGGTGTCGATGCTGGTGTTCTGCGCGATCCTGTGGCTGATCGTGGACTTCATGCGCAAGCATCCGCGCCCGGCGATGTGGGTTTGGGGCCTGTCGCTGCTCACCTTCCCGCTGTGGATCTGGGGCCCGGGACGCGATATCGGCCTGGTCAACTGGTTCTCCTGGGCGAAGATCCTGTCGGTGCTGATCCCCCTGACCATCGTCGGGGCGATGCGCATCGCGGTCGCCGAACAACGCCCGGGCCGGATCTGGGATCTGCTGCGCAATCCGCGGTTCTTGTGGTTTCCCTACGCGATCCTGTTCCTCAACATCGCCGAGGCCACCCTGCGCGACGCCGAGATCGGCAACTACTGGAACGCGGCCGTCGGGCTCGGCCTGTGCCTGACCATCCCGTACAGTCCGCGCTTCTGGGAAATCCTGCCCGGTCGCAATGCCGAACTCGTCGCCTACACCACCATGGCCTGGAACTTCCTCTACACCACCTGGAACCTCTGCTTCACCTTCGGCGGGTACCCGCCCGAAGAAGAGCATTTCGCCGCCAGCATCTGCATTCTCGCTGTCGCCGAGATCTACCCGCTGGTCAAACGCCGTCCCGAGCTCTACATCATGGCGCGCATCTACACGTTGCCCGTCCTCATGCTCGTGATCGCCATCTACAACATCTTCCCCACCGTCATGCCCTCGGACGGCTGGTTCGACAACGACGTGTGGATCACCTGGGGCGTAGTCAATTTCGTTCTCACCATCCCGTATCTGTTCTGGTACACCTGGCAGCTGGAAAGTGGGAAGTCGTTCGTCTCGTTCCGCAGGGGATGGGCGCGCGAGGATTTCCAGCGCCGGCACCGCTCGACGCTGGAACAATTGCACACGACCAACGCGGCCCTCGATGCCGCCACCGATCCACATGACGGACAACGCGTTCCGCGTGCCCTATCCGAGAAGGCGGTCGATCCCAGTGCTCGCTAAGGACCCGGCGTCCGTGATGCCCGCGGCCTTCATCGGGCACGGCAGCCCGATGAACGCGCTCGAGCTCAACCGCTACACCGCCACGTGGCGCGCGTTCGGGCTCTCGGTGCCGCGCCCGCGCGCCATTCTGGTGGTGTCCGCGCACTGGTACATCAACGCCACCGCGGTCACCGTCATGGCGCGGCCCAGGACCATTCACGACTTCTACGGATTTCCGCGGGAGTTGTTCGAGGTGCAGTACCCGGCACCCGGTATGCCCGAGCTGCTCGAGGAGATCAGTGACGCCGTCGAACCCACGTGGGTGGGTGCGGACACCGACAGCTGGGGCATCGACCACGGCTCCTGGTCGGTCCTGCGGCACGCGTTTCCCGACGCCGATATTCCGGTCGTGCAGCTGAGCATCAACGGCGACAAGGATTTCGGCTATCACTTCGATCTGGGCGCCAGGCTGGCCGAGCTGCGCGCACGGGGGATTCTGGTGCTGGGCAGCGGCAATGTGGTGCACAACCTGCGGAGCATCGATCCGCGGTACCCCGACAGCGGTTTCGACTGGGCACGGCGATTCGACGCGAGCGCCATGGATCTGATGGTGAATCGTCCCGCCGATATCTTGAACCTGGTCGGGCACGAGGACTTCGAGGCCTCCGTACCGACCCCGGACCATTTCCTCCCACTGCTGTATCTGGCGGGATTGGCCGCGGCGTCCGGCGGCAACGCGGACGTGCTCGTCGACGGATGCGCCCTCGGCTCGCTGTCGATGACCGCGTACACCCTCGATATCGACTGTCCGCAAGCGAGTACCGACGCCAGCGCCGCCCCATTCCCCGAAGGAATTCCCGCCGACAACACCAATGCCTGAGGCATGTGCCGAAAATACGGCGGCAGGCCCGAGATGAATCGGGCCTGCCGCGGTTTGCCTGAGGGAAAAGAGCTTTAGAGAGTTCCGCCCGCCGCCGACGGCGCACCCGACGCGTCCTTGGGACCGGACATCTCACGGGACACGAATTCCTCCAGATCGAACATGTTCCCGGCGGCGCGCTTGGCGACGACGACCAGCGTCGTCATCGTCGCCAATTCCCTCTGCTGCTCCTTCAGGAACCATTGGGTGAACTGCTCACCCTGGTAATCGCCGCCCTCGCGCGCGGCCGCGGCCAGGTTCACGATTTGCGCGGTGGTTTCGCGCTCGATCGTCGCCGCCAGCGTCACCGCCTCCTCGGCCGAGGAGAACGTGGACTTCGCGGAATCGATACCCCGCCAGTCCACCGAGATATCGTGATCCATGAGGTAGCGCGCGATCATCATCGCGTGATTGCGTTCGGTGACCGCCTGCCGGTAGAAGTACCCGGCGAGGACGGGCAGGTCGGCGTTGTCGAACCACGCCGCGATCGAGCGATACTGATGCTCGATATTCAGATCGTGGCGGATCTGGTCCTGCAGTAGAGCCTGAAACTTGCTGTGCTTGACATCAGTTCCTGTTGGCATGAAAAGCAGGATAAACGCACGCTGGAATGCACTTCATATAAGCCGATCCTCATTGAGGAGAGCCTAAACTCGGATCGCTCGCGACCACCAGACCGGTGGAGCCGATTTCAGTGGGAACCGCGACACCGCGCGCCCGCCGGCCGTCGATCGTGGACGCGATGAACAGTGTGAAGCCCGGGCCGTCGCCACCGTGACCCACCACGGTCGGCGGCCGGCCGTCGGTCATCAATCCCGAGCCGTAACCCGGTTCGGTCCATGGATGTCCAGGCGCTGTCACGGGATATGTGCGGGCCATCCGCGGTCCAATGTCCCCGAGCCCGCCGGACATCAGCCGCGAGAGCCCCCGCGCGGCCGAATTCGCCGTCGCGGCAAAGGTTCCCGAATAGACCCAGCCCGGGTGATAGTTCGAGACGTCGGGCACCGTCGACGGCGCGCACCGCCCCCAATCCTCGAGGTGTGCGAATGGAAACGCCGGTACCCCGAGGGGTTCGAGCACGGCATTGTCGAGCGCCTCGAAAAACGTTCCACCACAGGCGTCTTCGAGTGCCCGGCGGATCAGGAAGTAGCCGATGTTCGAGTAGTGAAATTGCCCGGGCGGATTCATCGTGACTCGATCCAGCAGAAGTTCTGCGGGCCAAGGCGTTTCCCGTCGTGCGACCGCGTCGGCGTAGTCCGGCCAAGCGCCGTAGTCGCCGAGCCCGGAGCGATGAGTGAGCAGATCGCCGACGGTGATACCGGCGAACCGGGGAGCAACGGAGGTCAAGGATCCGATCGGATCGGACTCCTCGAACAGCAGCAGCGCCGCGGCGGCGGTGAAGATCTTGGCGACGCTGTAGATCGGGACGACGCCATCCACCTCCCCCTCGAACCGAGGGGACTCCCGCACCGGCTCGTCATCCACGGCGATGCCGCGGCTCTGCCATCGGCGCGTATGCCTGGGCCTCGGCGTAGAGACTCGCATGGCTGACCACCACGGTTTCGTACTCCCGCAACAGCATTGAAACCTGTGGATCGTGAATCGGGTCGAACGGCCGATCCGCCGTACGCCGGTGTTCCGCCAGCACGGAGACGAGTCGCCCGGCCCGCCAGTAACCCGGCACACGCAACACCGTCAGCGACGCCAAGTGGTTTCCCTGCTCCCGAAAAACATCGACGCGCGTGCTCACCACCCCGAACATCCGTGCCACCAGCAATGGCACACCGACAACCACCTGCGCGGCCATCTCGACGAGCGAGGCAGCGAAAAGCACAAACCACAGCACCAACGCCAGCAACTCGAGCGCCTGCCCGAGCACAACGATCACCAATAGGAACACCAGCAGAAAGGGCAGCTTCCACACCCATTCCCACCCGCTGAGCCCCTCCAGCTTCTCCTCGCGCTCACGCTGCCGCCGCTCTTTGCGAATGGTCCGCGGCGTCGGAGGTCGCCCCTCCTCGACCCCCGGACCCACCGCCGCCCCCACAGGTACCTCGTACCGAAAATACGTGTTCTCGATGGCGATATGGAACGGCTGCGTCACCCGCCGCCACGGCGCGAACCGCCGCCGCAGATACCAGAATCGCTTGCCCGCGTCCCGAACTCTCACGGAGGCCAGTAAATCAGCACCGGTCGATGTCAGACGGCCGCGTCGTTCGTCGCTCGGGCCGCTGCGATCTGCGGTTGATGCTCCACCGCCCAGTCGGCCAGGGCGGACAGTGGTGTGAGCAGCGAGCGGCCGAGCGGGGTGAGGCTGTATTCGACGGTCGGCGGGGTCGTCGGGAACACCTCGCGGCGGACCAGGCCGTCGTGTGTCAGGGCGCGCAGCGTGCGAGTCAGCATCCGCTGGCTGATCGTCTCGATCCCGCGGTGGAGTTCGTTGAAGCGGTGGGGGCGTTTGCCCAGCAGCACGATCACCAGGATCGACCACTTGTCGCCGACGCGGCGCAGGACATCGGTCACCGCGCACTCCTCGTACTCCCGGGCCGGGACCGGGCTCGGCAAATCCGCGCTGACCATGGAGGGAACATCGATGTTCGCAGCGGACATGAAACTGCCTTCTTCCCCGGGAGTTCTCGGTTACCGATGATGCCAGTACGCACCATCGGTAACCACCGGAAGGACTTCGCCTTGTCCACAACACCCCGCGTCATCGTCATCAGCGGCGGCACCGACGGCATGGGGCGCGCACTCGCGCTGGCGCGGCTCGAGCGCGGCGATCGCGTGCTCGTGATCGGCAGCAACCCCGCCAAGGGTGCGCGAATCTCCGCCGAGGCGCGCCGAATCGGCGCGGGCGACCGGCTCGAGTTCATCCGCGCCGACCTCTCCGGCATCGCGCACACCCGCACCGCCATCCGCGACATAGCCGGTCGATACGAGGTGATCGACGCGCTGTGCCTGTTCGCGAACCGCCAATCACGGCGGCGCACACTGACCGCGGACGGGCTCGAGCGGACCTTCGCGCTCTATTACCTCAGCCGCTACCTGCTCGGCCACGAACTCGCCCCGCTGCTGTCGCGCAGCGCGCATCCGGTGATCGTCAACGTGGCGGGCGTCGGTGTCACCGCGGGCAAGATCTACTGGGACGATCTGCAACTCGCGCAGGGCTACAGCACCGTTCGCGCCCAGCTCCAGGCCGGCCGTGCCAACGATCTACTCGGCGCGTCCTACGCCAACCAGCCCCGAGACCCCATCCCCTATGTCCTCTACCACCCGGGATTCACCAAAAGCGGTGACCTCGGCCCACTTCCCGCCCCGGCCCGCGCGTTCATCCGCACCGCCGCCGTCCTGTTCGCCCGCACGGTCGAGCAATCAGTGGAGCCGATCCACGGCTTCCTCGACTACCCGCCGGCCGCCGGTCTGACCGCGATCGACCGTGGCAAAACCCTGCCGCTCGACCTGGCAACCCTCGATCCGGCAGCCGCCGAACGACTCGTCGTGCTCACACGGCAACTGCTTTCCAATGCTGTTACCGCTGAATAGGATTCATAGGCAGCAGGGCGGGGTCCGTCCCCGAAGCACCGGTGAAGAATCAACGACGAGATCGAACAGGGCACCGCCGCATGACCGCCGCCGAGAACGACGAACCGAGTCAGGTCGAACTCATAGGCCCGCGTGCGGGCGCGTTCACGTACCTGATCGGGGTGGTCCTGATAGCACTCGGCCCACTGCTCGCACTCACCGGCGGCGGGTGGGCGGACGGCCTGTGCACGGGCGTGATCACCCTTCCCATCGGCGTGGCGCTGGTGGTGAGCACCGTCCAATGGCGCGCCAACGAACGCAGATTCCAATCCGCCGGCGTCCCGGGAACAGCCCGGATCATCTCGGTCGACGAGATTCGCGCCGGTGGCGAGAACCCGGACACCGCCGATCTCACCGTCGAGATCAGCGGTGACCGATTCACCGCCTTCACCGCCGTTTGCACCCTGGATCACCATCGAGAACTGGTCCGCGGGCACACCTTCACCGTCATGGTCGACCCCCGCGACAACTCGTTCGCCATCGGCTTCGACCACCTCTTTCCCCGTGTCCAGGACACCGATCCCCCGTCCTGAGACCACGGCGAGCCGCACCGGTCCGGAGGCGGTCGGCGCAATCACCCGGATCGGATGAAGCGCCGCGCCCCGCCCCCGCGCGATGATCGCAACCGCTGCGGGGCCGCAACCGCGCCCCGCCGGAGAGGGGAATCGGCATGACCACACCCGTAACCGACCATTCCGGACGCCAGGCTTTCTCGGCCGGAACCTCGATCGGCGCCGCGATCCTGCTGATGGTGCTCGGCGTGCTCTCCCTGTTGCAGGGCATCGCCGCGGTCATCGACGACGACCTGTTCGTCGTGGGCGCGAACTACACCTACCAGTTCGACATCAGCACCTGGGGCTGGATCCACGTCGCGCTGGGCGCGGTGCTGATCCTCAGCGCCGCCGGCCTGATCTCCGGCGCCACCTGGGGCCGCGTCGCGGCCATCACGATCGTGGGGATCTCGCTGGTCGCGAACTTCCTCTGGCTGCCGTACTACCCGTGGTGGTCGATCGTGATCATCGCCCTCGACATCGTGGTGATCTGGGCGATCAGCACCTGGCGCCCGGCCTGATCGACCCCGAGGCTCCTACCCGGCCGCCTCCTCGATGACGGCCACGACCGCGGCCGGTTGGGACACCAGCGAGGCGTGTGAGGCATCGACCTCGCTGGTGTGCGCGTTCATCCGCTGCGCCAGGAAACGCTGTGCGGCGGGCGGAATCACGCGGTCCTGAGCCGAGACCAGATACCAGCTCGGCGTCTTCGTCCACGCCGCCGGGCCGGACAGCTCGACATTGCCGATCACCGCCGCGGACTTCTGATGCGCGACCATGTTCGCCGCCGTCGCCGGGCTCACGTCCTGGGCGAACAGGTCGTGGAAGTACGCGGGCTCGACGTAGGCGTCCAGACCGGACTCGGAGGGCTTCACCGCCAACGCCGGTGGCAGCAGACGACTTCCGGGGAACTGCAGCGGGTTGATCGCCACGGCGGCGGGCTCGTTCTGCTGCGGCCCGAACGCCGCGATATAGACCAGCGACTTCACGTCCGGATCATCGACATTGGTGATCACCGCGCCACCGTAGGAATGTCCGACCAGCACGATCGGCCCGTCGATCCCGGCCAGCGTCCGTTCGATGGCCGCGGCATCGCTGCCGGGCCCGCGTAACGGATTGTCGGGCACCACGACTCGGTACCCGTCGGCGCGCAGGCCGCTCGCGACTCCGTCCCAGCTGGTGGCGTCGGCGAACGCGCCGTGCACCAAAACGATTGTGGGCTTTGCCGGTTCGGCGGCGGCCGGACCGGCCAGCACCGCGCTCGCCGCTGCCAGACTCAGTGCCGTCGCCGCGGCCTTTGCTCCAGTTCTCATACCGGAATTCTCCTTCGTGGTAACCGGTCACACGGGGACGCCACGCGGTCAGTACCTCGGCCCGCTGCTCCCGGAGGATCCCAGATCGAGCTGGTTGAGCAGATTCTGAACGACAACCCACAGGTTCATCACGCGGTCCTTCGCTTTCGTTTTCGGTGTGACGGTCAACAACGCCCCGCCGGAAGACCCTGTGCCCCAGCCCCGCTCGGTCGCGGCGCGTTGCCGGTCGCTAGCGGGAGATCTTTCCGAGCAGGTGTCCGAATCCGGAGGTTGTGATGGCAGTCACGGTGTGCTGTAGTGAAGATACATTGATACGCCTCGCGTGTCTTTGTATCAAAGACTCAATGAAGAGGGAATGGCATGGGTGCACACCAACTCGGCAGGCGTGACGCATTGCGCGTCGGCGGCGGGCTTCTGGGCGCGGCCGGCGCCATGGCACTGGTAGCGCGAACCGCGCGAGCAGAACCGTGGACGTGGTCGCCGAACGATTCGATCGTCGGCAGCGGCGGCGGCGCGGACCCGTTGACGCTGTTCGACCCCGACGCCGACTCGGTGCTGGCCACGGTGATGAACAACGAGGACGTTCCCCGGGTGAACCAGCTGCTGGCCGGCTGGACTCACAACGGGCAGCCGCTGCCGGCCGGGCTCCCGAAAGAGTTCGCCTCCTTCATCGAGCACGCCCGCCAACTCCCGTCCTGGGCCGACCACGGCAAGCTCGCCAGCTCCTTCGAATTCAACAAGAAGCGCGGGCTCTACCTCGGAGTGCTCTACGCCTTCGCCAGCGGCATGATGTCGACGGTCATCCCGCACGAGGCCCTGGCGGTCTACTACTCGCGCGGCGGCTCACACCTGAAGGACCGCATCGCCAAAACCGCCAAGTTCGGCTACGACATCGGCACCGTCAACGCCTACGGCACCGACGGCGAAATGATCGTGACCTGCGTCAAGACCCGCATCATCCACGCGGCCGTGCGCAACCTGCTGCCGCAGTCGCCGTACTGGCCCGCCGGGGTCACCCCCATCAGCCAGGACGATCTCATGGTCACCTGGCACAGCCTGGCCACCACCATCATGCGCACCCTCAACGCCTGGCAGGTCCGCATCCCGACCGCCGAATCCGAAGGCTACCTGCACAGTTGGCAGCTGGCGGGGCACCTGATCGGCATTCGCGACGAATACATCCCCGCCTCGTGGGGCCAGGCCGAGTCCCAGGCCCAGCAGGTCCTGGACCCGGTACTCGCGCCGACCGCCGAAGGCATCAACCTGGCCGACCAGCTGCTCAACCTCGGCGCCAACCTCGATCTGAGCCTGCTCAGCCGCGGCATCCTGGGCGCGTTCACCCGATACGTCATGGGCAACAAGATCGCTGACTGGCTCCACATCCCGCGCGAGCCCGTCTGGAGCCCGCTGCTGGAAGTGGCGTGGGGGCCGTTCGTCGCGGTGCGCGAGGGCGCGCTGAACATCGCGCCCGTGGTCGACATCCCCTACTGGATGTTCGACGAGTTCCTGCGCCAGTTCGCCATGTGGTACCTGGCCGAGCTGCGCATGCCGGTCAGCATCGAAATCCCGCTGACCAACCGCTGATTCGAGCACGTCCGAGCGGCGCCGGGGCCGGCGAACCAGATCGCTACTCTTCGCCGGCCTCGCCCCCTCGAATACCGACTGCGAAACAGTTAACGCCCGGACGTATCATCGACGATGTGCACTATGCCACGTGATTGCACACCCGGAACGCGATGGCGGCGTCATCGGTCAGTGAACGCCAGTTGAGCTGTCGCAGGAGGACATCGGTGGAATCCGAGCACGTACACCCCACGCCCCTCGCGAAGTCGCTCCTCGAACGCGCGTACCTCGCCGCCGTGCAGGCCACCGACACCGCCGACGACACCGACCCGGTGCGGACCCGCATCCTCGACGCCGCGGACGAACGCTTCCAGAAGTGGGGCATCCAGCGCTCGACCATGGAGGACGTCGCCCGCCAGGCGGGCGTCTCGCGCATCACCGTCTACCGGCGTTTCGTCACCAAGGACGACCTGGTCGAACAGGTCATCCTGCGCGAGTTCCGCCGCTACTTCGACCAGTTCCTCATCGACATCGCCGAAGCCGAGACTCCCGGTGAGCGCGTGGTGCAGGGCTTCGTCAGCTCCCTGCGCACCTTTCGCGGAAACCCGTTGATAGGCACCATGATCGCCGCCGAACCGGACCAGTTCATCGCCTCGCTCATCGGCGACGGCGGGCGCGCGGTCGCCATGGTCCGCGAGTTCGTGGTCCTGCAGCTGCGCCAGGAACAGCGCGCCGGCACGATCTCCCGCGACGTGCGGATCGAGGTCGTCGCCGAGGTGATGGTCCGGATCTGCGCCTCGTTCCTGGCGATCCCGAGCCAGATCGTCGACATCGAGGACGACGAGCAGTTGGCGGGCCTGGCGCGGGACTTCCTGGTCCCGATGCTCGAACCGCGTCCCGCGCACTGAGCGAGGCCGTCTTCCGCATCCCCGCAGCGGTTTTCGCACCGCGTACCGCCGGCACGACGCCGGGCACTCCCCTCCCGGGGCCCGACGCCGCGCGGCCCGGCACACCGGGTGGAACATGCCCGCGCGCTCGGTCAATCGGTCAGCGAGGCAGCGCATCTGAGCGCCACCTCCAGTTTGAGACGGCGGCTGTCCACCGGGTGCCCCAGCAGCTGCTCGATCTGCTCGAGGCGGTAGCGGACCGTATTGCGGTGCACGCTCAGCTCCCTGGCGGTCGACTCGATGCTGCACATCGACTCCAGGTAGCAGCCCAGGGTCTCGCGCAGGCGAACCGCGGTCGGATCGGCGCCGAGCAGCCCGTGCAGCTCGCGTTCGACGAAGGTACGCATGGCCTCCGGGTTCTGCCCGATCAGGTATTCGAGCTCGATCGAGTCGTACAGCACGATATGGCCCGGGCGCGCGGCCAGCCGCAGCATGCGCTGGGCGGCAAGGGCTTCCAGGTGGGTACGGCGGAACCCCGCGATGCCGGGTGCGGACAGCCCGAACGCCGCGCGCACCGGCCCCTCGGCCGCGATCCGCGACACCTCGACACTGGCGTGGCGGGCGGTGCGAGCCCACGCCCACAGCGCCCGGGGACCGCAGGCCAGGGTGAAACAGCCGCGCGCGTCCAGGTGCGCGGCGATGCGCTGGGCGGTGCGTTCGAGATCGGCGAGCGTGCCGGGAGCGTCGTCGTCGAGCCACAGCACATACCCCAGGTGCGCGTCGTCCAGGACGTAGCCGAGCCGATGCTGCGCCACGGTCGGATCGATGGGCGCGCCCGCGACGATCGCCCGCACGGTGACCCGGCGACGCGCGAACCGGCCCGCGTGGTCCACGGTGTGCTCGGCGGCGAACACACCGCTCAACGTCTCCACCGACGTGCCCGCCCAGTCCGCGACGCACGCCGCCGAATGCATGACCAGCTCCCCCGCCACACCGGGCTCGAGCGCGGATCGCTTGATCTGATCGGACAGTGCGCGAATCATCGCCTGCTGCCCGGATCGATAGATACGCAGCAGGATCCGCAGATCCAATCCGGCATAGGCCAGCGATTCGGCCAGCACATGCGCTTCGTCCGGCAGATCACTGGGTGTGAGGCCGGTGACGAGCCCGGGCAGCATCGTGCGCCCCAGCGCCAGCGAGCTCGCGTGCAGGTTCGCGCGCAGGACCTTGGTGTCGATCTCGGGGACGTCGCGCAGTATGTGTTCGTCGGTGTAGGCGACGATCGTTTCGAGCTGATTGTGGTCCAGCAGATCGGGCACCAGGCGGCGCAGCCAGGCCGTCCCCGCCTCGGTGATGGTCGATGTGGTCATGTTTCCCGCGGGCCGATCAGATAGTGCAACCGATGATGTCGAGCAGAGGGCCAACGCTAGTGTGCAACCCGCTCACCCGGTGCCCGGTCGGCGGACGGTGGCGGGATCGGCGGATCGAAGGCGCCGCTGCGATGGAACTCGTACAGGTGCGAGGCGATGCGACCGCGGCTGGGCAGGTGCAGTGCCAGCGCGTGCAAGCATCCCGCGAGGTAGGGCATTTCGAAGTTGTCGCCGAACGCACCCGCGCCCATCGACTCGATGAGATGGGCCGCGATGCGGGACAGATTGTCGCGCAGGGCGCATCGCACGTACATGATCCGCACCGCCGCGGCGGTGTCGCGCGCACCGGCGTCGAACTCGCGACATGCGAAAAGCAGCGCGCTCCAGGATGACTCGACCGCCGCGGCCGCCGACGCGAACGATCCCGGATCGCGGACCCCGAGGTCGAGCACCCGCTGCATCAGCGCGGTCGCCATACCCAGATACGAAGCCACCACCAGCATGGACGACCAGGATTGCGCGATGCGCTCGATGTCGGGCTGCGCCGCTTCGGAACCGAACAGCAGCGCCGCCGCCGGCGCCCCGGTGAGCACGAGCTCCTCGGTCTCGGTCGCGCGCAACAGCGGGCTGTTCCACGACCGGCTCGGGTACAGCCCCGGCGAACCCGCGGCCACCACGGCGATGCCCAGACCCGCGCCATGGAATTCGTTGGGACACAGCACCAGATCCATCGACCGCGCCATCGAGCACGGTCGGATGTAGCCGTCCACCAGCAGGCGGTTCCCCTCCCCGCGCACGCGGGTGGTGGCGGGCAGGGTCCGGCCGCCGCCGGGTATGTCCTCGACGAACCCCGAGGTCACCAGCGCGCCCGCGGCCAGCAGAAACTGCACCGTCTCACGCTCGGCCGCGGGACCCGCGGCCGTCAGCTCGATCAGGGCCGCCAGGGACATGTGATGGAACGACGAGGCGACCGCGAGCGAGGGCGCACGCGAGCCGATGGCACGGTATATGTGCGCCATCTGCTCGGCCGAGGCCCCAATTCCCCCGGCGCTCTTCGCGACGATCAGTCCGGTGGCCCCGCATTCCTTGAACATGCGCAGCGCGCCGCCGTCCGGTCGCTCGAGCTCTTCCACGCTGGATCCGCGCAGGAAGTCCGACAACTCCGGATGAAACCCGCTCAGAATGCGCCAGGCATCGGACAGCAGGTCGTTCGCGGCGGTGGAGTGCTCTGTCATGGGATCTTCCGGGCGATGGGCGAACGACGTTGTCCTGCGGTAGTGGGAATCGATGGCGATGACCGGGCGCGTGACACCCGATAAGGGGCGGCAAAATTCGGGCATCACGCGCCGGTCGGGACGGCGCGACGCGATCATCCGCGGACCGGCGCGCCGCATCCCTTCGACAGCTCGGCGGCCACCCCCATGTTGCTGCGCGGAGCGGGATGGCCGCCGAGCTGCTTCCAATCTACACATTGTGCGGAATCTTCACCAACATAGCGCACGGGAATCATGCGGTGTTGCAAATTGACGTTTTCAATCTGCCTTGTACAAGGCATGTTATCCGCGCTCGCGGAGGGATCTGCCGCCTTCTCTGAGCGAACCAATGTGAGAAGCGTCAGTAACTTAGACTCGCCTGCCCCGGTACGCCGTGCGGGCCGTGCCCCATCGTCGCCGCCTCGGGCGCGCCCATACCCATCAGCTGCGTCGGGATCAGCACGATCGCACAGATCCCGCCGAACGGCGATTCCCGCAGCCGCACCGAAATGCGGTGCCTGGCAGCGACGGTCGCGATGACGAACAACCCCAGTCTGCCGTCCTCGACGAGAGTCTCGAGGCTGAAGCTGGGCGGCTGCGCCAGCAGCGCGTTGTGCATCTCCACGTCCGCGTCGGGGATGCCCAGGCCCTGATCGACGATCTCGATGACCGCGCCCTTGCCCACGATCCGCCCCGTGACCTCCACCCGCGACTCGGGCGGAGAGAAGGCGGTGGCGTTGTCCATGAGTTCGGCCAGGATGTGGATCAGGTCCGCGACCATCGCGCCACCGAGGTGCACATCGGGCATCTTCGCCACCGAGATCCGGCGGTAGTCCACGCTCTCGGCGACCGCGCTGCGCGCGATGTCGATGAGCGGCACCGGCTTTCGCCAGCGCCGTCCGGGGGTGCCGCCACCGAGAATGATCAGGTTCTCCGCGTTGCGCCGGGCCCGGGTCGCCAGATGATCCAGCCGGAACAGCAGGTCCAGACGATCCGGGCTCTCCTCGCGCTGTTCCGCCGAGTCGAGAATCTCGAGCTGCTTGTGCACGATCACCTGGCTGCGCTGGGCGATGTTGACGAAGACGGAGTTCACCCCGGCGCGGAGCTTCGCCTCGGCGAACACCGCCGCGAGCGCGGCGCCGTGCGCGCGATTGAAGGCGTCGGCGACCTGACCGATCTCGTCGGTGCCGAAATCCAGCCGCTGCTGCGTGTCGGTGCGGGCCGAGGGATCCGCTTCGACGCGCCGCATCGCCTGGGGCAGATGGTGATCGGCCAGCTCCAAGGTCTGCACCCGCAACCGGTGCATGCGCGCGATGAGCCGGTTGGCCAACTGCAACACCACGAGGAACCCCAGGATCGCGATACTCATCGCCGCGAGCCCGCCGAGCAGTGAGTTGCGCTGCGTGGCTTCGGAATTACGCACCGCGATATCCTGCGCGTCGCGGGTCTGGCCCTCCCAGAGCGCGACCAGCTTGGTCTGGATCCGCATACCCGCGGCCAGCGCGTCGGTCTCGTCGGCCGACGCATCGCCGCGGGGCTTGTCCGCGGCGGTGGACTTCGCCCCGCGGCCCAGCAGCTCGTTCTGGAACGCGAAGACACCGCGCCAGTCCTCGCCGCCCAGCAGCTCGTTCAGCTGGTCGAGCCTGGGCCCCGCCAGAATGCCGGTGGCGAAGCTCATTTCGGCGCGCAACTCGCCGACCTCATTGCTGAACTCGACGAAGTGCTCCACACTCAGCGTGTCGAAGACCGAGGCCAGCGCACCGGCGCGCGAGAGCGCCTCACTGGCCCGCAAGGGACCGAGTCCCTTGGACAGTTCGGTGGCCACATCCGAGGACGGGGCCGCACGCCCGGCCAGGAGCGTGGCGGACATGATGACGTCGATGATGGACCCGAACACCGCCACGACGGGTTGCGGGGCCATCACCCGACGGTCCACGGCTGCCCGCAGCCCCGGCAGCTGCTCGTACAGCTTGTCGTATCCGCTGATGTCGGTGGCGAAGTCGGCCCGCATCCGGGCCGCGTCGATCCCCTGCTGCCGGAGCTTGAGCAGCGCGTCGTCCGAGCGCTGGCGGGCGGTGGTCAGATACACGGCGACCGATTCGTCGCCGCCGATGTGCAGCACGGACAGGCGGCGTTCCTCCTGGAACGCCTGCACCATCCGCACCGCCGGACCCAGCGTGGCACTGGCCAATTCGGCCCACTGCCGCGCGTCCCGGCCCGCGAGGATGAGGTATCCGGCGGCGCCGACACCCGCGCCGAGCAAGGTCAGGCTCGGTACGAGCACGATCGTCAGCAGGCGTGCGCGCACCCCGAACCTGCCACCCGAAACCTTGCCGTCCCGGCCACCGCGCCCCGCGAGCAGTGATTTCCAGGTGAATGCGGCCCGCTCGAGATCGTCGGCCTTCGAAGCCGCTGCGACATCTGACATTCCGCGAAGTGTGATCTGCGTCGCTCCGCACCGATAGGACAGTTCATCCAACTTGGCCGTCGCTGTTCTGGACAGGACGGCCAAGCGATGGCGGCGGCGCACCGCCGCGGCTCGGTCAGTCCGTGATCGCCTCGAGCCGGCTCCGCACCAGTTTCCCGGTGGCGTTGCGCGGCAGTTCGTCGATGAACACCACGTCCCGGGGCACCTTGTGCCGTGCGAGATTGGATTTGACGTACTCCCGGATCTCCTCGGCCGTGGTCGTGGCCTCGGGTGCGCGAACGACGAAGGCCCGCAGCCGCTTTCCGAACTCCCGATCGGCGACCCCGATCACCGCGGCCTCGAACACATCCGGTCGCCCGGCGAGTAGGTTCTCCACTTCGAGCGGATAGACGTTCTCGCCGCCGGACACGATCATGTCGTCATCGCGGCCGTCGATGAACAGCCGTCCGTCGGCGTCGAAATGGCCGATATCGCCGCTGCAGAGCAGACCGTCGACGATCTCCTTGTGCCGTCCGTCGGTGTACCCGCCGAAACTCAGTCCGCTGGATACGAAGATGGTGCCGATCACGCCCGCTTCGCTGATCTTCTTGCGCTTGTCGTCGTACAGGGCCACCCGGCAGCCGACGGGCGGGCGGCCCACCGTTCCGGGGGCCGCGCGCAGATCCTGCGGTGTCGCCACCGCGGCGACCGCGACCTCGGTGGAGGCGTACAGGTTGTACAGCACATCGCCGAAGGCCTCGGCCGTGCGCAGGCTCAGGTCCGGGGACACCGACGAGCCGGCGGCGAAGATCACCCGCAGTGACGAGGTGTCGTATTCGGCGAGCACCTCGGGGCCCAGATCGACGATGCGCTGCAGCATGGTCGGCACCAGAATCAGTGCCGCGGCGCGATATTCGGCGATATTGGCCAGGGTGCGGCGGGCGTCGAACCTGCGCTGCTGGAACACGATCGCGTTGCCCAGGCCCCAGCCCAGGGTGAGCTGTGACAGTCCGGTGCCGTGGAAGATCGGCGCGGCCATGACGAAGGTGTTCTCGCGCGGCAGCGGCACCCGATCCAGGAACTGCGCCGACTGCAGGGGTGAAACCTTGTCGCGCGGAGCGCCTTTGGGGGTTCCGGTGGTTCCGCTGGTCAGAATGACGATGCCGCCGGGGTTTTCGGGCGCCGGGACCGAACCGCCGTCGTGGGTGGCGATCAGCACGTCGGTGGTGACCGCCCGGCGATCGACCTTGTCCTCGGCGTCGACCCAGGTCAGCACGCGGGGAATCGCGGCCGGGATGGCGGCGAGCAGATCGAGGAACTCGCTGTCGTGCAGAACCATCGCGACCTGCTCGCGCTGCACCACATCGGCGAACTGTGGTTTGGCGAAACCGGTGTTCATCAGGACCACGCGCGCACCCAGCCGGCCCGCCGCGAGCAGCGCGAGCACCATGCCGCGATGGTCACGGCACAGCGTCGCCACGACCGCACCCGGCCGCAGCCCCGCCGCGGCCAGTCCGGCCGCCAGCGCGTCGGCCTGTTTGTCGAGCTGTGCGAAGGTCAGCGGACCGCGTTCGTCGATGATGGCCACCGAGTGCGGGTTTCGCCGCACGGAATGGTTCAGCACGGTGACGAACGGGCCGAACACTTCGGCGTCGCGCAGTGATCGAACGATCTCGCGGGGGTCGCGCAGCTCGAGCATCCCGCGTTTGTTCAGCACCGCCAGGGCCGCCGCCGAATCGGTCAGGGTGCGCAGCACCTGACGCGGTGATTGCTTGGTGATTCCCATCGGTTCTCCACTCGCCGCGGCCCGGACGCATCCGCGCCGGGCGCCACTGAATGCCCGAAGCGTAGCGCAAGGTGAGAATTGTCATTCACTTAATATCGAGTTCTGGTTCCATGGTCCGTTGCCTGACCCGGGTCGCTCTGAGAGACTTTAACCCTACTTATCTCATCGATTCGCAGGGTTGTGATGGCACTACCGATAGAGAACTCCGCCGCCGAATCCGCCGCTGACGCGCGCCCGTATCTCGCGGGCGCCGGGGCACTGCTGGGCGGCCCGGCCAACGTGATCATGCAGCTGAGCCTGCCGCCCGTCGGGCGCGGCGTCGTGGAAAGCACCGTGTCCAGCGGCAGTTACGCCCTGCGCCCGGCCAAGCGTGGACGCACGACGCTGACCTACCTCGCGGTGGCGATGCTGGGCACCGACGAGGACCGCGCCGCCTACCGCGCCGCGACGAACACCTCGCACCGGCACGTGCGGTCGAGCCCGGGAAGTGTGGTCTCCTACAACGCTTTCGACCCGAACCTGCAGCTCTGGGTGGCGGCCTGCATCTACCGCGGGGTGGCCGACGCGCTGACCCTGCTGTACGGCCCGCCCGACGACGAGTTCGCCGACACCCTCTATCGCCACGCTGCTCGCTTCGGCACGACGTTGCAGATGCGGCCCGAACAGTGGCCCGCCGACCGCGCCACCTTCGCCCGCTACTGGCAGAACAAACTTCCCGAACTCTCCTTCGACGCCGAGGTCAAGGTTTACCTGCTCGATCAGGTCGTCGATCTCGCGCCCTACGGCCGCGGCCGCCGCCTTGCGCTGCGCCGGCTGAACCGGTTCTTCACCACCGGCTTTCTCCCGCAACACTTTCGGGATCAGCTCGGCCTGGACTGGGGCCCCCGCCGCCAGCGGGCCTTCGAGGTCGTCATGCGCAGCATCGGCCGCGTCATGCAGCGCCTGCCCGAGCGCTGGCGCCTCTACCCCCTCGACACCTATCTCCGCGACATGCGTCGCCGCCGCGCTGCAGGAAAGCCGTTGGTCTAGCTCTTGGAATCAGCCTTAAGTGTTGGAATCGTCGATAACTTAACAGTGCGTCGCGCGACGCTGGTTTGCCGCTCCCACTCGGTGGGGACCCGATGGCCAGCGTGCGCAGACAACGACCGCGACAATGAACAGCAATGTGCCAGAGAAGCATCTCGCGCTGCGGACCGACTCGACTGTTGCTTTGCTGCGGTTGGGGCCAATCAGGTTGCTGGGGGTAAGTGTTCTTGGCGACGCAGGTGTTCGCGGACGAGGCGTGGGAGCAGATGAAGGAATTCTCGGATGCGGGGTTGGGCCCCGTTCCGAATCGGGTGGTCGTCCTGCCTCTGGTCGCGGTGGCCAATTTAGTGGATCAGCCGTTCGGGCTTCCCGTCGGCCGCTCCATCCATGGGGCACCTGGCCGGGTCAGTCGGATCCACCGAATTTCGGGAAATACGTCGGAGATGACCCCACGACGCCCAGTCGAGGTATGAATGCATCGCGACGTAACCGCTGCATTTCGTGGTCTTGCAGAGCGCCTGGCTCTCGACTTGAGAGAATGGGCAGCAGTCAACAAGCGCTTGGTGAATGACTTCGCGGATGATGGTCTACGCAGGCCCGCAACTGCGCTGACGGAAGCAGAAAACGCGGCGAGACAATGCATTCAGCAATGCGATATTTTGTCCACCACGAAACGTACTACGGATTCGGCGTTCAGCAACAGTTCTGGCGAAGAAGAACCCTTAGCGCCCGACAAGTTAGCTCGGATTCTCAATAAAATTTCCGTCTCGCGGAGATTAGATGCAGAGCTCACGTCGGAAGAAATTGAGAAAAAGTTCGGGATCTTGACCTCGGATCAGATAAAAATACAAAGGGCAGCGCAAACCCGTAATATTATTATCGATATGCGACCAGCGAATCCTGATAGCATAAAATGGCTGAGGTCTGGGATTTCGGTGCCGAAACCTCGGGAAATAAAGAACAAGACCATCACTTATTTGGATGTCGTACTCGGTGCCGATCATGCGAACCTCGGCTTGGTGGGCATTTACGATCCACGTCTTCCCGACAGGCCAAACGGAGTGTCGGACGAGCAGTGGGGAACCCTTGAAAAGCGATATTTGATGCGGCTGCAGGAATGGAATTCTCCACAATCCCGATCACTTGATGTTGACGATACTGGCGCGGTGTACGACCTGGGCCGCGATGGCCGGCGACGTCCGGTCAGCTCCGACTACGATCTGTGGGCATTGCGTTATCCAAACGGCTCGCTGATCGATTCCAGGCATGTGTACGAGGGACACGTATATGCTCTCCGTGACTACCACGATATCCGCGTAATGCACGGCACCACGGCTCAATGGAGCGCTCGCACAGAAAAAGATCTGAGTATAGTGCACGGTCAACTGATCGAGCATTCCGCAGGGGGGACACCTCTGATCAGATTCGAACCGAGGACGCTGCCGAGCGCCCGGTGGGTTGATAGCGATCTAATACCGCTACACCATATATGACCTTTGTGTAGTCACCTGATATTCGACCGCTGAAACGCCCTTGCGGACGTGTGGCATCACACCGTCGGCCCAATTGGTTGGCAAGCCCGGACATCGGGAGCAAAGTTGTTCGGACAGAACTATTCTCGGGACAGATTTGATGTCGAACGGATTCTCCGGCACTGCCGCCGCTGCTGAAGGTGCGTCGACAGGCGCACGGTGGCGAAGATCAACCGGTACATCACCTGCTCCGCAGCGGACATTCACGGTGCCGAAGCCGTTGGCCCCGAAAGGAATTCGTCAACCTGGCGCGGGGTGCGCAGCACATGGACCTCCGCGGCCGGCGCGTGCTCGGCAATCGCGGCCATGGCGACGGGCAGGCTGCGTCGCCGGTACCCGATCAGCCAGCGCCAGAAGACCAAGTTCTCGTGGGAGCGACGGGCCGCGCGCCAGGCGCATCGCCAGAGCACGAAGTCCAGCACGACGACGGTGTCGGCGGCCCCGAGACGAGTGCCGAGGACGTCGTACGGGCCGAGATCGCCGTCGAGGATCCAGCTGTTCGTGGCCGTCAGTCGTTGCTGGACGCTCTCCCACTGATCGCCGGACAGCGGCGTGAGGTCGGGGGACCAGAAATGCTTGTCCAGTTCGATTACGGGCAGCCCGGTAACCGCGCCGAGCCGTACCGCGAACGTGGACTTGCCCGCCCCGCCTCGACCGAGCACCACCACCCTGTTCATACCCGGCCTCTCCCCTTTGCCATTCGGTAACAGTGTCCGCCGACACGTTGTTCGCCGCCGGATCCGCTCCTAGCGTTGGTTGGCGTCTCGCAATGACCATCTAGTCCGGTTCACCGTATTAGGAGGATTCATGCCTGTGTGTACGACGCGTGACGGAGTCGGAATCCACTACAAGGATTGGGGCTCGGGTCGCCCGGTGGTTTTCATCCACGGGTGGCCGTTGAACGCCGATGCCTGGGAAGACCAGATGAAATGGGTTGCCGACCACGGCTTCCGCGGCATCGCACACGATCGGCGCGGGCACGGGCGGTCGGACCAGCCGTGGACCGGCTACGACTTCGATACTTTCGCCGATGACCTGCGCGATCTGCTGGACCACCTCGATGTTCGGGACGTGACGCTGGTGGCGCATTCGATGGGCGGCGGCGAATTGGCCCGCTACATCGGCAAACACGGCACCGACCGGGTGCGTTCGGCGGTGTTGCTGTCCGCGATTCCCCCGCTGATGGTGCAGACGCCGCAGAATCCCGAAGGCGTGCCCGAGTCGGTGTTCGACCAGATCAAGAGCGGGATCATCAATGAGCGCTCCCAGTTCTGGCACGAGACCGCCGAAGGGTTCTTCAGCGCGAACCGCGAGGGAACCAAAGCCACCCCGGGCAACAAGGACGCGTTCTGGCTGATGGCGATGCAGGAGAACATCCAGGCCGGCGTGGCCTGCGTGGACGCGTTCGCCTACACGGACTTCACCGACGACCTGAAGAAGTTCGACGTCCCCACCCTGCTCATCCACGGCGACGACGATCAAGTGGTCCCCATCGACGCGACGGCCCGCAAAGGCGTGACCCTGATCCCCGACGCGACGCTGACGGTCTACGAAGGCGGTTCGCACGGCATCGCCATGGTCCCCGGCGACAAGGAGCGCTTCAACAACGACCTACTGACCTTCTTGAAGGCGTAGGTCCCGAAGATCCTTCGCACGCGGCACTCATTTCGAGGTTCCGCCCACCCGCACCCGGTTGTCCATTCAGGTTGATACCGGGTGTGCGGTGCGGCTGGGCTGTCGCCGATCGCACCTGGACCACCATGTAGGCGACGCCTCGGCTCGGGTGTGCTCAGCGGGGCCGGCCCACTTCGTACGTCCCGTCGACCCGGGTCACCCGGACCAGCACGGTCTTCGGCTCCCCGCCGACGGTGGCCGCGCATTCGTACTCCGCGCCCACCGACACGGTCATTCCCTCCGGGCAGCGCATCTCGCGCACGTCTTCGATGCCGTAGCTGTCACGCAGGACCTTCACGACGCCGCGCTCCACACTCGCCTGATTCAGCCCGGGGATCGGAACCTCGGTGGTCGTGGTCGCCGCCGGCGAAAGAGGCGCGGCCGCCGGGGATTCGTCGCTGCGGTCCCGAACCAGCAACGACACGATCGCCACCAGCGAGGCCGTGCCGACGAGAGCACAGACCACCAACACGATCAGCAACGGGCGCACCGGTTGTGGACGCTGTGGGGTGGGCGCGGTCATGACCGTCATCCTCGCATCCGGGCGGCAGGAACCCCGGGAGGACGCGAAGCGACTGCGTCAAGCGACCAGTTTGTGTCATGTCACCGACTAGGAGTGCCGAATTGCCGGGCTCGGGGGCAAACGCCACCCGGGCGAATGCCCGGATGCGTTAGCTTCGGAACGTCCGGACAGCAAGTGGTACAAGGTGACTCGCGTGTCGGCGCCGGTGAATGCACCCCCGCGGGGTGCGGCAGCGAAAATCAGACTCCCGCTGTCGTGCTCGGCCCGCATCGCACCGGCGCCCTGCGACGTCGCCGCTGTCCGGACCCGGGACGGTCCGGATGCCTATCAGCTGCAAGGCGTCCGGACCGCCCGCGCCACCGGCGGCGGGATACGTGAACTATCTATCGGCCGGCCGCGGCGGGATCGCCGTCCATGATCGCGTCCCACCACTGACTCAAGGGACTGGGGTCCGGCCACACGGCCACGACGGGTCCCTGCGATTTTTCGCGAGTCGGGATGTCGGCCTCGTTGATTACCCGCACGAGAAACGCTCCTTCTGAGTGGAGTTAACCGGTCAGGCTTACGGTCAGTCGGCTGATGCCGACCTATTCATGATCGATCAGTAGTTTTGCTGCCGGTTTTCCGTCAGGTAACGGTTAGCGTTCACGTGGATGACAGTGAGGCTCGAACGGCAACACAACCGGCCGAACGACCGGTTTGCTGACAGGTCGCCCGAAACGGTCGGCAATTCCGCTCACATCGCGTAACGCAGGATCGCCGCGGCGGGCGCCGAGTCCGGGATATCGGCGGCACGCACCGCCAGCACCCGGCCGCTGGACAGCAGGACGCGCCTGGCGATCTCGTCGACGACACCCGGTGTATCCGCCTCCGATTCCGTTGCTAGCGTAAGGGATCCGTCCGACTCCGCGATCGTGCCGTGAATGGTCGCATCGATATCCACCAGCAGGGTGTCGATGATGCCGAACGTCGCGGCGCGTGCGATATCGGACAGATCCGTCGTGCCGCGGCCCTCGGACCGGCGTAGCTCGAACAGACTCCGCAGGTCGGCCAGTTCCCGCGCGTAGTGCTCGTCCAGGATCGCCCGCGCCCGGGTCGCGAGCTCCTCGTCGGTGAGGTGTTCGGGATTGCCCGCGATTGTCTCCTCGAGCAGCCCGTCGTAGCTGTTGACCGATCTGAACAGTCCCGCGATCGGCTCGGCCGCCGCGAGGATCAGCGGCAGGTCACGCCCGGTCAGCAGGTCCCGTAACTCCTGGTCCACCGCCCGCGCGTACTGACGGACGCGGAGCTTGCGGCCTTCGGTGCCCTGAATCCGGCCCTTGGGTGCGCGACCGCTCAGCGACGACTTGCGCGCGTAATCGGCGGCACTGGTCGGCAGCCCGGGGACGCGCACCTCGGCGGCCGGACTATCCGGGGTGATCTCCACCAGCCGGACCGCGCCCTCGGCGAGTGCCAGGACGAACGCGGACTGCGGGAAGGTGACCGCCCGCAACAGTGGCTTGACGAAGAATCGCTCGCCGACGGTGACGCCGGCCTCGAGTCGATTGGGAATTCGAAAAGTGCGCATGCGTTCGGGAGTGGCGTGCACGACCAATGTGCGCGATTGAAAACGCCAGAAGTCCTCGTCATCGATCAGATCCTCGAGTTCCTCGGCCAGGGACGATCGCGCTTTCCGGTCTTCCACCAGTTCCAGGGCCTCGCGCGTCTGATTGGAGAACGCGATGCGGTTCTCCTCCGGGCTCGCGGTATCGGCTTCGGTCGGGGTGTAGATCGACACGGACCACGGCGCGGAGGCGTTGACCAGAGCTTCGAGTTCGGATCGGGAGGGAATATCGGTGTGCAGCATGTCGACCCTTCTGAGGTGGATTACTGTCATCCCGAAGCTAGAAGGTGAACGTCACGAAGTCATATAGTCACCGCGCGACGGGGAACTCATCTATGTTCCCCGCACCACATTCTCCTGGGAACATACGTTCGCATTCCGAATTCGAGTGATCGGCTCGGCGCACTGCAATCGGCGGATTCGAGAGGATGACCATGGCCGTTCTCCTGCGTGGCGCGAATCTCTGGGACGGATTGACCGACAAACCCGCGGGCCCCCGCGACATCCTCGTCGACGCGGATCGCATCGCCGCGATCGGAGCGAAACTCACCGCTCCCCCGGACACGCAGGTGATCGACCTGAGCGGGCACACCGTGACCCCCGGTTTCATGGACTGCCACACCCACGTGACCGTGACACCGGACCTGGTCTCCGCCCTCACCCTCTCCCCCACCGCCGTCGCGTTGCGCTCGCTGGCCACGCTGCGGACCCTGCTGCTCAACGGATTCACCACGATCCGGGACCTCATGGGCGCGGACCCAGGCTTCAGCGTCCTGGATCTGCGCGACGCCATCGCCACCGGCAAGATCGTCGGCCCGCGCATGCTGGTCGCGCCGCACCTGATCTCC
Source organism: Nocardia sp. NPDC057668 (assembly GCF_042799795.1). NCBI lineage: Bacteria > Bacillati > Actinomycetota > Actinomycetes > Mycobacteriales > Nocardiaceae > Nocardia > Nocardia sp. NPDC057668. The sequence goes on along the minus strand of NZ_JBHVIC010000004.1, from coordinate 505,428 downwards.
GCCCGCGGCGGCCACGGCGACTTCAGCGCGATCCTCGACGCGAATCTACAAGGGCCGCATCGTGTTCTGGAAATGGCAGCCGCCGACGGCGAGGACGAGATCCGCACCCGGGTACGCCAGGAAATCCGGGCGGGGGCGGACTGGATCAAGTTCGGCGCGACCGGCGGCTTCTCCAGCCCGTCGGACGATCCCTCGCACACCACCTACAGCCAGGAGGAAATGAACATCCTGGTCGCCACCGCCAAGGACCTAGGTCGCCCCGCGACCCCGCACTGCTACGGCGCCGAAGGCATCAAACGCGCGGTGCGCGCGGGTGTCCGCAGCATCGAACACGGCAATCTCGCCAACGCGACCTCCCTCCAGATGATGACCGACCACGGCGTCTTCCTGATCCCCACCCAGTTCACGGTCCTCCAGGACGCCCGCCACGTCGACGACGACGAATTCTGGGCGGGCAAACCGGCATTCAAACGCCGCAAGTTCCACCAACACCACAAAACCCTGCTGGACGGCGCGGACCTGATCGCCGCCAGCGAGGTGCGAATAGCCTTCGGCACCGACGCCGGGATGTTCCCGCACGCCGAGAACTGGCGCGAGTTTCCCGCGATGGTCTCCAACGGGATCACCCCGGTCCGCGCGCTCCGCGCAGCCACCAGCGTGGCCGCCGAACTCCTGGGGCTCGACGACCTCGGTGTGCTGGCCAAGGGCAAGATCGCCGACATAGTCGCGATGCCGGGCGACCCGTTCGCCGACATCGAGGTGACCGGCAAGGTGGACTTCGTGATGAAGGAAGGCGTGGTGTACGCGGAGCCGAGCGAGTGATGTATCGAACGGACACGAATCCGTAGCGAACTCGCCGAACCAGCGGGCGCGGCCGGGTCTCGCGGACGACCGGCTCGGAGATGAACGCGCAAATCCGGACGGTAGCGGCGGACTCGACACGACGCGCGCCGGGACCGTCACCGGTGAGGCCGCGAAGGATCGCCTATCGCGTCGGCGGGGTGAGTACTCGTTCCACGAGCGCGGTGTCGCAGTGCTCGATGACCTCGGTGAGCTTGCCCTCGGTTACCCGGAAGACGAAGCAGTACTTCTGCGGGTAGGCCTGCCCCGCGGTGGTCGTTCCGTTCCCGGTCGCCTGCACGACCACGCGGTCGCCGTCGGCGAGCACGAAGTCCGCGCTCATCCGGTAGGTGTGATCGAGCTGGCTCATCAACGGCCGCAGCAACCCGTGCACCACAGCCTCTCTCGACTCCCAGGTGCCTGCCCACGACCACGAGCCAGGAAATATCCACCGGAAGTCCTGGGCCATCGCCTCGCTGAGCGCTCGCATGTCACCCTGCGCCATGCGCTCGAAAATCCGGGTGAGCAGCGCCCTGTTCGCCTTCTGCATGTTCTCCATGCCGACGATGCTGTCACCGGCGCAGCCATGCGACAATCGACTCTTTCGCACAACAGATATCAGGATCACGCATGGCTGAGTTCACCCTGGTCGGCTTGCGGGTGGTGCGCGCGGTCACCCGATACGGCTCGTTCTCCACCGCGGCAGAGTGGCTCGGATACACCCAATCAGCCGTATCGCGGCAGGTGGCGCTCATGGAACAGGCCGCGGGGCGGCCCTTGTTCGAGCGCCATGCCCGCGGTGTCGTCCTCACCGAGGCCGGACGCCTGGTGGTCCGGCACGCGGAGGGCGTGTTCAGCGAACTCGACGCCGCGCGCCAAGCACTGGGCGACCTCGACGGCTCGCGTGGAGGACGCCTGCGCGTCGGCGCGTTCTCCACCGCGATGGCCGCGCTCGTACCCGACGCCATCGCGGCGGTCACAACGGCCGATCCCCGGCTCCGCGTTGTTCCGCGAGAGGGTTCGAGCGCGAGCTTGCTGACCGCCCTCGCGCGCGGCCGGCTCGACGTCGCCGTCGTGACGCTGCCGGACCGCACACCCGACGGGGTCTCGCTCATCACGCTGGTGAACGACCCACTCCTGGTAGCGGTCCCGCACGATCACCGACTCGCCGGCCGTGGCCAGGTCTCACCCGCCGAACTGCGTGACCTGCGGTGGGTGGCAGGGTCGGCGGACGTGCGCGCCACATTGCTCGGCGCCTGGGCCGACAGCCCCTGGGAACCCGATATCCGGTTCGGAGTGCGCGACTGGATGGCCAAACTCGGGCTGGTGGCCGCCGGACTCGGCGCGACGATCGTGCCCGGTATCGCCGTGCCGGCCCTGCCGCCCACCATCGCCGTGGTCGGCATAGACCACCCGCGAGCAATCCGTCCGGTCACCCTCGCTACACCCACCGGCACGGACGAAATCGCGTACCGGGGTCTGTTTACCGAAGCCCTGGCGGACAGCGCTGCACAGCTGTCGGCACGAGTACGGCGGCGACTGCGCGAGTAGCCGAAGAGGTCGGACGACCAGAAGGCCGCCGCGGTCCCCGCCGCCCGGGACACGGAACAGCACCCGGATGCATGCCCCATCCGGGTGCTGTCGTCGATCATGTTGCCGGGCCGAACCATTCGGCTGCGCGGCGGTCGCTAGCGCGGCGCGGTCACCTCGGCCGGGAAGTCCTGATCCGGGGTGACGGTCCGGCCGTCCGAGCCCAACGTCAGGGTGATGACCGTCGGGCCGCCGGACGGGCAGCAGTTGGCGTCGTTGCCGGTGAGCCAGCGGTACTGCACCTGGACGGTGCGATCGCCGGAGCCGACCACCGAGGTGTACGAGGTCGCCTTCTTCGTGGCGGTCCCCAGGTAGCCGTCGTGGTTGAACAGCAGGACGTGCCACGGCGAGCTGGCGGTCCCGCGCGGCGTTCCGGCCAACGCCCACAGCAGATCCGGGCACTCACCGAGCGCGGCATCGGTACCGCTCTCCACGGTGTAGTTCTCGCCGCCGACCCCGGGCCCGAGCTTCTGCAGCGCGGCATTGACCACCCCGGAGTTCACATCCAGGCACAGGCCGTGCCCGGCGGTGGCGGGCGCCTTGTTCCCTGCCGGGGAGGTGGTACCCGGTTCGGACCCGCCGCCCCCCGATCCGGAACCGCCGGGTGCGGACCCACCGGGTTGGGTGGCCACGGTGGAGCCCGGCGCGGACGGCTGCGGCTGCGTCGTCACGTCGTCCTGACAGGCGGTGGTCAGGGCGAGTGCGGCCACGACCGCGACAATGCCAACGATTCTCTTCATGGGAACCAGCGTAGAAACGATTCCGGCACAACGGTATCGGGCATTCGACCCAAATTGTCGGGGCGCGGGCACCTGTTAACGGAAGTCGACCCGGGCGCTATCGCGCGATCGGTCCCGCGTCGAAGTGTGCAATTCAGCCGACAGCGCGATGTTGCCGCATGGCGCGGTGCCGCGCACGATGGCAGCGGGTGACATCGCACGTTTGTGGCCGCAGAGGGTCCTCCGGCGTCGCGATCGGCGCTCAACGGCAGTCACACGCTGAAAATCCTCACGTAGAGACTGCCCACGGCGGATGAGGGGCTCCTCCGTCCCGAAACCTCGGCGGACATGTCACCGACTATGAGTAGCATTGTGCAGCACAGAGGATTTCGTGCCGAGTTCGTATCCGATGCTCGGCACGGGACTCGAACGGCACGAATGGAAGTCGGCCATGAACGAGACGAATCCGTTCGACGACCTCGATCCCGGCGAGCTACAGCTCGCATTCGAGCTGAGGGCGGCTCACGCGCGGGGCGAAACCCCCGAAAACGGGTGGAAGATGTACCGCGAGTTCGTGACTCCGTTGGGGGTGCGCCGGTACTCCAATGTCCGGATCCTCGTGGACGGGCGCGTGCAGGCTCGTGAGTACCGGGCCAGAATGAACGATCCCGCAACGTTTCTCGACCTCGAGATGGATCGCTATTTGCTCGAGAACGGCATTGTCCATCAGATCGAATGGATCGTCGGTCCGGAATGACCGCGCTGAAGACCACGGACCGCTGTCAGGGATTCGCCGACCGAGGCCATACGTCACTGTGACTTTGATCCGAGGCATATCGCCCGCCGCATCATGCTCCAGTGAGATCGATGGATGCGCCGTCGCGCGAGCGCGGTACGGTGAGCGCTCATAGCCGCGCCGAGACAAAGGTGGACCGCATGCGTTCGGGTGAGTCCGATGGGCCTGGTCGATCGACGCCGGAACCGTGGGGTGGAATCTTCGGCGCGGACCAGGAAATCGGGCACGATCTGTCTCGGGTGGACTGGGACGCGACTCCACTGGGGCCGGTCTCCGAGTGGCCGGTGAGTCTTCAGACGGCGGTGAACATCCTGTTGTCGTCACGGTTTTCGATGTGGATGGGGTGGGGGCCGCAGCTCACGTTCTTCTGCAACGCCGCCTACCGCCGTGACTCGCTGGGTCGCAAATACCCGTGGGCGTTGGGCCGACCGGCCAGTGAAGTGTGGGCCGAGATCTGGGACGACATCGAGTCGCGTACCGCTACCGTGCTGAGCACGGGCGAGGCCACCTGGGACGAAGCGCTCCTGCTGTTCGTGGAGCGTTCCGGTTATACCGAGGAGAGCTACCACACCTTCTCCTACAGCCCGTTACGTGATGACGCCGGCGCGGTGGTGGGGATGCTGTGCGTGGTCAGCGAAGAGACCGAGCGGGTCATCAGTGAACGACGCATGGCGTCGCTGCGCGATCTCGGTTCCGACCCCAGCGTGATCCAGACCGAAGAACAGGTGCTGAGATTCGCGGAGAAGCAGTTCGCGAACAATCCCTTCGATTTTCCTTTTACCGCGAGCTATATGTTCGACAGCAATGGCGCGGCCACGCTGGCGGGAACCAGTGGTGTGCAAGCCGGACATGCGTTGGCACCGCTGACTCTCGGGCCCGCGGATCAGGCGGTGTGGCCCATTAGTGAACTGCGGCAGGGAAATTCGGCTTTGGTCGATCTGGCCGACGCGGCGTTGACGGATGTGCCGCGTGGGGCATGGCCACAACCACCGGCCCAGGCGCTGGCTGTGCCGCTGGGTCGGCAAGGCGGTGAGCCCTACGGTTTTCTGGTGACCGGGCTCAACAGATTCCGGGCACTCGACGACGATCATCGTGGATTCATCTCTCTGGTGGCCGGGCATCTGGCGGCCGGCATCGCCAGTGCACGCAGTTTTCAAGCGCAGCAGCGGCGGGCCGAGGAGCTGGCCGAACTCGACCGGGTGAAGACCCTGTTCTTCTCCAATATCAGTCATGAATTTCGCACACCGTTGACTTTGATCATGGGTCCCGTTGCGGAACTGCGCCGGCGCGGTGATCTCGGCGACGATGCCCTCGAGGCACTGGAGCTCGTGCACCGCAACGGGTTACGGCTCAACAAACTCGTGGCATCTCTGCTGGACTTCTCTCGTCTGGAAGCCGGGCGCATGCAGGCCCGTTATGCGCCAACCGATCTGGCCACAATCACGACCGACTTTGCCAGTGTCTTCGAATCTGCCATGGCCAGAGCGGGTTTGGAGTTCGTGGTGGACTGCACGCCACTCGACGAGCCGGTCTATCTCGATGCGGGCATGTGGGAGAAGATCATCTTCAACCTGCTGTCGAATGCCCTGAAGTTCACCTTCGCCGGGTCTGTGCGCGTCGTGGTAGGGCGCGATGCAAGCCACGCGAAAGTCACGGTCAGCGATACCGGGGTCGGAGTCCCCGCTCACGAGATGCCCCGATTGTTCGAGCGGTTTCATCGAATCGCCACGACGCGAGCACGCTCGCACGAAGGCAGCGGTATCGGACTCGCTCTGGTACGCGAGTTGGTCGAACTGCACGGCGGCACCATCTCCGCGAGCAGCCGGGAGGAGGCGGGAACCACCTTCACCGTCCTGCTGCCGTTCGGGTCGGCCCACCTGCCCTCACAAGCGCTCGCTGCCACCGCCATCGCGACCGACGCCGTTGTGGCGGACCAGTATCTGCAGGAGGCTATGCGCTGGCTGCCCAGCGACGGTGCGTCGCCCGGCTCGAAGCCGGACGTCACCGCGGACGTTGCCACGGCGGTCGGCGGCGCGGGGCGCGTGATCGTCGCCGACGACAATGCCGACATGCGCGAGTATCTCGTGCGGCTGCTCAGCGGTGCCGGCTATGACGTGCAAGCAGTCGGTGATGGTCTGCACGCGCTGCGGGCCGTGCGGGCGGAGGTTCCGCACTTGCTGGTCAGCGACATCATGATGCCCGGGCTGGGCGGACTCGAGCTGGTGCGCGCGTTACGCGCCGAGTCGCGTACCGCCGCGGTGCCGGTGCTGTTGCTCTCCGCCAGAGCAGGGCAGGAGGCTGCGATCGAAGGCCTCGAGGTCGGAGCCGACGACTACCTGGTCAAACCGTTCGCCGCGGCCGAGCTTCTGGCGCGCGTTCGGGCGATCGTTGATTTGAACCGGCTGCGCAACCATCATGCTCGCTGGCGTGCGGCGCTCGTGGATTCGCTGCACGAAGCGTTTTTCATCTGCGACGAAGACGGCGTGATCATCGAGATCAACAACGCGTTCAGCGAGATCGTCGGGGTTCGCCCGGAGAGCTTGCCTTTGCATCCGGCTCGGCATGTCGCGCCCGGGGATCAACCCGATGACACTCCCCTTCCCATCGCGGACGCGCTGGCTCTCGCTCGGGCCGGGCAGCACGTGCTGCCGGTGCTGCACCGCGACGCACACGTGCTGTGGATCGCGGCCACCGCCAACCCGGTGCGGGACCCCGATACCGGACAGCGAGTATTCGTCGGCACGTTCCGAGACGTGTCCGCCGAGCATTACCAGGAGCAGTACCAAACGGCCCTGGCCGCGGTGAACAGCCAACTCGCCCAATCCGATTCCATCGCCGAGGCACTGGCCGGTGTGGTGGTCGAGCTGCGCGACATCTGGCACGCACGCCGGGTGCTTGCCCTCGTCTTCCCCGAGCCGACCGGCCTTGTCATCCCCGCCATGACCGTCAGCGCCGCGTCCGAGCCGACCATCGTCGCCGCCGGAGAAGCGATCTCGTGGGCGGACCTTGCGGCCCCGGTCCGCGACGTCATCACCGCGGTGCGTGACGGGGAGCCTCTCACCGCGGTGATCCATCAGGCCACATGCGTGGGCATTGCGATGCGACACCCCGATGGAGTGCTCGTGTTGTGGATCGAGATGAGTGAACAACGATCGTTGAGCGTGGAAGATCGGACCTCGCTGGCGATTCTGGGTGGACGGCTCGGGCAAGGCCTGGCGCGTGCCCACCAGTTGCAGCTGCAACGGGAAACCGCTCTCGCGTTGCAGCACGCGATGCTCGGTCCCAGCCAGCTGCCGCCCGATTTCGCGGTGCGGTATCAGCCCGCGACGCGTCCACTTCAGGTCGGTGGCGACTGGTACGACGTGGTCGATCTCGACGACGGTCGCATCGCGCTGGTTGTCGGTGATTGTGTCGGCCACGGCCTGGCCGCCGCCACGGTGATGGGGCAGCTGCGCAGCGCCTGCCGGGCGTTGCTGTTGGAACACCCGCAACCTGCCCGCACCCTGACAGCGCTCGACAGGTTCGCCGCACGCCTACCGGGCGCGAAATGCACGACGGTGTTCTGTGGCGTTCTCGATCCCGATACCGGCGAACTGGTCTACGCCTCCGCCGGACACCCGCCACCGATTCTGATGCATGCCGACGGCGTGACCACTCACCTGCGGCAGGCGCGGTCGCTGCCACTGGGCGTGCGACCGGAGCACAGTCGCTCGGAGGCCGGCGTCAGACTTCCCCCGCGATCGACGCTCTTGCTCTACACCGACGGTCTGGTCGAACGCCGCCGACGCTCGCTCTCCGAAGGCATCGAGGCCGCCGGAGCCTTGGTGCGCGCTGGTTCGGAACAAACCCCGGAGGAGCTGGCGACCGCGGTGATGGCGGGCATGACGCCTGACGACGGCTACGAAGACGATGTCGCATTACTGCTCTTTCGCCAACCTGCGCCCCTGCGCCTGGAGTTCGCCGCGCAGGGCGACAACCTCGCCGACGTTCGTGAGTCGTTGCGGAACTGGCTCGGCCGGTGTGGGCTCGACGAGACACAAGCGTTCAACGTCTTGTTCTCGGCCAGTGAGGCGGTCAGCAACGCCATCGAGCACGGACACCGTGAGCGGCCCGACGGCCTGATCCGGGTGTCCGCCACCGCGCTCGTCGATCAGGTGCGCCTCACCATCACCGACACCGGCGTCTGGCGACCACCACAGGCATCCGATAGGCCCTACCGCGGCCGCGGCCTGGACATGATGCGGTCGCTCATGCACGACGTGCAAGTGTGCCCCGGCGACTCCGGTACCACCGTCCATCTGCAGGCAAGGATTCAGTCATGACGACGCATCTCACTCTGGATGTCGACCACCGTGACGATGGTGCGGTCGTTGTGACCGCCGACGGTGAAATCGACATGACCAACAACGGCGCCTTTCGTCACGCCGTGTCCGACGCCGTCGCACAGCCGCATACCGGCCATGTCGTCATCGACTTTCGCCGAGTGCAATTCATCGACAGCGGAACCATCGAAATCCTCTTCGAGTACGCCGACCATATCGAGCTGATCGCCAATCCGATGCTCACCGCCGTGCTCGATGTCAGCGGGATCACCGAACTCGTCACGATCACCTGACCGCCACCGGCGGTCAGGATGCGCACACCCTGCGCGTCAGCACGATCGGCGGAACGCCGGAGAACGCCTCGACCGCCAGGTGCCGGCTGATGTACGCGCATCCGCTACTGCCCGGGACCGTCCTGGGCTACTGGCCGGCGCGGGAAGCGAGCTCGGGAGAAGTAGTCGAGATCGAACAGGCGGGCTGCCGACTCCACCACGGTCGCGACCTCGAGCTCAGTCGTGCTCGGGCAACCGCACGACAGTAAGGAAGAAGTCCTCGATCTTGCGCAGCGCGGCGGTGAACTCCTCGATCTCGACCGGCTTGGTGACATAGGCGTTCGCGGCGAGCCGGTAGCTGCGCAGAATGTCGGACTCGGCCGCCGAGGCGGTCAATACGATGACCGGGATCGCCGCCAGTTCCCGGTCGGCGCGGATTCGCGTGAGAACCTCACGGCCGTCGCATCCGGGCAGCTGCAGATCCAGCAGCACCAGGTCCGGGCGCGGAGCATCGGCGTACTCGCCGGTGCGGAACAGGAAATCCAGGGCCTGGAGGCCGTCGCGGACCACGTGCAGGGTGTTGTGTATCTTGTTGTCCGTGAACGCTTCTCGGGTGATCAACTCATCGCCCGGATCGTCTTCGACGAGCAGGATATCGATCGGACGACCCATGGCTGCCACGAGTGTCCTCCCTTCACCTCGGGCACGGTCCTGTTGAAAACCGCGTCGCCACAGCAAATCATCGTGAGTCCGTCGACATCCGCTGCGTTGCCGTTTGGATCTTGCCGGTTGCCAGCGTATTCCCGGTTAGGGTCGAGCGAAACAATCTCCACGGTTCGGATCGAGCTACTCCGCGGTTCACAATCGGCCCGTCCGCGGAACGTGATGAATCCCGCCCCCCGCGAGGACCGGTCAACCCGCCAGGTCCAGCACCGCGTACTGCGTGGTTTGCCCCGGTGTGGTGTGTGTTCGGAACAGATCGCACAGCTGATGCACCAGCAGCAGGCCGCGGCCGCCGAACTGGCCCCGCTGCGGCGGGTGCCGCCCGGCGAGCGGGTCCGCGATGTAACCGCCGTCGCGGGTCTGGCAGATCAGGCTCCGCTCGTCCCGGTACAGCCACAGGTGGCAGGGGCTGTCGCCGTGCGCGATGCCGTTGGTCACCAGTTCGGTGGCTATGAGCTCGAGGTCGGGTATCCGCTCGGGTGAAAGTCCCAGCAGCGCAGCCTTTTCCGCTGCGAGATGGCGTGCCGCGCCTACATCGCCCGGGCCGGAAACGATCATGTCGGGTGCGGAGCCTGGGCACGGGAGCGGCTGGTTGTAGCGGTCGATGACGGCCTTCGGGTCGTAGCACTCGCTCGTGTAGCGACGCTCCGGCTCCCAGATTTCCGGATGGTTCTGGCGGGCGTCGGCGATCGCGATCGCGTCCAGCGCCGAGACATCGTAGGGGCACAGGATCGTGACCGCGCGGCCGGCGAACGCGAGGTTGATCAACGCTTCGTGCTGCGCGCACGCGGGATACTCGAAGGCGGTGCGGCCGGCCCAGATCGGTTCTCCCACAATCCGCACGTGCCGATCGGGATGCTTGTCGGCGAACGCGCGCATCACACCCGGGATGATCCGGCCGGGGTTGCGCCCGGCGACACTCATGTCGATCAACGTCACCGCGGCGGGATCCACAACCGTGCGCAGCAGCTCGAGCCGGGCGGGGGGCACGGCCGCGGCGACGGGGTCCTGCGATTCGGTCAGGAAGGGAACGATGCCGTCGAGGTACTGCCGGTCGGTGCGGTAGAAATATGCGGGATGTCCGTGCGAGTACGTCAAACCCCGTCCTCCACTCGCACATTCGGCAGTTCCAGCAATTCGGCCAGGCGCGCGACCCCTGGCCATGCCGTCTGCACGACCAGTTCGGCGTCCCGGGATTCCGCGTAGGCGGCGAGGCGTAAGAGGCCGTTGTGGTCCAGAAAGCTCAGCCTCGTCGCGTCGACTCGCACGCACCCGTTCTCGGGATCCGGCTCGATTCCGGCGAGGGTGGATCCGAAGAGTTCGCCGCAGGAGCCGTCGACTTCGCCCACGATCGCGGCCGCGTGTGCCGTAGCTCCGAAGATGCGGAATTGCGTGTGCACGTTGGTATTCGGGTGCACCGAGGCCAGCCGCATCACAGCGGCGGCACCCACCGCGCCGCGGTCGTAGGCGCACATCGCCGAAAACGGTTGTGCGGCCATCAAACGGTCGGCCAGGTATTCGTAACGCACGAACGCCGCGAGCTGGGCTGGGGTGCGAACCAGTGGAGTCGTATCGGCCGCGACGCGCAGCCCGCTGAAGCCGGCGGCGATTGCCGCCTCGGTCGCGGCGGCATAGGTGCGGACCTGCTCGTCGCCGATCACCGGGGCCCCGGGCTCGTAGACGTCCTCGATCGAAACCACTTGCGCTCCACCCGTGCGCAGCGCCTCGTTCCACCCGGGCAGACTCTCCAGGTCCCCGGCCAGCGCGCCGGCATCGCCGGAAGCGATGTACCAGACCCGGCAGCCCAGTCGGAGCCCCTCGCCGAGGAATTCGCTTGCGCGAAGCCGGAACTCGCCCGGTTCATCGAACGCCCAGCAGGCATGGTCATGGATACCCATGCCCTGCGCTTGCTGAATGACCGATGACCGACGCACTCGGGTGAGTGTAGCCCCGCCCACATCGCGGCACTGCATGCCGATCCCCCGGACGAGCGGGCGAAGCTTCGGTGCATGGTGTTTGGCGGGCGTCGAGGGCGGTACTCAGGCCGGACGCTACCGGGCCCGCGCCGCGGGCGCGTGCAGGCGTCTTCGAAAGGAGCACGTCATGAGGAGCAAGGGCAGTTGTATCGCGGTAACCGGCGAGGAAGCTTCGGCCGCCGTCCCGCGCACCACCCCCACCGAGCACAAGTGAACGCGGCCACGAACGGGCGAGTCCCGAAGCCCGGTGCGGCGGCGACAGGAACCCGCGACGTAGTGGTGACGGTGGGGGAACAGGAGTGGGAGGTGCTCGCCGAGGCGGCCGAGGCTGCCGGGATGAGCGTTCCCGACTATGTGTCCTGGTGCGTGCGCATTCAGGCCGCGCGGGCCGCCAATCCCCGCTCGCGACGGGCCGACAACGTCATCGCAGCCCGGCGACCGGCGACAGGCGAGGACGAATCCGAATCCGCGGCATGGGTGGAGACGTTCTCTCGCCGATGTGCGCATCACACCGATCGCGACGCCGAGATCTGAATAGCTTGTCCGGCAACGGTATCGAGGACTGACCGGTGTCGCCCGATCGGGTGATCACCGGATCGCGGTCACATCGCGGAGGAACGAGACCGCGTCGGCAAGAGCGGACTCACCTCGCCGATGGGTGTCCGTGTCCTTGAAGAACTGTGCGAAACCGTGCTCTGCCCCGGGCACGACGCGGTGCACGACGGGCACCCCGGCCGCGAGCAATGCTTGGGCGTAGGCGAGGTTTTCGTCGAGCAGCGGATCGTGTTCACCGACGAGGATCAGCGTGGGCGGGAGGCCGGCGTGGTCGCCGCGCAGCGGTGACACCCGCGGGTCGTCGGTGCTGACTCCGTCCGGAAGATAGGCCTGTAACGCGAGCCTGTTGAGTTCTCTGGGCGGAAATCGTTTGTCCCCGAGCTGTTTCCACGATGCGGTATCCATCGCGGCGCAGAGGCTGGGATAGAACAGCACCTGGCCGGCCACGCGGGGATGCCGTCGGTCACGGGCGATAGCGGTGGCGGCCGCGGTGAGCGTTCCGCCGGCGCTGTCGCCGCACAGCACCAGCCGGGTGGTATCCGCCCGGAGCTCTTCGCTGTTGTCGCCGACCCAGTCCAGCACCGCGAGCACGTCTTCGAGCCCGGCCGGGAACCGATGCTCCGGCGCGAGTCTCCAGTCCACGGCAACGACCAGTAGCTCGGCGCGGTTCGCCAGAGCCCGGCACAGTACGTCATGGGTATCCAGGTCGCCGGAGATGAAGCCGCCGCCGTGCACGAACACCATGACGGGCAGGCGGTCGGCGTCCGTGAGCGGGCGATAGGCGCGCACCGTGATACAGCGCTCCGGCTCGGTGGCCGGAATGGCCAGCCTGCGCACGTCCCCGACGGGGTCGGGCGCGCCGGCGTCCGGCATCGAGGTCCAGTAACTCTCACGCATGCCGCGTACGAAATCGAGCAGATCGGGATCATCCAACATCACGAGTCGAATGCCCGCCGCGGAGTGCGTGAAACGGCCGTGTTTGTCACTGGTTTACATCCGTGGAGACGGGTATGCACCGACCGGACACACAGCCCGTCGAACACGGGCTGACATCGAGGAAAGGAGCGGCGCGATGCTCGGACTGGGAATCCTGGGGTGGATCATCATCGGCGGGCTGGCCGGCTGGATCGGCAGCAAGATCATGAAGACCGATGCCCAGCAAGGCATTCTGCTGAACATCGTCGTCGGAATCATCGGCGGACTGCTCGGCGGGTTCCTGCTGAAGCTGCTGGGCGTGGATGTCGAGGGCGGCGGCCTGTGGTTCAGCTTTTTCACCTGCCTGGGTGGCGCGGTGCTGCTGCTGTTCCTCGTCGGCCTGGTTACCGGCCGCCGCGGCGCGATGCGCTGACGCGCACGCCACACCGCACGGTGCGGGGCTGCACGGTGTCAACCGTGCGGCCCCGCACTCGTCTGCGAGCACGAATTGTTACCCCGGCGCATTGCGCACGTTCATGCCCACCTTCTAGACGCCCCCGGCCGGCTTCTGCCGGTTCACGACGTTTGTCCCGCGATAGCCCGGGTAGTTGCGGGAGTGTCGCTGGTTTCGCTGTCGCGAAGCCGAGCGGACAGTTCGATCGCTAGTCAATCTCCTTCCGAGAACACCCCGCGCCTGCGCGGGGACATCGAATCATTCGAAGATCGAGGAGGAATCATGACCGGTTTGCTCGACGAAATCATCGGTAACTCCGTGTACGACCGGGGCGGCGACAAGATCGGCAAGGTGAAGCAGATCTACATCGATAACGCTTCGGGCGCGCCGACGTGGGCGGCGGTGTCCACCGGCCTCTTCCACGACGACTCCCTCGTGCCCCTGGCCGGTGCGCAGCATCGGGCGGGGTCGGACCAGCTGCAGGTGCAGGTCGACAAGGAGGAGGTGAGGTCCGCGCCGCACATCCCCATGGACCACGAGATCACCGCCGACGAGGAACAGCAGCTGTTCGTGCACTACCACGTCGACCCGCAACGTGCGGGCTGGGACGCGTTCGCCGATCCGGCAGCTGAGGGCGTTGATGAGCGGCGTGGGATGCGCGGCGGCGACGAGGGACTCGTCCGCTCCGAGGAACACCTCGAGGTGCACAAGGACCGCGCCGAGTCCGGCACGGCCCGCCTGCGCAAGTACGTGGTCACCGAGGAACAGACCATCAAGGTGCCCACCACACACGAGGAGGTACACCTCGAACGGGAGCCGATCACCGATCCCACCGCGGTCGGGACCACGGACTTCGGTGAACAGGAGACCGAGGTGGTCCTGCACGAGGACCGGGTCACGGTGACCACGGAGGCGGTACCGGTCGAGCGCGTCCGCCTCGCGGTAGACGAGGTGCAGGACAGCGAGACCGTGTCCGGCACCGTGCGCAAGGAACGCTTCGAGACCGAAGGCGTCGACAAGGACCCGAAGCGGAAGCGATAGCCCAACGGCGGCGCCGGGTTCCGGAGTAAGGGAAGACTCCGGAACCCGGCGCGGGCCGGTCCCCGCAGCAGCGATGAGCAGGCTCTACCGCACCGCGTCGGGCGAAAATCACTCCTGCCGAGCGGCTTTCGCCTCGTCGATCGCATCCTGATCCAGCGGATCGAGCTTGCGGGTATCGCGCGGTACGGCGAAGGGTGAGACCTCTTCGGGTAGACCTTCGGCGATGGCGCGACCGTGATCCAGTTCGGCGTTGATCTCGGCGCCCAGTAGCAGCGCGATGTTGGTGAGCCACAGCCACACCAGAAAGATCACCACACCGGCGAGTGACCCGTAGGTCTTGTCATAGGACGAGAAGTTGGCGACGTAGACGGCGAAACCGCCCGAGACGATCACCCAGATCAGGACCGCGATCACGCCGCCGGGGCTGATCCATTTCACGCCGCCCTGTTTCGCATTGGGGCTGGCCCAGAACAGGATTGCCAGCAGTACCGAGACCAGGACGAAGAGCACGGGCCACTTGGCGATGTTCCACACCAGTACCGTGGTCTCCCCGAGTCCGAGGAAGTCGCCGACCTGCCGCGCGATCGGCCCGCTCACCACCACGATCACCGCGCTGAGCAACAGCAGAATCACCGCCAGGACGGTGACGCCGAGCCGGATGGGCGTGGTCTTCCAGATCGGCCGCCCCTCACCGATGTCGTAGATGACGTTGGAGGCGCGCATGAAGGCGGCGACGTAGCTCGACGCCGACCACAGCGCGATCGCCAGACCCAGGACCGCGCCGAGTCCGGCGCCGCTCTTGTTGGCCTGGGCCTGGTCGATGAGCGTTTGCACGAAGTCCGCGCTCGAGCCCGGCGCGAGTTCACGGACCTGAACCATGAGTTCGTCGGTGGCATCGGGTCCGAGCAGGCCCAGCAGCGAGACGAGCACGATCAGCCCGGGCACGATCGACAGCATCGCGTAGTAGGTCAGCGACGCCGCCAGATCGGTCAGGTTGTCGCGCTGAAACTCTCGGCCCGCACGCTTGACCACCGCGATCAACGACGGTTTCGACAGGTCGGCCGGACTGTCCGGGTGATCGGCGTCCAGGTCCGGCCGAGCTCCGGTACCGGTCGACGCCGGGTGATCCGCGGCGGTCATGCTCGGCTCACTTCCCGGGCCAGGTGCCCGTCAGCCGCTGATAGCCCGAGGCGCCCGCGCGGTCGATCGACGCCTTCACCACGCCGAAGATCGCGCCCTGCAGCGCCGCGGCGACCAGCACCTCCTGCCAGCCGTAGTCGCGCGCGGTGGCGCTCGGGGCCTGGTCCTCACCGCTCACTCGCCGCCAAACCTGGGCGAACACGAGGTTGGCCGCGACGCCGCCGAGCACGCTCACGACCATTCCGACGGGCTTGTACAGGGTGTTCACGCGCGCCTCCGACGCCGCGTCCACCAGATCAGCGCCGCACCGGACACCAGCGCGACCGCGACGGGCACCGGATTCCGCCGGGCGGCCGCGACCGCCTGACTGCTCTTCTCGCGCACCGGTTCCGGCGTCGCGGCCACAGCGCGATCGGCCACCTGCCCGGCGCTGACGCGCACGTTCTCGGCGACCTCGCGCGCCTGCTGAGCCGCCTCGCTCGCATGTTCGCGAGCGGCCTCGGCAGTGTCGTGGACCTTGTCCTCCGCTCGCGCGCGTACGTCGACCTTGTCCGCGAGTTCGGCCACGGTGTCGCCGAGTTCCTGGCGGGCCTGGTCGCGGTCCGCCCGCAACCGCGCGACCTCACTCGGATCGTTCTCCGGGCGTGGTGTGTCGTCGCTCATCGATGAGTCCTGTTCTCTAGTACCTCGACGTCCTGCCGGACGTCCTTGATCGCCGTGGCGGGCACCGGAGGCGCCGCCTTCTCGACCGTCTTCTTGCCGGCCAGCGCCGCTATCGCGCCGAGCACGAACAGCACCGCCGATACGATCAGCGCGGCGGCCCACGCGGGCAGCACGAGCGCCAGAGCCAGAATCGCCGCGGCGGTCAGCGAGCCGCCGCCGTAGAACGCCAGCAGCCCACCGGCGCCCGCGATACCGGCGCCCTTGGCCATGCCTATGCCCTTGTCCCGCATCTCTATTCGGGCAAGTGCCATCTCGTCGCGGACCAGCCTGGTCAGCTGTGCGCCGGCGGTGTCGACGAGTTCGCTCAGTGAGCGCCTGTCGTTCTCGAGGGTCACCGTCGCGGAATCGGGGCGGGGGTCCGAAGTGGGTGTCATGCCTCTCACCTCCTGTTCGTCGGCGATTACCCGGCGGCTATGACTCGAAACAGGCCCGTGACGGCTCGAAACAGACCGTCGGCGCGGCGGCGCGGCGGGTGTTTGTGCTTGATCATGTCGGGTAGCCGACGTAGTGGTCATCCGCTGCCGATCGCGGTGTGGCCGACCAATGAACTACGCGGGAGGTTGGAAAATGGAAATCGAAAACGTCGTCGCCCAACTGCACCAGGACATCACCACCGCCGAAGACGCCGGCGACACGGCGACGGCCGACAGGCTTCGCAAGGATCTCGAGGAGGCGCGTCGCGCCGCCGCCGAGCAGACGGGTCAGCAGTAGAACCGGACCGGAACGCCGGGCGTGGCCAACCGCCACGCCGGAGCCCCGCGAGCACCGTTCGCGAGGGGTCCCGAAATGAATCCAATTCCACGGTGCGCCAGACCAATACACAGCGCCGGCGCCGCACACCCGCCCCGGGTGTGCGGCGCCGATGTCCTCAGGCGATCTGTTGGGCGAGTTCGGAGTCCACGGCCTGGTCGCGCAACTTCTTCAGGGTCTGGGCCAGCAGGCGCGAGACCTGCATCTGGGACACGCCCAGGACCTTCGCGATCTCGGCCTGGCTCATCTCCTGGCCGAACCGCATGCGCAGGATCCGCTGCTCCCGTTCGGACAGCGTCCCCAGCAGGGGGCCGATGGTGATCGAATCCTCCATCAGCGCGTATCCCTCCTCGACCACGGACAGGCGCGCGGGAGCGATCATCGGGGTGGCGTCACCGTCGTCGGATTGCGAACGGGCGTCCAGGGACTGGGTGGTGTAGGCGTTGTTGGCGATCAACGCCTGGGTGACCTCGGTGAGGTCGGTGTCCAGGTGTTCGGCGAGCTCGCGGGCGGTGGGATCGCGGTCCAGGCGTTGCGCGAGTTCGGGAATCGCGACGCTGAGCTGCTGGCGCAGCTCCTTGATCCGGCGCGGTACCCGCACCGCCCAGGTGCTGTCCCGGAAATACCGCTTCACCTCGCCCATCACCGTCGGGATCGCGAAACCCAGGAACGAGGCGCCCACGGTGGGGTCGAAACGATCCACCGCCAGGATCACCCCGCACGCGGCGATCTGGGCCAGATCCTCGTACTCGACACCGCGCCCGCTGTAGCGCTGGGCGATGTGCTCGCCCAGCGGCAGCGCCTTCTCGATCACCGACTGCCGCAGCGCGGCGTGTTCGGGGCTGCCGGCGGTCAGGTCCGCGAGCTCACGCAGGAGGGGTTCGAGGTTGTCGTACGAGTCGCCGCGACCGCGTGCGCTGCGTGTGTGGCCGATCGATACTGCGTGTTCGGGTGACATCACGGTTCCTCGGGTGCGAATGGGTGTTGGCATCTCGGGCATTGCCAGAATCGATCCGTTCAAACACCGCACACGTCAGCAACTTTGCCGCAGGGGTTTCCGTGACCCCCACCGCGGGTTCAGGAGCGGCCCGGGCGGTGCGGCAGTTGTGCGAGCTGAGCGAAGAATTCGTCGATGCGGGCCACGGCGTTGGTGTAGTCGTCCAGGTCGGTGGGTTTCGTGACGTACGCGTTGGCGAACATGCGGTAGCAGGTCACGATGTCGTCCTGTGCCGAGGATGTGCTCAGGATCACCACGGGGATGGTGGCCAGATCGGCGTCCGCGCGGATCGAGGAAAGCACCTGGCGGCCACTGTATTTGGGCAGGTTCAGATCCAGCAGGATCAGGTCCGGCCGCGGTGCGTGCAGGTGCTCGCCGCGCCGGAACAGGAAGTCCAGGGCTTCCTTTCCGTCCCGCGCCACGTGCAAGGTGCTGCCGATGCCGTGTTCCTCGAACGCCTCGATGGTCATGAGCTCGTCGCCCGGGTCGTCCTCCACGAGCAGGATGTCGGCGGGTCGCACACGGGTGGTCATCACAGCGGAACTCCTTCGAGGGCAACAGCGGTCGAATCAGGGGTGGTAGTCGAGTGATCGTCGTTCTCGGCCGAGACGGGCAGGGTGAACCGGAAACGCGTCCCGCCGGTGTACGCGGTGTCGATCCCGATCGTGCCGCCGTGGTACTCGACGATCTTGCGGCACACCGCCAGTCCGATCCCGGTGCCGGCGTACACATCCTTGGCGTGCAGCCGCTGGAAGATCACGAACACCTGCTCGGCGAACTCGGGTTCGATCCCGATCCCGTTGTCGGTCACCGTCACGACCCACATGCGCGCTTCCGGATCGAGTTCGCAGGCGACCCGCACGAGCGGTGTCCGGTCCGGTGACCGGAACTTGATGGCATTGGATATCAGGTTCTGCCACAGCATGCTCAGCAATGTCGAGTCCCCGTTGACTCGCGGCAGCAGTTCGGGCAGCTCTAGCCGGGCGCCGGAGTCGTCGATCACCGAACCCAGATCGCCGACAGCGTTGTTCAGGCACGCGCCGAGGTCCACCACCGCGGCGGTGGCGGTGTCGCGCCCGACGCGAGAGAACGTGAGCAGGTCGTTGATCAGGGTCTGCATGCGTTTGGCGCCGTCGACCGCGAAGTGGATGTACTGCTTGCCGCGGTCGTCCAGTTGGGTGCCGTAACGCTTTTCGAGCAGCTGACAGAACGAGGCGACCTTGCGCAGCGGCTCCTGCAGATCGTGCGAGGCCACGTACGCGAACTGTTCGAGTTCGCTGTTGGATCGCCGCAGGTCCTCGGCCTGCGCGTCGAGCACGTCCTTCTGCTCGGACAGCAGCGCTTCCTGCGCCCGCGAGGAGTCCAGTTCCGCGACGACCTGCCCGCGCATCCGTTCCACCGCGTCCGCGACCGTCGCGACATCGGCGGGACCGGCGACCTCGATGTGATGCTCGAAATCACCGTCGGCGACCCGCAACGACGCCTTCGCCAACTGCGACAGCGGCCGCGCCACCAGACGGCGAACGAACCAGGTCAGGATGACCCCGGTCAGCAAGGTGACCGCCACCATCAGACCGAGGACCCAATTGCGCAGCGCGCGGGCGTGTTCGAGTGCCGCGCGGTCCGCGGCGATCGCGGTGCGCAGGCCCTGTTCCTGGGTATCGAGGCGGGCCCGGAGTTCATCGAAGAGAGCTTTGCCCCGGACCGTCGAACCCGCGGGCACCGTCGCCGCGGCAGTGCCGGCGAGCGCGTATTCGCTGCGCCAGGAGTCCGCGGCCCGTTGCACCGCGTCCAGATCGGCCAGCAGTTGCGGCGACTCGGATACCAGCGCCCGGATCTGTTCCGCGGCATGGGTTTGCCGCTCCAGCCCCGCGGTGTACGGCTCGAGGAACTGCCGATCCCCGGTCAGCGCGTACCCCCGCACACCGGTCTCCTGATCGAGGAACGCGCCCTGTAAACGAGTCGCCTGCACCAACGCCGGCTGCGTGCGGTTCAGCACCCGGTCGGTGGCCACGTTGGTATTGCCGATGACCTGCGCACCCGCACCCGCGCCCACCAGCACCACGATGCCCATCACCCCGAGCACCACCTGGAACCACGTCGCGACGGTGAACCGCCCGACTCCCCGTGATCGGTCTCGCGGTGTGGTCATCGGTGAGTGCCCGCGTTCCGAAGAGCGGTCCTGCCGTGCCGCGGATCTCCGGCTGTCGGGCACTGCGTCACGGAGTTCCTCGTTTCCGCGCGGCAGCATCCACGGCCGCGCCTGATCGAACTCAACAGCCGCCGGCTGGACCGCGAGATCCCCGAAGCGTAGCCGGTCGGAGGAGAGCCGAGTGACCGGATCCGAACGCCGGTCCTCGCGGGCGCGGACCGCCGGTGTGCTTCACCGGCCGGCAGCCGGCCCGGCGGGTTTCGCGCCGACGCGAGTGCCGAGAATTACGGCGATCAGCAGGAGAATCAGCAGGACCACCGCCATGAACACCTGAGGATGCAGGCCCAGGACAGCGGGGTTGTCGAACTCGGGGTCGTGGACGGCGGTGCCGGGGAAGAGCGGGGCGCTCAGCAGCGCCAGCCAAGGAGTGGACAGGATCGCGCAGGCCAGCCGGAGGTCGGCGCGGGATCGGGCGTTACGGCGCAGGAGCAGCGCGACGGCGATCGCGCTGAGCAGCACCGTCATGGCGATGTATTGCGCGTCATGGAACTTCGCGTGCGGTGGCCAGGCGTCGTTGTGCAGATGCTGGGCCGCGCCGGCCGGAACCACGAGGTCGGCGAGCACCGCGCCGAAGGCGGTCGCGATCGCGACGACGACCGCGAGAATTCTCGGGACGGCGAGTCTGTCGGGCTCGAGCGACGTCATGGTGGATTCCTCTACTGGAGTGCGGGTTTCGGATTGGCCCGGAGAAAGTCGTCGACGACCGACCACGTGTACTCGAGGTCGAAGGGGCGGTTGGCTATCAGTCGCCGGAAGAACAGCGGCCCGTGCAGCTGGTCCAGGGCCAGATCGACATCGAGGTCGGGTGGGAGGTCGCCCTCGGTCACGGCGGCGGTCAGGATCTCGCGGACG
Source organism: Nocardia sp. NPDC057668 (assembly GCF_042799795.1). Taxonomy (NCBI): domain Bacteria; kingdom Bacillati; phylum Actinomycetota; class Actinomycetes; order Mycobacteriales; family Nocardiaceae; genus Nocardia; species Nocardia sp. NPDC057668. Next base: position 484,551 of record NZ_JBHVIC010000004.1, on the reverse strand, counting down.
GGCTCGGTGCCGGTCCGGTACAGCGCGTCTTTGACCGCCGCGAATCCGGGGTCGACCCCGGCGCGTTCGACGATCACCCGCATCCCCTGCTCGACCGCCGGTTCGTGCAGCATCGCGTGGGTCGCGGACAGCGCCGCGCGCAGATCGGCGCGCAGTTCGCCGGTCCGCGGCGGCCGGGACAGCGTGATGTGCTGAACGACGGTGGCGCGGACCAGGTCCGGGGCCTCGGGCCAGAGCCGATACAGGGTGGCCCGGCTGATTCCGCTGCGGGCCGCGACCGCGCCGTGGGTGAGGCCGGACAGGCCCTGTTCGATCAGCAGCTCGCGCGCCGACACGAGCGCGGTGTCGCGACTGCGCACGGTCCGGGGATCGGGTGGCCGCACGACTCTCCTTATGAGACGTATTGTTTCAAAGATTCGAGACAAACTGTATCGAACTTCGGGGCGGCTCGCACCCGGGGACAGGCGGCCGCTCGCGCCCAACCGAGCCTTGACGCCCAGTATTGAAACCTGTTCTATTTCTCGCATGACTCTGCGAGTGATCCAGTGGGCCACCGGTGGGCTCGGCCGGGCCGCGATCGGCCAGATCCAGCTGCACCCCGAACTCGAGCTCGTCGGGTGCTGGGTCCACTCGGCGGACAAGGCCGGGCGGGACGCCGGTGAGCTGGCCGGGATCGGGCCGATCGGGGTCATCGCCACCAACAGCATCGAGGAGATCCTCGCCATCGATGCCGACTGCGTCCTGTATTCGCCCCTGATGCCGAATCCCAAAGAGGTGGCGGGGATTCTGCGGTCGGGCAAGAACGTCGTGACACCGCTGGGCTGGTTCTGGCCGACCGCGCAGGAGAAGGAGCGAATGGCCGCTCCCGCGCTCGAGGGCGGGGTGACCCTGCACGGGACCGGGATCGACCCGGGCGGCGCCACCGAGCAGCAGCCGCTGTTCTTCACCGGATTGTCCAGTGCCATCACGTTCGTTCGTGGTGAGGAGTACTCGGACATCCGCACCTACGACGCCCCCGATGTCGTGCGCCACCTCATGGGTTTCGGTCAGTCGCCGCAGGACGCGATGAACGGTCCGATGCTCGCGCTGCTGGACAACGGGTTCGATCAGTCGGTGCGGATGTGCCTGGACACGCTCGGTTTCGCCGACGCCGAGATCCGCAGCAGTCGTGAGGTGGCGGTCGCGACCGCGCCGATCGAGTCCCCGATCGGCACGATCGAACCGGGTCAGGTTGCCGCTCAGCGCTTCGCGTGGGAGGCGTTCATCGGCGAGGTCAAGGTCGTCCGGGTCGCGGTCAACTGGTTGATGGGCGATGAGCACCTCGACCCGCCGTGGAAGTACGGCGACGGCGGCGTCCGGTTCGAGGTCGAGGTCAAGGGTGATCCCGACTGCCAGGTGACGATTCACGGCTGGCACCCGACCAGCGTGGCGGCCGGTCTGGAGCGCAATCCCGGCATCGTCGTGACGGCGGCGCACTGCGTGAATTCGATCCCGTACGTGTGCGCCGCCGAACCGGGTCTGCTGACGTTCGTCGAGATGCCCGTGGTCACCGGGCGCGCGCACCCGGACCTGGCACGCTGATCGCGCGATCGTGCCCCGCGGATGCCCGGACAGCACGTTACCGTCGTACTTACAGTTGACTTGACTTCTGCTGGCTGGGACACTGATCGATGACAATCCGGACCTCCGTGCCGGACCGTCGCGGTCAGGAGAAGATATGAGCGGCAAAGAATCCCCTGTTCTCCAGGAGCGGATCGCGCAGGCCTTGCGAGACAGCGGTGACCGGCTCGCGGATCAGGTGCGGGCTCGAATCCCGCACAGCCCGCGGCCGGTTTTCCTCTACTACGTCGCGCAGACCTTCGATGCCCTCGATGCCGCCCTGGCCGCGCGACGCCTGCCGGATCCGATCACGCCCGCCCAACAGCTGTGTCTGCACCTGATCCTCGAACAGGCCGGGAAATCACCGGCTGACACCGACGGGGAGCTGGATCGGATCCGTGCGGCCGTGCTCTCCCACGGTGTTCACGAAGCACTGGCGCCGATCGGCCGAACCGGCCCGAAGTCGGCCGACGCCTACGATTTCGTCGCGCTCGGCGACGCGCTGAACGCCCACGGAATGAGCGCGTTCTTCGCCCCGCTGGAGTCCGGCAGACTGGTCGCCTGACGGGCCCGCGGGTGTTCACCCCCGGTGCCGGGACACCGGGATGTCGACGCTCGCCAGTATGGCTTCGGCGCGCAGCAGCACCGGCCGGTCGATCATCTCACCGCCTATCGCGGTCACCGATCCATCTGCCGGCGCTGCCGCCATGACCGTTCGCGCCCAGGCGATTTCCTCCGGCGTGGGATGGAAACCCGCATTGATCAACGGCGCCTGACGTGGATGGACGCACATCTTCGCCGTGAAGCCGAGTAGCCGTGCATGATCGATGTCCGCGCCGAGCACCGCGGGGTCGTCCAGCGTGGAGGTCACCCCGTCGATCGGCGGTGCGACTCCCGCCGCGGCCGCGGCGAGGACGACCGCGGACCGCGCGTACCGCAGCGCCTCGTGGCTGTCCGGCCGCACACCCAGCTGTGCGGCGAGATCGATGCTGCCGAATGCCGGGCGCACCACCGCTGGCACGGCACAGAGGCTTTCGGCTCGCGCGATGCCGGCCGCGGTCTCCAGCAGCGGTATCAGCGCGGATCCGCACCCCGACAGTGCCCGCAGGTCGGCGGGTCGCTCGCTCTTGGGCACCATGAGCGCCCACGCGAGCCGGCCCACCGCCGCGACGTCATCGTCATGCCAGCGCGTTCCCGGGGCGTTGACGCGAACGACCGCGCGGGATCCGCCGGCGAGCCGATTCCGCACGTGATCCCGCGCCGCGTCCTTGTCGCCGGGACCCACCGCGTCCTCGAGATCGAGGATGATCACCTCCGCCGCGCTGTCCGCCGCTTTGGCGAAGAGCTCGGGCCGATGACCGGGGACGAACAGGAACGATCTCGCGGCCGCGAGCGGTCGGCGGTCCGAATCCGGCTGCGACACAGGGCGTCCTTCTCTCGTACTGCCGAAGCGGGCGGGCTCAGACCTCGATGACCAGCGCTCCGCCCTGTCCCCCGCCGGCGCACATCGCGGCCACGCCGACGCCCCCGCCGCGGCGGCGCAACTCGTAGATCAGCGTGGTGACCATCCGCGCGCCCGAGGCCGAGATCGGATGCCCGAGACTGCATCCGCTGCCGGAGAAGTTCACCAGCTCCTCGTCCATGCCGTGTTCCCGGACCGCCGCGATCGGGGTCGACGCGAACGCTTCGTTGATCTCCCACAGCGTCACATCGCCGACCGCGAGTCCGGCCCGGCCCAGCACCTTGCCGATCACGGCACTGGCGGCCAGACCGTTGTCGCGCGGGGTCACCGCGACATTGGCCCAGGCACGCACCTTCGCCAGTACCTCGACGCCCTGTGCGGCGGCGACATCGTCGCCGACGACCGTGACCGCGGCCGCGGCGTCGTTGATGCCGCTGCTGTTGCCCGCCGTGATCGAGAAGCCGTCGATCTCCGGATGCAGGACCGGCAGCGCGGCCAGCCGCTCGACCGTGGTGCCCCGGCGCGGATGCTCGTCCACCGCGAAGTCGACGATCGAACCGTCGGGCAACTGCGCCTTCAGGGACACGATCTCGTCCTGGAACTTGCCCGCGTCGATCGCGTCGATCGCACGCTGATGCGAGCGCGCCGCCCAGGCATCCATCTCCGCGCGGCTGATCCCCACCGCCTTGGCGGTGTTCCAGCCGACCGTTATCGCCATATCGAGCGTCGGCGCGTCCGGGGTCTCGGGATGCGACGGCGGGATCCACGGCTCCTTGAACTCGAACTCGACTCCCGGCACCCGCCACTTCATGATCGGCGCTGTCGACAGTGATTGCACGCCCCCGGCGACGATCACCCGCTCCGCGCCCACACCGACGTGTGCGGCCGCGTTGGCGATGGCGGTCAGGCTGCCCGCGCAGTGCCTGTTCACCGCCTGCCCCGGAACACTCGTCATACCGGACGCCACGGCGGCGTAGCGCGCGAGATCGCCGCCGCCGTAATTCAATTCGGCCAGAATCACGTCGTCGACCAGCGCCGGGTCGATACCCGAACGCCGGACCGCTTCGGTCACGATGGTGGTCGCGAGCGTCTCGGACGGCACGTTGACCAGCGAGCCCTTGAACGATCGCCCGATCGCGGTGCGGACCGCGCTGACTATGACAGGTTGAACCATCTTCTCTACCTTCGAACTGTGCGGGCTCCCCCTCGGGGTTGCCCGCAATGGGGGTGGGACCAGCGGGCGAAGCGACGAATCACACAGCCGCAGCGGCTATCCGGGTGATATCCCGGCTCTCGTCGAGCGGTGCCGTCACCGCCGCACCTCGACCATCTCGAAATCGGCCTTGGCGGCCCCGCAGTCCGGGCACGACCAGTCCTCGGGAATATCGTCCCAGCGGGTTCCGGGCGCGATGCCGTCCTCGGGCCGGCCGACCTCCTCGTCGTATTCGAATTGGCATACCAGGCAACGGAACAGCCGATAGGCGGTGGTGGTCTCGCTCATGCGGGCTTCCAAGTCTTGGCCTTGACGAACCCGCCCGCGTCCACGCGCAGCTGGCTCCCGGTGATGTAGCGGGACGATTCCGAGGCCAGGAACACCACCAGATCCGACACGTCCTGCGGCTCGATGTACGGCACGGGCATGGCCTGCATCGCCGGGAACGCGGCCTCGGCCTCCGCCCTGGTCGGCGACGGCAGGTCCGGCCGGAAGACCCGGTACATACCCTCGTTGTGCAGCATGTCGGTGTTGACGTTCGTCGGGTGCACGGCATTCACCCGGATCGACTGCTTGGCCAGCTGCACCGCGAGATCGTTGACGTAGTGCGCCACAACCTGTTTCGCGAGGCTGTACGCGGACCCGCCAGGTCCCTGCTTGGTGGAGCTGCCCAATTGCGCGGCCAGCGAACCGGTCGCGATGATGGACGCGCCCGGCCCCAGGTACGGCAGGCTGGCCTGGATGACATTGAATACGCCGACCAGATCGGTGTCGATGGTGTCGGACCACGACCGCATGGTCTGGCCACTGCCCATCGCGGCGATCCCGGCGTTGGCCACGACCACGTCGAGCCGCCCCAGCGCCTGCACGCCCGCGGCCACCGCGTCCCACACCGCGGTGCGCTCCCGGACGTCGACGATCACCGGATGCGCACGGACGCCGTGCTTTTCGACGAGCGCGACGGTCTCCTCGAGGTCCTCCGGGCGCGCGAGCGGATAGGTGTTGCCCTCGAGGTCGGCGCAGATGTCCAGGGCGATGATGCTCGCGCCCTCCGCGGCCAGATTCACCGCGTGCGAGCGGCCCTGCCCGCGGGCGGCCCCCGAGATCACGGCGACCTTGTTGTCCAGTTTTCCCACCGGGTGCTTCCTATCTGTCAGTGCTGCCGGGGAATTCGGCAGCCGATGGTCTTGGTCTCGAGGTACTGCTGGAACCCTTCGAGTCCGCATTGGCGGCCGACTCCGCTGTTCTTGAAACCACCGAACGGGGCATCGGCGCCGTAGAACATGCCGCCGTTGACCCCGATCGCCCCGGTGCGCACCCGCCGCGCGATCCCCATGGCCCGCTCCGTCGAGCGGGACAGGACCGCACCGGCGAGCCCGTAGCCGGTGTCGTTCGCGATGCGAACCGCGTCGTCGTCATCGGTGAACGGGATCATCACCAGCACCGGACCGAAGATCTCCTCCCGTGCGAGCGCGATCCTCGGGTCCGGGCAGACGAACACGGCGGGGCGCACGAAGTGCCCGCCTGCCAGATAGTCCGGAAGCCCCCGCGGCACACCGCCTCCGGTCACCAGCTCCGCGCCGTCATCGATCCCCCGCGTGGTCGCGTCGAGGACGCGCCGCTGCTGTGCGGCGCTGATCACCGGACCGACCAGGGTGTCGGGCAGGGCCGGGTCCCCGAGCGGAACCGCGTCGAACGCGGCCGCGACGGCGCCGACCATGTCCTCGAAGATCGAGTGGTGCACCAGCATTCGACTGGTGGCGGCGCACGCCTGCCCGGCGTGCACGCACACGCCGACCGCACTGCGCACCGCCGCGACCGGATCGGCGTCCTCGAGCACGATCAGGGCGGATTTTCCGCCCAGCTCCAGGAAGGTCCGCTTCACGGTGTCCGCGCCCAGCCGCATCAGCGTGCGGCCGACGGCGGTCGAACCGGTGAAGGAGATCAGGTCGACTCGCGGATCGGTCGCCGCCAGCGCGGCCACCTCGTTGGACGGGGTGGGCACCACGTTGACGACGCCGGGCGGGAAATCGGTGTGCTCGGCGATCAGCCTGCCGAGCCGGGTGGCGTTCCACGGGGTGTTCGGATCGGGCTTGAGCAGCACGGTGTTTCCGGCCGCCAGCGCCGGGCCCAGCTTGTTGAGGACGACCTCCAGCGGGAAGTTGGACGGGCAGATCGCCGCGACCACACCCACCGGTTCCTGTACGACGGTGCGGACGTTGCGCGGCCCGAAGAGCCCGCCGCCGGAAAGCTCTCGCTCCCAGCCGAAGTCGTCGATCAATCCGGCCGGATAGCGCAGCGCTTCCGCGAGCGGCCATTCCAGCTGGGCATTGCCCGTGGTCATCACCGGACAGCCGGCCTCGGCCACCAGCTCGGTGCGCAGGGCTTCCAGGTCTCCCTCGAGCGCGCTCTGGAGCTGCCCCAGGCAGCGCTTGCGCAGCTCCCGGTTCGTCGGCCAGTCGGTCTCGTCGAACGCGCGCCGCGCGGCCGCGATCGCGCGATCCATATCCCGCGACTCGGCCGCGGCGGTGGTGCCCAGCACCGCGCCGGTGGCCGGGCTCAGGTTGTCGAACACCGCTCCCGACGCCGCCGCCACCAACTCGCCGGCGATCAGCATCCGGGACTCGGCGTTCGCGGCCGCCAGGCGATTCACCTCGAGCACCGGGGCGGAACGCTCCCCGACGGTGTCGCTCATACTGCCTCCTGATCCACGTCGGCCGCGCTCAGCCGGCCTTGGCGGCGACGGCCGGCGCGTAATGGGGCCGCCCGAGCCCCAGGACGTGCTGGGCGATCAGATTGCGGAAGACCTCGAGGGTGCCGCCGTAGATGCCGCACAACGGAGCCCAGCGGTACAGGTACTCCGCGCCGCCGGCGTCGATCGCGCCCTCGGCGTCGACGGGCAGCGCCGCGGCCGCGCCGAGCAGATCCATCAGCTCCGGCGAGACGTCGCGCATGGCCTGCGCGATGGCGACTCGCCCGAACATGGCCGGTGCGGACAGCGCCGCCTCGATGCGAGCGATGCTGCGGCCCAGCCGATACGAGGTGGCCCCGTCGTCCAGCAGGCGGCGCCCGTCGGGGCCCGGGCGGGCGGCCACGGCTGCGATCCGGTCGGCGGCGACGGCCATCATCGTGCCCTGGTGCACCATCACCGAGACGTCCGCGAGCCCGTCCGGTGCGGCGGCGAGCGCGCCGTGCTCGATGCTGAGCGGCTCCATCAGCACACTCCAGCCGTTGTTCACCGCACCGAGCCGGTACCTGTCGTCGATCCGGACATCGGTGTAGTACACGATGTTGGTCCGATCGCCGTCCACGGTGCGCAGGCCCTGGATCTCGATGCCCGGGGTGTCGAGCGGAACCAGGAACATGGTGAGGCTCTTGTGCTTTCGGGCCTCGGGATCGGTGTTGGTGATCAGGAACGCGTACTGGCAGTTGTGCGCGCCGGTCGTGAACATCTTGGAGCCGTTGATGATCCACTGATCCCCGTCGCGCACCGCCCGGGTCTTGGACGTCGCCACATCGGATCCGCCTTCGGGTTCGGTGTAGCCCAGGCACAACCGGACCTCACCGCTGCGCACGCGCGGCAGCACCTCTTCCCGCAGTTCGGGAGATCCGAACTGCTCCACCGATTTCGACACGATGATGGTGGTGCCCCAGGTGACCCACGGGACGTGCGCCCGGCGCTTCTCCAGGTCCCAGATTCGCCGCTGCACCCGGGTCAGGCCGCCCTGCTCGGGGGTGTCGAGTTCGGCGGCCAGCCAGCCGTCCGCACCCATCGCCAGGTGCACGCCCTCGTCGAAGTTGTCGCCCGTCTCCCGGTCCCGGCGGCGCACGTCGTCGGTGACATGGGTGGCGAGGAAGCTGCGCACCCCCCCGCGGAAGGCGAGTTCGTCGGCGCCGAGCTCGACCGTTGAGAAATCCATTCGAATCCGTCCTATCCCTGTGCCGCAGCGAACAATTCGGCGACCCGTGCCGCGCCGGCCGCCGGATCGCCGCCGGCCAGCGGCCAGCCCCGGGCGCGCAGCAGATACGCCGAGGCTGCGGACTCGGTGGTCACGCCGAGCCCGCCCTGCACGTGCACGGCCATGGTGGCCGCGCGCGCCGCCTCCTCCGTGATGTAGACGAAGGCCGCGGCGGCGAGGCCGGGCTGTACCCCGGGCTCGTTGTCGAGGAACCAGGCGGCCCGGTGCACGAGCGCCCCGGCGCCCTGCACGACGACCGCGATATTGGCCAGCGGATGCGAAATGCCCTGCAGGGTCGAGATCGCCACGCCCATCGTGTAGCGGGTCTTGGCGAACTCCGCGGCGATGCGCGCGGTCTCCTCGACCAGCCCGACCAGGGCCGCGGCGGTGAGCAGACGCCATTCGTCCTGTGCCAGTTCGTAGTGCGCGATCGCCTCGGGGCCGGTGGCCAGCACCTCGCGGCGGTCCGCGGCGGCCGGATCGACCCAGGCCATCGGCAGGCGGCCGAGATTGTCGACCTTCGCCGGACGCGTGTCGAAGCTCAACCGCACGATCTCGTCACCGTCGCGGATGACGAGGTGATCGGCGATCGCGCCCGACCCGATGAGCCTGCCGCCCGAACTCGCGCCGATCCGCGCGTCGAAGGCCACGATGGCGCGGCCGTGCACGACGTCTGCGGTGGCCTCGGTCGCGGGGTCCAGCGCGCCGAGCCGGGCGAGCAGCCGTGCCGTGCAGACGTGATCGATCCACGGCACCGGGGCCAGGCTCCGGCCCAGTTCCTCGGCGACCAGGGTCAGGTCGACCAGCGAGGCACCGTCACCGCCGGCCGCTTCGGGCAGCGCCATGGTCGTCGCGCCGGTGGCGCACAGCTGCTCCCACAGGTTCTTGTCGAAGCCGCTCGCCTCGGCGGCGCGCACCACCTCGATCGGGCAGCGCGCCTTGAAGAATTTGGCGTACGCGCCCCGCAGTTCGGTGTGGTCCGCGGACAGGCTGTAGTCCTGCCTGCGCAATGCGTAACGGTCCATGATCATTTCTCCTCGCCGAAGAAGAACTCTCGGGCGTTCTCGTAGAGATAGTTGTCGAGCGCCTCGGGCGGCAGATCGAGGGCGAGCGCCTCGGGAACGACCCGGCGCATGGAGAGCACGGGCCAATCCGAACCGAAGATCACCTTGTTCCTGCCGCGGGTGCGCATGAAGTGAATGAGGCTCTCCGGCAACCGCTTCGGCGACCACGCCGAGGTCATCAGCCGCAGGTTCTCGTACTTGAGCAGGAGCCGGACGGCGGTGTCCCACCAGGGGTCCGCGCCGTGGATCATGCACAGTCGCAGTTCCGGGAACCGATAGCAGACCTGGTCCAGGTAGATCGGGTTCTGCACTTCACCCGGAATCGGGGGACCGGGGATGCCGGTGTTCATGCACAGCGCCAAGCCCATCTCCGCGCATTTGTAGTACAGCGGGTAGTACGCGGCATCGGTGGGCGGATACCGGCCGTCACCCCAGAAGCTCGGCCCCACGGTCGTATACGCGACCGGCAGGTCCCGCACGAGCGACTCGAGTTCGCGCAGCGCGGCGACCGGGCGGAGAAGATCGACGCCGTTCACCGCCAGCGCGAACCGCTCCGGGCGCGCCTCTACGAACTTCAAGGCCGTGGCCGACGGCTTCACCATGGAGTACATCAGGATCGCCTTCTCGACGCCCTGCTCGTCCATCTCGTCGATCAGTTCGCCGAGATCGACCTGCGCGTACATCGATTCGGGGCCTTTGAAGTAGTTGCTCCTGACCTCCTGCATCCAGCCGGGCTGTTCCCGCTCGCCGAAATGCACGTTCGCCAGGCAGTCGATGACTCTCGGCATGATTCAGGCTCCTCCCTGTACCGGGGCATCGCTGCCGACCCGGCGCGCGGCCCACCGGTAGTCCGGCTTGCCGTTGCCCAGCCGCCGAATCTCGGTCACGTACACGATGTCCTTGGGCACCTTGAAACCGGCGAGACTGCCTTTGCAGCTCTGCCGCAACACTTCCGGGGCGACGCCGTGTTCGGGATCCGCGCACACCAGCGCCACGACTTCCTGGCCCCACCGCGGACTGGGCCGCCCGACCACCAGCGCGTCCCGGACGTCAGGGTGCGCGCGCAACACCTCTTCGACCTCCTCCACGAACACCTTCTCGCCCCCGGTGTTGATCACCAGCGAATCGCGGCCGAGCAGGCGGATCGAGCCGTCCGCGTCGAGCCTGGCCCGATCGCCCGGCACCGCCACGCGCTGACCGCCGATCTGCGGGAACGTGCGTTCGGTGGACTCGCGATCGGCGAAGTACCCGAGCGGTACCCGGCCGACCCTGGCGGCCCAGCCGACCTCGTCCTCCCCCGGCTCCAGAAACCGGGATCGGTTGTGCGACAGTGCCACCGCCCCCGCCATGGGTGCGAAGGTCTCGACCTCGGCGCCGCTGCGACTGCGCCCGAAGGCCATGCCGCCGGTCTCGGACGCGCCGTACCCCTCCACCAGGTACACCTGCGGCAACAGCTCGAGCAGATCGTGTTTGTGCACCGCGTTGGTGGCCGCACCGCCGGTTCCCAGCACCAGCAGCGCGGACAGGTCGTACGTCCGTGTCCGAAGCTCTCGAACCAAGGGACCGGCGTAGGCGTCGCCGACGATGGTCAGCAGTGCCGCCCGCTCGCGCTCGGCGGTCTCGAGGGCCAGGCGGGCGTCGAACCCGTTCCGGTCGTCGTACAGCACGATGGTCTGCCCGGCCAGCAAGCCCGAGAACGCGGTCATGATGCCGGCGGCGTGTGACAGCGGCGAGACCGCGAACCACACCTGCCCGGTCGCTTTCGCGAAAGCGTGCAGGGCGGAGACGTCGTCGTGGTCCGCGCCGTTCATCGAGGCGACGTACAGGTCGCTCTGCCGCCACAGCACGCCCTTGGGCCTGCCGGTCGTGCCGCCGGTGCAGAGCATGATCAGATCGTCCGGCGAGGTCTCGATCACTCGATCCGGGTCCCCCGCGAGCACCGCTTCCTCGAAAGGCACTGTGCCGTCGGGGGCGACGGCATCGCTGCCGTCCTCGACCGAGATGAACACCTCGACCCCGTCCGGGGCGGCCTCGCGCAGCACCGGACCGAACGAGCGATGGAAGACGACCCCGCGCGGCCGCAGATAGGCCAGCAGGTCCCGGATCTCGGTGGCGGTGTAGTGGTAGTTGACGTTGACCGGGACCACCCGGGCCTTGAGGCAGCCGATCAGCGCCTCGGGATACACGTCGTTGCGCATCAACAGGGCGATCCGGTCCTGCCCACACTCCCAGCGCTCGCGTTCCGCGCCGGTGTCCTGTACCCCGAATCCCTTCGCGGCCAGAAAGTTCGCGAAGCGACGGGTCCGGCTCGACCCCTCGGCGAAGGTGATCCGCCGCTCCCCGCACACCGTCATGGTCCGGTCCGGAACCGCCTGCGCGATCGCGTCGAAGACAGCGCTGATGCTCCATTCGGTCACCGCGGCTCACCTGCGATCGGTCGCGCACCGCCGGACCGCGCGGCCGCGGCCGGCTCCCGTGCGGCATCGTTCGTCATCTGTTGCGTCCTGCACATATCGGTGGCCGTCAGGTCAGGGAGTAGCGAACCGGCAGGTGCTTGAGGCCGCCGACGAACGTGGTGGCCGTCAATTCCGGTGCGCCGTCGAGCTCGATGGACTGCAGTCGTGGCAGTAGCTCGGCGAAGAACTTGCCGATCTCCATGCGGGCCAGGCCGGCGCCGAGACAGAAGTGCACGCCGTATCCGAACGCCACGTGCTTGTTGGCTTCGCGCTCGATGTCGAAGCGGAACGGATCCGCGAAGACCTCTTCGTCCCGGTTCGCCGAGGCGTACGACAGCAGCAGCGAGTCGCCGGCCGCGATGGGAACCCCGTTGACCGTGGTGTCCTGCGCGGCGGTGCGCATGAAGGCCTTGACCGGGGTCACCCACCGGATGATCTCCTCGGTGGCCTGCGGCATCAGTTCGGGATTGTCCCGCAGCAGGTTTCGCTGATCGGCATGCTCGACCAGGGCCCGCATCCCGCCGGCGATGCTGCTGCTGGTCGTGTCGTGGCCGGCGGTCGCGATGATGGCGTAGTAGGACATGGTGTCCACGTCCGAGAGCGGCTCGCCGTCGATACGCGCATTGGCGATGACCGAACCCAGGTCGCCCGTGGGGTTTTCGCGCCAGCGCGCGGTCAGATCCTGGAAGTACGCGAACATCTCGAGGAGCGAGTTCATGGTCTCGTCCGCGGGCGTGCTGCGCTTGAGCTCGTCGTCGTCGCTGCCGACCAGCTCCTGGGTCAGCTTCAGCATCCGCGGGAAGTCCGACTCGGGAACGCCCAGCAGCGACATGATCACATACAGCGGGAAGTGCGCCGACACCTCCTGGACGAAGTCGCACTGCCCGCCCGCGTCACGCATCTTGTCCACGTAGCGTTTGGCGAGTTCTTCGATGCGAAATCCCATGGCCTTCATGGACTTCGGGCCGAACCAGTCCGCGGCGATGGCGCGCACCACCCGGTGCTGGGGATCGTCCATGTGGATCAGGGTCCGAATTCCGACGGCCTGCTGCATCTCGTCCGAGGCCGAGGTCATCAGCACCGGCCGGGGCCAGTTGGTGAACAGCCGGTTGGCCCGCTCGACCGCCATGACGTCCGCGTGTTTGGTGATGGCCCAGAACGGTTGATAGTCGGGCGCCCGCACCAGCGAGACCGGGTTGTCCGCGCGCAGGTGCGCGAGTGCGGTGTGCAGTCGAGTCTCATCGGCGTAGGCCGTCGGATCCGCCAGCACCTTCGCGGCGTCATCAACGATCGGCATCCTCATGAACGACCCCTTCGATACGTCGTCGTGCGATTCGATCTACGCCATGGGCTGGGCCGGAGATCGTTGTAGCGCCCACCAGAGTGATTTATAGTGAGGCTTACTGTCAAGCATTCTATAACTCGGCTACGGGCGACGGAACAACGAGGTTCACGGTGAAAAACGAGGCAACAGTACGGCGTACGGTGGTGGTCGGCGCGGGTTCGGGAATCGGCGCGGCGACCGCTACCCGCTTCCACGAGCGCGGCGACCACGTCCTGGCCGTGGACCTCCGGCCCGGCGACACCCCCGCCGCGCGCCACGCGCAATGCGACCTGCGGGACGCGTCGGCGATCGCCGATCTGCTCGAGACGATCGATACCGGTTGGGACACACTGGCTTACGTGGCCGGAGTGCCCGGAACCGCGCCGGCCGGGGATGTCCTGCGGGTCAACTATCTCGCCATGCGAATGCTGTCCGAGGGGATGCTGCCGCGACTGCGGCACGGCGGCTCGATCGTCATCGTGGCATCCACCGCCGCGCTCGGCTGGCAGTTGCGGATGGCGGATCTGACCGGCCTGCTCGAGGCGACCGACGCCGCCGCGGTGGATGCCTGGCAGGCGGGCCAGGATCCCGCGTATCCGGTGTACAGCACGTCCAAGCAGGCCGCGATCATCTACAGCAAGAGACTCGCGGGCCCGGCGTGGCAGAAGTTCGGCGTCCGGGTGAACACGGTGAGCCCCGGGCCGACCCGGACCCCGATCCTGGTCGACTTCGAGACCTCGATGGGCAAGGACATGCTCGACTCGGTCGAGGCGACGGTCGGGCGGCACGGCACCGTCGAGGACGTCGTGCCGGTGATCGAGTTCCTGTCCTCACCCGCCGCGGGCTGGGTCAACGGCCAGGACATCCACGTGGACGGCGGTTTCATCATGCCGCTGTCGGCCGGCGCGCCGATCCAGCTGTAGCGCACACGACATCGAGGCGCGGGCGTCCGGACTGCTCATCCCATATACTGTATGCCTTACAGTAAGAACTAGTACGCGAGCCCCTCCGGCTCGACGACGTCAGAGGTGAACTGTGGACAGCCCTGTTCAGGACAAATCGGCAGCGGTCGGGAGCATCCTCGACCTGCGCGATCCCTACCCCTATTTCGCCGCCCGCCGGCGCGAAGGAGAGGTGTTCCGCGGCACGGTCATGGACTATTCGCGGACCCCGGAGTCGCTGCGGCCGCAGAACAGCTATGCCGCGGTGTCCTACGGGGCGGTCAGCGCCGCGCTGCGCAACAACCGCGTATTCAGTTCCCAGCTCTACGATTCCACCATCGGCGTCTTCATGGGCCCGACGATCCTGGCCATGAACGGCCCGGCGCATCGCGCCCATCGGGGACTGGTGGCCACGGCGTTCAAACCGCATTCGCTGCTGGACTGGGAACCCGAGGTCGTTCGCCCGATCTGCGACGGTCTCATCGACGAGTTCGCCGACCGCGGCAGCGCCGATCTGATCCGGGAGTTCACCTTCGAGTTTCCGACCCGGGTCATCGCGCGCCTGCTCGGCCTGCCGGAGCGGGACCTGCCCTTCTTTCGCAAGGCCGCGGTGGCGATCATCAGCTACGCGGACAAGGTGCCGCGCGCCCTCGAAGCGTCCAAGGATCTGAAGAACTACTTCCTCGACCAGATGGAACAGCGGCGTTCGAATCCGACCGACGACATCATCACCGATCTGATGAACGCCGAGATCGAGGGTGAACGACTGAGCGACAAAGCCATCTACTCGTTCCTGCGGCTGCTGCTGCCCGCCGGGCTGGAGACCACGTACCGGTCCTCCGGGAATCTGCTCCACCTGCTGCTGCGGCATCCGGATCAGTTCCGCGCGCTGCGGGAGAACCGCGATCTGATTCCGATGGCGATCGAAGAGGGCCTGCGATTCGAGACGCCCCTGACCCTGGTGCAGCGGTACGTCACCGAGGACACCGAGCTGGCCGGAGTTGACATCCCGCAGGGCGCGGTGCTCGACCTGTGCCTGGGCTCGGCCAATCGCGACGAGCAGCGCTGGGAGCGGCCCGAGGAGTTCGACATCTCCCGTAACCATCTGCCGCACATCAGTTTCACCGCGGGTGCGCACACCTGCCTTGGGCTGCATCTGGCCCGCATGGAGACGCGGGTCGCGATCGAATGCCTGCTCGACCGGCTGACGGATATCGAGGTGCGGCCCGGCAGTGACCCCCACATCTTCGGGCAGCCGTTCCGCTCTCCCCCGTCGCTCCCGGTGACGTTCACCGTTGCGTCCTGAACAGCACCGCACACCAACACAATTCGAGGAGACGGCCGTGGTGGCCCGAAATCTGTTCGACCTGTCCGGCCGTTCGGCCCTGGTCACCGGCGCGGGCGGCGGCATCGGCGCGGCGGTCTCCGCCGCGCTGGCCGCCCATGGCGCTTCGGTGCTGGTGACCGACGTCGACGCCGATGCCGCGGCGGCCACCGCCGCACGGATCACCGCCGGCGGTGGCCGGGCCATCGGTGCGGCACTGGATGTGTGCGACGCGGGCGCGGCGACCGAAGCCGCTGCCGCCGCGGCTCGATTGACCGGCGGCACATTGCATATCGTCGTCAACAACGCCGGGGCGATCGCGCCCGCGATGTTCCGGGAAACCACCGAGGAATCGGTGCTGCGGATGCTCGATATCCATGTCCTGGGCGCTTTCCGCTGTGCTCGGGCGAGCCTGGAACACCTGCCGGTGGACGGCACCGGCCGCATCATCAACGTCACGTCCTCCGCGGGCCTGACCGGCGCGCTGGGGCAGGTGAACTACTCGACCGCGAAGGCCGGAATCGTCGGTCTGACGAAATCGCTGGCCAAGGAATTGGCGCGCAAGCAGATCACCGTCAACGCGCTGGCGCCCGCGGCCGCGACCTCGATGACCGAGACCATCCGCACCGATCCAAGGTTCGCCGAACAGATGCTCGCGCGAATTCCGCTGCGGCGCTGGGCCGAACCCGATGAGGTCGCCGGCGCGTTCGTATTTCTGGCCTCCGACGCCGGGTCGTTCGTCACCGGGCAGGTACTGCCGGTCGACGGCGGCCTGGTGATGTGAACGAAAGGATCACCCGGTGAACGACGCCCGCGTGGAACAGCGATGATGGCGGCCCCGAACCGTGACAAGCGGCGACGACGCGAGCGCGGCTCCCTCAACCCCGACGACATCATCGACGGCGCGTTCGAACTCGCCGAACAGGTCTCGATCGACGGCTTGAGCATGCCCTTGCTCGGCAAGCATCTCGACGTGGGCGTCACCAGCATCTACTGGTACTTCCGCCGCAAGGACGATCTGCTCAACGCCATGACCGACCGCGCGGTCCGGCGTTACATCTTCGCGCTGCCCTTCCCCTTCGTCGACGCGGCCGATTGGCGCGCCACCCTGGGCAATCACGCGCGGGCGATGCGCCGCACCTTCCTGGCCAATCCCATCATGTGCGATCTGATTCTCGTCCGCTCCGCGCTGAGCCAGCACGCCGCCCAGCTGGGCGCCGAGCAGGTCGAGCGCACCGTGGCCAGCCTGGTGCAGGCCGGACTCTCGGTCGAGGACGCGTTCGGAACGTATTCTGCGGTGAATCTGCACGTTCAGGGATCGGTTGTGCTGCAACGGCTCTACGACAGGAACAAGGAGCAGCACACCTCGGTCGGCGCGTACTACGACACGATTCGAATCGACCCGGACACGACTCCCCTGCTGGCGGCGGCCATGGCCCTGGGGCACCGCTCGGGCGCGCCCGACGAGCACAACTTCGAGATCGGCCTGCGGTGCATTCTCGATCGCGCGAGCCGGCTCATCGAAGCCGGTCCGCAGAACCAGTGAGGAACCCTGTGAGCTACGCAGACCATGCCCTGAGCAGGCGAATCGCCGATGTCCTGCGGCTGGAACCCGATTCGCGCGCAATAGAGTTCGAGGACCGGTGGTATTCCTGGCGGCAGCTCGACGGGTTGACGCAGCGCGTTCGCCGGGCGGTGGCCGCGTATCCGGCCGGCCGGCGACAGGTCGGCATTCTGCTGCGCAATCGCCCGGAGCACGTCGCGGCCTTCCTCGGTGTCCTGCTCGGCGGGGGCAGCGTGGTCGTGCTCAACCCGGCTCGCGGCGATGATCGCGCCCGCGCCGATGTCGCCGCGCTGCACCTGCCCCTCGTCATCGGCCTGGCAGCGGATCTGACCGCGCTGGTAGCCCCCGGGTCCGACAGCGCCCGGCTCGCCATCGCGGGCCTGGGCGACGAGATCGAGATCGCCGACGCCGGGCCGTGGCAACAGTCGAGCCCGGCCCCTTCGGGGGTGGCCGTGCACATGCTGACCAGCGGCACCACCGGGCCACCCAAGCGCGTCGACATCACCTACGACACGCTCGCGCGCAGTGTGATCGGTCCCGAACCCGAGCGTGCGAGCGCACCGACCGAACACCGTCGGGGCGTGGCGATCGTCAACGCGCCGCTCGTCCATATCGGCGGGATCTTCCGTGTGCTGCAATGCGTCACCGCGGCAAGGCCGTTCGTGCTGCTGCCCCGGTTCGAGCTCGGCAGTTGGGCGCGGGCCGTGCGCGCCCATCGCCCGAAAGCGGTGTCGCTGGTGCCCGCCGCCCTGCGTATGGTGCTGCACTCGGAGCTGAGCCGTGCGGACCTGGCGGGGGTCCGCGTCGCAACCTCGGGCACCGCGCCGCTGTCCGCGGAGGATGCCGAGGCGTTCTACGAGAAGTTCGGTATTCCGGTGCTCACCTCCTACGCGGCGACCGAGTTCGGCGGCGGCGTGGCCGGCTGGACGCTGCCCGATCATCAGCGCCACTGGGCTGCCAAGCGCGGCAGTGTCGGCCGGGCCACCGGCGGTGCGCGGCTCCGGGTGGTGGACGAGGACGGCTCGGTGCTCGAGGCCGGGCAGACCGGGCTCCTCGAGGTCATTCCCGGTCAGCTCGGACCGGACGCCGAATGGATGCGGACCACCGATTTCGCCCGTATCGATGCCGACGGCTTCCTCTGGATCCTGGGCCGCGCCGATCAGGCCATCATCCGCGGCGGGTTCAAGATCATGCCCGATGATGTGCGCGGCGCGCTCGAGGGCCATCCCGCCGTACTGGGCGCGGCGGTGGTGGCCCGCCCCGATCCGCGCCTGGGCGAGACGCCGGTGGCGATGGTGGAGTTGCGCGGCGGTGCGCGCGCCACCGCGCGGGACCTGGCCGAGTTTCTGCGAGACATGCTCGCGCCCTATGAGATTCCGGCCGAGATGGCGATCGTCGACACTATCCCGCGCACCCCGTCCGGAAAGCCAGACCTGGCCGCGGTGCGGCGGCACTTCCACAGCTCCGATTCCGTGCCCGGGAGGCCCGCATGACCATCGACACCGCCCGCACCGATATCCGTGCCATCGGCGAACTCGTGTCCCACATCGGATTTCGCAAGCAGCGCGCCGCGGACGGCTCGCTGGTCTGGGAGATTCCCATCGCGCCGCACGTGGTCAATACCGCGGGCGGCCTCCAGGGCGGCCTGATCGCCATGCTCGCCGACATCGCGGCGGGCACCGTGGCTCTCGAGACCCGCCCGCCCCGCGGCGGAGTGGTGACCTCCGACCTGAACATCCGATACCTGCGGGCGATCACCACCGGCACGGCCCGAGCCGTGACCCGAATCATCCACGCGGGCAAACGATCGGTGGTCGTCCAGGTGGACGTGCTGACCCTGCCCGCCGGCGAACTTGCGGCCGTCGCCACCGTCAGCTTCGCGACGGTGGATATCGAGACACCGGCCTCGACCGGAGCGGCCAACGCGTAACCCCGCACCGGCGTATGCGAACCGCGCCGGTGCGGGTTCGAGTCAGTACGTGCTCTTCGCTATTCGGGAGCGGCTCCGCCGGTGCGCGGTGCGCAGGGTGAAGTCCACCAGGGCGCGCAGCGCGCCGCTGAACGGCGGCGCGGCCACGCTGGTGATCGGCCAGGGCAGGTCACTGCCGACGACGGTGCGGCGGTGACTGAAGGTGTCGAAGCCCGCCTTGCCGTGATAGGCGCCCATCCCGCTGTGGCCCACGCCGCCGAAGGGCGCGTCGACGGGAAACATGTTCATGCCGAAGTCGTTTCGAGATACGCCACCGCTGCGGGTGTGCCGGACGAAGGTGCGGAAGTCGGGGCCGTCGGGGCCGAACCAATAGGCGACCAGGGGCGCGGGGCGCTCGTTCACATGATCGATCGCCGCACCCAGGCCCAAGTACGGCCGGATGACCAGCACCGGCCCGAATATCTCCTCCCGCGTGATCGCCATGTCGTCGGTGACATCTCGCACCACCGTGGGCGCGATCTTGCGGGTTCGCCTGTCCGGCAAGACCTCCCCGGCGGGTTCCACCGACTCCACGCGCGCACCCCGCGCCCGTGCGTCGTCCACCAGCGCGAGCACGCGGTCGTAGTTCGCGTCGTCGACACTCGAGGTGTAGTCGTCATTGGCGATGATGTCCGGGAACGTCTCCGCCAGCGCGGCCCGCACGGCCGCGGTGAACTCCTCGATCAGGTGCTCGGGCACCAGGACGTAGTCGGGACACACGCACACCTGACCGCCGTTGACCATGCGCGAGCGCGCGATTCGGCGGGCCGCTCGCGCGATGTCGGCGTCGGGCGCCACCACCACCGGGTTCTTCCCGCCGAGTTCCAGGGTGACCGGGACGAGGTTCGCCGCGGCGGCCTGCATGACGAGTCGGCCCACCCGGGTGGACCCCGTGAAGAAGATGTGGTCCAGGCGCAGGTTCGCGAAGGCCGCGGCGACGTCGGGGCCGCCGGTCACGACCGCCAGCACGTCCCGGTCGAAGTAGTCGTCCGCCAGGGCTTTGGTCAATCGTGCCGTGTGCGAGGTGACTTCGGACATCTTGATCATGACCCGATTGCCGGCCGCGAAGGCCGAGACCGCGGGCCAGACGACCAGTCCGAGCGGGAAGTTCCAGGGACCGATGATCCCCACCACGCCCAGGGGGGAAGGCTGCACCTCGGCGCGGACCCCGATGAGTCGCGCGGCTCGGCTCGGGTTGTGCGGGCGCATCCACCGATCCAGATTCGCCCGGGTGTGCTCGAGCGAGGAGAGCATCCCCATGATCTCCGCGAACAGGATGCCGGTGCGCGAACGGGTGCCGAAGTCCCGGGAGAGCGCGTCGGTGAACGCCTCGCGATTGTCCAGCACCATCGAGATCAGGCGATCGATCCGGTCGCGGCGCACCCGCGCGGACGGCGGGCCCTGCCGCAGGAACGCCGCGCGCTGGCGGGCCAGGATGTCCGCCAGGGTATCCGGGTCGTCGTCGGCGGGGACGGCGATGACGCGCGTGTGCGGTTCGGTTCCCGCACCGGATGGTTCGGTTGTCGATCGGTTCATGTGATCCCTCCCGGTCTCAGCCGAGCTCGAGCGGGCCGTTGTGGATCACCGCGGCCAAGCGACCGAGGTCGGCGCCGGCGTCGGCGGTCGCGGCGAGGCACGCGGCGACGTCTTTGCGCAGGAACGGTGCGGCCGCCTTCTCGAACGCGGCCAGGCCCCCGGTGCGCCGAATCGACTCCGCGGCGTGACTCGCGCCGCTGCACGCGCTCAGCGCCCGCAGCAGATCGCGATCGTCGATGCCGAGCTGACGTCCCACCCGCGCGGCTTCGGCGACCAGTTGCGAATTCGCCGCGAACAAGGCGTTGTTCACCAGTTTCACGTTCAGCGCGGTCCCGAGCGCGCCGGTCGCGATGATCTGCGCGGAGTAGCTCTCGAGCACCGGGCGCACGGCCTCGGCCGACTCGCCGGGACCGCCCAGCAGCACCGTGAGCCTGCCCGCCGCGATGTCCTGCGCGGAGCCGCTCACCGGTCCGTCCAGTAGCACCGGTCCATCCGGATGGGCCGCGGCCAGCTCGCGCACCGTCCCCACCGAGCCGGTGGTGTGCGAGACCACGATCGTGCTCGGTTTCGCCGTCGCCAGCAGGCCCGACGGCCCGCCCAGTACGTCTATCAGCTGCGGGTCCGAGAACACGCACACGACGACCACATCGGCGGCCTCGGCCACCTCGGCGATCGTCCGCACGACCTCGGCTCCGCACGCGCCCAGGCGTTCCCGCACCTCCGCGCGCCGGGCCAGCACCACCACCCGATGACCGGCCCCGATCAGCCGCACGACCATGGGTTCACCCATTCGCCCGGCCCCGATGAACCCTACGACCTGCGGCATCACTGTCTCCCGGCAACTTGTGCGAATCCACTCCAGTAATGGCAACCGTAACACCGTCCGCAACTGCCGGAAGAGGTCTTCCGGAATCATCCCGTCGCGCTTACGATAATGGCTTCAATAGCAATGCCGGAAAGCGTGCCCGCTCTCCCTCGCATCGCGGCCGCCCCGAGTCCGCCACTCCCTCTGCCCGAATCCGCAAGTCCCGAAGAGAGATCCGAACATGTCGTTACTCGCAGATCGCGTCGCCGTCGTCACCGGCGGTGCGCAGGGCATCGGCTACGCCATCGCCGCCGCTTTCCTGCATGCCGGCGCTCGCGTCGTGGTCGGTGACCTGAATCCCGGTGCCGTGACCTCCGGACTGCAGACCGTCGCGACGATGCCCGGCGCGGTCCGGGCGGTGCGTTGCGACGTCACCGACGCCGCGGACATCACCCGCCTGATCGACACCGCGCGTGCGGAATTCGGCTCCCTGGACATCATGGTGAACAACGCGGGCATCACCCGCGACGCCTCGATGCGCAAGATGACCGAGGTCGACTTCGACCGGGTGATCGGGGTGCATCTGAAGGGCACCTGGAACGGCACCCGGGCCGCGGCGGAGATCATGCGGGAAAACCCCGGCGGCGGCAGCATCATCAACATCTCCTCGCTCTCGGGCAAGGTCGGCATGGCCGGGCAGACCAACTACTCCGCCGCCAAAGCGGGCATCATCGGACTGACCAAGGCCGCGGCCAAGGAGACGGCACGCCACGGCGTGCGCGTCAACGCGATCGCGCCGGGCCTGATCCGCTCGCCGATGACAACCGCTATGCCGCAGCAGGTGTGGGACTCCAAGCTGGCCGAGATACCCATGTCCCGCGCCGGTGAGCCCGAAGAGGTCGCCCAGGTCGCCCTCTTCCTGGCCTCGGCCATGTCCTCCTACATGACCGGAACGACCCTGGAAGTGACCGGCGGGCGGTTCATGTGACCCCCTGGCAGCCGTCCACGGTCGTGTCCGAGGAAGTGATCGACCCGGCCGCGGTGTCCGCCCTGTCCGCTCTGCTCGACACCGGCACGCCCGCACCGAAGGCCGGTGATCCGCTGCCGCCGCTGTGGCACTGGGTCGCGCTCGCGCGCTGGCCGGTATCCACGCTGATCGGCCCCGACGGTCACCCCGCCCGCGGCGATTTCCTGCCGCCCGTGGAACTGCCGCGCCGCATGTTCGCCGGTGGCACGGTCGAGCGGCACGGTGTCATCCACGTCGGCGCGACCGTCCGCCGCGAGGCCAGGGTCGCCTCGGTGACGCCCAAGTCCGGTCGCAGCGGACCGCTCGTGATCGTCGAGGTGGAGATTCGGCTGTTCGCCGACGGCGATGCCCCGGCGGTGGTCGAGCGGCAGCAGCTGCTGTACCGCGACGCCGACGCCGAACCGAGGGCGTCCGCACTCCCCCGTGCCGTGGAGCCCGTCGGCGCTCCGCTGCGCAGATCCGGACGCTGGGACTGGGAACTGCGCACGGACCCCACCGTGTTGATGCGCTTCAGCGCCGCCACCGCCAATGCCCATCGCATCCACTACGACTGGCCCTACGCCACCGCCGTGGAGGGCTACCCGAATCTGGTCGTGCACGGCCCGCTCATCACCCTCGCGCTGGCCGAGGTGATCCGGCTCGAACGCCCCGGCACGAGCCCGGCGCGACTGCGACATCGCAATCTGGCCCCGCTGTTCTGCGCGGATCCGGCACGCGTGCGACGTCGGAACGAACCCGGCGATGGGGTCACGCTCGAGCTGGCCGCCGCGGACGCGTCCCCCGGCATCGTCCACGCGGTCCTGACCGCCGACTTCCCCTCTCCCGGAAAGCGATTCCATGCGTGAAGCAGTGATCTGCGAACCCGTTCGCACCCCCATCGGCCGCTACGGCGGGATGTTCCGCGAGCAGACCGCCGTGGAACTCGGCGTCATCGCCCTGCGCGGGCTCCTGGACCGCACCGGGATCGACCCGGAACTCATCGAGGACGTCATCCTCGGACACTGCTACCCCACCAGCGAGGCCCCGGCCATCGGCCGGGTCGTGGCCCTCGACAGCGGCTTGCCGATCACCGTGGGCGGCATGCAGATCGACCGGCGCTGCGGATCGGGACTGCAGTCGGTGATCCAGGCGTGCCTGCAGGTCGCCGGCGGCGCGAACGAGGTCGTCGTGGCGGGCGGTGCGGAGAGCATGAGCAACACCGCGTTCTACTCCCTGGACATGCGCTGGGGTGGCGCCCGCACCGGTGTGCGTATGCACGACGGGCTGGCGCGCGGCCGCGAAACCGCGGGCGGGCAACACTATCCGGTACCCGGCGGCATGGTGGAGACCGCGGAGAACCTGCGCCGCACCTACGAGATCTCGCGCGCGGAGCAGGACGCGCTCGCGGTGCGCTCCCATCAGCGTGCCGTGGCCGCCATCACCGGCGGCGCGTGCGCGCAACAGATCATCCCGGCCACGATCACCGTGCGAGGCAGGAAGAGCGTGTTCGACACCGACGAACACCCCCGCGCCGACACCACCGTGGACGCCCTGGCCGCCCTCACCCCGATGCGCGTCCGGCAGGATCCCGAATCCACCGTGACGGCGGGCAACTCCAGCGGTCAGAACGACGCGGCAGCCATGTGCCTGGTCACCACCCGGGCGAAGGCGCACGAACTGGGTCTGACTCCCCTGGTGGCGCTCAAATCCTGGGCGGTGTCGGGGGTCCTGCCCGGCATCATGGGCATCGGCCCGGTTCCCGCCACCGATGCCGCCCTGGCCCGCGCCGGGCTCGCTCTGTCCGACATCGACCTGATCGAGCTCAACGAAGCGTTCGCCGCGCAGGCCCTGGCGGTCCTGCGTGAGTGGAAGTTCGGCGCGGACGACCTCGACCGCGTCAACGTGCACGGCTCCGGCATCTCACTGGGCCATCCGGTCGGCGCCACGGGCGGGCGCATGCTCGCGACGCTGGCCCGGGAAATGCACCGGCGCGAACTGCGATACGGCTTGGAGACCATGTGCATCGGCGGCGGCCAGGGTCTGGCCGCGATCTTCGAGCGGGTGGCATGAACATGCGGGTCTTCGGTTCGGCGGCCGAATTGCTGGCCGCGCAGGGCGAATCCATCGGACCCGGTCCGTGGCGCACCATCTCCCAGGCGCAGATCGACTCCTTCGCCGCCACGACGGGCGACGGTCAGTGGATTCACACCGATCCCGATCGGGCGCGCACCGGCCCGTACGGCGCGACCATCGCCCACGGCTACCTCACCCTCTCGCTGCTACCCGTACTGGGCGCGGAGCTCTATGCGCTCGACTTCGGCTCCGCGCGAATCAATTACGGCGGCAACACCTATCGCTTCCCCGCTCCGGTGCGCTCCGGCACCGCGATTCGAGCCGTCGCCACCATCGCGCAGGTCACGGTGCAGGACACCCGCACGGTGCTCACGGTCCGCTGGACCATCGAGAATGAAGGGCAGGTCAAACCTGTGTGTATCGCCGAAACCCTGACGGTGGTGCTGTCGTGAAGCTGGCGCAGACCCCGGGCCTGACCGACGCACAGACCGAGATCCTCGCGGCCGTGCGCACTTTCGTGGACCGGCAGATCATCCCCGTCGCCCAGGACCTCGAACACTCCGACACCTATCCCGGGGCCATCGTCGACCGCATGGCGGAGATGGGCCTGTTCGGGCTCACCATCGCCGAGGAGTACGGGGGGCTGGGCGAGTCCCTGCTGACCTACGCGCTGTGCGTGGAGGAGATCGCTCGCGGCTGGATGAGCGTCTCTGGCGTGATCAACACGCACTTCATCGTGGCGCACCTGATCCAGCACCACGGCACCGACGATCAGAAGCGCCGCTACCTGCCCCGCATGGCCACGGGCGAGGTGCGCGGCGCGTTCTCGATGTCCGAACCCGAACTCGGATCCGACGTCGCCGCCATCAAGACCAAAGCGGTGCGCGACGAGACCGGCGACTACACGATCAACGGCCGGAAGATGTGGCTCACCAACGGATCCACCGCCAATCTGGTCGCGGTGCTCGTGCGGACCGAGGAGGGCAGCGAACGCCCGCACGAGAACCTCACCGCCTTCCTGGTCGAGAAGCCGACCGGCCTCGGCACGGTCGCCCCGGGCCTGACCATTCCCGGGAAGATCCCCAAAATGGGGTACCGGGGCATCGACACCACCGAGCTGCTCTTCGACGACTACCGCACGCCGGCGGCGACGGTACTCGGGGGCCGCCCCGGCGCGGGTTTCAAACAGATGATGAGTGGCGTCGAGGTCGGGCGAGTCAATGTCGCGGCGCGCGCCTGCGGAATCGCGCTGCGCGCGTTCGAACTCGGCGCCCGCTACGCGCAGCAGCGCGCCGCCTTCGGCCGCCCGATCATCGATCACCAGGCCATCGCCTTCGCCCTGGCGGAGATGGCAACCAAGGTCGAGGCCGCGCACCTGATGATGGTCAACGCCGCCCGTCTGAAGGACTCCGGGGCGCGCAGCGACGTCGCCGCCGGGATGGCCAAATACCTTGCCAGCGAATACTGCAACGAGGTGACCCGTGCCAGCTTCCGCATTCACGGCGGGTACGGCTACTCCACCGAGTACGAGATCGAGCGCCTCATGCGCGAGGCCCCGTTCATGTTGATCGGCGAGGGCACCAGTGAGATCCAGAAACGAATCATCGGCAAAGGGGTGCTGCCCGAGTACCGGCTGTGATCGCCGGGCAGATCTACCACCCGACAGGGAACCGGCTATTGACTCGATTCACTGACATCTGTCAACATAAGGGAGTACGAACGGACACTACGAGCACTTGAATCGACTGTCGCAGAAGCACTTTCGATGCAATACAGCAACGCCAGTTCGGCACTGGTTTGACACCGGTCGTCGGCGCAAGTAAGAACCGGCCATGAGCAGAACTCAGGAACAGCCACAGAGCCGAGCGGCTCAGCGCCTGCAGACTCGGCGCCGGATCCTGGACGCGGCCGTGGCCGAATTCAAGAAGACCGGCGCCACCGACGGCGATATAGCCGTCATCGTCGAGGCCGCGGGGGTGGCGCGCGGAACCTTCTACTTCCATTTCCCCACCAAAGAACACGTGCTGCTCGAATTGGAGCAGCGCGAGGAAGCCCGGATCGCCAAGGAGCTGGGCCGATTCCTCGCCTCGCCGCACGACCTTCCCGCGGCTTTGACCGAGGCGATCAGGTTGATCGTCTCCCTCGAACGCCGATTGGGTCCTCTGCTCTTCAAAGACCTTCTCTCGGTGCACTTCTCGCCGACCAGACCACTCGATGACACCTGGCGTGAACATCCCGTGATCGCCCTGGTGGCCGAGGAGATCGCCCGGGCGGGCGAGCGCGGCGAGGCCCAGAACGCGGTCGAGCCCTACTACAGCGCCGTGTTCTTCCTGCTCGGCCTGTACGCCCTGCTCACCACCACCACCGGCTCCAAGGCGGTCCGAACGGCCGCCCTGGACAGCTACATCCTCACCACCCTGCGCAGCCTGGAGCCCCGATGAGCACCCGGGCCGGACGCGCACACCAACCGATGCGGAGACACGACCATGCTGCTGGACCTCCTGCGACTGCTTCTGGCCTGGGGCGCGGTGATCGCGATCATCGCCTTCTGGTACTGGGTCATGAGCAATATCGGAACCTTCTGATCATGGTGGAAGCAATTGTCGCCCAACGCTGCTCGGGTGATCCGCCATGACCGACGCCCATGCCTCGGCGGTCGAGCGCAGCTGTGCGCTGACGGCCGTCGCGTTCTCCGAACGCCGGCGGACCGGGGTCCGGCTGGTGACCGGGGAACGGCGCGGATTCGGGCTGAACGCCGATCACACCGTCGTGCACGTCCCCTACCCGGCGGTCGCCGCCGACTGGACCCGGAGCACCCTGACCTGCGGGGTGGCGCTGCAGTGCGCACCGTCGAAGGAACGCATCGCGGACTATGCCCTGCACGAACTCTCGCCGCGCGAGCGCGGCGCCGTCTCGATCGTCGAGGGCGGGGTCGCGGCGGGCTGGATCGCCGACCGGCTACCCGGCCTGCTGCCCGAACTACGGCACCGGCTGCCCGGCCTCGAGCTCTCCGGTCAAGATTTGAGCGGCGACGAAATCATTTCCCGGGCAGTGCGTTTGGCTCGATCCCGAGAGCAACTTCCCAAGCATCCGCTACTCGGCGAACTGCCGCTGGCCGGGCGCGCTCGCGGCCGGCTGGCCGCGACGGTCCGCCGCGTCCACGGCCGAATGCCCTGGACATCCCAGCGCAGTGACACGCGCCGCCCGGCGTCGGTACCCGTGGGCGGCGAAGGCGGCGCACGGGCGGTCAACCTCCCGCCGCCGAGCCGCCCCGAGAACGACGACATCGAGATTCGGCCCGATCAGCGTGCGGGTATTCCCTATCCGGAGTGGAACCTCTGGACCTCGGACTTTCTGCGGGACCACGTGGCGGTCCTCGAGCGCGCCCGCGCGAAACACGCCCGGCCCGTCGCCGCGGTCGCCCCGGACATCCGCCGCTGGTTCGAGCAACACACGCACCGATCCATGCGCGTCGGTCTCGAGGACGGGTCCGACCTCGATATCGACCGCTACGTGAGCCATTTCGTCGACCGCGCCACCGGGCATCCCACCGAGGCGCGGGTATTTCGCGAACTGCTGCCCAGTTCCCGCGATGTCGCCACCGCCGTGCTGCTGGACGCCAGTTCCTCGCTCGGTGTGCACGGCGGCCGCGTTTTCCAGGTGGAACTCGCCTGCGCCGACGCGCTCTCGCGTGCCATGACCCTCGCGCGCGAACGCCACGCCCTGTTCACGTTCACCGGAAACACCCGGCACCACGTCGATGTGCGCTGCCTCAAGGACTTCCACGACGGTCACTTTCTCGACCCGAGCGCCGCGGGACTGTCCACCGCCGGCTACACCCGGCTCGGCGCGCCCCTGCGCCACCTGACCCGGCGGCTGCTGGAACAACCCGCCGAGCGGCGTCAGCTCATCGTCATCGGCGACGGCCTCATGTCCGACGAGGGGTACGAGGGCCGCTATGCCTGGGCGGATGTCGCGCACGCACTCGAGGAAGCCGAGGAAGCGGGCGTGTCGATCTACTACATCGGCGTCGGGCCCGTCCGCGTCGATCCGCTGCCCGAGGTATTCGGAATCCATCGCTCACAGCGCATTCGGCGAGTGGACGAGTTGCCCCGCGTCCTCGCACATATCCATCGAGAGTTGGTCGCCAGATGACATCCGATATCTACTACGCCGGCGGACCCGAGGTTCAGCTGTTCGAGCAGGCTTTCGCGCAACAGGTTCCGGTCATGCTCAACGGACCCACCGGCTGCGGAAAGACCAGGTTCGTCGAGCACATGGGGCGGCTGCTGAGCCGCCCGGTGGTCACCATCAGCTGCCACGACGATCTCACCAGCTCGGATCTGGTCGGTCGATTCCTGGTGACCGGCGGCGACGTGGTCTGGAACGACGGTCCGCTCACCCGTGCCGTGAAGGCCGGGGCGATCTGCTACCTGGACGAGGTAGTCGAGGCGCGGCACGATTCACTGGCCATCCTGCACTCGCTCACCGATCATCGCCGCACCCTGTTTCTCGACCGCGCCGACGAAGTGGTGCACGCGCCCGAGTCCTTCATGCTCGTCTGCTCCTACAACCCCGCCTTCCGCAGCTCGCTCAAAGAGCTCAAACCGTCGTTCCGGCAACGCTTCGTGACCGTCACGATGGACTATCTCCCGCCCGATCGCGAGGCCGGCGTGGTGGTCGCGGAGACCGGCGTCGAGCACCCCGTCGCCCAGCGACTGGTGCACTGCGCCAACACTATTCGCGCGGCGGACGAGGTGTTCCACTTCGAGCCCCCGTCCACCCGGACGCTGGTCACCGCCGCCCGCCTGATCGTCGCCGGAGCGACCGAGCTCGACGCGGCGCGGGCGTGCGTCCTCGCACCACTGAGCAGCGACGGCGCCATTCACGACGGGCTCCGCGAAATCGCCGCGGCCAGCCTGCTCGCCGACGGCTCGACCCTGTAGCACAACCCGGGAGAACACCACCATGAACGAACAGGACCGCCGGCGCCGTCGCGCGCTGATCGTCTTCCAACTCACCATCTACGGATACCTGCTGCTGATGTTCGTCATTCAGATGCGCATGTTCCTCACCAGAGACTGGTAGTCGCCCATGAATATGCCGACGTTCTCCTTCCTCCGCCGCGGCGACGCGTCATCCGGAGTCGCATCCGGCGGAGCCCTCGATCAACACGACGCGGAAAGCAGGGACGCGCAGCGCCGCGCGGACCGCTGGCTCATCGCCGGTACCGCGTTGATGGGCACCTATGTGCTGGGCCTGGCCGGGCTGCCACTGTTCCTGCGCGGCATCTGGTTGCAACGCCGGGCGCAACAGGCGGGGCTGTCGGTCCGGCCGATTCTGGTGACGCTGCTCGGCTATCTGATCCTCATCGACGCCTTCCTCAACAGCATCGGCTGGGTACTGGACCTGTTCGCCAGTCACACCCTCGTCACCCGCGTGTTCTTCGCCGGGTGGGGCAACTTCTTCGACGGCGGCTACTGGTGGCACTACAACGAGCTGTGGGTGGGCGGATCGTCCGCGCCCGGCGAGAAGGGCTGGGAGGTCGCGCTGATTCTGGTCGTCTTCCCGATGCGCGTGGCCGCCGCGATCGCCTTCCTGCAGATGAAGCGCTGGGGACACCAGTGGCTGATCGTCACCTGCTGGTTCGGGGTCGTGATCTGGGTCGGCTACGTCGCGAACATGACCGTATATGCCGATGTCCGGTTCGCCGGTGTGGTGCTGCCGGTCATCGGCTGGTGGCTCTACGACATCTTCTACATCTCACCCTTCCTGGCGATCCCCTACCTGCACACGGTCAATCGCGAGATCTTCTCCGACTAGACCCGGCCGCCGACTCCTCGGCCCCGAGAGGAAACCATGAGCATTTCAGCATCACCGTCCGAGGGCGCCGCGCCCGAAAGCCTGCCGCTCGGAACGACACCCGCCGCCGCCGGCATTCACAAGTGGGTCCAGCGCGGCGTGTTCGTCTGCCTGTTCGTTCTGGTCATCGAGGGCGCGTTCACCGTTCCCGCGCTCGCGCTGTGGTTGGGGTGGCCGACGCTGTCTCTGACCGAGATCTGTAGCGAGATGATGAAGGTCCGCTATTCCGACGACACCCTCGAATGCGAGCAGCCCACCGACTTCAACGCCCCGCCGCTGGGCGGCAAGGCCGAAGGCGCGGGACAGACCACGGCCCGCGACGAGTGGGGCGTGCAGCCCAAACCCGGCTGGAAGCCCGTCGGTTTCCGGGAGCTGGTGCGCAACCACGAGGAGCGGATCGCACGGGAGGAAGCGGCGAAGGCGGGTAAGTGATTTCGATTCCCGGCCCTGAGATCCAGTGAGGCTCGTACTGTAGGACGTTGCGCGACCACCACCGGGCCCGGACACCGCCCCGATCGCCGTTCGCGACACGGCGGGGCCGGGCTCCGGCGAGGATGTAGTTGTACTCGCGGTATCATTTACTGTGGTGACTTCGATCGAAGTCGCACCCGCGGCACCGGCACAGCAAACCGTTGCACGGGATCGAACTTCACGAAGGTGGCGGAAACATGGCGAAGCGGGCAACCGTGGAGAAGCGGCCGCGTCGCGAGCGAGGGTCTCTCAATCCCGACGACATCCTCGAGGGCGCGTTCGAACTCGCCGCGGAGGTGGGTCTGGACAACCTGAGCATGCCCATGCTGGGGAAGCACCTCGATGTGGGAGTCACCAGTATCTACTGGTATTTCCGCAAGAAGGACGACCTGCTCAACGCGATGACCGACCGCGCGCTGGGCCAGCTCGTCGACGATATCTCCGCGCCACCGCCCTTCATCGAGGCGGGCAACTGGCGAGAGACCCTCACCGAACACGCCTGGACGATGCGCAGGGCCTTCCTGGCCAGCCCCATCCTCTGCGATCTGATCCTGATCAGGTCGTCCCTGAGTGCCGAGGCCGCCCAGGTCGGCGCCACCCAGACCGAGGGCGTGATCGCGAGCCTGATGGAGGCGGGACTGTCGCTCGGGGACGCGGTCGACACCTACTCCGCCGTCCAGCTGCACGTCCGCGGATCCGTTGTGCTGCAACGTCTTCACGACAAAAATCAGGAATCCGGCGAGGGTCCGAGCGCGTACTACGAGAACCTCACCATCTCGACCGAGACCACCCCGCTGCTCGCCCGGGCCCGGGCGCAGGGGCATCAGAGCGGTGCGCCCGACGACCGGAACTTCCAGTTCGGCCTGGATTGCGTGCTGGACAACGCGAGTCGCCTGATCGAGACGGGGTCGAAGTCGAAGGCCGGGAAGGCCGCCCCCGCGAAGGCTCCGGCGAAACGGGCTGCGGCCAAGCGGGTCCCCGCCGCAGCCGCTCCGGTCAAGGCCGCGGCGAAGAAGGTCGCCGCCAAGAAGACGGCCGGCGCCAAGACCGTCGCCAAGAAGACGACCACTCGCGCCCGCACGGTCGCCGCGGACTGATTCGCATGCTCACGGGGCGAGCCGGCGGGTGCCGAAGCTCGCCCCGGACAGCTCGGCGGGCCGCAGTCCGACCGCACTGACCTCGCCGACACACAGCAACTCGTCCCCCCGGTGGAGCCGTAGCGTCGAGTCCACCCCGCGCTCGCCCACCGATCGCTCGATCTCGAAGCGCAGCTCGGTCAGCAGCGGCGTGGGATGGCGATAGGTGACCGTCATCGACCGGGTCTTCCCCGACAGGCCCACCGCACAGTTCTGGTGCTGGGTCGCGCAGTCGACGAACACCGCGATGAACCCGCCGTGCACCAACCCGGGTGGCCCTTCGTAGGCGAGCGGGAAAGTGACCCTGCCGCAGGCGGTCCCGTCCTCGATCCGGTCGAACTCGTATTCGGGGAAGACCGGGTTGTACGCCCCGATGTCGAAGGCGTGCCCGAGGTAGATCCGCCGTGTGTCATCGGCCTCGTCGCCTATGCGGGGCCGGTCGTCGCCCGGGGCGGTCGCCCGGAGATCGCGTTCCCACTCCGCCAATGTCGCCAGCATCGCGTCCATGCCCGCGTGCGGGCGCTCCTGCGCCAGTAGCAGTCCGGTCAGCCGGCGCAGCACACTCGCCGCGGCGACGGTCTCCGCGAGGGGTTCCGCGCCGAATCCGCTCTTCGCCATAGATCCTCTTTCGTCACCCGCGCCCGCTTGCTATCTTGTGCTTAAGACAACGGTATTGGCTACCGTATGTCAAACAGTATGAGCATCTATGTGAGCGCGAAACGGGGGCCAGATGTCCGAAGAATCCGAATCCGCAACAGCTGGATCGGTGACGGCGTCTCGGGACGGAGCAGTCCTGCATCTCACCCTGGATCGCCGTGCGCAGCGAAACAGCCTGAGCCAAAGCATGATCGAGACGCTCGTCGCGTCTCTGACGGATGCGGCCACCGACGACTCGCTGCGTGCGATTCATCTGACCGGCGCGGGCGATGACTTCTGTGCCGGCGTCGACTGGGTCGCTTCGAACTCCCGCGCCCGGCGCCCGCGCACCGGGGACCTGGTCCGCCGTATCCCGCTCACCGCCCACCGGGTGGTGGAGTTGCTGCACACCATCCACCTGCCCGTCGTGTGCAGCGTGCGCGGCTGGGCCGCGGGACTGGGCTGCAACCTGGCCCTGGCCGCGGATTTCACGATCGCCGCGTCGGACAGCGTGTTCTGGGAGCCGTTCCTGAGTCGCGGCTTCAGCCCCGACTCGGGATCGACCTGGCTGCTGCCCAGGCTGATCGGGCTCCCCCGGGCACGACGGATGCTGCTGCTCGGGGAGAAGGTGCCGGGCGCACGGGCGGCCGACTGGGGACTGATTCACGACCAGGTCCCCGCCGGCGATCTCGACGCCGCCACCGCCGATCTGCTCGCCCGGTTGGCCTCGGGCCCCACGATCGCGATCGGACTCGCCAAACAGGCCCTGGCCTACGGTCAGCATGCGACGCTGCCCCAGGCGCTGAACCAGGAGCTCTTCGATCTCGAACTGGCTTGTCGCACTCAGGATTTCAAAGAGGGACTGGCCGCATTCCGGGAACGGCGCGCACCGGACTTCCACGGCCGATGATCGGAGAAGGCGAATGAGCACCGAGTTCGAGACCATCCTGCTGGCGATCGATCCCACGGATCGGGTCGCGACGATCACGCTGAACCGTCCCGACCGGCTCAATGCCTTCAATCGCACGATGTGCGAGGAGATGGCCCGGGCATGGCGCACGGTCAAACTGGACGACTCGGTCAACGCGGTGGTGCTGCGCGCGGCCGGCCCCCGTGCCTTCAGCGCCGGTCTGGACATCAAGAGCTCCTACGGACAGCCCGAGAGCGTCTGGCACCACGAAGATCCCGGTGAGGCGCTCAGCCCGAAATGGCAGAAGATGTGGAAACCCGTGGTCTGCGCGGTGCAGGGGATGTGCACCGCGGGCGGGTTCTATTTCGTGAACGAGGCCGATGTGGTGATCTGCTCCTCGGACGCGACCTTCTTCGACTCCCATGTCTCGACCGGCCTGGTGTCGGCGCTGGAGCCGATCGGCCTGCGCCGCCGGATCGGGTTGGCCGAGACGCTGCGGATCGCGTTGATGGGCAATGACGAACGGGTGGGTGCGGATACCGCGCTGCGCATCGGTCTCGTCTCGGAAGTGGTCGCCGCCGACCGGCTCTGGGCCCGTGCGCACGACATCGCGGTCACCATCGCGGCCAAGCCCGCGGCCGCCACCCAGGGCACGGTGAAAGCGATCTGGGAGTCGCTGGACAAGCCCTACCGCGCCGCGCTCGACCAGGGACTCATCTACACGCGACTGGGAAACCCACTGGGCACGGCCCAACTGGCCGCGCGACCTCCCGTCAACGGATCGACCACCGTCGCGCCGAGGATCCGCTGATGAGCACCGTCGACGACCGAACCGGATTCGAGCCGCTCGTCGGATCGGTGCTGCGCGAGGCCACCCGCGTGCACCCCGATCGCCCGCTGCTCATCTGCGATGCGGACCGCCTGACCTACCGGGGAGCCGAGCGCCGGTCGGCCACGCTCGCGCGCGGGCTGATCGCCCTGGGCGCTGCCAAGGGCACGCACGTCGGCCTCCTGTACCCGAACGGCCCGGAATTCGTCATCGGAGCCCTGGCAGCGGCCCGCATCGGCGCGGTCGTGGTGCCGCTGTCCACGACGGCCGCGACGGCGGAACTCCGAGAGCGGTTGGCGCACAGCGACGTGCGGATCCTGCTCGGGACCAAATCCCATCGCGCGCACGATTTCGTCGAACGTCTCCGGGACATCCTCGACGGCACCGAGATCGGTGCGCGCGGACAACTCTTCTGCCCCACGGTCCCGCAGCTGCGCCACGTCGCGCTGCGCGGCGCTCCCGTGCGATCACGGTTTCTGCGCGATATCGCCGAGCTCGAGCAGCTCGCTCGGACGGTGCCGCCGGACCTGCTCGCGGCCTTCGAATCCGATGTGCGGGAAGCCGACCCGCTCGCCGTGGTCTACACGACCGGCTCGACCGGCGCGCCGAAGGGCGCGGTGCACACCCACGGCTCACTGCTGGGCCATCAGCGCACCCTGAATCGGGTCCGTGACGTGACCGCGCAGGACGTCACCTTCACCACGTCGCCGTTCTTCTCGATCGACGGATTCGCCTCCGGTCTGGTGGCGACGCTCGTCGCCGGGGCCACCCTGCTGTGCTCGAGCACAACCGACGCGAGCGCCACGCTCGGCCTGCTCGAGTCCGAAAAGCCGAACCGGACACTGGGATCCGCCGCCGCCGTCGCCCACCTGGCCCGGCACCCGAGCTTTCCCCACCGTGATCTGTCATCGGTCCGACGCGGCACGCTCTACCCGATCATCCGCGGCGACGTCCGCCCGGCCGACCCCCAATTGCGGCACGACACGCTCGGCATGGCCGAAACCGGCGGCGCGGTGCTGCTCAGCGGCGACGAGTCCGACCAGCCCGAGCGCCGGCGCGGCTCGTTCGGCCGGATCGCCCCGGGCTTCGAGATCAAGCTCGCCGACCCGGAGACCGGCGCGGCGGCGCCCTCCGGGGCGGCGGGCGAACTGTGCGTTCGCGGGCCCGGCGTGATGCAGGGCTACCACGGGCACGGCCGAGAGCAGTGTTTCGACCCCGACGGCTGGTTCCACACCGGTGAGCTGGTTCGCCTGGACGAGGATGATTTCGTCTACGTCCTCGGCCGGTGCGAACGGCCACCGCGGCCGGACTCCGTTGTCTCCGCACCGGACACCATGCACCGGGTGGTGCGTGAGCGCGCCACGCGCACACCGGACGCGACGGCGGTCATCGATCCGGAGCTGCGAGTCACCTACGGCCGGCTCGATTCCACCACCGGCGAGCTGGCCGCCGCCCTGCTGGACGCGGGGGTCGGCAAGGGCACCCGCGTCGGTGTGCTGCTGCCCAACGGCACCCGATGGGTGCAGATCGCGCTGGCGCTGACCAGGATCGGCGCCGTGCTGGTGCCGTTGAGCACCCTGCTGCGCCCGCCGGAACTGCGCGCACAGCTGAAAGTCGCGGCCGTGCAGTGCCTGGTGACCGTCGAGGAGTTCCGCGGGCGTCGCTATCTCGACGAGCTGGGCCGCACGCCCGGGGGCGAAGCTGTCCTCCCCGACCCGTCGCTACCGGCACTGCGCCGGGTGTGGACCGTGGAGCAGCTCGTCACCACGGAAGCGAGTGCCGCCGCTGGTCGAATCGTCGACGCGGTGGCCGAAACCGTCACCGCCGCCGACCCCCTGGTCATCATGTTCACCTCGGGCAGCCGGGGGCTGCCCAAAGGGGTGATCCATTCCCACGGCAACGCGTTCGCGGCGGTTCGCTCCGGACTCGACGCCCGCCGGATAGACGCCGGCACCCGCCTCTATCTGCCCATGCCGTTCTTCTGGGTGGGCGGATTCGGCGGGGGCGTGCTCTCGGCGCTGCTGGCGGGCGGCACGCTCGTCACCGAGGCCGTCCCGCTCCCGGAATCGACTCTGGACCTGCTGCGCCGCGAGGGTGTCACGCTGTTCCGCGGCTGGCCCGACCAAGCCGAAACCCTGGCACGCCATGCGGAATCGCTCGGTGTGCGGGTGCACACCCTGCGGGTCGGCAGCCTCGACGCGCTGCTGCCGGCCGACGTGCGCGCCAGGCCCGGCGCGCGCGCCAACCTGTTCGGCATGACCGAATCGTTCGGTCCGTACAGCGGCTGGCCCGCCGACACCGATATGCCGCCGGCGGCCTGGGGCAGCTGCGGCAAACCCTTTCCCGGCATGCAGCTCCGGATCGTCGATCCGGACGACGGGCGTGCGACGCCGGTCGGGTCCGTCGGGGTGATCCAGCTGCGGGGACCACATGTATTGCGCGGCATGTGCGGGCGCGCCCGCGAGGACCTGTTCACCCCCGACGGCTTCTACTCCACCGGAGACCTCGGACGCCTCGACAGCTCCGGATTCCTGTTCTACCACGGAAGGTTCGACGACATGTTCAAGGTCAGCGGAGCCACGGTGTACCCGAGCGAGGTCGAGAAGGCACTGCGCGGCATCGCCGGGGTAGACCAGGTCTTCGTGACCAATGTGCCCGGCCACCACGGCGACCGCGTCGGCGCGGCCGTCGTCTGCGATACCGCCCGGACCACCGAGGCGGGTCTGCGCGCGGCCGCCCGCGAGGTGCTCAGCGCGTTCAAGGTGCCCACGGTGTGGTTGCTGCTCGACTCGGACGAGCGCATTCCCTACGGCGCCACCGGCAAGATCGACATAGTCCGGCTCCGCGGCCTCTTCTGGGCCGCGGAACCCGGTTCCGGACCGCAGCCGCCGCGCTGATCCACCCCGGGAAACCACCGATTCCGGTCACCGAATCGACTGCAGAACCCGGCGGCGCTGAGGTATTGTCGATCCCACTGTAATAGCAACAGTCCACATTTCTGTTCGCTCGGCCGACACCGCGAATGCCGCGGAATCCGAGTGGCTCACTGGAGCATCGATGCAGCTCGAACGTCTCGAAACACCCGTCCGGGAAGTAGGCCAGTTCTTCGCCATGATCGGCGATGTCGTGCGCGGGCTGGCCACCACCAGATTCCGCACCGCCGAATTCGTCGAACAGAGCTGGATGCTCGCCCGGGTATCCATGGTCCCGACCGTCCTGGTGGCGGTGCCGTTCACCGTCCTGGTCAGTTTCACCCTCAACATCCTGCTGCGCGAGATCGGCGCGGCCTCGCTCAGTGGCGCGGGCGCGGCCTTCGGCGCGGTGACGCAGGTCGGGCCGATGGTCACCGTGCTCATCGTCGCGGGCGCCGGGGCGACCGCCATGTGCGCGGACCTGGGATCCCGGGTCATCCGCGAGGAGATCGACGCCATGGCAGTGCTGGGCATCGATCCCGTTGTGCGGCTTGTGATTCCGCGAGTCGTAGCCTCGACGATGGTTGCCGTCCTGCTCAACGGACTGGTGTGCGCCATCGGCATCAGCGGCGGATTCGCGTTCTCCGTGCTGTTGCAGGGGGTGAATCCGGGCGCGTTCGCCGGTGGCATCACCCTGCTGACGGGAGCAACCGAACTCGCCATCTCCGCGGTGAAGGCGCTGCTGTTCGGGATGATCGCGGGCCTGGTCGCCTGCTATCGCGGACTGTCGGTGAGCGGCGGCCCGAAAGGCGTCGGGCAGGCCGTCAACGAGACCGTCGTCTACGCGTTCATCGCACTGTTCGTGGTCAACACCATCGTGACCGCGGTCGGCATTCGCTTCGGGGGCAACTAGGCATGACACTCGCGCAGATCGGGAAATTCGGCCGCACCCGACGGCAATTGTCCGCCTTCTCACGGGCCGTCGATGACGTCGGCAATCGAATTCTGTTCTATATCAAAGCAATTGCCGAGATACCGGGCGCGGTCACCAGACATCCCGGCGAAACGCTGCGCCTGGTCGCCGAAATCAGCATGGGCAGTGGCGCATTGGCGATGATCGGCGGAACGGCGGCGATCGTCGCCTTCATGACGATGTCGACCGGCAGCACCATCGCCATCCAGGGATTCAGCTCACTGGGCAACATCGGAATCGAGGCCCTGTCCGGGTTCCTCTCGGCCTTCATCAATGTGCGCATCGCCGCGCCGGTCATCGCCGGCATCGCGCTGTCGGCGACGCTCGGCAGCGGGGCCACCGCGCAGATCGGAGCCATGCGGATCGCCGAGGAGATCGACGCCCTCGAATCCATGGCGGTGCGCCCGGTGCCCTACGTGGTGAGCACGCGGATCGCGGCGGGCATGATCACCATCGTTCCCCTGTACTCGCTGGCGCTCATGGCGTCCTTTCTGGCGGGACGCTTCACGACCGTCGTGGTCTTCGGGCAATCCCCCGGGCTCTACGACCATTACTTCTCCACCTTTCTGAACCCGGTCGACGTGGCGTGGTCGTTCGTCCAGGCGCTCACCATCGCCGTGCTGGTCATGCTCATCCACACCCACTACGGATTCACCGCCACGGGCGGACCCGCCGGCGTGGGCGCCGCCGTCGGGCGCGGGGTGCGCATGTCGCTGATCGGTGTGGTGCTCGTCGTACTTCTGGTGTCGCTCGCGCTCTACGGCGGCACCGGCAACTTTCATCTGTCTGGTTAGGGGAATCCCGTGCTCAATCGGGTCAAACCGGCGTTGCGGCAGGCGACGCCGAAAATTGTCGCCCTCGCCCTGGTCGCGGGAATCGTGGGCACCGGCTGGCTGGTGATCGGCTCCTATCAACAGCGCTTCGACGACTGGGTGCCGGTGACCGTGATCGCCGACCGCGCCGGCCTGGTCATGGACGACGGCGCGAAGGTGACCATGACCGGCATCGACGTCGGTGAGGTGACCGGCATCGAGTATCGCACCGGCGGCGTGGCCGAACTGACGCTGCGCGTGCGCCGTTCGGCGCTGGAATCGATTCCGGCCGATGTGCGGGCAGAGATCAGCTCCAGCACCGTTTTCGGGGCCAAGGTCGTGGCCCTCACCGCCCCTGCCGAATCCGGTCCCCGGCGACTGGCCCCCGGTGCGACGATCGACATCTCACGCGTCACGGTGGAGCTGAACACGATCTTCGAGCAGCTGACCGACCTGCTCACGGTGGTGGACCCCGCGCTGCTCGAATCGACGCTGGGTGCGATGGCGACCGCCCTGCAGGGCCGGGGCGAACGGCTGGGCGCGACGCTCGATCATGTCTCCGAGCTACTGGCGCAGGTGAATTCGGCCGATCCCGGCATCGCCGAACTCCTGGTCAGCTCGGCCGCGGCCAGCGGCGTGTACGCCGACGTCGCACCCGAACTGCTGCGCACACTCCAGGCGCTCACCACGACCGGCGGCACCGTCACCGACCAGCAGGGCCAACTCACGCCGTTGCTGGCCGGAACCACCGCGGTGGCCAACTCGGGCGCGGATGTGCTGGAGCGCAACGCTTCCAGCCTCGCCGACGTCCTTCGTGACCTCGCCCCGACCACGGCGATGCTCGCGCTGTACTCCCCGGTGATCCCCTGTGTCTTCAAGGGAATCGCCGCCGGAAACCGCACCAACCCGGCCGCCTACTCGGCCCAGCCCGGCATCAAGATGCTCGCCGGACTGATACCGGGCGCCTCGCCCTACTCGTATCCGGCGGACCTGCCGGAGGTGAACGCCACCGGTGGGCCGCACTGCATGGGGCTGCCCGCCACCGATCCGGTGGTCAACGTGCCGTATCTGGTCACCGATATC
The DNA here is from genome assembly GCF_042799795.1 of Nocardia sp. NPDC057668. Classification (NCBI taxonomy): domain Bacteria; kingdom Bacillati; phylum Actinomycetota; class Actinomycetes; order Mycobacteriales; family Nocardiaceae; genus Nocardia; species Nocardia sp. NPDC057668. The sequence goes on along the minus strand of NZ_JBHVIC010000004.1, from coordinate 444,632 downwards.
GGGGTGAATCCGTTCGACCCGTCGCGGCAGGGCGTCGGGCTTCGCACCCCGGATCTGCTGAGCCTGCTGTTCGGACTGGGGACCGGCCGATGAAACGTGCGAATCTGGTGAAGCTGAGCATCTTCGTCACGGTCATGCTGGTGATCAACGGCGCGATGATTCTGGTGTTCACGCAGGTGAACGGCGGCGACTCCGATACCTACCGCGCGGTGTTCACCGACGCGTCGGGGATCTCCGCCGGATCCAAGGTGCGCATCGCGGGGGTTCCGGTCGGGTCGGTGGATTCGGTCCGGTACGAGTCGGACCGGAACGCCCACGTCGAGTTCTCGATCAACACCGCGGACCGCCCGACCTCCTCCACGCGGGCGGTGATCCGGTACGAGGACCTCGTCGGCAACCGGTACCTCGAGCTGCAGCGCGGGGCGGATACGACCGTGCTGCCCGCGGGAGCGACCATTCGGCCGCCGAACACCGCACCCGCACTCGATCTGGATGCCCTGCTCGGTGGCTTCCATCCGCTGCTGCGGGCGCTGGATCCCGTACAGGTCAACGAACTGTCGCTGGCCCTGCTGCAGATCTTTCAGGGCAGAGCCGGAACCATCGGCCAGGTGCTGCAGCGCATCGGGTCGGTCACCGGCGCGCTCGCCGATCGCGACGAGGTCATCGGGCGGGTGATCACCAACCTCGACAACGTGCTGAACCAGATAGCCGCGCGCGGAGACCAATTCAGCAGCACGCTCGATCATCTCCAGCAACTGGTGTCGGGCCTGGCCCGGGACCGGGAGATCGTGGGCCGCACGGTCGACAGCCTCGCGGCCGCCGCCGACGCGTTCACCGGGCTGCTCACCGACGTGCGACCCGATGTGGCCGCCACGGTCACCGAGCTGAACACCGCCCTCACACCGGCCGTGCACCAGCTCGACACCCTGGACGCGGCGCTGGACCGGATACCGGACGACTACCGCAAGCTCATCCGGATGGGCGCCTACGGCTCGTTCTTCAACTTCTACCTGTGCGGCCTGTCCTTCAAACTCACCGGCTCGGACGGCAATCCGGTGGTCATCGACGTGACCGATCAGAAGACCGGAAGGTGTGCGCCGAGATGAAGCGCCTGTCCCCCGCCCAGGCCGGGCGCGTCGGGCTCATCGGGCTCGTGCTGACCGTCGCGAGTTGCCTGCTCGCCCTGCAATTCGACAGGGTGCCACTGCTGTCCGGACCCACTCAGCGGTACGGCGCGTTGTTCGAGGACGCGAGCGGGCTGCTCGTCGGCGACGACGTCACCGCGGCGGGCGTGCGGGTGGGCACGGTCACCGAGATCACCGTCGACACCGGCCGCGCCCGCGTCACCTTCACCGCCGACCCGCGAATCGCGCTCGGCGACACGACCGGCGCGGCCATCAAGACCACGTCGCTGCTGGGTCGCCGCACCATCGCGCTGACGCCCGACGGCGCGGGCCGGATGCGTTCGGGGGACGTCATTCCCATCGAGCGCACACGCTCGGCGTACACCCTGCCGAGCGTCCTCAACGAGGCGACCGACACCCTGCGCGACATCGATCTCGACCAGTTGACCCGGGCGTTCGACAGTGTCTCCGACGTTCTGACCGCCGCCGCGCCGCAGGTCCGCCCCGCCCTGGACGGGATGAAACGCCTGGCCGAGTCGGTCAACCGGCGCGACACCGCGCTGCGCGACCTGCTCTCGGGCGCCGAGCACGTGTCCGCCGCGCTGTCCGAACGCGCGCCGCAGGTCAATTCACTACTGCTGGAGGGCAATTCGCTGCTCGCTGAGCTGCAGGCCCGCAGTCAGGCGCTCGGCGGCCTGATCACCGGCATCGACCAGCTCTCGCAACAGCTTTCGGGCCTGGTGCACGACACGAACGCGGATCTGGCTCCGGCGCTGGCCAAACTCGGCCAGGTCCTGACCGTGCTGAACGACAACCGCGACAACGTCGCGCAGAGCATCAACGGTCTGGCCAAATACATCGGCACGCTGGGCGATTCGGTTGCCAGCGGACCCTACTTCTACGCCTATCTCCAGAACCTGGTGCCCGGCGACTTCACCCAGCCCCTGCTCAATTCCGTGTTCGGCCTGCCGCCGGCGCCGCTACCGATACCGCAGGTCAAATGATCACCCGAAGCAGTTTCCGCGCTCTGCGCCGGCGGTCCGGCGCCATGTCCACCCGCCGGCGATGGGCGATCCGGCTGGCCGCCGCCGCCCTGGCGCTGGCCACGGCCCTGGCCGGATATCAGGTCCTGGAGCGATCCCGCTACTACACGATCACCGCGCACTTCGCCGCGACCAACGGTCTCTACATCGGCGACGAGGTCCGCGTGGTCGGGGTCGCGGTGGGCAGGGTGGAGTCCATCGAACCCCGCGGCACCGGGCTGGAGGTGCGACTGAGACTGCCACGGACACTGCGGCTTCCGCCCGGCGTGCAGGCGGTCGTCATGGCACAGGGTTTGGTCGCCGCCCGGTTCGTGCAACTGACCCCCGCCTGGACCGGCGGCGCGGAGGCCGGGCACTCGCTCGACATTCCCCTCGAGCGCACCGCGGTCCCGGTGGAATGGGATCAGGTCGAGGAACAGCTGAACCGGATCACCGGCGCCCTGGCCCCGGACGAGGCCGACCCGACCGGTCCGGGCGCACGGTTCCTCGGCTCGGCCGCCGCGGCCCTGGACGGCAACGGCGACACGCTCCGCGCGAGCATCGACCAGCTCTCCGCCACGATGTCGACGTTGTCCGCGGGAAGTGCCGACCTGTTCGGCACCGTCCGGAATCTGCAGGCGTTCACCACCGCGCTCGCCGGCAGCGAACAGCAGATCGTCGTGTTCCAGGGACGACTGGCCGCGGTCACCGAGGTGCTCGCCGGAAACAGCAGCGACCTGTCCACGGCCCTCACCACCCTCGACGCCGCGATCGGCGACATCCAAGCCTTCGTCACCACCAATCGCGACGGGCTGACCACACAGCTACAACAGCTCGTCGACGCCACGAATGTCCTTGTCGCCCAGCGCGACGGGCTCGAGACCGCGTTGCATCGCGCGCCGACGGCACTGGCGAACTACTACAACACCTACAACCCCGCCCAGGGCGCGCTGACCGGAATCTTCGGGCTGCAGAACTTCGGCAACCCGATCAACTTTCTCTGCGGTGGCGTGGCCGCGCTCGAGAACGCCACGTCGGAGGAAGGAGCACGGTTGTGCGAGCAATACCTCGGCCCACTGCTGAACACGTTGCGAATGAACTACCCGCAGCTCAGCGTCAATCCCACCATCGGCACCGGGGCGGGTCCCGGTCAACTCGTCTACAGCCCCCCGGAACTCCAGAACCTGCTGCTCCCGGGACAACCGCGGTGAGCCGCCCTCGCCATCCGCATCGATCGCTGGCGCTACTGTGCGGAATCACGCTGTGCGCCACCGTATCCGGCTGTCAATGGACCGGAGTGAACTCGCTGCCGCTGCCGGGTATGAAGGGCCACGGTCCGGGCAGCTACCGGATCGTCATCGAGATGCCCGATGTCACGACCATCACCCCGAACGCCCCCGTGCTGGTCAAGGACGTCGAGGTCGGCTCGATCACCGCCATCACCACCCGGGATTGGCACGCGCTGGTCACCGTGACCCTCGAGCACGATGTCGCGCTGCCCGCCAACGCCACCGCCAAGATCGGTCAGACCAGCCTGCTCGGCACCACGCACATCGAGCTCGCCGCACCCGCCGACCCGCAGGGGGTGCTGGCGGCGGGCGGGGTGATCCCGCTCGCGCGCGCCGGTGACTACCCGACCACCGAACAGACCCTCGCGGCACTGTCGATGGTGCTCAACGGCGGTGGGCTGGGCCACCTGCAGACCATCGTCACCGAGACGAACAAGGCGCTGGCCGGGCATACGGATTCGATGGGCGCGGTGATCGATCGAATGGACATCCTGCTGGGCGAGCTGGATTCACAACGAGCGGCGATCATCGCCACGCTGGACAACGTCGACCGGCTCGCCGACCAGCTCACCCGGGAAGGAGACAGCATCGGCCGGGCCATCGCCGCGATCGATCCCGCCCTCGGGGTGCTGAACGCGCACCGGCAGGAACTCACGTCCGCCTTCGCCGCGCTCACCCGCTTCGGCGACGCCGGAGTCACGCTGGTCCAGCGGGTACACGGCGATCTCGAACGCAACCTCGCCGCCCTGTTCCCCGTTCTGCGGCAGATCACCGCGACCGGCGACGATCTCATCGCCAATCTCAATCAGCTCGCCACCTTCCCGTTTCCCCCGGTCGCCGTCTCCGAAGGCATTCGCGGCGACTACATGAACCTGTGGGCCGAAGCGGATCTCACCCTCCCGCGCCTGCAACAGGGCCTGTTGTTCGGCACCCCGTTCGCTCCCGCCGCGGAAACCGGAGGCGGACGATGAATCGGACCGCCCCGCAACTCGATTCGACCGCCGGCGAGCAGATCACCAGCGGACCCATCTCACGCCTGGTACGCATTCAGCTCATCGTCTTCACGATCATCGCGATCGTGGCGACGACCTTCTCCGGCATCTACTACCTCCGAATTCCGGACGCCCTGTCCATCGGCCGCTACCGGGTCACCGTCGAATTGCCCAGGGCCGGAGGGCTTTACGGTAACGCGAATGTCACCTTCGCTGGTCACACGATCGGCCGCGTCAGCTCGGTCGACCTGACACCGGCCGGTGTCACCGCCACGCTGTCGCTCATCGACTCGGTGCCGGTGCCGCGCGACCTGACCGCGCGCGTCCGCAGCATGTCCGCGGTCGGCGAACAGTACGTCGACCTGCAACCCCGGGTCAGCACGGGTCCCTTCCTCGGCGACGGTGACACGATCGCGGTCGACCGGGTTCGCGTCGCCGACCAGATCGGCCCGATCCTGGAACAGACCCGCAAGATCCTGGCCTCGATACCGCCGGACACCCTGCGGACCGTCCTCGAGGAGTCCGGTCGCGGATTCGGCGGCGCGGGACAGGATCTGGCCACACTGCTCGATTCCACCGTCGCGTTCGCCGACGCCATGGCGGCCGACGGCGACGCGCTCGTCACGCTGGTTCAGCAGCTCACTCCCCTGCTGGACACCCAGGTCGTCAGCAGCGACGAAATACGCGGCTGGGCAGCCGATCTGACGGAACTCACCGAGCAGCTGAGCCTCGCGGACCCGGCGCTGCGCGGCATCATGCAACGCGGACCCGGCGCGACCGGCGAGGTCGACCGGCTGTTTCAGGAACTCGCTCCGACCCTGCCGTTGCTGCTGGCGAATCTGACCACGGTCGGGCAGGTCGCGCTGACCTACAACCCCGCCATCGAGCAGCTCCTGGTGCTACTGCCCCCGATGATCGCGGCCCAGAACAACGCCGGTGCACGGGGTGTGGCCGACGGCGCCGCCAGCGTCGTGTTCGCCGTGCAGCTCCAGGACCCGGCCGCGTGCACCACGGGGTACATCTCCGCCGACGAGCGGCGCAGCCCCACCGATACCGAAAGCCCGGTGACCGAGTCCGATCCGTACTGCAACGTCCCGCAGGATTCACCCTTCGCCGTGCGCGGTGCGCGCAACCTGCCCTGCCTCGAGAACCCGGGCGTGCGAGCGGCGACCCCCGAACAGTGCCGGAACGGCGCGGTGCCGCCCTCCGGGAACAACGGCCCGAACGAACTGGCCCCGGCCGCGGCCCCGGCGGGCATCACCCGATTCCTGCCCGGCAGTCCGATGTACGTGACCCCCGACGGAAACGCCTACCGGCACATAGACATCAAGCCCGCAGTGAACTCATCCACCACCCAGGAAGCGTCATGGACGTCCTTGCTGACAGTTCCGATACCTTGACCATCGAATCCGAACCGACTGCCACGGAACAGGATTCCGAGCACTCGGCGGGAGAGAGAAAGCCGGCCGCCCGGTTCACTTTCCCGGAGCTGCGGCTCTCCGCGCCCACGCCTTCGAACCGCCGAATTGTTCGCATCTGCGCCGCCCTGCTCCTGGTAGCGGCATTCATCGGCGCGGCATCGGTTACGGGAACCGCCCTGCGTGACCATCGCAGAACCCAGGCAATCGCGGACGGCGACGCCGCCGTCATCGATACCGCACGCCGGGGTGTCACCGCCCTCATCAACATCAAGCGGGACACCGCCGACGCCGACTTCGCCCGCCTGGCAGAAATCACGACCGCGCCGTTCGCGGACGAGTTGCACAGCCAGTCGGGCAATTACCTGCAGACCATCCGCGACGCGGACGTGCTGTCCTCCGGCCAGGTCGTGGCCGCGGCGCTCGCCGCGGACGACGGCTCCGGCGCCGTCGTCGCGGACGGTGTTCGCATCGTGCTGGTCGCCGCCGACGCCCAGGTCACCAACACCCAGAGCCGGCAGCAGGAACAGCGCACCTACCGATTCGCGGTGAAGATCAAGGATGTCGACGGCGTCCCGAAAATGTCGAGCGTGGAGTTCGTGCCGTGACCGATCGATCAGTACTCCCTCGGAGAATCCTTGTCATGCTGCGGCGCAACATGATTGCGCTGATCGTCGCGGTCATCGCCGCCCTCGCGGTCACCGGCGGACTCCTGGTGTGGGACAACCACCGCGATGCCGCCGTTGCCGCCGCGCGCCGGGACGCACCGCCCGAGGCCGGTCGCGTCGTGGCCGAGATGCTCAGCTACAGCGCCGACACCATCGATCGTGATCTCGCCGCGGTCGACGGCCTGACCGGCTCATTCCAGGACGAGTACCGCCGCCTGGTGACCGAGACCATCGCTCCGGTCGCCAAGGAGAAGGGCGTCAGCACCAAGGCGCGCATCGTGTCCGCCGGAGTGCTGAGCGCCGCCCGAGACCGGGTCACCCTGCTGATGTTCATCGACCAGATCACCGTCAGCACCACGGTCCCCGCACCCACCACCAGTTCGAGCCGAGTGAGCGTCACCGCCGAGTTGCACGACGGCCGCTGGCTCGTCAGCGGCATGACGCCGCTCTGACGCACGTATCCGGAGAAGGACACAGCCACCATGGAATTCACACTCACCGCGGTCGCCGATGCCGTAGCGGCCGTCATCCCCGACCGCGACCTCATCATTCGCGGGGACAGGCGATTCAGCCACGCCCAGATCGCGGAGCGATCCCGCCGCCTGGCCGCCTACCTGCACGCGCGGGACCTCGGCTGCCACACCGAGCGGTCCGAGCTCGCCGGCCACGAGAGCGGACAGGACCTGCTCGGCATTCTGGCCTACAACGGCAACGAGTACATCGAGGGACTGTTCGGATCATTCCGGGCCCGCGTGGCCCCCTTCAACGTCAACTACCGCTACACCGGCGATGAACTCGCCCATCTGCTCGCCGATTCCGGAGCCACCGCGCTGCTCTATCACGCGGCATTCGCGCCCGCCGTCGCGGCGGTGCGCGCCCGGGTTCCGTCTCTACGGGTGCTGATACAGATCGCCGACGAGTCGGGACACGAATTACTGGACGGCGCGGTGGATTACGAGTCGGCACTGGCGGGCAGCGATCCCGGCGCGCTGCCCGTGCGGCCGACGCCCGATGATCTCTACGTCCTGTACACCGGCGGCACCACGGGCATGCCCAAGGGCGTGCTCTGGCGTCAGCACGACATCTACCTGGCCGCCTGCGGTGGCCGGAATCTGCACAGCGGTGAACTCGTCGACTCCTACGAGACCATCGCCGCGCGCGCGGCCGGCAATCCGGGACTCAAACTGCTGATCCTGCCGCCGCTGATGCACGGCGCGGCCCAGTGGGCGGCGATGACGGCCCTGGCCACCGGGCAGACGATCGTCTTCTCGGCCGTCGGCGACCGGCTCGACGCCCGGGAAACGGTCCGCACCATCGAACGCGAAGGGGTCGCCGTGGTGACGGTGGTCGGCGATGCCATCGCGCGGCCGCTACTCGGCGCCATCGAGGAGATCAGCCGCGCGTCCGCCGAGCGCGCGCTGCCCACGCTCATAGCGGTGGGCAACGGTGGCGCGGTGCTGAGCCCGCAGGTCAAACAGCAGCTGATCACGGCGCTGCCTGGCCTGGTGGTGCTGGACGGCGTCGGCTCGTCCGAGACCGGTGCGCAGATGCAGCACGCCTCCGCCTCGGGCGCGGTGGCCACCGGAACCTTCACCGGCGGTCCCGATTCCTGTGTGGTGGCAGCCGATTTCGGCTCGGTGCTGGAACCGGGCCACGACGGCATCGGATGGCTCGCACAGGCTCGTTTCGTGCCGCTGGGCTATCGCGGCGATGCCGCCAAGACCGCCGCGACCTTCCTCGAGATCGACGGATCCCGGTACTCGCTGCCCGGTGATCGGGCCCGGCATTTGCCCGACGGCACCATCGAATTGCTCGGACGCGATTCGGCCACCATCAATTCCGGTGGCGAGAAGATCTTCGCCGAGGAGGTCGAACTCGCCCTGTCCTCGCATCCGGCCGTCGCCGACGTGGTGGTCGCGGGACGGCCCAGCGAACTGTGGGGGCAGGAAGTGGTCGCCGTGGTGGCGCTCGCCGAGGGGGCCGACAGTGTGCCGGAATCCGAATTGATCACGCACGCCGGACGATCCCTCGCGCGGTACAAACTCCCCAAGGCGATCGTGTTCCGGCCGGCGATCGTGCGCAGCCCGGCGGGCAAGGCCGACTACCGGTGGGCTCGCGAACAGGTCACGACCCCCGCCGAGCAGCTCGGGTGAGCGCGAGCACGCGGTCGCCCGAGCAGCCGCTGGCGGGGGTGCGAATCGTCGAAATCTCCAGCTTCGTGGCCGCACCACTGGCCGGAATGACGCTGTCGCAGTTGGGCGCCGACGTCATTCGCGTGGATCCGATCGGGGGTGCGGCGGACTACCACCGCTGGCCGCTGACGGACGACGGCACGAGCATCTACTGGGCGAGCTTCAACAGGGGCAAGCGATCGGTCACAGCCGATCTGCGCTCGGCTGCCGGTCAGGAGATGATCACCCGATTGATCTGCGAGAGCGGGCCGGAGGGCGGAATCCTACTCACCAACACCGCCGGTCGTGCGTGGCTCGACCACGACACCCTGGCCCGTCTGCGACCCGATCTGATCCGGCTCGAAGTCCTCGGGCGCTCGGACGGATCCGCCGCCGTCGACTACACGGTCAACGCCGCCACCGGCTTTCCCCTGGTGACCGGTCCGCCCGGGCACGCCGAGCCGGTCAATCATGTACTGCCGGCGTGGGATCTACTGTGCGGGATCTACGCGGCCCTCTCGATCACCGCCGCCATCCGGCATCGGGACGCGACCGGCGAGGGCAGTCGAATCACCCTGCCCCTGGAAGACGTCGCCCTGGCGACCGCGGGAAACCTCGGCCTTCTCACCGAGGCGGCGCTGTACGGCGATCGTCGCCCGCGCCTGGGCAATGGGCTCTACGGCCAGTACGGCCAGAACTTCACCGCCTCCGATGGTGGCGAGTTCATGGTGGTGACGCTGACCGCCAGGCATTTTCGCGATCTGGCAGCGGTGACGGGGACCGGCGCGGCCCTCGCCGCACTGGCCCCGGCCCTGGGCGCCGACTTCTCCGACGAAGGCACCCGCTATCGCCATCGCGAACTCCTGACCGGTCTGTTCGCCCCCTGGTTTCGCGAGCACACCACGGAACAGGTCAGCACCGCCCTGGCGGCCACCTCGGTTCTGTGGGAGCGGTACCGAACCTTCCACGACCTCGTCCACGACGCACGCGTAACCCGAAACCCCCTGTTCACGCTGCTGCGGCAACCCGGCGTCGGCACCCACCCCACCCCGGGTACACCGATGTCGGTCAACGGCCGGCGCGTTCCCCCTCGCCCCGCACCGGAGCTGGGCGAACACACGGCTGTCGTACTGCGAGAGGAACTCCGGCAGCGAACTCCACTGCCGGAGTGACGGTTACACGATCGTCGGCGTCTCCATGAGCTCGGCGAGCGCCTGGGACAGGTGGACCGCGATGGCGTTCGCGTCCGGGACCGTATCCGGGCAGGCCAGAATCCCGAAGTCGAGCTTGCCGTTATAGGACATCACCGTGATGTTCAGGCCGCCCGCCAGGTCGGTGAGCATCGAGATGGGGTGGCAGGCCACGACCCGAATTCCCGCGACGTACAACGGGATTTGCGGGCCGGGCACATTGGAGATCAGGGCATTGGCGAACGGCAGCACCGGAGCTGCGGCGCGGAGCGCGACCCGGGTCGGAGCACCGTTCAGCAGCGGCGTGAGCAGGGCGGTGGCCTCGATCAGCATGGCGGGCGGCGTGGAGTTGAACTTCTGTTTCGCCGCGACCAGTCGCTCACGCAGGAGTTCGAGGCGCTCGTGCGGATCGGACTCCTCTACGGGCATGTCGCACAGCATGATCGAGAACTGATTGCCGGCCGTACCCCATCGCCCGGCATCACGAACCGACACCGGTATCGCGACCAGAATCGGCCTGTCGACCGGATCGTCGTGGTCGAGCAGCCACCGTCGTATCGCGGTGGCGCACAGGGCCATAACCACGTCGTTGACGGTACCGTCGATGCGCCGCTTGACGGCTTTGACATCGTCGAGCGAGACCGAGGCGAACGCGATACTGCGATTCGCGGTATTGGCTCGATTGAACGGCACATCCGGGTGCTTCTTCAGCAGATCCGCGGCAGTGCGCACCATCGCGGGACCCGAACTCAGCAGCGCCCGAATGCGTTCCACCTGTCGCGCAGCACTGTTCGGCACACTGCGCCCGAGCATCTCGACCAGACCCGGTGTGTGATCGACCAGAATCTCCGCCGCGGGACCGGACGGCGCGGAGGGCCGCGGCTCGACATCGCAGATCGCGGCCAGGATCTCGGCGACCGACAGGCCATCGATCAGCGCGTGATGGGACTTGAGGTAGACGGCCTGACCGCCACCGGGCAACCCCGATACGAGATGGCATTCCCACAGTGGCTGATCCCGATCCAGCGGCACAGCGTGCAATCGAGCGAGCAGGTCGGTCAGTTCGTGCTCGTTCGCCGCGCCGGACAGCGACACCTCCCGGACGTGATAGTCCAGGTCGATCGACGAATTATCTTGCCAATAGGGCAGATCCAGGCCCAGCGGCACGGTGCGCAACCGCCGGCGCAAAGGCGCGACCAAGTGCAGCCGCTGCGCGAACAGCCCTCGCAGCGTCTCGATCGAGAGCGGTGCATCCTGCGCTTCGAGTAGCACCACACCGCCGATATGCAATGGCGTGCTATGTGTCTCGGCATCGAGCAACTGCACATCGAGTGAGCTCAGTTGCCGAGCCGGTCCCATCTTTACCCGGAGATCCGCCGTTGCCGTAGCCGAGCTACCCGTATCGAAAAAGACCATGGTCATCCCCTGTGATTCGCACCGAATCCACCTCGAGCGCGATCACTGCCCGCGCCCGGACATGGGTGATCCGCGGAGACCCGATGCATGTCGGCTGGAAGTCCGTGCATCACGGCACGGGCGCGAGGCCGGTTCGCGACAGTCCGAACGAGGTTCCCACCAAACCTCTTCCACCGCGCCACCGGAGCAAGAGTAAGAGCTACTGTAAGTCTTACCATCGGCAAGCATAGTCGACCCCGGCAACAGCGGGCGCCACCGGCCGCCGACGTAGCCGGACCGGCTCGGCCGGGCGTCGCCGACGAAGGAAACTCGAATGAACACGTCACCATCCGATACGACCGGATCAGCCGCGCCGGCCATCGTGCCCGGGGGTCCATCGGAGATCACGCCCGAATGGCTGACCGAAGTCCTGGGTGCGCGAGTCGAAGCGGTCCGGATCGAACCGATCGGCACCGGGCAGACCGGGGCCACCTATCGCGTGACACCGACCTACCGTGACCCCGGCACGACTCCGGCTTCCCTTGTGGCGAAACTGTCCTCCCAGGAGCCGGGTGTGCCGGAACGGGTCGCACTCGGATACCGAGCCGAACACGCCTTCTACACCCGTGTCGCCGAGACCGTCGAGGTGCCACTCCCCCGGCTCTACCACTGCGATATCTCCGCCAGTGGAACAGAATTCGTGCTGCTCGTCGCCGATCTCGCACCGGCGGTACAGGGTGATCAGATCCGCGGCTGCCGGGCGAGCGAGGCACAACTCGCCGTCGAAGCCCTGGCCGGCCTGCACGGACCGCGCTGGTGCGATCCGGCGTGGCTCTCGTTCGAGGGCGCGGCCATGCCCAGGGCCGACGCCGACTTCGCCCGCGGCATGGGCCAGGTCGCCCAGGTAGCGCTGACAACAACGCTCGACGGTCTGGGCACACGGATCTCCCCGGGAGACCGCGCCGTTCTCACCGACTCCGTCGCCCTCATCGAACGCTGGCTGGGCATCGCCGCCGACCGATTCTGCCTGTTGCACGGCGACTACCGGCTCGACAACCTGCTGTTCGACGCCGCCGAAAACTCTGTAACCGTGGTGGATTGGCAAACACTCACGGTCGGCCTCCCCGCTCGCGATCTGGCCTATTTCCTCGGAACGAGCGTGGAATCCGGACTTCGGCAGCAGCGCGAGAGCGAGTGGGTCGAGAGCTATCACCGGCGATTGCTCACCCACGGGGTCACCGGTTACACCGCCGAGCAGTGCTGGACCGATTACCGCGTCGGCATGCTCCAGATACCGTTGCTCATCACGTTCGGATACGCGTTCGCCGGTACGAGCGAGCGCGGCGACGAGATGATGCTGGCCATGATCGAGCGGGGCTGCAATGCGATCCGGCATCTCGGCACTCTCGCGCTGATTCGCGAGTTGCCGAGTTGCTACGGGGCAGAGGATTGATGCCGCGCCCACCCGAGCGGGAATGTATGCATATTGCATATACTTCCGTGTATGGATTCAAGCCTTGAACAGGCAATCAACGAGTGGCACGCAAGCGTCAATGCCGGCGATCGGCAGCGGTCCGCGCGGGCGGTCGGTGATCCGATTGTCGTCCTCGGCCCGAAGGGAGCGGGCCCGATCACGCCCGCGCAGTTCGCCGACTGGGTGGAGCGTTCCGGGATCAATCTGATCCCTCGATCATGGCACCCGATCAGCGAGCGACTGATGGTGGTGGAGGAGGACGCCACCTGGCCCGAGAGCACGAAGTCCACGCCGGTAGCGACGGTCTTCCGCGCATCCGGCGGCAAGATCACGGCCGCGCTGCGGCTGCCGGACCTGCGGGCCGCTCTCGAGCTGGCGGCGACCGAATGAGCGACCAGGACCCGGGACAGGTTCTGTTCCAGTTCGTTCGGCACTGGGCACGTCGAGCGGACGAAGGCGGCGAGCAGGGGCGACTCGTACTGGTTTGCGAGGCAGTGCATGCGCTCGGCCGGCGCGGGACGCCTGCAACGGTGAACGCCATCGCGCACGAGATCGGGATCGACCAGAGTGGCGCGTCACGGTTGATCAAGAGCGCCACCGCAGCCGGATATCTGGCTACGGTGGCGGCTTCGGCCGATGGTCGACGACGCGAGGCATCACTTTCCCCTGCGGGCAGGGCCATGCTGGACCAAGCGCATCTTTGGCAGGAGGACATCTTCGCTCAGCTGACCACAGGCTGGAGCGATAAGAAGCGCCGTGACTTTCAGCGGGCCATGACAGACCTGATGGAACGCTCCTACGTGATGGAAGCATGAGCCACGTCAACGCCTTGGGAGCCGCCGCCTGCTGGTCAAGGGCTGCAAGATGGGGCTCTACAGCCGAGATGGGTATCTCCGGCGCCTAGTGGGTCGGGCTGCGGTTCCAGCCCGGCCGGGGAAGAGCAGACTAGATAACGAGAACCAGCGGGGTGCTGTTGAGCGGGTCGGGCTGCGGTTGGGTGGCCTACCGGAGAAAGAGCAGCCTGGATAACGGAATACCAGCGTGGCCGGGTTGGGAGCCTCGACGGCGGTACCAGCCCTTCCTGGCCGATAAACGTGATCCGCCACCGGTGGGGGTACAAGCAACCCTCGAATCGACTACCGCTCACCACAATCACCACCTGAGGCAGTACCGACATTCAGCGATGACGAATCTTGTGTCTGTAGTCTCGAGAAGGTGCCCACGGCCATCCAGCCAGGCTGGAAGGGCGAAAGCGCTCTCAACCGGGGAGCCGAAGTGGGGTACGGCAGGCGAGGTAACCAGCACTGCCTCGTTGTTCTTGCTTGTCCTCCCGAACCCCGCCGGAAGATGAAGGGTGCGTGTGGGTCTCGGCTACGTCGGCCACTGGAGTGAACACCAACGCCGCTCTTGAGGGTTGGGCTTGGGCTTTGGGGTTTGGGGTTTGGGGTTTGGGTTCCAGCTGGAGGGCAGCGCTCTAGCAGAATCGCCGCGCCGGAATACCCGGCACACCCGAAGGACTCGGCACACGCGGGTGATGACGGAAATTCACGCGTGGTCTGCGAGCGGGATCGATATGGGGTGGTGGTATCCACCCGGTCTTGCCCGGATTCTCCGAATCATCGGGCATCACTATCGTTTTCCAGCCGTTCGGACCGGTGTTGATCTGTGCGTGGCAGGCATCGCACGCGAAGGTCAGGTTCTCGATGTCGGTGTCGCCGCCATCGGCCCATTCCTTGATGTGGTGGACTGCTGAGCGGGTGGCTGGGGCGTCGCATCCGGGGCGGGTGCATCCGCGTTCGACGGCGGTGAGTGCGAGGCGCTGGTCTGCCGAGGCGAGGCGTTGCCCGCGTGAGAGGTGCAGGGGGCGGCCGTTGGCATCCACGATCACCAGGTACGGGGTGGACCGCGCAGCCAACTTGATCGCTTCGGTGATCGAGAGCGTGCCCCCGGTGTTCGTGGTAGCGAGCCCGGTGCGCTGCTCGAGGTCGGTCAGGCGCATGGTGACCACGGTCGAGACCGGCAGCCCCCGGTGATACCCGAGCTTGGTCGGTCCCATATCCGGGTGCAGGAACCGCAGCAACGCATCATGATTGCGCTGGGCCTCGCTGCGGTGATCACGCTTGGCAGCGGCCCGCAACACGTTCCGAGCGGCGACGGTGGCAGCATCGGCGTCACTGTCATCGGCTTCGGACTCGGTGTCGATCCCGAGTTCCGCGGTGGTGTGCGGGCTCTCGGGATCATCGGGGTTGCACATGCCGGGTCGCGCGAACTTGGCGAACATGGGCATGAACACCGCACCGAGTTCCGGGGTGAGCAGACCGGTGATCGGGAACATGCCGTCAGCGCGTTGGCGCCCGATGACGATGCCACGCATCCGCTGCCGGTCCTTGTCCGCGGTCAACACCCCGTCCGGGTCGGCATAGGCCAGGACCCGGACCCCGAGTTGGGTCACCCCTTTGGGGTCACCGACGCGCGCGAAGTCGGTCAGGGAGCGTTCGGCGAGTTCCTTCAATGTCGGTTCCACGCTGGCGGGGATCCGGTCCAGGACTTTCACGATCGCCTGCACATGATCGGCGGAAATCTCCCCGGCGCGCTGGGCGGCGGCGATGTGCGGGAACACCGGTGGCCGCTGGAAACTGCCTTCGGACACCGTGGAGAGCCGGTCCGCGTTCCGTACCCGAGCTGCGGCTTCGAAATGGGAGATCCGCAGCGTTTGCTGCAGGAACACGATCGGGCTCTTTATCCCGGCCCGCGCGGGCAGTCCCCGTGCCGCGCATTCGAGAGCGAAGCGCTGCTTCACCGCTTCGAGTTTGCGGTAGTCCGCTTCGAGCTTGTGCATCATCGCGATGACCTGGTCATCGGATGAGGAAAACAAGGGCGATTCGAGCAGGCCCTCCACTGCGACACCATGTCCTTCGACATGGTGCGCGATGGTGGATTCCCCTCCCGAATTCATACCCCTATTCTACTCCTCGATAGCCATCCGCAATAGCCCAATTCCATTGTGATACAACGCTATTCAGACCAACCGCCAGTTCAGAACCGCGCTACATCGAACGGCCGGCTGACCATTGTCAACCGGCCGCGCGAACACCTGTTATCCAGACCCAACTGCGATCACACGCCGGTGGCAGGACCCGAAGCCTTGTTCTTCTTCCGCTCCGCGAGCTGGTACTTCACCACCGCGACCAGAGCCTTCGGATTCCGGGCGAAAGCGCCCGCCGCCTGAAGTCCCAGCCGGGCCTTCTGGCCGAATGTCAGTTCCTGCGCTGATGCCATTGTTCGTACTCCTTCGAATGCGCTTTCACTTCGGACCATAGCGGAACCGCCGTGGGTGTCCTCCGGGCGGTATACCGCCCGGACCCATGTGAATCGGCTATCGGGATTCGAGCGGAACCCTCGAGCCGAGCAACTCGAGTGCGTTGTCGCGCATGACCTTTCGAGTGTCCTCGTAGGAGAACTCCGGGAACTGCGGTATGTCGGCGGTGAACGTCGTGGGATCGGCCAGACCCTCACCGTGCGGCCAATCGGAGCCGAACAGGATCCGGTCCACGCCGATGGTCGCCGCGAGCAACTTGACGTCGTCCTCGTAATAGGGCGCGATCCACACATTGTTCTTCAGCTGCTCCACCGGATCTTCGGTGAAGTGGTAGGGCGCGGTGTTCGCGGCCTTCTTCAAGCGCTTGATCAGGCGGTGGACGAAATACGAGCCGTTCTCGATGCTCGCCACCTTGAGTGTCGGGTGGCGGGTGAAGACCTGGTGCACGATCAACGATGCCATCGTGTCGTGGATGGCCCGGTCGTCCAGCAGGATCTGGTCGAGCGGATCCTTCTTCCCGAAGCCCTCGAAGGTGGCCTTGCCACCCCAGAGCGCGTTGATGGCGAGATATCCGCTGTCGGACAGATGGAATCCCACCGGCACCCCGGCTTCGGCCAGCCGGGCCCAGACCGGGTCGTGCAGGGGATCGCCCAGCGATCGAGGGCGCACCTCGCCGGGCACCGGAGCGGGCCGGACCAGCACCAGCTTGGCGCCGCGAGCCAGCACGAACTCGACCTCCGCGACCGCGGCCACCGGGTCCGCGAGCGAGATGATCGGCGCGGACACGATGCGGTGGTCGGGGCGATCGAAACCCCAGTCCTCGTCGAGCCACAGGTTGAACGCGTGCACCGAGGCCATCGTGGCCGGGATGTCGTGCTTGAGCGCCTCTTCGACACCGCAGGCGAAGGTCGGCAGCATGAAGACCGTCTCCAGCTTCTGCCGGTCCAGGACCTTCACCCGCGCGTCCCGGTTTTGATATTCCGGGTGCTCGGCCATCCGGTCGACCTTCATCAGCGACGCCGGATCGACGCCCTCGGGAATCTCCCCGCGGAACAGCAGGTCCAGGCAGCCGGGCTCGATGATGGGGTCGAAGGTCGGGTTGGGCACGAAGTTGTTGACCTGCCCGCCCATGACCGCGATCGTGCGCTTGCCCTCGGTGACCATCTGCACGCCCCGGCGCTTGAATTCCTTGGGCAGATGGCGCGTGAACGCGTCCAGCGGTTCGTAATAGTGGTTGTCGACGTCAACTGCCAGGTAGTCCAGCGTGGTCATTTCTCGTCCTTTCGATCCGCATCACTTGGGCTGGAAGCGTTGCGCGCCGTCGATGCGGACCACTTCGCCGTTCATGTAGGAGTTCTCGAGCAGATGCTGTGCGAGCGCCGCGTATTCGTCGGGCTTGCCGAGGCGCTTCGGGAAAGGCACCGCCTTCGCGAAGTTGCCGAGCTTCTCCTCGCCGAGGAAATCCATCAGCGGGGTGTGCATCGTGCCCGGGGCGATGCTGTTCACCCGGATGCCGACGGCACTGAGATCGCGCGCGCCGGTCAGGGTCAGCGAGATCACCCCGCCCTTCGCGGCGGCATAGGCGGCCTGGCCGATCTGGCCTTCGTACCCGGCGATCGAACTGGTCATGACGATCGCACCGCGCTCACCGTTGGCCTTGGGCTCGACCTTCGCGATCCTGGCGCCGGCCAGCCGGAGCACGTTGAAGGTACCGCTCAGATACAGCGCGATGGTGTCGGTGAAACCTTTGAGGGTGTGCGGACTTCCGTCCCGGTTTACGACCTTCTCGAGCACGCCGAAGCCGCCGTGGGCGATCACCGCGTAGCGCAGCGTGCCCAGTTCGTCGGCCTTCGCGAACGCGGTCTCGATGGTCGCGTCGTCCAGCACATCGGTGCGCACGTAGACCGCCTTGTTGCCGAGTTCCTCGGCGAGGGC
This sequence comes from Nocardia sp. NPDC057668, assembly GCF_042799795.1. NCBI lineage: Bacteria > Bacillati > Actinomycetota > Actinomycetes > Mycobacteriales > Nocardiaceae > Nocardia > Nocardia sp. NPDC057668. The sequence goes on along the minus strand of NZ_JBHVIC010000004.1, from coordinate 426,635 downwards.
GTTGCCCTTCTCGTCGTTGACATCGGCGATGACGACGGCCGCGCCCTGGGCGTGCAATCGGCGCACCGTCGCATCACCCAGACCGCCCGCACCGCCGGTCACCAGGACGACTTCACCTTCGAAAGACATTTGTTTCTCCTAATCGTGGGTAAGAGCTTCGGACCGGGACACGGCGTACGGCCTCACTGACCGGTCCATTTCGGGGCCCGCTTCTCGGCGAAGGCGCGAGCGCCTTCCTGGGCGTCCCGGGTGCCGAAGACGGGAGCGATGAGTTCCATCTGCTTCTGCCACATCTCGGCGGCGCTCCACTCGCCGGACTTGACCATGACCTCCTTGGTCACGGCCACGGCGATGGGCCCGTTGACGGTGATGCGATCGGCCAGCTCCAGGGCACGGTCCAGCGCTTCTCCCGGCTCGGCGAGCACGTTGACCAGCCCCCAGTTCGAGGCTTCCTCGGCGGTGAATTCGTCGCCGGTCAGCGCCAGCTCCAACGCCTTCTGGTACGGAATGCGATGCTGCAGCCGCAACAGCGCGCCGCCGCCCGCGACCAGGCCGCGCTTGACCTCGGGGACACCGAATTTCGCGGTCCTGGCGGCTACGACCAGATCGGTGGCCAGGACCAGTTCGGTGCCGCCCGCCAGGGCGTAGCCCTCCACCGCCGCGATGAGCGGTTTGGCGGGCGGCTTCTCGGTGAAGCCGAGGCCGCGACCCTGAATATAGGGAAAGTCACCCGCCGCGAAGGCCTTCAGATCCATTCCGGCGCTGAAGTTCCCGCCGCTGCCGGTCAGCACCGCGACCGAGAGGTCCGGACTCGCGTCCAGCTCGTCGAGCGCGTCGGCCAGCCCCTGGCTGACCGCGAGATTGAGCGCGTTGCGCGCCCCGGGCCGGTTGATGGTGATCACCAGTGTGCGCCCGCGGCGCTCCAACAGCAGTTCGTCCGACACCGATTGCCTCCACCGATCTTGTTGCAGGAAAAGATACTATAAGCCTTACTGTAGACTCTGGCCGATCGCCACCGGTGTGCGGCGCGGGTGAACCCCGCCGGCTGGATCGGCCCGCACTTCTCATACTGACATAGTTACAGTAATCTCGACCAGACAATCGGATCGGAGCCAGCCAGTGCCGGAACGCGGCCAGCCCCTCGCGGGCAAGACGTTGATCATGTCGGGCGGCAGTCGCGGCATCGGACTGGAGATCGCGAAGCGGGTGGCCGCCGACGGCGCGAACATCACCCTGATCGCGAAAACCGATCGGCCCCACCCGAAGTTGCCCGGCACCATCCACACCGCCGCCGCGGAGATCGAACGCGCGGGCGGCACGGTGCTGAAGGTGGTGGGCGATATCCGGAACGATGACGTCGTCGCCGGGGCGGTCGAGGAGACGGTGCGCCGCTTCGGCGGCATCGATCTGGTACTGAACAACGCGTCCGCGATCGACCTGTCGCCAACCGACTCGCTGCCCATGAAGACCTACGACCTCATGCAGGACATCAACTGCCGCGGCAGCTTCGCACTGTCGAAGTTCAGCATCCCGGCCCTGCGGAAATCGGCTGCGGCCGGGCGCGATCCGCACGTGCTGACCATGTCGCCGCCGCTGAACCTGGATCCGCGCTGGGCCGGATACGCGCTCGGCTACACCATTGCCAAGTACGGCATGTCCCTGATCACGCTGGGACTTGCGGCGGAACTGCGGGCCGACGGCATCGCGGTGGATTCGCTCTGGCCCCGGACGATCATCGCCACCGCGGCGATCCGGAACCGGCCCGGCGGCGCGGAACGAGCCGCGACCGCCCGCACGCCCGGCATCTGCGCCGACGCCGCCTATCTGGTGTTCACCACACCGTCGCAGGAGGCCACGGGGAACTTCTATCTAGACGACGAAGTGCTTGCCGCGCACGGGATCACCGAGCTGGACCGGTACCGGGCGATTCCGGGCGACGGACCGCTCACGCCGGACCTGTTCCTGTAGCCGACTCCGTGAACACCGGTCCGCCTTCACCTTTCGCAGACAACGGAGCTCGAATGCCGACACCCGAACCACCCGCGCTGCTCGATACGCGCGCCGGCGGCGTGTGCACGCTGACCCTGAACCGTCCCCGGCGCAAGAACGCGATCGACCTCGCCCTGTGGACCGCGCTGAGCGAGAGGCTGAACGCGATCGCCCACGATCCCGGCGTGCGGGCGGTGATCCTCACCGGCGCGGGAGACGCCTTCTGCGCGGGTGCGGACGTGGTGAACAGCGATCCGTACGCCGCGCCCTTCCCCAAACTGCGAGCGATCTCCGAAGTCGCACAGCGCCTGCACGATCTGGCGGTTCCCACCGTGGCGAAAGTACGAGGGGTCGCGGTGGGCGCGGGCTGGAATCTGGCGCTGGGCTGTGACCTCGTGGTGGCTACACCCGGCGCGCGGTTCTCCCAGGTCTTCGCCCGGCGCGGGTTGTCGCTGGACTGCGGTGGCTCGTGGCTGCTGCCCAAGCTCGTCGGGATACAGCAGGCCAAGCGGCTGGCGCTGCTGGCCGACATGATCGACGCCGAGGAGGCGCACGCGCTCGGACTGGTGACCTGGATCAAGGCGGACGAGCAGATCGACGAGTTCGTCGGCGAGCTGGCACAGCGCCTGGCGGCTGGGCCACCGGTCGCCGTCGCGCAGACCAAGGCGCTGCTCAACGAAGGCGTCGACCGGACCATGCACGAGGCGCTGGCCAGCGAATCACGGGCTCAGGCGGTCAATTTCGCCACCGCCGACGTCCCCGAGGCCTATGCGGCCTTCACCCAGCAGCGCGCGGCCGAATTCACCGGTGACTGGAACGTGCGGCGACCGGTCGCCGGCTCCGAATAGCGCGATGCCCCTGTTCAATTCGACTCCGAACCCCCGATGGAGGCAGCCATGATCTCGAAAGTACCCGCCGGATTCGAGGATCTGCTCCAGCGGCCGATCGTCGGCGTCCTCGCCACCGTCAGCCCGCACGGCGCCCCGGACCAGACGCCCATGCGCTTCAAATGGGATGGCGCGCATCTGCGCATGAGCCACACGATCCCGCGGCGCAAGTTCACCAGTCTGCAGGCGAACCCGAACTATTCGTTCCTCATCACCGATCCGGACGCGCCGTCTCGTTCGCTGGAGACACAGGGGTGGCTGGTCACGGTGCTGGGCGATGAGGAGGGTGAGTTCTATCGCGAGCTGAACGAGCACTACGGCGAACCCGAGAACGGGCTGCCCGCGGACGTCTACGACCGCGTCGTTCTGATCCTGGACACCACTCGCTTCTCCGCGAAGTGATCGCGGCACACTCGGTCCCAGATCAGAGCGCCTGGACCGGTCATCCTGGATGCTTAACTGTAAGACTTACCGTATAGTTCATCACGCAGTTGCTGAACTATACGAGAGGGAGATCGATGTCTGGTCTGCTCAGTGGCGTCCGGGTGGTTGAACTGGCTTCGTGGACCTACGTTCCGTGTGCGGGCGCCGCGCTGGCGGACTGGGGCGCGCAGGTCATCAAGGTCGAGGACGCCCGGGCCGGCGATCCCTGCCGGTTTCTCACCGTCGGGGGTCTCACCCCCGAGAAGTCCAGGGTCCGAGCCAATTTCATGATGGAGATCGGCAACCACGGCAAGCGCAGCATCGGTGTGGACATCAAGACCGACCGGGGGCGCGAGGTGTTGCGCAAGCTCATCGCCGCCGCGGACGTGTTCCTGACCAACTGGCTGCCCGGACCGCTCGAACGCGCGGGGCTCACGGTCGAGCAGATCCGCGAGATGAACCCGAACGTGATCATCGTGCGGGGCAGCGGGCACGGCACCCGGGGACCGGATCGGGACCGCGGCGGATTCGACGGGGCCAGCTATCTCGCCCGAGCCGGCGTCGCGTACGCCCTCACCCCGCCCGACGCCGAGTTCCCGATGGCACAGGGGCCGGCGTTCGGCGACCTCCAGGGCGGCATCACCCTGGCCGGCGGCGTCACCGCGGCGCTGTTCCATCGCGAGCGCACGGGTCACGCCGCCATCGTCGACAGTTCTCTGCTCGCCCAGGGCATGTGGGCCGTCGCTCCCGACATCGTGGCCGCGGACTTCCATGGCATCGACCGAATTCCGGCGGGCCCGGCGGGCACCGCGCTCAATCCCGCGGTCAATCGCTACCGCACCCGGGACGACCGCTGGGTACAGATGATGCTGCTGCAGACCGACCGCTACTGGGCCGGCTTCTGTGAGCGCATCGGCCGTCCCGACCTGGGCGCGGACGAACGCTTCGTCCCCCTGGCGAACCTGGTCCTGAATCAGGAGGACGCCACCGCGGAGCTGCGCAAGACCTTCGCCGAACACGATCTGGCGCACTGGCAACGGGCCCTGGCCGACGAGCCGGGGGTGTGGGCCACCCTCGCCAGCCCGCAGGAGGTCCTGGACGATCCACAGGTCATCGCGAACGGGTATCTGCTGACGGTCACCGACGACGCGGGCGCGTCGTACCGGACCGTCGCGGCCCCGGTGCAATTCGACGAGACTCCCCCGCCGCCGAGTCGTGCTCCCGAGCACGGCGAGCACACCGAGGAGATCCTGCTCGAGCTCGGTCTCGACTGGGACGAGATCATCGCAGCCAAGGAAGCCGGAGCGGTGCTGTGAAGCGGCGACTGCACTGCCCGTGTGGAGAGTTTCTGACCGGCGCCGACGAGGACGACCTGGTGAATCGGGCGCGCCGCCATCTCGCCGAGCAGCATCCCGATCACGAATACACCCGTGACCAAATACTTTTCATGGCTTTCTGACTCTGCCTCGGACGCCGCCGCGTGCGGTATATTGTAAGCCTTACTGTATAGCTTTCCAAAGGAGTTCGGTCGTGGACAAGAACGACATGATCCTGATCAGCGTGGATGACCACATCATCGAACCGCCGGACATGTTCGACAAGTACCTCCCGAAGAAGTACGCCGCGGACGCTCCCCGGCTGGTGCACACCGACGACGGTGCGGACGTCTGGCAGTTCCGCGACAAGGTGATTCCCAATGTGGCGCTGAACGCGGTGGCCGGGCGGCCGAAGGAGGAGTACGGCCTCGAACCCGAGGGCCTCGACGAGATCCGACCGGGGTGTCACAACGTGGACGAGCGCGTCAAGGACATGAACGCCGGCGGCATCCTGGCCTCGATGAACTTCCCGTCGTTCCCGGGCTTCGCGGGCCGGCTGTTCGTCACCGGAGACTCCGACTTCTCCCTGGCCCTGGTCCAGGCCTACAACAACTGGCACATCGACGAGTGGTGCGGCGCCTATCCCGGCCGCTTCATCCCGATGGCGCTGCCGGTGATCTGGGACGCCGAACTGTGCGCCGCCGAGGTGCGGCGGTGCGCGAAGAAGGGCGTGCATTCGCTCACCTTCACCGAGAATCCCGCGGCACTGGGCTACCCGAGTTTCCATGACCCGTACTGGAATCCGCTGTGGGAGGCGCTCGTGGAGACCGACACGGTCATGAGCGTGCACATCGGATCCTCCGGCAAACTGTCGGTGCCCGCGGTGGACTCGCCGCCGGACGTGATGATCACCCTGCAGCCGATGAACATCGTGCAGGCCGCGGCGGATCTGCTGTGGTCCAAGCCGATCAAGGACTACCCGGATCTGAAGGTCGCCCTGTCCGAGGGCGGCACGGGCTGGATTCCCTACTTCCTCGAGCGCGTGGATCGCACCTTCGAGATGCACTCCACCTGGACCATGCAGGATTTCGGCGGCAAGCTGCCCTCGGAGGTCTTCCGCGACCACTTCCTGACCTGCTTCATCAGCGATCCCATGGGCGTGCGCCTGCGCCACGAGATCGGCATCGACAACATCTCGTGGGAGATGGACTACCCGCACAGCGATTCCATGTGGCCCGACGCACCCGAGGTGCTCGCCGAGGTCTTCGATCGCGAGCAGGTCACCGACGACGAGATCGACAAGATGACGCATCTCAATGCCATGCGCTGGTACAACTTCGAGCCGTTCCAGCACGTGCCGCGCGAGCAGGCGACCGTCGGGGCGCTGCGCGCGGCCGCGGCCGGCCACGACGTCAGCATCAAGGCGCGCTCCCACCACACCAGCACGGCGCAGGAGAAGCTCGCGGCGTTCCAGTCGCAGATCAAGGCGGCCAGCGCGCAGAACGCGGGCTGAGAATTCCGAGAACGTACCGCCGCCGGTGACGGCGCGGTGGAAAGCCCGATGAGGTGGGTGCGGTGAGCGTCGCACTGTTGCTCGACATGGTTCACGCGAACGATCCGGACCGGGTCGCGATCGTTTCCGACGGTGCGCGCGTGAGCGCCGCCCAGTTGCACGCGCTGGCCGATTCGACCGCCGCGGCCATCCGCGATTCAGGAGCGGCCCATGTCGCCTACGTCGGCACCGGGGGTCTCATGCTGCCGCTGCTGCTGTTCGCCTCGGCGCGGGCGGGAGTGGCCTTCACACCGGTGAACTACCGGCTCGGCGGTGCGGCCCTGCGGGAGTTGATCGACCGGCTGCCCGCGCCGCTGGTGGTCGTGGACACCGAGTACGCCGCGGTGGTCGGCGCCGCGGGCAAGCGGACCGTGGACTCCGCGGCGCTGCTCGCCGGCGCGCGGGAAACCCCGGCCGAGTTCGAGGCCGCGGAGAACGATCCGGACGACCCGGCGGTGCTGCTGTTCACCTCCGGCACCACCTCCCGCCCCAAGGCCGTCGAACTCACGCACGCCAATCTGAGCAGTTACGTCATGGGCACGGTGGATTTCGCCTCGGCCGAGCCCGGCGACGCCACCCTGATCTGCGTGCCGCCGTATCACATCGCCGGGGTCGGAGCGTCGCTGTCGAATCTGTACGCCGGGCGAAAGATGGTGTACCTGAGGCACTTCGACGCGGACGAGTGGCTGCGGCTGGTGGACGCCGAGCGCATCACCAACGCCACGGTGGTGCCGACCATGCTGGATCGCATAGTGACGGCCCTGCGTGCCCGTCCCACCGCGCTGCCCACGCTGCGGACCCTGGCCTACGGTGGCTCGAAAGCGCCGCTCCCCCTGGTCCGTGCGGCCCTGGCCCTACTGCCGGAGGTCGGGCTCGTCAATGCCTACGGTCTGACCGAGACCAGTTCGACGGTGGCCGTGCTCGGCCCCGAGGATCACCGGATCGCCTTCGCGAGTTCGGACGCGGCCGTCGCGCGGCGGCTGGGATCGGTCGGCCGCGCGGTTCCCGGCGTCGAGCTCGAGATCCGCACGGGCGGCCGCGTCGCCGGCCCGGGCGAGACCGGCGAGTTGTTCGTGCGCGGACCGCAGGTATCGGGCCGCTACTCCGAACTCGGGTCCGTCCTCGACGCCGACGGCTGGTTCCCCACAAAGGATCTCGCGCTACTGGACCACGAGGGTTACCTGTTCATCGGCGGCCGGTCGGACGACACCATCATTCGGGGCGGGGAGAACATCGCGCCCGCCGAGCTCGAGGATGTCCTGGTCGAACATCCGGCGGTGCGCGAGGTCGCCGTCCTCGGCGTGCCGGACCCGCAGTGGGGCCAGATCATCGTCGCGGTGGTTGTGCCGTTCCAGCGGCCCACCCCGGACGCCGAAGAGCTGCGCGCGTTCGTGCGCGCCCGGCTCCGCGGCTCACGAACGCCCGATCGCGTCGTGTTCCGCGACCACCTGCCCACCACGCCGACGGGAAAGCTGCTGCGCCGCAGGCTCGTCGACGAACTCACCCCCGCCGTATCGGAGGAAGCATCGTGATCAAGACCGGATCCCGGCTCGAGAGCCAGGTGTGCGAGGCCCAGGTCATCGTCGTGCGGACCAGCGCGGCACTGGACGAACTCCGCTGCGGCGGTGTGCCGATGGTGCCGCTCGGCGCGAAGACCGACACCGGGCTGAGCCCCGACCCCGAGTTCGCCGCCGGAGCCGTGCTGGGCAAACGGTACGTGCACGACGGCGCGGAGGTGCTCGTGACCAAGTCGGGTACCGGAACCCTGGCCGTGAACGGAATTCCTTTGCAGCTCAAGCAGGCCAAGCAACTGCCGTCCAGCGACTGACATGGATCGAGGCGGGACCGGTGCGTGTCCGGTCCCGCCTCGATCGCGTCAGCCGTTCACCGAAGGCTGCTCGGGCGGCCGGGCAGCGGACTTCGGATCCCAGTGGGCGAGCAGCTCGTCGGTCGTCGTCACCGTGCTGAGCAGGCCCAGGCAGTGATCGATCATCGCCGCGCCGAACTCCCGGGGCACCCCGGCCACGGCGTCACGGGGCAGCACCACGTCGTAGCCCGCGTTGACCGCGTCCATCACCAAATTCGGGATCGCGACGTTGAGCGACACCCCGGCCGCGACGATGCTGGTGACGCCCAGATTGCGCAGCACCGCGTCGAGATCGGTGCCGCCCATCGGCCCCAGCCCGTGCCACCGGTACAGCACCAGATCCGAGGGCTCCGGGCCGAACTCCGGCAGCAGCCGGACGCCGTCGCCGCCGGGGGTGAGCCGAACTCCCCGGCCCACGGCGAACAGCTTCGCGTTGTGATTCGAGCCCAGCCCGTCCTCCCGGCGCTGTACGAGGCAGTGCACCACCCGGACTCCGGCGGCGCGGGCGGCGGGGAGCAGTCTGGCGATGTTCGGCAGCGCCTCGCGGCGCGCTTCGTCCGCCAGCACCGCCAATCCCGCGTCCTGGCCCACCACCGCACCCTGGCATTCCTGGGTGACCAGCACGGTGCGGCCGGGGTCCACCAGCTCGCTCAGTCCCCGTGTGCTCACGCGGGCGCTTTCGCGTCGGCGGGCGGCACATCGTAGAACTGTTTGGCCCACTGTCGCAGGGACAGATAGGGTTTCGCATCCTTGGGCGAGAGCGGGGGGTGATCGACGTACTTCTGGTAGCGCCAGATGCTCAGGTCCTCCCACACGGTGACCAGGAACTGCCGTTCGACGCGTTCGCGCACCTCCGGGGGCGGTATGTCGGAGGAATCCCCCGGGACGCGCGGCCACCAGATGGAGTAGAACAGATCCGAGACCTCGTCGTCGACCGGCGTGGTCGCGAAGATCAGCCGGTGCTTGGACGAGCCGTCGAACGCGCTGATCGAACCGCCCAGCCCGAACATCTGCGCGTGGATCTTCAGCGCCATCCGGTCCGGGTCGTCGCTGCGGGCGTCGGGCCAGCCGGTGAGGAAGTTCCAGGTGTGCCCGACCGCGCTGTAGTCGAGCATCCGCGGGGTCACGGTCGCGCCGTGCACGTACTCGAAGTGCAGGCTGTCCGGCCCGTTCTCGAGCACGACCTGGGGGTGCACCGGCTCGTTCGCGGTCTTGCGGGAGAACTCGGGATAGGGCCGGTAGAAGTTCCCGGGGTCGGTGCCGAGCTCGGGGAACATGCCGAGGATGTCGGGCATTTCCCATTGCGGCGCAGCCCCTTCGGGATGGTGCCACATGAACACGCACCCGTTCCGCTCGACGACCGGGTACACCTGCAGCCGCAGGCCACGATTGACCCGATCCTCCCCCGGGATCTTGCGATTGCGGCCGTCCGGACCCCAGCGCCAGCCGTGGAAGGGGCATTCGACGCAGTCCCCCACCACCTTTCCGCCGTGGCCGATGTGCGCGCCGAGATGGCGGCAGTGACCGGTCATGATGTGCATGTCCCCGGCGTGGTCGCGATAGGCGACCAGATCTTCGCCGAAGTACCTGAGCGGCTTGACATCACCGATCTCGTACTCGGCCGACCAACCGACCATGAACCAGCCGGTGACTTTCCAGGTGAAGGGAACCTTCACGTCACACCTCCAACCCTCGGCAGAGGGCCTCTGTCATCGGTTCGCGATGACGGTCGAGCCGAATGTTCGGATGAATTCGTTCGCGGCGGCGGGACCGGTGCCATCGGCGTGCACCACCGCCCAGGTCGCGCCGCGCTGTTCCAGATCGGACAGGTACTCGCGCGCCGCGCGCACGGTGCCGGGGTCCGCGAAGTCCATCGGCGGGCAGACGACCTGGATATCTATCGCGGCCGGATCGCGCCCGGCCGCCTCGGTGCGCCGGCGCAGCGCGAGCACCGCGGCGCCGAACGCCTCGGGGGTCTCGATGGCCGTGGTGCGCATGGCCGCGGCCATGGTCGCGTCGGCGATGATCGGCATCCACCCGCTGCCGTGCTCGACCACCCGTCGTCGTGCGGCCGCGCCGTTTCCGCCGATCCAGATGGGCGGGTGCGGGCGCTGGACCGGGCGCTGGAGCCACATCGCGCTCACCCCACCGAAATCCTTGCCGGTGACCGGCTGTTCGGGCTCGGTCCAGATGCCGCGCAGGGCCGCGAGTGCCTCGTCGAAGAGCTCGGCCCGGCGCTCGTGCGCGACCCCGACCGCGGAGAACTCGGACCTGAGGTACCCGGCGCCCACGCCGGCGATCAGTCGTCCGCGCGAGAGCAGATCGAGGCTGCCCAGCGCTTTGGCGGCGAGGTAGGGATTATGGAAGGGCAGCACGTACAGGTTGGTGAGCAGCCGAATCCGGCTGGTGGCCGCCGCCATGAAGCTCAGGGCCGCGATCGGGTCGAGGGTGTTGTGCCCGCCGCCGCGCCGCCATTTGAGCGACGGCGCCGGATGCTCGCTCAGCGCCACGGCCGAAAAGCCCGCCGCCTCGGCCTGTTCGGCGACCGCGCGCACGACCTCGGGCTCCAGGAATTCCGCCGAGGCGGCGGGCAGTTCGCTCGGATACTCGAGCACGTATCTCATCGGGCCGTACTCCTCGTGCGATCCAGTACGCATTCCTCGGCGAACGACAGAACACCGAGGTGGTAGGCGGCGGCGCCGAATCCGACGCTCAGGTTGTGCCCGCTCCCGGCCTGCGTGTTCGTCAGGAATCGCGGTGTGCCGCCGAAGATCTCCTCGATGCGCGCCAATTCCTCGCGATCGGTGCGCCAGACCTGTTCGTACTGTCCGTGTGTCGAACGCACCGGTATCCGGACTCGGCCCGCCAGTCCCGGGTACTCTCCCGGCCAGTCCCGCACCACCGCCGATTCGTATCCGGGCGCACGGGAGGTGATCGACTGCCCGCCATACACTTCCGCGGGATACAGGTGTGCCGGATCCCAGAGCAATTCGCGAATTCCCGCCGCGGTGCGCGAGTGCCGCATCTCCTCGATGCGACGTAGCGCGACCGCGTGCTTGCGCAGCCCGATGCCGGCGATCTCCAGCCCGAGCAGGTCCGCGCCGCGTTCGTCCGCTGCCATCCGAACCGCCAGGTCACAGCCCGCCGAATGCCCGAGCAGGAACACCCCGGCCCCGCGCAGCCGCGACTCCAGCAGGGCGTCGATCGCGGAATAGCTTGCCGCGACGCGGAAGCCGGGATTCTCGTACAGCTCGCCCCAGGGCGCGGAGCTGCCGTAGCCGGGGCGATCCAGCGCCAGCACGGTGAAGCCCAGTTTCGCGCCCAGTCGCAGGAGTGAGAGACGCGGCCGGTCCGGAAGATCGAAGTATTGCGCGGTGGTGGCTCCGCCGTGCACGGCCACCAGGACCGCGCGGGGTTCGGGCGCCTCGGCGACGAGCGCCGACATCGGAATGCCGTCGACGTCGACGGTACGCGCGATCACCGTTTCGGCGCTGTCGACGACGCCCGCGCCGTCCCGGGCGCTCATCGGTCCGCCCGCAACAACAGCACGCCGCTCGGGGTCAGTCCGCCGCTGCTGGCAACCGCGACCCGGGCGTCGGCGACCTGCCGCGGCCCGGCCCGGCCGCGCAATTGGCTCACCGCCTCGTGGATCAGCCCCATACCGTGTGTGCGGCCGTGCGAGAGCTGCCCGCCGTGTGTGTTGAGCGGCAGCAGCCCGTCCCGGGCGATGTTCTTGCCGCCGTCCAGAAAGTCCTTGGCCTCACCGATTCCGCAGAAGCCGAGCGCCTCGATCCAGGACAGGCAGTTGAAGGTGAACCCGTCGTAGAGTTCGGCGACATCCACATCGGCGGGGCCTAGGTCGGTGCGGGACCACAGGTGTGCGGCCTGGCCGAGTACCTGCGGTTCGTGGGTGAGGGTGCTCTGGTCCCATTCGAGGCGTTCGAGGATCTGGGTGCCCACCGCTTCCACCAGGACCGGGGGCTGCGCCAGGTCGGCCGTGGTCTCGCGCGCGGACACGATCACCGCGACGGACCCGTCGCACGGCACATCGCAGTCGTACAACCCGAAGGGCGTGGTGATCGGGCGTGCGGACAGGTAGTCGTCCATGGTGAGCGGGTCGCGGTAGATCGCGGTGGGATCGAGGGCGGCGTTGGCGCGCTGGTTGAGCGCGATCCAGCCCAGGGTCTCGCGGCCGGTGCCGTAGCGGTGGAAATGGCGCTGGGCGGTCTGCGCGAGGGTGTGTGCCGCGGAGACGGCGCCGAACGGCGCGAGCCAGCTGTCGGTGATGCCGCCCGATGGTGAAATCCGTCCGGCCCGAAGCAATTCCGCGTACGTGGACTCCCAGACCGTGCGGAAGCACAGCACGTGCCGCGCGAGCCCGCTCGCCACGGCCAGCATCGCCGATATCACCGAGCCGCCCGGTCCGAAGCTCTCGACGCCGCCGTTGTACCAGGTGGGCCGGATGCCGAGCGCCGATTCGAGCGCGGTGACGCCGCCTTCGGTGAAGGGGCCGAGTGCCCCCGGACCCGGATAGGTCGACAGTCCGTCGATGTCCTCCAGCGTCAGGCCCGCGTCGGCCACGGCCGCGCGGCAGGCCCGCACCGTCAGCGCCAGCGGGTCGGCCATGAGCCTGCGGCCCAGCTCCGAACGCCCGATGCCGGTGATCGCGACCCTGTCCTCGAACTTCTCCGACGTCGCCATCGGCCGGACCCGGCTCGCGATGGCGACGGGGTCGAATTCGTCGGCGGGCAGGGCCGCCGGCGATTCCGGCTGGTCGTCGGCCGGCCGGAACAGCGGCAACCAGATGTCGCCGAGCCGCTCGAACTCCACCCGCATGCGCATGCCGAGGGTCAGCCGCTCGGGACGGCAGGCAACGGCGTTGGTGGTCAGCCGAACCCGTGTGTCTTCCTCCAGCGCGACCTGGGCCACCACGTACTCCGGCGGCAGCCCGGGAACGTGGAAGCGATGGTTCACGGTGAAGCCGATGAGGGTGGCGAATCCAGAGACCTCCCGGGTGCCCATCCGATCGCCGTGGCAGTAGCGGCACACCGGCTGGGGTGGATGGATCAACGCCGTGCACGACAGGCATTCCCGCACTCGCAGCACGCCGTCCGCACCGGCGGTCCAGAAGAATTCGGTCTCGGGGGTGACCGCGGGTTCGGGGCGCGTCATCCGCGGCTGCCTTCGAACACCGGTGGAAGCTTCGCCGCCGGATCCGGATTCGCGATCGGCAGGCCCATGAACCGGCGCGCGTTGTCCCCCATGAAGTCCCAGGTCCGGCGCTCGTCCATGCCTTCGGCGTACTTCCAGTAGCCCCTGGGTTCGGGCAGGCCCTCGGGGTGCGGGTAGTCCGAACCGAACATCACCCGGTCCCAGCCGACCGTGGTCACGACATCGGCGACGGACCCCTCCCAGAACGGGCTGACCCAGATATTGCGGCGGAACACCTCGAGCGGATCCTCGGGAAAGTTCTGCGGCATCTTCCTGGTCAGGTCTTCCAGGTCGTGAAAGAGCGGATGAATCCACGAACTGCCGTTCTCCACACTCGCGATGCGCAGCTCGGGGAATCGGGTGAGCGTCCCGTGGCAGATGAGACTGCCGATCATGTCGGAGATTTCGCGATGCCCCAGCGCCAGCCATCGGAACGAACTCATCGCCATGAAGTTCTTGGTGGCGGGCGGTTCCCACTTGTTGACGTACTCGTCCAGTGGCGGCTGGCTGGCGTGCAGCACGATCGGCAGCCCGGCGGCCTCCACCTCGCGCCAGAACGGATCGAACTCCGGCAGGGCCGGTGAGCGCCAGCCGTGCAGCCCCTTGACGGGGGCCGGCTTGATCAGCGCCACCTTCGCGCCGTTATCGAGCAGATACGCGAGTTCCCGTCGCGCCCCGTCGACTTCGGCGCAGTTGATGACCGGCGTGCTGAAGATCCGATCCTCGTACGCGAACGTCCAGTGCTCGTGCATCCACCGGTTGAGCGCGTGGATGATGGCCAGGGTCAGCTCCGGATCGTCGGCCGCGGAGTGTTCGACGAGACTGGCCAGCGTCGGATAGTTCAGCGTTTCCCGTACGCCCTGGCGATCGAGTTCGATGAGCCGGTCCGCCGGATTGCGCGTGGCGGCGGGAGCGTCGATGGCGGGCCCCTGCATCTCGCGCAGGGTCAGGCCCTCGGTGTTCTCCCCCGCGAAGAACTTCTCGTGCGCGCCCGGCGCGGCCACCCGGTCGAAGGTCGGGTTCGGGATGAAGTCCGTGATGCGGCCGTTGATGGCGATCCGGGTGTGCCGGCCGATCCGAACGTATTGGACCGCCTGCCGGTACCGCTCGGGAAGATACCTGGTCAGCGCTTCGGCGGTCTCGTACATGTGTGAGTCGGCGTCGAAGATCGGCGCGTCTGTCGGCTGGGTCATGCGATGTCTCCTGCGTAGCGCAATCGTACGGTGTTCCGACGGTTGTGGCACTCTTTCCGGTATGGCTTACTGTATATACATCAGCAAGCTGGAGGAACGAAATATGCGGAGAATCATCGCCCCGGAGATCACCAACTGGCCGGACGAGGACCTGCGCCTGATCGGCGGTTCGTGCGGCGACTGCGGCGCCACCGTCTTCCCCGTCCAGGACCTCTGCCCGCGCTGCAGCCTGCCCGAGGTCGAGCCGATCACCCTGCCGCGCAACGGAACCCTGGTGGCCTGGACGACCCAGGGATTCCTGCCGGGTGCGCCCTACCTGGGCGATGAGACGGCCGAGACCTTCGTTCCGTTCGGCGTCGGGCTCGTCCAGCTGGGCGACCTCATCCGGATCGAAGGCCGGCTCACCGAGAACGACCCGGCCAAGCTGATCTTCGGGATGGAGGTCACGCTGACGACCGTGCCGCTGGGCACCGATCCCGAAGGCAACGAGGTCCTCACCTTCGCCTTCCAACCAGTCTGAGGGACAGGCATTTTCACATGAGCAGTGATGTAGCGATCATCGGCGTGGGTATGCACCCCTTCGGCCGATTCGAGGGCAAGACCGCGATGCAGATGGGCACCGACGCCATTCGCGCCGCGCTCGCCGACGCGGGATTGCGGTGGCGGGACATCCAATTCGCCGTGGGCGGCAGCTGGGAGGTCGCCAATCCCGACGCGATCGTGAGCCTGATGGGACTCACCGGTATCCCGTTCACCAATGTGTTCAACGCCTGCGCGACAGCGGCCAGCGTCACCGAAGCCTGCGCCGACGGCATTCGAACGGGCAAGTACGACATCGGCATCGCGATCGGCATGGACAAGCATCCGCGCGGAGCCTTCACCGTGGATCCGACCCTGGTCGGCATGCCCAAGTGGTACGGGGAGAACGGCCAGTACCTGACCACCCAGTTCTTCGGGATGAAGGCGAACCGGTATCTGCACGACCACGGGATCTCGGCGCTGACCCTGGCCAAGGTCGCGGCCAAGAACTACCGCAACGGGATCGCGAACCCGAACGCGTTCCGGCGCAAGGCTGTTTCGGAGGAGGCGATTCTCGCGTCCCCGATGCTGAACTATCCGCTGACGCACTACATGTTCTGCGCGCCGGACGAGGGCGCGGCCGCCGTGATCATGTGCCGTGCCGACATCGCGCACCGGTACACGAAGACCCCGATCTATCTGCGTGCGGTGGAGGTGCGGACCCGCACCTACGGTGCGTACGAGGTCAATACGACGTACGCGCCGGTCGAGGAGGTCGCCTCCCCCTCGGTGTTCGCCGCGCGGGCCGCCTTCGAGGCCGCGGGCATCGAACCCAAGGACATCGACGTGCTGCAGTTGCAGGACACCGATGCCGCGGCCGAGGTCATCCATATGGCCGAGGCCGGATTCTGTGCCGATGGGGACCAGGAGAAGCTGATCGCCGAGGGAGCTACCGAGATCACCGGTTCGATGCCGGTGAACACCGACGGCGGGCTCATCGCCAACGGCGAACCGATCGGGGCCTCGGGCATGCGCCAGCTGCACGAACTCGTGCTGCAATTGCGCGGTGCCGCGGGAGAACGTCAGGTTCCCGGCGGTCCCAAGGCCGGCTTCGCACTGCTCTACGGTGCGCCCGGAACCGCCGGCGCGACCATCGTCACGACCTGAGCGTCACATCACCGGCGGCATCGTTCGGCCGATGACCGGAGTCGGCCCTCCCCCCGGGCGGCCGACTCCCTTTCGTCGCTACCGGATGTCCGGCTCGGGAACCTCGAAGTGCTGATCGCGCAACCGAAATGCCTCCTTGGTCCCGTGCTCGGCCCGCGTTTTGACGAAGTTGAACTCACCGGGCGCGAACTGCAGGTTGGTCCCGTAGGCGTGGAAGATGTAGCTCGCCACTTCCTCGCCCTGATAGGCCTGGCTCTGCTCCACCAGCCGGAAGGCCTCCTTCGCGATGACCACGCCGTCGGCCGGCATCCGCGCCGCCTTCTCCGCCCAGTAGCGGGCGCGGGCGGTGAGCGCGGCGGGATCGCACGTCTCGGTGAACACACCCAGATGTTCCACCGCGCCCGCCTCGATGATGTCCCCCGTCAACAGCAGCCGGCGAGCCACCACCGGGCCGAGCCGATGGAAGAACATGTGCAGGCTGCCCAGCGCCGGGCCCAGGAACCTGGTGGCGGGCATGCCGATCTTCGTGTCGCGGGCGATGACCGAGATGTCGGTCATCAGGGCCATCTCGAACCCGCCGCCGAGGGCGTAGCCCCCGATCTCGCCCACGGTGACCTTCGGGTATCCCATGAAATTGTGGTAGAAGCCGAAGCTCTTGCGGTCCACCGTGAGCCGGCGGCGCTGGCTCGGGCGCGCGTGCGCGGATCGCGACCCGTTCGACGATTTCTCGCCGTACCAGCCGTACGCGTTGTTCATATCCGCGCCGGTGCTGAACACCCCTTCCGCGCCGCGCAGCAACACCACGGTGATGTCGTCGTCCTCGGCGGCCGTGTCGAGGTGACGAGCCAGCTCGTCGCGCATGGCCGCGTCGTAGGAATTTCGCCGCCGCGGATTGTTCAGCGTGATCGTGGCGATTCTGCGACCGGGGTCCACCTCGAACAGGACTCGGCCGTCAGCGGCGCTGGAGCTGGTCATCTCTTCCTTCTTCCGTGCGGCGATAACTGACTGTAGCCTCTACTGTATAGCTGACAGTAACGTTCCGATCGATCGCTTCGCAAAGGACAACCATGCCGTTCGACACCATCGAATACACGGTCGAGGGGCACACGGCCACCATCGTTATGAATCGCCCGCAGGCCCTGAATGCCCTCAGCCCGCACATGATCGGTGAGTTGCGCGCGGCCTACGCCGAGGCCGAGGGCGATGACAAGGTGTGGACGCTGATCGTCACCGCGACCGGTCGCGCGTTCTGCACCGGCGCGGACGTGAAGGAGATTCCCGGTGACGGCAAGGTGCTGAACGAGCGCCCGTACCTGTCCACCTACGAGCAGTGGGAAGCGCCGCAGGAAGGCACGCCCCCGTTTCGCTCGATGACCAAACCGATCATCGTCGCGGTCAACGGGTTGTGCGGTGGCGCGGGCCTGGACTGGGTCACCACCGGCGATATCGTCATCGCGTCGGAGCGGGCGACCTTCTTCGATCCGCACGTGAGCATCGGGCTCGTCTCCGGCCGTGAGATCGTCCGGGTGGCACGGGTGCTGCCGCGATCGGTCGCGCTGCGCATGGCACTGACCGGCAAACACGAGCGCATGAGCGCGCAGCGCGCCTACGAGCTCGGCATGGTCACCGAAGTGGTGCCGCACGAGCGGCTGCTCGAGCGCGCGCGCGAACTCGCCGATCTCGTCAATTCCAATGCGCCCCTAGCGGTTCGAGGCACCCGGCTGGCGATCATCAAGGGATTGGACGTGCCGATGCACGAGGCGGAGATGCTGGCCGAATCCTTCCGTGAACGCGTGACCCGCACCGAGGACGCACTGGAAGGGCCACTCGCGTTCGTCGAGAAGCGCGCACCGAACTGGCAGTGCCGGTAGCCGGAATCGGTTCCGCCGCTACCTCGTTCGCCGTCGCTCAACTCGCCCCCAGCCGGCCGCATCGAACATCGAACCGTTCGCGCACGGTCTCCAATGTCCTGCTGTGGTGGTCACGATCCCGGCGATGCGTCCACAGGAACCGGGCGCCGCTCTGCACGCGGCGCGGAATCGGGTACCAGCGGCTGACATCGGCGCCGCAGTCCAGGAACGTTTTGATCGGAACGTTGTCGGCGAGAACGCTGAAGTTGTGCTGGTTGAGCGCGATCAACGCGTAGGGCAGTACCCTGCTCGCTTTGCGCCGGAGTTCTTCGACGTCGATTTCGTACAGCGGCGCATCCCGCAGGCGATCGCGAAACATCAGGTGCGTCATGAAATACGACTGCACCGTGACCGGTTGCAGGGTCGCCGAACGCTGCTGAATCGACAGCACCGACCCGCTCTCGGACGTGTACGGCTCATACGGATGCTCGCGCGCCAGCAGATACCCGGTGCAGTTGACCACCCAGCTCCCGGGCGGAATCGTTCTCGTCGTTCCGTCTCGGAACACCAATTCCGTTGCGCTGCCCCGATCGACCGCATCGACCAGACGCTCCAGCACGATCGAGGTCAGTCCCGCGGAAATCGTCGCGGCTTCCGCGTCGGAGAGGTAGCCGAACAAGAAGTTACCCGGGTCGGGGGTCAGGCGCGTGCAGTAGCCGTCCCGGAACAGGGCGTCCATGTCCTTCTCGTTGACCCCGTCGAACCGTGTGGCCAATCGCGAGAACATGCTGATCGGCTCGTAGCCGGACCACCATTTCCGCATTCCTTCGGGGAACATCTCGTCACGTCGCATGAAGTACGTCCCGGAACCCGTGACGAGGTTGATCTCGCGATCGGGGTACTCCGAGACGAGCACCTGGACGGTATCCATGGCGGTCTTGCCGCCACCGACGACCCAGACGGGCGTGGAACTGTTCTTCAGCTCGCCCTGTCGCAGGTCGTGGTAATCGGGTGATATGGAATTGATCCGTGTGCTCGACAGCGGCAAGGGGTCGTTCGGAACGATCTGGCAGCCATAGGCTTTGATCAATCTCTTGGCCTCGATGACGCGGGTTGTCCCATCCGCCGACCGAGTGACCACTCGAACGATCCCCGACTCTTCGGTGCAGCTTTCGAATTCGACGCCGAAACGCGTCACGAGCTGAACACGCCGGCTCAGCGTGTCCAGACAGTGGGCGAGGTGGTCCTGCACTTCCGCTCGGTTCGCGAGGTATGTGGGATCCGCATCGAGCTGCCACCGGAGATTGCCGGCGGTGAAGAACCGGTACGGTTGGTGCAGGCGCACATACGGATACGTATCGACCCACATTCCACCGGGTCGAGGTCGCCGGTCGAGAAGAACGACCTTCTGCTGCCGGCCGAGGTACTCGGTGGCGACCGCGAGAGCATTGATCCCGGCCATTCCGGCGCCCACGATGCACACCTCACACCGCTCGACTTCGACCGCCGACGGATTCATTTCGGCCACATCCCTCTCCCGATGACAACGTCCTGGCCCGTGCGCCGGTTCATGATCACCGCGCGGGCCCGCGCGGTCAATCGTGCGGCGTGCACAGCGTTAACCCCGTGCAGCACAACACTTCCCACCCGCAAAAGGTCAACGTAATCTCGCCGCGTCAACGCAGCAGGTACGACAGTCGGCAGCGAGGAAATCTTGGTCAAGTTGAATGCGGCGGTCCTCGAAGGCGTCGCCGAGACAGCGCTGTTCACGCTCTGGTTTCGCGGAAGTGAAGCGTCGCGTCCGGACGCGATCATCACCGATCCGCACGCGGTTCGATTACTGGAGGATCTCGACTACCCGTTCCGCCGGAAATTCGGTGACCCGAACCAGATCTACGCGATTCGTGCGCTGACCTTCGACGGTGTGGTGCGCGAATTCCTCGCCGAACACCCGAACGGCACGGTGGTCGCCCTCGCCGAGGGATTGCAGACCAGCTACTGGCGACTCGGCTCGGCCGATTGCCGCTGGCTCAGTGTGGATCTGCCCGAGATCGTTTCGATCCGCAGCCAACTTCTTCCAGCCGAGCCGAACATCGTGTCGGTCGGTGCTTCGGCCCTCGATCTCGGCTGGGCAGAGCACATACCACCGGACGAGCCGGTTCTGATCACCGCGGAAGGGCTGCTGTACTACCTCGACGAGCAGGCCGCGCTCGGTTTGATCGAGGACTGCGCGCGCCGCTTCCCCGGCGGGCGAATCGTCTTCGACAGCGTTCCACCCTGGTGGGCCGGACGGCGCAACAAGGCATTCGGCGTCGGATCGGCGGTGACGGGATCCTCGGTCGGCACCGAAGGCTACGTGTTCCCGCCGATGCCGTTCGGAATGACGCCGGCCAGGATCAGGCGGTTTCCCCGGCAGCTGGCCGGTGTCGCGTCGACTCGGCACATCCGGCCCCCCGCCGGACGTGGATTGCAGGGCCGCATCATCCAGGCCGCCTACCATAATCCGGCCCTGCCGGACGCCCTGCGCTTCGCTGTCACCGAGGTGCGATTCCGCGGCGGGACCCGGGGGGACTGAACGATGCAGAGGTGTTCCAATGTCGAGGCGTTGCCGATCCTGGCGGATCTGGGGCATCACTCGTCGGCATTTCTCGCGCTGAACGCGGACAACGAATTCTTCACCGTCGCAGGCGTGCACGGCGTGATCGCCTATCGCCCGCAGGGTCGCTGCTGGATTCAGTTCACCGGCGCCTTCGGCGCGGACGAGAACGCACGCCGCGAGCTCGACGCCGCCTTCCTCGCCGCGGCGGCCGGGCAGGGCAAACGCGTGATCGCCGTGCAGTTGTCCAGGCCCGACGCCGAGCGCGCCGCCGAGGCCGGGTGGGTGGTCAATCAGCTCGGCTCGTCCTACAGCATCGACCTTTCCGCGTTCACGCTGCGCGGGCAGAAGTTCGTCAAGACGCGGAACATGATCTCGCGGTCCAAGCGGGAAGGCGTGGTGGTCAGCGAGGTCTCGGCGAACAGCGCGGCGGACACCGACCGCATGACGCAGCTGGATGCCATCGATTCGGCCTGGCTGCGCGGCAAGGGCCGCCACGTGAAGGAACTTCGGTTCATGATCGGGGAGCGCGGCGGCGCACTGCAGCGTGAGCGCAGGCTCTTCGTGGCCGAGGTCGCGGGGCGTGTGGTCGCCTACGTGTCGTTCGCTCCGGTCTACGGCGCCCAGCACGGATGGCTGTACGACCTGACGCGTCGCGTGCCCAGCGCACCGCCCGGCGTCGTCGAGCATATTTTCGCGGTTGCCGCGGAATCGTTGCGCGCCGACGACGCCGGCTGGATTCATCTGGGCTTCACGCCCTTCGTCGGCATCGAGCCCGAGCATGAAATCCCCGGGGCCGCCAGCCGTATGCTGACGCTGGCCGCTGCTCAGGTCCGCAAACACGGCCGGGCGCTGTATCCCGCGGAAACTCAGCTGGCCTTCAAATCCAAATGGCGTCCGCACCAGGTGACCCCCGAGTACCTCGCGTTTCCGGGCGGGATCCGGCCCAGCGATGTATGGCACCTGGCGCGTGTGACGAACGCACTGTGACGGTTCGGAGTAGCGTCTCAGGGTCGCCGGACAGTCGCTGTCAGTAGTCTTTTCCCGCGTCGAACATGGCGTGCAGCCGTGCCTCGTCCGTGCTGACTCCGGGCTCGGCGATGACGATATCCACCTGCCGGATCGTTCCGGTGAAGGCGAACGGCATGGGGTACTGCGGGCTCACGGGCGAACCGGTGTCGCGGCCGATGTTGAAGGTATCGATCCCGAATCGTCCGGGCACGGTGTGCTCGATCCGGTCGCGAGCACCGACTCGGTCATTGACGAACAGCGTTGCCTCGCCGCCTTTGCCCAAGCCGCCCCCGTCATAGACGAACTCGAGGCGAACGATCGAGGGGCCGTCCGGCAAGGGCAGATCGGATTCGATGATCGTGCGCTCGGACCCGAAGTAGTTGTAGTGGTAGACAGGTCGGCCGTCGTGCACGTACAGCACATACCCCGCAGAGGATCCACCCGCGGCGACCAGAATGCCGTCGCCCGTTCCGTCGAGTGTCACCTCGATTGCGTGAGAACGGTTTTTGGTATTGGGTGCGGCGGTCTCGGGCAACCGCAACGTACCCGGGTAGTAGGTGAACCGCGTGCGGTTCGGGTCTGCTCCCCCCGGGGCGGGCTTGGGGACGCTGAGCCGCGCCGAGCCACGATCATCGAGCGGGTAGACGCCGTAGGCGACGCACTCGCGGTCGAAGATCTCTTTCAGTTCCGCGAGTTTGGCGGGGTGCTGGTCGGCAAGGTCGAGGCTCTCGCTGAAATCCTCGTCGAGGTTGTAGAGCTCCCAACGGTCGGCGTCCCAGTTCCCGGGTGCGATGTCCATTCGCCACGGGCAGGTGTGCTGGGCGCATGCGATCCAGCCGTCGTCATAGATCGCACGGTTGCCCAGGACCTCGAAATACTGTCGCGATCGCGTCGGGCGTGCGTCCGCCGAGTCGAAGGTCGAGGCGATCGATACCCCGTCCATCGGCTTCTGGTCGATGCCGTCGACCGTGTCCGGCGCGGGGATTCCGGCGATGTCGAGGATGGTCGGGACGATGTCGATCAAATGGGTGAATTGGGATCGGATGCCGCCGGCCTCGGTGATGCGGGAGGGCCATGTGACGATCATGGGGTTGCGGGTGCCGCCGAGGTGGCTGGCGACCTGTTTGACCCATTGGAAGGGGGCATTGCCTGCCCACGCCCAGCCCATCGGGTAATGAGACTCGCTGTTCGGAGTGCCGATATCGTCGATGCGCGCGAGGATCTCGCTGACGTCGGACTGAATGCCGTTGAGGTTCATGATCTCGTTCACGGTCCCGCGCGGACCACCCTCGGAGCTGGCGCCGTTGTCGCCGACGATGAAACAGAGCAGCGTGTTGTCCGCATCGGGAAGCCCGTTGACGGCGTCGATCAGACGCCCGCACTCCTGGTCGACGAACGCGAGATACCCGGCATAGTTCTCCATGAAGCGGGCGCACACACGTTTCTCGTCCTCCGAGAGCGAATCCCACGGGTCCACCCAGTCCGGCCGCGGGGTGTTGACCGTCCCCGGTGGGATCACTCCGAGCGCGAGTTGACGCTGGAAGGTCTCCTCACGAACGACATCCCAGCCTTTGTCGAACTGACCGCGGAATCGGTCGCGCCACTCCTGGGTCACCTGGTGGGGAGCGTGCATGGCTCCCGGGGCGAAGTAGAGGAAAGCGGGCTTGTCCGGGTTCACCGATTTGCCGTAGCGCAGCCACTCGATCGCCCGATCGGTGATGTCGGTCATGAAGTGGTAGCCCTCCTCGGGCCCACGATCGGGCTCCACCGCGCGCGTGTTCTCGAACAGCGCCGGGTAGAAGGAGTTCGTCTCGCCCGCGTTGAAACCGAAGAAATAGTCGAAACCGAGTCCGGTGGGCCAGCGATCGAACGGGCCGACCACGCTGGTCAGCCAATCGGGCGTGTTGTGGTTCTTGCCGAACCAGGCGGTGTTGTAGCCGTTCTCCCGAAGCGTCCGTCCGATCGTCGCGGTCGACTTCGGGATCAGGCTGGTGTAGCTCGGAAATCCCGTCGCCCATTCCGCGAGGAAACCCGCGCCGCAGTTGTGGTGGTTGCGCCCGGTCAACAGCGCGGCCCTGGAAGGCCCGCAGATCGCCGTCGTGTGAAAGCGGTTGTATCGCAGACCCGCGCCGGCGAGCTTGTCGAGAGCTGGGGTCGGGACCGGACCACCGAATGTCCCGACCTGCCCGAAGCCGACATCGTCGAGCATCATGATGACCACATTGGGAGCGCCGGCCGGAGCTGACGGCGGATCCGGCCAATCCGGAACGGAATCCTCGTACGTCGTGCCGATCGTTCCCTGGAACGGCGGATCCGGAATCGGCAGACGCGACCGATCCAGACCCTGCGGGTCATGATTCGAAGAATTCGTCATTCGCAGCTCCTCGACGATTCCATCCGACTCGCTCAACCGAGCCGACAACGCTCGACACACTCGACCAGCGACAACCGCTTCAGCGCACTCTTCTGACCTGCTACCGACAAGGGAACCATGCCTATCGGTCAGGCTGAGCAATAGCCACGCCGGGACCCTGCCGGCGCCACGAGCGCAAGCGCCGCCTCATCCACCAGATCCGGCTTCGACACAGCAGGCTGTGCTCCGGCTTGTCTTCAGGCCGCCCCGTCGTTCGTCCCGACGGGAATCCGTGCGAGAAGTTCGGATACCTCGCGCGCAGCGCGCTGCCCGGATTCGATCGCGCCGTCCATGTAGCCGACCGAGGTCCGGGAGGTCTCCGCGCCCGCCCAGTGCAGCGGTCCGACCGGAGTGCGCAGTGCCGTTCCGAATCGGGTCAGTGTCGACGGTCCGGTGAAGGCGCCGAAGCAACCCCCGGTGTATTGCTCCGCGGCCCAGTCGGTTTCGATGTAGTTGATCGGGTCGCCAGCGGCCGGGCCGAAGTAGGCGACCAGATCGTCCACGTTCTGCCGGTACCGTTCCCGCGTGGACAGTCGTGCGACCTGATCCGCGTGCCGTCCGTCGATGAAACCGAGCAGCACTCCCAGTTCGCTGCCCGGCGGGGTGTTGTCGAACACCGTGCCGACGGCTCGCGTTGTGCTGTTGGCCTGACCACTGAGTCCCGTAGTGCGCCAGAAGGGTTCGCCGTAGACCACGTTGATCTTGATGACGCGCCCCATCGGCATCTGCTCGGTGAGCCGGACACGGTCCCCGGGCAGATCGGGCGTGTACCGAAGTCGCCCGCACAGCACCGGGGGAATCGCCACGATCGCTCGCCTGGCCGTCACGGTCGAGGCATCCGCCAGTTCGACGCGAACCCCCCGCTCGTCCCAGTCGATCCCGCTCACGGGACTGCTGAGCCGGACTCGATCCCCTAGTCGCTCCGCGAGTTTCAGCGCGATCTGCTGTGATCCACCGACGATCCGGTCCTGCTGAGCGCCGCCTTTGGTGCTGATGAGCTTGTCCGTTCCGCCATTGGCGGCCAGGAACGCCGACACCCAGAGGGCGGAAAGCTCTTCGGGTTCGGCGGCGAAGATCGCCCCGGTGATATACCGCATGTAGCGTCGCCCACGCTCGGTGCGCATATGCTTGCCGATCCATTCCGCGAACGTCTGCCGATCGAGCTCGGCGGCCTTGGCCGACAGCGGGATTCCGGGTGCCGGCAGCGGCTGGCCACCGTGGTCCAGTTGCCAGAGTCCGTAGGCGAGATCGGCAAGGAGCACCGGACTCGCTCGCGGAATGCGGCCGCTGTATGTGACCCGCTTACCGTCGAGTTCGACGACGTGACGTCCCGAATCGTAGGTCGGGAACAGCGAAAGCCCGAGCTCGGAGATGAGCGACAGCACATGGGTTTGCCCGGGGCCCACCCACTGGCCACCGAGTTCGATGGGCGCGCCGTCGGGCAGGATCCCGTTGTGCAGGCGACCCCCGACCCGATCTCTGGCTTCCAGGACGGTGACGGTGTGGCCGGCTGCCACGAGTTCTCTGGCTGCCGTCAGCCCGGCGACACCGGCGCCGATGACCACCACGTCGTATTCGGGCGACATATCTCTGCTCTCGGTCACTCAACCGATCCTTTCGGGCAATGGGACGTCCAGCGGACGGTCCGACTCGGACACGACCGGGTGCGGATCCGCGTCGCCCACCGCGGCGGCGCGGCCCGAATCACCGTGGTAATCCGGATGATTGCGGTCGAAGAACGCCAGCATCACCGAGGTCACTACGAGATACACCGCGAAGAATCCCAGCGGCAGGTAGGTGGAGATGATCCCGTTGTAGGCGAAGGGCCCGGTCTTGAAGAACCCGACCAGTCCGTTGATCACGGTGCCGCCCGCGATGGTTTCGAGGATGCTGAAGTACCCCCACCACCGGGGCAAGGTGGGAGATCCCGGCGGGGCCAGGAAGACGGGCAGTGCCATGAGCAGAATCCAGGCCGCGAAGGGCGGCCAGCCGTAGATGGTGACGAGCCAGGCCAGATCGTTGAAGGCCTGCGTCAGTTCGGGACTCACGCTGCCGGCCCGGAACGCCGCCATCGTCCACATGATGCCCATGAGAACGATGACCATGTAGCAGCCCGTGAACGCGACGAGCTGCCCCATGCTGAAGAACGCGAAGCGCTTCTCCAGCATCCTGGTTCGGGCGGCCACGAGCACGGCCAGGGGGATGAGGAACGAGGTGCCGATCATGTAGGAGAAGACGCCCAGTTGGATGAGTCCGCGGTGGTCGGTGTAGAAGGCGGAAGCCTGCTCTGCCGTCCAGTTGGGGTCGGTGATAGGGGACTTCCATTCCGCGGTGAACAACCGCCCCCAGAAGAGCCCGCTCGTGAACAGGACGTACAAGACGAAAGACGTAAGGGCCAAACGTTTCTGATACTTGTAACTAATGAGAGTGCTCATCGCGATGAATATGCCTCTTCGCTATTAAGATCCCGCCGCCCGAGAACGCACGGCACACGATGATCTAGACAAAATACGGTACGGAGAGCCCGGCCACGAGCAGCACGGCGTATACACCGAGCGCGGCGCGCAGCCAAGCAACCGACCCGCGATTGGTCATGAACTGGAATGCGATGATCCAGAATTTGATGCCGGCGAACAACACAACGACCGCCGGCTCGTAGTTCCAGCCGCGTGTGTAGCTACTCGTCATGACCGACACCACGGTGATCACCATGAGGATCGACCACGCGTACACGGCTACTCGATCCGCCTTCCACGCTTGCACCGGCGCTGCACCGGCATTTCCGCCGTCCACAGATCCTCCTCCTAAACCAGATAGAAAAGCGCGAACAGGAACACCCAGACCGCGTCCACGAAATGCCAGTAACTACCGGACCCTTCGATGAAATTCAGGCGGAGGCGAACCGAGTCGGGACCGTAGCCGATCACCAGGAACAGGATGGTCGCCGCGATGACATGGCAAAGGTGAAGTGCCGTCAGGACGAAATACATCATGAAGAAGTCGTTGGTGTTCGGAAAGATACCGTCGGACGCCTTCGTGCCGTACTCCACGCATTTCGCGACGAAGAAGGCGACGCCCGTCCAGGATGCGTACCTGAACCAGCGGGTGGCATCGCGAGCCGCGAGCCGCTGCACCGCGTTGATCCCGAGAACGACGAAGAGCGATCCGGTCAGGAGCAGGGCGGTGTAGGCGATGCCCACCGCCGGATTCAGGATTTCCTTCGACTCGCGGAACATGTCCGGATGTTCGATGCGGTAGTAGGTGATGCACCCGAAATACACACCGAAAAGAACGAGTTCAGCAAAGATGATCAGCCATAGCCCGGGTTCACCCGGAACCGTCCGCGGTGTGATCGCAGCTCTGGTTCCGGAGACCGGATCTTTCGTCTGGGTTGTCATGGTGACTCTTCTCGTCGCACACGCGGGTCAGTAGTCCAGGAGTTCCGGACGACCTATGTCTGTCAAATACTTTCGGTACTCGGCGTAGATGGGCTCGAACGCCGGGAGCAGACTCAGCAGCTTGATCAATGGACCGGAAACCTTGACTTTGCGCAGCGCGAGCGACTTCTTGATGTTCAGCGTTCCGAGTAGGAGGCGGTGGCCGTCGTCGGCCGACATCGTCAACTGAACGTCGACGTCACCGGCCGCGGCGGTGTCTCCGACCGTGACCTGCAGGGCGTCGTCCATCGTCGGGTCGAGCAGGAAGTACCCGGCCGGGTCCGAATACACGATGCGAAAACTGCCGATCGGCACCAATTTGTCCTTGAGGCCGGTCTCCATCACCCGTTCCAGAAACGGTGTGGCAGTGCCGTAGAGCTCTTCTGTCGAGCCGAAGATTGCCATGATTCAGGTTCTCTCTCGATGGCGGGATCAATGTCCCATGGCCAGGTCGATCAATTCGTTCGCGTCGAGTTCCTCGATGGATCTGCCGGACTCGCCGCCGGGCGACGCGATTGCCCCGGAACCCGGATGTCCGACGGCCAGTCCGCGGGCGATCTCGGCGATGCCGGAGGCGCGAATGATGTCGATCGGCAACCGGTTCAACAGATTCCGCAGATCCGATTCGGAGAGTTCGGTCGACTGGTTGTCGGTGGCCGGCGGGGTGATCTGGGTGCGGAGGTGAGTTGCGAGCGATCGTGGGGTGGGGTGGTCGAAGACGATCGTCGCGGGAATCTTCAACCCGGTCGCGGTCTGCAGACGGTTGCGGAACTCGACCGCGCTGAGCGAGTCGAAACCCAGACTCTTGAACGGCTCTTCCGGGGGAATCATGTGCGAGGTGTCATGTCCCAGCACGACCGCCGCTTGATCACGGACGAACTCCAGGGTGATTCGATCCTGTTCGGTGTCGCTGCGCCCCTGCAAGAGCGCGGAAAGCGTGGACTGCTGGGTACTGTCCTCGTTGCTGGCTCGGCGGCGGGATCTCGCGATCAGACCGGCGATAGCGGGGACCGCACCCGATTCGGAGAGTGCGGCGGTGTCGATCCGCGCGGGAACCACCAGTGGTTGACCCGATTCGATCGCGGCGTCGAACATCGCCAGACCTTGCTCGGTGGTCATCGGCAGGAAACCGCTGCGCGCCATCCTGGCCGAGTCCTGATCGCCCAGATGCCCGGTGAGACCGGTCTTCTGCTCCCAGAAGCCCCAGGCCAACGACGTACCGGCCGAACCACTGCGCTGGCGGTAGTGAGCCAGGGCGTCGAGAAAGGTATTGGCCGCCGCGTAGTTGGCCTGACCCGGGGAGCCGAGAATCCCTGCCGCGGAGGAGAACAGCACGAACAACGCTGGATCACTGGCGGCGGTCAGCTCGTGCAGATGCCATGCGGCATCGGCCTTGGCCGCCAGTACCGGTTCCCACTTGTCGGCGGTCAACGACGCGAACACGCCGTCGCGCAGCACGCCCGCCGTGTGCACCACGCCGGTCAGCGGATGCTGTTGCGGCACTTGCGACAACACCTCGGCCAGTGCGTCTCGATCGGAGACATCGCAGGCCACCACGTCGGCATGTGCGCCCAGGGCGCCGAGCTCATCGACCAGGTCCTGGGCACCCGGCGCCGCGGCCCCGCTGCGGCTGAGCAGCAGCAGCCGCCGCACCCCGTACTTCTGGACCAGATGCCGGGCGAACACCGCTCCCAGCACCCCGGTACCACCGGTGATCAGCACGGTGCCGTCCGGATCGAGCCGGCGGGGAACCGAGATGACGGTCTTGCCCACGTGCCGGGCCTGGCTGAGGTAGCGGTAGGTCTCCGGAAGCCGGCGAACGTCCCACGCGGATGTCTGAACCGGGGCGATGTCCCCGCCGGCGAACATCACCATGAGTTCCCGCAGCATCTCGCCCAGGCGGTCGGGGCCGACCTCGAACAGCACGAAGGGCTGATAGCTCACCCCCGGATGAGCGCGGGCGACCTCGCTCGGATCACGAACATCGGTGCGCCCCAACTCGATGAAGCTCCCACCCCCGGGCATCAGCCGCAGTGATGCGTCGGTGAGCTCCCCGGCCAACGAATTCACGACGACATCCACGCCGAGACCCCGGGTGAGACGGGAGAACCGCTCCTCGAACTCCGCGGACCGCGAGCTCCCGATGTGGTCCGCCGCCACTCCCATCGACCGCAGCACCGGCCATTTGGCCGGGCTCGCGGTCGCGAACACCTCCAGACCCCACAGGCGGGCCAACGCGATCGCGGCCATGCCGACCCCGCCGGTTCCGGCATGGATCAGCACCCGCTGTCCGCGCTGGACGCGAGCCAGGTCACGCAGCGCGTAGTAGGCGGTCAGGAACACCGCCGGTACACCCGCGGCCGCGGCGAACGACCAGTCCGCCGGAATCGGCGCCACCACACGGCAATCCGCGACCGCGACCGAACCCACACCCTCGAACACACCCATCACCCGGTCCCCCACGGCCACGTTCGTGACCCCGGCCCCCAGGGCGACCACGACCCCGGCCCCTTCACCGCCGATGATCGCGTCGGGATCCGGGTACATTCCGAGCGCCACCAGCACGTCCCGGAAATTCACGCCGACCGCGCGCACGGCGATCCGTACCTGCGTGTCCCCGAGCTCCCCGTCCACGGCCACCGGTTCGGCGACAAAATTGTCGGCTGTCAGCGTTCCCGCACCCGCCGTGCGCAATCGCCATTCGCCGGAACCGATCTCGATTCCGGACGGCCCCTCCATGCTCACGAGCCGCGGCACCAGCACCACATCCCTGCGCACCGCCGCCTGCGGCTCCGCACCGGCGAGCACCGCCGCTACCGCCCACTCGATGTTGTCCGGGTCGTCGGTGTCCACGAGCACGACGCGGTCGGGGTATTCGTTCTGCACCGACCGCAACAGGCCCCACACGCCGGCATCGACCAGGCCCGACAGCGGATCGCAGCCGTCGACGGCCACCGCATTCGAGGTCACCACGACGCAGCGGCCACCCGCCTGGTTCTCCTCGGCCAGCCATCCCTGCAATTGCTCCGCCACGCCCCACACACCGGTGCCCGAGCCCCGCAGGACGGTCACGTCCGCACGCACCGTCGGATCGATCGCGCCGACGTCCAGGGGTTTCCAGTCGACGGTGTAGAGCGGGTCGCCCGTCCCGGCGCCGTGCAGATCGCTCGGACGCACACCGCGCACGCTCAATACGGCCTCGAGAACCGGCCGCCCCGCACTGTCGTCCACCACGATCTGCACCCGGTGATCAGCGGCCGCGCGCAACCGCGCCCGCACACCGCGCGCACCGACCGCGTGCACCCGCACCCGCTCCCACGCGAACGGCAACAGGATCTGCCCCTCGGGCACCGGGATATCGAGGAAACCGAGCGCCTGCATCACCGCATCGAGCAGCGCCGGATGCACGACGAACTCGTCGGCACTCGCCGACGCCGCCTCCGGCAACGCCACCTCGGCGAAAACCGCACCGGCACTGCGCCATACCGACCGCAGCCCCCGGAACACCGGACCGTACCGGTAACCCCGCTCGGCACATACCTCGTAGAAGTCGTCGACCGGAACCCGCTCGGCAGCCGCCGGCGGCCACATCCCCACACCCGCACCGACCGGACCCGAATCCGGTTCGACCACGCCCACCGCGTGCGAGGTCCACGCGCCCTGCCCATGTTCGAGCCGGGAGAACACCTCCACCCCGCGACTACCGTCCTCCTCGCCCGAGGCTCCGACGACCACCCGGATGTCGACCCCGCCTCGTTCGGGAACCACCAGCGGCGCCTGCAGAATCAACTCGCGCACGACTCCGCACCCGAAGCGGTCACCGGCGAACAACGCCCATTCGGCCAACGCCGCCCCGGGCACGAGGACCACCGAGCCCACCCCGTGGTCCTTCACCCAGCCATGGGTCCCCACACCGACCCGGCCGGTGAACACCACCTCACCCGAGGACGGCGACTCCACCACCGCACCCAGAACCGCGTGGTCACAACCACTTACGCCGAGACCGCGTACGTCACCACCGGATACGGCGTCGAGCCAGTACCGCTTTCGCTCGAACGCGTACGGTGGCACATCCACCAACTCACCCCCGCCGACCACCGCGGACCACCGCACACCGACACCCGACACGAACACCAGGGCCATGGAGTGGGTGAACCGGTCGAGGGCGCCATCGTCGCGGCGCAACGTCTCGACGACGGCTACCGCGGTGTCATCGACGCCGGCGTCGTCGTAGTTCTCTTCGACCGGCACCGTGAGGATGGGGTGCGGGCTGACTTCGATGAAGGTCCGGCAGCCGTCGTGGATCGCCGCGCGCACGGCCCTGTCGAATCGCACCGGTTCGCGCAGGTTCGAGTACCAGTAGTCACCGTCGAGGGTCGCCGGGTCGATCTTGCCGCCGTGGACGGCGGAGATGAAGTCGGCCGTGGCGCCGTCGATCGGGCTGACATCGCCGAGATCGGAGCGAACGTCGTCTTCGATGTCGTCGATCTGTCGCGAGTGCGAGGCGTAGTCGACCGGCAACCGCTTGACGTCGATGCCTTGGGCGTCCAACTCGGCGACCAGTTCGTCGAGCGCGGAATGCTCACCGGACACAACGGTTTTCCGCGGGCTGTTGACGACGGCGATGTCGAGCCGGCCGGTCCATGTGCCCAGCCGGGGCAGCAGTTCTTCGGCCGGCAACTGCACCGAGGCCATGCCGCCGCGCCCGGAAAGCTTTGCCACGCAGCGGCTGCGCAGCACGATGATGCGCGCGGCTTCGGCCAGCGGCAGCGCGCCGGCGACGGCCGCGGCGGTGATCTCCCCCTGGGAGTGACCCATCACCGCGTCGGGATGTACTCCGGCCGCGCGCCAGACCTCGGCCAGCGCGACCGATACGGCGAACAGCATCGGTTGCACGACGTCGACCGCGTCCAGGCTCGGCGCCGTCGGAGCCGTTCGCAGCACGTCATGGGGACTCCAGTCGACGAATTCCGCGAGTGCGCCGGCCGCGGTGTCGAACGCGGCGGCGAAAACCGGGTACCGGTCGTAGAGTTCGCGGCCCATACCGAGCCACTGCGAGCCCTGACCGGGGAAGACGAACGCCGTCTTGCCTTCACCGGCCGCACGCCCGACCACCACGCCGGGTGTCGGCTCACCGGCGATCAACGCCTGCAACCGGGTCCGAAGCTCGGCACGATCGGCGCCGATGACCACCGCGCGATGCTCGAACACCGTGCGCCGTGCCAGCGTCGCCGCCACCGACCGCGCGTCCACGTCCGGATGCCGATCGAGGAACTCTCGCAGGCGAATCGCCTGGGCGGTCAACGCCGTGGCACTGCGCGCCGACAGCACCCACGGCAGCGCCCCACCGTCGACCGGCCGATCCTGCACGGCCGCCGGCTCCGGCGCCTGTTCCAGGATGACGTGCGCGTTGGTGCCGCTGATCCCGAACGACGACAGCGCCGCGCGCCGCGCGCGGCCCACCGCCGGCCAGTCACGACGAGACGACAGCAACCGCACACCCCCGGCGTCCCAATCGATTTCGGGGCTGGGCTCCTCGGCGTGCAGGGTCGCCGGCAGTACACCGCGGCGCATCGCCTCCACCATCTTGATCACCCCGGCCAGCCCCGCGGCCGCCTGCGTGTGGCCCATGTTCGATTTGACGGACCCCAGCCACAGCGGCCGTTCCGCGTCCCGGTTCTGCCCGTAGGTGGCGAGCAGCGCCTGCGCCTCGATCGAGTCGCCGAGTGGCGTGCCGGTGCCGTGTGCCTCCACCACGTCCACGTCGCCACCGGAAATACCGGCGTTGGCCCACGCCTGGCGAATCACCTGCTGCTGGGCCGGACCACTGGGCGCGGTCAGACCGTTGGACGCGCCGTCCTGATTGACCGCCGAACCGCGCACCACCGCCAGCACCCGATGGCCCAGCCGCACCGCGTCCGACAGCCGTTCCACCGCGAGCACCGCGGCTCCCTCGGCCGGGCCGAAACCATCCGCACCGGTACCGAACGCCTTGCACCGGCCGTCGGCGGCCAGTCCGCGCAGCTGCGAAAAGCCCACGTAGACATCGGGGTTGGACATCACGGTCACACCGCCCACCAGGGCGAGCGAGCACTCTCCCAGTCGCAGGCTCTGCAGCGCCAGATGCAACGCGACCAGCGACGACGAGCACGCGGTATCCACCGATACCGCCGGGCCTTCGAATCCCAGCGCGTACGCCACCCGCCCCGAGGCCACGCTCAGGGTCTTTCCGGTCATCAGATGGCCCGAATAGCCTTCTCGGTCCTGGAACACGCGCGGTCCGTAGTCGCCGTCGACGATCCCGGTGTACACCCCGGTGGCCGAGCCGCGCAGTGATCGGGGGTCGATCCCGGCGTGCTCGAGCGCTTCCCAGGACACCTCGAGCAGCAGCCGCTGCTGCGGATCCATCGCGGCGGCCTCACGGGGACTGATGCCGAAGAACCCGGCGTCGAAATCCGCTGCCCCGCTGATGAAGCTGCCCTCGCGCACATAGAACTTGCCGGGCACACCCACTTCGGGATCGAACAAACCCTCCATATCCCAGCCCCGGTCGTCGGGGAATCCCGAGACCACATCCCGGCCCTGGAACACCACGTCCCACAGGTCCGCCGGGCTCGTCACGCCGCCCGGAAAACGACAGCCCATGCCCACCACGGCGATCGGCTCGGACAACCCGCCCTCGACCTCGGCCAGCCGTGACCGCAACGACTGCAGCTCCCCCGCAGCCCGTTTCAGATAAACCCGGAGATCATTCTCATTCGACATGACAGCACTTCCTGGATCGAAATCACGTGACTGAACCCAGCGCGCCCGGCGCTGGAAAACGACGATGAATACGTGCCGGCTTCGATCACCCGGCCGCGTCGGCGGGACCGGCGATCATGGGAGCGTCCTAAGGGACGCCGCCGGCGAGGGTCGGCAGCAGTTCGCTGATGTAGTTGATGAGATCGTCCGGCGTCTCGTAATCGAAGATGGCACCGGGCGATACGCGAATTCCGGTCACCGCGGAGATGCCGTTCCGGAACTCCATCGCGCTGAGCGAATCCACCCCGAGGTCTTGGAAGCTCCGGCTCGGATCGATCTCGCCGGGGTCGGCATAACCGAGTGCCACCGACAGTTCGTCCAGGACCACGTCGCGGATCTTTTCCAATCGCTGTTCCGGACTCATCGCCGCCACCTCGGCCAGCAGATCGTCTTGTTCCCCGGTCGCTTCGCGGCCGTCGGGCAGGCGGGTCCGCGTGCCGCCCGGCGAGTGCCCGAACATCTCGAACATGCCCGATTTGGCGCTCGATGTCCGCAGGCGGTCCAGGTCCAGGCTCGCGACGATGGTCCGTGCCCGGTGGCCGGCGAGGGCCTGGTCGAGTCCCGCTAGTGCGTGCGCGGCGGAGATCGAGCCGATTCCCCATCTGCCGAGCCGGCCGTTGTCGGCCGCCACCAGGGCGCCGCCCATTCCGGTCTCGGATTCCCAGAGGCCCCAGGCGATCGAGGTGGCCGGCAGTCCGAGAGCCCGACGGTATTCGGCGAGACCGTCGAGGAACCCGTTCGCGGCCGCGTAACCGGCCTGTCCCGGTGTGCCGATGGCGGCGCTGAGCGAGGAACACAGGATGAAGAACTCGAGTTCGTCGCCGGCGGTCAGTTCGTGCAGATTCCACGCGCCGCCGGCCTTCGCGCCGAGGACACCGTCGAGGTCCTGTGCCGTGAGCTCATCGAACGACGAGTCCGCGAGAACTCCGGCCGCGTGCACGATCCCGACCAGGGGAGCGTCGCCGGGAATCGTGTCCAGCACCCGGCGCAGACTCGCCCGGTCGCTCACGTCGCAGGCGACCGAGTCGACGACGGCCCCGGACGAGTGCAGCTCCTCGCACAGTGACATCGAGGCGGTGGAGGTCGAACCCGTTCTGCTCACCAGCAGAATGTGCGATGCGCCGTGCTGCTCGACGAGGTGGCGGGCCAGGGCCGCACCGACGACGCCGGTGCCGCCGGTGATCAGCACCGTCCCTCGTACACCGGTGCGCAACGGACTCGACGGAGTCGGTCTGCTCGCGCCGGCGCGCTGGATTCGGGGGGTGAGGTGACGACCTTGGCGGATCGCCACCTGTGTGCCGCCGCGCGCACGGATCGCCTTCGAGATGACGGTGTCGTCGCCATCGTCGGTGTCGACGAGCACGATTCGGCCCGGGTATTCGTTCTGCACCGATCGCAGCAGACCCCACGTCGCTTCGCCCCCGGGATGCACTGCATCGGAGTCGATGACGTGAATCAGCTGCCGGGTGACGACCACGATCGTGTCCCGCGGGTCCGCGGACCGTAGCCGGGAGCGGACGTCTTCGACGATGGAACACAACCCCTCGCGCAGACCGTCCGGGTCGCTGTCCCATCGCCATTCGCAGCGCATGACGTGTCGCGTCTGGCCCTCGCCCGAGTCGGGTAGCAGCGTCGTGGGTTTCCAGCCGACGGTGTAGACCACGTCGTCCGCGCCGACGCCGGGCAGGTCGCTCGGATCGACGGCACGCACGGTCAGCGTCGCTTCGGCGACCGACCGGCCAGCACCGTCCTCCACCACGATCTCGACCCGATGATCACCGGCGGCGCGCAGCCGCGCCCGCACGGCACGGGCTCCCAGCGCGTGGACTCGAATCCGTTCCCACGCGAACGGCAGCAGGATCTGCCCGTCGGGAACCGGAACGTCGAGGAAACCCGCCGCCTGCATCACCGCGTCGAGCAACGCGGGATGAATCATGAACCGATCCGCACCGTCCGCTGCCGTCTCGGGCAGGACGGCCTCGGCGAAAACTTCACCCGCGCAACGCCATACCGACTTCAAGCCTTGGAAGGCGGGTCCGTACCGGTACCCCCGCTCCGCGCATTCCGCGTAGAAGTTGCCGATCGAGACCGGCTCGGCGGCGACCGGCGGCCACGCCCCGGGCACGGCGGCGCCGGCGGGCTGCCCGGGGTCGGGCTCCACCACACCCAGGGCGTGGGAAGTCCAGTCCCCCTCGGCATGTTCGGGCCGGGAGTACACCTCCACCCGGCGACTGCCGTCCAGTTCCCCCGCGGCGCCGACAACGACCCGGATGTCGACCCCGCCCGGGTCGGGAACCACCAGCGGCGCCTGCAACACCAGCTCCCGAACAGCCCCGCACTCGAACCGATCACCGGCGAACAACACCCACTCCGCAAGTGCCGCACCCGGTACCAGCACCACCGAACCGACCGCGTGATCACGCACCCAGCCGTTAGAGCTCAGCCGGCCGGTGAAGATCACCTCACCCGCGGACGGCGACTCCACCACCGCACCCAGAACCGCGTGATCGCAACCACGCACGCCCAGGCCGCGCGCGTCGCCCGTCGACACAGCATCCAGCCAATACCGCTTGCGCTCGAACGCGTAGGTGGGCAGGTCGACCAGCTCGCCGCCGCCGATCACCGTCGACCAGTCGACGGCCACACCCGCGACGAACGCGGCAGCCACGGACTCCAGCGCACTGCTCACCGCGTCGCGACGCCGGCGCAGCAACGACACCGCCACCGGCGCGGCGGTCGCCTCGCCGATCAGTGCGGTCAGCGCGCCCGGCCCGACCTCCAGAAACCGCGCGCCGGGATCGTGGTCGGCCACGGTCAGTACCGATTCGGCGAACCGAACCGTCCCGCGCA
Source organism: Nocardia sp. NPDC057668 (assembly GCF_042799795.1). NCBI lineage: Bacteria > Bacillati > Actinomycetota > Actinomycetes > Mycobacteriales > Nocardiaceae > Nocardia > Nocardia sp. NPDC057668. The sequence goes on along the minus strand of NZ_JBHVIC010000004.1, from coordinate 389,550 downwards.
CGTGGCGAACCCAATAGTCTTCCGCACCATAGCTTTCCGATGCCTCGGTGTGCAGGCGTCCGTCCAGATTCGACACGATCGCGACTCTCGGCGGCGAGGTGGACACCCCGGACGTGATCGCGGCGAACCGGTCGAGCATGGGCTCCATCAGCACCGAGTGAAACGCGTGTGACACAGCAAGATTCGTGGTCTTGCGGCCCTGCTCGACCAGCCGCGCCGCGACATCCGCGACCGCGGCCGCCGGTCCCGAGATCACCACTGCGTCAGCACCGTTCACCGCCGCGAGACCGACGTCGCTGTTCTCCAGCAACGGCAGCACATCCTCCGGGCTCGCCTGCACGGCCACCATGGCCCCGCCCGCGGGCAACTCCGACATCAACCGGGCGCGGCCCATGACCAGCGCCACGGCGTCCGCCAGATCCAGCACACCGGACACGTGGGCCGCGGTGATCTCACCCAGCGAATGCCCCAGCACCACGTCGGGTTCGACCCCCCACGCCGCGAGCAGAGCACACGAACTCACTTCCACGGCGAACAGGGCCGGCTGCGCGTACAGGGTGCTGTTCAATTCCTCGGCGTCGGGACCCCACACGACTTCACGCAGTGGCCGATCCAGCATGGCGTCGCACGCCTGCGCCACGGAGTCGAACGCGGCGGCGAAAACCGGGTACCGATCGTAGAGTTCGCGGCCCATACCGAGCCACTGCGAGCCCTGGCCGGGGAAGACGAAGACCGTTTTCCCCTCACCGGCCGCGCGCCCGACCACCACGCCGGGTGTCGGCTCACCGGCGATCAGCGCCTGCAACCGGGTCTCCAGCTCGCCGCGATCAGCGCCGATCAGCACCGCGCGATGCTCGAACACCGTGCGCCGCGCCAGCGTCGCCGCCACCGACCGCGCGTGCACCTCCGGATGCCGATCCAGGAACTCCCGCAACCGAACTGCCTGACCGGTCAACGCCGCGGCAGTGCGCGCCGACAACACCCACGGCATCGGGGCCGTGTCCCCTCCGGTCGGCAGCTCTTCCCGCGCAGGTGACGCCGCTTGTTCGAGGATGACATGCGCGTTCGTGCCACTGATTCCGAACGAGGACACACCCGCACGACGCGCGCGACCCGCAGCCGGCCAGTCACGACCAGTGCTCAGCAATCGCACAGTGCCTGCATCCCAGTCGATCTCGCGACTCGGTTTCTCGGCGTGCAACGTCGCGGGCAGCACCCCGCGGCGCATCGACTCCACCATCTTGATCACCCCGGCCAAACCCGACGCGGCCTGCGTATGTCCCATGTTCGACTTGACCGACCCCAGCCACAGCGGCCGCTCGGAATCCCGGCCCTGACCGTAGGTCGCCAGCAACGCCTGCGCCTCGATCGGATCACCCAGCGCGGTCCCGGTGCCGTGCGCCTCGACAACATCCACGTCACCGGCGGAAATACCCGCGTTCGCCCATGCCCGGCGAATCACCCGCTGCTGGGCCGGACCACTCGGTGCGGTCAAACCGTTCGACGCACCGTCCTGGTTGACCGCGGACCCGCGCACCACGGCCAGCACACGGTGGCCCAGGCGGACCGCGTCGGACAGCCGTTCCACCGCGATGACCGAGGCTCCTTCGGCCGGGCCGAAACCGTCGGCCCCGGCACCGAACGCCTTGCACCGGCCGTCGGCGGCAAGCCCGCGCAACTGCGAGAACTCCACCACCGTCGCCATGGAGGACCACACGGTCACACCGCCGACCAAAGCCAGGGAGCACTCGTCCAGCCGCAACGCCTGTACCGCCATGTGCAATGCCACCAGCGACGACGAGCACGCGGTATCGACCGAGACCGCCGGGCCCTCCAGGCCCAGGACGTATGCCACCCGGCCCGAGGCCACGCTCAGGGCGTTCCCTTCCAGAACAGACCCCCCGTACCCGGCGGGAACCCGCTCCGCGAACCGTGCCGCGTAGTCGGTTCCCGCGATCCCGGTGTATACGCCGGTGGCCGAGCCGCGCAGCGACCGTGGGTCGATCCCCGCGTGCTCGAGCGCTTCCCACGACACCTCGAGCAGCAACCGCTGCTGCGGATCCATCACGGCGGCCTCACGCGGGCTGATGCCGAAGAATCCTGCGTCGAATTCCGTTGCCCCGCTGACGAATCCGCCCTCTCGGACATACGTCTTGCCTGCCACCCCGACCTCGGGGTCGAACAGCCCTTCCACATCCCAGCCCCGGTCGTCGGGGAATCCCGACACCACGTCGCGCCCCTGGGACACCACATCCCACAGATCCGCGGGGCTCGTCACCCCGCCCGGGAAACGACAGCCCATGCCCACCACCGCGATCGGCTCGGACAACCCGCCCTCGACCTCGGCCAATCGCGACCGCAACGACTGCAGCTCCCCCGCAGCCCGTTTCAGATAGACCCGGAGGTCATTCTCATTCGACATGACGACACTTCCTCGATCGAAATCACATGGCTGAACACAGCGCACGGCGCTGGAATACGAACCCGTTCCCGGTGCTCGAGAGCACCGGCAGCGGTCAGGCTCCGTCGATCAGGCTGAAGAGGGAGGCGTCGTCGACCTCGTCGAGATCGGCGACCTGGTCGGGCAGACCGTCGTTGAATCTGCGTTCGATGTCCCGGATCCGGCGGAGCACCGTTCCCCTGTCCGTTTCTTCGAGTTGCGCCGTGGCGAATCGTTCCTCGATGCGACTCAGCAGTTCCATCAGTTCTGCCGTGTGGTTGTCGTTTTCGGAGGTCGGGGCCGAGATCTGGGTGCGGAGATGTGTCGCGAGTGCGCGGGGAGTGGGGTGGTCGAAGACGATCGTCGCGGGAATCTTCAACCCGGTCGCGGTCTGCAGACGGTTGCGGAACTCGACCGCGCTGAGCGAGTCGAAACCCAGACTCTTGAACGGCTCTTCCGGGGGAATCATGTGCGAGGTGTCATGTCCCAGCACGACCGCCGCTTGATCACGGACGAACTCCAGGGTGATCCGATCCTGTTCGGTATCGCTGCGCCCCTGCAACAACGCGGAGAGCGTCGATTGTTGAGCGCTGTCCTCGTTGCTGGCTCGGCGCCGGGATCGCGCGATCAGACCCGCGATCGCCGGCACCGCACCCGATTCGGCCAACGCGGCGGTATCGATCCGCGCGGGAACCACCAGCGGGTGACCGGACTCTATCGCCGCGTCGAACATCGCCAAGCCCTGCTCGGTGGTCATCGGCAAGAAACCGCTGCGCGCCATCCTGGCCGCGTCTTGATCACCCAGATGCCCGGTCAAACCGGTCTTCTGCGCCCAGAGACCCCACGCCAACGACGTACCCGCCAAACCACTGCGCTGGCGGTAGTGAGCCAGGGCGTCGAGGAATGTGTTCGCCGCCGCGTAGTTCGCCTGACCCGGGGACCCGAGAATCCCTGCCGCCGAAGAGAACATCACGAACATCGCCAGATCACCGCCGGAGGTCAATTCGTGCAGATGCCACGCCGCATCGGCCTTGGCTGCCGATACCGGTTCCCACTTGTCGGCGGTCAACGACGCGAACATACCGTCGCGCAGGACACCCGCCGTGTGCACGACGCCGGTCAGCGGATGCTGTTGCGGCACTTGCGACAACACCTCGGCCAGTGCGTCACGATCGGAGACGTCGCAGGCCACCACGTCGGCATGTGCACCGAGTTCGGCCAACTCGCGCACCAGATCCAAGGCGCCGGGCGCCGCATCTCCACTGCGACTGAGCAGCAGCAGACGCCGTACCCCGTACTCCTGGACCAGATGCCGCGCGAACACCGCTCCCAGCGCCCCGGTACCACCGGTGATCAGCACCGTGCCCTGCTCGTCGAGCCGGCGGGGAACCGAGATGACGGTCTTGCCCACATGCCGGGCCTGGCTGAGGTAGCGGTAGGTCTCGGGCAGCCGGTGGACATCCCACGCGGAGGTTTCGACCGGTCGAATGTCCCCGGCGGCGAACAGCGCCAACAGCTCGCGCAGCATCTCACCCAGGTGGTCGGCACAGACGTCGATCAACACGAACGCCTGGTAGTTCACCCCCGGATGCGACCGGGCAACTTCATCCCGATCGCGGACATCGGTGCGACCCAACTCGATGAAACTGCCCCCGCGCGGCAACAGCCGCAGTGAGGCATCGGTGAGCTCGCCGGCCAGCGAATTCACCACCACATCCACACCCGCACCGCGGGTGGCGTTCAGGAACACCTCCTCGAACCGCGTATTCCGTGAGCTGGCGATGTGGTCGTCGTCGATACCCATCGACCGCAGCACCGGCCATTTGGCCGGACTCGCGGTCGCGAACACCTCCAGACCCCACAACCGCGCCAACGCGATCGCCGCCATGCCGACCCCGCCGGTCCCGGCATGGATCAGCACCCGCTGTCCCCGCTGGACCCGGGCCAGATCACGCAGCCCGTAGTACGCGGTCAGGAACACCGCCGGTACACCCGCGGCCGCGGCGAACGACCAGTCCGCCGGAATCGGCGCCACCACACGGCAATCCGCGACCGCGATCGAACCGACCCCGTCGAACACACCCATCACCCGGTCGCCCACGGCCACGTTCGTGACCCCGGAGCCCACGGCAACCACGACCCCGGCCCCTTCACCACCGATGACCGCGTCCGGATCCGGGTACATTCCCAACGCCACCAGCACATCTCGGAAGTTCACACCCACGGCGCGCACGGCGATCCGTACCTGCGTGTCCTCGAGTTCGGCGTCGACGGCCACCGGTTCGGCGACGAAGTTGTCCGCGGTGAGCGTTCCCGCACCGGCGGTACGCAATCGCCAACCACCCGAACCGATCCCGATCCCGATCCGCGAGGAGGCTTCCAGGCGCACCAGCCGCGGCACCAGCACCACGTTTCTGCGCACCGCCGCCTGCGGCTCCGCACTGGCGAGGGCCGCCGCTACCGCCCGGTCGATCTCGTGCGGGTTGTCGGTGTCCACCAGCACGACACGATCGGGATACTCGTTCTGCACCGACCGCAACAGGCCCCACACACCGGCATCGACCAGACCCGACAGCGGATCGCAGCCGTCCACGGCCACCGCACCCGAGGTCACCACCACACAGCGGCCACCCGCCCGGTTCTCCTCGGCCAGCCACCCCTGAACCTGCTCCACCACGGACCACACGCCGCCCGCAGCTCGCAGTACGGTCACATCCGCAGCCGTTGCCGGATCGATCTCACCGACATCCAGGGGTTTCCAGTCGACGGTGTAGAGGACCTCCTCCTCCGCGACGCCGTGCAGATCGCTCGCGCGGACTCCCCGCACCGTCAGCATCGCCTCGGTGACCGGTCGTCCCGCACTGTCGTCCACCTGGATCTGTACCCGGTGATCACCGGCGACCCGCAGCCGTGCCCGCACGCTACGCGCACCCACGGCGTGCACCCGCACCTGTTCCCAGGTGAACGGCAACAGGATCTGCCCGTCGGGAACCGGAAGGTCGAGGAAGCCGACCGCCTGCATCACCGCGTCGAGCAGCGCCGGATGGATCACGAACTCTTCGACACCCGCCACTGCCTCCGGCAGGGTTACTTCGGCGAAAACCGCACCCGCACTGCGCCATACCGATCGCAGGCCCTGGAACACCGGACCGTACAGATACCCGCGCTCGGCACACACTTCATAGAAGTCGTCGACCGGAACAGGCTCGGCATCCGCCGGCGGCCAGACCCCGGCACCGTCGACCACGCCGTGGCCCCCACCGGCTCCGTCGGGTTCCACCACGCCGATCGCGTGTGATGCCCATGCGCCCTGCCCGTGCTCGAGCCGGGAGAACACCTCCACGCCACGACTGCCGTCCTCCTCGCCCGGGGCTCCGACGACCACCCGGATATCGACCCCGCCTCGTTCGGGAACCACCAGCGGCGCCTGCAACACCAACTCGCGCACGACTCCGCACCCGAAGCGGTCACCGGCGAACAACGCCCACTCCGCCAACGCCGCACCCGGCACCAGCACCACCGAACCCACCCGGTGGTCCTTCACCCAGCCGTGACTGCCCACACCGACCCGACCGGTGAACACCACCTCACCCGAAGACGGCGACTCCACCACAGCACCCAGAACCGCGTGGTCACAACCACTTACGCCCAAACCGCGCACATCACCGGCAGAAACAGCGTCCAGCCAATACCGCCTGCGCTCGAACGCGTACGGGGGCAGTTCCGCCAACTCACCCCCGCCCACCACCACGGACCAGTCCACGGCCACACCCGCGACGAACGCGGCGGCAACGGACTCCAGCGCACTGCTCACCGCGTCACGATTCCGGCGCAACAGGGACACCGTTACCGGCGCGGTGGTCGCCGCACTGATCAGCGCGCTCAGCGCGGCCGGTCCGACCTCGAGCACCCGCGCGGCGGGATCGTGTGCGGCCAGGGTCTGTATCGATTCGGCGAACCGGACCGTCTCACGCACGTGGCGAACCCAATAGTCGCCCGCCCCATAAGCTTCCGAGTTCTCGGCGTGCAGGTGACCGTCGCGATTCGACACGATCGCGATCCCGGGTGGGGAAATCGACACCCGCGCGGCGATTCCGGCGAACTGCTCGAGCACGGGTTCCATCAGGATCGAGTGAAACGCGTGCGAGACAGCGAGTTTCGTGGTCTTGTGCCCTTGCTCGCCGAGCCGCGCCGCGATGTCGGTGACCGCGTCCCCGGGCCCGGAGATGACCACCGCGCCGGGACCGTTCACCGCCGCGAGATCGACGTCGCTGCCCGCCAGGAACGGCTCGACATCGGCGGGATCCGCCTGCACGGCCACCATGGCCCCGCCCGCGGGCAACTCCGACATCAGCCGGGCGCGGCCCATCACCAGGGCCACCGCGTCCGTCAGATCCAGCACACCGGCCACGTGGGCCGCGGTGATCTCACCCAGCGAATGCCCCAGCACCACATCCGGTTTCACGCCCCACTCCGCGAGCAGAGCGGACAGTCCCACCTCGACCGCGAACAAGGCCGGCTGCGCGTACAGGGTGCTGTTCAGATCTTCGGCGTCGGAGCCCCACACGACCTCACGCAACGAGCGATCCAGCATCGCGTCGCACGCCTGCGCCACCGTGTCGAACGCGGCGGCGAAAACCGGGTACCGGTCGTAGAGTTCACGGCCCATACCGAGCTGCTGGGAGCCTTGACCCGGGAAGACGAACACCGTCTTGCCCTCACCGGACACCCGCCCCACCAGCACGCCCGACGCGGACTCACCCGCGATCAACGCCTGCAATCGGGTCTCCAGCTCGCCGCGATCGGCGCCGATCAGCACCGCGCGATGCTCGAACACCGTGCGCCGCGCCAGCGTCGCCGCCACCGACCGCACATCCACCTCCGGATGCCGATCCAGGAACTCCCGCAACCGAACTGCCTGACCGGTCAACGCCGCGGCAGTGCGCGCCGACAACACCCACGGCACCACCCCACCGTCGGCCGGCAGTTCCTGCGGGGCCACCGGCTCCGGCGCCTGCTCCAGGATGACGTGCGCGTTCGTACCGCTGATCCCGAACGACGAGACACCTGCGCGACGCGCACGACCCGACACGGGCCAGTCACGATTGGCGCTCAGTAGCCGCACGGTGCCCGCGTCCCAATCGATCTCGCGACTCGGTTCCTCGGCATGCAACGTCGCCGGCAGCACCCCCCGGCGCATCGCCTCGACCATTTTGATCACGCCGGCCAGCCCCGCAGCGGCCTGCGTATGTCCCATGTTCGATTTCACCGATCCCAGCCACAGCGGCCGCTCGGAATCCCGGCCCTGACCGTAGGTGGCCAGCAACGCCTGGGCCTCGATGGGATCACCAAGGGGCGTCCCGGTGCCGTGCGCCTCGACAACATCCACGTCGCCACCGGAGATACCGGCATTGGCCCATGCCCGGCGAATTACTCGCTGCTGGGCCGGACCACTCGGTGCGGTCAAACCGTTCGACGCACCGTCCTGGTTGACCGCGGACCCGCGCACCACCGCCAGCACCCGATGACCCAGCCGAATCGCGTCGGACAGCCGTTCCACCGCGATGACCGAGGCTCCTTCGGCCGGGCCGAAACCATCGGCCCCGGCGCCGAACGCCTTGCACCGGCCATCAGCGGCCAGACCACGCAACTGCGAGAACTCCACCACCATCGCCATCGACGACCACACGGTCACGCCACCGACCAACGCCAGCGAGCACTCCCCCAGCCGCAAGCCCTGCACCGCCATGTGCAATGCCACCAGCGACGACGAGCACGCGGTATCCACCGAAACCGCCGGGCCCTCCAGGCCCAAAACGTATGCCACCCGGCCCGAGGCCACACTCAGCGCGTTCCCCTCGCCCACGAACCCGCCGAACCCGGCGGGAGCCCGGTATCCGAACCGCGCGGCGTAGTCGGTACCCGCGATTCCCGTGTACACCCCGGTGGTCGACCCGCGCAGCGACCGCGGGTCGATCCCCGCGTGCTCGAGCGCTTCCCACGACACCTCCAGCAGCAACCGCTGCTGCGGATCCATCGCCGACGCCTCACGCGGACTGATACCGAAGAACCCGGCATCGAAATCCGCGGCCCCACTGACGAATCCGCCCCCGCGCACATATGTCTTGCCGGCCACCCCCACCTCGGGATCGAACAACCCCTCGAATTCCAGGCCTCGGTCCTCGGGGAACCCCGACACCACGTCCCGGCCCTGGGATACGACGTCCCACAGGTCCGCCGGGCTCGTCACGTCGCCCGGAAAGCGACATCCCATGCCCACCACCGCGATCGGCTCGGACAGTCCGGCTTCGACCTCGGCCAACTGCGATCGCAACGACTGCGCTTCGAACAGCGACTTGCGCAGTGCTTCGGTGAGACGTTCTTCAGTTGCCATCGGTGGCCCTCACTGATTCGGGATTCGACTTTGACGGATTTCGTGACGGATCGGCCACGGCCGACCGCGTGGGGATGGGCTCGCGCCCCGCTGCGGATCCCGGCGCCGCGTGCGCTGTCGACTTCCAATTCATCGCGGTGTCCCGATAGCCGCGGTAGTCGGCCTCGAACCGCTCGAACGCGGGATGCAATACCGGCTCGAAAGCCAGCCCGTACGGCTTGGGGTAGTTGTTGAAGATCGAGCGATCGGCGCAGATGTGCGCCGCAATGCCGAGCAGCGCCCATTCCCAGCCGAAGACGAGGATGTAGGCGGTGATCACCAGGCCCTGCGTGACGGCGCTGTGCATGAGGTTGTACAGCACGAAGTACGCGCGGTGGATGTTGCCATCCGCGCTGCGGCGGTAGGCCCACATCCCCGGGGCCGTGCCCACGAGGTCGATGTACCAGAAGAACGCCAGGGCGTGCCACACATCGAGGTCGCTCCAGTTGACCAGCATCAGAAGCGCGCACGCGACGAAGCCCAGACCGTATTCGACACGCGCGTGCAACACGGTCGCGGGGGTGAAGAAGTGATTGGCCGTATCCATCGCGAGCCCTCAGCCGCGCGGGTTCGCGGGCGCCGGGTCGCCCTCGATCACGGTGCCGCCGAACAGTTTCGACACGATCTCGGACATGGCATATCGGAGCACCCGCAGCGCGACCGGATTCACGATCGACTCCATGCTCGGAACTCCGAAGTCGAACTCGGCCGTGAAGGTGAGGATCAGGCCGTTCTCGTCCTCGTCGACGCGCCACGCACCGTCGAAAACATCGAAGTCGCCGTCGATCTGGGTGAACTCGATGGTGCAGGTGTCGTCGTCGTAGGAGTCTTCCTCACTCCAGCTCAGAATTCCGTTGCGGAAGTAGATCTCCCAGTGGGTGAGCGCCGAATTCGGCCGGGAGCCGATTTCCGTCCGCACCGACTTCACTTGCTCCGGAGCGTATTTGACGTAGACCTCACCGTCTTTGAGTCGCTCGTAGACCTCTCGCCGCGTCCAGCCGGACACCGCCGACCGCACCTGCACTGCCTGCATCGATTACACCTGCCCATTGTCGAGTTGGAATGTCGCCGGCGTCAGTGACGCGAAGCTGCGCTCCACCGCCCGTTCGATCTGCGTGATCTCCGAGTCCGTGATCACCGCCGGCGGGGTGAAGCGAATGACCGTCGGGCAGTTGATGGAGTGATTGACGATGACCCCGTTCTCGACCAGCCCGAGCACCATTTCGCCCGCGTATCCGCCATCGGCGAACTCGATCCCGATCAGCAGCCCCGCGCCCCGGATCTCGCGCACCACACCTTCGGGTGCGAAACGCGCTGCCGCCCGGAAGCTTTCCAGCAGTCGTTTGCCGATCCTGGCCGCTTCATCGACCACGTTGTAGATCGACAGGGCTTCGATCGCCGCCAAGGCGGCCGCCGCGGTGACGGGCGCGCCACTGAACGTCGACTGATGAAGGAACGGATCCTTTTCGAAGGGTGCGTAGGCGTGCTCGGTCGCTACGACCGCCGCCACCGGGATCACGCCGCCGGACAGTGTCTTGCCGACGAGCAACACATCGGGTCGCACGGACGTGCCCTCGATCGCCCACGATTTGCCCACTCTGCCCATGCCCGTGAGGATTTCGTCGACGACGAGGAACGCACCGAACTCCGTGCACGCGGCCTGAACCCCGTCGAGAAATCCGGGGCTCGGGATGATCACGCCGGCTTCGCCCTGAATGGGTTCGAGGATGACGCAGGCGGGCGGACCGGCACGCAACGCGGCGCGCAGTGCCTCGACGTCATCGAACGGCACCACTTCGACATCGGCCAGCAGTGGGGTGAACGGCTTCTGATACACCGGCCTGGCGCTGACGCTGAGGGCGCCGATCGTGCGCCCGTGGTAGCCGTTGGTCATCGTGACGACGCGCCGAAACCCATGGATGCGTGCGAGTTTGAGGGCGGTTTCGGTCGCCTCGGCGCCGGAACACGTGAAGTAGACCTTGCTCAACCCCGGCGGGGCGATGTCGACGAGCGCCTCGGCGGCCTGGGCCACCCGGCCCTCGATGAAGAGCCGAGCCGACAGCGGATGCCGCTGCACCTGTTCGACCACGGCCGCCACCACGTGCGGGTTCGTGGCGCCCAGCAGAAAGACGCCGTACCCGGAGCAGTTCACGTACGGGGTGTCGGACTCGTCGAAGACCAGTGCCCCGTGCGAACGCCGCTCCACCTGCCCGCCGAAGATTCGGGACAGTGCGACGAGTTTGCTCCCGAGGTAGCGCGAATAAGTTTCGCGCACGCCTGTTCCACTGACCGGCGACGAGTTGTCGGTGTTGCGCTGCATGCGAATTCCCCACTACTGATTACGTGATCGAAATGGGCCGGCCCAGGAACGAACCCTCGAGTTCGCTCACCATCGAGTTCCGGGACGGCGGATGCAAGGCCAGGGCGTGCGTCGCGGCGGCCAGGTAGCTGATGGCGGGATTGGTGATGTATTCGATGCCGCCGAGGTTCTCCACGACGCTGCCGACCGTGCGGACGATCGCGTCCTGGGCGGCATATCGCGCGATGAGCGCTCGTCCGAGCCGATCCGACCGATCGTCGGGATCGTCGATCGCACGGGCGACGCTTTCCAGCGACAGCATGGTCGCCGCCATCGCACCCGCGGCCGCCGTCCGCGCGTGCACGGTTCCTTTGCCGGTTTCCAGGAGGCGATCCACCAGCGTGCTCGCCATACCCACGTAGGCGGCGGTGATCAGCAGGGTGAACCAGGTCAGGCCGGTGGCCTCCAGCTCTTCGATGGTGACGCCGATGCCTTCGGCAGGCTTCATGACGAGTTCGTCCGGCACCTCGACGTCGGTGAGGATCACCTCGTCGCTCTCGGCCGCCCGCAGCACCGGGGAATTCCAGAACGGCCGCACCGAGATGCCGTCCATGGTCGATGGAATGACCAGGACGCCGATCTCCGGTTCGCCGTCCTCGCTGAGCAACGACACGCTCGCCGACATGAGGTCCATCGATCGAGAAAGGCTGCACGGCTTCTTCGACCCGTTGACGACCCAGTGCGCGCCCTCGCGGCGAGCGGTCATCGTGGGCGACAGAAAACCCTGACCGGACCGCCCCTCGGCGAACCCCGACGACATGAACAGGCCGTCATTGGCCACCGCGTCGAGAACCATCCATTCCACACCGTCGAAATGCTCTTCGATGGAGTTCAGCGCCGCGACCGAGAAATTGTGCATCGTGGCCGCGACCGCCAGGGACGGCGCGATGGAACCGATCGCACGCGTGCAATGCAGCGCTTGATACGCCGAGGCACCCAGTCCGCCGTGGCGGCCGGCGACCAGCAGGCCGGTCGCACCGGACTCGCGATAGATCCCGAGTCCTATCGAGCTGTCGGCTTCCAGGCTGTTGAAATCGGTTCCGGCGAGGCTTTTGCCCAGACCGGGCACCACATCTTCGAGGATCTGCAGGGACTCACGGGTGCTGACCACTGACCGTGCTCCTTATCGATTCGCCGGGGCCGAGACTCGGCTGTCCGGTGTGCTTTCCGAGGTACTCAGCCGCACGAAAACCGATTCCCTCGGTTCGACCGCCGACGCGATGCTGATCGCCTGTAGATGGCTGGTTCGCAGGATGGGAAAGTGAGCTTCACCGAACGGGCCGCCGGTCAATCCGGTGCCGCCGTGGGTGGGTAGTCCGGGCGCCTGCGAGATGTGGCTGTCGTTGATCTTCAAGAAGCCGCCGTTACGCAGTCGGCGACAGAAGGTTTCGATGAGATCGGGGTCCCGGATCCACGCGGAGTTCCGGAGCCCGAATCGGTTCGCGTTCATGAAGTCGACGCAGGCTTCGAACAGCCCCTGCTGCGTACCGTCGGCGTCGGTGTCCGCGCCGACGACGACAATGGGCAGCAGCGGGAAGAAGGTCTCCTCGCGCACGACATCCAGCGTGTCGGCCAGCTTCAAGCCCTCGATCCGCAACACCGTCGGGTCGATGAAATATCCGGTCGGGCTTGGTGTTCCGTCTATTTCGAGACGACCGCCGCCACACAGCAGACGAGCGCCGGCATCCATGGCGCCGGCGAGCATCGAATCGAACTCGAGCGACTTCATCACCGGCGACAGCAGCGAACCCTCGTCCTCGGGATAGCCCGGACGGATTCGGCGAACCACCTGAATAAGTTTGTCCAGCAATGTATCAGCAATTGCCTCGTGGACGATCACGTACTTGGGCACCATGCAAATCTGAGTGGAGCCGTAGAAACACTCCGACAGCGCGGTGACCGCCAGATCTATCTCGGCGTCCGACCAGACCAGAACGCCGTCGTTCCCGGCGAGCTCCAGGATCGCCTTCTTGCCGCGCGTATGCCAGCGATTTCCGATCTCGATGCCGCGAATGGAGTCGCCGAAGTACATCAGATCGTCGATATCATCGGACTCGAGCCAACTGTCGAGCACCTCGTTCGGCGCGGCACAGATCACGTTGGCCGTGCCCGCCGGCGCTTTCATCTCGCGCAGCACCGGATCGACGATCTCACGCCAGAACCACGCCGTCGCCAGCGGTGCGCTGCGCGGCGCTTTGACGACAACGGTATTGCCGACAATCAATGCGCCGAGAGCGATCAGGGAATTCGCCGCGGGCGCATTGTGCGGTGGATGCACGGCGACGACGCCATCCGGTTTGCGCACCAATCTGAGCTCCCGGCCGCCCGCGGTGCTGACTTCGGCCAGTTGTTTGCGGGCGCGCCACAGATTCGCCTCCGATGTCATCTCGACGGCGCTGCCTACTTCCCAGACGGCCAACTGCCGGGGGTGGCCCTCCGCTACAAGCATTTCCGTGAATTCATCGGCGCGCGCACGAATACGATCGCCCACCGCCGACGCCACCGCGAGACGTTCCTCGGCAGACCAATTCGACCATTCCGAGAATGCCGCCTTGGCGGCCGCGGCGGCATCGCGCACCTGTTCCATGGAACTCAGACCCACGCGGCCCACGACGCGCTCGTCGTCGCAATCGTTGATGATTCCTCGATCGAGGCTGCGCTTCAATTTCAACGCGGATATCTCGTCTCGCAGCAGTGCACTCGCACGAATTACGTGTAGCCACCTACTGTGATCCGCGTCCCGGCCGTCGATCAACGACGGGTAACTCTTCATAGCGGATAGGTCCTTTCGAACGCATTGCAGTCCGGCGTAGACCGGAATTCCGCGGCGGATCGCTCCGAGCACCAGCGCTCCGGAAAAAGCTATGACAGCGGCGTATTCGCGTCAACGCGTCCGTCTGCCGCTCCGGCCACGCGGGAATCGCGCTGCCGCACTGTTCGGTACACCGGGCCGCGACACAGCCGGGGGCGGTTGCGGGAGATACACGAAGCGCGCTCGAGTGGCGCTGCGGGCGGGTCGGCAGTGCACGCCGCGGCGAACCATGACCGGCCGCGAATAGGTCGCCTACCTTGTGCAACCCAGACTTGAACAGTGGTTCGGGCGGGCGCGCATCTGGCCGGAGACCCCTCGCGGGCAGCCGCCGCACAGCCACACGAACCCGACGGCGCGACGCCGGCGGGGTCGGAGGAGCGATCTATGTGCGGTACGGATTCACCGGAATACGGCGAAAAGGATTACGACGCTTCGTTGCGCTGTTGCAGGTCGTGCGCAATGGTGGCCCAGCTGACCGAGCAATGCCTCGCCAATTCGATGACATGTGAAACGCAGTGGTCGGGCACCGCGGTCGCGATCATCGTGCCGTCGTCGAACCTGACGGTGTGCGCGTGCAGCCAGCGCAGAAAGTCACGTCCGGATTCGCTCATCCGCAGCGCGGGGTCGCGCGACAGAACCGCGAGTACCGCCGTGGCATCCACCGACTTTTCGGCCACCGCCCCGGTGGTGAACTGCATTTCACCGGAACCGCCGTTGGAAACATCGGCCTCGGCGCCGCCGGTCGGGGACTCGGGAAAACCGTAGCGGGTCATGCGACCACGAACGTTTCGCACCGTCCCGGGAGAAACCCCGGCCGCGCGCGCGATCGTACGCAGCGAGGCGCTGGGCATCTGTTCGAGCAGTTCCGCCACGCGCCTGCGACCGTCGGAGGGGTCAACGGGCCGGAACCGTCCGTCTTTGCCCAATCGAGTGTTCGACTGCGTATCGGCATCGGTTGAACACCGCAGGCGACTGATAACCTTGGCGGACAGACCGGTCGTAGATCCGATCGTTCGATCCGACCATTCGGGATGGGTCACAAGGATTTTAGCGGCGGCCGCCCGGCGCTCCGCGAATGTGAGCGGCAATCCGTTACTGATGTTCGCTTGAACCGCGATTACGAACGCAGCGTCGATGGGTCCGGATATGAGATGAGCGTCCAGTTGATCAATTCCCTTGCACACTGCCGCGGCTACGCGATGCAGTCCGTCGAGAATTCGCATTGTCGGCTCATGAACGATGATCGGGGGCAGTGGCCAATCAGCCGCCACCATACGCTCGATATGCGCGTTGTTGAGACCACTCGAGCGCGGCGAGCCTTCCGCCAGTAGGTCGCTGACCTTGACAACGCTCACGGGCAGCGATTTTCGACTCGGAAGTCCACTTTGTGCCGACCACTCCGCCGGTATCGATAACCCCACACTGACCCCCGTAGCAAAACGCCACCAAGCCCAGGTTCGGGTGATGACCGTCCGCGGTAATGCCCTTGCACTTCTCATGGTTGCGATCTTGCTACCAAGCTACATCTGGATACAGGTGCAGTCAAATTAAGTCGAGGTGACGCCGGCGTGGCCGTGCGGTTCGGCCCGGCGTGGGGTTCCACGCCACCCCATGACGTGGCAGGAGGTCGATTCAGCTTGCGGGCATTGAGGTTTCGGCACGGCCCGCGCTGCGCGGCGCGGGCTGCTGGCGCGGCCGGTAGGCACTGGGCGGACTGCCGGTCCATCGAGTGAACGATCTGCTGAACGCCGCGGCGCTGGCGTAGCCGAGGCGGGCCGCGGTCTCCTTGACGCTGAGGTCGAGGACATCGAGCATGTCGATCGCGAGCGCGCAGCGGGTCTCTTCCTGCAGGATCCGGAAGTTGGTGCCCTCCTCGGCGAGCCGTCGATGCAGGGTGCGGCGGTCCATGTTCAGCCTGGCCGCGATCTCGCTCGCGGTGGGCGCGGTGTGGATCTGCTGCAGCAGTATCGCGCGGGTTCGGGCAGCGAGCTGCCCGCGCTCGAGGCGATTCTGGAGCAGGTCCAGGCAGTGCTGCTCGCACAGGGCGGCGGTCGCCGGATCCGGCATCGACATCGGCTCGGCGAGCAGATCGAGCGGAAACGTCAGCGCTGTGGTCGGGCGGTCGGCGACTATCCGGAACCGCCGCATCGGATCGTGCGCGAGGTCGGCGAGCATCCGTGTCATGCCATCGATCACCCGCGCCGCCCGCTCGTCGGGAAGCGCCAGCTCCAAGCGTGTATCGCCGAGACGATCCACGAGTTGCGGACTGAGACAACGCAACACGATCACCCCGAAGATGATGGCGATGTCACGTTCGAGCAGGAAGGCGCGGACGTCGGCGGGCAGATTCCGGTGCTCGAACGTTATCCGCCCCGTCGTCTGGGTGAAGTTGACCGTGATGTCGATGAATCGGTTGCCGATCCGCAGCGTGCGGAGTGCGACCTGGAGGGCTTCGCCGGCGGTGGGGCTGCTGAGCATGGCGAAGCCGAGCAGGCCGAAGTTCGCGAGCGAGAAGCGCATCGCGACCTCGGTCCCGAGCCCCGGCCGGTCTCCGAGTGTTTCCACCAGGTTCCGCGCGACCGATAGCTCCTGTACGCCTTCGACTTCCAGGTCGTCGGCATCCAGATCCGTGAGCAGGAGCCCGGTCGAGGCGAGCAGTCGGCGCTCCGGGATTCCGTGATCGATTCCGAGCTGGACCATGTGCCGGATCCCGATGATGCCGCGTCTGAAGTCCCACGACCTGCTCTCCACCGCGCCGAAAGTATCACGCTTCTGTCCCATCGAGTCATTCCGAACGTCCGCGGGTGGCTCGTACGGTGACATCGGGTCGTCCAGAAGTCGGCCCGTGCACTGGGGCACGCACCGGCTGCGGTTCGCTTCCAGCTCCGCCGCGGTACCGCCCGCCCGAGACAAGGAGGGCCATAACCGATGCGTCCCATAGTGATTCGATGGCTAGGACTGGCGGCCCTGTGCTTCGCCGAGTTGCTGGTATTCCTGGACAACACCATCGTCAATGTCGCGTTGCCGAAGATTTCGACCGATTTGGGCGCCGGCACATCTGGTTTGCAGATGGTGGTGGACATGTACACGCTCGTGTTCGCCGGCTTACTTCTGACGGGCGGTTATCTGGGTGATCGTTTCGGCCGCAAGACCGTGCTGCTGATCGGAACCGTCGGTTTCGCGGCGATCTCCGCACTCGCCGCCATTTCACAGAACCTGGGTCAGTTGATCGCCGCGCGAGCGGGCCTCGGCCTTTTCGCCGCTCTCGTATTTCCGGCCACCCTCGCCCTCGTGGTAATTCTGTTCGACGACCTTCGCGAACGCGCTATCGCGGTGGCGACGTGGGCAGCGGTTGCCGGAGTCGCGGCCGCGATCGGGCCGGTGGTCGGCGGCTGGCTGCTGCATCACTACTCGTGGAGTTCCATCTTCTGGATCAATGTTCCCGCCGGCGCCATCGCACTGATAGCCGTTGCCGCTCTCATACCGCCCAGCAGAAATCCCGAAGCCGGACGCTTCGATATCGGCGGCATGGTGCTGTCGATGGTCGGCATCACGATCGTCGTCTACAGCGTGATCGAGGCCCCGAACCACGGTTGGCTGACCCTGCGGACCATCGGCGGGATCGTGATCGGCGCGGCGGTCATCGCGGCGTACGCGGTGTGGGAGAGCCGATTCTCGTCGCCGCTGTTCGATATTCGTCTCTTCCGCGACCGCAACTTCGCCGCGGCGGCACTACTGCTGACATTCGGCATGTTCGCGCTCATGGGATTCGTATTCCTGATGACCCAATACTTCCAGGGCGTCAAAGAATTCTCGCCCCTGGAAACAGGCACCCGCACACTGCCTTTCGCCATCGCGATGACGGTCTTCGCCGGGCCGAGCATGTGGCTGGGGTCGAAGATCGGAGCGGGCCGGACCGCCGTGCTCGGATCGCTGGTCATGGCCCTGGCCTTCGTGCTGACCATACGGTACGACGCGCTCACCTCGTACTGGGGCGTGATCGCGCCCGTCATGATCACGCTGGCCGCGGGCGTGGCGCTCGTCGCGGGGCCGGCGACCCTGATGGTGCTCAACGAGCTGTCCACCGGGCAGGTCGGCGCGGGATCGGCGGTCAACGATACGAGTCGCGAACTCGGCGGAACGCTGGGAGTCGCCGTACTCGGCTCGATTCTCGCCTCGGTCTACTCCGGGAAAATAGCAACCGATCTGGCCGACATACCGTTGCCCCAGGCGGCGCGCGACGCGGCGGCGAACTCCATGCTGACCGGGGTTCAAGCCGCCGGCTCAATTCCGGGCCCGATCGGCGCCCAACTCAGAGGTCTCGTCAAAGGCGCCTTTCTCGACGGGTTTCATACCGCCTCCCTTACCGCCGGAGGTATTGCGGTAGTCGCCGCTGTCGCCGGATGGCTCCTACTCGAGCCGAGCGGAGATCGGCGGGCGAGCGGGGACGACATCGCACACGTATCGGAGCCGGAGGCGGCGGCGCCGGTGACCTGACGCCATCGGTACACGAAATATCGAGCAGCACAACAAATCTCACACCAGGTGCATTGCCTTATGACCGGACGCGTCGTCCACAATTCCGGGGGGTTTCCGATACCACGGACCGGCATCTGCCAAAATCGAAACGTGACGCCGACAACCAGCCACCCGTACAACGGCCTTTCCGCGGAGGAGCGGGTTGCCAAAAGGCGCGAGAAGCTACTCGAGGTGGGCCTCGATATCCTCGGGGCCCGGGACAGCCCCGGTGAGCTGACCCTGCGCAACGTGTGCCAACAGGCCGGTCTCTCACAGCGCTACTTTTACGAGAGTTTCGCCGACAAGGATGAATTCGCCGCCGATATCTACGAGTGGTCGGTGCAGGAACTGACGGCCTCCATTCAACTCGCGGTCGCGAACGCACCGCGCAAGGAGAAGCTGCGGGCCGGAATCGGCGAACTCGTGCGCGGGATCGAAGCCGACTACCGGCTCGGGCGGCTGCTGTTCAGCCCCAACCAGATCAATCCGGCACTGCTGCACAAACGATATGGATCGACCCAGGGATTCATCGAACTCCTGGACGAACACATTCGCGAAGCTACACCGGCCGGCGAATACACCCCGGTACCACTGGCTGCCCAGTTCCTCGTCGGCGGCGTCGGGCAGATAGTGTCTTCCTGGTTCAACGGCACCACGGCCAGTGACACGGAAGCGTTGGTCGACAGCCTCGTCGAGTTCCTGGCCGCCTACTGGCGGCAGCTGGCGGAGGCACACGGTCGCGCCGGAGCATCGACGCGCACCGGTGCCGACAACACGTAGATCTGCCGAGTTCCTCCGAATGACCGATTGATCCCGGCTCCGGTCTATCGCGCGGCATCGCGGTCGCCGCGTGCCGGATCAGCCGATGATGGGGTTGCCCCACCCCTCGAAAAATCCGCCGATGATTGCCAGTGCGCCGGCATCGCAGGGGATGATTCCGAACCCGATCAGGAAGCGAATCACCGTGGCGTTACGGCCGCGGCGGTGCATGCGCACGGCGCAGATGGTCACGGACATCGCCCAGATCACCGCCGCGAGGATCGCTCCCACCGGGATTGCCCAGAAGTACAGCACGTCCATCAGCGCCAGCACACAGAAGACGAACAGCGCGAGCCCGGTCAGGGTGCCCGCGATCAGGTGCCAGCAGTACCGCAACCAGGTCATCAGTGTTCCGATGACGACGTATGTCCCCGACCTGCCCGATAGCGCGGGCTCGCCGAGTTCTCGCTCTGCTCTTGCCATTCGGAGGCACGGGTATGTTGTCAACTCTGCTCCCGGGCATCATCGGCGGCGAGGAATTGGTCCACGTCGTCGCTGTCGTCGTCATGGGCTTCGAGCAGGCGCTCGTTGAGCACCGGGATCGAATGGTCCAGCCAATCGGGCCGTTCGCCGCCGACGGGCAGCAGCTCGTGCCGTTCGACGAATTGTTCGGCGAGGTGCCGGACCGATTCCCGCAGTGCGCCGAGAACGACTCCCTCGGCCAAGCCGGTCAGCTCCCGCAACAGCTCGCGAGTCCGGTCGAGTTGATCGGATTCGGTGCCGCCGGCATGGATGCGGGGCCACAGCGTGCGCTCGAAGATGTCGCCGAAATCGGCTGCGATCTGGTCGGTATGCGCCCGCAGCCGGGCAATCTGATCGAGCACATCGCCCGGCGGCAGGTCCAGTTCGGCGACCCGCAGGCCACTGCCGAGCACCCAGCGTCGGGTCTGCGGACGGCCGCGCCGCCACCGGATCAATCCGAGACGAGTTGCCTTGCGCAGCAGGGCAGGTCGCAGTCCCTTCGGCTTGATCATCTGCCGGATGTCGCCCAGGGTGAGCGGTACCCAATCCTCGGGTCCGCCCGGCAACGCGAGTAGGTCGGCGACTGTCGCCCCCTGCTCGCGTGCGGTCAGCAACTCGGCGATCGAGCCGAGCGAAAAGCCTCGGTCCTGCAGTCGCTGCACCAGTTCGAGACGGTTCAGGTGGGAGCTGTCGTAACGCGCGGTGCGCCCGACGCGGCGCGGCGCATGCAACAGCCCCTTCGACTGATACATCCGCACGGTACTGGTGGGCACACCGACTCGCGTGGCCAGCTCTTCGACCGTGAGGTCCGTATCTGTCGTTCGCACCAGTCGAGCATGCGCGGCATCAACGTTGCTAGTCAATACTATTCTAGTAAATGCTCGAATCGTCATCGCGACGGTGCGCTCCCGCAACGTCCGACCACGGTTCCCCGCATTGAAATCCCGGCACGCGCGGACCGGCCCGACAGTTACCGCTGGCATTACAGTATCGCTTACTATCGGTATTGGAACCGTGCGACCGCACCGGCGCGGAACAGCCGGATACGAGGAGGCCCGAACCCATGACGAGCGTGTCCACCGGAACCGAGCAGGTAGCCGACGCGGAGTTCACCGAAATACTCGCCCAGACACGACGATTCGTGCGCACCGTCGTCATGGGCCGGGAACGGGAGATCGCCGAGCTGGACCGGATGCCGGACGAGATCACCGCGCAGGCCAAGGCGATGGGGCTCTACGGCTATGCGATACCCCAGGAATGGGGCGGGCTCGGCCTGAATCTCGCCCAGGACGTGGAACTGGCAATGGAACTCGGTTACACCACCCTCGCGCTGCGGTCGATGTTCGGCACCAACAACGGCATCGCCGGGCAGGTGCTGGTCGGATACGGCACCCATGATCAGAAGTCGCGCTGGCTCGAACGCATCGCCTCGGGTGACGTCGTGGCGTCCTTCGCGCTCACCGAGGCCGGCGCGGGCTCGAATCCCGGATCCCTGCGGACGACCGCGACCCGATCCGGGACGGACTGGATCATCAACGGCGAGAAGCGATTCATCACCAATGCCCCGGTGGCCGATCTGTTCGTCGTGTTCGCCCGGACCCGTCCGGCCGACGACAACGGCGCGGGCATCGCGGTATTCCTCGTCCCCGCCGGAACGCCCGGACTCGAGGTCGGTCCCAAGGACCGCAAGATGGGGCAGGAGGGCGCGTGGACGTCGGAGGTCCGCTTCCGGGACGTGCGGGTCGCTTCCGCCGCCGTGGTCGGCGGCAGCGAGGACATCGGCTATCGCGCCGCGATGACGTCGCTGGCCCGCGGCCGGGTGCATATCGCCGCGCTGGCCGTCGGCGCGGCCCAGCGCGCCCTGGACGAGTCGGTCGCCTACGCCGCGACCGCCACCCAGGGCGGCACCGCGATCGGGGAGTTCCAGTTGGTCCAGGCCATGCTCGCCGATATGCAGACCGGCGTCATGGCGGGCCGAGCGCTGGTACGGGCGGCGGCCCAGAGCTGGGTGACGGACGAAGATCGCCGGGTCGCCCCGTCCGCGGCCAAGCTCTACTGCACCGAAATGGCGGGCCACGTAGCCGATCTCGCCGTTCAGGTGCACGGCGGCACGGGATACATGCGCGGGGTCACCGTGGAACGGATCTATCGCGATGTCCGGCTGCTTCGCCTCTACGAGGGCACGAGCGAGATACAGCGGTTGATCATCGGTGGCGGCCTGATCAAGAGTGCCCAGCGCGCATCGGCACGCTGAACGGGCCGCGGCGGCCGGTGAGTGATCACCCGGCCGCCGCGTCTCAAGGCATGATCGCGGTCCGCGATACCGGGCTCGCCGCCGATTGCCGGGCATAGATGCCGCGCTGCAACGACGTCAGCAGCGCGTTGCGTGTTTCCGCCGGGCTGATCAGCTCGTCGAAGCCCATGTGCTCGGCCGAGTGGTAGGACGCCTGCAGTTCCATGGCGGTCAAGGACGCCGCCACATCGTCGTCGGCGTTCGACGCGCCGCTGAGTGCCTCGGCGCTCATCGCCCCCATGGTCGCGCCCGGATAGGCGAAGGTCGCCACCTGGCTGTCGAAACTGATCAGCGACATCACCATCGAGCCGAAGCCGTAGGCCTTGCGCAGTGTCAGATGCAGCTTGAGCGTCGTGGCCGTCGTCTGCGCGACGAACATCCTTGCCCCACTGCGCAAGACGCCTTCGCGCTCGGACTCGCCACCCGGGAGCATGCCGGGGTTGTCGGCGAGGAAGATGATCGGCAGGTGGAAGGCGTCCGCGACCGAGATGAAGTGGGCCGCCTTGTCCGCGGCGTCGACGTCGATCGACCCGGCGATCACCTGGGGCTGATTGGCGACCACGGCGACGGGGTGGCCGCCGAGATGCGCCAGGGCACAGACGATCGCGGTCCCGAACCCGGGCTGCACCTCGAACCAATCCGAATCGTCCATCACGACATCGAGGACCGTTCGCATGTCGTAGGTACGCCGGTTGTCGCGCGAGATCAGGCTCAACAGCTCCGGCGTCGCGCGCGGGCGCGTCGACTCGTCCGCCTGATACACCGGCGGATAGGACCACGCCGACGACGGAAAGTAGGACAGGTAGCGCCGGATCTCGTCGAGGGCGTCGGCGTCGGTCTCGGCGACGTTGTGCACGACGCCGCTGGGAATCGCCACCCCGGGCCCGCCGAGGTCTTCCTTCGAAATGTCCTCGCCCGTAGAGATTTTGACCACGGGCGGTCCGGCGGTGAAGATCGCGCCCTGGCGGCTCATGATCGAGAAGTCCGAGACCGGGGCGATCAGCGCGCCGTGCCCGGCGGAGGGGCCCAGCACGCCGGTCACCATCGGGACGCGGCCCGAGCACTGCGCCTGCGCCAGCAGATCGGTGGGTGTGCGCCCGTAATGGTCACCGGTGGGCCGGAACCCGGCGCCTTCGAGCAGCATGATGAGCGGCACCTTGTTGCGCACGGCCAACTCCGCGAGCCGGTAGCGCTTGGAATTGCTCCCGGGCGCGATGGTGCCCGCCAGCGTGGTGAAGTCCTCCGCCCCGACCATCACCGGCGCGCCGTGGATGAGACCCGAACCGGCGACGATCGCGTCGGCGGCGATCTCACCGCCCACGAGCGTGCCGAATTCCTGAAACGTTCCGGGATCGAGCAATCGCTCGATGCGCGCGCGGGCATCGAGCTTGCCCCTGCCGTGATGCTTGGCAACCCGGTCGGACCCGCCCATCGCGTAGGTGTGCGTACGACGGCGCTCGAGATCGTCGAGGGTCTCGCCCCAGCTCTGAGCGTTCGAGGTCTGGGCCTTCGTCATCGAATGTCCTTGTCGTTTGGCGTTCCGCCGGATTCCAACGCGTCGTTGTCCCGGTCATCAGCGTGATTTATAGTTACCCTTACTGTCAAGCATTCGGTAACTCGTTTCCCGGGTTGCGCCATGCCACTCCGGCGCTCGCCGGAGCACGAAAGGATGTCCCGGTGCCCGACGAACCCAGCCTGCTCATCGACACGACGGACCAGGTGTTGTCACTGACGCTCAATCGCCCCGAGCGCAAGAACGCGATCACCGTGAGCATGTGGGAAACCCTGCGGGAGGTACTGCACGAGGTGACCGCCGGCGCGGATGTGCGCGCGGTCGTCATCACCGGTGCGGGCGGGAGTTTCTGCAGTGGCGCCGACATCTCCGACGCGACGGGGATGGACGAGTTTCCCGACCCGGTCGAGCAAACCCGGGTCATCAACTCCGTGGTGCAGCGACTGCACGATCTGCCCGTCCCCACGATCGCCAAGGTGCGCGGGGTCGCCGCGGGCGCGGGGTGGAACCTGGCGCTCGGCTGCGATCTCGTGGTCGCGACGCCCGAGGCCCGGTTCTGCCAGATCTTCGCCCGCCGTGCGCTTTCCATCGATTGCGGGGGTTCCTGGCTGCTGCCCAAACTCGTCGGGCTACAGCAGGCCAAGCGGCTCGCACTGCTCGCCGAGATGATCGGAACGGACGAGGCGATGGCACTCGGGCTGGTGACGTGGGTGAAGTCCGACGACGAGATCGACGCGTTCGTTGGCGATCTCGCGCGCGGGCTGGCGCAGGGGCCGTCGACCGCCCTCGCCCAGACCAAATCGCTGCTCAACGGCGGGGCCGACCGCACGATGAGTACGGCCCTCGCCGAGGAGGCGCGGGCGGCGGCGGTGAATCTGACGGGCGCCGACGTGATCGAGGCGTTTGCGGCATGGTCCGAGAAGCGGCGGCCGGTCTTCGCCGGCACGCGCTCCCCCGTGCGCTGACCGGTCGGTCGCCGAGAACTGTTGGCGGGGAATGAATCCTGCCAACAGGTCCGGCGAACTGTTCTCAGGTGAAGTCCGAGCCGCCGTCGACGTTGACGTTCGCCCCGGTCATATACGAGTTGCGGCGCGAGGCGAGGAAGACCGCTACCGGTCCGATCTCCGCGGGCAGCCCGGCCCGGGGTAGTTGCGCGGGATGCCCGAAGTGCGTGCCGATCGCCTCCATCAGTCGATACGGATCGGCGCTGTCGATGCCCGCCGATGCCGCCCACTCGACGAGCGCCGGTGTCACGACCGTGCCCGGCGAGACGACATTGACCAGAATCTCCTCCGGCGCCAGCAGCAGCGAGAGGTTCTTGGACGCGCTGGTCACCATCGCCTTGGCCGCGGTGTAGGCGGCTAGCGAAACGCTCTGTCGCTGGGTCGATTGCGCGGAGAAGTTGACGATGCGTGCCCAGGCGGCGCGGCGCAGCAGGGGCAACGCGGCGCGGACACACCGCACCATCGACAACGCGCCGTCCTCGACCGCGTCGCGCCACTGGTCGTCGGTCAGTATGTCGAAGGCGCCCTGCACATTCGGCCCGACGGAGTTGACGAGTACGTTCAGTTCGCCGTCCCAGCGCTCGCCGAGTTCGGCGAAGACGGTGCCGACTCGTTCGGCGTCCCGCACGTCCGCGACGATTCCGACGGCGTCCGGGCTGCCCTTCTCCGCCACTTGCGCTACCGCCGCGTCGACAGCGGTCCTGTCGCGGCCGACGATCGCGACCCGCGCCCCCTCCTCCGCCAGGCAGTGCGCCGTCGCCAAACCCATTCCACGACTGCCGCCGACCACGACCGCTGCCGCGCCGGCCAATCCCAGATCCATCGTGCCGCCTCACCAGTCTTGCCATTCCGGCACTCGATGTTCCTATACTATCGCCACAACAGTAGTCGCGACCGTCAGGTGATCGGATGACTCTTCCTCGAACGGCGGTCATCGGCGCCGGGATCAGCGGGCTGACCACGTCCAAGATGCTCGGCGACTACGGCGTGCCGCACGTCTGCTTCGAATCCTCGGATCGGATCGGCGGCAACTGGGCGTTCGGCAATCCGAACGGGCACAGCAGCGCCTATCGTTCCCTGCACATCGACACCTCCAAGCATCAGTTGTCCTTCCGGGATTTCCCGATGCCGCAGCACTTTCCGGACTTCCCGCACCACAGTCAGATCAAGCGGTACCTCGACGACTACTGCGCGGCATTCGATCTGCTCGAGCACATCGAGTTCGAGAACGGCGTGGAGCACGCGCACCGACTGCCGCGGGGTGGTTGGGAGCTGCGCACGCAACGCGGCGAGATGCGCCGGTTCGATCTGCTGGTCGTCGCCAACGGGCATCACTGGGATCCGCGCTACCCGGACTTCCCCGGCGAGTTCACCGGAACCTCGCTGCACGCCCACCACTACATCGATCCGCGCACGCCGATCGAGTTCTCCGACAAACGCATTCTGGTCGTCGGGCTCGGCAACAGCGCCGCCGATATCGCCGTCGAGCTGTCCTCGAAAGCCCTCGGAAACCAGCTGACGCTGTCCACCCGGTCCGGCGCGTGGATCGTGCCCAAGTACATCGCGGGCCGACCGGCGGACAAGTACTTTCGCACGAGTCCGCACATCCCCTACTCGTGGCAGCGCAGGTTCCTGCAGTGGACGCAGCCGCTGACCGCGGGCAACCCGCAGAACTTCGGGCTGCCCGCGCCGAATCACAAGTTCTTCGAAGCGCATCCGACCCAGTCCGTGGAGCTCCCGTTGCGCCTGGGTTCCGGAGACGTGAGCGTCAAACCCGACATCGCGACGCTGGACGGCGCGCGCGTGTCCTTCACCGACGGCAGCTCCGGCGAGTTCGATGTCATCGTCTACGCCACCGGCTACAACATCACCTTTCCGTTCTTCGATCCCGAGTTCGTCAGTGCGCCGGGAAACCGAATCGACCTGTACAAGCGCATGTTCGTGCCCGGGATCGACGATCTCGTCTTCGCGGGTTTCGCGCAGCCGACGCCGACGCTCTTCCCCTTCGTGGAATGCCAGGCCCGGCTGACCGCCGCCTACGCGGTGGGGCGATACGCGCTGCCCTCGGCCGCGGACATGCGCCGGACGATCGAAGCCGACCAGGCGCGGTACACCGGCCATATGCTCGACCGGCCCCGGCACACACAGCAGCTCGACTACTTCCTCTACGAGCACGACATCCGCACCCGTGAACTGCCCGCGGGAGCCCGCCGAGCGCGGGCCCGCTCGACCGGCCCGGCCGGGATCCGACGCACCGCGGGGGCGAGGCGATGACCGAGCGCTACGAGCAGGTGTCCTTCCGATCGCACGAAACCTCCTGTGCCGCCTGGTATTTCCCGCCTGCGCCGGACAGTCCGTTCGCCACATCCGAGGGCTGTCCGGTCGTGGTCATGGCGCCGGGATTCGGCGGCACCAAGGACTCGGGCCTCGCCCCGTTCGCACAGCGGCTGTCGGCGGCCGGCCTGGGGGTGTTCCTCTTCGACTTCAGAGGATTCGGGGCCTCGGAAGGTGCACCGCGCCAGCGTGTCTCGGTCAAAGGACAGATCACGGACTATCACGCGGCGGTCGCCGCCGCCGGTCGACGACCGGGCATCGACTCTCGTCGAATCGTGCTGTGGGGCGTCTCGCTGTCGGGCGGACTGGTGCTGAGCGCGGCCGCCGACCGGACCGACGTCTGCGCGGTCATCGCTGCCGTTCCGATGATCGATGTGCTCTCCGCCGCACGAAACGCACTGGCACAACAGGGTTTCAGCAGCGTCGCCCGGTCGACGGCGATCGAACTCGCCAGCACGGTCACCGCCCGGCTCGGCGGCACGGCCAGCATGGTCCCGCTCGTCGGCCTCCCCGGCGAGCGCGCGGTCCTGACCACGCCGGGCTACCGCGACAGCTACCTGGCCCTGGCCGGGCCGACCTGGGTCAACAGCGTGCAGGCCGGAACCGGTCTGGAGCTCAGCGGCTTCCGCGCCGACCGCCACGCCGCCCGCGTCACCGCACCCGTGCTGGTACAGATAGCGGACTTCGATCGCGCCGCCCCGCCCCACGCGGCCGCGAAAGCGGCCTTCAAAGCCCGGGCCGAGGTCCGCCACTATCCCTGCGACCATTTCGACCTCTTCCCCGGAAACCCCTGGTTCGAACCCGCGGTCGGTCATCAGGTCCGATTCTTGGAACGGGTGTGCGGTTGATACGCATGGAAGCGCTCATCGCGCGGCAGAGCGAGGTATGACATGTCGGAAGATCACATCGCACCGGCGGCCATCGCCGCCTTAATCGAGCGGGAATCGATCCGGGAGCTCAAGGCCCGGTACTGCCGCTTCCTCGACGGCAAGGATGAAGAATCCTGGCGGTCCGTCTTCACCCTGGACGTTCGCGTTCGCACCGACATCGGCGCCGCGACCGGCAGCGCGCCCGCACGGAGCTTCACGCTGGAAGGCGTAGACGCCTTCGTTCCGGCGGTGCTCGCCACCCTCGCCGGGGTGACCACCGTCCATCACTGCCACACCTCGGAGATCACGCTGACATCGGCGACGACCGCCGGCGGCATTTGGGCGATGGCGGATCGGCTGATCTATTCCGACGGCAGGGAGCTGCACGGTGCCGGGCATTACCACGAGACATATGAGAAGAGCGGGGGCACTTGGCGAATCAGCTCGCTGCACCTCACCCGTCTTCACGTGAAACTGATCGGAGACTGGACGAATGCGCCCGCGTGAGACCGATGTCTTCGTACGCGGCGGATGGTGAAGGACGACGATGAGCAAGCGAAAAGTACTCGTCATGGGTGCGAGCGGATTTCTGGGGTCCGCGGTGACGCGGCAGCTGGTGGATCGGGGTGACGACGTCCGGGTGCTGCTGCGCGCCGGGAGCCGGACGCGCAACATCGACGGTCTCGACATCGAGCGGCACTACGGGGACATCTTCGACACCGAGGCCGTTCATACCGCCATGGCCGATCGCGACGTCGTCTTCTACTGCGTCGTGGATACCCGCGCGTGGCTTCGTGATCCGGCCCCGCTGTTCCGGACCAACGTCGAGGGGCTGCGGGGAGTACTCGAGATCGCCGCGAAGGCCCATCTCGAGCGATTCGTGTTCACCAGCACCATCGGAACGATCGGATTGGCCGTAGATGGTGTGCCTGCCGACGAGAACTCGCCGCACAACTGGTCGAACCGGGGCGGGGCCTATATCGCCTCGCGGCGAGCGGCCGAAGAGCTGGTCTTCGAGTACGTCCACGATCGCGGATTGCCTGCTGTCGCACTGTGTGTCGGCAATACCTACGGTGCGGGCGATTGGCAGCCGACTCCCCACGGCTCGCTGGTCGCGCTGGCCGCGCTGGGCCGGCTCCCGGCGTACTTCCGCGGGGTCGGGGCGATGGTCGTCGGTATCGAGGACGCCGCGCGGGCGCTGCTGCTGGCCGCCGAGAACGGCCGCGACGGCGAACGCTACATAGTCACCGAAAGTTTCATGACGGCACGGGACCTCTACGCGCTCGCGGCACGGACCGGCGGTGTGCGACCCCCGCGATTCGGGATCCCGCTGCCCGCTCTCGTCGCTCTCGGATACGTCTTCAGCGCGGCGGGCAGGCTGCTGCGACGGGACTTCCAGCTCAATCACACCGCCGTCGAGCTGCTGCGCGCCACCTCCGAACTCGACAACGGCAAAGCCACGCGGGAGCTGAACTGGATCCCGTCGCCGACCGCGGACGCGGTGCGCGCCGGGGCCGAATTTTTTCTTCAGCGTCATAGAAACCGCAGGTCATCGTCTGCGATCAACGAGAGTAGGTATCCCGGGTGAGTGGTTCACTGACCGGCAGAACAGCATTCATCACCGGAGCGGCTCGCGGTCAGGGCCGCGCCCACGCGGTGCGCCTGGCCGCCGAAGGCGCCGACATCATCGCCGTCGACCTGTGCGGGCCCCTCCCGCCCGCGGTGCCCTACGACTCCGCCACCAAGGAAGACCTCGACGAGACCGTCCGCCTCGTCCGTTCCGCCGGTGGTCGCATCGTCGCCTCGGTCGCCGACATCCGGGACCTCGAAGCCCTCACCGCGGCTGTCGACGAAGGATTCAACGAATTCGGGCGCTTGGATGTGATCGTCGCGAACGCCGGCATCAGCCCGCCGCAGGCGTGGAACGAGATCACCCCCGAGTCGTTCCGCGACGTCATGGACACCAACGTCACCGGAACCTGGAACACGGTGGTGGCGGGCGCACAACGGATCATCGACGGCGGCCGCGGCGGTTCGATCATCCTGATCAGCTCGGCCGCCGGTATCAAGCTGCAGCCCTTCATGGTTCATTACACCGCGAGCAAACATGCGGTCACGGGCATGGCCCGCGCGCTGGCGGCCGAACTCGGCAAGCACGCGATTCGCGTCAACAGCGTCCACCCCGGCGCGGTGAACACCCCCATGGGCTCCGGCGACATGATCTCCGCGATCGGCCGCACGCTCGAAACGAACCCCCAACTGGCGAACATGAACACCCCCTTCCTCCCGGTCTGGATCGCCGAACCGGAGGATGTCGCGAACGCGGTCTGTTGGCTGGCAGGCGACGAGTCACGGCTGATCACCGCAACCGCGATGTCCATCGACCAGGGGTCGACGCAGTACTGATAATCGAGCGGCCGAGTTCGGATCGGACGCACTGTCGAGGTGAAGTTGATGGACCGGGACACGACGGCAAGCAGGAACGTCACCACCTTCTGCCGGATCTGCGAACCACTGTGCGGAATGGTCGCCACCGTCGAAGACGGGCGGTTGACTCGATTGCGCCCGGATCGAGATCATCCGCTCTCGGCGGGATTCGCCTGTCAGAAGGGCATCGCCTTCACCGAGGTGGTCAACGATCCGGACAGGGTCACCACTCCCCTTCGTCGCACCCCCGACGGTTTCGTCGAGGTCGGCTGGCAGGAAGCGATGGCCGACATCACCGCGCGGCTGCGCGTGATCCATCGACGCTACGGGTCCGGTGCGATCGGCTGGTACATGGGCAATCCGGCCGCCTTCAGCTATTCGCACCTGCTCGGGGTCGTGGCCTTCGTCAAGGGTCTCGGCTCGCGCGCGCACTACTTCACCGCCTCGACCCAGGACACCAGCAGCCGGATGCTGGCCAGCCAATTCCTCTACGGCTCTCCGCTCGCGGTTCCGATCCCCGATCTCGCGCGGACCGACCTGTTACTGATCATGGGCGCGAATCCACTGGTCTCGCACGGCAGCCTGCTGACCGCGCCGAGGATCCGGGATCGCCTGCGCGACATCGTCGGACGCGGCGGCCGGGTCGTCGTCATCGACCCGCGCCGGACCGAGACCGCCGCCGCGTTCGACTGGCTCGGCATCATTCCCGACGGGGACGCGTACCTGCTGCTGGCGCTGCTCAACGTGCTGTTCACTGAAAACCTCGCCGATCCCGCCGCGACCGAGAACCTCCCCGAGGGAACGACGTGGTTGCGTGCGCGGTGCGCCCCCTTCACCCCGGAGACCACCGCCGAGCACACCGGGATCGCACCCGAGCGGGTCCGCACCTTGGCGCGCGACCTCGCGGCCGCGCCACATGCCGCCGTCTACGGCAGGTTCGGCACCAGCGTCGGACGCCACAGCACCCTCACCGCCTACCTCATCGATGCGGTCAACCTCGTCACCGGCAACCTCGATCGTCCCGGCGGCAGTGTTTTCAGCACCCTGGGCATCCCGGGCCAGCGGTGGGCGATGATGGCGATGGGCGCCTCCCTGCGCCGAAGCTATCGGAACCGGCGCACCCGCGTCGGCGGGTTGCCGGCGGTGATCGGCTCCGAGCCCGCCGCGTTGATGGCCAAGGAGATGACCGTTCCCGGACGACATCGGATCAGGGCGATGTTCGTCAGCGCGGGGAATCCGGTGCTCTCGGTGCCCAACGGCGACGAGTTCGAAGCGGCGGCAGCGGGTTTGGACCTCATGGTCGGCCTCGATCTCTACGTCAACGAGACCACCGCGCACTGTGACTACATCCTGCCCGTCACCACGATGTACGAACGCGACGACTTCGCGATCACCTTCCAGCAGTTCCAGGCGACGCCCTTCCGGCAGGCGACCGCGGCGGTCGTGCCTCCGCGCGGTCTCGCACGATCGGAATGGGAGATCATCGACGAGATGATGCGCCGGATGGCCACGCGCACCCCGGTTTTCCTGCTTTTCGCGGCCATCCGCCTGGTGCTCGGACTACTCGGACGCCGGTTCCACCCTCGCCCGATCGTCGACATGATCATTCGCCTGTCCGACGGCGGGGATCGATTCGGACTGCGGCGCTCCGGGTTGACCTTCGGCCGGCTGATCCGCCGCCACCCCCACGGGACGGTGCTCGCACCGACCGTCCGGACCGGTGTGCTCGGGGAGATCGTGGCTTATCGAGACGGCCGAGTTCGGCTCCGGCACGAGGAAATAGCTTCCGAGATAGCAAGTCTGACCGGGCAGCCTCGGACGCCGGAATATCCCCTACGCCTGATCGGGATGCGCGAGCCGGCGTCCGAGAATTCGTGGATGCACAACCCACCGCTGCTGTGGCGCGGCGGCAGACGGGGGCAACGCGCGCTGATCCACGCCGAGGACGCGGCACAACTCGGAATCAAGGACGACGACATGGTGTGCGTGCAATCGGCGCACGGGCGGATCGAGCTACCGGCACGCCTGACCGAGGGTCTCGTGCGCGGGGTGGTGGCGGTGCCGCACGGGTACGGGCACAAGGGGACCGGCGGCTGGCGACGAGCCAATCTCGTCGGCGGGGTGAACGTGAATCTGCTCATGTCCACCGAACCCGGGGATCTCGAGGCTTTGGCGGGGATGTCGATATTGATCGGCATACCCGTGTCGGTAGCTCGGATCGACAACGCGGACGTTTGACGACCGCGCGGGGTGTTGCGGCCGTGAGCACGGGGTTTCGACGCGGACCCGAAGTCGGCTGTCCCGCATGCTCATCACACGGTTTGCCTCCGGAGGCCGAGCTGTGCGAGCCTTCCGAGGTCAGTTCTCTGAAAGGTCCGATCGTGACACTCGGCATGGTTCTCGGCGATTTCCCCTCTCGCGCTTCGACGCGGGAGCGGTAGCCCTGCCTGCCCTGACACTCGCGCCTGTGCCCTGACACAGGCCGTTTCTCCGCTCCCGTTCGAAGTGCTCTTCGTGCCCCTGCACGTTCGATCACGAGGAGTACTCGGTGTCCACCGATCACCGAACCGAGACAAGCACGTCCTTTTCCGCCCTGTGGCATTCCGAGAGCGCGACACCGCCGCCCGGCCGGGTCATCGAAGCGGACGACCGGATGAAGGCCGAGACCGCCTACCGGCTGGCCTGCGAAGGCACCGCCCTGTTGTGGCGCGGCGACTTCCACAACGCACGCCAACTACTGCAGGCGATGCGCAGACGCTGCGACCGCAAGCCGGTCCGGCACGGTGCCGATTCCGCGGAGTCCTTTCATCTGCACCGCCGGGCCCGTGGTCACCGTGCCCGGGTCCTCGGCAGACTTATCGTCCTGCTGGACAACGACTACCGTGTGAACCTGCGCCGGGCTCCCGACGTACGCGCGGCGTGCATCGAGGCATACGGTCCGCCGGGGCAGCCGATGGCGCTCGCGCTCACCGAACTCCTGGGAGTGATGGGAGCACATCGGTGGCGGGCGACAGGGGTGGCGGTGCCGGTCCTCGAAGCCCGCATTCATCCGCACTACGGCGTATTCTCGCCTGTCCGAGGCGAATACGTCGACCTCGTCGCCCGGGCCCCGCTCCCTGAGCTCGGCGGCCGGCGCCGCACCGCGTTCGACCTCGGAACCGGGACGGGAGTGCTGGCCGCCGTCCTGGCTCGCCGGGGCATCGAGCACATCGTGGCCACCGACATCAGCCCGCGCGCCCTGGCGTGCGCGCGCGAGAACATCGGCCGCCTGGACTACACCCGGCGCATCGAAGTAACCGGGCCCCGGCTGTTTCCCGACGGCCGCGCGGATCTCATCGTCTGCAATCCACCCTGGATTCCGGCCCGGCCCACCTCGGCGGTGGAACAGGGCGTCTACGACCCCGACGGCGCGATGCTCCGCGACTTCCTCGCCGGCCTCACCACACATCTCGAACCCGGAGGCGAAGGCTGGCTCGTACTCTCGGATCTGGCCGAGCATCTCGGCCTCAGAACCCGCGAGGATCTACTGTCCCGCATCCGCACGGCAGGACTGCACGTCGTGGACAGAATCGACACCAGGCCGCGGCACCCTCGGGCCAGCGACACCACCGATCCCCTCCACGTCGCACGCGCGGCGGAGGTCACCTCGCTCTGGCGCCTCACGGGCTAGGAGCCACCCCGTGCCGGAAACCGGTTCGCGCGAAACGGTTTCCGGCAGCGGGGAAGAACGTCAGTTACCCATACACCGGGCCGAGCACGAAGGCGTCACGTGACAGTCGCTGCCGCACAGGGCGTTTACCGGACTTCGGGCAATCACGCACGCAGTGCCAGATCCAGATCAGCCCAGAGGTCCTCGACGTCCTCGATGCCCACCGACAGGCGCAGCAGGTCCTCGGGCACTGTCGTCGCTTCGGTGCCCCACCGGCGGCGGCGCTCGAGGGTCGAATCCACCCCGCCGAGGGAGGTCGCGGGAAGCCACAGGCGCACGGCGTCGACAACGGCGTCGGCCCGCCGCACCTGGTCGCCGGACCCGGCCCGCGCCTTCGGCCGAACGCCGATGATCGCCCCGAACCCGTTCATCTGCGCCTTCGCGCGCGCGTGGCCCGGGTCGCCGGGCAGCGAGGGGTGCCGCACCTCGGCGACCTCGGGGTGATCCACGAGCCGCCGGGCGAGCTCGGCCGCGTTCGCCTGCGCGCGATCGAACCGAAGCGCCAGGGTCCGCAGGCCGCGCAGCGCCAGCCACACTTCGAACGGTCCCGCGATCGCGCCGTGCAGCGTGCGATGCTCGCGCAGGGTCGCGGCGAGCTCGGCGTCCCGCGTCACCAGCGCACCCAGGACGACATCGGAGTGTCCCGCAAGGTACTTCGTCACCGAGTGCAGCACGATGTCGGCCCCGTACTCGAGCGGCCGCTGCCCCAGCGGCGTCGCGAACGTGTTGTCGACCACCGAGCGCACACCCGCGTCGCGGGCGGCACCCAGCACGGCCGGCAGGTCCGCGACCTCCAGCATCGGGTTGGTGGGCGACTCCACGAGCAGCAGATCGGCCCCGTCGAGCGCCGCGAGGACGGCGTCGGTATCGGCGATGTCGACGTACCGCAACGTCACCCCGTGCCGCTCGGACATCTGCCGCGCGAGCACCATCCCGGCCTGATACGCGTGCCTCGGCAACACGAGCGTGCCGCCGTCGGGCACCAGTGAGAACACAGCCGCGATCGCCGCCATCCCGGACGAGAACACGATCCCCGCCCCCGGCTCTCCCCCACCGCACTCGAGCGTCGCGAGCGCCTCCTCGAACGGGTGCCACGCGTCGTTGTCCCCACGCGCGTACGACAATTCGCCCGAGGTGATCACACCCCGCGAGACGTACGTGGAGTTCATCGGGATGGAGGCGTTGACGTGCCCGCCCTGTTCACGGTCGGGCCGGCCCGCTGCGACGACGACGGTGGCAGGCGCGAGCGCGGACAGCTCGGGATGCTCAGGCGTGTTGCTCATGACGGCGAGAATACGGCGGTCGCAACACCGTCCTCCGCATCACCTAGGTCGATTGCTACGCGGACGAAGACGTGTGGTTCGCCCGGCGCGGCCGACGGCATCTGTCTTCGAGATCGCGGAACCGAGCAGCCGGACGACCCGTTGTCATGAAGTGCGAGTTGATAGTTCGAGTCGACCCCAACTGATCATGCCTGCCGCGAAGGAGTAGATCGTGCAGTCGACCATCGTGATGACGGGTGCCAGTCGCGGGATCGGAAGGGTCGCTGCCGAGCGGATTCTCGCCGAGCAGCCCGGTGTGCACCTGGTGGTTCTCGCCCGAGCGAGTTCACAGTCCCACCTCGCGGAACTAGCAGCGGGCCGAGGTTCGGTCACCCACATCACGGCAGACCTCGAGTCGCTCGACAGCGTTCGGCTGGCAGTCCATGAGATCGAAGCGCGACTCGACGGTGGCGAGCTTCCGCCGTTGATCGGGCTCGTCGCCAACGCGGGAATCCAATACACGAACGTGCTCACCGAAACACCCGACGGGTTCGAGTCGACGTTCGCGGTCAACGTGCTGGCCAACCACCTGCTCATTCGTCTGCTCGAGCCACGCTTGCGGGCGCCGGGGCGGATTGTCATCACCGTGAGCGACACCCACTTCGGGGACTTCAAACACAATTTGGGGATGGTCCCCGGTCCGGTCTGGCAAACACCGGCACGCCTCGCCCGCGTGGGTGCTCACCCCCGGCCGGAAACCACTGCCGCAGGCCGGGTCGCCTATTCCACCAGCAAGCTGGCCGCGATCCACCTCGTGCACGAGTACGCTCGCCGCCTCCCCGCCGGAGTGGACGTCCTGGCGTTCAACCCCGGGTTCGTCCCCGGCACCGATCTGGCACGCGACGCAGACCCATTCTCCCGGTTCGCGATGCGCCGAATCCTGCCGGCCCTGACGATCACCCCCTTGGCCAACAGCCCGAAGACCGCGGGACGCCACCTCGCCGACGTCGTGCTGGGCAAAGTCGAGGCGGTCACCGGTTCCTACATCGATCGCGATCGCGTGGCCCGATCGTCCGACGAGTCGTACAACCGGGAGCGCGAGGCCGAACTTTGGGTTGCTGTCGACCAGTTCACCTTTGGTGGTGGCGGCCGCGACGGCGATGTGCTGAAGGGATGAGGTCGGGCTCAGTTGGATAGGGGCACCGGCACCGCTTTTCGGGGTCGTGGCTACACCGGTGACTCGTAGACCGCGCGGGACCTGCCCGGCCCCTTGTAGTCGGCGACGACCGATATCCCGTTCATGACGTGGTCGCCGGGGACGTTGGTGAACCCGAGCGTGGTCCACGTGGCGTGGGCGGTGATGTTGCCGGGGTCGGACGTCAGGAAGAGGCGGCGGCATCCCCACTTCTTGCCTTGGGCGCGAACGGTTTCGAGCAGGAGGCGGGTGACGCCGCGGCGGCGGTGGCCGGGGTGGGTGATGACGTCTTGGAGGTAGATGTCGGCGGGATCGTCTTGGCTGCGGAACGCGATGATCGCGCCGGCGACCGTGTTCTCGGCGACGGCGACCGGGCAGGTGGCCGAGAACAATGTCGCGTACAGCCAATAGTCGGAATAGGTGCGGGGCGTGATGAAGGGCGCACCGGTTCCCATGAGGTCGATGACCTGGCCGATGCGGTCGACGGACAGCGGTTCGATGATCACGTTGGCACGACCTGCACGTCGTTGGTGTGACCGGTCGGGCTCTCCCCGCCGGCGGGGAGAGCGAAGCGGGCTTCGGGTGACATGGTCACGGCGTCAGCGGTTCGGGGCCAAATGCTTTGCCAGGGTGACGATCAGCGTGGCCTCGGGCGCCAGCGCGTACGGAACCATCGCCCACGGCAGCAGTTTGCCGCGCTTCTCGATCACCACGTAGGCCTTGTCCAGGGAGATGTCCCTGAAGTCGGACCACGCCAGCTTCCCCTTCTTCTGGGTGCGGATTCCACCCGAGTCCAGGCTCACGGCGCCGAATGTCAGGGTCTGTCCACGCTCGATCGCGCTCAGCGAATCCATGATCTGCTGGCGCCAGATGCCCGCGATCCCCTCCCGCAGATACGTCACGTACCGCACATCGTTGTGGAACGGGTCGATCGAACTGTGCTGTGGATCCTTGTACCAGTCGCTGAAGTTCGCGTATCCCCCGCCTGGACTGTGCAGGACATAGCGAAAGGATGTCCCGTTGTACGCCGAGTTGGTGTGGTGATGGGTGACGCTCTGCTCGACCCGGTTGAATTCCGCCCAGCGCATCACGTACAGCGGCTGCCCCGCCATCTTCCGAATCAACCCCGGCCCGTAGGCGTACACCCGGTTCCCCAGGTCCTTGTCCCGCCCCAACGACTTTCGGTCGCGCGCGACGACGAAAGCATCGATGAGCAGCCCCAGCCGGTGCTGCTCGGCCAGCTCGGCAACTTCCGCCGGCACCGGTTCAGGTAGGCGTGGCATATAAGGTCTCCTCCCTCGACTCGAAATGCCATCGTATTGGCACAACCTCGTTCGCCGGCGTCCGACATCGGAGGCTTGCCGGAGCGTTGTGTACGCCGGGAGAAAGCGAGACCGACCAGATGACAATGCCGATCCAGGTTGCGGTGTGCGGCCCGCGTGACTGCACACCCGCCGACGCCGAAAATGCCCGCGAGATCGGCCGGCTACTGGCCGAACACGGCGTCACCGTCCTGTGCGGAGGCGGCCGGGGTGTGATGGCCGCGGTCGCCGAAGGCGCTTCCGCCGCCGGTGGATTGGTGATCGGGATCCGCCCCGACACCGACTCCGGCAGCATCTGCGCCGGCCTGTCCGCGGTCCTGTACACGGGCATCGGTGAGGCCCGCAACGCGATCATCGTCAACTCCGGTGACGCGGTCATCGTGGTCGGCGGCAGTTGGGGAACACTGTCCGAGCTCGCGCTGGCGAACCGGCGCGGCGGCATACCGATCGTGACCATCGGCGGCTGGCAGATCCTCGACGCCGATGGCAATCCGATGGAGGCCGCCGTGGTGGCGGACTCCCCGGAAGCAGCTGTCACCGAAGCGCTCACACGCGCGGGCCGTCGCCTCTGATCCCGCCCTCAGGCGCGGAATCAGTGCCGGGCTTACCGAACCAGCGGGTGAGGTGACCGTCTAGGTCCTGCTGATCGTCGCCGAACCAGGCGACATAGCCGTCGGGTCGCAGCAGGACGCACGGAACATCCAGTGCCGCAGAGGAATTCGCGAGGTAGTCGACCCGGTCTGACCAACCTCCGACTGTCAGGTGTTCGGTGCGGTCCAGCAGCAGACCTCGGCCACGATTCAGCAGACCGTAAAGGCGGCCCTGTTTCAGGTCCATGTCGGGCAGGCGGCGGCCGAGCAGGTCGGGGCCCTCGCCGAAGTCGTAACGGATGTCGACGGCGGTGATCTTCTCGATCAGATAGCGGTTCACCTCGTCGAAGTCCATCAGTTCGGTGAGCAGCCTGCGCACCGCCTGAGGGCCCGGTTCGGTGGAGTGCAGTTCCGTTTGGGCGCGGGTGTTGTCGAGTACGTCCGCGGCGACCGGATGACGTTCGGTCTGGTAGGTGTCCAGCAGTGTTTCCGGTGCCCAGCCGCAGATCTGTGCGGCCAGTTTCCAGCCGAGGTTGACCGCGTCCTGAATGCCCAGGTTCAGGCCTTGTCCGCCGAAGGGCGGGTGGATGTGCGCCGCATCGCCGGCCAGCAGCACACGCCCGACCCGATAACGCTCGGCCAGCCGAGTGGCATCTCCGAAGCGGGACAACCAGCGCGGGGAGTGCACGCCGAAATCGGTTCCGGCGATGGCGCGCAACTGTTGTTTGAAATCGTCGAGGGTGGGCGGCTCCGCACGATCGCTGACTCCGGCGGCGGGGACCACGACGCCGTAGGCACCTTCGCCGACGGGCTGGAGCCTGAAACGCTTGTTGGTCGCGTAGATCTCGCCCGCCTTGGCAGCGACCTCTTCTTGCGGCACACCCACTTCCATCTCCCCCATGAGGGTGTCATTCCGTGAGGGCTCGCCGGGGAATCCGACGCCGAGCAGTTTGCGCACCGTACTGCGCGCGCCGTCACACCCGATGAGGTAACGCGCACGCAGCTTCTCCCCGTCGGCCAGCTCGACGGTCACACCCTCGTTGTCCTGCTCGAAACCGGCCACCGCGCAACCACGTCGGACTTGCGCGCCCAGCGCGATCGCATGTTCTTCGAGCAGGTGAACGATGACCGCCTGCGGAATGCCCAGCAGATAGGCGTGCTCCGAATCCAGGCCCTCGGGCGCGGGTTTGGGGATGGCGGCGAAGATACCGCCGACCGGTCGCCGTCTTCCACGTTCGAGCATCCGATCCAGCAGTCCACGCATCGCCATCAGCTCGAGACTGCGCATGTGCAGACTGACTATGCGCACGAACGACACGGGCTCAGGTTCTTTCTCCAGAACGAGTACTCGTACATCGTGCAGCCGCAGTTCGGCGGCCAGCATCAAACCGGTCGGGCCGGACCCGGCAATGATCACATCGAATGTCTGTGGCGCGCATCCGCTGCCGAAGGCCCGCTGTCGGAAACCGGGGACGTCACCGGAGGAGACATCCCGCTCGACAGTTGCGTTCGACGACGGGGTGGACTGAGGAGAGTTCACAGGTGTTGCCTTTTCGGGAGTGCTGGTGAACGGCGCTCCCGGACGACGACCTATCGCCCGACCATGACCCACGAGGGGAGCACCCATGTCGATACTGCGTTCACGGATACCACCTCCTCGGTCTCTTGCACGGCCTCCGGCAAAGTATCAGTGGTCGCCGTGGTTCGCCAACAGGTTTTAACGCCGCCGCCTGGAGCGCGAGACGGCGGAGCACCGAACCCCGAGCGCGGCTAGCCGGCGTAGCGGGAGGCGACGGCGGCGAATGCCTCTTTGGGTTCCCAACTCATATCCGGGTAGGTGGTGCCGCGGCGGTCTTCGAGCACCTTGACGATGCCCAGACTGGCGCGGTCGAGGTCGTCGCGGGGATCGCCGTCGGGGCGGTGGGGGTGACTGTGCAACGCGAACAGGAACACGAAAGTGCTGTCGACGCCTTCGTTGTCGAAGATCTCCAGCAGCTCGCTCAGGTAGGCGGCCTGCCCGGCCTCGTCGCGGGTGTAGTCGCCGCTCAACCGGACCGCGGCGCCGGTCGCGGGGTCGTATTCGACGATCTCGTTGCTGCGTGGGGCCACATCGGCGGCGCCTTGCCAGGTAGCCGTGCCGAATCCAGTGATCGCCAGCGGTTTTCCCTGCGCGACCAGCTCGCGCACGCCGGCTCCGAACTGATCGGCGACCTCGGCGGAGCGGATGAGTTCGATCGACATGATGTCGAAGGGTGTCCAATCGATCCGCTCGAACGGTATGGCGCAATAGGTGATTCGGCCTCCGAACTGCTCGCGCACCATTCTGACGGCCTCACCGAGGAAGTCGTCGAGCCGAGCGACCAGCTCGCCGAGTCGCTCGTTGCGGGCATACGGATTGCCGAGCAGGGGCTCCAGCCGCTCCCAGACGGTGTCCCCGGGCAGGAACTCCGGGTTCATCAGGCTCAGTTCGACGCCGGTGACGAACACGACCTCGGCCCCGGTCAGCCGCAACCGCTCGGCCCGCCGCGCACAGTCTGCGAACAGGGACAGGATCTGCGCATTCGGCAGTTCCAGGGGGTAGGGCGAGAACCACACCTCGAGTCCCAATTCCGCAGCGCACCGGGCTGCCAGTTCCAGCCGGTCGGCATCACCGCCGACGATCTGAACGGCATTGCAGTGCAGATCATCTCGAATGATGGCCAGCTCCCGCCGGACGATCTCGAGGTCGAATTCCTTCCGTGACGTCTGGCCGTTCGAGAGAAAGCCGGTGTCATAGGTCATCCCCTTGCCGCGCATACGCGTGGTCCCTTCCGTCGATCGGGTTCGGTCGACGCCACACTAGGCCACAAACTTGCGTGCACGCAATTTTTCGTAGACGCATTTTCTGTGGCACGATCGGATCGTGACGACAAGATCGGCGGGATTGCGCGAGCGCAAGAAGCAGGCCACTCGCGAGGCGCTGCGGGAAGCAGCGCTGCGGTTGGCCCTGGAACACGGGCCGGACAACGTGCGGGTCGAGGACATCGCCGAGGCGGCAGGGGTCTCACCTAGGACCTACAACAACTACTTCTCGAGCCGCGAGCAGGCGATCGTCGCCGCCGTCACCGCCGAGCGAGAGGCACGAGTCGCCTCGGCGGTAGCGGCTCAGCCCACGCAGATCCGCCTCGCGGACGCCGTCATCGAGGCGATCGTCTCGCACTACGCCGACCCGAGTGACGAGCGTCGCGACGCTCTACTGCTGATCACCACACACCCGGCACTGCGCGCGGTATTCCTCAGCGCCACCGATACGATCGCGGAACCCCTCACCGCCGCGATCGGCGCGCGTCTCGGCGCTCTCGACGAACTCACCGCATGTGTGCTCGCCGCCAGCGTGGCCGCCGCCATCCGTGTCGCACTCGAACAATGGCTACAGCCGTCGGCACGCATGCCCGCCACCGTGGGCTTCGTCGTCGTGTCCGGCTCGCTGCCCGACCTGCTTCGCGCCGCGCTCGCCCCACTCGTGCCGGCACTCGACGCAGCCGAGAAGGCGACGCCACAACAATCCAGATGTCAGGAAGAGGTCTCTCACCGGGACTGATCCGCGGCCGCACACACGGCCACAGGGAATCACTCGACGGGAACGGCTGGATGTCGGCCGCATGGGCGGAGGCCCTACCGCGCCCGGCATCCGCGGCTCAAACGCGCTGTGGCGCCGAAGGTTCTGCACGAGCGAGCCATCTTTGAAAGGCACTCCGCCCCTCGCTGAAACCCGGCTGCGGGACACCGGCACGCCACACCTCTGACCACCGATAACGTTTGGTTATCGGCGGTCAGAGACCGCCTGATCATTTCGCCCTTCCCGACTTTCGTTTCGTTTGTTCCGTGTTGAAATGACGTATTAAACGAAACGATATGTGGCGGGCCGTTTGTCATGCCCGATCCAAACGACTTCGGCCCACGTCCAACACGTCGGACAAAGCGCCACGTGACGATCCGGCCGCCATCGTGTTGGCGCAGCGGCCGGGCAGGCAGGTGAGTGGGTGGGGTGTGACCTACCGGTCAGCTCAGGTCGAGGACCGCTTTGCCATGTAGCCGACGGGACAGCAGCGCCTCGGCCGCCTCACCTACCCGCGTCCAGTCCCCGCGCCAGGAGATGCCGGCATCAAGGGTTCCGGCGGCGACCCGGTGGGCCAGCCAGCTCAGGTCCGGGGACAGGTTCGTGCACGACAGCAGGAAGAACGAGGTGATCGAGCGGTTGTGGCGGCCCTGATCGCCGAAAAACGTTCCGAACCTGAAGGTTTCGTCCTGACCGGCCGCGTGACCGATCGCGACCACCGTGCCGTCCTGGGTCAAATGCCGGTAGGAATCCACGAGCTGGTCGCCGCCGATCAGATCCAGCACCCCGTCCACCGGAGCCGCCACATCGGCGGGGTCCGACAGGATCTCGGCCGCGCCGAGCGCTCGCAGGGCGTCGCCGTGCCGGACGGGGTCGCCGGTCGTGGCGATCACGTACGCCCCGCCGAGCCGGGCGAGTTGCACGGCGAAACGGCCTACCCCGCCGGTCGCGCCGGTGATCAGTACCCGCCTGCCCAGGATCGGGCCCAGGCGGTGCAGCGCCCGCAGCGCGGTCGCGCCCGCCACGGGAATCGTGCTCATCTCCCCCAGATCCGCGCCGTCGGGGACCACCCCGAGCAGGTCGGTGTCGACCGCGCGCAGCTGCGCCCACGCCCCCGCCGGACCGAGAGTGACCACGGGCGTCCCGACACCCGGGCCCGATCCATCGGCGGCGGCACGTTCGACGAACCCGGCCGCGTCCCAGCCCAGCACCGCCCCCGCCGGGGCATTGGCCAGCACGAAGCGGATTTCACCGTCGTTGAGCGAGGTAGCGGTGACGCGCACCAGTGCCTGATTCGGCGCCGGCTCCGGGTCGGGTACCTCCGCGACCCGCAACCCGGACTCAGCAGAGTGATCGACAACCAGTGCGCGCATGCGACAACGCCTTTCGGTTAGCGGAACGATGTGGACGAACACCGTCGAGAGCGACGACGAACCACAATGTGCCACTCAGTGGCAAAAGCTGTCAATAGGCAATAGCCGCTAACCGGCCGATGTTGGCTAGGCTGGTGACCATGGCTGATGCTGCGACCGACCGGCTGCCGCTGCGCGAACGCAAGAAACTACGCACACGGAAGGCACTGATCGACACCGCGCTGGAGTTGTTCACCGCCCGCGGTTTCGATAACACCACCCTCGACGAACTCTGCGACACCGTCGAGGTTTCCAAGCGAACCTTCTTCCGAAACTTCACCAGCAAAGAAGACGTCGCCATGGCGCCCCTGCAAGACCTGTGGGCCGTCTTCCTGGCCGAAATCGCCGACCGCGAACCCACCACGGGCCCCCTGCTGCAGGCCCTGCAGGACGCGTTGCTCGCTGCACTCGACCGCGTGGACACCGCCGACTGGGCCGATCGCGCTGCCCGGAGCCACCTCCTCGCCGCGGCCACCCCGGCCATGGCCGCACACAACCTGCAATTCTGCGACCGCACCATCGGGGATGCCCTGACGATCCTGACCGAACGCTACGACCTCGACCCGGGCACCGACCAGCGTCCCCGCCTGGCTCTCGATATCCTCGTCGCGGCCTTCCACCGCGCACTCGACACCTGGAGCACCCGGCCGGGCACGTCAACCCTCGCGCCCGAACTGGATGCCGCATTCACAGCCGTGCCGCAGGCACTGACCATGACACCCAACCCACGGTCTCCAGCAAACCCGCGGTGATTCACCCATATTGAAGCCACCCGCAGC
This sequence comes from Nocardia sp. NPDC057668, assembly GCF_042799795.1. Classification (NCBI taxonomy): domain Bacteria; kingdom Bacillati; phylum Actinomycetota; class Actinomycetes; order Mycobacteriales; family Nocardiaceae; genus Nocardia; species Nocardia sp. NPDC057668. The sequence continues at coordinate 345,400 of NZ_JBHVIC010000004.1, read as the reverse complement.
CAAACCTCAAAGACGGTTGTAGTTCAAGCGATTTCGCTCACGTTGCCAATACTGTTCGCCTTTCTACAATGAAGAACGCACGTACCGGCGATCGAGATCAACGTCGCTCCTCCTTACGCCTCGGGGAACGTTCCCCGGAAACGGGTATCTCGCGACGGAGGTCGAAACATGACGGCTGAGCTGGTGGACCACCACGAGGAAGTGCCGCCTTCGCGCGGGACCGCGGCCCGGATGCGGCGGGCGTTGCGGAGGCAGCAGGTGATCAGCGCAGCCAGTACGCTTTTCGACTCCGCCGGGTATCACGCCGCCACCATGACCGACATCGCGGCGTTGGCGGGGTGGAGCAAACCCATTGTGTATCGGCAGTTCTCGGGGAAGCTCGAGCTGTATCTGGTCGTGCTGCAGGAACACATCGACAACCTGACGCAGTCGGTGGAGCGGGCGCTGTACTCCAACGCGACCAACCGGTACCGCGTGCAGGCTGCCGTGCAGGCCTACTTCGACTTCGCCGACCAGCAACCCGCCGGATTCCGGCTCGTGCTCGATCCCGACCTGTCGAACGAGCCGTCCGTGCAGTGGCGGATCGGGCGAGCCACGGACGCGTGCGTCAACGCGGTGACCGCCGCGATCGCGCACGACTCCGACCTCTCCCCCGTGCAGGCGCATCTGATGGCCTCGGGGCTGGTCGGGGCCAGTCAGTTCGCGGCGCGCTACTGGCTCGACACCGGGCGGAGCATGCCCAAAGCCGATGCCGTGGCCGGTGTCGTCACCCTGTGCTGGGGCGGGTTGGCGGCGGTGCCATTGCGGGCCGGCGAGGAGTCCGAACAGGCGGAGGTATTTTTCCCTACAGGGGAATAATCGCCGAAAAGCCTGCGGGCGAGTTCGATTCGGGTGTAGGCAGGAGTTCGGCCGGCGGTCCCGGCCGCCGAGCGAATGAGGTTCCCCATGTCATCGACTCCCTATCGGATCGTCCAGTGGACGACGGGAAATGTCGGCACCAGTTCCGCGCGGGCGCTGCTCGCGCACCCCGATCTCGAACTCGTCGGCTGCTTCGCGTGGTCGCCGGACAAGGTGGGACGCGACGTCGGCGAGCTCGTCGGCGGGCCACCCGCGGGCGTGGTCGTCACCGACGACGTCGACGCGCTGCTCGCGCTGAAACCCGATTGCGTTGTCTACAACCCGATGTGGTCCGACACCGAGGAGCTGGTGTCGATCCTGTCCGCGGGCGTGAACGTGGTGTCGACGGCCTCGTTCATCACCGGGCACAACCTGGCGGCCGACCGCGAGCGCATCGAGCGGGCCTGCGAACAGGGGCGGTCGACGATGTTCGGCTCCGGAGTCAGTCCGGGGTTCGCCCAACTGCTCGCGATCGTCGCGGGCACCGCCTGCGACCGGATCGACAAGATAACCATCGCCGAGTCCGCGGACACCACCTTCTACGACTCCCCCGCGACCGAGCGGCCCGTCGGATTCGGCCGTCGGATAGACGATCCCAGCCTCGCCGGCGCCGCCGAACACGGGACGGCGATCTTCGGTGAAGCCGTGCGCCTGGTCGCCGCCGCGCTCGGCACCGAGCTCGACGAGGTGCGCTGCGTCGCCGAATATGCCCAGACCACAGCGGATCTGGACCTCGGCTCGTGGACCATCGAGAAGGGCTGCGTCGCCGGGGTATTCGTGAGCTGGCAGGGACGCGTCGGTGACTCGACCGTCGTCGAGCTCACGGTGCGCTGGCGCAAGGGCCAGACCCTGGACCCCGACTGGAAACTCGACGGCGACGGCTGGAAGATCACCGTCGACGGCCGCCCCACCGTGAACATGACCGTCGGATTCCTGCCGCCCGCGGACTTCGAGGCCGAAACCATCGCCGACTTCATGGTTCTCGGGCATATCATGACGGCGATGCCGCCCATCCACGCCATCCCCGCGGTCGTGCGGGCCGAACCGGGCATCGTCACCTACGTCGATCTACCCCTGCCCCTGCCGCGCGGGATAGTGCGGGCACAATGACCGTTCGTGACCGAATCCCGCGGTAGGGGACGCCCGAACAAGATCGACCGCGAGCGGATTCTCGCGGCCGCGCGCGGGCTGGCGCCGGAAGCCGTCACCATGCAGGCGGTCGCGAACGCGCTCGGGGTGGACCGCAAGGCGCTGAACTACTACGTCAGCGATCGGCACGGCCTGCTCGAACTCCTCGCCCTCGACGCTTTCGAATCCGCTTTCCGCCGAGTGGATCTGCGCTCCGATCCCGACTGGCGCGGCGTGCTGCGATCCTGTGCCCGTGCGATGCGGGAGGCTTTCCTCAGCGTCGGCGCCCTGATCTCCTACGCCCGATTCGAGGGCATGACCGACATGGCGGCTCTGGGGATCATCGAGCAAACCCTTCGTGCGCTGGTCGACGCCGGTCTCGCCGTCGACGACGCCGGGCGAACCATCACACTGGTCGCCCGGCTGGCCCAGGCCGCAGCGCACGAAGCGCACAACGCGGCCCCGGGCTCGGGCACGCAGCAGGCCGGAGACATTCTCCGAGCCTTGAACGACACCGCGCACGAACAGTTTTCGCTGCTGTCCCGGGTGGCGAACACCCGCAGCACGCAGCCGCTCCCCGACGGGCAATTCGACTTCGAACTGACGCTGGTCATCACCGCCCTCGAAACCCAGCTGGGCCGGGGCGACCGGAGCCAACCGTCGCACGCGGACTACTAAGTTATCCTGAATTCCCAGCATGTAGATGTGCGAGATCACATCGACCTGAACGAAACCCACACATCTTTGCTGGTAATCGCCCTAGAAATCTCGCATTCCAGCGCCCCGGCGGCAACCCGCACGTTACCGTTGATTCTGTAGTGAGCAGGTTGCGGACCGAGGGGCATCGATGCACCACATCAGCGAATTCTTCGGGTTCGAGCATGCGCGGGGACACACCGTGTGGACACTCCCGGCCGCGTTCCAGGCAACACTGTCGATCCGGCCCGAGGCGGTCGCACTGCGCATCCCCGGCGGTGGCCGCGAGTTCACCTGGCAGCAGTACGGACATTGCGTGCGGCGAATCGCCGCCGGATTGTCAACGCTCGGTGTCGGATTCGGCGACACGGTGGCGATCATGCTGACCAATCGCCCGGAGTTCCATCTGATCGACACCGCCGCGCTGCACGTGGGAGCCACCCCGTTCTCGATCTACAACACCCTGCCGCCGGAGCAGATCGCCTACGTCTGCGCGAACGCCGGGAACAGGGTCATCGTCACCGAACGGCAGTTCCTACCGCGCATCGCCAAGGCGGGCATCACGTTCGCCCACATCATCTGCGTGGACTACGTCGGCCCGGGAGTGCTGCCACTGAAGCGCCTGATACGCGCTCCGGCACAGGGTTTCGACTTCGAGGCGACCTGGCGGCTGGTGCGGCCCGACGATCTGGCCACCATCACGTACACCTCCGGCACCACCGGCGCGCCCAAGGGCGTCGAGCTCACCCATTCGAACATCCTGGCCCAGCTCGCGGGGGTGAGCGAACAACTGCGCGCCGGACCCGATGATCGGATCGTGTCCTACCTCCCCGCGGCACACATCGCGGACAGGGTCACCGCGCACTACGGCGGGCTCGCCTGGGGACTACAGGTCACCTCGGTCGCCGACCCCCACCACCTGTCCGCGGCACTTCATGACGCGCGCCCCACCATCCTGTTCGGGGTGCCGCAGATCTGGCAGAAGGCCAGGGCCGCCATCGAGACCCGCATCGAGGGCGAGCCCAAGCGCAGCCGACAAGCGCTGGCGCGGTGGGCATTCGAGATCGGCGGTCACGCCGCGCACGCGGAAGCCCCGCGCGGCCTCGGCCGGCTGCGGAAGCACGTGCGGCGACGGGTGGCAGATCGCCTGGTGCTCGCCCGGATACGGCAGCAGCTGGGTCTGGACCAGCTCCGGTTCGCCGCCTCGGGCGCAGCGCCGATTCCGGTCCAGGTGCTCGAATACTTCCAGGCACTGGGCATCGAAATCACCGAGGTATGGGGGCTCTCCGAAGCCGCGGGCGTCAGCACCGCGACGACCCGATCCACCCCCGCGCTCGGCTCGGTCGGGACGCCGATCCCCGGAGCGGAGATCAAACTCGACCACGACGGGCAGATCATGGTCCGCGGCCCGATGGTCATGCGGGGCTACCGCGGCGATCTGGTGGCGAGCACAGCGGCCATCGACGCACACGGCTGGCTCGCGACCGGCGACCTCGGCACGCTCGACGCCGCCGGAAATCTCCGCATCATCGGGCGCAGCAGCGAGATGATCATCAATGACACCGGGAAGAACATCGCCCCGGCCTGCATCGAAAGCGGTATCGTCGCAGCCTCTTTCCTGATCGGGCACGTGATGGTGATCGGGGACGGCCGGCCCTATCTGACCGCGCTGGTGGCCCTGGACCGCGAGGCGATCGCGGCGGATTGCGCGGCGTCCGGGGTGCGGGTCGCCGACGTCGAGATCCTCTGCGCCCGGCCGGGCATCCGACGGCAGGTCCTCGAGGCCGTGCTCGCGGGCAACCGGCTGGTCTCGCGCCCGGAGCAGATCAAGCGATTCCTGCTGCTCGATCACTACTGGGAGCCCGGCTCCGAACAGCTCACGCCGAAGAACTCGATGCGCCGGCACGCCATCGAACGCTGCTACGAGGACGACATCGAGGCGCTGTACTCGGAGTACCCCGGGCCCGAGATCATCGACCTCGGACACCGGGACCGGGAAAACACGCAGCCCCGCAACACCGCCCAGCAATCATGAGCGGCGACGCGGGGCTCGTCAGGTCTCCGAACTGCGGGCGATGAGCGCCGAACGCAGGTGCCACAGCGCCGAGGGCACGGCCGGGTCGAGCCCGGTGAGCTGTTTGATGCGCTGCAGCCGGTAGTCGATGGTGTTGGCATGTATGTGGAGCTGGCGTGCGGTGCGGCGGCGATTGAGCTCGTTGGCCAGGTGTACGCGCAGGGTTTCCAGCAGGTCCGGATACGGATCGAGCGGGTCCAGCAGGGTGGCGAGCAGACGGCGAGCGGGTCCGGGGCGGGTCAGCTGATACTCCAGGGCTAAGTCTTCGAAACGATAGAGGCCCGGGGCACTGCGCACCTGCCGGATCAGATTCAGCAGCTCGTGCGCGCGCCCGGCGACATCGGGGATGTCGCGCACCGCTGACGGCGCGCATATCGCGGTCAGCGGGACCCCGGCCACGCCGGTCAGCCCGGCCAGGAAACCGTTCAGGTCGCCGGCGACGGCGGTCGGGCTCGGAATCAGCACGGTGCCGCCACCGGAACCGATCAGGGTCAGGATGCCGTCCGTGCGGCGGGTGGCGAGCTCGCGCTGCAATCTCCCCGCCGCCTGCCGGGCGGCATCGAGCATGACATGGTCCGGCCCGGCGGATTCAGCGGGAATGCGCAGCGCGAGAACGCAGTACGACTCGGCTATCCGCATTCCGCATTCGCGGGCCAACGCGTCGGCGCCGTGTCCGGCGAGCAGCGCGGCGGCGACCGCGTCCTCGATTCCGCGGCGCTCGCGCAGCACGTTCTCCAGTTCGGCGAGATACACCAGCGACACGGTGGTGGTCGCCCGGCCGAGCAGGGTGACGGCGCGGTCGGCATCGGCGGTGAAGCCCGGGAACTCAGACGGTCCGGTATGGGCGGCGAGTTCGCGCAGTGCGGTACCGAATCCGGCGTGAATGGCGTGCTGGATCGATTCGAGCCGCACACCGGCGCGGGCCCATTCGGCCACCAAGAATGCAAAACGGTTCAATTCCACTTCGCCCGAAGCGGGCGGTCGGGCCATCATCGCGGTCGCGAACTCGGCACAGCATCGACCTACGATGACACTCTGCGCGAGGACCAATTCTTCGATACTTTCCCCGAGATACGCTGGCATATCCGACGATTCGGAAAATTGGTCCATACTCCACCACGAATTCTGCTGTCGCACAGCGCTTTCACCGTGCGGCACGTGCTCCGTCCCGGCGGCCAGAGGCCACCGGATTGTGGGGTGTAGCTTGACACGCAACGCCGGTATCGCACAACGTTTCTCTGAAATACGCGGTAATTATTTACGACTCCACAGCTGCGGATCGTTCGTAACGATTCTCACATATCTGCCGCTCAAGACACTTTTTGTGATCTGATACAGACTTGCTTGACCTCCGTTTCAGGCCAGAATAATTGTTAACATATTGGCTCGACGCATTGAACAGACCACGGGCACTAGGTCGCCCACTCCGGGGCGATTGGTCGGGAGGCCAAGGTGCAAGACAACCGGTTGCCGCCGCAATCGCGGCGCTCGTTCATGAAATCGGCCGCGGCGGTCGGCGCCGGCGCGGCGGCCCTGGGAAAATCGGGCGCACCCGGAAAAAGCCGGCGAGCCGGGGCCACTCCCCGGGAAATCCGTGGCCATTTTCGGCGCGGGCCCGGCCGGCATGACAGCTGCTCACGAACTCGCCGGACGCGGTTTCGCTGACGGTATACGAGGCGCGAAAAGTATTGGGCGGCAATACCCGCCGGGCTGCAATACTTCCTCGGAACCCGGCGCGATCCATGGAAGCGCCATCCCTCTCCCCGCGCGCTGACGTCACCGACCGGCACTCGGGCAGCGGACACCGGAGACGCCCGTCCGGGGGCCATGACCGGCTGCTCCCACGGCGGCGTGGCCCCCGCACTCTTCCCGGACGGTCTACCGTCCCAATACATCCTGCCGAGAGCGCCTACACCGGCTCGGCGGGCAGCAGCGATCCGGCACGGTCGCGGCGGCGAACCCCGCCGCATCGATCGCGGACAACGGCGGTTCCGGATCCGGGGACACCGGCTCGGGGCTGGGATCGGCCGGCAGCAACGGCATTCTGGCAACCCTGGTCGCGGGCAGCACTCTCGGCTCGGGATTCGTCGGCGACGGCTCGAAGCAGGGCACGGCCCGAGACGCGTTGAGCGGCAGTGCCGGTGAAGCGCTGGAACTCGGATCCGCACCGGGGTCGCCCGAGAACTAGAAGAAAATTTTCACGGTCGTTCAGCTGCCTTGGCAGCTGGGCGATCGGCGTCCGCGGACCCCGATTCTTGGGCTTTCGCACTATTGCGAAAGCCATTCTTACGAATGAGATTTCATTTGTTCGCGCACCAAAAACCCGGCCTTGAACTCCCGTTTCCGGTGTGTCAAGATCACCCGCATCGGCTCGGGGGAGTCAGTCGATGATCCGAACACGTTGCGGGACACAGTCATCGGCGACTGGTCGACCGCTGCATCGAACTACTCCGAGGAGCAGCTGTGCGCACCATCGTCATTTCACGGGAAGTCCCGGGTACACCCGAGGCACTGTTCGCCACGATCACCACCCCGGCGACGTGGGAACACTGGGTCGCGACCCACAAGGAGTTCCTCACCACCCCGCCCGAGCGGCTGGAGGAGGGCGCGCGGTTCACCTGCGAGATCCTGCTGTACGGGATGGTCGAGGAGATCGAGTGGGTCGTCGCGAAACTCGACGAGCCCCGCAAGGTCCGGCTGTACGGCACCGCCCGGTCCGGCGTGCACTGCGACCTCACCTATTGGCTGACCGAGTGCGAGCACGGCACCGAGGTCACCGCCAGCGTCGTGCTGACCGGGACGACCCTGAAGGGGCAGGACGCCCCGCTGGTCGAGAAGCACAGCCATCAGCAATTGGACTGCACCCTGGGGCAATTGGGGGCGATGGCGGGCGCGCTCGCCAGCTGAGTCAGCGATCGGCGCGCAGCAGCAGCACCCCGCTCGGGGTCAGCCCGCCGCTGCTGGTGACCGCCACGCGGGCATCCGGGATCTGACGCGGCCCGCCCTGGCCGCGCAGCTGGAGAACGGCCTCGTGGATCAGGCCCATACCGTGGGTGCGGCCGTGCGAGAGCTGGCCGCCGTGGGTGTTCAGCGGCAGCACGCCGTCGCGGGCGATGTTCTTGCCGTGTGCGAGAAAGTCTTTCGCCTCGCCGATGCCGCAGAACCCGAGTGCCTCGATCCACGACAGGCAGTTGAAGGTGAACCCGTCGTAGAGTTCGGCGACATCGACGTCCGCGGGCCGCAGGCTGGTGCGCGACCACATGTGCGCGGCCTGGCCCAGCACCTGCGGCTCGTGGGTGAGGGTGCTCTGATCCCAGGCCAGGCGTTCGATGATCTGGGTGCCGACCGCCTCCACCAGGACCGGCGGCTGCGCCAGATCCGCCGCCGTCTCGCGAGCCGAGACGATCACCGCGACCGAGCCGTCGCAGGGGACGTCGCAGTCGTAGAGGCCGAACGGCGTGGTGATCGGCCGGGCGCCGAGGTAGTCGTCCATCGTCAGCGGGTCACGGTAGATCGCGGTCGGTTCCAGGGCGGCGTTGGCGCGCTGGTTGAGCGCGATCCAGCCCAGGGTCTCGCGGTCGGTGCCGTAGCGGTGGAAGTGCCGCTGCGCGTTCTGGGCGAGGGTGTGCGCGGCCGAGGTGGCCCCGAACGGGGCGATCCAGCCCTCGGCACGCGGCGCGGGCGCCGAAATCCGGCCGGCGCGAATCAGTTCCGCGTACGTCGACTCCCACACGGTGCGGAAGCACAGCACGTGCCGGGCCAGACCGGCCGAGACCGCGAGCATCGCCGCGATCACCGATCCGCCGGGGCCGAAGGTGTCCAGACCGCCGTTGTACCAGCTGGGCCGGATGCCCAGCGCCGTCTCCAGCGCGGTGACGCCGCCCTCGCCGAACGGCCCGGGCAGTCCCGGGCCCGGGTAGGTGGACAGGCCGTCGATGTCCTCGAGGCGCAACCCGGCGTCGGCGACCGCCGCCTTGGCGGCCTGCACGGTGAGCGAGAGCGGATTCACCATGAGGCGACGGCCGATCGGCGACATGCCGATGCCGGTCAGCGCGACCCGGTCCTCGAACTTCTCGCGGGTCGCCATGGGCCGCACGTGTTCCCGGAACGCGGCGGGTTCGATCTCGTCCGCCGGTAGCGGCGCGGGCGCACCGCCGCCGGGCCGGAACAGCGGCAGCCACACCCGATCGACCTGTTCGAAGACGACCTCCATCGCCATGCCCAGCGACAGATCCGCCGCCGCGCACTCGATCACGTTGGTGGTCAGGCGAACCCGCGGGTCCTCCTCGAGCGCCACCTGCGCGACCACGTAGGGCGCGGGCAGGCCGGGCAGGGCGAAGCGATGGTTCTCGGTGAACCCGATGAGGGTCGCGCGCCCGGACACCTCCCGCACGCCCATGTCCTCGCCGTGGCAGTAGCGGCAGACAGGTTGCGGCGGGTGAATGAGAGCAGCGCACCCTCGGCAATCCTGGATCCGGAGTTTGCCGTCCGCGCCGGAGGTCCAGAAGAATTCATTCTCGGGCGTCAGGGAGGGCACCGGTCGATGCGTGGCGGTCATGTGTACTCCGTTGTGTGCGTTGCCAGTTCGCTGAACAAGTGATTGTGTGTGGGTGCCGGCATGATTTATAGTCGGCTTTACTGTTAACCATTCATTATGGCTATGGCCAGGGTCGTTCCTGGAGTCGAAAGGAATCGCCATGGTTGCGAACGATTCGCCCGCGCCGGTCACCGGCCCGCTTTCCGGGATCACGGTGGTGACGCTCGAGCAGGCCGTGTCGGCGCCGATGTGCACGCGCACGCTGGCCGATTTCGGCGCGCGGGTCATCAAGATCGAGAACCCGCGCGGCGGTGACTTCGCCCGGGATTACGACGACGTGGTGAACGGCCTGGCCGCGCATTTCGTGTGGGCCAATCGCGGCAAGGAATCGGTCACGGTCAATCTCAAGGATCCCGCGGGCATGGCGGTCGTGCATCGCCTGCTCGGCGAGGCCGACGTCTTCGTGTCCAATCTCGCCCCGGGGGCGATCGATGCCCTGGGGCTGGGTCCCGCCGAGCTGAGTTCGCGCTATCCCGAGCTGATCACCATGGCCATAGACGGATACGGCTCCGGTGGTCCGCTGTCCCACAAGCGCGCCTACGATCTCCTGATTCAGGCCGAGGCGGGCGTCTGCGCGGTCACCGGGCAGCCGGACGCACCCGCCAAACCCGGGCCGCCGATCGCCGACGTGTGCTCGGGTCTGTACGCCGCGCTGACGATCATGGCCATGCTGTGCGGCAGGCACACCCCCGGCGCCGTGGCCACCTCGGGCGCGGCCGCGGTCAGCTTGTTCGACACCGCCGCCGAACTCATGGGATACGCGCTGAACTACACCCGGCACACCGGAACCGATCAGCAGCCCCTGGGCATGAGCTCCCCCGCCGTCGCGCCGTACGGGGCCTACCCCACCGCCGACGGGCACACGGTCGTGCTCGGGACGACCAACGACCGCGAATGGCAGCGGCTGGCCCGCGACCTGATCGGCCGAGCCGACCTGGCCGAGAACGCTCGCTTCGCGAGCAATGCCGGTCGCGTGCGGCATCGCGCCGAACTCGATGCCGCGATCACGGAATGGACCGCGCGACACGACATCTCCCGGATTCAGTCCGACGCGGACACCGTGGGCATCGGGAACTCGCGCTACAACCGGCCCAGCGATGTGATCGCGCACCCGCACCTGAGCGCCCGGCGACGCTGGCGCTCGATCGACACCCCGGCAGGTCCGGTCACCGCGCTGCTGCCGCCGCCGATCATCGACGGCTGGCAGCCGCCGATGGGCGCCATCCCGGCGCTGGGTCAGCACACCGATGCGGTGCTGGCGCACTTGGGCTTCGACGCCGGCGCGGTAGCCCGGCTGCGCGAGAGCGGCGCGATCGGTCCCGCCGCCGGGTGAGGCGGGCTGTCCGGCGCGGGCCCGCACGCGGGGCGGTGCACCCGCGTCCACGACACGGAATGACCGCGTCGATCCGATTCGATCGGCCCGCTGTGCACGGCGGTTGTGCACTACAGCGCCCCGGAATTCCCCGGGCCCGGGTCGGCGTGCGCGCCCGCCCGCGGCGCGGCCTCGGCGCTCGGCGCGTCCCAGGATTTCCAGAATTCGATGCGCGTGGCGGTCGGGTCCGAGGCGGTGCCGGGGCGGATCCTGCCGTCCGCGGCGCACGCCCCGAGTTCGGCCAGCAGCGCGGCCGGATCGTCGCCGTCCACCGCGTAGACGGCCAGGAACCGGACCGGACCGTCGGGGTCGGTGAGCCGAAAGCGACTGCAGGACTTCACCGCCGGGACGGCGAGCATGTCGGGGACATGCACCTCGGAGTACCAGCGATCGAATTCGTCGACCCGGTCCGGGTAGGGGGTGGAGGTCACGTGCAGGTGCATCCGATCGGCCTTTCGCTCGACGTATATGGCATTCTCTCAAATAGGAAATGTTATTTCCCGGCGGCCGGGTGGTTGCGGCCGTCTCCCGCCGCCGAGGATGTGACCGATGGCCGAATGGTTCCTGTTCCTGCCCCAAATCCGGATGAGCACAACCGATGTCGTCGATCGGGCGCTGGCCGCCGAGGACGCTGGATTCGACGGGATCGCCTTCATCGATCACCTCGTGGCCCCCGGCGCTCCGGCCCAGCCACTGTGGGAGGCCATGACGATCGCGACCTGGGTGGCAGCGCGCACCCGCCGCCTGCGGATCGGGCACCTGGTGCTGTGCGACGCGTTCCGGCATCCGGCCCTGCTGGCCAAACAGGCGGTGACCCTGCAGGAGGCGACCGGCGGGCGATTCGAACTCGGACTGGGCTCGGGTTCGGTACCAGCCGAGCTCGTGCAGTTCGGCATCACCGAAGCGATTGCCGCACAGCGGCATACGCGAATGAAGCAGACGATCGACCTGCTGACCGGGTACTGGGACCCGGCATCGGAACCCGAGTTGCCGCCGCACCCGTCCGTGCCGATTCCGCTCGTCATCGGCGGCACCGGGCCGCGCATCCTGGAACTCGCGCGCGAGCACGCGACATGGTGGAATCTGCCCGCGACACACCTGGATCGGCTGACCGATCTGGCCGGCCGGGTGGACCCCGCCCGCGTCTCGATTCAGCAGATGGTGGCATTCGTCGCCCCGGGCGCGGACGAGAACGCGGTGCGCGAGCGGGCCGAACGCCGATTCGGCTACCTGGGCGGCGGCCTGGTGTGCGCCGACGCCGAACGCCTGCGCGCGCATTTCACCGAACTCGCCGATCGTGGCGCGGAGCGCTTCTACGTCTGGTTCTCCGATTTCGCGGACCCGAAAACCCTGACCGCGTTCGGTGATTCGGTGATCGCGGGCTTTCCGCGCTGACCCCGGATCCGGGCCGGGCGGCACCGGCCGCCCGGCCCGGACGCTCATACGTTGAGCAGGCGCGCCAGATTGCCGCCCATGATCAGCTTCTGATCCGCCAGGGTCATGTCCTTGATCTCGTGGATGTAGCGCGCCGGTTCGGCCAGGCCCTCCGGATGCGGCCAGTCCGAGCCGAACAGCACGTGATCCGCGCCGATCATGTCCGCGGTGGCCTGCAGGTCCTCCTCCCAGAACGGGCTGACGTACAGGCTGCGCTTGAGGGCCTCGACCGGATCGTTGAAATCGAAGCCCTCGGGCGCCTTCTTGTGGGTGTCGTGCAGGGTCTCCAGCAGCGGCGCGAGCCACGAGCAGCCGTTCTCGATGACCGCGATCTTGAGTTCCGGGAACCGGAACAGCGCGCCGTGACACACCCAGGAGGCGACGGCGTCGGTGACCGGCCGCCACGCCATGGTCATCTGGAACGTGTTGGTCTGGAAGGGCAGCATCTCGAGGCTGTTGCCGTCCCACTCCGCGCCGTAGCGCGAGTAGCCCGAGTCCGAGGAGTGCATGGTGACCAGCACATCGTGCTCGACGACCTTCTTCCAGAACGGATCGAACTCCGGCAGCGCGAACGACCGCATGCCGCGCAGGCCCGGAACCGGCGCCGGGCGCACCAGAATCGCCTTGGCGCCGCGCTCGACGCACCACTCCAGCTCCTCGATCGCCTTCTCCACGATCGGCAGGCTGATCACCGGCACGTTGAAGATGCGGTCCGAGTGCACGAAGTTGCCGTTCTGGCCCCAGTCGTCGAGCATCCACCGGTTCAGCGAATGCACCACGGCGTGAATGAGATCCGGGTAGTCGCGCATGCGCTCTTCGATGAGGCTGGCCAGGGTGGGGAACATGAGCGCGCGGTGCAGTTGCAGGTCGTCCATGACCTTCAGTCGCGCTTCGGGATTGCGGAAGGCGTCGTGCGCCGGGATGGCGCGGCCGAAGATCTCGCGCTTGCTCTTGCCCTCGGGATTGCCGTTCTTGAAGTAGTCCTCCATGGCCCCGGGCGCCGCGACGTAGTCGAACGTGGGGTTGGGGATGTACTCGCTGATCTGGCCCAGCACGGCGATCTTCTTGCGGCCGTTGATCTCCACGTACTTGATCGCGCCCTCGTACTCCTTGGGGAGGTACCGGGTCAGCGATTCTTCGGTCTCGTACAGGTGATTGTCGGCGTCGAACAACTGGTACGGCAGATCGACCTTGGTCATGAGAATCTCCTTTGCTTCACTGAGAATCGTATTCTCACTGCTGTTCGGAGGCAATGTCTTGCCGCAGGCGGAACTTTTGGACCTTGCCGCTGGGCGTCCGCGGGAAGTCGGCCACCACCCGCACCTCCTCCGGCCACTTCTGTTTCGCCAGACCGCGATCGGCGAAATGCGCGCGGACCTCGGCCAGGGTCGGCGCGTCCAGACCGGGGCGCAGCCGCAGCACGGCCGCGGCGTGCTCGCCCAGCCGGGCATCCGGCGCGGCGACCACGGCGGCCTCGGCCACCGCGGGCAGGCCCAGCAGCACCTCCTCGACCTCGACCGCGCTGATGTTCTCCCCGCCCCGGATGATCAGATCGGTGGTGCGGTCGGTGATGCTCAGATATCCGTCCGCGTCCAGGACGCCGATATCGCCGGTGTGATACCAGCCTTCGGCGTCGAAGGCGCGGTCGGTGAGTTCGGCGTCGGTGTAGCCCAGGCACAGGTCCGGGCCCCGGCTCAGGATCTCCCCCTCCGCGGTGAGGCGAATCTCGACCCCGGGCATGGGATCCCCGTCGGTGTACAGCCGCTTGCCCAGTGCGGCGGTGTGTTTGGACGCGGTCACCGACGGGTGCTCGGTGCTGCCGTAGGAGCGATAGACGGTGATACCCAGGTCGGTCAGGCGGGTGGTCACCGCCGCTGGGACCGGTGCGCCGCCCATGCCCGCGTAGCGCATGTAGCGCAGGTGACCGGGGGTGAAGTCGGGGTGGTCGATCAGGCTGGTCATGTAGTACGGCACGCCGCCCGCCACGTTCACGCCGAATTCGCTCATCAAGGCCAGCGCGCGTTCGGGATTCCACACGTCCAGCAGGTGGATCGGCGCGGCGTTCAGCACCGAGATGAGCAGGGCGTTGACCATGCCGATGAAGTGCCCGACGGGCGCGGCGGTCAGCTGCGGGCCGAAGTCGTCCGGGTAGTGGCCGCCGAGCTGCCGGGTCTCGAAGCCCAGGGTGCGATGGGAGTGGATGACGCCCTTGGGATCGCGGGTCGTGCCCGAGGTGAACGCGATCAGCGCGGGCGCGTCCGGGTCCACGGCCGCCACGCCCGTCATCGGCTCATCGGCGAGCAGGTCGTCGAAGTCGCGGCCGACCACGCCGACGATCGGCACGCCGGCGTAGACGGCGGGATCGAATTCGAGCGCGCCGAACCGTTCGATGGTGATGAACACCTTGGGCCGGGTGGTCTCGAGGATGTACCCGACTTCCTTGCGGCCGTAGAAGTGCACGATCGGCACCACCACCGCGCCCAGCAGCGCCGAGGCCCAGAACGTCGCCGCGGCCTCCATCCAGTTGGGGAGCTGGAAGGCGACCGTGTCCCCGGCTTTCACGCCCCGGGCGGAGAGCCCGGCGGCCAGTCGCCGGGCCACGGCCTCGACCTCGCAGACCCGGCCGGACCACGGTCGCGTCTCCGAATGCACCTCGAAGCGTTGCTCGGGGGCCGCGGCCAGGCCCCGGGCCAGCAGTTCACCCAGCGATTCGTCGGTCCACCACCCTTGCGACAGATATCGCTCCACCAGATCCGTTGGCACCTTGCGCATTCGACGATCTCCCATTTCCGGCACCGAACGATGCGCGGGGCGCATCGATGTCAGGGGCGGCTCGACCCGCGGGCGCACCCGAATGGATATGTTATTCTCACGAATGAGAATCCGATATTCATTCGCCGAACTTCGGAGCGAGGAGTGCCATGGCGGGCCGTTCCCGGTCCGCACCGCCGGCCGGTGCGGATTCCCCCACCCGGGAGTGGGATCAGGCCGAACTGCTGCGGTTGATGGATGTGCGCCCCGAACCCGGCGGCCGCTACCTCGCCCCGGCCCACGGCCCCACCGAACGCAACGTCGTGGAGGCCGGACAGCTCCTGGGCGCTACCGTCGTCGCCGCGGCCAAAGCCGTTCCCGGGCAACGGGTCACCTCGGTGTCGATGGTCTTCTCGCGCGTCGCCACCCATGACGCACCGCTGTCGGTGGCCCTCGAGGTTCCGCACGCCGGACGGACCCTGTCGACCGTGCAGGCGCGCGTGATCCAGACCGGAAAGCAGTGTGCGACCGGGGTTGTCCTGCTGGATACGGGCACGCCCGACCTGATCCGCTCGGCGCTGCCCATGCCGGAGGTCACCCCGCCGCACCGGTTGCGCCCGCTCGACATTCCCGGCGGCGTCGTGCGCGGCCGGGACATGCGGGTGGTGGACGACGCCTACGACCCCTATCGCGAGCAGACCGGCCCGCCGGAATTGTTCGTGTGGACCCGATTCCGGCAGTCGCCGGATCGGCCGGAGTTGCACGCCGCGCTGCTGGCGCAGTCGACGACGCACTGGACCGTCGCCGCCGCGCTGCGCCCGCACCCCGGGTTCAGCGAGGCCATGGCCCACCATTCGATCTCCACCGGAATCACCATGGCCACGATCACCTTTCACGACGAGGCCGACGTGAGCGCATGGCTGCTGTACGCGACCCGCGTGGTGTACGCCGGGCGCGGGCACGCCCAGAGCGAAGGACGGATCTACACCGAGCAGGGCGCGATCGTCGCCTCCTACGGTGTGCACGCCATGGTGCGGGCCTTTCCCGCCTCGGGCGCACCGGATTCGGGGACGCGTTTGTGAACGACATCGGGCCGGGAACACCGGTCCGGCGAAAGGGAGGCGTGATGGATTCGGGATACGTCGATTGGCCCGACTACCGGGTGGACGTCAGCCGCGTGCGCAACGTGGTCCGCGCGACCCTGGACGGCATGGTGCTCGCTGAATCGGCCACGGCACTGCTGGTGGCCGAACAAGATCACGGCATCGTCTTCTATTTCCCGGCCGCGGACGTGCGCTTCGATCTGCTCGAGGCCGCGGTCGGAACCTCACGGTGCCCGTTCAAGGGCGAGGCGCGATATTGGCGGGAGCTCGACGGAAGCGAGCCCATCGCCTGGGAATACCCGGACCCCTACCCGGAAGTCGCGATCCTGCACGGGCACCTGGCCTTCTATCAGAACCGGGTGAGCGTGCAGGTGGGCGTCGCGACTCCCGCGGTGCAGCGGCCCTCATGAGCCGACCCTCAGCGCATCTCGAACGGCCCGCCGTCGATCGCGGCCGCCAGGGGACCCAGCTCGATGCCCAGATCGGCGGCGGCGGTGAAGCACGCCGCGACATCCTTGCGCAGATACCGCACCACCACGCGCTCGAAACCGGCGCTCCCCCCGGCGGTATGGATGGTGCTCGCGGCGTGACTGCGCCCGCTGCACACCAGCAGCGCGCGCAGCAGATCGTCCTCGGCGATACCGAGTTCGCGGCCCACCCGCACGGTGGTGGTGGCCAATTGCGCGTTGGCCGCGAACAGGGCGTTGTTGAGCAGTTTCACCGTCAGCGCGCTGCCCAGCTCGCCGGTGGGCACGATGGTGTTCGCGTACGCGCCCAGCACCGTGGTGACCGTGGCGACCGCCGGTGCGGGCCCGCCGAGCAGCACGGTGAGCGTGCCCTCGGTGATGTCCACGGGCGAACCGCTCACCGGACCGTCCAACAGCACCGGCCCGTCCGGGTGCGCGGCCGCGAGATCGCGGAGGGTGGACGGGGATCCGGTGGTGTGCGAGACGACCAAGGCGTCGCGGGCGGCATGCGCGAGCACGCCGTCCGGTCCCGCCAGCACTTCGGTGACCTGTTCGTCGGTGTAGACGCACACGACGATGATCTGCCCGCGCACCGCGGCCTCGGCCACCGAGTCGACGACTTCGGCGCCCATGGCGCGCAGCCGCTCTCGCACCGAGGTGCGGCGGGCGAACACCACCACCTCGTGTCCGGCGCGCAGCAACCGGGCCGCCATCGGTTCACCCATCTGGCCCGTTCCGATGACTCCGATGACCTCGGGCATGCGCTGCACTCCTGTTGTTCGATGACGGAACTCCGCTCGGCACAGGGGGTTCCGGGATACGACCGCGGCGAGAATCCCTTGAACGGGACAACTGCCTGTCTTACAGTTTCTAATACCATAGATGGTTGCGGGGGTGTCCGATTCTCGGTTACCCGGCGCGAATCACATGGTCGCTATCGGGAGAAATCATGAGCGACGACACCTCCATCCTCATCCGGCCGCGTATTCGCGAGGCGTTGATCGCCGCGGCGGACGCACTCGCCGACGGTGTTCGGGCAAGGATCCTGCACAGCCCCCGACCGGTGTTCATGTACTACGTCGCGCAGACCTTCGACTCGACCAGGACCACGCTGGCCCGGGGGCTCGACCCGTACCCGGCCACGCCCGCCCAGCAACTGTGCCTGCACCTGATGTGCGCCTACGTCGAGCGATACCGCGACGCGGTCGACTACGACATCGCCCGCCTGCGCGCCGAACTGCTGTCCGACGGGCAGCACGAGGTCCTGGCACGGCTCGGCCGCGGGTCCGGAAACCAGCCCGAGACATACGATTTCGCCGCCCTGGGCGACGTGTTGAGCGGCAGCGGCATGAGCGCGTTCTTCGCACCGCTGGAGCCCGACAGCCTGGTCGCCTGAGCGGCGATGCGTACTCCCCCGCCGGAACCGAACACGCAGGACGAATCGTAGATGTTGAATGCCACACTGGGCCTGGCCGGCATCGCGCGGGAGACGATCCGCACCGGACTGGAGCGGACCCGCGGCCGGGGCAGGCTCCCGCGCCGGGCGGAGGAATTGACGACCGAGTGGTTGCGCTCCGCACTCGGCCAGGGCGCGGACATGATTCGCGGCTTCCGGGTGCTCGACGCGGATTCCGGTACGGCCGCGCGAGTGCGCATCGCCGTCGACGGGGAGGCGGGTACGACCGCGCGGACCCTGTTCGTGAAGCTGGCGCCGCGGGATTTCTCCCAGCACGTGCTGCTGAACCTGTTCGGGCTCGGCGTGCGCGAAGTTCTCGCCTACCGGGCGCTGGGCGATCGGCCGCCGGTGCGGGTGCCGCGCTGTCACTTCGGCGGGATCGACGCGGCCGAGCGTGGCAGCGTCCTGATCCTGGAGGACCTCTCCGGAGCCGCCCGATTCCGGACGGTGCGCGAATCACTCGACGAGACCGAGGCATTCGCCGTGGTGGACGCGCTGGCCGGACTCCACTCGACGTATTGGGAGTCGGCCCGCTTCGGCACGGATCTGGCCCCGCTGGCCCGGCGGACCACCGCCGAGATCCGGCTGGGCAACCTCATTCGCCGTGCCTTCCTGCGCGACATCAAGGGCCACACCGCGGATCTGATCCCCGCGCATATCAAGAAGCAGTGCCGGATGTTCTACGAGCGCGACGACGAGATCGACGACTTCTGGGCGGCCCAGCCGCACACCCTGACGCACGGCGACCCGCACCTGGGCAATCTCTTCTTCGTGGGCGCCGAGCCGGGTCTGCTGGACTGGCAGATCGCCCGCGCGGGGGCCGGCATTCGCGATGTCGCCTACTTCGCCTGCGCCTCGGTCGAACCCGAGCTGTTGCGCCGGATCGAGCGGGAGCTGGTCGGGCGGTATGCGGATGGGCTGGCCGCGGGCGGGGTCGCGGTGGACCCGGACCGGCTGTGGACCGGATACCGCGCGGCCACCACCGAACTGTTCCTTGCCGCGGTGTGTACCGCTGAAGCCGGGGACCGGATGCAACCCCTGGCCGTCTCGCGGGTGGGCGTGGAACGCGCGGTGGCCGCGGTCGAGGCGCACGACGGATTCGATCTATTGAGCAGCCTCCTCTAGTGGCCTCGGCGAGACGGGGATTTCCACCCTGTCCAAGATCGCCCGAGACGCGTATCGTTACTCGAACTGTAAGACTGACAGTTGAGCTGTTTCGCCTGGCCGGATCACCGGCCGCCCGGCCGAGATCGGAGCCCGCCGTGACCATCCCGCCCCAGGCGCCGCATGGGCCGATCATGGATTCGGTCTTGACGCCGCGGCACTTCGTGCAGCAGACTCACAGACAACCGGACAACATTGTCCGGTTGCGCCGAGTTCTTCGGAACTCGCCGCCCGTGCCGGCCCCGCAACCAGTTCCGGACCCGCTCTTCCTGCAGAGCGCGCCGGACGCCGGCATGGCGGCGGCGTCCCGGTTTGCCGCCCCACCGGGACCCTCGGGGGGTGGTTGCGTCCCTTCGTCGCCAACCACCCCCCGAGCATCGGCAGCGTCGCCGGTGGCCGTCGAACCAATCCGGACAGTATCGTCCGGATTGGTGGTCACGGTACTACGCTGATGCCCGTGTCGAGTCGATACCGCAGCAGTGGCGGCCCGGCCGTCGCGCCCGCCAATCGCCAGGCTCTGCTCAGAGCCGCACGAGAAGCGTTCTCCGAGATAGGTTTCGGCGCTTCTCTCAACGAGATCGCCAAACGCGCGGGCGTGGGGCACGGCACCATGTATCGCCACTTCCCCGACCGCATCGAGCTCGCGGTCGCGGTCTTCGACTCCGACATCGCCGCGTTCGAACAGTTCGATTCGCGTCGCAACGGCACGCTCGACGATCTGCTCGACGTGGTGGCCAAGGCCGCCACCTCCGCGGCCGCGCTCACCGAACTGCTGATGACCCACCGCTCCGATCCGCGCGTGGCCCGCCTCGACGATCGGATCCGCCGGACCGTCACCCGCATCTACGAACGCGCCCGGGCCGCCGGGCAACTCGGCCCCCACCTGACCGCCGAGCACGTCATGCTCGCCGCCGCCATGCTCGCCCTCGCGCTCGGCAAATGCGGCCATCGGACCCAGAGCGCGCTGGTCGCGGACGAAGCCCGGGCTCTGTTCGGCGCGGCCTTCACGGCCCGGCTCCCGCTCGAACCGTCGTGAAACTCCTCGGCCCGGCCGAGATCGCCGAGGGCGCGGCCGCACTCACCCTCACCCCGGCGGGACTGGCCCGCACCCCACTGGTCGTGGTGGATCTCGATCGCGAGCAGTGGCAGTACGCCGACGCGGCGGCGGCCGCGCTGCGACGGCAGCCCGGTGTGGTCGTGGTGGGACTCGCGCACCGCCCGCTCCCCGAGGCCGCTCGAACCCTGTTGTCGGAGTTCACCTGCACCCTTGCCCCGGACGGTCCCGGCCGGTACTGGGTCGCCGGGACCGACGCCGATCTCGCGGCGATCGTCGCCACCGTCGACGCCGCGCCCCGTGCCTCGATCACCCTCGCGGGCCTGCTCGCGCTGACCGCGCGGGCCGGCGTCGCCGACGGCCTGACCGCCGAATCGCTGGCCTATTCGATGCTGCTGGCCGGACCGGAGTTCGCCGCGTGGCGCGCGGGCCGCCCGCGCCGCCCGGTGCCGGACGCGGCGGACCCGGTGTTGCTCGAGCGCAGCGGCGACACCCTGACGGTGAGCCTGAACATGCCGCAGCGCCACAACGCGTTCGGGCACGCGGTCCGCGACGGCCTGATCGAGGCGCTGGCGGTGGCCGAATACGATTCCTCCATCGAGCGGGTGCTGCTGCGCGGCAACGGCCGATCCTTCTGCAGCGGCGGCGATCTCGACGAGTTCGGGTCGGCGGCCGATGTCTCGGCGGCGCACCTGATCCGGCTGGGGCGCGGCGCGGCCCAGGCAGTGCATCGCCTCGGGCCGCGAATGCACGCGGTCCTGCACGGCGCGTGCATCGGGGCCGGCATCGAGGTGCCGTCCTTCGCCGCGCACGTCGAAGCGAGCGCCGACGCGTACTTCCGGCTGCCCGAACTCTCCATGGGACTGGTGCCCGGTGCGGGCGGAACGGTCGGCATCACCCGCCGAATCGGCCGGTGGCGCACCGCGTTCCTGGCCCTCACCGGCCGGCCCATCGACACGCGGACCGCACTGGACTGGGGATTGATCGACGCGGAAGCGGGACGGTCATGATCGAGCACGGTGCGAAATCGGGCCGAGACGAACGCCGAACGCCCGCCCCGGATCTTCCGCCGGCCGCGTCCATCACGGCGGCAACATCTCCACCGCCGGGGGCGCAGTCGCCCGATAGGCCGGTCCGGACGGCCGGAACGCAGGTGCCAGGGGCCGGTACGCACCCGCCAGCGACCGGAGCCTGCGCGCCCGGGGTCGAAACACTTGGGCCGGACGCCGATACCCGGCCGCCGGCGGCCGATACCCAGGCACCCGAGGCCGAGACGCAGCCTCCAGCGGCCGGAACACTTGGACCAGAAGCCGATACGCAGCCCCCAGCGGCCGGCACGCAGGCACCCGAGGCCGAGAAGCGGATGCCGGCGGCCGGAACGCTTGTGCGGCATGAGCGCAGAGAGAACGGGGCCGAGTTCCCCGAATCGTCGCCGACGATCGCCGGGCTCCCCGGGCGGATCTCTTCGGCGGATACGACCCCGTCATCGCCGCTGCGGGCGTGGGCGGAGTCGGGGGCCATGGCCCTCACCGGGCGCGCGGGCGGGCCGCCGCTCGCCGCCCCCGGGGACCCGGCGGCACGGGTCGCGCGGGAGCTGGCGCGGACGGGGCATTTGACCCGGGAGCGGACCGGAGTGTGGCCGGAACTGCCCGGGGTCGAGCTGCTCGGGGAACGGGCGGCACTCGGGGGTCTGGGCCGGCGTGGTCCCGAGTCGTGTGGAGGCGCTTTTCGCGTGCTGCGTACCGCGGACGGACACGTGGGTCTTTCGCTCCCCCGCGTCGAGGACGTCGAGCTCGTTCCCGCGTTGGTCGAAGGTCCTGTGCACCACGATGATCCGTGGGATTCGGTGGCCCGGTGGGCGCGCAGCACCTTGAGCGAGGCCGCCGCGGCGCGGGTGCGGCTGCTGGGGCTGGCCGGAGCGGCGGTGCCCGCACCCGAACGCCACTCCCGCCCCGGGATATCGGTCACCGAGTACGGCGGGCGTACCCATCGCCGCACCCACCCCGTAGTGGTCGATCTGACCGCGCTGTGGGCCGGCCCGCTGTGCGCGCATCTGCTCGGGCTGGGCGGGGCTCGCATTATCAAGATCGAGAGCCGCACCCGCCCGGACGGCTCGCGGAGGGGCGCTGCGGGCTTCTTCGACCTGCTGCACCACGGACATACCATGGTCGGCTTGGACTTTCGCGAATCGCGTGACCTCGACCTGCTGCACGGACTCATCACCGACGCGGATCTGGTGCTCGAGAGTTCACGCCCTCGCGCGCTGCGGCAGCTCGGCATCGACGCCGCCGAGTGCGCGGCGCGGGGCACCTCCTGGCTGTCGATCACCGCGCACGGCCGTGCGAGCGACGCCATCGGATTCGGCGACGATGTCGCGGCCGCCGCCGGACTGGTCATCCGGGATCGAGACACGGTCCTGCCCTGCGGGGACGCCATCGCGGACCCGCTGACCGGGGTGTGCGCGGCGGCAGCGGCGTCGGCGGCGCTGCTGGCGGACAACGCCCGGCTGATCGACGTGTCCATGCTGCATCTGGCGGCCGAAACGGCCACGGGCGCCGTCGAAGAACACTCCATCCGCCGGACCGGACAGGGCTGGTGGGTCGATTCGGCCGCGGGTTCCTACCCGGTCGCCGCACCACGAGCACGCCGTGCCCCGGCCCCGGCCGGGCCACTCGGCGCGGACAACGCCGGGTTCGGGCTCGAGGTGATCGAGCGATGAACGCGACCGCGACATCGGACCGGCCGCGAGGGCTCGGTGGCGACAGCACCAACGGGAGTGTCGAGGTGCTCGGTGAGCATGCCGGAACGCTCGGCTTCCAGCGGCACAGTGTCGCCCGGGTGACGCGGTGAGCGCGGCACAGGTGCCGCGACGCACCGTTTTTCGTGATGTCGAGGTGGCGGGCGAACACACGGACGTGCTGGTGCGCGATGGCCGCGTGGTGGCGGTCGGGCGCACGCGGCGGGGCGACGCCGACGAGGTGATCGACGGTGCGGGCGGGGCGCTGCTGCCGGGACTGCACGACCACCACCTGCATCTGCTCGCCATGGCGGCCGCGTCGCGATCGGTGGAGTGCGGTCCCGGCGCTGTGCGCGGACTGCGCGAATTGCGCGCGGCCCTGCGACAGCACGACGGGCAGGGCTGGGTGCGCGGCGTCGGCTACCACGAGTCGGTCGCCGGAACCCTCGACCGGCATGTCGTGGACCGGCTGTGCGCGGATCGACCGGTGCGGATACAGCATCGCAGCGGCGCGCTGTGGATGCTCAACTCGCTTGCGCTGCAACGGGTATCGAGCGTGCTCGACGCTTCCGCCGACGTGGAGCGAGATGCCGCCGGTGAGCCGACGGGCCGGCTGTGGCGCTACGACGGCCGGTTGCGCGCGGCCCTGTCCGATGATCCGCCCGAGTTGGGCGTGGTCGGCCGGGCTCTCGTCCGGGCAGGAATCACCGGGGTCACCGACGCGACACCGGATCTGGACCCGACCGCGGTAGCGATCCTCGCCGCCGCTCGAGCCGACGGCGCACTGCCGCAGCGGCTGACGCTGCTCGGCGCCGACCTCGGCGCGGGCACGGGATTCACCGTCGGCCCGCGCAAACTGCTGCTGCGCGACCATGATCTGCCCGACTACGACCGCCTCGCCGCCACCGTGGCGGCCGCACACCTGTCGGGCCGGCCGGTCGCGGTGCACTGTGTCACTCGCGTGTCCCTGCTGTTGACCCTGGCGGTCCTCGCCGAGGTCGGGACCCGGCCGGGCGATCGCATCGAGCACGCCGCGGTGGTGCCCGCCGGTGTGGCACAGCGGATCTCGGATCTCGGCCTGCGGGTGGTCACCCAGCCGGGCTTCCTGCGCGCACGCGGCGACGACTACCTGCGCGAGGTCGATCCGGACGATCTCGCCCACCTGTATCCGCACGCGGGACTGCTGTGCGCGGGCGTTCCGGTGGCGCTGTCGAGCGACGCACCGCACGGCCCGCTCGATCCCTGGGCGAACATGCGTGCGGCGGTGGACCGCTCGACGCGCACGGGGCACGTTCTGGGCGTGACCGAACGGGTGGACGCGAGAACCGCGCTGGCCGGATACCTCTGCGCCCCGGACGATCCGGGCGGCCCCGCGCGAACGGTCACGCCCGGCGCCCGCGCCGACCTCTGCCTGCTCGAGGAGCCACTGGCGATCGCACTCGACAAGCTCGACAGCGCCCTGGTGCGCGGCGTCATGATCGAGGGCCGGTGGCACGATGCGCGCCGCTGATCGGACGCCGCCGCAGTTCGATGCCGCTCTCGGTGCATCCGTTGCCGCAGGTCTCGCACTGGTAGATCCGCAACTACAACCGGAACCCCGCGGCCAGGTTTCGGAACGCCTCGTCCAGAATTCCGGGCAGCTCCCGGGTGTCGTCGGCGAGCCAGTGTTCGTAGGCGGCGATGGCCACGCCGAGGGCGGCGTGCGCGAGTGCGCCGGGCACCAGATCCGAGGCCGGGACGCCCAGGCGCTCGGCGGCGAAATCGGCCACCACCGTGCGCCAGGCGTGGTAGCGCAGCGCCGCGTGCGCCTGGAGCGCGGGGACGCCGAGGATCAGGCGCATTCGATCGCGGTGCCAGGGGATCTGCGCCGGATCGAACCGGTTGAACTCCACCACGACCGTGCGCAGCGCGTCCAGCGGGGGCTCGCCGGCGGGCACCCTCGCGAACCGCTCGCGCATCGTGCGCAGGTGCGCGTCGAAATCGCCCCAGACCACATCGTTCTTGGAATCGAAGTAGCGGAAGAACGTCCGCCGGCCGATGCCCGCCGCGGTCGCGATGTCCCCGACCGTCGTCGCTTCGAAGCCGTGGCGATCGAAGAGTTCGAACGCGGCGCGCTCGAGCGCGTGGGCGGTGGTCGAGCGCCGCCGCCCCGGACCGGCCGAACTCGACTGCGCGGCGGCTGAATTCACGGTCATCGGCCTTCCTTTTCGGCACCCGGTGCCATTATGCTGTCCGTGACAGGAAATATCATTCTCTTCTGAGGAGAGTCATGTTCACCAATTCGAACGAATCGCCCGCTGCCGACGACGGCGTGCTCATCGAAGAAGACCTGCTCGTGGAAGAGGTCTCGATCGACGGCATGTGCGGTGTCTACTGAGCTCGCGGCCTTCGATCCGGCCCTGCCGCATCGGCTGGCCGAATCGGTGTCGCTGCGACCCGAGCCCTTCGGCGCGCTGGTCTACGACTACGCGACCCGCAAGCTGTCCTTCCTGAAGACCCCGCTGCTCGTGCGGGTGGTCGAATCGCTCGAACACCAGCCCGACGTGCACGCCACCCTGGTCGCCGCCGGGGTCCCCGCGGCCGATCACCCGCGCTATCTGGGGGCCCTGGCCGGACTGGCCGCCTCCGGCGCCATCGCGCCCCGCCACGCCGGCTGAGCCCCGAACCGGGAGCAATCATGAAACTGGTCGAACATTTCGAACACGGACTCAACTCCCCCATCTGCCTGACCTGGGAGCTGACCTACGCCTGCAATCTGGCGTGCACACACTGCCTTTCGTCCTCCGGCCGCCGGGACCCCCGGGAGCTGAGCACCGAGGAATGCAAGGCCGTCATCGACGAGCTGCAGCGAATGCAGGTGTTCTACGTCAACATCGGCGGCGGCGAACCCACCGTGCGCTCGGACTTCTGGGAACTCATCGACTACGCGGTGGACCACGGGGTAGGAGTCAAGTTCTCCACCAACGGCATCCGGCTCACCGCCGAGCGCGCCCGCATGCTCGCCGCCAGCGACTACGTCGACGTCCAGATCTCCCTGGACGGCGCGACCGCCGAGGTCAACGACGCTGTCCGGGGTACGGGGTCCTTCGCGACGGCGTGGACGGCGATGCAGAACCTGGCCGACGCCGGCAAGACCGGATTCAAGCTCTCGGTCGTCATGACCCGGCACAACGTCGGCCAGCTCGACGAGTTCAAGGCCATCGCCGACCATTTCGGCGCGCAGCTGCGCATCACGCGCCTGCGGCCGTCCGGACGCGGCGCGGACGTCTGGCCGGAGCTGCACCCCACCGCCGAACAGCAGCTGACCATCTACGACTGGCTGGTCGCCAACGGCGAACAGGTGCTCACCGGCGACTCGTTCTTCCACCTCAACGCGCTGGGCGACACCGCGCTGCCGGGGTTGAATCTGTGCGGTGCGGGGCGCGTGGTGTGCCTGATCGACCCGGTCGGGGATGTCTACGCCTGCCCGTTCGCGATCCACCAGGAGTTCCTGGCCGGAAACGTCCGCGATACCGGCGGCTTCGAAACCGTCTGGCGCGGTTCGTCACTGTTCACCTCGCTGCGCGAACCCCAGTCCGCCGGGGCGTGCACGCAGTGCTCGGCCTTCGACGCCTGCCGCGGCGGCTGCATGGCCGCCAAATTCTTCACCGGCCTGCCCCTGGACGGCCCCGATCCGGAGTGCGTCCGCGGAAACGCCGAGCACGGCCTCGCGGCCGCCGGAGCGCGACCGTCGCCGGACAAGGACCACTCCCGCACCCGAACTCGGAAATCCGCGGTGACGCTCGGGATTCCGACGCTCGCCCGGGCAACCGTTCCCGATCGCGCCTGCGACACCAGCCCGCTCGCGGGTATGCGCTGAATCGCGTAATCAGAGAAGGACATTCACGAGATGGCAAGCACCAGCGACTGGTTCGAATCCGTCGCCGAGGCCCAGCGCCGCGCCAAGAAGCGCGTCCCCAAATCGGTCTACCTGGCCCTGCTGGCCGGGTCCGAGGCCGGGGTCACCCTCGACGACAACTCCGCGGCGTTCGCCGAAATCGGCATGCGCCCGCACATCGCGGATCTGCCCGCGACCCGCGATCTGTCCACCACCGTGCTGGGACAGCAGATTTCGCTGCCGGTAATCTGCTCGCCCACCGGCGTGCAGGCGGTCGATCCGGCGGGTGAGATCGGCGTCGCGCGCGGTGCGGCGCAGTCCGGCACCGCGCTCGGGCTCTCCTCGTTCGGCTCCAAACCCATCGAAGAGGTCGTGGCCGCCAACGAGAAGACCTTCTTCCAGGTCTACTGGCTGGGCAGTCGCGAGGACATGGTCGCGCGCCTGGAGCGGGCCCGCGAGGCCGGGGCCAAGGGCGTCATCGTCACCCTGGACTGGATTTTCGCCACCGCCCGCGATTGGGGCAGCCCCGCCCTGCCCGAAAAGGTGGACGTGAAGACGGCGGTGAAGTTCGCGCCCCAGGTGCTGGCGCGGCCCGGCTGGCTGTGGCGATTCGCGCGCTCGGGCAAACTGCCGGATCTGAGCACGCCCAACCTGGTCGGGCGCGGCGAGACGGGTCCGACCTTCTTCGGCGCGTACGGCGAATGGATGGGCACGCCGCCGCCCACCTGGGACGATCTGGCATGGCTGCGCAGTCAGTGGGACGGTCCGTTCCTCATCAAAGGCATCTCGCGGCCCGATGACGCGAAACGGGCCGTGGATATCGGCGCGACCGCCATCTCGGTGTCCAACCACGGCGGCAACAATCTCGACTCCACCCCCGCCGCGATCCGCCTGCTGCCCAGCATCGTCAACACCGTTGGCGGACAGGTGGAAATCCTGCTCGACGGCGGTGTCCGGCGCGGCAGTGACGTGGTCAAGGCGCTGGCGCTGGGCGCGCAGGCGGTGATGATCGGGCGCCCCTACCTGTGGGGCATGGCCGCCGGCGGTGAACGCGGGGTCCACAACGTGCTCGAAGTGCTGCGCCAGGGCATCGATTCCACGCTGTACGGGCTCGGGCACAACAGCATTCATGATCTGAGCCCCGCAGACGTGCTGGTGCCGGACGGGTTCACCCGGGGTCTGTGATGGACACCGCCCCCGTCGCCGTGGTGACCGGCGCGGCCCGCGGCATCGGGGCGGCGACCGTCCGCCGGCTCGCGGCCGCCGGTTGGCGCGTCGTCGCCGTCGACCGCTGCGCCGATGACCCCGGGGTGCCGTATTCGCTCGCTACCGCCGGTGAACTGCGTTCGCTGGCAAACGAATACGCCGATTCGGTGGCGCCGGTGACGGCCGACGTCCGCGATCAGGACGCACTGGACGGTGCGGTGCGGCTGGCCGGGGAACGCTTCGGGCGACTCGACGCCGCCGTCGCCGCGGCCGGGGTCATCACCGGCGGCGGTGTGCCGCTGTGGGAAACCCGGGCCGTGGACTTCACCGCCATGTTCGACATCGGCGTGCACGGGGTGGCGAACCTGGCCCGGGCCGCCATTCCCGCGATGCTGGGCGGGAACGGCACGGGCACCGGGCGTTTCGTCGCACTCGCTTCGGCGGCCGGACATCACGGCATGTGGCGGCTGGCCGGCTACAACGCGGCCAAACACGCGGTCGTGGGACTGATCAAAGGGCTCGCGAACGATCTGCGCGACACCGGGATCAGCGCGGTCGCGGTATCGCCGGGCTGCACGCGCACGGCGCTGCTGGCCGAATCGGCCCGCATCTACGACCTGGACGATGTCGAGGCGTTCGCCGCTCATCAACTGCTCGGCCGAATCCTCGAGCCCGACGAGGTCGCCGAAGTGGTGGCCTGGCTGTGCGCGGCCGAATCACCGTGCATCACGGGCACCGTCGTGCACGCCGATGGAGGTTTCGTGCCATGAGGGTGCTGCTGGATTCACGTGGCCGCCGGTTCGCGGATGGTCGCGGATTGCTCGGCGGATCACCCCCGCGACTGATGCGGCTGGGAGCGACCGGCGCGCGGGTGCTGGACAGCTGGCTCGCCGGTCACGGCGTGAGCGACGATCCGGCGCATACCGTGCTGGCTCGGCGGCTGCTCGACGCCGGCATCGTGCATCCGACGCCCGAGCCGAATCGTGCTGCGCGACACTCGGTCACGATCGTCATCCCGGTTCGCGACAACGCGGCGGGACTCGCGCGATTGACCTCCACCACGGTCGGCGACTGCCGATGTGTCATCGTCGACGACGGATCACGAATTCCGCTCCCGGACGCGACCGCCCGGCACCGCGTCTCCCGGGGGCCGGCGGCAGCGCGGAACACCGGAGTACACGGTGTCGAGACCGCACTGGTGGCCTTTCTGGACTCCGATACGATCCCGGCCCCCGATTGGCTCGACACCGTGGTCCCGCTATTCGAGGATCCCGCTGTCGCCGCGGTGGCCCCGCGGGTACGCAGCCTGCCCGACGGTCCGATCGGACGCTACGAATCGCGCCGGTCCGCATTGGACATGGGTGAGCGCCCGGCGACGGTCCGCCCCGACAGCCACGTGCGCTACGTCCCGTCCGCGGCGCTGGTCGTGCGCGTGGACGCGCTGCGCGCGGTCGGCGGCTTCGACGAGCGCCTGCGCTTCGGCGAGGACGTCGATCTGGTGTGGCGGCTGGTGGCGGCGGGCCATACGGTGCGCTACCAGCCGGACTCGATCGTGCACCACGAGCCGCGCGCGAGCCTGATCCCGTTCCTACGCCAGCGCTTCGACTACGGCACATCCGCCGCGCCACTATCGGCGCGACACCCGGAGATGCTCGCGCCCGCGATCCTGACCCCCGCCACGCTGGCCCAGTTCGCGCTCGTGATGTGTGGATACCCGGCGGCCGCGCTCGCGCCGAGCCTCGTATCCGCCGCCATGGCCCTGCGCATGCTGCGTCGCGGCGGCGTGCCGATGCCGATCGCCGCGGAACTGGTGGCGACCGGGCAACTCACCCTCGCACGGCAATTGGCTGCGGCCACACGGCGCACCTGGTGGCCGCTGCTGCTGTGGAGCCCGCGCGGGCGCACCGTCCTGCGGATCGCCTGCGCCGTCGCCGCCCTCGAATCCGCCGCGGAGGGCACCGATCCGGCCCTGCGACTGGCCGATGACGCCGCGTACGCCCTCGGCGTCTGGGCCGGCTGCGCGCGGACCGGCACGTGGCGCCCGCTTGTGCCCCGCATGGCACGCTTCACACGCCGGTCCCGCCGATGATCGACCCGGCCACCTCCTCGCCCGTGAACCGGGTACGGCCACGTCCGGCCCGCACACTCGCGACCATCGAGCGCAACGGCCGGATCCTGTTGCCGGTCAATGAATTCGCTCGCAACCTCGGTGGGCGGGCGAACCGCGGACCGGCGTGCGGACCGCGGGCGGGCCTTACCCCAGATCGGATCCGCCGATGAACGACTCGCCCCCTGTCGACCTCGTGCGGCACCGCTCCCCCGAACTCGGCGCGCGAGCCCGCGTCCTGCTGGCCGTTCCGGTGGGGGCCACCGAACAGCACGGACCCCACCTGCCCCTCGACACCGACACCGCCGTAGCGGTCGAGCTGTGCCGACGGCTGGCCGCACGCGTCCCGGATGTCGTTGTCGCGCCCGCCATTCCGTATGGCTCGAGTGGTGAGCACGCGGGATTCCCCGGCACGCTGTCGATCGGCCGCCACGCGCTGCGCGTGCTGCTGGTCGAACTGGTGCGCTCCGCGGACGAATTCGCGGGCGTCATCCTCGTCAACGGCCACGGCGGCAACCTCGAACCACTGCACGCGGCCGCCCGGATACTGCGGTACGAAGGCCGCCACGTGCTGGCCTGGTCACCGTCGGGCAGCCCGGACGACAGTCACGCCGGGCACGCCGAAACCTCGGTCATGCTGCGCCTGCGCCCCGAATCCGTTGCCATGGAACGGCTCGAGCCCGGTGAGACCCGCCCGCTCGGCGAGATCATCGACCAGCTACGACAGCACGGCGTCGCGGCGGTCAGCGCCAACGGCGTGCTCGGCGACCCGACCCGGGCCAATGCCGAGGACGGCGAACGCCTGCTCGAAAACTGGGCGGCCGCACTCGCCGAACGGGTGGGACGGCACTTCCCCCGTGCTGCCACCGCGACCGACGTTCCAACCCCCGCGGAGACACCTGCTCTACCCCTATGAACAAACCAGAGCCCCTGCGGACACCCGGCTCGCCCCGGCGCACGAACCGGCTGGGCACGGGTGAGCCAACTCCGACCCTGCTGTCCCCCACAATGATTCGAGGCCGCACCGGCCCGAAAGGAAATCCATGCACCCCGTAGACGCTGCCACGCTGCTGATCCGACTGGTCCTGGGCGCGATCATGATCGCCCACGGCGTCAACCACTGGATAGGCGGTGGCAAGATCGCCGGTACCGCCCGCTGGTTCACCGGCCTCGGCCTCCGCAACGGCGTCCTGCAGGCCTGGCTCAGCGTCATCACCGAGATCGGCGCGGGCATCCTGCTGGTCCTGGGCCTGTGCACGCCGCTGGCCTGCGCCGCCACGATCTCGATCATGCTGGTCGCGGGTCTGCTGGCCCACCGCCCGAACGGCTTCTTCGTCTTCAAGGAGGGCTACGAATACGTTCTGGCCCTGGGCGTCACGGCCCTGGCCCTGGCCCTGCTGGGTCCCGGCCGAATCTCCCTCGACCGCGCGGCCGACATCGAGATCACCGGCTGGGCGGGCGGCGGCCTCGCCCTCGGTGCGGCGGTAGCGGCCACCGCCGCGCTGCTCGCGGTGTTCTGGCGTCCGGTGCCCGCCGCCGCGCCGGCGAGCTGATCCACGCACCGACCGGTAACTGCCACGGCGTCAGCGGAGAACTCCGCTGACGCCGAAAGGCTGTACCGGCGCCGAAAGGCGCTGGGGCATCTACTACTTCAGCATGCTGCCCGCGTCGATCGGCAGCGGTACGCCGGTGATGTAGCGGGCCTCGTCCGAGGCCAGGAACAGGACCGCGTTGCTGATGTCCTCCGGCTCCATCCACGGGACGGGCAGGGTGTGGAACATCCGGCAGATCGGCTCGAGGTCGGCGGGGCCGGGGCTCTCCAAGTCGGGGCGGAAGAGCTTGTAGGTGCCCTCGTTCATGACCATGGGGGTGTTCACGTGGGTCGGGTGCACCGAGTTCACGCGGATCGAGTGGTGGCCGAGTTCCACCGCGAAGGTGCGCATCAGGCCCACGACGCCGTGCTTGGCGGCCACGTAGTGCCCGACGTTCGGGTAGGCCTTGAGACCGCCGACCGAGCTGGTGAGAATGATCGAGCCGCCGCGCTCACCCGAGACGATGTGCGGGACAGCGGCTTTCACTGTCTTCCAGACGCCACCGAGGTTGACCCCGATCATGTCGTCCCACAGCTCTTCCTTCAGGTCGGTCAGCAGGCCGCCCTCGTTGCCGATGCCGGCGTTGGCCACGACGATGTCCAGCCGCCCCAGCTGCTCGACGCCGCTGTCCACCGCGGCTTTCATCGCTTCGTAGTCGCGCACGTCCACCTCGGCGGTGACCACCCGGCGGCCGTGGCCCTTGACCAGTTCCGCGGTGGTGGCCAGATCCTCCGGGGTGGACATCGCGAACGGCACGTTGTCCAACTGCTTACAGACGTCGATCGCGATGATGTCGGCGCCTTCCTGCGCCAGGCGCACCGCGTGTGCGCGGCCCTGACCGCGGGCCGCACCCGTGATGAATGCGACCTTTCCTTCGACCCGTCCGGTCATCACTACCTCAATTCGTTGGTTCGCCGAATCGGCGTGCCCGAGTGCGGAACTCAGGACTTGGGGGTGAACTCGAGCTGCAGTTTCTGCAGCCCGCGCAAGATGTAGGTGGGCTCGTAGTCGTAGCGCCGCGCCTCGAGCGGGCCGTGCTCGTTCTCGTCGATGCGGATGTCGAGCATCCGATCGAGGATGCGTTCCATCGACACCCGGCCCTCGACCCGCGCGAGCGGGCCACCCGGGCAGGTGTGCACCCCGCGCCCGAAAGCCATGTGCTCACGGGAGTTCGGGCGATCGAGGCGGAAGTCGTGCGGGTCCTCGAAGCGCCGCGGGTCGCGGTTCGCCGCGCCGGGGCACAGCATGAGGGTGGTCCCGATCGGCACCTCGGTCTCACCGAGTTGGGTGGTCTGCTTGGCCAGCCGGAACAGGCTCTTCACGGGAGCCTCCATCCGCAGGGTCTCCTCGATGAAGACCGGGATCTTGCTGCGATCGGCGCGCAGCTCCTCCTGCAAACCCGGTGTGTCGCACAGGAATCGCAGCGCGGAGGTGAGCAGCTTGGCGGTGGTCTCCTGCCCGGCGGCGAACAAGAACGTCGCCGAACGCACCACGTCGATGACCTCGGGGGTGGAACCGTCCGGGTACTTGGCCAGCGCCAGCTGGGTCAGCACGTCATCGCGCGGATTCGCGCGCCGGTCGGAGATGTAGGCGCTGAACTTCTCGTCCAAGAACTCGAGCGGGTTGCTGGAGACGATGTCGTCGTCGAGCGCGCCGACGCGCGCGCCCGGGCGCTCGGCGCCCAGCACCACCCGGAACTGCTGGTGGTCCTCCTCCGGGACGCCGAGCACGTCGGCAACCACCAACAGCGAGAACGGCTTCGCGTACGCGGCCAGGAAATCGCAGGCCCCGTCGGCGACGAATTCGTCGAGCTGGGCATCGGCCAGACGCCACATGAACTCCTCGTTCTCCTTCAGCCGCGCCGGGGTGAGCAGGCGGTTGAGCAGCGAACGGGCGGCGGTGTGATCCGGCGGATCCATGGTCACCATGTGCTCGTACATGGGCATCTTGTGCCGGTTCTCGGCGATGAGCGCACCGAGATCGTCGCCTTCGACTTCGAACGGCAGCGGCGGAAATGGTCCGCCGACCGCGATAACCGAGGACAGGGCGTCCCCGTTGCGCATCGCCTCGGCGGTCTCCTCGTACCCGGTGACCGCCACGACCCCGTGGTGCGGCAGCCCGGTCACCGGGCACTTCGAGCGCAGGTGGTCGTAGTACGGGTGCGGATTCGGCACCAGCGCCTGGTCCGTGAAGTAGTCGACCGTGTCGAAGTCAGTCATCCTGGACAGCTCCTGCCGTGGTTAGAGAATTCACTCTGAATGATAATTGTGATCTTCTCTCACGAGAATAGCGTTCTCCCATAGACATGGGCCATCACCGGAATTCCGCGCGGACGATCAGTGGCCGACCAGCATCGCTTCCCTCGGCTCCGCCGCCTCCCCCGGACATCCGGCGGCGCGCAGCGCACACGACTTGAACGCCTGCGCGGCCATGCTCACCCGATGCTCGGCCGGGTGCAGCCGGCCCGCCAGCTCACCCGGCAGGTCCGAGCCCCACACCAGAACCCGGGCGTTGCCGCTGTCGAGACAGGACAGCACGCCGGTGCGCACCCGGGCGTCGGCCAAGTACGCCTCGACGGTCACCGCGATGACATCCGGCCAGATCTCCGGCTCCGAAAGCGCCAGGGCCGGAGCGAGATCCATGCTGGTAGCACCCAGGATCTCCAGCGGCCGATCATCCTCGCGGTCCGCGAGCAGCACGCTCACCTCCCACCCCGCCGAGGCGTGATCGAAGAGCCAGCCGCCGGCGTACCGCACCACATCGGCCGCCCGGGGAGCGACCACGACCACCCGATATCGCATCGGGCGGCGGCGGGCCTTGGCTCGCCAGCCCGAGAGCGGAAGCGCCCCCGGCATATCGGAGTCGAGATCGCTGGAAACGGCGGACTGCCCGGCCATCGGGGCTCCCTCCCTGATGGAATCGCGCTACCCGTCGAGGTACCCACCTGCGCCACGGAAACGAGATTCTCTTTTTCTGTGAGATCGATCTCACGATACACACAAACGACAGCCGCAGCAGCGGGATGCCGATCCCGCGCCCGGACGCCCACGCCCGACTCCCGCGCCGCCACACTCCCGTCCGGCCCGCCACCCGCGAGGGTTGTCGGCGCACGTTTGCGAGAATATCATTCTCACAATTCGACAAGGAGGATCTCATGGGTAAGCCGGAGCTGCCGTACCAACTCTTCGACGCCGACAACCACCTGTACGAGACCAAGGAGGCGCTGACCAAGTACCTCCCGGAGAAGTACGCCAACGCCATCCAGTACGTCGAGGTCAACGGCCGCACCAAGATCGCGGTGCGCGGGCAGATCAGCGATTACATCCCGAACCCCACCTTCGAGGTTGTGGCCAGGCCCGGCGCGATGGAGGAGTACTTCAAGAACGGCAACCCCGAGGGCAAGAGCCGGCGCGAAATCTTCGGCGCCGCGATCAAATCCACCCCGGCCTTCCGCGAGCCCGCGCCCCGGCTGGAGTTGATGGACGAGCTGAACATCCATCGCACCCTGATGTTTCCGACCCTCGCCAGCCTCATCGAAGAGCGCATGAGCGACAACCCCGAGCTCATCCACGCGGTGGTCCACTCGCTCAACCAGTGGCTGCACGAGACCTGGTCCTTCAACTACAAGGAGCGGATCTTCACCGTTCCGGTGGTCAGCCTGCCCATCGTGGACAAGGCGATCGAGGAGCTCGAGTGGTGCGTCGAACGCGGCGCCAAGGCCATCCTGGTGCGGCCCGCGCCGGTACCCGGGCTCGGCGGCTCGCGCTCGTTCGCCCTGCCGGAGTTCGACCCGTTCTGGAAGCGGGTGGTGGAGCTGGACGTGCTGGTCACCATGCATTCCTCGGACAGCGGCTACGCCAAGTACTCCGCGGATTGGGAGGGCAACCGCGACGAGATGCTGCCCTTCCAGACCAACACCTACCGCATGCTCAACGAGTGGCGGCCCATTCAGGACGCCGTCGCCTCCTGGGTGTGTCACGGTGCGCTGCTGCGGTTCCCGGAGCTCAAGATCGCCGTCATCGAGAACGGCGCGAGCTGGCTGCCGCCGCTGCTCGAGGGGCTCGCGGACGTGTACAAGAAGGCGCCCGAGGGCTTCGGGTTCCAGGATCCGGTGGCGGCCATCAAGAACAGCGTGCACGTGAGCCCGTTCTGGGAAGAGGATCTGGCCGCGCTCGCGGATCTGATCGGCGTGGAACGGGTGCTGTTCGGGTCGGACTACCCGCACCCCGAGGGGCTGGCCCAGCCCGCGCGCTACGTCGACGAGATCAAGGACATGCCGCTCGAACACCAGAAGCTGATCATGGGCGGCAATCTCGCACGGCTGCTGTCGGTATGAGCGACTGGGAGACCCTGCCGCAGCTGGTCGCGGCGGCGGCGACGCGCTTCGGCGACGCGGAGGCCGTTGTCGACGGCGATCTGCGCCTGAGCTTCACCGAACTCGCCGACCGGGTCCGCCGCGCCGCCGGGGCTTTCGCGGAGGCCGGGGTCCGAGCCGGCGATCGGGTCGCGGTCTGGGCTCCCAACTCGGCGGAATGGATCATCGCCGCCGGTGGGCTGGTGACCGCGGGTGGGGTACTGGTGCCGGTCAACACCCGGTTCAAGGCCGCCGAGGCGGCCGATGTCATCGCGCGCAGCGGCGCGCGAATGGTGCTGGCGCAGCAGGGTTTCCTGGGTGCGGAGTACACCGCGCCCGCCGGGGTGCCGGTGATCGACCTGAAGTCGGGATTCCTGTCCGGCGGAAAGCCCTTCGAGCGCGAGGTGGACGGCGACGCGATCGCCGACATCGTGTTCACCTCCGGCACCACCGGAAAACCCAAGGGCGTCATGATGAATCATCGTCAGACGCTGCGGTTGTACGCGGAATGGTGCGATCTGGCGGACCTGCGGGCCGGTGACCGCTACCTGATGGTGAATCCGTTCTTCCACACCTTCGGCTACAAGGCGGGCATCGTCGCCTCCCTCATCCGGGGCGCGACCATGCTGCCGGTGCCGGTGTTCGAGGTCGACCGGGTCCTGGACCTGGTGGCGCGGGAACAGGTGACCATGCTGCCCGGGCCGCCCACGCTCTATCACTCACTGCTGCAAGCCCGTGGCGCGCACGATCTTTCCTCGCTACGGGCCGCGGTGACCGGCGCGGCCGACATTCCGGTGGAACTGATCCGGCGCATCCGCGAGGAACTGCCCTTCGAGACCATCATGACCGGCTACGGCCTGACCGAGGCCGGCACCGCGACCGCGTCCCGGCCCGGGGACACCTTCGAGCAGATCGCCACGACCGTCGGGCGGCCGTGCGACGGGGTCGAGGTGCGGATCGCCGAGGACGGCGAAGTGCTGGTGCGCGGCTACAGCGTCATGCAGGGATACCTGGACGATCCGCGCGCCACCGCCGCGGCCGTCGACCCCGACGGCTGGCTGCACACCGGCGATCTGGGCGAACTCGACGACGGCGGCCGGCTGCGGATCATCGGCCGTAAGAAGGACATGTTCATCGTCGGCGGCTTCAACGCCTATCCGGCCGAGATCGAGGGCTTCCTGCTCGAGCATCCCGCCGTGGCACAGGCGGCGGTCATCGGGGTGCCCGATGACCGGCTGGGGCAGATCGGCATGGCCTTCGTGGTCGCGAAAAAGCATGTCTCGGAAGCGGAATTGATTTCCTGGAGCCGAGATCGCATGGCGGGCTACAAGGTTCCGCGTTCGGTGCGGTTCCTGCCGGAGTTGCCGCTGAACGCCACCGGGAAGGTGATGAAGGACCGGCTGCCCGCCGGCGACTGAACCGCCCGAATGTGACCCGGACCACCGGCCCGGTGTATCTTCAACCCAGACGAGAGTGTGATTCTCTTGAATAGAGATCTCCACTCTCCATCGCGCCGGACCGGGTCCGGCCCCTCAGGAACAGCGAGGAAGCCCGTGAACATCGACGACATGATCCTGGTGAGCATCGACGACCACGTGGTCGAACCGCTCGACATGTTCGACGGCCACGTCCCCAAGAAATGGGCCGATCTCGCGCCCAAGGTCGTGGTCGACGAGACCGGGGTCGACCGCTGGATCTACCGGGACCGCCCGACCGGGGTGGCCGGGCTCAACGCCGTGGTGTCCTGGCCGCCCGAGGAGTGGGGCCGCGATCCGGCGGGCTACGCCGAGATGCGGCCCGCCGTCTGGGATGTGCACGACCGGGTGCGCGACATGGACGTCAACGGCGTGCTGTCCTCCATGTGCTTTCCCACCTTCGCCGGGTTCAGCGCCGGGCACCTGAGCCGCGGCGGCCAGGACGAGATCACGGTGGCGATGATCTCGGCGTACAACGACTGGCACATCGAAGATTGGGCCGGCGCCTATCCGGGCCGGTTCATTCCGATCGCGATCCTGCCGACCTGGGATCCCGCGCTCGCGGTCGCCGAGATCGAGCGGGTGGCGGCCAAGGGCTGTTTCTCGGTCACCATGCCCGAACTGCCGCACATCGACGGCCTGCCCAGCTACCACGACATCGATTACTGGTCACCGGTTTTCGCGGCCCTGTCGGACCACGACATGGTGATGAACCTGCACATCGGGCAGGGTTTCGGCGTGCTGCGCCTGGCGCCGAACGCGCCCATCGACAATCTCATGGTGCTGGCGCCCAGCATTTCGCTGATCGCGGCCCAGGATCTGCTGTGGGGACCGGCTTTTCGCACCTTCCCGAAGTTGAAGGTGGCGCTGTCCGAGGGCGGCGTCGGGTGGATCCCCTTCTTCCTGGACCGCTCGGACCGGCACTACACCAACCAGCGCTGGCTGCGCCGTGACTTCGGCGGCAAGATGCCCAGCGAGGTGTTCCGCGAGCACGTGCTGGCCTGCTACGTGACCGACCGGACCTCGCTGAAGTTCCGGCACGAGATCGGCATCGAGAACATCGCCTGGGAATGCGACTACCCGCATTCGGATTCGATCTGGCCCAACGCACCGGAGTTCGTGCTCGAGGAGCTCGAGGCCGCCGGCGCCGACGACACCGACATCGACAAGATCACCTGGCAGAACGCCTTGCGCTTCACCGGTTTCGACCCCTTCGCCCACATCCCCAAGGAGCAGGCGACCGTCGGCGCGCTGCGGGCCAAGGCCGCCGACGTCGACACCTCCACCAAGTCCCGCCGCGAATACGCCGAGGCC
The DNA here is from genome assembly GCF_042799795.1 of Nocardia sp. NPDC057668. NCBI lineage: Bacteria > Bacillati > Actinomycetota > Actinomycetes > Mycobacteriales > Nocardiaceae > Nocardia > Nocardia sp. NPDC057668. The sequence continues at coordinate 306,545 of NZ_JBHVIC010000004.1, read as the reverse complement.
TTCGCCCGGCGCACACACTGAAAGCGCCCCCACATGCCGATCATGGTCTTCTCCACTCCCCGCGACGGAATGGACGCCGAATACAACGAGTGGTACGAGAACATCCACATCTCCGACATGCTCGACATCCCCGGCGTCCTGTCCTGCACCCGCCACCGCCGGATCAACCCCACCGACCCCGACGACCTGGAATACCTCGCGGTCTACGACGTGGACGGCGACCCCCTGGCCGTCCTGAAGGAGATAGGCGCCCGCTCGGCCGACGGCCGCCTCCGCCTGAATCCCTCGGTAGACCCGCAGCGCCTGCGCATGACGGTCTGGCAACCGCTGTAGGCGGCCGGTCCGAGCCGCCCGCGCGGCCCGGATGATTCGGCATCCGCACCGCCGTGGCGGGGGTGGTTGTCTTCGCGACCCGTGAGAGCCGAGGATGAGATCCGGTCCGGCCTGCCGCCGGATCGGAAGGAGGCCGGGGCGAGATGTCCACGCGGGCGCGGGTAATCGACGGTGACGGGCGAGACAGGGAACAAGCCTTCGAGTATCGGATGGAGCCGTTCCGCACCGAGTTGCTCGCCTACTGCTACCGCATGCTCGGCTCGGCTCATGATGCCGAAGATCTGGTCCAGGAGACCTATCTGCGGGCGTGGCGAGCACGCGATCAGTACGACCCGAATCGCGGTTCGATGCGCACGTGGCTGTACCGAATCGCCACCAACATCTGTTCGACGGCCCTACGGGCGCGCGGAGCCCGGCCGCTGCCTTCGGGTTTCGTCGCCGCGAGTGAGCCGCTGGCGCCTCTCGTCCGGGGCGAACACGCCGCATGGTTGCAGCCACTGCCTGATTCACTGCTCACGAGCGACGAACCGGCCGCGGCCGCGATCGACCGCGGGAGTGTGCGATTGGCGTTCGCCTCCGCACTGCAGCATCTGTCGGCGCGTCAGCGCGGCGCCCTGATCCTGCGCGATGTGCTGAGTTTCTCGGCCGCCGAATCCGCGGAGATCCTGGGTTGCTCGGTGGCGTCGGTCAACAGTTCCCTGCAGCGGGCCCGATCGCGGATGAAGGATGCCGGGATTGCCCAGGACGACGTCGCGGAGCCGTCGCCGGGCGAACAGCGCGCGTGGATCGAGCGGTACGTCAGGGCTTTCGAACTCGCCGACGTCGAGGCACTCCAGCGGTTGCTCACCGACGACGTGATCATGGAGATGCCCCCGATGCTCAACTGGTTCCGCGGGCGGGAGAACTACGGACTGTTCATGCACTGGGTATTCGAAGCCGGAAAGGACTGGCACACGGTGGAACTGGCGGCCAACGGCGGCCAACCCGGCTTCGCCGCCTATCGGCGGGCCGCCGACGGCGGCTATGAACTGCACACGGTGCAGATCTTCACCGTCACCGCGGAGGGGATCAGCCGCAACTCGGTGTTCCAGGATCCCGAGGTCTTCGCGAGCTTCGGTCTCGCCATGCGCATCGACCGGTGACATCGCGCCCGCGATACCGGGATCACGTTCCGACTGTGCGAACCTCACGTTGCCCGTGCGGGCCCGACGCCGCGTTCCGAAACTTTCTCGCGGTCGCGCGATGAGTTCGGCGTGCGCCGCCGGTATGTATTCGCGAGTTCACTCGGAACAGCCCGAGCGAGCCGGATACCAGGGAGACATCCAATGTCGAACGGTCGTACCGAAGACGTAGCCGCCATCGAGGCCGTGCTGGCCGACTCCTACCGGGCGTGGGCGGCCGGCGACGCCGCGGCGATGGTCGCCGACTACACGGCGGACGCGACCGCCATCATGACCGGTTCCCTGCGGGCAGGCCGCGACACGATCCGGCAGAGCATGGCGCATGGCTTCGAGGGTCCGCTCGCGGGCAGCTCGACCTACAACCAGCGGCTCAGCATCCGCTTTCTCGGCAGCGACGCCGCGATCGTCATCAGTGTCTCCGCGATCCTGTTCGCGGGCGAGACCGAGGTACCGGATGACGTTCGGAAGGTCAACGCCACGTGGGTGTTCGAGAAGCGCGAGGGCCGGTGGCTGATCGCCGCGTACCACAACAGCCCGGTACTGGCCGCGCCGTAATCCACGGCGTCACCGCCAGGTCCGGTTGCAGCCGCTACGGGATTCGCAAGAGCGGATGGTGTGGTCTCTTTCGCTTCACACCGGAAATCGTTGGGGCACTGGGACTTGACCCAGAGTAATCGTGACGTGGTTCACAAGCACCCGAGCCCGGTGTTACGAAGATACGGCACGTGTCTCTGCGTATCACCGCAGCGGCTGTCACCGCAATTATCGAGGTCGTGAGTCGATGGACAACCTGAACAGACGTGACGCATTGAGGACCGGCGGGTTGCTGGCGGGACTGGGGGCGCTGTCCCTGGCGATGTTCACCGCCCCGCCACGAGCGCGGGCGTGGAGCTGGCCGGCCAGCGGCTCGGTCGCCGGCTCCGGCGACGGGATCGACCCGATGACCGTATGGGATCCGGCTGCCGATCAGGTCATAGCCGAAATACTCGAGAGCGGACAGGTGCCCGCGATCAACAAGATTCTGGCCACCTGGACCACCAACAACCAGCCCACCCCGGCGGGACTGCCCCCGAATCTGACCGCCTTCATCGAGCAGGCGCGCCAACTGCCCGCCTGGACCGATCAGTCGAAACTGAAGGCGGCGGACGACTTCAACACCAAGCAGGGACCGTTCATCGGCACCGCGTACGGTTTCGGGGCCGGCCTGCTGGCGACCGTGATCCCGCACGAGTCACGCGCCGTCTACTACTCCAAGGGCGGCGCCGATCTCCAGGATCGAATCGCCAAGACCGCCAAGCTCGGCTACGACCTCATGGCCCAGCAGCCGTTCGGGCCCAACGGCCATCTGATCGTCACCTGCGTCAAGACGCGCATGGTGCACGCGGCGGTGCGGCACCTGCTGCCCAAATCCGGTCCGTGGCTGCAGGTTGCGACCGAGAATCCCAAGATTCCGATCAGTCAGAACGACATCCTGGTCACCTGGCACAGCCTGCCGACCACCATCATGCAGAAGCTGAAAGCCTGGAAGGTACCCGTGACCGACGCCCAGTCGGCCGGCTTCCTGCACTCGTGGCAGGTGACCGCGCACCTGCTCGGCGTCCAGGACCAGTACATCCCCGCGACGTGGGACTCCGCGAACGCCCAGTCCAAACAGGTGCTGGACCCGATTCTGGGCCCCACGCCCGAGGGCACCAAGATCGCCGACCATCTCCTCACCATCGGGCCGGTGCTGGCCGCCACCAGCTTCGTCACCAAGCCGATGCTCGCCTCGTTCACCAAGTACGTGCTGGGCGCCCAGGTCGCCAAATGGCTCAATCTGAAGACCGACGGGATCTGGGACGGCATCTTCGCGACGCTCTGGGTGCCGTTCGTCGGGCTCTACCAACTCGGCAGGATCGTCCCCGGTGTCGACGCGATCTACTTCCAGTTGACCGAGTTCATCAAGGTCGCCGCGATGCTGTACCTCAACAATGGCGGTCTCAAACTGGAGCTCCCGATCCCCACCACCAACAATCCGTCGATCACCGGCACACCGCCCGTCACCACGACCCCCTACGTTGCGACGACGCCGCCGCCCACCACGACGGCACCCGGTACGACAGCACCCACTACAACGGCGCCCGCGACGACGACACCGCCCAGCTAGTCGAGCGGTATCTCCGAACCGGTTGGGTCGTCGTAGACGGTGCGCGGGCTGACCGACCGTCGTCGGCAAAGGCTATGTCCGGCGGGCCTTCTCGGTCGTCAGGCGCGGCCCACCGGCGCCGCGGCCGAAGAGCCCGACGGACATCAGCGGGGACCTTCCAGGATCGTGACCGCGGCGACCGCGGTGGGGCCGCCGATGTTGTGGGCCAGCGCGAAGCGGGGGTTGTCCACCTGGTTCACGGCCGTGCCCCGGAGTTGTTCGAAGAGCTCCACGCACTGGGCTATGCCGGTCGCGCCGGGCGGGTGGCCCTTGGTTTTGAGGCCGCCGCTGGGATTGACCGGGAGGCTGCCACCGAGAGTTGTCGCGCCGGACTCGACGAGGCGGTAGCCCTCCAGTTTCGGGGCGAAGCCGAGGTCTTCGTAGCTGATCAACTCGATGCCGGTGAAGAAGTCGTGTACCTCGGCCACGTCGATGTCGGCGGGGGTCACCCCGGCCATCGTGTAGGCGTGCTGGGCGGCGCGCACCGTCGCGGGGAAGGTGGTCATATCCCGCTTATGTTGGTGCATCACCGAATCCAGGCCGAGGCCGACGCCGCGGATCCAGACGGGGCGGTTGGTGTAGCGGTCCACCACGTCCTCGGCGGCCAGCAGCAGCGCCGCGGTGCCGTCGCTCTGAGGCACGCAGTCGTAGACCCCGAAGGGGTCGGCCACGATGGGGGCGTTCAGCGCCTGGTCCATCGTGATCTCGAAACGCAGGCGCGCCTTCGGGTTTCGTGCGCCGTGCCGGTGGTTCTTCACCGCGACCATCGCCAGATGCTCACGGGTGGCCGGGCTTTCGTGCAGATACCTGTTCACGTGCAGGGCGAAGCCGGCGGGGGCGAACAGTCCGAGAGGGTAGTCCCAGACCTTGTCGCTGCCCATCGCCTCCCACTCGCGCAGCAGGTCCTTCTGCGCGGTCTCGCGCAGCTTGTCCGCCCCGATCACCAGGGCGATGTCCACCGCGCCGGAGGCGATCGCGAAGACCGCGTTGCGCACCGCGTCATTGCCGGTGGCACAGGAGTTGTCGATATGGGTGACCGCCAGCTCGGGCAGGCCGAGCGCGTCCGAGAGCACCCCGGCGGGAAAGCCGTCGGTCGCGCCGGTGGAACCGAACCAGGCGGCCCGCACCTCGGCGGTCCGCATTCCCTTGTCGACGCTGGCCGCGCACGCGGCGAACGCCATGGGCAGCAGGTCCTTCACCCCCAGGGCGAAGTGTTCGGCGAAGGGCGTCATCCCCGCGCCGACGACGGCGACCTTCCTCACGATGCCTCCACTTCGGGTTCGAACGCGTATCCGTAATCCGGGACGCCGGCGCGCAAAGCCACCCGCCGCAACACCATTCGCCCCCGGTCACCGATCGCCACGGTCCCGGGATCGACGCCGGTGACCGGCGCGAGCGCCCGCACCCCGACCTCGTCGAGTTCCACCACGACCAGCGAATAGGGGGTGCGCTGCCCGGGCACCGGCAGCCGGACGGTGGTCTCGGTGTACACGGTGCCGGTGCGCGGCAGGGGAACCGGCGTGTAGTCGGTGTGCAGGCTGCCGTCGGGCCCGACCCGATAGCGCGGCGGGAAGTCCAATTCAGTGCTGCCCGCGTGCTGCCCGGCCTCCCAGCGCACCTTGGCCTCGAACGCCCGCTCGTACGCCGCCAGTGACAGCGGCAGATCGGCGGCCGGCGTCTCGGCGCGCTCGAGCGGTTCGCGCGCGGGCGGTTCCGCCCGCCGCACCCGCACCGGCCCGGGCGCGACGATCAGCCCGGACAGATTCGCCTGCTCGACCCCGACCAGCAGTCCCCCGGTATCCCATTCGGCCATCGCGGCGAGCGCGAAAAGCCCGGCGGCGGCGCCGAGCGTCGGCAGCTCGGGCGGGTTGCCGAGGCAGAGCCGCTCGGCCTGGCGGTGATCGACCCCGGCCACCGCGACCGGGGTATCGAGCCACGCCGCCGACAGCGAGGCGACCGGTCCGCGTTCGTGCAGCATGCGCGGATCACCGTAATCATGAACGGCCCCGGTGGCATTGCGGGTGCGCGCGGGCAGACTGCGCGCCACCCGCGCCGCGATCCGCACGTGCAGACCGTGATCGGACACCCGAGCCGCCGCCGCACCCGCCGTCGGCTCGATGTCGACGCCGATCACCAGCGTGCGCGGCCGAGCCGAGGTCAGCGCGTCCAGAGCTGCCGGCGCACCGCCGAGCCGTTCGATCACCTCGAGCTCGGGATCCAGCCCGAGCCCGGCCAGCAGCACGGCGGCATTGCTGGTGTCGGTCAACGGCAGATCCCGGCTGACCAGCACCACCCGTTCCACCGGATCGCCGCTGTCCAGTGCCGAGCGCCCCGCCGCCACCGCCAGGGTGATGGCGTCCTCGTCATCCCCGGCGACCCGGGCACGCGGCGCACCCCAGCACGGCAGGTACGTCCCCATCGACGCGATATACGGCATCGGCTGCCTTTCTGTGCGGGCGAATCGATTCGGAGTGCGGTGCGGGCCAACCGGCACACCGTGCCGCCCGCACCGATCAGGAGATCGCGCCCGCGGTCTTCAATTCGATGATCCGATCCCAGTCCAGGCCCAGTTCCAGCAGCACTTCCTCGGTGTGCGCGGCGAACGCGGGCCCGGGCCGCAGCTCCGGCGCCCCGACGTCGAACTGGACGGGACTGGAGACCAGCTCCAATTCCCCTGCCGGAAGCAGGTACTCGTTCGCCCGCACCTGCGCGTCGTTCCCGAGCTGGCGGGTGTCCTGCACCGGAGCCCACGGCCCGGCGAGCGTGGCGAAGCGTTCGGTCCACTCGGCCAGCGGCCGCGCCCCGATCACCTCGCGCAGAATCGCCACGGCGTCCGCGGTATTCGCGCTGAGCTGCGCGGCATCGGCGAACCGCGGGTCCTCGATGAGGTCGGGCCGATCGATATGACGGCACACGTCGGCCCAGAACTTGCCCGGCTGCAACATGACGAAGGACAGGTAGCGGCCGTCGGAGGTGGCGTAGAGCCCGGACAGCGGATTGGTTGGCGCGCCGTGCACGCCCGGCGCGGGCGCGGACAGCGGTTCCCCGACGTGCGCCGACAGCGCGATGCCGTGTCCCATCGACCACAGCCCGCTGCCCAGCAGCGACACGTCCACCACCGAAGTCTCCCCGGTGCGTTCGCGTTTGAGCAGGGCGGCGGCGATGCCACCGGCGAGATTGGTCCCGGAGATGGTGTCGCCGAACGCCGGTCCGGGCGGATTGATCATGCCCTCGATGCCTTCGGGGGTCAGACTGGCCGCGATGCCCGCGCGGCACCAGAACGCGGTCATGTCGTAGCCGCCGCGATCGGACTCGACCCCGCGCGGCCCGAGCGCACTGCCGCGCGCGTACACGATCGAGGGATTCACGGCCCGGATGTCGTCCACGTCGATCCCGAACTTGGTCCGCGCACCGGGCAGGAAGCTGGTCAGGAAGACATCCGCGGTGCGGGCCAGATCGTGGATGACCTCGCGCCCGGACGGGGTGGACATGTCGATCCCGATGCTGCGCTTGCCCCGATTGGCATGCTCGACATTGGGATTGGCGTCGCCCTCGACCTTGAACCGCCCGACCTGGCGCAGCCCGCGCTGCGGGTCGCCGGTGATCGCGTGCTCGACCTTGATCACGTCCGCGCCCCAGTCCGCGAGCACCGCGCCCGCCGAGGGCACGAAGCCGTACATGGCGACCTCGAGGACCTTGATTCCGGCCAGGGGCCCGCTCATGCGCGCACCTCGGCCACGGTCTTGGTCTCGAGGAACTCCTCGAGACCGGCCCGGCCCATCTCGCGCCCGATGCCGGACTGCTTGTACCCGCCGAAGGGGACGTCGGGCTGGAAGTAGTTGCCGCCGTTGATGCTCATGGTGCCGGTGCGAATCCGCTTGGCCACGGCCTTGGCTCGCTCGGCGTCGGCGCCGAACACCGCGCCGGACAACCCGTAGATGGAGTTGTTGGCGATGGTCACCGCTTCGTCGATGTCGTCGTAGGGGATCAGCGCGAGCACCGGCCCGAACACCTCCTCCTGCGCGATCTCGCTGTCCGGATCGACCCCGGCCAGCAGCGTCGGCGCGTAGAAGAAACCGGGATCGGCCTTGGTGCCGCCGGTGATCAGCTTCGCGCCCGCGGCGACCGCGCGCTGGACCATGCCGTCGACCTTCTCGCGCTGGCGTTCGCTGATCAGCGGGCCCATGTAGTTCTTCGGGTCGTTGGGATCGCCGTAGGAGACGTTGGCGAAGTTCGCGGCGATGAGTTCGGCCAGCCGGTCGTGCTCGGCGCGCGGCACCAGGATTCGCGTGGTGAGCGCGCAGCCCTGACCGGCGTGGGTGACGATGCTGAACGCCGCGAACAGCGCGGAGAGCGTGAAGTCGGCGTCGTCGAGCAGGATCATCGCGGACTTGCCGCCGAGCTCGAGGAACACCCGCTTGAGCGACCCCGCGGCCGCGGCCATGATCTTGCGCCCGACGACGGTGGACCCGGTGAAACTGACCACGTCCACGTCCGGATGCGTGGTCATGCGTTCGCCCACGGCGACATCCGAGGACGTCAGCACGTTCACCACACCGGCGGGGATGTCGGTGTGCTTCGCGATCACCTCGCCGAGCGCGAGGGTGGCGAGCGGGGTGTCGGGTGCGCCCTTGAGCACCACCGTGCAGCCCGCAGCCAGCGCCGGCGCGAGTTTGGCCAGCGCGAGCTGGTGCGGGTAGTTGTACGCGGCGATGGCCGAAACCACGCCCGCCGCTTCTCGTTCGGTCCAGCGATGGTGTTGCGCGCCGCGGATCTCCACCGCGCCGTGGTCCTCGGTGAAGGAGTACTCGCGCAGCAGATTCGCGTAGTACCGCACGATCTCGATGGGCTGTTCGAGCTGGTTGCCCTGGGTGAGCAGCCGGGTCGCGCCTACCTCGCCGATGGTGACCTCGCGCAGGTCTTCGACGTTGTCGCGCAGGGCCTGGTACAGCTGGTCGAGACAGCGGATGCGCAGCTCCACGTTCGTGGACCAGTCCGTGGTGTCGAAGGCCCGCCGCGCGGCCGCGATGGCCGCGTCGGTTTCGGGGACCCCGGCTTCGGGCGCGTGCCCGTAGACCTCGCCGGTGGCGGGGTTGAGCGAGTCGACCGTGCGACCCGTTTCGACCAGCTGCCCGTCGATGAGCAGTCGCCGCGCGACCGTTACCGCTTGTTCCCGCGTTGACATCCCGGCTCCTCACCCTATTGTGGAAATATCATTCTCACTGAGCGAGAATGATACATTCGATTCCGCGAACGGTAGCAAGAATCCTTGCTGGAGAGGAGATCCGGTCGTGAAGACCGCAGTGGTCACCGGAGGCGCCTCCGGCATCGGCCTGGCCATCGCCCAGCGCCTGCGCGGTGACGGCTTCACCGTCGCCACCCTGGACCTGAACAATCCCGAGAACGACGATCTCGAATACCGGGCCGACATCACCGACCCCGAACAGATCGCCGCCGCACTCACCGGCATCCGAGCCCGCTTCGGCCCGGTCACCGTCCTGGTGAACGCGGCCGGGCTCGAAGGCTTCCAGCGCTTCACCTCGCTGAGCTTCGAGAAGTGGAAACAGGTGATCGACGTCAACCTGCACGGCACCTTCCACTGCGTGCAGGCGGTACTCCCGGACATGATCGATGCGAGCTGGGGGCGCATCGTCAATATCTCGTCCTCGAGCGCTCATTCGGGACAGCCGTTCATGGCGCACTACGTCGCGGCCAAATCCGCGATCAACGGCCTGACCAAATCCCTTGCGCTGGAACTGGGTCCGGCGGGCATCACCGTGAACGCGGTGCCGCCTGGCTTCATCGACACCCCGATGCTGCGCAAGTCCGAGAGCAAGGGACTACTCGGCGGCACCGTCGAGGACCACATCGAGCGCACCCCGGTCCGGCGGATCGGAACACCGGCGGACATCGCCGCGGCCTGTTCGTTCCTGATCTCCGAGGAAGCCGGGTACATCACCGGGCAGATCCTGGGGGTCAACGGCGGCCGCAACACCTGAGCCGGAGAGGCCACCCGTGAACACCGTCGCATGGCAGGGGGCATCGTCATGACCCTCATCGACTCCGAATTGTCCGCGCTGGACGGCGATTCCGCGCCGATCCCGATACTCGCCGAGGTCGGCGGAATCCCGGTCTCGGGCCTGCTCGCCGAGGCCCGGGACCCGCGAGCGGTGCTGGTGGCCCTGCACGGCGGCTCGACCAGCTCGGTGTACTACGACTGCCCGGGCCACCCGGAGCTGTCGCTGCTGCGGCTCGGACAGCGCCTCGGCTACACCGTGCTGGCCCTGGACCGGCCCGGCTACGGAGCCTCGACCCCGTTCGCGGCCGAGCTGGGCACCGCCGCGCAGCGAGTGGACCTGATGTTCGGAGCCATTGCCGCACACCTGGGTTCGCGGCCGCGCGGGGCCGGGATCTTCCTGGTCGGCCACTCCGCGGGCTGCGAACTGATCATGCGAATGGCCGCCGACGAGCGCGGCGCGGACCTGCTGGGGGTGGAGCTGGCCGGAACCGGCCGGCTGCACCCGCCGTTCGCGGAGCAAACACTGCGGGGTCCGGACTCCGACGGCGGCACGCGAGCGCCGACCCTGGGCGATCTGCTGTGGCAGCCGGAGCGGTTGTATCCGCCCGACGTCCGATTCGGCGGCACCATCGCCGCCTCGGGCGCGCGCCTGGAATCCAGCACGGTGCAGAAGTGGGCCGAACACGACTTCCCGCGGCTGGCCGGCCGGGTTCCCATCCCGGTGCGATTCACCATCGGCGATCACGAACGAGTGTGGCGCAACGACTCCCAGGAGTTGACCGCCGTCGCCGCTCTGTTCGGCGCCGCGCCCCGCGTCGTGCTGAGCCACCGCCCCAACACCGGGCACAACCTCAGCGTCGGCTATACCGCCGCCGCCTATCACCTGAGCCTGCTGGCCTTCGCCGAGGAATGTGTCGCCGCGCGCGCGGACGGTGATTTCTCGGCTCCCACAACACAATTGGACGGCTTCGCGCACGCGTCGCCGAGCACGGAGGGAACCCGCTGATGCGTGTCGGATTCATCGGACTGGGCAGCCAGGGCGGGCCCATGGCCCGCCGCATAGTCGCGGCCGGATACCCGACCACGCTGTGGGCGCGGCGGCCGGCGAGCCTGGAACCGTTCGCGGACACCGCCGCGTCCACCGCGGACTCCCCCGCCGATCTGGCCGCGGCCAGCGATCTGGTCTGCGTCTGCGTGGTCGGCGATGCCGACGTGCGCGAGGTCGTGCTCGGCGAGCGCGGCGTCCTGGCCGGCCTCGCACCCGGCTCGATCCTGGCCATCCATGCCACGGTGCATCCGGCCACCTGCCGCGAACTCGCGGATATCGCCGCGGCCCAACAGGTATCGGTCATCGACGCACCCGTCAGCGGTGGCGGTCCCGCCGCCGAGGCGGGCACCCTGCTGGTCATGGTCGGCGGCGCGACCGAGGCCGTCGAGCGGGCCCGACCCGTGTTCGCCACCTACGCCGATCCCGTCGTGCACCTGGGCGAGGTCGGCGCGGGTCAAACCACCAAGCTCCTGAACAACCTGCTGTTCACGGCCAATCTGGCCACCTCCGCCAGCACCCTGGCCCTGGGCAGCGACCTCGGCATCAGTCCCGACCGGCTCGGCGAGGTCATCTCCCACGGCACCGCCAACAGCTTCGCGCTCGGCCGGCTCGTCGCCGGCGACGGCACCCTCACCCGGCTCGCGGCCCACGCCGGCGATCTGCTGCGCAAGGACGTCGGCCTGGTCGCCGACCTCGCGACCAGCGCGGGCATCACCCCCGGGGTGGTCCTGGGCACCGCCGACGCGACCCTGGGCATGATGGGCCGCTCCCGCTGAAAGACCGCCCGGGTCGAACCACGACCCGGGCTCCGGCCCGGTCCCACGACGACCGGGTCACCACCCGCCGGTGCCCGGCCGCGTCATTCACGCGGCCGGGCGCTGTGCGTTCCGCCCTAGGCGGTCAGAGAGTTTCGATGGCGTGTTCGGGGCAGGCCGCGATGGCCTCGCTGACAGCGCCCTGCAGATCAGCGGGCACATCCGGATTCGGCACTTCGGCGTAACCCCACTCGGTGAGGGTGAAGACCTCGGGGCAGATCGAGACGCACACGCCGAACCCGCGGCAGCGGTCGGCGTCGACGGTGACCTTCATCGGTCGTTCTCCTTGCTGTCGAATTCCAGGTGCAGGGCGGTGAGCCCGCGCAGGATGAAGGTCGGCAGGTAGCGGAAGTCGCGCGCGCCCTCGGGGCCGTGCACGCTCTCGTCGAGGCGAATGTCGGTGGTGCGGTCCAGCAGTCGCTCGATCGCAACGCGCGCCTCGGTGCGGGCCAGTGGCGCACCGGGGCAGGTGTGCACGCCGCGACCGAAAGCCAAGTGCGAGCGGGCATTCGACCGCGCGGGATCGAAGGTGGTCGGATCCTCGAAGCGGCGCGGATCGCGATTGGCCGCGCCGTTGACCACCATCAGCACATCGCCCTGCTCGACCGGAACACCGCCGACCTCCGAGGCCGACTTGGCCAGCCGGAAGTCACCCTTGACCGGGCTCTCCATCCGCAGCGATTCCTCGATGAAGTTCTGGATCCGGCTGCGGTCCGCGCGCAGGTACGCCTGGATCTCCGGATTCTCCGCGATGGTCCGGAACGCCGAACTCAGCAGGCGCACGGTCGTTTCCTGGCCGGCCGAGAACAGATTGGCCGCCACCCGCACCACGTCGAGCACCTCGGGCACCGAACCGTCGGGGAAGGTCGCCTGGGCCATGCTGGTCAGTACGTCGTCGCGCGGTTCGCGGCGGCGGTCCTCGATATAGGTCGAAAACCGTTCGTAGAGAAACTCGATCGGGTTGTGCGACATGTTCTCGCCGTCGGTGCTGCCGACGCTCGAACCCTCACGGTGCGGTCCGCGCTGCAACGCCTGCAGGAACTCCTCCTGATCGGCGGGCGGGACACCGAGCAGATCCGCGATCACGTACAGGGTGAACGGGCCGGCGAAGTCGCGGATGGAGTCACCGCGGCCGTTCGCCAGATACGAATCCAGCATGCGGTCGGCGATCGACCACATGGCTTCCTCGTTCTCCTTCAAGCGTTTCGGGGTGATGAGCCGCATGAGCAGCGCCCGGTGATCGGTGTGCACCGGCGGGTCGAGGGTGGGCAGCTGATCGCTCATCGGCAGCTTGTCCCGATGCTCGGCGATCAACTCGTCCACGTTCTCGACCCCGGCCAGCGGCACCGGAAAACCGGGGAACGGCCCGGTCACCGCGATGCAGGAGGAGAAGCGCCCCACATCGTTGTAGACCTCGAGCGCCTCTTCGTAGCCGGTCACCATCATCACTTTTTGATGCTTTTCCCGCAGTACCGGGCACTGCTCGCGCAGTGCGTCGAAGTACGGGTACGGATCGGCGATCAATTCCTGTCCGAGGAAGAAGTCCAGATCCTGGAGGTTGTCCACCACTCGACGGTCCCTTCGATATCCGGCTCGCACGGTGCGCGGCAGCCGAATTCGGCCGGTTCACTTCCATGATTGAGAATATGACTCTCATCTGTGAGTATGAGATTTCCACAATGGGTGCCGCGCGTCAACAGAAGGGACCGCCCATGACTCCCGACCTCACCGCCGACCAGCGGCTTTTCCACTCCACGGCGCGAGAATTCCTGGCCGAGACCATGACCGTGGACCGGGTTCGCACACTCGGCGCGAGCGGAACCGGATTCGACCGGGACTGGTGGCGGCGGGCTGCCGAACTGGGCTGGACGGCGATGCTGGTAGCGGAGGACCTGGGCGGCGGTTCGATCTCCGGACATCCGCTCACCGAGCTCGCCCTGATCGCCGCCGAGCTCGGACGCACCTGCGCGCCGGGGCCTTTCGTCACCACCAACGCCGTGCTCGCCGGATTGGCCACCGCGCCGGCACGATTCGGCGAAGTCATCAGCTCGACCCTGGCCGGGGACACGGTCGCCACCTGGGCGACCTACGAGCCCGGCCACGGCTTCGACGCGCTGTCGGCGGACACCGTCGGCAGCCCCCGCCCGGAGGTGTGCGCCGAACGCGTGGACGGCGGTTACCGCCTCAACGGCGTCAAGGACCGGGTCGAGGCCGGCGACCAGGCCGATCTGTTCCTGGTCACCGCCGACAGCCCCGACGGGCTGATCCAGATCCTGGTCCCCGCCGAAATGCCGGGCGTGACAATCACTTCCGCGTGGACCCTGGACCTCACCCGCCGCACCGCACAGGTCTCGTTCGCCGACGTCACGGTGAACGAGGAGGCGGTCACGCACGTCGGCGTGGCGGCGAGCATCGCGGTGCAGGCGCAATGGCAGACCGCGGCGATATTGACCGCCGCCGAGTCGGTCGGCGCGATCGACAGCGCCCTGGCGGCGACGCAGACCTGGCTGGCCGACCGATACACCTTCGGCCGGCCACTGGCGTCCTACCAGGCGCTCAAACACCGCATGGCGGACAACAAGACCTGGCTCGAAGCCTGCCGCGCCACCGCGACCGCCGCGGCGGCCGCGCGTGACGCGCGGCCCGAGACCGCCGCCGAGACCGTCAGCGTCGCGAAATCCTATGTGAGCGCGAAGGCCCCGGCGATCGTCCAGGACTGCGTCCAACTGCACGGCGGCATCGGCGTCACCTGGGAACACGATCTGCACCTGTACCTGCGCCGCGTGGTGCTGGGCCGGGCGCTGTACGGCACGCCCGAGGAACACCGCCGCCACATCACCGATCTGCTGGAGCGCGACGCCGCCTGAGGGCGTGCGGACATCGTCTGGAAAGAAGCACCGTCATGAGCACCGACCTGGAATCGGTTGATTCCTTCCGTGATCGGGCCCGCGCCTGGTTGCGCGAGAACCTGCCCCCGGCTCCCCCGCCGGAGGCCAAGGAGGACTACAGCGAGGCGGCCTGGGAGCAGGCCAGGCAGTTACAGCGCACGCTGTACGACGCCGGTTTCGCGGGCATCGGGTTCCCGGCCGAATACGGTGGTCTGGGCCTGAGCGCCGAACACCAGCGGGCCTTCACCGAGGAATCGCTCCCCTACGCGATGCCGCTGCTGCTCAACGTCCCGAGCCTGTCCATCTGCGGGGCGGCCCTGCTGGATCTGGGCACCGAGGAGCAGAAGCGCACCCATCTGCCCGCGGTACTGCGCGGGGACACCGTGCTGGCGCAGTTCCTGTCCGAACCCAGTGGCGGCTCGGATCTGGCCGGCCTGACCACGCGCGCGGACCGCGACGGCGAACGCTGGCTGCTCAACGGCTCCAAGATCTGGAGTTCGGGCGCGTACGCCGCCGACTACGGTCTGTGCCTGGCCCGCACCAACTGGGACGTGCCCAAACACCGTGGCCTGACCATGTTCCTGGTTCCGGTCGGCGCCCCGGGCGTCACCGTGCAGCGCATCAAACAGGTGACCGGATCCACCGAGTTCTGCCAGGAATTCTTCGACGATGTCGCCCTCGGGGACGACGCGGTGCTCGGTCAGGTGGACGGCGGCTGGGACGCCGCCTCCCGGTTGCTGTTCCACGAGCGCGCCGCGCTCGGCGGCACCTCCCCCTACACCAGCGGCGCCCGTCCGCACCTGGGCGGCGACGCCACCGTGCTGCTCGAATTGGCCAGGGCCACCGGGCAACTCGATGACTTCCGGGTGCGCGAGGACATCGGCGAAGCGCGGGCGATGAACGTGGTGCGCGATCAGCTCATCGATCATGTCGCGCACGCCATCGGCACCGGCGCGCTGCCGCCCGCGGCCGGCGCGCTCGCCCGTCTGTTCACGGCCGAGAACGCCTGGCTGCAAAACGATTCGGCCATCCGGATCGCGGGCGCGGCGGCGGCCACCCACGGGCCCGGCGATCCGGCCGACACCGAACGGGTGGCGACCGACTATCTGTTCCGGGCCGCGTGGAGCCTGGCCGGGGGCAGTACCGAAATGGCCCGCAACGTGATCGGCGAGCGCGTGCTGGGCATGCCGCGCGAGTTCGCCGCCGACCGCGACGTGCCCTTCAATCAGGTGCAGCGCGGCCGCTGAGCGTTATCCCGTGCGCCCCATGTCGGCGCGCGGGAACTCCAGCACCGGCCACGCGGCGAGCCGGAAGCTCTCCTCCTGGTCCACCTCGGCCGCGGGCACCGCGGCCGCGGTACAGGCGCGCGCTTTGAAAGCCTTTGCCGCCGAACTCAATCGGTGGCTGACCGGTCCCATGCGCCGGCTCATCTCGTCGGGCACGACATCGCCCCACAGCATGACGTCGGAGCGGCCGGTGTCCACGGTCGCCATGACGATGGACAGCACCCGCGGGTCGGTGTCGAACAGGGCGGTATCCAGCACCAGCAGGTGCGGCCAGGTGTCGTAGGTCGCCCACGCCAGGCAGTCGTCCAGGTGCAGGACGTTCGCGCCGAGAATCTGCAACGGCCGGGGGTCTCCATGCTCGGAAACAACCACGGTGACATCCCATCCGGCATGGACCCGGTCGAAGAGCCAGCCACCGGCGAAGCGCACGACCTCGGCGGGATTTCGCGCCCCCACGGCTACTCGATATCTCAATTCGTGCTGGCGTGCATGCGCGAACGACGCGGCGACAGCAGCGAGGTCTTCAGGCTTTTCCAGGGTGTCGAGGTATCGAGCAGTCATGAACGTCCATCCCGTTGACGAGTAGAACCTGACCCGATGGATGGTCGACCGTGTCGAAATTCCGTGGTGTCGCGCGTCGCCATAGCAGATCGGCGCCGAACGTCACGTCGAACTCGGTCACGGAAGATCTCCTCGCGGAATTCGGGCCAGGGCTGGTAGCACCGTGTTCCACACATGTCGGAAACCGAACGATTGCCCGGTTCCACGTGCTGTGAGACAGTTAACACGCGCTTTCCCGCCAGGTCAACAGTGGAAGCATTCCCTGCCGGGACGGCCCGAATCCGGAGCCGCTCACCGTCCCTGCCACCGTGGAATACGCTTCTGCGCGAAAGCATTCGGGCCTTCCTGAGCGTCCATGCTTTCGTAGCAGCTCACCGCAGCGAATCGGGCCGCCTGCAACGCCGCGGAGCGTCCCATCTCGGTTGATAGCATTACCGTATCTCTGGCCGCCCGCACCGAATGCGGGGATCCGGCCAAGATTTCACCGGCCAGCTCCAGCGCGACCTCCAGCAGTTCCCCGGGCTCGGCGATTCGGTTGACCAGGCCGATCTCGTACGCTCGACGAGCGTCAATGGGCTTGCCCGTCAACAGAATCTCCATCATGATCCGCTGCGGGATCATGTGGATCAACGGTGTCGCCCACGGTGAACTGCGCCCCACCTTGACCTCGGTCACCGCGAACCGCGCGGTGCTGGCGGCAACGCACAGATCGCAGGCCTGTGCGAGCATCCACCCGCCGGCGTACGCGACTCCGTTGACCGCGGCGATGGTGGGTTTGGACAATTCCACGGTGTCGTAGGGCACCGGAAACATATCGCGCGGCGGCACCGTCATTGCGGTTTCCACCATTTCCTTGAGATCCCCGCCCGCGCAGAACGCTTTCGTGCCCGCGCCCGTCAGTATGGCGACCCGAAGTGCGGGATCGTGCTCGAAGCGATCCCAGGCCGCGAATAGGCCTGCCCGGATCTCTTTCGACAGGCAATTGCGGGTCTCGGGCCGGTTGAGTGTGATAATGGCGACGCCATTGTCTTTGGCTTCGAAAAGCACCGCATCACTCACGGATTCGCCCATCAGTAACCTCTCCGCTCGATTTCGTGCGCGGTGCGCGAGAGCGTCTCACGGAAATCGGGGTGCGCGATCTCGATCAGTCGCCGCGCCCGTTCGGCGAGGGTGCGCCCGCGTAATTCGGCCGCGCCGAATTCGGTGACTATCACGTCCACGTCGGTGCGCGCGGTGGTCACCGGACCGGACAGCGCGGCGGTGATCCGGCTCAGGGTCCCGCCTTTCGCGGTGGCGGGCAACGCGATGAGCGCGCGCCCGCCCGGCGACCGCGCGCCCGCGCGCACGAAGTCGACCTGGCCGCCGGTGCCGCCCAGATACGACGAGCCGCTCTGCTCGGCGTTCACCTGGCCGGAGAGATCGACCTCGAGCGCGGAGTTGAGCGTCACCAGGTTCGTCAAGCGACCCAGCACCGCCGCGTCGTGCGTATAGGCGGCCGCTCGCATCCGCACCGCCGGGTTCCGGTCCGCGAATCGGTACAGCCTTTCGGTGCCGATCAGCGCCCCGGTGATCGAGACGCCGGCATCGATCTCCTTGCGCGCGTTGGTCACGACCCCGGCCTCGACCAGATCCACCAGCCCGTCGCCGATCATGCCCGAATGCACGCCCAGGTCGGTTCGGTCGCCGAGCAACCGCAACAGGGCGTCCGGGACCGCGCCGATGCCGACCTGTACCACCGCACCGTCGCCGATATAGGGCGCGGCGTG
The DNA here is from genome assembly GCF_042799795.1 of Nocardia sp. NPDC057668. NCBI lineage: Bacteria > Bacillati > Actinomycetota > Actinomycetes > Mycobacteriales > Nocardiaceae > Nocardia > Nocardia sp. NPDC057668. The sequence goes on along the minus strand of NZ_JBHVIC010000004.1, from coordinate 288,463 downwards.
GGCGGCGATCGCGGTGTCCACCGGGCTCGGGAGCGTCGCCGGGACCTGTATCGGGGGCCGCGAAACCGGTACCAGGCAGTCGATTTCGGAGACGTGCAGCGACTCGCCGAAGGTGTAGGGCACCCGGTCGTTGACCTCGGCCACCACCGTGCGCGCCGCGTGCACCGCGGCTCGCACGTGATCGGAGATCAGCCCGAGACTGTGTCTGCCCTCGCCGTCGGCCGGGCTCACCTGGACGAAAGCCACGTCGCAGCCCAGGGTCCGGTCCTCGAGCATCGGCCCGATGCGACTGACGTGACACGGGATGACCCGCAGCCGGTGTGCTCGCGCCGCCGTGCGCAGCGCGCCGATCGCTCCCATGCTCGACAGGGCGAACGCGTCGGACTCCCCCGTCAGCAGCCCGGAGAAGCTCGTGGCGATGAACAGCGAGAGCTCCCCGATCTTCTCGCCCTGTTCCAGCAGCGCTTCCAGCAGGGTGCTCGGTTCACCGCATGCCTGACCGGCCACTATCCGATCACCACGGCGCAGGAACCGGCTCAGGTCCAGTTCCCCGGCCGGGCAGATCACGGTCATACCCGCCCGCCCGCCGCCAGCAGTGCCTGCGCACGGGCCAGGTACGGCCGGTCCAGCATCGCGCCGTTGTGACCGATCGCGCCGACGCCCGGGTTGGCGTCGAACAGGTCCACGATCTCCTGCGCCTGCGCCAATTCCGCCGCGGTGGGCGTGAATCCGGCGTTGATGATCTCGACCTGGTCCGGGTGGATGGCCAGCATCCCGCGATAACCGTCGCGGCGCACCTTGGCGACCCGGTCGCGCAGGCCGTCCCGGTCGCGGAAGTCGCCGTGGATGGTGTCGACCGCGCTCACCCCGGCCGCGGCCGCGCCGAGCAGGCACAGACTGCGGGCCAGCTCGTAGGTGAAGTCGTAGCCGCCCCCGGGCCGCACGTTGGACGCGGCGCCGACCGCGTCCGCGAGATCCTCGGCGCCCCAGGTCATTGCCGTCAAACGGGGGAGGCCGCCGTAGGTGCCGGTGGTGAACATGCCCTCGGCGGTCTCGGTGCACAGCACGATGATCTCGGTGCTGCCCGGCGCGATGCCGTTGGCCGCTTCGAGCGCGGACAGGTAGTGGTCGATGATCACGACATCGCCGCCGCCGCGCGTCTTGGGGACCATGATGCCGCCGGGTCGCGCGGGCATGACCGCGGCGAGGTCGGTGAGGGTGTGCGGGCCGTCCAGGGGATTGACCCGCACCCACAGGCGAGCGCGCTCGGGCTCGGCGTGTCCGGCGATGAACTCCGCCGTGCGCAGGCGCGCACCGGGTTTCGCGCTCTCGGCGACCGCGTCCTCGAGGTCGACGAGCACGATATCGGCCGGGCCCGCCGCGGCTTTGGTCATCTTGCGTTCGCTGTCGCCGGGGGCGAACAGCCACGATCGCGCGTGGCGGCCGCTGTGCGTCATTACTTCTCCAGATGGTCGATGAGTTCGCCGGCGGGGCCGAACTCCTGCACGATGTCGTCGGTGTCGGCTCCCAGCCGGGGCGCCGGACCGGCAACGCCCCCGGGCGTGCGCGAGAACCACGTCGGCGGTCCGGGGAAACGCACTTTCCCGTAGGGCGTATCAACGGTTTCGAAGAAACCGGACTCGGTCAGCTGCGGGTTGTCGAACAACTCGTCCAGCGTGCGCACGGGCGCTGCCGGAATGTCCAGGGCGCGTAGCAGTTCCAGCCATTCGGCGGTGGTCCGCTCCAGGAAGGTCTCGCTGAGCAGGCCGTAGACCGTGTCGATCCGGGCCGCGCGCTGAGCCAGCGTCGCGTACTCCGGTCCCGCCCACGCCGGGCGGACCGCGCTCACGAAGGCGTTCCACTGCTTGTCGTTGTAGACCAGCGCCGAGAGGTGCCCGTCCCTGGTGCGATAGGGCTTTCGCTCGGGGGTCACCGCACGTGGATAACCCGCACCGGACAGCGGTGGATCGAACATGGCGCCGTTGGCGTGTTCGACGAGCATGAACGCGGCCATGGTCTCGAACATCGGCACCTCGACCTCCTGGCCCTCACCGGTGCGCTCGCGATGGAACAGCGCCATCATCGTGGCGTAGACGGCGGTCAGTCCGGCGACTTTGTCGGCGATGATGCTGCCGACGTATCCCGGTGCGCCGGTGAGCTTTTCCTGCACGAAGGGCAGTCCGCATTCGGCCTGGATGGTGTCGTCGTAGGCGGTGCGATCGGCATCGGGCCCGCGCCGGCCGTAGCCGTAGCAGTTGGTGTAGACGATCGTGGGATTGATCGCGGCGACCGCCGCGTAGTCGAAGCCCAGCCGGGCTATCGCCCCGGCGCGCATGGAGTGGATGAACACGTCGGCCCCGGCGATGAGCCCGCGCAAGGTGGCGCACCCGGCCTCGGTCCGCAGGTCCAGCACCGCACTGCGTTTGCCCCGGTTGACATTCACGAACACCCCGCCCAGACCGGGCTCGGGCCCGACCGAGATGCGGCGGGTGTCGTCCCCGCCGGGCGGCTCGACCTTGATGACGTCCGCACCCATGTCGGCCAGGATCTGGGTGCAGTACGGACCCATGACCATGGCGGTCAGATCCACGATTCGCACGCCGGTCAACGGACCCCTGTTTCGCATCGGCATGCCTCTTTCGACCGGTCCCCGGTTCACGAATCACCCCGCCCCATCAGCGTTCGCGAGCCTATCTGATGAATCTTTGCAAGGATAGTGCTATCAAAGAGGTCGTGGACAGTTTCACCATTGCCGCAGTGCTGGATTCGGCCCTGGCCTCCCGCCCCGAAGCCCGCGCCGTCGTGGCCGCCTCCGGAGCATGGACCTACACCGAGCTCGACGAGCAGGCCCATCGGGCCGCGGGCGCGCTCTGGTCGCTGGGGGTGCGCCCCGGCGACCGCGTCGCCGCGTGCCTGCCCAACGACCTCGACATCGTCGCGGCTTTCCATGGCGCGCAACGCATCGGCGCGATCTGGACCGGGATCGGGGAAGCGCTGACCGCGACCGAGCAGCGCGGGCTCTACGACCAGTGCGAACCTTCGGTCGTGCTGGCGGGCCCGCGATGCCTGCTGGACACCGCCGAGCGCATCGACCCCGAACGGTGGGCGGAGTTGCTCGCCGGCGCGGACGCCGCGCCCGAGATCGCGCAGGACATCGACGCACCGGCCGGAATAGGTTTCACCAGTGGAACCTCCGGCCGGCCCAAGGCGGTGGTGCACAGCCAGCGCAATCTGCTGCTGCCCGGCGCGGTCCTGGTCGCCAATCGTGGCTGGGGTCCGGAACTGCGCAAGGGCGACAGCTTTCCGCTGACCATCCTCAACATGATGGTGTTGTCGACGTTGCTGACGGCCCAGGCCAACGGCTGCGCGATCATCATGAACCGCCGGGACGTGGACGGCGTGGCGGAGTGGATTCGGGAGCACCGGGTGACGGTGTGGAACGGCGCGCCCGCCCAGCTGTACGACCTCGCACGCCGCCCGGACGCGGATCTGAGTTCGCTGCACGAGGTGTGGAGCGGGGGCAGCGACACCCCCGACCAGGTCCGTGCCGATTTCGCCGCGACCCACGGCATCGTGCCCCGGGCCACCTACGGACTGTCGGAGGCCCCCACGGTGGTGGCCATCGATCCGCCCGGCACCGAATGGCGACCGGGTACGAGCGGGCGGGTGCTGCCGCAGTACGAGGTCGCCGCCTACGACGACGCGGGTCACCGGCTGCCGCCCGGCGAGCTGGGCGAATTGCGCTTGAGCGGGGCCGAATCCGGGGTGTGGGCGCGGGACTGGCGGCCCCTGCTGGGGTACTGGGAGGACGGCCGGGTGCGTCCGCCCGCCCCGGGCTCGTTCGCCACCGGCGACATCGGGACGGTCGATCGGGCGGGCTGGCTGCGGGTGCTCGACCGCAAGAAGATGGTCATCATCCGCGGCGGCGCGAACGTCTATCCCCTCGAAGTCGAGCGGGTCATCGCCGCGCACCCGGAAGTCACCAAGGCCGCGGTGTGCGCGGTGCCCGACCCGCGACTCGGGCACAAGGTCGCCGCGGTCATCGAAAGCGATTCGGCGACGCTGGATATGGATGAACTGGCCGCCCTGTGCCGCCGTGAGCTGGCGGGCTACAAGGTCCCCGAGATCTGGCGGCGGGTGCCCGCGCTGCCGGTGAACGCCATGGGCAAGGTCGAGCGCACCCGGCTCACCGAGTTGGTGACCGGGGCTCCGGTCGTAGCGGAGGGCTGAACCATGACCGATCCGATTCCCGTTCCGCCCGCGCTGCGCCTGTTCGATTTGGCCGGCCGGGTCGCCATCGTGACCGGCGCCTCCTCCGGGCTGGGAGCCGAAACAGCCCGCACGCTGGCGGGATTGGGCGCACGCGTCGCGCTGGTGGCGCGGCGCAAGGACCGGCTGGCCGACCTCGCGGCCGAACTGGGCGGGGTCGCCATCGCCGCGGATCTCGCCGAATCCGCCGACCTGGACGCGGTCGTCCCGGCCGTCCTGGACGAACTCGGACCGCCGGAGATCCTGATCAACGCCGCGGGCAATCGCTTCACCACCGAGCGCGCGGAAGACGAGTCACCCGCCGACATCCACCGGACCCTGGAGCTGAATCTGGTAGCACCCCTGCGGCTCTCGCAGGCGGTCTTCCCGCATATGCGCGGCGTGGGACGAGGGTCGATCGTGCACGTGTCCTCGATCAGCGGCCGGGTCGGGGTGCCCGGCATCCCGCAGGCGTCCTACGCCGCGAGCAAGGCCGGACTCTCGGGGTTGACCGCCGAACTCGCGGTGCAGTGGGCACGGCACTCGATCCGGGTGAACACCGTGGCGCCGGGCTTCTTCCGCAGCGAGATCACCGACAGCCTCTACGACAGCGAGCGCGGGTCGGCGTATCTGCGCCGAAATATCCCGCTGCCCGCCGAGGGCACCGCCCAGGATCTCGTCGGTGCGATCACCTGGCTGGCCGGTGACGCCGCGCGCTACGTGACCGGGCAGACGATCGTGGTGGACGGCGGCTGGACCGCACACTGACTCTTTTTGTCCTGCAACACTTTCGAACACATCACCGGTGTCATCGGAAGCAATCTGTTGACACCGTCACAGGTGCATGGAAACATCCGTTCCAATATTGGAGAATGCTATTCTCCAATTGTGCACGCGTCGGCTCGCGCTTCGAGCCGGGGAAGGAATTCGCTCCGAATGTTCTCGGCAATCCTCATCGAGAAGGGCGACGCGGGCCCTCAGGTCGCGCTGACCGAACTGGACGACACCGCGCTGCCCGCCGGCGACGTCACCGTCACCGTGGAGTACTCCACGCTCAACTACAAAGACGCCCTTGCCATTACGGGTAAGTCCCCGGTGGTGCGCAAGTTCCCGATGGTCCCGGGCATCGACCTGGCGGGCGTGGTCACCGCCAGCGACCACGCGGACTGGTCCATCGGCGACGCCGTCGTCCTGAACGGCTGGGGCGTCGGGGAATCCCACTGGGGCGGCCTGTCCCAGCGCGCCCGGCTCAACGGCGATTGGCTGGTGCCCCGCCCGGCCGAGTTCAGCGCCCGCCAGGCCATGGCCATCGGCACCGCCGGATACACCGCGAGCCTGTGCGTGGACGCGCTGCTCGCCCACGGCATCACCCCCGACCAGGGCGAGGTGCTGGTGACGGGTGCGACCGGCGGCGTCGGCAGCGTGGCCATCGCGCTGCTGAGCAAGGCCGGCTTCGGGGTCGCGGCCGCCACCGGAAAGCCCGGCGAGGCCGCGTATCTGAAGGGCCTGGGCGCGAGCACGATCATCGACCGCGCCGAACTCACCGCGGCGGGCAAACCGCTGCAGAAGGAGCGCTGGGCGGGCGCGATCGACACCCTCGGCAGCCACGCGCTGGTCAACGCCGCCGCCCAGACCCGCTACGGCGGCGCGGTGGCGGCGTGCGGTCTGGCCCAGGGCATGGATCTGCCCGGCTCGGTCGCGCCGCTCATCCTGCGCGGGGTCGCGCTGCTGGGCGTGGACAGCGTCATGGCGCCCAAGCCGCGCCGCCTCGACGCCTGGGCGCGTCTGGCCCGCGATCTGGACGCCGACGCCATCGACGCGATCGCACGGGACATCACCCTCGGCGCCGCGATCGACGCCGCCGGCACCTTGATCGACGGGACCGTGCGCGGTCGCCTGGTCGTCGACGTGAACAACTGAACGGGAATCGTCGATGAGTGACAAAGCAACCGCGACGAAGAAGTCGGCGGCCGCCAAGAAGAACGGGTCGGCGCGCAAGGCCACCAACGGTTCGACATCCGCGGCGCAGCCGGTGACCCTGGACCTGTCCGATGTCGATCATCGGGTCGGCAAGCCGGTCGGCGGCGGGCAACTGTGGGATCCGTGCAGCTCCTCCGACATCCGGCGCTGGGTGATGGCGATGGACTACGCCAACCCGCTGCACTGGGACGAGGAGTACGCCCGCGAAACCCGCTTCGGCGGGATCGTCGCGCCCCAATCCATCGCCGTCGCACTCGATTACGGGCACGGCGCGCAGCCCGCCTGCGTGGGCCGCATCCCCGGCAGCCATCTGATCTTCGGCGGCGAGGAGTGGTGGTTCTACAGCTGCCCGGTCCGTCCCGGGGACAAACTGTTGCAGGAGCGGCGTTTTCACGACTACAAGATCGTGGAGTCCAAGTTCGCCGGGCCGACGATGCTCTCGCGCGGGGACACCGTGCACACCAATCAGCACGGGGTGCTGGTGGCGCGCGAACGGTCCACCGCGGTGCGGTATCTGGCCGAGGAGGCCCGCAAGCGCGGGTTCTACAACAACCAGTACGGCGAGCTGAAGAAGTGGACCACCGCCGAACTGCTCGAGGTCGAACGGCTGCGCCACGACTGGCTGATGTCCAATCGCGCTGGTGTCTCACCGCATTTCGACGAGGTGCAAGTCGGGGACAAGTTGCCGCGCCGGGTGATCGGCCCGCACAGCATCGCGTCCTTCACCACCGAGTACCGCGCCTTCCTGTTCAACATCTGGGGCACGTTCCACTGGACCGCTCCCCCGGGATTGGCCGATCCGTGGATCAACCAGGATCCGGGCTGGACCGAGGGGTTCGGCTTCGACGAAGAGGGCGCGCGGATCGATCCGCGCAAACGCGACGGCCTGTACGTCGGGCCCTCGCGCGGGCACATCGACGGTGACAAGGCCGACGAGGTCGGCATGGCCCGGGCCTACGGTTACGGCGCGACCATGGGCGCCTGGTGCACCGACTACCTGTCCTACTGGGCGGGCCACGACGGCATGGTGCGCCACACCAAGGCCGACTTCCGCCTGCCCGCCTTCGAGGGCGATGTGACCTACTTCGACGCCGAGATCATCGGCAAGGAACCGGCTTCGGTCTGGGGTGTGCCCCTGGTGCAGGTGCGGGTCCGGCTCACCAATCAGGACTCCGGGGTGCTCGTGGACTGCACCGCCGAGGTCGAACTGCCGTACTGACCGAGCGAAACGGACCGCCATGAGCACCCAGACCCCCGATGTGACCACCCGGCCCGCGATCGCGACGGGGCCGCCCCTCGCCGAGGAACCCGGCCTGGGCGCGCTGACCCTGCCCGGCTTCCTCGCCGAGGTCGCCGAGAAGTACGGCGACCGTGAGGCTTTGGTTTTCCACGCACCGGACGGGGTGACCCGCTGGACGTACACCGAGTTGCGGGAGCGCGCCACGATGGTCGCGCGGGCGCTGCGCGCCTGCGGGGTCGGTAGGGACAGCCGGGTCGGGGTGCTCATGACCAACCGGCCCGAATGGCTCGCGGCGGTGTTCGGGATCGGCATGGCGGGCGGGGTGGCGGTCACGCTGAGCACGTTCTCCACGCCGTCGGAACTGGATCACCTGCTCCGCGTGTCTGGGGTGTCGGTGCTGTTGTTCGAACGGACCGTGGCGAAAAGGGATTTCGCGGCCGTGCTGACCGAACTCGAACCCGCCATCGGCTTCTCGACCCCCGGCGAGCTGCGGTCGGCCGAATATCCTTTCCTGCGGCATCTTTCGATGATCGGGGAGCCGGTACGCGGCGGAGCCATCGAAGGCTGGGCTGGGTTCCTGGCGCGCGGCTGGTCCGAACCGGCCGAGCTCGTCGAGGCGACCGCGGCCGCGGTTACCCCGAGCGACACCGCCGTGGTGTTCTTCTCCTCCGGCACGACCAGCAAACCCAAGGGCATCCGCAGCGCGCATCGCGGTGTCGCGGTCCAGATGTGGCGCTTCCGCCGCATGTACGGCTTCGGCCCCGACGACACGGTCCGCTGCTGGACCGCCAACGGCTTCTTCTGGTCCGGCAACTTCGGCATGGCCCTGGGCGCGACCCTGGCCGCGGGCGGATCCCTGGTCCTGCAACCCACTTTCGACGCCCCCGAGGCGCTCGCCCTGATGCAGTCCGAGCGCGTCACCTTCCCCGTGGCGTGGCCGCACCAGTGGGCGCAATTGGAAGCCGCCCCGAACTGGGCCGCTACGGATCTGAGCACCCTGCGCTACGTGGACCGCTCCCTGCCCGCCGCCACCCATCCCACGGTCTCGACCACGTACACCGAGCCCGGGGCCGCGTATGGCAGCACCGAAACCTTCACGATCACAACATGTTTCCCGGCCAACACGCCCGACGACGTGATCGCGGGCAGCAGCGGCGAACCCCTCCCCGGCGTAACCGTCAAGATCGTCGATCCGCTCACCGGGGCGGTCCTGTCCCGGGGCGAGAGCGGCGAGATCGGCATCAAGGGTCCGACCCTGATGCTCGGCTACCTGGGAACGCCGCTGGACGAGACCCTCGACGCCGAGGGCTTCTTCCGCACCGGCGACGGCGGCTATCTGGACGACGCCGGCCGTCTCCACTGGGAAGGCCGCCTGACCGACATCATCAAAACCGGCGGCGCGAACGTCTCCCCCCTGGAGATAGACGAGGCCCTGACCGCACACCCGCTGGTGAAAGTGGCCCGGACGGTAGGCGTCCCGCACGAGACCCTCGGCGAGCTGGTCGTGGCCTGTGTCATCCCCCAGCCGGACACGTCCCCGGCTCCCGAGGACCTGCGCGCGTTCCTGCGCGAACGTCTCGCCAGCTACAAGGTCCCCCGCGAGGTCCTGTTCTTCGCCGACACCGACTTCGAGCTGACCGGCAGCGCCAAGATCAAGACTGCGGACCTGCGCGAATTGGCGGCCGAGCGCCTGCGCTCGTAGTTCGGCGCACCGACCGCCACCGCTACTTTCGGACGGGTACTCACCCGGTCAGCGAAAGAGTGCTCCCACCGTACGCATGAGCGCATCCGAATCGGTTACCGCGCCGACCGGATCCCCGAGTCCGGACTCGGGGATCCAGGCGATGAGGTCGGGCACGGCCACCCCGATGGTGTCGACACCGTTCTCGTCGCGATACCGAACTCGATGCATGGTGGCGAAGTCGTCGGGCACAACGCCCGGCACCACCTTGCACACCACCACCCGGCCTTTACCGGCTGCGATGTAGCGCGGCCCGGACAGTACGACCACGTATGAGATCGGCTGGCCCGCGTCCCGGCGGGGCCGAATCTCACCTTGCTGCACGCTGTGCCCGGATCATCGCGTCCTGCTCGTCCGCCAGCCACGCCGTGTCGATGCCCAGCAGCGCGTCGGCCTGCTTGGACTTGGCCCACATATCGCGTTCGAGCCTGTCCTCGATCGCCGCGATCACCCATTCCGACACGTTGTCCCCGGCGGCCGCGCGCATCCGTTCGTCCAGCTCGTCGGGCACCTTCACCGATAGCGGCTTGCTCATTCCATGAGCATACCGCTGGTAATTCCATCGGTCATACCAACCGGAGGGGTGCGACCTCGCGAGCGCGTTCTGCCGAGTCCGAACTCACCCGGCGAGCGTGGTCCTCGATGCCGCCGCGTCGGTTCTGATCGCGATCGTGCACGCGAAGTGGCTTCGCCCGGTCTGAATACACACTGCCGCTTACCGTTCCGCGACCGAAGCGGTAGCGTCATGCCCCGGCGACAGGGGGACCGGGAAATGGCAGACCGAGCAGGTTCCGGGATTCGTGCTGGGATCGGCGTTGCGGCGGACTTCGCCCGGAGCCCGGAAGGCCATCAGGCGCTGGCGGGGTTCCTCGGCGCGATCATGATCGCGCTCGGCGGGCTCGGGGCGGGGGCGACCCGCGTGCACGACCCGCTGCTGGAGGAGCTGCACCTGTCCTGGCTGCGGTTCGGGCACGGCTACGTGCTGTCCTCGATGGTCGTGTGGGTCGGCGTGCTGCTGATGATCGCCTCGTGGGTCCGGCTGGGCCGCACCACGATCGGCGTCGGCGTGACCCTGAACGAGCTGCGGGCCATCGTCGGAATCTGGGTCTTCCCCCTGCTGTTCGCCGCGCCCCTGTTCAGTCGCGACGCCTACTCCTACCTTGCCCAGGGCGCCCTGCTGCGTGACGGCTTCGACCCGTACGCCGTCGGGCCGGTCGCCAATCCCGGTGTCCTGCTCGACAATGTGAGCCCGGTCTGGACAACCACCACCGCGCCCTACGGACCGATCTTCCTGCTCCTCGCGCGCGGCGTCACCGCGGTCACGGGCGACAGCGTGGTCGCGGGCACCATCGGGTTGCGCCTGGTCATGCTGCCCGGACTCGCGCTGATGATGTGGGCGGTGCCGTACCTGACCAAACATCTCGGCGGCCGACCGACGGTCGCGCTCTGGCTCGCGGTGCTCAATCCGCTGGTTCTGATCCACCTGCTCGGCGGCGTGCACAACGAGATGCTGATGGTCGGCCTGATGTGCGCGGGCATCGCGCTGGTGCTGGAACGGCATCACGTCGCGGGGATCGTCGTGGTCGCCATAGGCGTGGCCATCAAGGCGACGGCCGGCATCGCGCTGCCCTTCCTGGTGTGGATCTGGATGCTGCACGAGAAGGAGAGGCGCGCCGCCGAACAGTCGGACGGGTCGGATGATCGCGCGGCGGTCGAAACCCCGCCTGCACCGCACCCGGCGACCGTGTTCGCGAAAATTGCGGGGCTGGGCCTGCTGGTTTTCGCGGCGGTCTTCGCTGCGGCGTCCCTGCTCGCGGGCGTGGGTGTCGGCTGGCTGACCGCGCTGTCCGGGTCGAAGAAGATCATCCAATGGCTGTCGCTCCCGACGCTGATTCGCGATGTCATCACCTGGACGACCCCGTTGCGCCTCGATGGCTGGCTCGACCCGCTCCGGGCACTGTGCATGCTCGGACTAGCCGCATTGCTCGTCTGGACGTGGTGGCGGTTCCGCCACAGCGAACGAGAGGCCGTGCAGGGCATAGCGATAGCGTTCGTCGCCGTCATCGTCCTGTCCCCCGCCGCACTCCCCTGGTACTACTCCTGGCCCCTGGCCCTGGCCGCCGCCTTCACCCTGCGCACCACGACCCTGACGGTGCTGGTGGGCCTGTGCACCTGGCTGATGCTGATCTTCAACCCGGATGGAAACCACGGCCTGTACAACCTCGCGCACGTGGCTGCGGCGACATGCGTGGCCGTCGTCGCGGCCCTGTCGCTCCGCACGGTCGATCCCCTACGCCTGGGTTCGCCACCACCCACGGGCCGCGCCCGAGCGGTGGCCTCCGAAGCGAGGTGAAAGGCCCGGCGGCGAACGCCCCGGACAACCATCGCCCTGCTCGAACGTGGGGATCTGTGCCCGATTCCGCAGCTTCGACGAGCGCAAGTCGGCGACCTCGCTCGAGGTACCGTGTGCCAGTGATTCGCAGCGTGGTGTTCGATGTGGGCGAGACCCTTGTGGACGAGACCCGGGAGTACGGGACCTGGGCCGATTGGCTCGGCGTACCGCGGCACACCTTCATCAGCATCTTCGGTGCCACCATCGCCCAGGGCAAGGACTACCGCGAGGCATTCCAGGTCTTCAAGCCCGGATTCGATCTCGCTGAAGAGCGGGAAGCGCGGGCCGCGGCCGGCAAGCCCGAGACGTACGGCGAGGACGACCTGTACCCGGACGTTCGGCCGGCGCTCTCAGCACTGCGGGAGCAGGGCGTATGGGTAGGCATCGTGGGAAACCAGACGTTGCGCTCCGGGAAGATCCTGCGCTCGCTCGACCTGCCGACCGATTTCATTGCCACGTCGGATGATTGGGGAATCGAGAAGCCGAAGGTGGCCTTCTTCGAAAAGGTAGCCGAGGTCTCCCCCGGTGAGCCGCACGAGATCGTCTACGTCGGCGACCGCCTGGACAATGACCTCGCGCCCGCAAAGAAGGCAGGCATGCGAACGGCGTTCATTCAACGCGGTCCGTGGGGTTGGATCCAGCGTGACGCGCCCGAGGTCGCGGACCTGTCCGATTGGAAGATCCACGACCTCAACGAACTGCCGAAAATCACTGCGGCAGAGAACGGTTAGCGCGCCAGCGATTTGATCGTGGTGTGCCAGCTGTACAGCTGATCATCAAGTGCTCGAACCTGCGGCAGGACATCCCATTCCCGCAGGGACTGGCGCACCGACTTCACGCGGTCCATGGCGGTCGCGTACCAATGCTGACCCAGAAGCTCCAGCGCCTTCTCCAGGTCGATGCATGCGGTGGTGGGATCTCGATCGAGCACCGCGACCGCGGCGAGGTCGGCGTGGTAGATCGCACGCTGTTTCAACGCATCGCCGGGCAGCCCGGCAAGGGCGCGTTCGAGCGTCTCCCGTGCGGCCGCACTCTGTCCCGCGATCAGCTGCGTGTTGCCTCGGAAGCCTGCGAGCCTGGCAGGTGAGAACCAGTCGAGCCATGGCGGACTGGCGTTCGTTTCCGGGTCGTACTGTGCGTAGGTATCCTCGGCGTGCTGCAGGAGGGCAAGTGCCCGCTGCGTATCACCGGCCCGGGTCTCGACTTCCGCCTCGACGGCATCGAGCCATGCCAGCATCTCGAAACTCGCGTCACCCCGTCGCGCGAACGTGCGAGCGCTTCTCAGCTTGTCGCGCGCAAGTTCGGCCTGGTCCGGGTCACCGGAGAAGGCGGGCGCGAAGGCCATGTGTGCCTGAATCGCACTGCCGAGCAACGAATCATCGGCCTCGAACGCGGCGCGATGAGCGAGCTCGAAACTCGGCTGCGAAAGGTCCGGCTGCTGGAGATCGAAGAACTCCAGCCGACCAGCGAGGAGGCTCGATTCCGCTACCGCCCGTGCCATAAGGGGTTTGGCCGCGCCTGGGACTTGGTGCAGCAGATCCCAGCCGAGCGCCGCGTGCTCCGAAACAAGGCGTTGCAGCCGTGCTGCCGGAACTGACCAGTACATGCGGCGGTGCGCCGCTGTGGAGGACATGAAGTCGGTCGCGATCGACTGCGGCAATGCACTCGCCGAGGTGCCTGCGTGACGAGCAGCCCATGTCTCGCGGGGTCCGCTGGAGGTCGAGTAGGCAGGGTCTGCGGCGGCAGATCCTCGGGCCGGGCTAAATCCCAGCTCGGACAACGGACGTCCGAGCAGCGCCTCCAGGGCGGCCGCATGGTCGGGCTGAGGCCATGGGGACTCGGGAGACTCCCACCGCCGAACAGAGCGTGGATCGACCGAGATACGGAGACCCATGTCCTGGGCCTTCCGATTCAGCGCGGCTGCCAGTGCCTTCTGCGACTGATAACCGAGTGCTAATCGCGCGGCGCGTAGCTTCGACTGCATGTCCTCATCGTAGCTCGATCCCAACGTTAGATGTCCCCATGCGGACAGAAAATGTCCTATCGATGTCCTCTTGAAACCCCTTCAGGGGGACATCGAGTAGTGAGATCGTTGGGACAGCTCCCCAAGTACCGCAGCCAAATCCGCCGCAGCGGGAACGGCGTCGCCGACCACAGTTCGTAGCCACACTTCGATCCGGTCGGCGGCGCTCCGGTACCAGGGCACAACCACACCACACAACAGCCGAAGGGTCAGAGCCATGACCACGATCGAGGCACGCGTCCTGTCCGCACTCGCACCGGGCGGTCACCTCACCGTCGATCAAATCGCCCGCCACACCGACCTGTCCGCCGACCGCGTCCGCAAGGGCGCCCAGGCTCTCCGCGGCCGGGGGCTCGCCACCAGCAATCCCGGATTGCACGGAGACGCTTGGGCTCTCACCGCGCGCGGGAAGCTGTACGTCGACACCCCGACCGGCCGCGCCGTCCTCGATTTCCCTTCGATCGCGTCATGACCCCCGCCGCTATCGGCTACCTGCGCACCGACGAATCCGGTGCACGTCAGGACTGGGACGAGATCCAGATCCGCAGCCTGGCCAGACGATTGGGCTACACGCTCGCCAAGACCATCGCGCTCGGCCCGTACACCGACACCCACATTCAGTGCGTGATTGCCGCTGTGTGCGACCGAGATGCGGACGCGGTAATCGTGCCCAGCCTCGATCACTTCGACAGCCGAATCCCGGACCTCATCTTGGCCGTCGCCGACATCATCACCGTCGACCCACATCGCACCTATCCCCGACACCGATCATCGAATGAGGTAGCCACTCATGCCTGAGACCGACATCGCCGGGGCACCGGATCTTGTGGCGCTCTTGGCGTCCGCCGATTCCATCGCGGACGCCGCAGGTGACGCCCAAACCGGAACCGAGCATGTGCTCTTCGCCCTGCTGCGGCACCCGGCCAGGATCCCTGTCGATCGGCTGCACGCGCTCGGGATGGAACCGGACATCCTCTTCGCCCGCCTGGCCGAGCTGGCCAAACGGTGCACCCCCGCCCCGCCGGCCGCCCGACTCTGACCCGCTCCACTCACAAGCGATCGCGTCATGCGCGTTCGCTCCACATCCCGGACACCCCAACCCATTTCGATCCTCGCCGTGATCATGCTGGCTTTCGCTGGCGTGCTCATGGTCGGTGACGGCACAGCGGCCGCCGACAAATCCTGCGGGCTGGAATCCACGCCCGAGAACTGAACCCAGATCACCAAGACCATCATCTGGGTGGAGGTGCTGCTTCTAGCGGTCACACGTTGACGTGCACAGCTCGTCGTCGGTGATCTGACGGGCGTCTCGGGCAAGGCCGGCTTCGAACCGAGCTTGCTCGGTCCGGTCCAACAGCGGAACGATGCCTTTGAGCCTCATGTACCGGCCGGGCCTGCGAAGATCGGCCACCACCCACCGCTGGACGAATTCGAGTTCTTCCCGTGTGGTTGGAAGTCGCATGCTCACAGGCACATTCATACCGTTTGTCTCATCGCCGCCGTGGCGACCACGAGACAGATTCGGTGACGTGACGTGCTGGAGTGCACCCAGACCGACTGCACGACAATTTATTTCGCAAACAACGCCGCGAGGTGTCAGGCGGATCGACGCCGGTAAGGTCAGTGCCGTGGGCAACCATTTCAGCGCAGATTCCGTGGGTCTGGACGTCTACATGACGAACGGCGGCACCGACGTGTTCTGCGACGTGATCGCGCTGGCCGGATCGTCGATCGCGAGCACGGCGTGGCAGCGGAACCTGGTGCTGCACTTCTGCGACCTGGTCCGATATGGCCGCGGGACGGGCGGTTTCGACCTCGCGGAGGTGCCGTGGACACACGAACACCGAAGTGAGCAGGACTTCTTCATCGAAATGCTCGACCGAGCGAACCATCGCACGGGGTGGCAGAAGCTGCACTACACCCCGGCGATCGACCACATCCTCGGTGCGTTCACGCGGATGCTCACCACGTTCGACCCCGGTGCGGCGACCGACTCCGGTTTCGGGGACTGGACTGTCGCGCCGCGGCCGTACCTCGTCGACCTGTGCGACCGGCACACGATCTTCCCCGGTGCGATCGGATGCCGCCTGTGCGACATCTTTCTCCAGCCCACCGATGCGCCGTTGGTGTGGGAGTTGATCAGTACGTACACCGATGGCGGAACGCTCGCCGGTGAGGTGGTTGACCGACGCGTACAGCAGATCCCCGGCGACCTGGTCCCCCGTGTCCTCTCGCTCATGGGCGATCCCGGACCGCGAGCAGTGGGGATCGAGATCCAACCAGCATTGCTCGAACAGGTCTCGGCCATCATCGGGCAGCGGATCGATCCTCGCGCACGGCACTGGCTGGGCAGGGCTGTTGCCTGAACATCATCGACCACTCTGCCGTACCGCAACCGAGCGACGCCGCAGTGTGAATCTGCTTTACCCACCCACCCGGATCACAAGGCTGCGGCGCACCGGGAAGCCGGATCAGGGAGTCACCATCGGGAACGTCGGCTCGAAGGTGTCCAGGACCGCGGCCATTTCCTTCAGCACGGACGAGTCGCCGTCGAGTTGGATGACCTTCTCCGACGAAAGTTTGTCCGCCACGGCCGGTTTCAGCAGCACCCCGGTCAACGCCTGTTTCGGGCCGGTCACCGTCAGACGCGCATCGGCGGCTTTTCCGCGGCGTGCGTTGAGGACCCCGCGCCGGATCCACAGCGTCCATTCCTCGGCGATGTCGGTGAAGTTCAGGTTGATCGTGATGTCGGATGCTACCGCCTGATCGCCGATTATCTGGACCGCGAGGAAGTCGAGCAGCAGGTCCACCGGCATCGCAAGGATCGTGTCCTGGCTCGCGGTCACGTAGGGCGGGGGTTGAACGCCGAGGCGTAATTCCTTTGCGGCGCTGAGGAAGATACCTCGCCACTGGGGGCCTTCGGCCTGGTAGCCCATCTGTTCGTAGGCGTCGGCCTGTAGTTCGCGGGCGGCGGTGTTGTCGGGGTCGGCGAAGACCAGTTTGTGCAGGATCTCGGTGGCCCACCGGTAATCGCCGGCCTCGAACGCGCGTTTGCCTTCGGCGAGAATCGCGTCGGCGCCGGCGAATTCGACGAAACGCCGCGCGGAGTCGACCGGCGGGTGCGGGTGCAGCGACACCGGGTCGCCGTCCCACATGCCCAGTTCCTTGTGGAACACCGCGCGCACATCGTGATGCAGGGTGCCGTGGTAGCCGCGGTTGGCCCAGGTCCGGCGCAACTCCTCGGGCAGCTCGATCACCTCGGCGGCCTCGAGCGGGGTGTAGCCCTTGTTCGCCAGACGCAGCGCCTGGTCGTGAATGTATTTGTAGGCATCGCGCTGGGCGGCGATGAAGCCCGTCACCTGCTCGTTGCCCCACACGGGCCAGGTGTGCGGTCCGTAATGCACCTCGGCCTCATCGCCCCAGCGCTCGAGGGTTTCGTCCAGGTAGCGGGCGAAGTTGCGTGCGTCGCGTGTCCGCGCACCGCGCAACGTCTGGATGTTGTGCAGCGAGTGGTTGGCATTCTCCGCGCAGGTCAGGGCCTTGAGCTGCGGGATCCAGATGTGCATTTCCTCCGGAGCCTCGGTGTCGGGGGCATAGAGGAACTCGAACTCGATACCTGCGATCTCGCGGCGGACGCCGGTCTCGGTGATCAGATCCGTGGGTGAGATGTAGGAGATCGTCGGGCCGGCCGTGCTCACGATGCCCAGGCCGCAGGTGATGTGGCCCTGGGCATTCAGATCGAGCAGTCCGCCGAAGGCGTAGAAGCTGCGCCGGGCCATGGCGTTTCCGGCGATGACGTTCTCCCCGAGGGCGAACTTGTCGAACTGGCGACCGGGCGCGATGATCGGCACCTTCCCCGAGGCGACGTCCTCGGGATCGACCACGCCCTTCACGCCGCCGTAGTGGTCGATATGGGTGTGGGTGTAGATCACCGCGGCGACCGGCTTGTCGCTGACGTGCTCGCGAATCAGATCCATGCCCTGGCGTGCGGATTCCACACCGGCCATGCAGTCGATGACGATGAGACCGTCCTCGCCCTCGATCATCGTCAGGTTGGCGATGTCGTTGTTGCGGACCTGGTAGAGCCCGTCCGCGATCTTGTACAGCCCGCCGTGGCGAATGATCTGGCTCTGCCGCCACAGGCTCGGGTTCACCGTGTCCGGTGCGGCGTCCTCGTCCCTGATCCACGCGAAGTCCTGGGGATCGAAAACCACCCCGCCGTCCTCCCGGACGACGTTTCCGGGCAACTCGGCAATCAGCCCGCGCCGCGAATCGGTGAAGTCCTGCGTGTTCGCGAGGTCGTACAGCGCGGCCGCGTCCCGGTTGACCTGTGCGGTCTGTGCGGTGGCGGCCTTGGGCTGGTAGCACATGCTGACTCCGTTCACGGGAAGCTTTCATGTCCGACGGGCCGAACCTAGCGTCGGACGGGCCGTCGGGGAGTCACCCGAACGGGGTGAAACCGGGCCGGAGGCGTCGCGGCCTTGAGGTAGCAGCAACGGGCTCAGCAGGACCAGGAGACCGGCGACCACCAGGACCGTGCGCGGACCGGTCAGGCTCGCGAGCAACCCGCTCAGAGCGCCGAGCGCGGCGATGGTGACGCCGCTGCCGATCGACCAGGCCGACAGTGTGCGGGTCACCAGGTCATCGGGGGTGTTCTCGAGCCGGTAGGTCGCCAGCACGGGGTTGTACAGGCTCATGCCGACGATGATCGCCAGTTCGATGAGGATCACGATCGCGAGACCGGAGACGCCGGGGTGGACCAGGGCCAGACCGATCAGCCATACCGCGCGAAATGCACCGAACAGCTGCAGGACTCGCTGTTGGCCGTAGCGCGCTACGACGCGGGGGGCGAGGCGTGAGCCGATCAGTCCGCCGACGCAGGGGGCGGCGAAGGCCAGTGCGTACTGCCAGGGCGCGAAGCCGAGATCGCGGAGCATCAACACGGCCAGCACGGGTTCGGTCGCCATGATCGAGCCGCTGACCAAGAGTTGGTTCAGGTAGAGCGCGCGCAGACCGCGATGGGTGAGCAGGTGCCGCCAGCCCTCGAGCACATCGGCTGCGCGCAGTCCGGGCTTGCCGCTCCGCTCCGGCGCTTGCTCGCCGCCGCCGATCGCCATTACCCCGAGCGCGGAGAG
Organism: Nocardia sp. NPDC057668; assembly: GCF_042799795.1. Taxonomy (NCBI): domain Bacteria; kingdom Bacillati; phylum Actinomycetota; class Actinomycetes; order Mycobacteriales; family Nocardiaceae; genus Nocardia; species Nocardia sp. NPDC057668. The sequence goes on along the minus strand of NZ_JBHVIC010000004.1, from coordinate 269,704 downwards.
CAGGTAGCTCAGGGCGTCGGCCACCACGGTGATCACCGGTCCGAAGAGTCCGATCGCCGCACCGCCCAGGGGTGGTCCGATCGCAATCGAACTCCACGTCGTCGACTCGAACCGCGCATTGGCGACCAGCAGATCTTCCCGCCGGACAAGGCTTTTCAGGTAGGCCCCACTCGCCGCGCCGAACACGATCTTGGCGGCTGCGACCACCGCCGCCACGATCAGCAGTTGCGCGAAACTCAACCTGCCGGTGGCGTACGCGACCGGGATCGTCAGCATCGCTGCGAACCGCGTGAAGTCCATCGCGATCATCACCGGTCGCTTGCGCCGGAACTCCACCCACGGGCCCAGCGGCAACGCGATCAGCGCGCCCACCGCCGGCCCCACGGCGGACAGCACCGACACCTGCAACACGCTCGCGTCCAGCACCAGCACCGCGATCAGCGGCAACGCACCGAAGCCGAGCCCGGACCCGTAGGCGCTGACCGCGTAGGACCCCCACAACCATCCGAACCGCCGCCCCAGATCTCGTCCGCCGACCACCCGCGCCACCTCCCGCCTTCGCTGTCGAACGCCGAGATCAAAGCAATTCCGCGGGTCCGCGATCAAACAACCGCGCGCTCGGCGAGCCACAACCATCGGTTGTACGGGTAGGTTCTGCGTGGTGGATCTCGACGCCGTACGCACCTTCGTCACCGCCGCGGAGGTGGGCCAGTTCCAGGAGGCCGCGGCCGAGCTGGCGATCACTCAGCAGGCGGTGTCCAAACGCGTTGCCGCCCTGGAGAAGCACTTGAGCGTGCGCCTGTTCGCCCGCACGCCCCGGGGCGTCGAGCTCACGGCCGACGGCCGGACGTTCCTGCCCCACGCCCGCGCGATACTCGACGCCGTCCACCGCGCCGACGCGTCCGTACGTCCCGGCAGTCGCCCGCTGCGCGTCGATGTCGTTGCCCGCCGCATCGTTTCGGCGGATGCCCTGCACGATTTCCATCGCACCCACCCCACGATCGGACTGGACGTCGTCACGCTCATGGACGCCGACCTCGACGCCGCGGTGGCCGCCGTGGACGCGGGAACGATCGACGCCACCTTCCACGCGGTCCCGGCCCACCACCCTCTTCCCCCGACGATTCGCACGGCCCGCGCCGTCGACGAACCCCACCAGCTACTCACCGGCCCGCGCCATCCCCTCGGTGCGGGTCCCGCGATCACACCCGCACAGTTGGCCGGGCACCGAATCTGGATGCCCGGCCTGCCGGCCCACGGCGAGGTGGCCGACTACTACGCCGAATTCGCCAGCATCCTCGGCTTCACCATCGACCGCGGCGGTCCGGTCTTCGCCAAAGAGTCTGTGCTGGAAGAAATCTCCGCCTCAGCCGGCCTGTCTACACTCATCGGCGCCGGTTCGCGCTACCTCTGGCCGGACAGCTACGACCTACGACGCGTCTCGATCCACAACCCGACACCGATCTACCCCATATCGATCATCTGGCGGGCCGACAATCCCCACCCGGGCCTCCCCGCGCTCCGCGATCACCTTCGGTCCCGGCGAGCGAGCGAACCCGATCGCGGAACGTGGCTACCGGCATGGGCGAAGGCAGCCGACCGACAGACCGCTACTTGACGATCGCAGTCCGGACGGCCGGGGCGATTTCTTGCGCCCAGACAGCGAGGGAACGGGAGTCCTGCATACCGCCCGAGGGTGAGAAGAGCGTGAAACCTCCTGCGCCGTAGTGCAGTACGGCCTCGGTCAGTTCCGCTATCCACTGGTCCGGGGAACCGCCGAGCCAACGGCCTTCAGGGTTGCGCGTGTCGGGCAGCGGCTGGTCGGTGATGATGCCGGGGAGGTTGTAGACGGTGCGGATCTCGCCGGGATCGCGGCCGACTTCCAGCGCCGCGGCGTCGATGATGGGGCGGGACGTGCGGTAGCGGTCGCTGCGCCAGTCGGCGGCGTGGCCCGGGATCCAGCCGTCGGCCACCCGGCCGGTGGCGGCCAGGGACTTCTTGCCGACCGACCCGGTCCACACCGGCGGCGCCGGCGTGGCGGCGGGGTCGATGTTGTGCACGCGGTAGAAGCGGCCCTGATGTGTGACGGGCCCACCGCCGCCGGAGAGTTTGCGCACCAGTGTGATCGCCTCTTCGAAGGCATCGACGGCGTCGCCGGCGGACAGGGGCGGAACACCCATATCGGCGATGCGATTCCAGAGGCCGCCCGCGCCCATGCCGAGGACGATGCGGCCGCCGGACAGGGCAGCGAGCGAGGTCACGGTGCGCGAGAGCATGGGGGCGGGACGGGTGGGCAGGTTGGTCACATTGGCGATCCCCGCGATGCGCCGGGTGCGGCCGAGGACGAAACCGATTGCGGCGTAAGCGTCGACGCGGTCGGCGAGGTAGGGGTGGTCCGACAGGGAGAAGAGGTCGAGTCCGTCTCGGTCGGCCTGTTCGGCCGCACGCAGTAGTTCGGGAATGTCGTCGACGCCGCTGTGTGCGCCGAATCCGAAGGTGACATCGGGTAGGGACATGGGAGCACCTTTCGCGAAACAGTGCGTAGCTCAACGACTCTCGGAGACCGGCGGCGCCCGCACTCTTCAACCAGCAATTAAGTTCGTAGTACGAACCATAATAGTTCGTACTACGAACTGCAAGTGGCGAGGTGCGGCTGTCGACTACACGAACAGTTCCGGAACCTGGTTGTCCGCCACGACGCGGCCGAGGAGCTCACCCAGCCCATCCCGCTCGGCGGGGTCGAGGGTGTCGGTCAATCGCTCGATCCGCGCGCACGTTTCGGCATAGAACGTCCGGGCGAACCGATCCCCCGCCGGCGTGAGCGCGACGCGGATCGTCCGCGCGTCCCGCAGATCCGGCTCCCGGCTCACCCACCCGTTGCGCTCGGTGCGTTCGACCAGGCCTGTGACGCTCGACTTCGCCAGCCGCAGCAGCGCGCCCAGCTCTCCCATGCTCTTCGGTCGCGCCATCAGCAGGCACAGCAATTGCCCCTGCTGCATGGTGATGCCGTGCTCTCGAGCCGATTCCGTATAGACGGCATCTACCAGGAACGCCGACCGCACCAGCCCGGATACCACGCCGATATGGCCGTCATAATTCTTGCTCACCCGGCCAGGATACATGGGACCGATATCGTAGTTCGTAGTGCGAATTACCTGGTTGCGCGACAATTTCTGCACGATTGACGCGATATGCCCACCCGGGGCGGGTCAGGGTTCGAGCACGATCTTGCCGTGGGTGTGGCGGCGTTCGAGGTCCGCGTAGGCCTCGCGGACCCGGGAAAGCGGGTACACCTTCGCGATCGGAACCTCGAGGCGGCCTGCCGCGACCAGGGTGGCCAGCTCGGTGAGGATCTCGGCGCCCGGGCGGGGGTTGGGACCGGGTTCGGTCTTGACGCCGTACTTCGCGGCCGCGGCGAAATCGGCAATGGTGTCGATTCTTTCGGGCGACACACCGAGGGCGAGGGCAAGTTCGACGTAGCCGTCGCCGTGGGTGTCGATGAACGCATCCACGCCACCGGGGGTCTCGGCCTCGATCCGGTCGATGACGCCGTCACCGTATTCGACCGGGATCACGCCGTGACCACGCAGCCACTCATGGTTGCGCCTGCTCGCCAGGCCGATCACCGTGGCTCCCGCTCGGCGGGCGAGCTGGACGGCGAGTGAGCCGACTCCCCCGGCGGCCGCGGAGACGACGACGGTGTCGCCCTGCTCGAGGTGCACGGAATGCACCGCGCCCCAGGCCGTCACACCGGCGACGTAGAGACCGCCCGCCACCGCCCAGGGAACCTCGACCGGCTTATGCACGAGGTTCCCGACCTCGACCAGGACCAACTCCGCTTGAGCAGAACGCTTCTCGGAGAAGCCGATCACCTCGTCGCCGATGGCGAATCGACCGGCCCAGGCGCCGACTTCCGCGACGACACCGGCGAGATCGCTCCCCTGCCCCGATGGGAAGGCCGAGGGAAAGATGTCGGCCATCGCCCCGGTTCGAATGGCCGCTTCACCGGGGTTGATGCCCGCCGCTTCGACCCGCACGAGGACCTGACCGGCCCCGGGTACCGGGCGGTCCACCTCGTCGATCCGCAGGACGCCGATACCGCCGAACCCGTCGTATCTGACCGCCTTCATGCTTCTCCTTCGGCGTATACCCGGCTTCGCGAAGGAACCGTCACCACGGCACCGCACCGGCGTCGTCGAAGAACCCGCCGGTCGGACCGTCGGCGGCCAGCGTCGCGAGCCGAATCGCAATGGCCGCACCCTGTTCCGGCGTCCGGACGCCGCGGAAGTCGTTGAGGTCTGTCGCGGTGTACCCGGGGCACCCCGAGTTGATCAAGATACCGGCCCCGGCCAGTTCCTTGGCGTACTGGATGGTCAGGGTGTTGAGGAAGGTCTTCGAGGCCAGGTAGGCGACGGGCAGCGGACCCATGTCGATGCCGGGCGTGGTCTGCAGCGTCAGCGAGCCGACGCTGCTGGACATGTTGACGATCCGCGGCGCGGTCGAGGCGCGCAGCATCGGCAGCATCGCGTTGGTCACTCTGATGACCCCGATCACGTTGGAATCCACGACATCTCGCACGGTCTCGGGTGCCACCGTGGTCGGCGACTGCGGGAAACCGCCGGTGATCGCCGCGTTGTTGACCAGCACATCGAGCCCGCCGGCCTGATCGGCGATCAGCTCGGCCGCCGCGGCCACACTCGCGTCATCGGTGACGTCGAGCGGCACGGCGAACGCGTCGGCCCCCGCCGCGCGCAGCTTCTCCACGGCGGTCTCCCGGCGCTGCCGATCACGCGCACCCACACCGACGCGCCAGCCGAGGGCGCCCAGGCCAGCGGCGATCTCGTAGCCGATTCCCTTGTTCGCGCCGGTCACCAGCGCAATCGTCTGTTCACTCACAGGAACGATCCTGCTGCGGCCCCCGACTCCGCGTCCAAGACCGATCGAGTGAACATTGATACCGCACGGGTATCGATGGTGGTTGCGGGCGGATACGATGTCCCGGTGGAAACGCGAGAGCTGCGCTATTTCGTCGCCGTCGCCGAGGAGTTGCACTTCGGGCGGGCGGCCCAGCGGCTCACGATCGCGCAACCACCACTCTCGCGAGCCATTCAGCAACTCGAACGGCGGCTCGGAGTCGTCCTGCTGCACCGCACGACTCGCGCCATCGCTTTGACCGACGCGGGAGCAGTGCTGTTGCGCGAGGCTCGACTCGCACTCGAAGCGGTCGAGGCCGCCGAACGCCGCACCCGCCGCGCCGCCGCCGACCGGCCCGGGGTGGTGCTGGCCACCAAGGCCGGCGCGTCCAGGGAACTGCTGTCGAAGCTGTTGGACGCCTACGCCGCCGAGCCCTTCGCGATCGACGTCGAGGTGATGCTCTGCGGGCCGGGCGAACCCGAGGGCCTGCTCCGCAACGGGCATGCCGACGTCGCGCTCCTTCACCGGCCGTACGACACGACATCCGGACTGGATACCGAGGACCTGCACACCGAACAGCAGGTCGCGGTCCTGCCCGCGGGGCATCCCCTCTCGACCCGGTCCCACCTGTCGATGGCCGAGATCACCGACCTGCCGGACCTGCCCCTGCCACGCTGGCCGCGCCGGGATGGGAGCTATCCGGACGGCCCCGGACCGCAGGTCCGCGACCACACCCAGTTGACCCAGCTGATCGCACTCGGACGAGCCTGCGCGCTGATGCCCGAGTCGGTTCGCGCCCAGCTCCGCGACGAGCACGCGATCGTGCCCGTGCCGGACGCACCGGCGGTCACGACCGTCATCGCCTGGCCGCCGCACAGCAGGTCCAAAGCCGTTGCGGACCTGGTTCGTTCGGCTACGCGCCTCTAGGCCGGCGCACCGCGCGGTGGTCGAGAGTCACCGGCAGCCGCCGCATCCAAGGCGCGGCGCGAAGTCTCAGCCCGCACCACGATCTTCCGTGCGCATCATATGACCGACACAACGCCGGCCCGCTCCGGGGAGCTCGGGCCGACGTTGGGCGACGCTGCGAGGAAGCGCTTTGTGCTACTCCACAACGCAATTCGATACCGCTAGTTGCGCGACAGCGCCGCCGCGGCTTCCTTCTGCAGATCGGCGTAGGTCTCGTTGCCCGTGGAGATGGTGACGTCGGCGATGGTGCCGCCGGTGAACGTGCCGGGATGCTGGTACTGCTGCGACACGTTGTCGCCGCTGTCCCAGCCGACGCACAACCCGTCACCCGCGAGGGTGAATTTGCCGACCTGGGCGCGCATGGGTCCGGTGCCGACCGGCTGGCCGTCGATGTACAGCGTTGTGGTGCCGGTGGATTCGCCGTCGGGACCCTTGCCCTCGATCTTGAACTCCATACCCACCACGTGCTTGCCGGGGGTGAGCGGCTGCGAGGCGACGAAGTCCTGCTCCGGAGCGATGCCGAGGAAGTTGTAGACGTAATGCAGGGTGTTGTCCTTCACGAACAGCGTGTGACCGCCGAATCGTGAACCGTGCGCGAAGATCACGCCCTGCGCATCGGGGGCGAGATCGACATCGGCGAGGATCTTGTAGGACTTGCCGCGGATATTGACCGCCACGCCCTCGGGAACCGGCGAGGTGCCGGGGTAGTAGACGTACTTGTCGCGCGGGGGCTCGGCCTGCGGGCGTTCGACGCCGAGCTGTTCGACGGCGGTGCGGTCGTCGAGCGGCAGGACGTAGTTGTCCTTGGCTTCGGTATTCCACAGCGCGATGAGCTCTTTGAGCTTGTCCGGATTCTCGTCGGCGAGGTTCTTGGATTCGGAGCGGTCTTCGTCGACGTGGTAGAGCTCCCACTTGTCGTCGTCGAAATGACCTTCGCCCGAGATCGCGGCGTGGATCGCGGATGCCTTCCAGCCGTCCTGCCAGATGCCGCGGGTGCCGAGCATGGCGTAGTACTGCTTTTCCTTCTTGGTGGCCGCGTCGGGATCGTCGAAGGTGTACCGCATCGAAACACCGTTGAGCGGATACTGTTTGACGCCGCGGTAGGTGTCGGGCATCTCCACGCCGGTGACGTCGTAGATGGTGGCGACGATGTCGGTGCTGTGGTGGTACTGGTGGCGCAGTTGGCCTTTGGCCTTGATGCCCTTGGGCCAGGAGATGACCAGCGGATCGCAGGTGCCGCCGGAGAACTGGGCGTAGCGCTTGAACATCTGGAACGGTGTGGAGAACGCCGCGGCCCAGCCCGTCGGGTAGTGGTTGTAGGTCGCCGGAGTGCCCAGAACATCGATGTACCGCATGTTCTCTTCGAGCGAGTCCGGATAGCCGTTGAAGAATTTGTTCTCGTTCACCGATCCGTTCGGCGAGCCCTCACCGGATGCGCCGTTGTCCGCGGCGAACATGATGACCGTGTTCTCCCGCTGTCCGGTCTGGTCCAGGAAGTCGATGATCCGGCCCACCTGCGCATCGGTGTACTCGGAGAATCCGGCGAAGACCTCCGCCATGCGGGAGAACAACCGCTTCTGATCGGCGCTGAGCGAATCCCACGGCAGCACCTGATCATCGTCCAGCGCAACGTCTTTCGGCAGCGGGTTCAGCGGGGTGAGCTGGGTGCCCTGGGGCATGATGCCCTTGTCGATCATCCGGCCCAGCACCCACGTGCGGTACGCCTCGTAGCCGTCGTCGAACTGGCCCTTGTACTTCTCGGCGTATTCGGCCGGGCTGTGATGCGGGGCGTGGTTTGCGCCGGGGCAGAACCACATGTACCAGGGCTTGGACGGATTCGAGGAGCGCTGATCGCGGATCATCTTGATCGCGTTGTCCGCCAGGTCCTTCGACAGGTGATAGCCCTGTTCCGGGGTCTGCGGGGGTTCGATGAACCGGTTGTCCTCCACCAGGTCCGGATACCAGTTGTTGGTTTCACCGCCGAGGAAGCCGTAGTACCGGTCGAAACCCTTCGCCAGGGGCCATTCCGACTTCGAGCCGCCGGAGGACACGTCCTCCTCGGGCACGTTGTGGTTCTTGCCCACCCAGAACGTGGAGTAGCCGTTGTCCTGCAGGATCTGACCGACCGTCGCGCACTGCGCGGGCAGGCGACCGGCCGCGCCGGGAAAACCGTTGGTGGACTCGGTGATCGAGGCGAATCGGTTCACGTGATGGTTGCGCCCGGTCAGCATGGTGGAGCGGGTGGGCGAGCACAGGGCGGTGGTGTGCCACTGTGTGTAGGTCAGGCCCTCGTCGGCCAGCTTCTGGAGGGTCGGCATATTGATCCGGCCACCGTAGGGAGACCACGACGCCAGGCCGGTGTCGTCGAACAGCACCACCAGCACGTTGGGTGCGCCTTCGGGGGCCTTCTTCACCTCGAAGGGGGTCCAGTCCGGCTTGGAATCGCGGACGTCGAGCTCGATGTCGCCATCGAAGCCCTCGTTGATCCCGGTCCCGTATCCCGGCGGGCCGTCGGACTTGTCGTTGCCGCAGGCGGCCAGCAGTGGGGCGGCCGCAGCGCCCGCACCCGCTGCCGCGAGGCCGCCGAGCATGAATCGCCTCGAGAGTTTGCGGGGCGCGGGAGTGGGTTCGGAATCGTTCGACTGCTCGCCATCCAACGAAGTCATGCCCGGAGACTAGGCACGCTGTTTCGACGCTCGTAGTGCTGACGCACTGCCCCGCAGAAAAGTTGCTAAATCTTAGCCAAAGCCTATAACCCCAGTTCGATCGATCGACTATCGTTTGCCGGTTCGTCAATTGGGCGTGATGCAGCGGAAGCCGAGATGGGCGGTCGCGGTGTCCTCGGTCTGCCCCTGCCGAGCGGCCGGACGGTAGCGCAGGCAGTAGTTCGGCGCGCAGAGATACGACCCGCCCTTGACCACCCGGCGCGCGAACCGTTCACCCGGCTCGAGCGGGGGTGGTTCGAACCCCGCGGGTCCGCCGGTCGGGCTGCAACACGAAGTCGCCGGAGCCTCCCGATGGCCGGGACGGAAGTAGTCGGTTGTCCACTCCCACACGTTGCCGGTCATGTCGAACAGGCCGTATCCGTTGGGCGGATAGCCGGCGACCTTGGTCGTGCCGGGTCGCGCCGTCTGTCCCCGGCCCGGCAGGAACTCCCAGGGGAATCGACCCACCCAGGTATTGGCCATGCGCCGTCCGCGCGGTTCGAACTCCGCACCCCAGGCGTAGGTGGTTTCGGCCAGTCCGCCACGTGCGGCGAACTCCCACTGCTCCTCGCTCGGCAGCGTCTTGCCCGCCCATTCGGCGTAGGCGGCCGCGTCGGCGTACGCGATGTGAATCACCGGATGGTGTTCGCGCCCATCGAGATTCGTGCCGGCTCCGCCGGGATGCCGCCAGCACGCGCCCGCGGACCACGACCACCACCGCCGCCAATCGTCGAGCGGCACCGGCCCGGAGGTCGGCGTGAACACCAGCGCGCCGGGCACCAGATCCGCCGGGTCGGCGCCCGGGAAATCGGCCGGATTCAGCTCCCGCTCGGCCATGGTCACGTAGTCGGTCGCGCGCACGAACCGGCGAAACGCGGTGTTGGTCACCGGGTGCGCGTCCATCCAGAACGGCTCGACCGACACCGTGCGCAGCGGCTGCTCCTCGGGAAAGAAGTCCAGCGAGCCCATCACGAACTCACCGCCCGGGACGCACACCATTCCTTTGCGTGCCGAAGTCACCGAACCGCTCGTCTGCACCGACCACCTCCACCGCCGCTCACCGGACCTCGATCGTGGCCTCCACCTTGCCTTTTCGGGAGTCGGCGGAGAGTTCGCCACGCCGCAGCAGCAGGAGCGGCTCGGGTGCCAGCGAACGGCGGGGTGGAATTCAGCCGAGCAGCTGGGATTTCGCGGCGGCGAACTCCGCGTCCGACAGCACGCCGGTGGCGTGCAGCTTGCCCAGCTGTTCCAGCTTGGCCACGAGATCCTCGCCCTGGGGCGCGGCAGGCGGGGCGTAGACGGGCTGGACCGGTGCGTTCTGCGCGGCGTAGGCCTGCTGTTCGGCCGCGCGCTGCTCGCCGCGCCGGTTGACCGCGTTCGCGGTGGCGCTGGCCGTCCCTGCGACGACCGCCGTGCGCGCCACCGTGCCCAGCAGCCCGGGCCGTCCGATTCGTCCTCTGCGAAGCATTTCCGCACCCTTTCTAGGCGTCGACCAACGCGGCGGCAAGGACGTCGCGCGGGACCTGGACGTGCAGTTCGACCTCACCCCCGGCGGCGCGCACCGCCTCCCCCAGCCCGCGCGCCCACGTCTGCTCGTACACCACGATCACCGCCGAGGACCCCGCCGGCAGCGCTCCGCGCACGAGCTCCAGATCCTCGTTGCTGATCAACTCACGCGCCGCGGCCAATTCCCCCAGCCCGAGCTCGTCGAGCGGTTCCCCGAACTCTTTCTCGGTGATGTCGCCGTCGGCGTCCTTGGACAGATACACGAGGTCCAAGACGCTCACAAATCCCCCGTCCAGCACCGCCCGCAGTTCCGCGGTGACCGCGGACGCCAGCACGTTGCCGGGAAAGGTGAGCACGACCAGTTCTACCGGGCCCAGGCCCGCGGCTGATTCGGACATGCGGGCCATGATCCGGCTCGACGGCCGGAGATGCCTCACCCGAATCGGATGAAGCGGAGGTTCCCGGGGCCTCCCGTCGCACGGCCGGTCTCCGACGAGCCAGCGGTGGATCCTGCGCTCGCCGGTAAGTCGGACACGAGATTCGCCGATGCGCTTGCGCCACCGAATGCCACTAATCCCCGGGCGGTATCTCGCTGGTGTTCTTCGGGCGGTACCGCAGAACCACGACATCGTCGAGGGCGGTGCAGTCGACGAACTCCAGCCGGCGACGCGAACCACCGGGGAATTCGGCGGGGTTCACGAACCGTGGCGCGACGCCCTGCCCGATGAGCAGGGGTGCGACGGCGTAGCGCAGTTCGTCCGCCAGTCCGGCTTCGAGAAAGGCCGTGTGGATTTGGGTCCCGCCCTCGACGATCAGTTGGCGCACTCCGCGCTTTTCCAAATCGTCCAGCAGCGCCCCCCAGAAGTCCTCGCCGCCGATCTCGAGGACATCGGCGACCCCGTCCAAAGATTCACCGATCTTCGCAGCCCCGTCTGCTGTGGTGTAGACGATCGGCCGACCCGCCTCGACATGGTGATGGAACATGCGGGCATCGGGCGAAATGTTCCCGGAACGGGTCACCGTAACCTTCAACAGGTTCGCCGGCTTCCCTTCGGCCACACGGGAATCGCGCCGCTCACGGCTCCTGAGCCACAGCCGTGGATCGTCGCGTCGCACTGTTTCCGCACCGATCAGGATCGCATCCGACTCGGCTCGCAGCTGATCGACACCGTCGAAGTCCCGATCGTTGGAGAGGTAGAGCCGTTCGGGAATAGTGTCGTCGATGTAGCCGTCGAGACTCACAGCAACAGAAAGCACTACATACGGTCGGGCCACTCCTGAGCCTTCCAGGTCGCGAAGGCATCCCGGAACTCCGCGACGCCGGCTTGGGTACTGCCGGTGTCGATCATGCCCGACAGCTGCCGCACCTTGCGCAGTATGCGCGCCGAGGCGGTGCCCACACCGATCTCCAACGCCTCCGTTCCGAGGGCAGCGGCCGGTTCGATTTCGCCCGCGTACATGTGTGCCACTGCCGCGCGAGCCAGGTAAACCCCCTTGTCGCGCAGGTAACCGGGCTGCATGCGCGATATCGCGTCTTCGAACTGTCTTGTCGCGCTCGTAAATTCCCCGATTTCAGCGAATGTGTGAGCTTGGTGGGCGTCGATGTAGGAATCGTCGAGGAACATCCCCCATTCCGGATCCTGGCCGGCGCGCTCGACAGTTCGCCGCGCCTGATCGTAGGCGCGGGCACTTCCGGCACGGTCGTGATCGAGCGCCAACGCATGTGCTCGGAACGTCAGCGATGCTGCGGCGAACAGCGAATCGCCGGGAGCGCTGCGGTGCGCCGCGGTGGCCAGCTCTTCGGCTTCGTCAGCATCGCCCTGGTCGCAGGCCAGCTGACTCATCCGCACCAGCGAGAGGCCGATGTAGTAGTCGTCTGCCAATTGGTGTGACCACTGCAGTGCACGCGCCGCCCAGAACTGGGCGCTGGCATAGTCGCACTGGTCTTGGAACTGCCACGCGGCCGTCTCGGCGAACATCGCCCGCATCTTCAAAAGAGTTTCGGCGTCAGCGACTTTCGATCGCTTGAGTTGATCCAACAGGTCAAGCGCACTGACGACATGCGGGAGGGTGCGCGCCGATCCGTAGACGTTGTCGGACTCGATCAACGACATCCGTAGCGAGTTGAAGTGCTTGATGTGGTCGATTCGAGCGCCGGCGAACATTCCGGCAAACGCCTTGCCTGCCAATGCTTTTCTCATCGCCGCGTCACCACCGGCAGTCACTGCCCAGACCGCGCCGGCGCCGACCGAGGTGACGAATGTCCGACGCGGCACCGATACGAGAACGATCTCGCCCGCGAGCGTGCGACCGGAGACCACGACGCTGTCATCACCGTCCAAGAAATCGGAGCTAGGCGTCTCGGCGAGGGGTGTCTGTGATGCGGCTCCTGTGCCGAGTAGCGATTGAAAGCGCTGTACGACGGCCGCGTCCGCGGCCAGTAGTCGCTCATCCATGCGCGCCGCGTAAGCGCTACTCAGCGCAATCGTCTCTCGACGACGTTCCCACTTCTTCACGGTGTCCAGTGACACGCCGACAAACTCTGCGAACGGCTCCTGCTTGAGCCGCAGCGCTATTCGAAAAGCGTTGGTTTCGATGCCGGTCCATCGAGCACACGTGGCCATCGGCTCACCCCTAACCGATTCGGTGGCCCGAGAGTACTCGCGCGGTACACCTGCGGTCACTTCTTTCAGCAGCTGAGGACAGCCAAGGTTGGAAGTAGTACCTGATCACCGGACAGAACCGGCGATACCGACCGGCAGCGTCGACAACCGCCGACGTCTGCACGTCCAACGGCATGCAAGGAACTGGGGGCACCGACATGGAAGTAGTTCTCGCGATGGCCTTCATACCGGCAGGAGCACCGATCCCACCGGTCAGCGGGGGTCGATAGTCATGGCCCTCACCGAACAACAGGCAACAATTCTTGCCGCACTGCCGGTGTCGAGCGTCACTGAAGCCATGACCGTCCGACAGCTGACTCGCACGACAGGAATTCCCGAGACGTCCATCCGCCGGGCGCTGTTGGGGCTGAGGCGATCAGGGCTTGTGATGGCCACTCTCCAGGGCCCGGCGAGATGGCGATCGACCGACCGCGGGCGACGAGTCAGCAGGCAACCCTCATATCGCGCATACGGACCACTACCGGGGAGGTACTGATGAACCGCACAGGGTTCTCGCCTACCCCGGTCGCAACCGGACGTGCGATCGGCCTGTTGCCGCACGATCTGCCAAACATCGTCGAGCTGGATGCGACGCTGCGACGCTCCGCCGAGGAACACGGGTTTCAACTCTTCGCGATGGAGTTCATCGAGCCGGGGGACGACAAGGCTGTCCTCCGCTTGATGAACCTCGCATGGAATACCCGCGCCGAGGCCGCATTCGCCTTCAACCGAAACCATCTCCGAAACTGCGACATCGAGTCATTGGTCAAGGTTGTTGATCTCTACTGCCTGGAAGAACGCCAACGACTCGTGGCCGATCGGCACGGGATGAAGTCGATTGCGCTGGACGACCCCGCCTCGAGTTGACCAAGAATGCCGTAGCCGAGGACTGCCGACTACACCCGGACCAGGGCCAGATCCCACTGGCCGTGCTGGTCCGACCACAGCTTCACGACCTCGCCCACGCCGACCGGATTGTCCTGCGGCTCATCGTCGATCTCGTACTCGCCGTCCTGCTCGACCTCCGCCATGAACGTCAGCGCATGTTCCCGGGTGCCGTCGGTGGCCACCAGGATGTGTGCGACCTGCCAGTTCGCGGCGGTCAGGTCGCGGCCCACCAGGTCGTGGCCGCGGAGCCTCCGGCCGTCGACGTCGAAGATCGTGCCCGGCCCATCCACGCGCAACGTCTCGGTATCACCGATCATCAAGTCGGTGCTGACAACGTCCCGCTCGCCGCGCAGCAGGGCGGCGTCGAGCCAGCCCGGATCGCGGTTCAGGCCGACCTCGTCGATGAAGCTTCCCCAGGCATACAGCGCATACGTCACGTCGAGATCATAAGCACGCCTTGTCCTTCCGCTCCTTGCGCTGGTGTCGACGGGATGGGACGCCTCATTCAGCAGGGCCTCCGGGTTGTCCCATAGGAAGATGTACAGGAACCTCGCGAATGGGTAGACCAGCAGCTGGAGTATCAGCGCGATCGAAACGCCTACTGCGAAAGTGACTGCACCGCAGTAGAACCACCACAATGCCAAGGGGAGAAGCGAAAGCCACAGGGCTATCGGGACCACCGCCACGCCGTGGAGCAGTTGGTACATACCGGTTGCGACGATGCCCCGGCCGAGCAATCGCATCGTGACGCGATTGACCCACAACCGCAGCACGATGTACAGGATCAGGAGCGACGAAGCCAGGGGCGCGGCGCCTACGATCAGGCCCCCGACGAACTCCCCTACGATCGGGACTTCCCGCACGGGATCTACCGCTTCCCAGCAGAACTACGTTGCCGGCACGAGCGGCCGGTCAGCAGTAGGGCCGAGCCGGTCCAAAGCAAGCGCGGGTGGACGAATACCTGTTGCGGGGCAGTCGAATTCTGGGGCACGTGCCGAATCCTCCCGGCCACGCACGAATCCGCCCACCGCGAAACTACTCACCAGCGCGGAACGCGCTACTCGGCCGCGGATCACGGTGACCGACCGCCGATTCAAGCACACTCAGGCCTTGCGAATCGGGGGTGGAGTCCAGGTTCCGTCGAGAGCTTCGGGGCGGGGTGCGTAGAGGCGCATCGTGATCCCGACCGGGCCGGCGGGGGCGGGGAGCCAGTTCGATTCCCGTTCGGGGCCGGGGTTTTTGGTCGAAATGTAGATATCCAGGGAGCCGTTCTCGTTGTATTGCAGGGCATCTCGGTCTCCGAGGGCGAAGCGGTCGAGCTCGTTGGGGATCTGGAAACCTTCGGCGTCGTACATCGTGACCGACCAGAACGCCGCGGCGGGTGGGAGTTTGCCCTCGGCGAAGTGAATGACGTAGTCGGTTTCACCGGTCATGGGGTCGCCGTCGGCATCGGTGACGGCCAGGGGGTAGATCGCGTCTTCGGGCGGGTTCGCGCCCAGCCCGACCAGGGTGATGGTGGCCCGTTTGGCGTAGTCGTTGCCGTAGACGCCCATCGCGCCGAGAACGGTGACCCAGCCGTTGACGGGCGGCGCGAGTTTGGGAATCGATGCACCCAGCCCGGTCCGGGCTGCCGCCACCCCGGACTCGATGGCGGCGAGTTCGTCCGCGGAGAACCGGGTGGGGTCGAAATCCCGGCCGGGCACGATCCCGAGCAGCGAGATGCGGGCCAGTTGTGAGAAATCGGTGCTGTGCGGCGGATCGACACGCAACGCGGCGGCAGCGCGGACGAAGAAGTCGGTGGCCGGCATGGTGTTGACCGTCCGCAGCGGTTCGGTCGTGGTGTCGATGGTCGGGTCGGATCGAAGGGGGGCGGGCTCGCCCAGTTCGGTGAGGCCCAGTCCCTCCTGGAATTGGTGGACCGCGTCGTAGTCGGCGGGGCCGTTGGTCTGGGTGCGTCCGATGATCCAGGCGTGCGGCGTCGGGCAGTTCAGCACGGGCACCCCGTCGGGCACCGTGCCGCGGTAACCGGGACCGGTGATGATGTAGTCCTGTTCGCCGGTGCCGGTGGTGCGTTTGCCGGGGTTGGCGAACACATCGGTCCACGCGTCGAGGATCGGCAGCATGAAGTAGCGGTCGCCGCTGTCGGGAACGTGGAGGCGGACCGGGCCGCGGGTGAGGTCCAGATGCGCGGATGAATAGAGGGTGTCGAAGTTCGGACGCACCACCGATCGGAAGTCGGCGTCCGGGAACCGGCGCACATGATGGAACTGATTCAGCGGACCGAACAACGACGCCGAATCCGCCGCGCCCGCGGTCTGCTGCGTGCGGGTGATGTCCATCGTCACCAGCGGGTACAGGTAGACATACGCTTCGTAGCTCAAGGTGTGCAGATCATCGGACAGTACGCTCATCACGCCTCCGTCGAAGTGCGGTACGTCTGACTGCCACGGTCGAGCAATTTGCTGGCAATCTTCAGCAACCATACGCCGACACTCGCGTCCGGATTGCCGCGTTCGCTACGCCGATCCGCACACCCCGCCCCGGTTCAGGATCAGGAGGCGCGCCACGGCTCGCAGGTAATGCCCGCGGGCGCGGTGGCACCGTCGACCCCGGCTGCCGCGTCGTAGGCCAGCAGCTTGATCGTGACGTTGTCCTTGTCGAAGGCCGCGAACAGGATCGCGCCGTCCGGATTCCACTCCGCGGTCGTCGACCCCTCGTGCATCCACTGGATGAATTCGACGAGCGAATCGGCCCGGTGCCCGTTCGTTGTTCCCATCGCGGCCATCACTTCGGCCTTGCTCTGACCGAGGTACAGATCGCACCAGGTGGTCAGTGGATCCTCGGCGGCATGTCCGGTGCCCACCGCCGGTCCGGCAAGGAGAGCAAGCGGCAGCGCGCCGAGCAGAGCTGCGCGTCGTGCGGACTCGGTGAATCGGTGGAATGTCATGTCCCCGCCCTTCTTTCGGCGCCGGAACCTGTCGTCCCGGGCGCACGAGCATCCTGCCGCACCGGGCCGACAAGACCAGCAAATCACTGGTCAGCCGGGCAGCGACTGTATTGCGGACACGACACCCCGTGCATCCACGCCACGGTTGTACTGTCGAGCGATGTCGCTGGCATGCCGTGAATGGGCGGGACCGCTGCGGGCGGAGACCAAGCGGGACGCCTACGACCGGCTCCTCGAGCTGAAGGGCATGCTCGGGCCGATCCTCGAGTCGTATCCGTCTGCACGATTCCAGGCGCGCGCGTACTTCACGGTCGAGGACATGACGAACGACCTACTCGTGCCCGAGCGACTGTTGGCGGTTGCCGGTGCGCTGCCGGTTCTTTGGCTCAATATCACCTATGAGAATCCGGAGTTGCCTGCCGACGCGGTGGCAGAAGTGGAGCGGCAGTACGGGCTTCGACTCCTCGGGGAGTTCGTGGACACTCCGCCGATGTGACCGGCGCACGTGCGGAACGGCCGCTACCGGTCCAGGTATCGGGTGGCCAGGCGGCGGCGGTGGGCCGCGGGTGAGCCGAAGAGGGAGCGGTTCAGAGTGGCACGTTTCAGGTAGGTGTGGAGGTTGTGTTCCCACGTGTAGCCGATGCCGCCGTGCAGTTGCATCGCCTTTCCGGCTATGCGGACGGCCGCGGCGGTGGTGTGGGACTTGGCCATCGAGACCGCGGTGGGAGTGCCGGGGTCGTTCGTCGCCATGGCCCGGATCGCGGCGGCCAGCAATTGGCGGGCAACCGTGATGTCCACGAGCATGTCCGCGCAGGCGTGCTGCACCGCCTGGAAAGTGCCTATCGGGCAGCCGAACTGGTGACGAACCTTCGTGTAGGCGACGGTGGCCTCGAGCATCGCCTCGCTGATGCCGAGGCTGTCGCAGGCCGTTGCCAGGGCGGCGCGGTCGTGGAGGTGGCCCAGGGCAGTGCGAGGGTCGGGAACCAGGTCCCAGACCGCCGCCGCGCGGACGTTGTCGGCGTGAACGCGGCCCAGGCGGCGGGTGTGGTCTACGGCGGGGCGGGCGGACACGGTAAGGCCGGGCGTGCCGGGGATGACCATGGCCAGCACGCGGGATCCGTCGCGGGTGAAGGCGGGGACCAGCAGGTGCGTCGCGAGGGGGGCGTCGAGCACCAGGTCCGCGTCGCCTCGCAGGTGGCCGCCGGCCAGGTGGAACGTGGGTTTGGCGGCGGTCATGTTTCGGCTGTCCAGGACCGTGACCGGAACGGCCGCACCGGAAACCGATTCCGCCAGTAGGTGATCGCGGTCGGGATCGGGTGCCACGGCCAGCAGCGCCCCGAGTCCGAGCGCGGCGACGCCGGGGTACGCCGTACACGCCGCGGCGCGGCCGATCTCACCGAGTAGCACCGCGACTTCGGTGAATGTCGCTGCCGCACCGTCGTATTCGACGCCCACCTCCAGACCTAGCCACCCGGCGCGCGCCATCGTGGCCCAATCCACCGCGCGGGCCGGATCCGACCGGCCGAGCAGGTCGCGGGCAACCTGCCGCAACTCCCCGTGCAGTTCGGCGAACTCGGTGGCGGGAACCATCAGCTCTCCTTCGAGGGGCGCGGGAGGCCGAGGCCGCGTTCGGCGATGATGGTGCGCTGGATCTCGCTGGCCCCGCCCGGAATCGTCCACTCCCAGGAGCCGATGAAATCCAGAACCCAGGCCCCGGACTCCCAGCCGCCGGACATCGGCTTGCGCAGGACGGTGTGGGCGGGGACGCCGCCGATCTCGGTGGCGAAATCCATGGTGCGCTGCAGCAATTCGCTGTAGTAGAGCTTCACGATCGAGGCATCGGCGGGGCCGACGGTATCGGTGGCGTGACGTTCGACCAGATCCCGGCACAGCGCTCGCAGTCCGGTGATCTCGATGTCCAGGACGGCGAGGCGGTCGGCCACCAGGGGATCATCGATGGGCCGCCCGCCCAGCGGGTCCGGGGTCAGGCATTCGCGCACCAGGCGGTCGAATCCGGCGTTGCCGAGGCGCTCGGCGAGCTCCAGCATGGTCAATCCGCGTTCGGCACCCAGGGTCCGCTGCGCCACCTGCCAGCCCCCGTGTTCGGGACCGATGAGGTTGGCGGCCGGGATCCGCACCTGATCCAGGAAGATCTCACAGAAGTGCGCTTCCCCGGTCGCCTGCCGGATCGGCCGGACTTCGATTCCGGGACTGCGCATATCGAGCAGGAAGTACGAAATACCTTGTCGCTTGGGCGCATCCGGATCGGTGCGGGCCAGCAACAGGCACCAGTCCGCGTACTGGGCGCCGCTGGCCCACACTTTCTGACCGGTCACGACGAACTCCGCACCCTCACGCCGGGCGGAGGTTCGCAGCGCGGCCAGGTCGGACCCGGCTTCGGGCTCGGAGAAACCCTGCACCCAGATCTCGCCCGCGGCGATGGCGGGCAGGTGGCGGGCGATCTGCTCGGGTGTGCCGGCCCCGAGCAGGGTGGCCGCGGCGTGATGGATCGCGACGAAGGACAGCACCAGCCGGGGCGCGTCGTGCGCGGCGAGTTCCTGATAGAGCACGACCTGCCGCTCGACGGACATGCCGCCGCCGTGCTCGCGGGGCCAGTGCGGCACCGCGAATCCGGCACGGTGCAACAGCTCGAACCACTCCCGCTGGAACGCGACGAACTCCGACTCCGAGGCGCCCGTCTGGGCGCGCCGCCAGTCCACGGGAACATTGTCGCGGCACCAATCGCGCACGGCGGCACGGAATTCCCCGAGGTCGGCGGTATCGGCGAGATGCCCCGGCGCGGCGAGCCCGGTCATCGCGCCCGCACCCGCTGCCGCAGCGCCGTCAGCTTCTCGCGATGCTCGGCCGACTGCATGGTCACCACCTCCGCGGCGAACCCGGCTTGCATCGGACCGGCCAGCGCCTGCGAAAGATACATGTTCACAACGCGTTTGGTAGCCCGCAGCGCCTCGGCCGGCTGCGCGGCCAGGCGATGAGCCAGCGTGCGCGCTTCGGCGAGCAGGTCCTGCGCCGGAACCACCCGGCTGGCCAATCCCACCTCTACCGCGGTCGCGGCGTCGATGCGGTCTCCGGTATATAGGTATTCCCGCGATCGCAGAATGGGGGTGAGCAGCGGCCAGAACGCCGCGCCCCCGTCCCCCGCCACCAGACCCACCGCCACGTGCGGATCCGCCAGGTGCGCGCGCTCGGAGATGAGCACGATGTCCGACAGCACGGCCAGGCTCGCGCCGAGCCCGACGGCCGCCCCGTTCACCGCCGCGATCACCGGCAGCGGGAAACGCAGCATCTCCTCGATGATCTGCGCGCCTTCGCGAATGCTCTCGTCGCGTCCCACCGGGTCCTCGAGAAACGAGGTGATCCAGTCCAGATCTCCACCGGCGCTGAAGGTCCGGCCCGCGCCGGTCAGGATCACCACGCGGGCTTCGGTATCGGCCGCGAGCTGCCGCCAGACATTGGCCAGCGCCCAGTGCAGGGCCTGGTTCACCGCGTTCAGATCCTCGGGCCGGTTGATGATCACCGTGCGGATCGGGCCGTCACTCTCGACGGTGAGTTCGGGAGGTAGGTCGTAGGCCACGCGTCACGCTCCTGTGGGTTCGGAGAAGAGCCCGGCCAGGCCGTGCCCCTCGATGCGGCGGGTCAGCGCGGCTTCGGTACCCGACCGGCCGCAGGGGAACCGGCGCAGGGGCAGGCTGTACCGGGACAGCCAGGACAGTGGCGACTCGTCGCAGAAGCCGAGGGCGCCGTGAACCTGGTGCGCGACCCGGAACACGATGTCGGCGGCTTCGACGGCGGCCAGCCGGGCCGCGAGCGCGTCGTTCAGCGCGTCCGCCCGGCGGTCCTGGATGCTCCAGAGCGCATAGCGGGCAAGCATTTCCACGCCCCGGCGCTCGACTTCGGCATCGGTCAGCTGGAACTGCACGGACTGGAACTCCGCGAGCGGCCGCCCGAACTGCTCGCGCACGAGCACGTGGTCTCGGGCGAGATCCATGGCCCGGTCGAGCATGCCGAGCAGCGTCCAGCACGGCAGCGCCAAGGCCAGCGCCGCATCGCGCTCGCCGTCCGGGGTGACCGGGCTCGGTGGCCCCGGTTCGAGCCGAGCCACGAACATCGAGGTGCGCGGCGGCGAATCCGGTTCTCGCGGTGTGATTTCGGCTCGCTCGCCGGACAGCGTGACCGCGGACCAGCGTAGGTCGAGTCCCGCGACCGCACCACCGGGTTCGGGTCCATCCACCACGATCAGCCCGTCCGATTCCGGCACCCGCACCAGGCGTTCGGCGATCGGATAGGGAACGGCGTAGTACCCGGCGCTCCGGCACAGGGCCGCAGCGGCTTCGAGCTCCACCGCGTCGTCCCGCGGCGCGAGGTCCCAGGCGCCGAGCGCGGTCAGTAGGGGCTCCACGAGGTCCCCGCGCACCGCCGGCTCGGTCTCGGCTCGCTGCAACAGCTCGTCTCCGCCGGCGGCGCGGAAGGCGCGCAGCGACTCCCGGCCGAATTCCCGGGCCTCGTCACACAGCTCGATGTTCATGTCAGCTCTTCCGCCACGAGGATTCAGGCCGCGTCGCGAATCGCGCGCGACGCCAATAGGTTTCGAGCCAGCAGGATCCGCTGCATCTCGATGCTCCCGGAGGCGACGGTGGCCGCGTTGGCGTAGCGCCAGTGATCCTCGACCGCACGGCGGAACCGGCGTTGCGCCGGATCGCCGGGGTCGGCCACCTGCGCTATCTCGCTGAGCACCGCGGCGCTCTCCTGGTCCAGCCGGGTCACCGCGATCCGGTAGACGGCTGCGTCCGCCGGGGATACCCGGCCCGAATCCTGGAGTGCCACAACCTGGTAGGCGAGCAGGCGGGCCCGCCGGCAGTGCGTCAGCCCCCGCGCCCAACGACCGCGCAGGTCCGCGGGCAGGGCATCCCAGCGTGCGCCGAGTACATCGGGGGCGGCGTGCAGCAGCCGTTCGCAGCGCGCGTAGCGCGCGATGCCGACGCGTTCGAACGCCAGCACCTCCTGCACCACGGACCAGCCGCGACCCACCTCGCCCAGTACGTCGGCCTCGGTGGCGCGCACCCCGTCCAGGAATACCTCGTTGAGATGATGCGGTCCGAGCATGGCGCGAATCGGCCGTACCTCGATGCCGGGATCGGACATGGGTAGCAGAAACACCGTGAGGCCCTGTTGTTTTCGCTCCTCGACCGAGGTTCGCGCCAGCAGGAAGCACCACTGCGCCATCGTGGCGTAGGAGGTCCAGATCTTCTGGCCGGAGATGTGCCAGCCGTCCCCGTCGCGGCGCGCGGTGGTCCGCAGCGAGGCCAGGTCCGAACCGGCGTCGGGCTCGCTGAAGCCCTGACACCAGATCACCTCGCCGCGGGCGATGGGCGGCAGGTGTTTGCGCTGCTGTTCGGCGCTGCCGTGCCGCATGATCGTCGGCCCGACCCAGTTCACGCCCATGTACTGCGCGCCCCGGGGTTCGTGCCGCGCCCACATCTCCTCGCGGACCGCGGTCTGTTCCCAGATCGAGGCCCCGCGCCCGCCGAATTCCTCGGGCCACGCCGCGCACAGCAGCCCCCGGTCCGACAGCAACCGGCAGAAGCGCTGGGCCACGGCCAGATCGGCGGGATCGTCGGTGAAAGCACCGAGAAAATCGGCCGGGACCTCGTCCGCTATCAAACGCCGCAGGTCCCCCCTGAGCGTCGCGACGGACTCTCCCATTGTGAAGTCCATGGGCGGAGGCTACTTCAATCCTCATAAGGATAGCAATGTTTGAAGGCCAATACGCCGGTGACTAGACTCCCGCCAATGCAACCAGAGGCGCCGGTGGGCGTGCGCACGAATCCGGGACGGTCGGCGTGACCTCTGCCCGGCGGGGCCGGCCCGCCGGTCGCACACCGCAGCTGCGTATCGCCGAAACCGTTGCCGCGGAACTGCGTTCACGCATACTCGCCGGTGACGAAGACTACCGCCTGCCCACCCAGGAGCAGCTGGTGCAGGACTTCGGGGTCAGCTATCCCTCGATCCGCGAGGCCCTGCGCATTCTCGAGACCGAGGGCCTGGTCACGGTCCGGCGCGGCAATGTCGGTGGCGCGGAGGTGCATCGGCCCGACGAGTCCTCGGCGGCGTATCACCTGGGTCTGGCCCTGCAGGGCGCCCGGGTCACCCTCGGGGACCTGGCCGATGGCCTGCGACTGCTGGAACCGCAGTGCGCGCGGGCCTGCGCCGAGCGCGCCGATCGGGCCGAGACCGTGGTCCCGGCCCTGACCGCGAACGCCGACGCCTGCGCGGCGCTGGTCGAGGACGGCGTCGCCTTCACCCACACCGCGCGCGAGTTCCACGATCTCATCGTCTCTTTCACCCCCAACCTCACCGTGCGCTACGTGGTGAGCACCCTGGTCG
The DNA here is from genome assembly GCF_042799795.1 of Nocardia sp. NPDC057668. NCBI lineage: Bacteria > Bacillati > Actinomycetota > Actinomycetes > Mycobacteriales > Nocardiaceae > Nocardia > Nocardia sp. NPDC057668. The sequence continues at coordinate 246,710 of NZ_JBHVIC010000004.1, read as the reverse complement.
CGCTGTGGTCGACCCAGGAGGAGGCGTGGGCGGAGGCACTCACCAAGCGCGGGGAGTATCCCTCCGCGGATGAAGCGTCCGAGGTGGTGCGCACCCACCGGCGCATCGTGCGCGAGATCGCGGCCGGGCGCGCGTCCGAGGCCGAGCGGCTGTACCGCACGCATCTGACCGCCACCCAGGCCCTGGTGATCGATCGGTTCGGCGACGGCGTGGTCAATGCGGCCGCGTCCGCGCGCTCGGCCTTCGGGTCGACCCCTCGCACGCGCATCTGAGGCGTGCTTCTACCCGAATCCGGGCGCCACATCTGGCCTGTACGTGCGATAATGCTGTTCTCTCATGTCAGTATTCAATTCTCTGCCGAGACTTACGTAAGTCTTCCAGACTACGGGCCGTAGCCCGCCGGCACACTGGATAACCGGTCCCAATTTGCTCGAATAGCGCTGTCCAACTGCACTATTCGTTGACAGAGCTGCATCCGGACCGGACAGTACGACACCTTCCACAACCCCGCGATCCTTGCCCGATCCAGGGCTCTCAACCCCGAACTATTGCTATCCTTATGAGGATTGAAGTAGCGTACTCCCACGGATCAGTGGCCTGCATCACGCCCACGGAATCGCCCCCGGCAGCGCAGCCCGACATCCGCGACCGCACTTCGCACTCACACGGGAGGCCCCGCCTTGTCTCAAGGGGCGCGCTACAGCAGCACCACATCCATCACCCTCGCCGACGGCGTGCGCATCGAACGACTGACGCCGCCCAGCCGGCTCTTCGGGGCGAACGGCCTGCGCACCGGCGCCGACAACCGGATATACGTCGCCCAGGTCGCAGGCAGCACGATCAGCGCCATCGACATCACCACCGGCGACATCGAAACCATCAGCGCCAAGGGCGGCGACATCGTCGCACCCGACGACATCGCCTTCGACCCCGACGGCAACATCATCGCCACCGAATACCTGGACGCGCGGGTGAGCGTGCGCGGCAAGGACGGCCGCTCGCGGGTGCTGCGCGACGACCTGCCCGGCGCCAACGGCATCACCGTGCACCAGGGCCGGTTGTTCGTCAACGAATGCCGACCCGGCGGCCGGCTGATGGAACTGCCGCTGGACGGCAGCGCGCCGAAGGTGTTGCAGGACAACCTGATCATGCCCAACGCCATGGAGGTCGGCCCGGACGGGCTGCTCTATTACCCGGTCATGGGCACCAACGACATCTGGCGCATCGACCCCGACGGCGGCGAGCCCGAACGCGTGGTCGGTGACCTCGGCGTCCCCGACTCGGTCAAGTTCGACCCGCAGGGCTTCATCGTCTCCACCCAGGTGCACACCGGCGAGGTGCTGCGCATCAACCCGCGCACCGGCGAGCGTGCCCTACTGGCGCAACTGAACTCGGGCCTGGACAACTGCACGTTCGTCGGCGACCGGCTGTTCGTCTCCAACTTCTGCGGCGAGATCACCGAGATCCTGGCCGGCGGGCAGACCAGGGCGCTGCTGGAAGGGGGCCTGCTGTGGCCCCTGGACCTGGCGGTCACGCCCGAGGGCGTGCTGTATGTCGCCGACGGCACGTTCTTCTACGTGCTGCGCGCAGGCAAACTGCACACCGTCGCTTCGCTTTTCAGCCCCAACACCCCCGGCTACATCCGCGGGTTCACCGTCGTCGGCCCCGGCGAGTTCGTCGGCACCACCTCGAGCGGCCAGGTCACCTTCTTCCAGCCGGGCGCCGACGCCGAACCTCAGGTCGTGGCCGAGGGATTCGACCAGCTCTACGGCCTGGTCGCGACCGCGAACCGCACCGTCGTCACCGCCGAACTCGGCACCGGGCGCGTGCTCTCGATCCGGGCGAGCGGCGAGGTCGAGGTGCTCGCGTCCGGCCTGAGCGCCCCGATGGGCGTGGCCTTCGGCCCGGACGGCTCGGTGCTGGTCTCCGAATCCGGCGGCGGACGGGTAGTCTCGATCGGCGGTGGCGGCGTGGACACGGTGGTCGACGGACTCGAGTCGCCGCAGGGAATCCTGCTGCGCGGCAATGAGTTAATTATTCTCGACGTGGGCCTCAAGGCGCTCATCGGCGTCGATCTCGAGACCAAGGTCCGGCGCACGCTGGCCGCCAATCTGCCGGTCGGCGCACCCGACGGGGTCGTCGCCAAACCGCTCAACGCCAGCCCGCCGTTCTCCGGCCCCATGGGCCCGTTCGCGGGCCTGGCCGCCGGTCCGGACGGCACCGTCTACCTCTCGGCCGATGCCGAGGGCAGCGTCATGGCGCTGACGATCGGAGCGTGAGTCCCCCATGACCGAACCGGGTTTCGGGCTCGACGGGCGCATCGTCATCGTCTCCGGCGCGGGCGGCGGCGGCATCGGCACCGCCGTGACCAGGCTGGTCGCCGGCGCGGGCGCGACCGTCCTCGCGGTGAGCCGCTCGCCGCAGAACCTCGCCGAACACGTCGAACCCCTCGCAGCACAGGGCCTTCCGGTGATTCCGCTGGCCGCCGACGCGTCCACCGACGAGGGCGTGGCCACGGTGCTCGAGCACGCCCGCCGCACACCCGGGCAATTGCACGGGCTCGTCAACGTCGCCGGTGGCGCGGCGCTCGCCGACTGGATGCCCGCGATCCGGGTGCCCCGGGACAACTGGCGCGCCCTGTTCACCCAGAACCTCGAGTCGATGTTCTTCATGAGCCAGGCGGTGGCGGCCGAGCTGGCCGCCACCGGACACCCCGGCTCGATCGTGTCCATCTCCTCGATCAGCGGCATGAACACCGCCCCGTTCCATATCGCCTACGGCACAGCGAAATCCGCGCTCGTCGCGGTGACCCGCACGCTGGCGGTCGAGCTGGCCGGGCACGGGATCCGGGTCAACGCGGTCGCCCCCGGCGTCACCGCCACCCCGGCCTCGCGCGCCTACGTCGGCGACGATCCCGAACGCGATCAGCGCGCGATCGCGATGGGGCGGCGCGGCACGCCCGAGGAACAGGCCGGCCCCATCCTGTTCCTGCTCTCGGACCTGTCCACCTACATCACGGGGCAGACCCTGCTCGTGGACGGCGGGCTGAACCTCAAGTGGACCCACCTGGGGGCCGACAACACCTCGCTGTTCCTCGAGAACGAGGACTTCCGCGCCTCACTCACCCGCTGACACCACGGTCAACCTCAGGAGGATGTCGTGACCGATACCGTCGAAAACACTTCCGCCCCTGCCGAACCGCTCGCAACCCCGAAGCAGATCGGGGTCGAGGCCTACATCTCGCCGGAGTACGCCCGCGCCGAAGGCGACAAGCTGTGGGCCAAGGTATGGCAGCAGGTCTGTCGCGTGGAGGAGATCGCGAAGGTCGGCGACTACCTCACGTACGAGATCATGGCCGACTCGATCATCGTGGTGCGCACCGCGCCGGACACGATTCGCGCCTACCACAACGTGTGCGCGCACCGCGGCCGCCGGCTCGTCGACACCCCGCCCGGCGCGCACGACGCCCGCGGCGCGGCACGGCAATTCGTCTGCGGTTTCCACGGCTGGCGCTACGACCTCGAGGGCCGCAACACCTTCGCCGCCGAACGCGGGGACTGGACCTGCGGGCTCACCGAACGCAATGACGGCCTCGCGCGGGTACAGGTGGACACCTGGGGCGGTTGGGTTTTCATCAACATGGATCCCGAGTGCGAGCCGCTGCGGGACTACCTGGAACCGGCCGCGAGCCTGCTCGAGCATTTCGAACTCGAGAACATGCGCTACCGGTGGCGGCGCTGGCTGACCTTCGACTGCAACTGGAAGGTCGCCTTCGAGGCGTTCATGGAGACCTACCACGTCCCCTACACGCACCCGGAGTTCATGAACTTCGGCCAGTTCCTGGGCTGGGCGCGGGCCCAGGGCAAGCACAGCAACATCGGCTACGACGCGCCCAAGGGCATGGAGGAGAACCAGGCCAAGGTGCGCCTGGGCAGCGGCCCGGACGCCCGGTTGGCCACGGCCGAACTCCAGAACTTCACCTGGGAGAACGCCAATACCAACACCACCCGCACCCTCGTCGACGTGGCGAACCGGCTCGTCGACGAAGTCCCCGAGGGCACACCGGCCCCCGAGGTGCTGCGCTACTGGCTCGACACCGCCCGCGCGGAAGACGAAGCGCGCGGGGTGATCTGGCCGAAGATCGATCCCGCCGTGGTCGCACGCGCGGGGACCGCGTGGCAGATCTTCCCCAACTTCCAGATCGGCCACGCACTGAACAACATGCTCTGCTACCGATTCCGGCCCTACGGCCAGGACCCGGACAAATGCGTGTTCGAGGCCGCGGTCTTCGAGCTGTTCCCGCTCGGCGAGGAACCCGAGACCGAATGGGAGTACACCCCGGTCGGCGATCCCGGCTGGCGCACGGTGCTGCCCCAGGACTTCGACAATATGGCCGCCGTCCAGCAGGGCATGAAGAGCCGCGGGTTCTCCGGCCCCAAACCCAATCCCTACCGCGAACGCAGCGTCGTGAACCTGCACCACAACCTGGCCACCTACATGGGGACCGGCGAACCCCGAGACCTGGCCTGAATCAGCTTCTCCGACAAGGAAACACACAATGCAAGACTGCACACCCACGCAGACGCCCGAGATCGATCTGCCCGCGCTGCGCGCGAAATACCTCGCCGAACGCGATAAGCGCCTGCGGACCGAGGGTCAGGACCAGTACCTGACCACCGAGAGCGGGTTCGAGCAGTTCCACGAGGGCGACCCCTACTCCCCGGTGGTGCCGCGCGAGCCGATCACCGAGGAGATCGGCGTCGCGGTGCTGGGCGGCGGCTGGGCCGGGCTGCTCGCCGGGGCGCGGCTGCGCGAGGCGGGGGTCACCGACTTCCGAATCATCGAGCACGCGGGCGATTTCGGCGGTGTCTGGTATTGGAACCGCTACCCGGGGATCCAGGTCGACACCGACAGCTACCTGTATCTGCCGCTGCTCGAGGAGACCGGCTATATCCCGAGCGAGAAGTACACCCGCGGGGACGAGAACTTCGAGCACGCCCAGCGCATCGGCAAGCACTACGACCTGTACGAGCGGGCCATCTTCGGCACCATGGTCAAATCCCTGGAATGGGACGCGGCGATCGAGCGCTGGCGCATCGGCACCAATCGCGGCGACGACCTCCGGGCCCGGTTCGTGATCATGGCGCAGGGACCGTTCAACAAGCCGAAACTGCCCGGCATCCCCGGCATCGGCGACTTCGAGGGCCACACCTTCCACAGCGCGCGCTGGGATTACGACTACACCGGCGGCAGCTCGCGCGGCGGGCTGGACAGGCTCGCCGGCAAGAAGGTCGCGGTCATCGGAACGGGAGCGAGTGGCGTCCAGGTCATTCCGCACATCGCCGAATCCGCCGAGCACCTGTACGTCTTCCAGCGCACGCCGTCGTTCATCAACGAGCGCGGCGACATCCCCACCGATCCCGACTGGGCCGCGACCCTCGAGCCCGGCTGGACCGAGGTGCGCAAGCGCAACTTCCACACCGCCGCGTTCGAGGCGTTCGCTCCGGGTGAGAAGGATCTGATCTGCGACGGCTGGACCGAGGTCTCCCGGAATCTGGAAGCGAACATCAGCGCGAGCAACGGCTGGGCGTCGCTGACCCCGGAGAAGTTCGTCGAGCTGCGCGAGATCGAGGACTACCGGGCGATGGAGCGCGTCCGGCAGCGCGTGGACGAGCTCGTGAACGACCCGGCGATCGCCGAGGCGCTCAAGCCCTACTACCGGTTCCTGTGCAAGCGGCCGTGTTTCAGCGATGAATACCTGCCGACGTACAACCGCGACAACGTCACGCTGGTCGACGTCGCGGCCACCAAGGGCGTGGAGCGGATCACCGCCAAGGGCATCGTCGCGAACGGCGTCGAGCACGAGGTGGACTGCATCATCTTCGCCAGCGGCTTCGAGATCACCACCGATCTGGATCGCCGCCTGGGGATCGCGCCGTTCACCGGCCGCGACGGGCTCTCGCTGTACGAGCATTGGGCGCAGGGCTATTCGACCCTGCACGGGCTCACCACCCACGGCTTCCCGAACGTCTTCTTCACCGGGTTCCTGCAGGGCGGGGTCACCGCCAGCATCACCGCGGTCTTCGATCAGCAGGCCAAACACATCGCGCACATTCTCGGACAGGCCGTGGCCGACGGGATCACCACCGTGGAGCCGACCGCGGAGGCGGTGGCCGCGTGGGTCGCCACCGTGCGCGAGACCGCCATCGACAATTCGGCGTTCCAGCGTGAGTGCACGCCCGGCTACTACAACAACGAAGGCGAGAAGAACATTCGCTCGCATCTGGGCGAGCCCTACTGGCCGGGCTTCTACGCGTTCGAGGACGTGCTGCAGGGCTGGCGGGACGCCGGGGACATGCCGGGTTTGAGCGTCGGCAAGTAGTCGCGTACGTCGTTGCTGGAGAGGATATTTCGTGGATGAACTGAGATACGACGGCCGGGTCGCCGTGGTCACCGGCGGCGGCCGCGGTCTGGGCCGGGCCTACGCGCTGCTGCTGGCCGCGCGCGGGGCGAAGGTGGTGGTGAACGATCCGGGCAGCAGTGTGCGCGGCGACGGCGTCGACGCGAACCCCGCGGTCTCGGTCGTCCGGGAGATCGAGGCGGCCGGCGGCACGGCCATCGCCTGCACCAAATCGGTGGCCACGCCCGACGGTGGGCAGGCGATCATCGACACCGCGCTGGGGTGCTACGGCCGGCTGGACATCCTCATCCACAACGCGGGCAACGTGCGCTACGGCTCACTGCGCGAATTGTCCTACGAGGACTTCGAATCCGTTCTCGACGTCCACCTGCGCGGTGCGTATCACCTGGTGCGACCGGCGTTCCCGGTCATGGCCGACGCCGGGTACGGGCGCGTGGTGCTCACCTCCTCCATCGGCGGGCTGTACGGCAACAAGGGCGTGGTGAACTACGCCGTGTCCAAGTCCGCGATGATCGGGCTCTCGAACGTGATCGCCCTGGAAGGGGCCGAGCACGACATCAAGAGCAACGTCATCGTGCCCGCGGCGGTCACCCGCCTGGCCGACGGCCTGGACACCTCGGCCTATCCCCCGATGGGGCCCGAGCTCATCGCGCCCGCGGTCGGCTGGCTGGCACACGAATCCTGTTCCGTCACCGGCGAAATGCTGGTGGCCGTGGCGGGCCGGGTGGCGCGCGCGTACATCGCCGAGACCCCGGGGGTCTACCGGCCCGACTGGAGCGTCGAGGAGATCGGCGCGCAGATCCAGGGCATTCGCGACACCGCGGGCGCCTGGACCCTGGCCCCGGTGCCCGACGGCCACACCGTTCATCTGACCAAGAGTTTCGAGCTAGCCACGGAGGCAGCCAACCATGGCCGTTAAGGTTTTCGAACGCATCCTTCAGCTCTTCGAGGCCGAGGGCATCGACACGATCTTCGGTATTCCCGACCCGAACTTCGTGCACATGTTCCATCTCGCCGAGGAACGCGGCTGGAATGTGATCGCACCGCACCACGAGGAATCGGCGGGCTTCATGGCCGAGGCGGTCTCGCGGATGACCGGTAAGGCCGCGGTCTGCATCGGCACCCTGGGACCGGGCGTGGCGAATCTGGCCGCCGCCATGATGTGCGCGAAGGTGGAGAACTCCCCCGTCATCTTCCTCGGCGGCCAGCGTGCCCGGATCACCGAACAGCGGGTGCGGCGCGGGCGGATCCAGTTCGTGAAGCAGGCCGAACTGTTCACCCCATCGGTGAAGTACAGCGCCAGTATCGAATACGCCGATCAGACCGACGAGATCATTCGCGAGGGCCTGCGCCGCGCGCTCACCGGCACCCCGGGACCGGTGTACATCGAATGGCCCAAGGGCATCATCCAGGAGGAACTCGACGTCCCGGAACCGCTGCCGCCGCACCGGTATCGGCTCGTCGGTCAGACCGCGGGCCAGAACCTGATCGACGAGGCAGCCGAGCTGATCCGGTCCGCCGCGCAGCCGATCCTGCTGGTCGGGCACGGGGTGCACACCACCCGCGCCGGGGCCGCGGTGCGCGAGCTGGCCGAGGTCATGGCGTGCCCGGTCATCCAGACCTCCGGCGGCACCTCCTTCATCGAGGGCCTCGAGGATCGCACCTTCGCCTACGGGTTCTCCCCGTCCGCCATCGAGGCGGTGGTGGCCTCGGATCTGTGCCTGGCCATCGGCACCGAACTCGGCGAACCCGTGCACTACGGGGTCGGGCGGCACTGGGTCGCGAACGAAGCCAACCGTAAATGGATTCTGGTGGAACAGAATCCGGAGGCCATCGGCGTGAACCGCGCCATCGACGTGCCCCTGGTCGGCGACCTGCGGGCCATCGTGCCCCAGCTGACCGCCGCGCTGCGAGATACCCCGCGCACCCCGGCCCCCGAGCTGGCGGGCTGGATCGAACAGGACGCCGCGCGTCTGGCCGAGCTGGCCGAGACCGCGCCCTCGGGACGATCTCCGGTGCATCCCGCACGCTTGATCGTGGAGGCCACCAAGGCATTTCCCGCCGACGGCATCATGGTGCGCGACGGTGGGGCCACCACGATCTTCGGCTGGACCTACTCCCAGGCCAAGCCCCGCGATGTCATCTGGAATCAGAACTTCGGGCACCTGGGGACCGGAATCCCCTACGCGGTAGGGGCTTCGGTCGCACAGGGCCGCACACGGCCGGTCATGTTGATCAGCGGTGACTCCTCCTTCCAGTTCCACATCGCCGAACTGGAAACCGCTGCGCGACTAGGACTTCCACTGGTCTGCGTGGTGGCCGTGGACTACGCGTGGGGCCTCGAGGTCGGCGTGTACAAGGGACTGTTCGGGCAGGGGTCGCTCGAGACCGGCACCCACTGGAGCACCGATGTCCGCCTGGACAAGGTCGCCGAGGGCTTCGGGTGCTACGGCGAGTACGTGGAGAAGGAAGAGGAGATCGGGCCGGCCATCGCACGCGCCTACGCCAGCGGCAAGGTCGGGGTCATCCACGTGGCGGTCGACCCGAAGGCCAACTCCGAGGAGATGCCCAGTTACGACGAGTTCCGTACCTGGTACGCGGAAGGGACGCAGTAGTCATGCGCGAATACGGCAGGTTCTACATCGGCGGCGCCTGGGTCGATCCGGTCCGAACGGAGTTCTTCGAGGTCGTGAACCCGGCGACCGAGCAGGTCTGCGGCCGGGTCGCGAGCGGATCGGCAGCCGACGTCGACGCGGCCGTGGCGGCTGCCCGTGCGGCCTTTCCCGCCTGGTCGACTACCACGGTCGCCGAACGAGTTTCGGTGCTGCGGGCGATCGGCGAGCAGTACGCCAAACGGTCCTCGGATCTGGCCGCGGCCCTGACCGAGGAGATGGGCGCGCCCGCCGCGCTGGCGGGCGGGTTCCAGCTGAATCTGGGCACCGGGCACCTGGACACCGCCATCGAGGTGCTCGAGCGCTTCGCCTTCGAGGAGCAGCGCGGGGACACCCGCATCGTGCGCGAGCCGATCGGGGTGTGCGGACTCATCACGCCGTGGAACTGGCCGTTGAGCCTGATCGCGGTGAAGGTGTTCCCGGCGTTGGCCACCGGGTGCACCATCGTGCTCAAGCCGGCCGAACGCGCGCCGTTCAGCGGTCAGATCTTCGCCGAGATCCTCGATGCCGCGGGGGTTCCCGCGGGCGTGTTCAACCTGATCCAGGGTGACGGTCCCGGCGTGGGCGTGCCGCTGTCCGCGCATCCGGACGTGGATCTGATCTCTTTCACGGGGTCCACGCGCGCCGGAATCGAGGTCGCCCGCAACGCGGCGCCCAGCGTCAAACGGGTCGTGCAGGAACTCGGCGGCAAGAGCCCGAACATCGTGCTCGACGACGCGAACCTGGCGGCCAACGTCGCCGCCGCCATCGGCCCGGTCATGATGAACACCGGCCAGACCTGTAGCGCCCTGACCCGCATGCTGGTTCCCCGGGCCCGCATGGACGAGGCCGTCACGGCCGCGCGCACCGCGGCTACGGCGCTCACCGTCGGCGATCCCGCCGGCGATGTCGCACTCGGCCCGGTGGTTTCGGGGCCGCAGTTCGAGAAGGTGCAGGGCCTGATCCAGCGGGGCATCGACGAGGGCGCGACCCTGGTGATCGGCGGTACCGGGCGACCGGACGGGCTGACCACCGGCTACTACGTCAAGCCGACGATCTTCGCGAACGTCACCAATGACATGACGATCGCGCGCGAGGAGATCTTCGGGCCGGTGCTCGCGATTCTCGGCTACGACGACATCGACCACGCCGTGGACATCGCCAACGACACCGAATACGGCTTGGCCGCCAATGTCGCCGGAGCCGACCCGGAACAGACCCGCGCGGTGGCCCGCCGGCTGCGCGCCGGGTACGTCACCATCAACGACGCGTTCGACTTCCACTGCGCGTTCGGCGGCTATCGCAAGAGCGGAAACGGCAGGGAGTGGGGCGAGTTCGGCTTCCACGACTACCTGGAGATCAAGAGCATCGTGGGCTACGGCGCCTGATCATCTTCGGAGACAGCGCCTCATCACGCTCGATATCGCCCCGTGAGCATCGTGCTCGCGGGGCGATATCGCGTCCCGGATGGGGCTACGACGGGCCGAGGGGCCCGGCCGGTTGGCCTGGCCCGGCCACCGATTCCAGCTGGGCCGAGGCCGGCTTCGGCGGGTTGGCCGGCTGGGTGGGAGCGACCACCAGGCGCGACGGGACCAGGACCACCGCGCGGACGCCGCCGTAGTCCGATTCACCCAGGCGCACGACGATGCCGTGCCGGGCCGCGAGGCGGGCCACCACGAAGAGGCCGAGACGCGAGTCTTCGAAGAGGGTGTGCACACCGAAATCCGGTGGGGTGGAGAGCATATGGTCCAGCCGCTGCTTCTCCGACGCGGGCAGGCCGACGCCCTGGTCGATGATCTCGATCGCCACGCCCTTGCCGACGACGGTGCCGATGATCTCCACCGGCGCCTTCGGCGGCGAGAACGCCACGGCGTTGTCGATCAGCTCGGCCAGCAGGTGCAACAGGTCCGCCACCACGGTCCCGGCGACCGCCACGTCGGGCATGCGGGTGATCCGGGAGCGGGTGTAGTCGATGGTCTCCCCGACCCCGGAGCGCACCACCTCCATGAGCGAAACCGGTTGCCGCCATTGGCGTCCCGGCTGACCGCCCGCCAAAATGATCAGATTCTCGGCGTTGCGGCGTTCGCGGGTGACCAGATGATCGAGCCGGAAGAACACCTCCAGCAGGGCCGGATCCTCCTGGGACGCTTCGACGTCGTCGAGGATCTCGAGCTGGCGGTGCACCATCACCTGACTGCGGTGCGCGATATTGAGCACCACCGATTCGACGCCGCCGCGCGTGCGGGCCTCGGTCACCGCCGCGGAGATCGCGATGGTGTGCGCGTGCCCGAAAGCGTCCGCCACCTGCCCGATCTCGTCGTCGCCGAAATTCAGGACCGCGACTTCCGCGGCGGGCTCCACGGTTTCGCCCGCGCGCAGACGCCGCATCACCTCGGGCAGGCCGGTATTGGCCAGCGCCAGGGTGCGATTGCGCAGTCGCCGCAGTCGGCGAATGATGCGGTCGGCCAGCAGCAGCGCGACCGCGATCGCGCCGGCGGCCAGCAGCAGCACGGCGGTTCCGGCCAGCATCGCGTCCCCGCGCGTGGCCTTGGCGGCCTCGATGGCCAGGGTCTGAGCCCGGTGATTGTGCGCGTTCCAGAACCCGGTCAGGACCGTCGAGACCTCGGTGACCGCGTCCTGCCATTCCTGGGTACTGACCGGCAGCGGGGTCGCGAACAGTGCCTGCATCGCGCTGCCGGTGAGACCCGAGGCCGCGGCGATCCGGCGGGCGTCGGCGCGCTGCAGGAGAGCGCTCTCCACCCCGGTCATGCGCTTCCACGCCATCGATTGCAGCAGGCGCTGCGCACCCTGGGCCTGATCGGAGGACAGGTCCTTGGCGAAGTTCTCGACCAGGCTGTGCGCGTACCCGACCAATCGCTGATATTCGGCGGCGAGCACGTCGGGCAGCCCACCGTCGCCGGCCAGCGACGCCGCGAGGGCATTGGCCCGATTCAGGGCCTCCTGCGCGGTGAGGGCCTCCGCGGCCAGGTTCAGCTTGCCCGCGCTCTCCGCGTTGGGAGCCTGGTCCTGGATCATGCGGGTGCCCAGGATGACCATGTCGGGCAGGCGGCCGTAGAAGGCGTAGGCCTCGTTCAGGCTCACCGCTCCCGCGTCGAAGGCGGTGCGCTGACCGCCCAGCAGTTTCTCGAGCAGGTTCAGGTCACCGACCGAGTCCTTGAGGTCCTCGCGACCCAGCGCCCGCAGCGCGTCCTCGGTCGGATTCATCTGCCGCAGCGCCGAATCCACGCGCTGCCGGGCGGCCGCGAGCGCGCCCGGTTCGGGCGCCGACCCGGCGTAGATCCACAGGGTGACCTGGCGCTCCTGCTGGATGGCGGCCACCAGCTCCGAGACCGGGGCGATGCCGTCGAGCATCTTCGACGCCCACTCCTCGTCGTGCCGGCTGGTCGAGACCAGATAGCCGGTCGTGCCGACGCCGACCCCGAGCAACGTGAGGCTGGGAACGAGAGCGATTGCCAGGATGCGTACCCGCACACCGGGTTTCGCCTTGAACATCGGCAAAGTATAACGAGATCTAGATCACATGAACAATGCAATTCTCAAAATTGCATATCAAAACTTCCATATCAGGAAAGTCCCAGTTCGCGGGCGACGATCAGCTTCATGACCTCACTGGTGCCGGCGTAGATCCGGGCCACCCGCGCATCGGCGTAGAGCCGCGCGATCGGGTACTCGAGCATGTACCCGTAGCCGCCGAACAGCTGCAGGCAGCGATCGACCACCCGGCCCTGCACCTCGGTGCAGAACAGCTTCACGCGCGCCGCGTCGGCACCCGACAGCCTGCCCTCGACCAGTTCGCTCACCGCCCGGTCCGCCATGGCCTGGGCGGCCTCCACCTCGGCCGACATGGCGGCCAGTTCGAACTTGGTGTTCTGGAACGAGGACACCGGCGTCCCGAAGGCCTTGCGCTGCTTGACGTAATCCACGGTCGCGGCGATGGCCGCCCCGGCCTGGGCTACCGAGCCGACCGCGACGGTGATCCGCTCCTGCGGCAGATTCCGCCCCAGGTAGCCGAACGCCGCCCCGTCCTCCCCGAGTCGATTCGCCTGCGGCACGCGCACATTGTCGAAGTTCAGCTCCATCGTGTCCTGCACCTTGCAGCCCAGCTTCTCCAGCATTCGGCCGCGAGTGAACCCGGCCATGCCGTCCTCCACCACCAGCAGGGTCAGACCCGCCCGGCGGTTCTCCGGATCGGTCGCCGTGCGGGCGACCACGATGATCAGATCAGCGTGCAGGCCGCCGGTGATGAAGGTCTTGGCGCCGTTGAGGATGTAGTCGTCCCCGTCGCGCACCGCGCGGGTGCGCATGCCCGCCAGATCCGAACCGGTCCCGGGCTCCGTCATGGCGATGGCGGTCAGCAGCCTGCCCGCGGCCAGCCCAGGGAACCAGCGTTCCCGCTGTGCGGCGTCGGCGTATTCGAGGAAGTAGGGCAGGATGACATCGAGCTGGGTGCGCACGGTGCCCAGGGTCACCAGCGCCCGTGCCGCCTCCTCCTGCAACACCATGTTGAACCGGTAGTCCCGCAGGCCCGCGCCGCCGTACTCCTGCGGCAGCGCGATGCCCAGCATGCCGAGATCGCCCATGGCGCCGAAGATCTCCCGCGGCATGAGTCCGGCCCGTTCCCAGTCGGCGTAGTCGGGCACGATCTTCTGCTTCACGAAATCCCGGACCAGCAAGCGGAATTCGTCGTGTTCGGAGGTGAACAGGTCGCGGCGCACGATGGGCCCTCTCGATCAGGGGATGAGTTCGACGACGGTGGCGTTGGCGGTGCCGCCGCCCTCGCACATGGTCTGCAGGCCGAATCGAATCCCGTTGTCCCGCATGTGATGGATCATGCGGGTCATCAGCACCGCGCCGGACCCGCCGAGCGGATGGCCCAGTGCGATCGCGCCGCCGAGCGGGTTGACCAGGGCGAGGTCCGCTCCGGTCTCGGCCAGCCAGGCCAGCGGGACCGGGGCGAACGCCTCGTTCACCTCGAAGACCCCGATATCTGCCAGGGACACCCCGGCTTTGGCCAGTACTTTGGCGGTGGCCGGGATGGGGCCGGTGAGCATGAGCACCGGGTCCGCGCCGGCCACCGCGCCCGCCCGGTAGCGCGCGAGGGGGGTCAGCCCGAGTTCGCGTGCCTTGTCCGGGGTGGTGAGCAGCAGCGCCGCGGCGCCGTCGGAGATCTGCGACGAATTGCCCGCGTGCAGCACGCCGTCCTCCTGGAAGGACGGCGACAGCCCGGCCAGGCTCTTCACGCTGGTGCCGCGCCGCACACCCTCGTCGGCGCTCACGGTGCCCGAATCGGTTGTCACCGGCATGATCTGGGCGTCGAACGCGCCCGCGTCCTGCGCGCGGGCGGCCAGCTCGTGTGATCGAGCGGCATAGTCGTCGACCCGGGTACGGTCGAGCGCCCACTTGACGGCGATCAGTTCGGCCGACAGGCCCTGGTTGAAGGAGAACCCGTCGTATCGCGCCAATGCCTTTGGACCGTAGGGCATTCCGGTGCCCCGGGCCGCGCCCAGCGGGACCCGGCTCATCACCTCCACCCCACCCGCGACCACGAGATCCTGCTGCCCGGACGCCACGGCCTGGGCGGCGAAGTCCACGGCCTGCTGACTCGAACCGCACGCGCGGTTGACGGTGGTCCCCGGCACCGATTCCGGCCAGCCCGCCGCCAGCACCGCGTAGCGGGCGATGTTGCTGGACTGGTCCCCGACCTGGGAGACGCAGCCCCAGATCACGTCGTCGACGAGCGCCGGGTCGATCCCGGTTCGCGCCGCCAGCTCGTTGAGCACCTGCGCCGACAGATCGGCGGGGTGTACCCCGGACAATCCGCCACCGCGCCGCCCGACGGGGGTGCGAACCGCACCCGCCACAATGACTTCCCGCATCGCTCATGCTCCGTTCTCGGTCGATGTCGCCGCGTGCTCGGGTCCCCGGCGCGGCGCGGTCCAGCGCCCGGTGAACCGGGGTTCGCGGCGCTGGGCGAACGCCGCGTAGGCCTCGGGGGCGTCCGCGGTCGCGAAATTGAGGCCCTGGGCGCGAGCTTCGGCGGCGAGCGCGTCCCGGAACGCCGTCTCCGCGCCCGCGTCCAGCAGGGCTTTGGTCTGGGCGAGCGCCACCGGCGGACCGGCGGCCAGTCGCTCGCCCAGCTCGTCGGTGAAGGCGTCGATGTCCGTCCCGGGCACCACCCAGGTGACCAATCCCAGCTCGAGCGCCTGTCCGGCGTCGATGGTCTCGGCCAGCAGGGCAAGGCGTTTGGCCTGTTGCAGTCCGATCAGGCGGGGCAGCAGCCAGGAGCCGCCCAGATCCAGGGTCAGCCCGCGCTTGGTGAAGATCTGGCAGAAGGTCGATTCCGGGGTCGCGACAACCAGATCGCAGCCCAGCGCCAGGTTCCAGCCCGCGCCCATCGCCACCCCGGCCACCTTCGCCACGGTGGGAATCGGCAGCTCGCGCAGCAGCAGGGCCACATCGGTCAGCGCCCGCATCCGGTACACCGGGTGCCGGAGGTCGGGTGCGCCGATGTCGGCGCCCGAGCAGAACGCGTCCCCGGCCCCGGCCACTATCAGCGCGCGCACCGAACGGTCATCGGCGGTGCGCCGCAGGGCTTCGGCCAGCGCGGACCACAGCGCCGGGTCGATGGCGTTCTTGCGGTGCGGGCGATTGAGGGTGAGGGTGCGGACGCCGTCCCGGTCGGTGCTCAACAGCACCGGCGGCTCGCTCATCACATCACCATGCCGCCGTCCACCGGCAGCACCTGGCCAGTGATGAACGACGCCGCGTCCGAGGCCAGGAAGACGAAAGCGCCGGCGACCTCCTCGGGTTCGGCCCAGCGCCGCAGCGGAATTCGATTCAGCATCTGTTCGGCGAAGCGCTCATCGGTGCGGATGGTGGCGGTCATGGGCGTGGCGGCCAGCGGCGCCAGTGCGTTGACCAGAATGTGCTTGCGCGCCAGCTCTTTCGCCAGGGATTTGGTGATGCCGATGATCGCGGCCTTGGCGGCCGAGTAGTTCACCTGACCCAGGGTGCCGACCAGGGCGGCCGCGGAGGTGACGTTGATGATGCGGCCGGTGCCGTCGGTCGGTAGCGCGGCCAGTGCGGCCTGCGCGCAATTGATCGCGCCGAGCGCGTGAATGTCGAACAGTCGCCGCACCGACTCGGCGGTGGTGTCGGCGAACATCGCGGGGTCGGTCACCCCGGCGTTGTTGACCAGGATGTGCAGGGTGCCGCCGGTGGGTTCGGCGGCCGTGGCGACCGCGGCGTCGGCGGCGGACCGGTCCGCCACGTCGAGCGCGAAACTCGCAGCCGCGCCGCCGTTTCCGCGGATCTTCTCCGCGACGGCCGCAGCCGCGTCACCGTCCACGTCGGTGACCAGGACGGTGGCGCCGGCGGCGGCCAGGGCCTGTGCCACGGCCGCTCCGATGCCGCCCGCGGCGCCGGTCACCAGCGCCGAGCGCCCGGTGAGGTCGAATGGTGCGCGCTGGGTCATCAGTAACTCCTCGGCAGTCCCAGGGTGTGTGAACCCAGGTAGTTCAAGATCATTTCTTGGCTGATGGGCGCGATCCGCATGACGCGGGCCTCCCGGAAATAGCGCGACACGTGGTACTCCTCGGAGTAGCCCATGCCGCCGTGTGTCTGCAGCGCCCGGTCGGTGGCGGTGAAGCCGGCCTCCGCGCACAGGTATTTGGCGGTATTCGCCTCGCGCCCACAGGGTTTTCCGTGGTCGTAGAGCCAGGTCGCCTTGCGCAGCATGAGCTCGGCGGCGTCCAAGTGGGCGAGAGAGTCCGCGAGCGGGAACTGCACGCCCTGGTTCATGCCGATGGGCCGGTCGAAGACCACGCGCTCGTTGGCGTAGCGCACCGCGCGGTCCAGGGCCACCCGGCCCAGGCCCAGCGCCTCGGCGGCGATGAGCATGCGCTCGGGATTCAGTCCGTCCAGCAGATACTGAAAACCCTTGCCCTCCTCGCCGACTCGATCCCGCACCGGGACGCGCAGATCGTCGATGAACAGCTCGTTGGAGCTGACCGCGTTGCGGCCCATCTTCTTGATCGGGCGGATATCGATGTGCGCGCGGTCCAGATCGGTCAGGAACAGCGTCATGCCATCGGTCTTCTTGACCACCTCGTCGTACGGGGTGGTGCGGGTGAGCAGCAGGATCTTGTCGGACTCCAGGGCTTTGGAGATCCACACCTTGCGCCCGTTGATCACGTAGTCGTCGCCCACGCGTTTGGCGAAGGTGGTGATGCGCGTGGTGTCCAGGCCCGCTGTCGGCTCGGTGACGCCGAAACACACGTGCAGCTCACCGGTGGCCACGTGCGGCAGGGTCCGGGCCTTCAGCTCGTCGGACCCGTGCATCACCACCGGATTCATGCCGAAGATCGACATGTGGATCGAACTGGCGGCGTTCATGCCGCCGCCCGAGCGCGCCACCTCCTCGGCCAGCAGCGTGGCCTCGGTGATGCCCATGCCGTGCCCGCCGTACTGCTCGGGAATGGTGATGCCCAGCCATCCGCCCGAAGCGATCGCGGAGTAGAACTCCGACGGGAATTCGTGCGCCTGGTCCTTCTCCATCCAGTACTGATCGTCGAAGCGCCGGGACAGTTCGGCGACAGCCTTGCGGATCAGGTGCTGATCTTCGGAGAGTTCGAAATTCATGCCCTCGGACATGGGTGGGGCCTGCCTTTCTCCTCGCACGGGGCCATCGGCCCCGTGGGCGCGCCGATGCGGGCGGAGTCTGCCGGTCCGCCCGCATCGGCGGCTCATCTCGACGGCCGAACGCGTCCGAACCGCACCGGCCTGTACCCCGGGGCGGCGGCGCGCCGACGACGGCCGTCATCGATCCCGGCACGTGGAGGCACCGGGATGTGTTCCGCGCCCGCCGGGCGAACTGCCCGGCGTGATCGGCGCGATGTCCGTGGGCCCGCGCTCAATCCGAGGCGGGCAGTGCTTTGGCGGCCTTGAGGGTCAGGGCCACGCCGTCGAGCGCGAGTTCGCCGCTGCCCGAGCGCGTACACAGCAGCTCGACCTGTTCGGCGGCGTCGACGTAGCGCTTGCCGATCAGCGTGACCGCCTGGCCCGCATCGTCTTTCGGCTCGGCCGTGGCCGCAGCGACCATGGGCGAACCGCCACAGGTCAGGTTCACCGGTTCGGCGCCCGGCGTGCGCACCACGACCACTCGGGTCGCGCACACCGCGCTGGCCAGTTGCTCACCGGGTCGCAGAGACAATGTCGTCATCGTGAATCTCCTTCTCCGCCAGTCGATCCCCCAGCAGGGCGAGATCGTGCGATTGTCGTGCCAGCCAGAAGCGCAGGAATTCGGTCAGCGAGTAGCGCAGGAAGATCGCCGAACCGACCACGCTGGTGGCCACCCCGCCCAGCGCCAGGGTGATGGCGTCGCGCTGGGTCAGCGGGTTCTTGGTGCCGTGCGAGAGGAAGTACGCGGACAGCGCGAGCACCAGACCCGCCGCCATCAGCGCGATTCCGGTGCGCAGCCACAGCCGGGCCCGCCCGGCGGCCGGATCGGGGATCTTCAGGTCGGTGAGTTCGCGGACGAAGCGGTCCGCGCGGGACTCGGTCATGTCGTACTTCCTAGATAGTGGGCTGCGAGGTCGTTGCGGAATTCGGCGTCGGGCCGCCCGTGCGCGGCGACCCGCCCGCGCACCAGCACGGCCGCGTGATCGGCGATGTCGAGGACGGCGGCCGCGAACTGTTCCACGACCAGCACCGCCACGCCCTGCCGGGCGATCTCGGCGACCTGCTCGTACAGCCCGCCGACCACCAGGGGCGCCAGGCCCATGGACAATTCGTCCAGCAGCAGCACGGCCGGATCGGTGGCGAGCCCGCGGGCCAGCGCCAGCATCTGCTGTTCGCCGCCGGACATGGTGCCCGCGATCTGGTTGGCGCGCCGGGCCAGAATCGGGAACCGGGCGAACGCGGTCTCCTGGATCTCCGCACGCGAACGACCGGTGAAGGTCATCATCAGCAGGTTGTCCAGCACGCTGAGATTGGGAAAGACGCCGCGGCCCTCGGGAATCAGGCAGACGCCCGCGCGGGCCAGGTCCCGCGGATCCGCCCCGGTGACCACGCGATCACCCAGGACTACGTCGCCGCCGGTGACCGGATGGATGCCCGCCGCGACCCGCAGCGCGGTGGTCTTGCCCGCTCCGTTGGGTCCGAGCAGGGCAACCACCTTGCCCGCCGCGACGCTCAGATCGACGCCGTGCAGGACGGTGATCGCCCCGTAGGCCGCGCGCACACCGCGCAGTTCCAGCAGCGGGGTTTCCGCCGATATCGCTGTGGGAGGACTGCTCTCGATGGCGTCGGCCGACGCACCGGTGGCCGACTCCTCGCTCACCGCCACCGCGCCCGGAGATCCGGCGGTGGTCGTCGCTCGCGAACTCATATCTCCCCCAGATAGGCGGCGATGACAGCCTTGTTCGCCTGCACCGCGGCGGGCGGGCCGGCGGCGATGACCGTGCCCAGGTCCAGGACGAACAGCTCGTCGCAGACCTCCATGACCAGTCCCATGTCGTGTTCGACCAGCAGGACCGCGGTGCCCTCGGCGGCCAGTGACCGCAGCAGCGCACCGAAGCGCTCGGTTTCGCTCGGATCCTGACCGGCGGCGGGCTCATCGAGCAGGACCAGGCTCGGGCGAGCTGCCATGGCGCGGCCCACCTCGACCAGACGGCCGGTGCCCGTGGGCAATTCGTCGGCCGAGGTATCGGCCAGGGCGGTCAGGCCCAGGCGTTCGAGCAGGTCGTCCACCGCGCGGGCCGCGCGCCGGCGCTCGGGTCCGAGTTCGGCGGCGACCAGCAGGTTGTCCCGAACGGTCAAGCGGCCGAACAGTTCCAGGCGCTGGAAGGTGCGGGCCAGGCCGTGCCGCGCCCGGCGGGCCGGACCGTGGCCGGTGACATCGCGGCCGCCGATCACCACGCGACCGGAGCCGGGAGCGCGCAGTCCGCAGATGACGTCGAACAGGGTCGATTTTCCGGCCCCGTTCGGTCCGATCAACCCGGTCACCGCACCGCTGCGGGCGTGCAGACCCGCGCCGTCGAGGGCACGGTGCCCGCCGAACGCGACGGTCACGTTCTCGACGTACAGGTGTGCGTCCTGGCTCACGATCGGCTGCGGCGCGGTGATCGTCGTGGCGTCCGCGGTTCCGGTCTCAGCGTGCGGTGGCGACGGCATGATCGAGTACCTCCCTGTCCTCGGGCGTCCAGGGCTTGCGCACGCCCCACCATTCCACCGGCACCGCAACGGTTTCCGGCTCCGGCGGGCGGGCGCGGCGGGCGTGCCAGAGTCGTGCGCCGATGACGGCGAGCACCACTCCGCCGGTGAAGGACCAGCCGTCGATCACATCGGTTACGTTGGCGATCCAGCACAGCGCGACAGCCAGCGCGAGCACCGGCGCGACGAGCCGATCACGCAGCGTGCCCAGCCATTCGGACCGCATGCTCGCCAGTGCCCCGGTCCGCAGGACGCCGCCGCCGAAGGCGATGCCGCCCGCGGCGGGCAGTACCTGGGCCAGGTTCGACAGGGCGGGCCAGAGCGCGGGGATCGCGGCCAGCGGACCGGCCAGCACCGCGCCGGTGAACAGACCGGCCCCGACCATGCCGAGCCCGCCCATCACCACGATCAAGAAGATCGGCATGCCGGGCACCAGGCCGAACTGGTCGGACGTCACCGCCTGCTGCTGCATGCCGTAGAGCGCGCCGCCCAGCCCGGCCAGGGCCGCCGACAGCGCGAACACCAGAATGCGGGCGGTCAGCGGATTGCCGCCCAGGGTCGCGTAGGCGGCCTCGCTGTCACGCAGCGCGATGAGACGGCGGCCGAATCGACTGCGGCGCAGAGCGACCACCGCCAAGCCGGCCAGGGCCAGGCAGACGGCCGCGAAGACGGTGATCTCGGCGGTGGTGTCGAGGGTGAACCCGAACAGGCTCGGGCCGACGAGCGAGACCGAGCCCTGTTCGAACAGCGCGACGCGGACGCCGAACAGCTCGAAGGGCGGCAGGTTGAACAACCAGCGGTCCAGGACGACCGCGAAGGCGGCGGTCGCCAGGGCCAGGTACACCCCCGAGAGCCGCAGCGCGGGGATCGCGATCACCGCGCCCGCCACACCGGCGGCGAGCATGGCCGCGGGCACCGCCCACCACTGCCCCGCCGCGCCCACCTGCGCGCAGGTCGCCGCGCCGATGCCGGCGAAACTCAGCTGGCACAGCGAGATCTGGCCCGCGAACCCGGTCAGCGGCACGAACGAGAGCGCGATGACGCCGAAGGCGAAGATCGAACCGTAGGTGATGAGATCGGCTTCGGCGAGCACCGTCGCCAGCACCACACCCAGTGCGGCCACGACCCCGGCGAACGCGGCCGAGCCGGACCAGGTGGGCAGCGGCACCGCGGCGAGGGTCCGGTCGCGACCGCGCAGGCGGCCGTGCGGGAACAGCAGCAGCGCCAGCAACAGCAGCAATGCCGGTGCGGCCAAACGCAATCCGGGCAGGTAGTCGTTCTGCGGCAGATAGCCGGCGAGGTAGCTTTCCAGGCAGCCGACGACGATCGCGCCCACGAACGTCATGGGCAGATTGCGGAGGCGCCCGAATATCGCGGCGGTGTAGGCGCTCACGATCAGCAGGGACAGTTGCGCGGCGTCCAGCGCCACCATCGGCGCGATGAGGATGCCGCCCACCGCGGCGAGCTCGATCCCGAGGATCCAGGCGAACCGGTTGGCCCGCCGGGGATCGGCCCCGGTCAGGCCCACCAGCGCGCGATCGTCCACGGTGGCTCGCATCTCCACGCCGATCCGGCTGCGATACAGCAGGATTCGCAGCCCCACCGCCACGGCGACGGCGACCGCCATCGTCAGTATCTGATGCCAGGTGACGGTCACCGCACCCACCCGAATCGGGGTGACATCGGCGAAGAAGGTCGGCAGCGACCGCGCGACGTTCGGATCCCAGACCCAGCGCGCCAGCACGATCAACCCGCTGAGCAGCGCGATGGTCATGACGAGTTTCTCGGCGTCGCCCAGCCCCTGGGTGGGGGCCAGGGCCTTGCCGAACAACACCCCGAACAGGGGCGCGAACACCCCGAGCACCACGATCAGCGCCAGCGGCACCGGCCAGCCCCAGCCGATCGTGAACTGCCAGTACACGAATGCCGACACCATGCCGGCCGCACCGTGGGCGAAGTTGAACACACCGGTGGTGGTGTAGGTCAGCACCAGACCGCTGCCTATGACGGCGTAGATCGCCGCGGTGCTCAGGCCGACGACGCCGAAGGCGATGAACTGCTCCATCAGTGTCCCGTCACGTCAGATCGTCTCCGTCACTTCAGATCGCTGAGGGACTTGCCGACATCGGCCAGCGTCACGGCCTTGGTGTACTCGCCCTGGAAACGGAAGGTCGGGATATTGCATCGGAAGACCCCGGTATCCGGCTTGAAGTCGATGCTCTTCCAGCCCTCGGGGGTCGCGCGCTGAACGTTGAAGCAGCGCACCTGCTCGCTGGCGGGGGTGGACAGGTTCACCGGCGCGGTCAAACCGCCTCCGGTCCACGCGGTTTCCTTGCGGGCGGCGTTGTAGACGCAGGCGCGGGTGAGTTGATCACCGCAGCCGGTCGCCGATTTCGCGAACAGCAGCCAGCTCTGGAACCCGCGCAGTGCCGGGTAGGTGATGGCCGCGTCCGGGGCGTATTTGGCGAACAACTCGCGCAGCTGCTTGACCGCGGGCACCTTGTCCGCGGAATCCAGCGGCGCGATCTCGCTCAGATCGGCGATGTTGTTCTGCGCCGACAGCGAGTTCTTCGCGGCCTCGATGAACGAGGGGTTGTAGGCGTTGCTGTTGGCGTCGATCCAGTCGGGCTTGTAGTCCATGCCGGTGAGCACGTCCTCGAGCTTGGCGAGCTGGCGGAAGTCGCCCAGGAAGATCAGCCCGCGTACGCCTTTCGCCTTGATGGCCTGCGCGTACGGCGTCCAGTCCGAGACGCCCGCGGCGGGGTACAGGTCGTTGTAGACGATCGTCGCGCCGGCCGCGGTGAGCGAGGCCGCCATCTTCTCGGCGGTCGGCTTGACCGCGGGGGAATCGCCGACGATGAAGCCGACGGCACCGGCCGAGGCCGGGTACGCCTCCTTGATCAGCCAGTGTTCGGAACCGGTGTACTGATTGACCGGCCCGGCGGCCGAGGATCCCGCGGCGAGCTGCAGATCGGAGCCGGCGTTGGCGGCCTGCACGACCTGGCCGGGGAATTCGGGCAGCAGGCAGGACAGCCGGTCCTTCACGCCCAGCCCGTCCAGGGCCGCGCCGCCGCCGACGAGGAAGAAGTCCTCGCGACAGGACTCGATCATGCGCTGGCGATACTCCATGAGCTTGGCGTCGCGCATGTTCGCGACCAGCTTGCGGCCGTTGATGCCGCCCGCGGCGTTGCACCACTGGGTGAAAACCTTGGCGGTCTCGGAGAATTCGGGGTTCTTGGTGAACCCCATGTCGGTGAAGACGCCGATCTCGATCTCGCTGTCCGAGACCCCCTGCGCGGTGGAGCCTTTCGCGCTACCGGGCCCGCACACGCCGGTCAGGTCGCCGAAGTCGCCGGACGTGGCGCTCGCGACGGTGGGTTCCTCGGCGACGGGATCGTCGCCGCGCCCGCAGCCGGAAGCCAGCAGTGCCAGCGTCGTCAGGGCGATGAGCAATCGGCGTGTTCGGCGCGGTTTCACCGTGTGTCCTCCTCTGCGAGCCCCGGCATCGGACCTCGTTCGAGAAAATTACATTCTCCAATAGTGAGAATCAATATCCTGTCCCGCATCGGCCACGGTGCCGCGCCGCCCGGGTGGCGGCGGCCAGGCTGGATCCGGAGCACCGGACTCACCTGGCGTTGACAGCATGACACACCCGTGGAAATCTAGTAGTCACTTTATGAGAATCAGATTCTCCTCAGGAGGTGCGGATGCGGCTGCCACCCTTACCGGCAGACGAATGGGACGACCGGACCCGCAGTGCGCTACGCGCGCTGCTCCCCCGCGATCGACGTCACCCCGACGGCGCGGGCCCGGCCATGTCGACACTGGTGCGCCATCCCGACCTCACCGAGGCCTTCCTCGGTTTCGGGGTCTACGTCCTGTTCCGGTCCAGCCTGCCCGCGCGGGTCCGTGAACTCGTGGTGCTGCGCGTGGCCCATCGCAGCTCGTGCGCCTACGAATGGGACAGCCACGTCTCGATCGCGGCCGAGGCCGGCATCACCCCCGAGGACATCGCCGCCATCCAGAGCGGCGTCAGCACCGACCCCTACGACCAGGCGGTCCTGACCGCGGTGGACGAACTCGCCGAGCACAACGCCCTCGGCGACCGCACCTGGGGCGAGCTGTGCTCGTACCTGGACGAGCGCCAGCTCATGGACTTCGTCTTCACCGTCGGCGGCTACAGCGTGCTGGCCATGGCGTTCAACAGCTTCGGTGTACAGCCCGAACACCACGAAAGGTAATGCGTTGGCACACTTCACCAAACCGGCAGCGGGAAGCTGGACCCAGAACTATCCCGAACTGGGGACCGAGCCGGTCGACTACACGGACTCCATCGACCCGGAGTTCTACGAGGCCGAGCGGCAGGCCATCTTCCGCAAGAGCTGGCTCAACGTGGGCCGGATCAACCGGCTGCCGCGCGGGGGCAGCTACTTCACCAAGGAACTGGCCTGCGTCGGCACCTCGCTCATCATCGTCAAGGGCACCGACGGCGAAGTCCGCGCCTTCCACAACATCTGCCGCCACCGTGGCAACAAGCTCGTGTGGGACGACTTCCCGAACGAGGAGACCGCCGGCACCTGCCGCCAGTTCACCTGCAAGTACCACGCCTGGCGGTACGACCTCACCGGCAAGCTCACCTTCGTCCAGCAGGAGAAGGAGTTCTTCGACCTGGACAAGGCCGATTACGGGCTCAAGAGCGTGCGCTGCGAGGTGTGGGAGGGGTTCATCTTCGTCAACCTCGATCCCGACGCCAAGCCGCTGGACGAGTACCTCGGCCCGCTGGCCAAGGGCCTCGAAGGCTACCCGTTCGCCGAGATGACCGAGGTCTACAGCTACCGGTCCGAAATCGGCGCGAACTGGAAGCTCTTCATCGACGCCTTCGCCGAGTTCTATCACGCGCCGATCCTGCATCAGAAGCAGGCGGTCAAGGACGAGGCCGACAAGCTCACCCAAACGGGTTACGAGGCACTGCACTACGAGATCGCCGCACCGCACTCGATGATCTCGTCCTGGGGCGGTATGGCTCCGCCCAAGGACCTGGACATGGTCAAGCCCATCGAACGCGTCCTGCGCAGCGGGCTGTTCGGGCCGTGGGACGTGCCCGACATCGAGGGCCTGGACCCGTTGCCGACCGGGCTCAACCCGGCACGCCACAAGGCCTGGGGCATCGACGAATTCGAGTTCTTCCCGAACATGTCGCTGCTGTGCTGGGCCCCCGGCTGGTATCTCACCTACCACTACTGGCCGACCGCGGTGAACAAGCACATCTTCGAAGCCAGCCTGTACTTCGTTCCCGCGCGCACCGCGCGGGAACGCCTGGCCCAGGAGCTGGCGGCGGTGACGTTCAAGGAGTACGCGCTCCAGGACGCGAACACCCTCGAGGCCACCCAGACCATGATCGCCACCCGCGAGGTCACCGATTTCCCGCTCAACGACCAGGAAATCCTGCTTCGCCACCTGCACAAGACCGCCCAGCGCATCGTCGAGGAGTACCGCAATGACAGCGCCAACTGAGCCCACGACCCAGCTCCCGGACGAATTCGCCGATCTGGAGCCGTTTTCCGGCTGGATCCTGGCCACCGAGCCCGAGCGCTACGCCAAGCGCTTGGCCTCGACCATGGACGAGATGCAGGCGTTCTACGACGCCGCCTTCCCGCGGCTCGAACCGGCGATGGACTACATCGACAAGTTCGAGTTGAACGATCTGCCCGATCCGGTGCGCGCGCTGTTCCACCTGCTGCAATCGCTGGTGATGGTGTCGTTCCCCGTCGAGGTGTGGAAGCAGCCCCGGGTGCCGGATTCCGGCGCTGCGTGGGTGGACATCGTCTCCGAACCGGTGGTCTAGGGCGATGACGGCGCTGACGCTGAAGGCCGCGGGCCTGCTCGACATCGACACCGGCGAGATCATCCGGCCCGGACTGCTGCACATCGACGGCGAGCGGATCACCGGGGTCGGTGGTCCGGCGACCGGTGACGTGCTCGACCTCGGGGACGTCATCCTGCTGCCCGGGTTCATGGACATGGAGGTCAACCTCCTCATGGGCGGGCGCGGAGAAACCGGGCTGGCCTCCAGCGTCACCGACGATCCGGCGCTGCGCATGCTGCGCGCGGTGGGCAACGCCCGGCGCACCCTGCGCGCGGGTTTCACCACCGTGCGCAATCTGGGGCTGTTCGTCAAAACCGGTGGCTACCTGCTGGATGTGGCGCTGCGCAAGGCGATCGACGCGGGGTGGATCGAGGGACCCCGCATCGTCGCCGCCGGGCACGCCATCACCCCGACCGGCGGGCATCTGGATCCGACCATGTTCTCCGCCTTCGCCCCCGACGTGCTCTCGCTGTCGGTGGAGGAGGGGATCGCCAACGGCGTGGACGAGGTGCGCAAGGCCGTGCGCTACCAGATCAAGCACGGTGCGGACCTGATCAAGGTGTGCGTCTCGGGCGGGGTGATGTCACTGACCGGAGCGCCCGGGGCGCAGCACTATTCGGACGAGGAGCTGCGCGCCATCGTCGACGAGGCGCACCGGCGCGGGCTCAAGGTGGCCGCGCACACCCATGGCGCGGACGCGGTGCGGCACGCGGTGGACGCCGGAATCGATTGCATCGAACACGGATTCCTGCTCGACGACGACGCCATCGACCGGATGGTGGAACACGGCACCTGGCTGGTGCCCACCACGCGGCTGGCCGACGCCATGGATGTGTCCAAGGCCGCGCCCGCGTTGCAGGCCAAGGCCGCCGAGATGTTCCCGCGCGCACGCACTTCGGTGCTGGCCGCGTACAAGGCGGGGGTGAAGATCGCGGTCGGCACCGACGCGCCCGCTATCCCGCACGGCCGCAACGCCGATGAGCTGGTGGCCCTGGTCGAGCGCGGCATCCCCGCGCTGGATGTGCTGCGGGCGGCGACGATACGCGGCGCCGAACTGATCGGGGTCACCGATCGCGGCCGGCTCGCGCCCGGGCAGCTGGCCGATGTCATCGCGGTGCCCGATGACCCGATCGCCGACATCACCGTCACCCGGGATGTGCGCTTCGTGATGAAAGGCGGCAAGGTTCATGTCCAGAACCGATGATCTGCTCGAACTCCAGCAACTGCTGGCCCGGTACGCGGTTTCCATGACCAAGGGCGACATCGACGGCGTGCTGGCGGTATTCACCCCCGACGGCAACTACAGCGCCTTCGGTGACACCTACCCCCTGGACCAGTTCCCGGAGCTGGTTGAAGCGGCACCCAAGGGGCTTTTCCTGACCGGCACACCGGTTCTCGACATCGACGGGGACACCGCGACCGGTACCCAGCCGCTGTGTTTCGTCGAGCACAGCACCCACGACATGCGAATCGGGTACTACACCGACACCTACGAGCGTGGTGCGGACGGCTGGCGACTGCGAACCCGCCGGATGACGTTCATCCGACGCAGCGGTGAGCACGACTCCGGCATCCCGCACGCCTTCGAGCGTTCGAAAGCATGACCGCGACAACCGAACCGGGATCCGCGCCCACCGTCACCGAGTTCCGGGACGGTGTGCGCGCCTGGCTCGACGCCAACGATCTGACTCCCCCGGTGGACCATTCGCTGGACGCCCAGGTCGCGCAGCTGGCGCGGGTGCGCCGGGCGCTGTACGAGGCGGGCTGGATGCGATACGGCTGGCCAGTGGCGGTCGGCGGGCTCGGCGGGCCCGCCGTGCTGCGCGCGGTCCTGGGTGAGGAGGTGGCGACCCGCGATCTCGCCGAACCCGGGATCTATTCGATGATCGAGGTGCTGGCCCCGACCGTCATCTCCTACGCGAGTGCCGAACTGGCCGCCGACCTGGTGCCCCGGCTGCTGTCCGGGGAAGAACAGTGGTGCCAGGGGTTTTCCGAGCCCGGCTCCGGCAGTGACCTCGCCTCGCTCAGAACCCGCGCCGTCCCGGACGGGGACAGCTGGGTCATCGACGGCCAGAAGGTGTGGACCAGCCTGGCCCAATACGCCACGCGCTGTGTCCTGCTCACCCGCACCGCGCCCGGCCACGACGGCATCACCGCGTTCCTGGTCGACATGGACACCCCCGGCATCACCGTGCGCCCATTGCGCACCATGCACGGGGTGGACGAGTTCGCCGAGGTCTACTTCGACAACGTCGTGGTCCCCGCGGACCGCATGCTCGGCGCGCCCGGCGATGGCTGGCGCGTGGCCATGGACCTGCTCCCCCACGAGCGCTCCACGTGCTTCTGGCATCGCATCGCCTACCTGTTCACGCGCCTGGACCGGCTGCTCGAACAGACCGCGATCCCCGACGACGCCGAACTCGGCGCGGCCTACCTGGCCCTGCACGCCGCCCGCTGCCGCTCCCGAATCACCCAGGACCGCTTGGCTTCCGGCGCACACCTGGGTCCGGAGACCTCCGTGGACAAGGTATTGCTCGCCACCGCCGAACAACGCCTGTTCGACACGGCTCGCGAACTGCTCCCGGGCGCGATCGAATTCGACGACCCGGTGTGGCGGACCGAATACCTCTACTCGCGGGCGGCCACCATCTACGGCGGGACCGCCGAGATCCAGCGCAACATCATCGCCCGCCGCCTCCTCGACCTCGGCAAGGAGTAGCGATGCTCGCTCCCGACGAAACCCGGTTGCTCACCGAGACTTTCCGCAAGGTCCTGACATCCACACCCGCGGCCGCGGTGGATGCGGCGCTGACCGGGGCGGGCTGGCCCGACCTGCTGATCGAGCACCCCGACGCCGCCACCGCGCTGGTGTTCCGCCTCCTGGGCGAAACCGGCACGCACGCACCGCTTCTCAACGACGTGCTGCTGCACGCCGCGGGTCAACCCCTCGGCGGCACGATGCCCCTCCCGGGCGCCGGCGGCCGCTGGCTCCTGTGGGACCGCACCGGCCACCGCCCCGATGCCCTGGACCCCGACCTACCCCTGCACCCGATCCCCACCGGCGCGGAACTCCCCCTGGCCCCGGGCCGTCGTGCCCTGTCCTGGTGGCTCCTGGGCACCGGCCACGCGATGCTCACCCTGGCCCGAACACACGCGCTGACCCGCACCCAGTTCGGCCGTCCCCTGTCCTCGTTCCAGGCGGTCCGACACCGCCTGGCCGAGTCCCTCGTGGCCCTGGAGGCCGCCGAGGCCACCCTGTCCGTCGCCACCGACGAATTGGGCGCTCTCCTGGCGAAAGCCGCCACCGGTCAGGCCGCCCTCACCACCGCCCGCCACTGCCAGCAGGTCCTGGCCGGTATCGGCTTCACCGCCGAACACGACCTGCACCGGCACGTGCGCCGGACCCTGGTGCTGGACGGGCTGCTCGGCAGCAGCCGGGAACTCACCCGCGAGGCGGGAGCGCTGATCCGGACGCTGGGCCACGCCCCGCGCCTGGCGCAACTGACCTGATCGACTACCCGCCCTGCATGCGCAGTTCCGCGTCCAGCGTGGCCGCGTAGTCGAGCAGCGCCGTGTGATCGGGGTCGGGTCCCAGCTGCTTCAGGACCGTGTCGCGATCGATCAGCACCAAACCCGGTGCGTCGGCGGCCGGTACGACCTGCACGCGGCCCTCGGCCATGACCAGGCAGGCATCGGGATCCGCCGCGGCCAGCAGTTCCCGCAGGTGCGAGACGGTGACAGTGTCCATCGACGCATTCTCGCGCACCGGCCGCGAAAGCTGCCCGATGCTCCGGTTCGGCGTGGCGACACCCGGTCGTGGCCCGGCGATCTGGGTGCCGGCGAGCGAAACCGGCGCGGCGGATTACTCGAGCACGGAAGCGTGGGCGGCGACGATGCGCCAGCCGTGCGCGTCGTCGTGTGCCCAGGTGCGGGTGTAGCGCATCCGCGCCGCGAAGGGTGCGCCGTGTACGGTGCCCTCGACGGTGCCGAGGAACCACGTCACCCCGGTTGTGCCCGCCACGAGAACTGTCAGTTCCTCTTCCACCAGTTTGCTCATGACCTGGGCCTTGGTCCGGTGCAGCTCGAGGTCGTCGGCCTTGGTGAACGTGTCCGCACCCAGGGTGAAGATCAGCCGATCGTCGAGCAACTCGTCCAGCGCCCCGACGTCACCGGCCAGCTGCGCCTCCTGAAGTCGTCGTTCGGCGTCCCGCAAATCCTTCTCCATCCCTTCACTGTGCCAGCTCGATTCCGACGCGTCCCGTCCCGGCGTTTCGCGAACAGCGAAACGACACAGCCGATCCCGACGAATCGGTCAGGGGCGATCGAATGCCCGGAGCCGGGCGGACCGATGTGCTGAACTGGCACGATGACCGTGCCGTACACGCTGGTAATGGACCTCGTCGGGGCCTACGTCGAAAGTGACCGCACCCGCGTCGAATCGATCGGGACCGCGATCAGCGACAGCGGCCACATCGACGACCTGCACGAGGTGATCAACGCCTTCGCCACCACGCTGCTGACCGAGAACAGCGACCTGATCGCCGCGCTGCCCCCGGGCCGGCTGCAAGCCGCGATCCTCGACTGCCTGGCCGTCCTGCCGCCGAACGAGGACCTCGACAGCGAGTTGATCATCGACCACATCCGGTCGGACCGGATCGACGAGGCGTTCACCCGGGCCCTGGGCACCGGCGACGGCGTCGCCGCCATCCACCTCACCGCCGCCTGGGTGGCCGCCGTCGGCGCGCTGTCGATCACCGAACCCCGGTAACGTCCCGGCGCCCTGCCGGATTCGCAGGCCGGGCGGTGCACGGTCCGGATCGACCCGGGCGTCGATATCGACTAGCTCACCGACCCGGAAAGTCGCGAGGTCCGTCGGCTCATGTCCGTACCACGACAGCACGGTGTCGTCCCCGAGCCCTCTGAAACGGCGATATGGCACGATCTCTCAGGCACGCCGGGGGGATCGTCGGCCGAATTTCGACAGGTGGGGACATTGAGCAGTACCGATGAGCAGAAAACCGGCGGCATAGGCGTATTCGTGGTCGCCATGCTCATGATCCTGGGCGGGCTCGCGCTGTGGTTCATCGTCTACAAGGCCTCGCAGCAGCCGGCCATGTGCGGCGGGACGGTGATGGATTCCGGGGATCTGTGCCGGAGCGGATCCAGCTCGCAGACCAAAGAAGAAGTCGAAGACAACAAGGGCAACGGCGACTTCATCCTGATCGGACTCGGCGGGTTGTTGGTCGTGGGCGGAATCCTGGGCGCGATCCCGGACCGCAAAGGGCGACAGAACACACCGAGCACACCCGCTCGCCCTGCGGACCGCGCCCACATGCCCGCTCCGCTCGGTCATCCCGCACCGGCTCCCCACCGCGCACCCGTGCCCGCACTCCCGCCGCCTCCGCCCGCACCCGAACCGGTCCGCGCGTCCGGCTACACCGCCTTCCGGGCACCGGAGCCCTCCACCGCGCGGACAGCGGCGCCGGCCGCCCCGGTTGTTCCCTCTCTCGCGGACACCAAATTCGATGCGCTGCCCGCGGTTTGGACGCGATGGACCGTGCTGGCGGCGGCCCTCGTCGCGATCGGTTCCGACGTCGGACCCCGCATCGTCTCGGCGAGCACCGCGACGTTCGAAGGCCGCACGGGCAGCGGCGCTACCCTGCGGCGGCTGCCCCGCAACCGGGCGGTGCTGTCCGGCGGCGCCACCGATCACGGTCCCGCGCAGCCGCTGGCCGGTGCGCCGGAATGGATCACGCACTCGGTCCTGAACGATCGCGCACACGACGGCCGCCTGAACTTCGCCTACTGGTGGGACGGCGGACACTGGTATCGCGGCCAATCACCCGATGCCGCACTGCTTTCCAACGCGGTTCCGGCCGTCTGGACCGACGGCACGGTCTGCGAAACCGTCGCCGGGCTGATCACCCACCGGCCGGATGACCAGGTCCGGCAGGCAACGTCGCGGTTGCTGAACGCCGCCACCACCGGCGCGGTCACCAGAGCTCATGTCGAAGCGGTTTTCGGCGGTGGCAACCTCGACGTCCACCGTGCCTACGAACAGTTCGTCCTGGCCGAGCTGGCGAGCTGAGGACCTGTCGTCCACCGCACTCGCCGTCGGACGCCGTCTTCTGGATCGGCACTCATCACGCGAGGACCCTCGTGGGCAGGCGGCGACCGACGGACCAGTTGCTCCAGCGGTCGGTGTGTTTCCTGTCGGCTCGATCGCCGGGGAACCACTAGCCGTTCGCCCCGGCTCGCGGAGGTGGGTGAGGTCGTCGTCGGGTTGCCCGGTCGGGAGCGGGATGACACCCCGCATCGAGTGACGCGCAGGCCGCACACGCATGATCGAATCGGATCGCTGTGATCGGGCGCGACCGGAACGCCGCGCGCCAGAGTTGTGGTGGAAGGAGGCCTCGTGATCTCGGCACTCAACCGGCTCGTCGATCTCGTCGAGGAGCAGCTCACCCAGGAACTCGACATCGGCGGACTGGCGGGTGCGCTCGGCACCACCGAGTACCACCTGCGCCGGATGTTCTCGTCGCTGGCGGCGATGCCGCTGTCGGAGTACGTGCGGCGGCGGCGCATGACCGTCGCGGCCGCCGACGTCGTGCGCGGCGAAGAGGATCTGCTGAGCATCGCTGTCCGGCACGGGTACGGCTCGACCGAGGCGTTCGGGCGGGCGTTCCGGGCGGTCCACGGCGCCACCCCGGGTCAGGTGCGCCGAGACGGAGGCCCCCTTCGCACACAACCGCAGCTCAGGTTCCGCCTGACCGTCGAAGGGAGCACCCCCATGGACACCCGCATCGTCGACCGGCCCGCATTCCGGCTCGTCGGGCACGCCGCCCGAGTACCGCTCATCCACCAGGGCATCAATCCGCATATTCAGCAGCACATCAACGCTATTCCGCCGCAAGAGCATTCGCGGCTCAAGGGCCTCGGCGACACCGACCCGGCCGGCCTGCTGCAGGTCTGCGACGACGTCGACCCGGACGGCACCGAGGGGAGTGAACTGACCTACCTGCACGGCGTCGCTGTCCAGCAGGATACGTCGGCTCCGGGCGACCTCGACGCCATCGATGTTCCGGGCGGCAAGTGGGCGGTCTTCCGCACCACCGGAGCTCATCCGCAGACCCTGCAGCAGACCTGGGCCGCGACCGCCACCGACTGGTTTCCCTCCAATCCGTGGCGGCTGCGGCCGGGCCCGTCCATCGTCGCGATCCTCGACCGCGCACCGGACTTCAGCACCGCTACCTGCGAGCTGTGGCTCCCCGTCGAGCCGGAGTAGTTCGCCTGCACGCACTGCCGCGGCGGGCGGCAGTGCGCCACTCCGCCGGAGCACCGGTCGATCATCCGCATGCACCGGCGTGATCGATCGTGAGCCCCGGCTCGGTGGGTGCGAGCGAGATCCTCGCTCGCACCCGGGAGGGTCAAGCGCAGATCTCGACCGCGTCCGTCTGGTTGTCGACCGAGGCGGGCATGTTGCCCTGCCGGTCATTGGGGACCGACACGAGCAGCTGCCAGCGCTGGCCCGTCCAGTTGTAGAGGTTCACCGTCGAGCCGGTGCGGTTGCGGTAGGAGCTGACACGGTCGCCGTAACCGGCGCTGCCGATGTCGTAGAACGCGCAGGTGCTGCCGCGACCGACGACCATGTCGCCCTGACCGTTGGCCAGGTCGAATCCGCAGAACTGGCCGCCGGCACAGGGATAGGCCGGGCTCGCCGAGGCCGGGGCGGCCCCGGTCAGCACGGCCGCCGTCGCGGTGATCGCGACACCGGTCGCGACGGCCGCCGACCGCAGGGTGTGGATGGTGTGAGCGAACATTGGGAACTCCCCAGAATTCGAAGTGGTGCACGTTGTCCCGTGCTGTCACCGATATCCGGCTGCGGCACAACGACATTCCTTCGGGGGTATTCGCGCAGGTCGGCTTGTGCGGGCGTATCACTCAGTGACACGGGGGCATCACGACGGCCACGGGTCAGTACCTCGGCCGATCGGTGACCGGCAGCCCAGGGGCGAGCTGGGCTCGTGTGCTCGAACGCAGTTCCCGGGACATCGAATCCGCCGCCGCGAGCAGCGCCCGCTGGGTGGAACGCTGGGCCGATGAGGAGCTTCGGCCGATGAGTCCGAGAACACCCACCGGCACCTCGTTCGCGTCGCGGATGACCGCGGCGACGCAGCTCCAACCCGTCAGGACCTGCTCGCGTTCGTACGCCAAACCGGTTGCCCGCGCCGCTTCGAAGAGCGCGCCCAGTTCCCGGGGAGCCGTCACCGAATGCCGGGTCAGGGGCCGGCATCCGCTGTGCGCGAGGCGCTCGCTGAGTTCCGGGTCGAACGCCGTCTGCAAGCGGCCCCCGGCGGTGAGCGCGACGCTGGGTCCGAGCATGGTGGCCGAGGGCCACTTGTGCTGCAGCGCCAACTCGCGGTACTCGTGCCCGAACACCGGCTGCGCGACCACCAGCTCACCGCCGCGAAACGCCCCGCACCAACTGATCTCGCCGTGGGCGCGCAACGACAGATCGCGCAGATACGGCGGGGCCGCCAGGAACAGCGGGTCATCGCGAACCGCGCGGGAACCGTAATAGGACAGTCGGGGCCCGAGACGATATCCGTCCGACGTCGACTCCAGCACCTGCTGTCGCACCAGGTCGTTGGCGATACGCCGCACCGTCGGCTTGGGCAGCTTCGTCGCACGGGTCAACGCCGCCAGTCCCAGCGGCTCGGCCGCCGCGGCCAGCGCGTCGACGATGGCCATCACCCGCCCGACCACCGTGTGGTCATCAGCCATCCGCACCCACCACTCTCCCAGGAGGAGACCGCGACTCGGTCAGTGTGAGACCAGAGCAGAACAGTGTCAACGCGATTCGGCGCGGTGCCTCCGCAGGTGCACCGGACCGCTGACGAACGTTGCCCGATCGGCTGCCACGACCGGTCATGTCGGTGGCCGGTCGACTTCCCCCAAGTCTGGACAGGCGAGGGCCGCGCATGCGACCACGAGCATGCCGCAGGCCAATACCAGCATCGCGGCGCGGGTGCTCCACAGTGCGGTCGTGAACCCCACCAGGAGCGCGCCGAGCGGACCCGGCGCGCAGATCATGCCGGTGACGCCGGCGACGCGGGCGCGCAAATGCTCGGGGATGGCGTGCAGACGCGCTGCGCCGAGCGCGACGTTCATCAGGACCGCCGCTATCGACACCGGGGGCAGCCAGAAAGCGAACAGCAGCGGGGTCGGCATCGCGGTCGCCAGAAGCAGACTCGCCCCGATGGCCCAGGGCACCGCGATGATCACTGTCGACGTGCTCGATCGCGGAATGATTCTCGGAGCGAGGGCGGCACCGATCAGACCGCCGAATCCGAGTGCGCCCAGGGCGAATCCGATGTAGCCGGGGCTCGCGCCCAGCGCCTGGAGTTGCAGGGTGGCAGCCAGCGGGAATCCCATCCCGACGATGCCGTAGCCGGAAATGATCACCGCCGACCACAGGAAGAATGGATTCCGGCGCATCCATCGCATGCCCTCGGCGAGGTCGTCACGCATGCCCCGGTGTGCATTCGCCGAAGCGGTCGCGGTCAACGGTCCGCGCAGGAGATAGCTGCTCCAGCAGGCCACGAGCGCGGAGAGCGCACCGAACACGAACGGGAGAAGGGACCCGATCGAGAAGAGCACCCCGGCCACACCCGGGCCGAGCAATGTGGCCACCCGCGTGCGTATCTCGTTGCGGGACAAGGCCGTGGTGATATGGGTCCTGGCGACGACCATCGGCAGCGCGGAGAACTCGGCCAGCCCGAAGAAGGTGCGAGCGACACCCTCGGCCAGGAGCACCGCGAGCAGGTGCGCGGGCGTGAACAGTCCCGCGAGTCCGGCTACGGCGAGGCTGGTGAAGGCAATCAGCCGACCCGATTCGGCAGCGATCATGACCCGGCGGCGGTCCCAGCGATCCACCCAGACCCCCGCGGGCAGCTGGATCGTCACGCCGGGCAGGAACGCTACGAACGCGGCGATACCGGCCAGCGCGGGTGAGTGGAAGTAGCGCAGCACGACGAGCGGCGTGGCGACGGCGACAACGCGGGCTCCGAGCATCGAGACCGCCTGCCCGATCCACAGCAGCCGGAATTCGCGGTTTCGTCCGAGCGGTGCGGTCGATGCGGGGACGTCCCCTGTCTCGTTCATCGGACCGGGCAGCCTACACCGACTACTCGGAGTCCGCCAGGAGCGAGATCTTCAGTCGCAGAAAGGCTTTGAGCCGGGGCAGAAAGGTGTCAACGCGACTCGGTGCGATAGGTCCGCACGCGCACCGGGCCGGTCGCGTGTGCGGCCCGCGCCTGCCGCAGGTCAGTCGCACAGACGATTTCGGGCGGAAGAAGGGGGCCGACGCGTCTCCCCGCAGCCGGTGCATCGAGCCGTCGACAGTCTCGGGTGCACCGGCCGGCAGGCGTCGACGGTCAGCCGCGGTGCCCGGGACTGGGCGCAGACAGTCGGTCGTCCGCGCGCAGATAGGTGATGGCGAGGTCGCGGCGGGCGATGCCGGGGGCGGCCGCCTGGATCGGGCCGATCGCGGTGAGCAGTTCCCGGTAGGTCAGGTGGTCAGCCGGGTGCAGGGCGTCGGTCGGGTGGAAATCTACCGTGGCGGTGGAGGTTCCGGCCGCGGTGGCGATGATCAGGCGATAGCGCAGCGGTACGGCGGCGGCGCCGTGGGTGCGAATCGAGCGGTAGGCCGTTCGATCTCCGAGGGTGTGCAGGGCGCCGGAGTCCGTGATCGCGACGCTCGGCGATTCGATCGGTTCGTCGCCGAACGCCGCTTCGTGCAACACCTTCAGGGCATCGGCGTAGAAGGCGGGCAGCGTGTCCTCGGACACCGTGTTCCACGGGAACACCGGGTCTCCGGGCACGTCGATCTCCTCGATCAGTTCGATCCGGGTGATCTCGCGTGCCGCGGCCGCGAGCGAACGCGTCAGCCGCGCCGCGACCGCGGATCCGAAGCCGCCGGTGGCGTGCAGGGTGGACCCGCCCGCCCGGCAGGCCGCGCGCACCTCGTCCACCGGCAGCGCCCGCAGCGCGAGCGCGGTGACGACGTCGCGGCCCGCGCGGAGCTGGGTGACGACCTCGTCCGCATCGGCGGTCAGGTGGATCACCACCGCCGCCGAATCCGGCTCGGTGACAACGACATCCGAATTCTTGGCGAAGCGGTCGGCGATCGGTCCGGCGCCGAGCACCGCGATGGGCGTGATCATGCTGTCTCCACACGGAATCGGGGGCTCAGATCCGGCGTCGCGACACCGGGCGGCGCGGCGCACAGGGCCGGAATGACATCGAGCATCGCTTTGACCGAGATATCGGTGACCGCGGACCAGTCGCCGTCGTAGGAGTCCTCGTCCAACTCGTTGCGCATCTCGATCCGGGCGGGGTCGCCGTCCAGGGTGATGACGTGCCCGCCGGACGAGCTGACCGGATGATCCGGCCCGAGGTGGGCGTTGCCCGGACCCACGTGCCAGCACTCGGCATTGGTCATGAACAGCCGATCGCCGAGGTACCCGCGGTAACTCATGTGGATGGCCCCGACCGTGCCGGGTTCGATCACGCTGCCGCCCGCGACCACTCGCGTGCGCGCGGGCACCGGGTAGACGTGCCGTTCCACCCGGACCTGATCGGCGTTCGCGCCGAACAGGGAATGCGCCACGTTGGCGAGCACGGCGTCGAAATAGAAGTGCTGCATGAGCGCGATGGCATGGTCGGAGTCGACCGCGTCCAGCGGCATCCCGAACCCGAGACTGGCCAGCCCGCCCCACATGCCGTCCGGCGCGGCGGACAGGTCTCCGACCTCGAGGAATTTCACCTCGCGGACCTCGTCCAGGAGCCCGGCCAGCCGCAGCAGCACCTGTTCGACCATCAGCCCGGGGTGCAATCCGGTGCCGTGCAGGGAAACCCCGCCGCGCACGCACGCGG
The DNA here is from genome assembly GCF_042799795.1 of Nocardia sp. NPDC057668. Classification (NCBI taxonomy): domain Bacteria; kingdom Bacillati; phylum Actinomycetota; class Actinomycetes; order Mycobacteriales; family Nocardiaceae; genus Nocardia; species Nocardia sp. NPDC057668. The sequence continues at coordinate 208,603 of NZ_JBHVIC010000004.1, read as the reverse complement.
CCTGCAGTCGCGCACCCGAGGCCCGGCGCGGGATCGCCCGGTCCACCAGCGGTGCGGCGAGCCGATCCAGGACGGGCCGGGCGAGGCGCGCCGGGCTCGAATCCACCACTCGCATGGCGGTTCGCAACGCGGTCAGCGCCGCGGGCAGCTGCGGCCCGAAGGCGCCGCCGGTGACCCGCATCCGCGAGACGGTCCCCAATACCTCTAGCGGAGAACGTGATTCGGACAGCCAGGTTGCCATGGCGGGATTGTGATACGACGCCGCCGAGACCACGTTCTTCCCCGAACGCAGCAGGTCGAGCACGTCGGCGTCCGCGCCCTGCACCAGCGCCGGGGTCGTGGGGGTGTGCACGACGCAATCCGCTTCCAGGGCAAGGATTTCCGCCTTGGAGGTGGTAGCGGCGACGCCCACCGGCGGCAGTCCGGCCAGTTCTCCGATATCGCGGCCGTGCTTGTGCGGGCTGAACACCTTCACCCCGACGACGTCGAAATCGGGCGACTCCAGCGCGGTGCGCAACGCCCGCCCGCCCATGTCGCCGGGGCCCCAGATGATCAGTCGATACGGACGTGTCACAACCGCCTCCTTGCCGTCGCGGTAGTTCTAACACGGCGACGGATGAGAAGGATAGCCTTGGACTTTCTTATTCACTCAGGTGATCGAACTCGATGACAGGGCGCGGATCATTCGAAAAGTCGATACAGCAGGGCGCCTTGGCCCGACTGCAGGACGTGCGCCGCTGCCAACGGCACCCAGAAGCACTCGAACCTGGTCGGGCTTCCCCGGCCGTCGTGGTCTTCCCGACTGCCCCACCGATCCGGGGCAGGTTCACACAGCTCGAGGTGAAACACGTGCCGCGCCTGAATCTCCCAGCGATACGGCGAGATGTCGTACTCGAATTCGCCGAGCTTGCGCACAACCCTGAACTCACCGAGCCCGGTCTCCTCGCGCGCCTCGCGCAACGCCGCGTCCCGCGGGGCCTCGCCGGGACGGACACTGCCGGCCGGAACCTGGATGCCGACTTCCTCGTAGCTGTAGTCCACATGCCGGAACACCAGCAGTTTGCCGTCGCGCACGACGTAGACCAGCACCTTGTTCGTACGCACCTTCTCGGGCATCCGAGCGGTCCCTCCTACTACCAGGTATGTCGTAACGATTGATCCGGTGGCGCCTGATGCCCATCCAATAGTCCAGTGGGAGAACGTATGCGGATGCGGTTCGGGTAGATCGTCGGCGATTCGGTTGCGACGATTCCTTCACCCACCAATACGCTGCTTGATCAACAGTCCCCGACCGCTGGGCCGAGCGGCCGGTGACGAGGTTCGAGCGCAAGGGGACTGCCGCCGGCCGCGGCATCGCCGACCGGGCGCAGCGCGGATCGGGTAGGTCAGCCGCCCCGGGCGATGTTGACCAGCCACGAGGTCCCGAACCGGTCGACGCACATCCCGAACTCGTCGCCCCACGGCTGGGTGGCCAGCTCGACCGTCACGGTCCCTCCGTCCGACAGCGCCTGCCAGTAGCCGCGCAGCTTCTCGGTGTCGTCCCCGCCGAGGCTGACCGCGAGGTTGTTCCCGGGCCGCAATGTCTCGCCCGGCAGCATGTCGGCGGCCATCAGCGTGAGGCCGGACGCTGTTTCCAGCTGGCCGTGCATGACCTGGTCGCTCATGCCGTGGTCGTCGGTGCCGAAGTCGCCGAAGTGATTGATAGTGAGAACGCCGCCGAACACGTCCTGGTAGAACGCCAGGGCGGCCGAGGCATCACCCGCGAAGCTGAGGTAGGGGTTCATTCGAGTGGTCATGGACCGACGATAGAGATCTCATCCCACTCGAGGATGTTGTTGCGGCCTGAACCCGCCGGACTCGCGGAGTGATCTGGCGATGTAGTTTGTCAGGTTGCGGAACCCGAGGGCGGAGCCGCGGCACGCCTTCGCAGCCGCAGCGACGGCACCACTGGTCCGGAGCGAGAACCGCCGCGGTTCTAACCATGAGCTGATCGTTGGACGGACGAGATGTGGACCGTGCAGATGGCGTGACGTTTGCTCGGCGTGATTAGCCACCCTGCCCGTGGGATATGTTGGCCCGATGCCGTACTTGCAGCGCGAGGGACAAGTTTTCATCCTCCAGTTGGGCAACCCGGGTGAGCGCGATACCGAGAACCGATTCCATCCGGACTGGGTCGGCGAAATGGAGACTCTGCTCGATGAGGTCGCCGCGACCTCCGGACCCCGCGGGCTGGTCACGATCGGTGCCGGGAAGTTCTACTCCACCGGCTTCGATGTGGAGTGGGCCGCGCGAAACCCGGACCGGATCAACGAGAATGTCGCCCGCATCCTGCGCTTGTTCGCCAGAATTCTCACACTGCCGATACCGACCGTCGCGGCGATCAACGGTCACGCCTACGGCGCCGGGGCCTTTCTCACCCTCGCGCATGATCACCGGATGATGCGCGGCGATCGTGGCTTCGTGTGTTTTCCCGGCGTCACGCTCGGCGTCAACTATGCCCCCGGCATGGTGGAAATGGCGCAGTCGCAGCTGCCGCTACCGGTAGCCCGTCGTGCGTTGGTCACCGGGCATCGCTACGGCGGAACGGAAGCGTTGGCAACGGGCCTGGTCGACGCGGTCGCCGATGAGCACGACCTCCTGAAATCCGCTGTGGAGCACGCACAAAGCCTGGCTGCAACCAGCGGACCCGCCCTCGGCCACGTCAAGTCGTCGCTCTATCGCAACGCCACCTCGGCCCTGCTCGGGTCCGTCGCGCAGTACAACCACGATTCCGCTGCGGGTGGCGCGTAGATTCACGGCCGCACCGAACTGGGCATGAGTGTGCGCATCACCGGCCCGAGTTCGCCTCGGGCCGTTGACCTTTCGCCGAGCGTCTGACACGCTCGGCGATGATATTGCTGTCGCTACCGATCGAGCCAGCGGTGATGCCCTTCTGGGCGGGTGCCCGCGTCGCCAGCGATGGAGCGGCAATCGTCGTAGAGGTCGAATTCGGTGTCGACTTCCCATTCCTTCGCTCAATAGACCCGATGGCACCGGGTTGACCTCGGATCACCACTGCCGGTTGAGCTTCCACTGCGGCAGGCTGGATCGTTCGGTCAGCGCGGTATGCGGCATTATGGTGCGTTGACCCGGCGCCATTCACCGCACCGTCCAACCGGACGCGAAGGGGTTGTGGCAGTCGGCGGTGCCGTCGCCACGCGATCGGGAGAGTTAGGAGAGGCGACTCGTATGGGGCTTGCAGCACACCTGGAGCAATTGGGCCGCCCGCTTGTCGAGGAGCAACTAGCGCACCCGACCGTGGCCGGGATCGCGAAAGGCGATCTCGCCGAGCCGGTATTCCGCTCCTGGCTGGAACAGGACTACCTGTTCCTGCTCGACTACGTCCGAGTCTTCTCCCGCCTCGCCTGGCAGGCGCCCGCCGCCCACCTAGGCGACCTGGTCGACCTCGCGCACGCCACCCTGCACGACGAGATCTCACTACACCGCGGTCTGGCCACGGAGTTCGCCGCCGACCTCGACGGCGCGGTCAAGGGCGAACCGTGCAGGAATTACACCGCGTTCCTGCTGGATTCAGCCGACAACTACGCCGACGGTCTGGCCGCCCTCTACCCATGTATGTGGGGCTACTCCACCCTTGGCACCATCCTCGCCGCGAACCCACCCGCCGACCCCCGCTACCAACGCTGGATCGACACCTACGCCGACCCCGGCTTCGCAGCCCTCACAGCCCGCTGCGCTCAAATGCTCGACGAAGCGGGCGGCGACAACGCCGAGGAACTGTTCCTGACGGGCATGCGCCACGAACTTGCGTTCTGGGATGTGCCACTGAGCACCAGGTGACCTCCGCCGGCAACCGCGGAGGATCTCGTTACAGATGCGGCAGCGCGTCGTCGTCGGCCGGATATAGACCGTTCTCCAATCTGAACACATACCGCCGCAGGTCGGTGGCGAGGTCGGTGGCCAGATAGGTGAGAAAGTCCCGGACGCCCTCCGCTGGATCGGCTGACTGGCTGGGAGCGCCTTCACTCGTGTACTCGGCGAGCAACTGTGCAAGGTGCTCGGTGACCTTGCCGCGACCACTCCACCACGCACGAACGGCCTCAGCAGTCCAACGCGAGTCCCCATCGCAGGCGTAACCGTCGAACGGGTCGGCGTCCGCTGCTTCCAATAGGGATTCGACCTCGGAGGGCGACTTCGGCTGGCGATAGACGAATTCGTTGTAGTGCTCACCGCCGTAAAGGACATTGCGCGGCGCGTAAATCCTTCCGGTCCAACAGGTGTCGGTCTGCCCTGTATAGAAGGGACCTGGCACGTTCAGCCAATGCCGGTCCTGCCACTTGTCTCCGTGGTAGACGGAATCGCTGAGATCGCGCTGAACCGAAGTCATCGGATCCCAGCGGCGCGGTAGGTCGCTCACGACACCAGCATTCCCTACTGCTCGGCACGGGGCGATGCGTGTCAGCCTTCGGTCGTCACCGTGCGCAATTGCACGCGCATTTGCCTCCTGGCCAGCCGAACCGACTTGTAAGCGACATGAGCGGGCGTTGCGTACCACAAGCGTTCTCGTGCCTAATTGGTCGGCGACTACCGGGCATCTGATCGACGACCTATTCGGGGAGGGCTTCCGCATGATCCAGTTTCTGCACCGGATCGAAGAGATGGCTGATGATTCGGGATTCCTCGGACTTGTCGACCCGCACGCCTATAGGTCGTTCGTGGACGAGGACTGGACCTTGGAGACGCTGTTCGGCCGCTTCAGGTCCGAGATGCAGCGTAAGACATTGCTGCTGTGGGGAACCGGTGGCGAGGACGAATGGCGGATCGACGTCTCGGCCACCGCACTGGACCCCGCGCTGCCCGTCGTGCGCCAGGCCGTTGGCCCGATCACCGTCACCGGCGGTGAGCTGGTGGTCGTCAACTACGAGACTGTGACGATGTCTGCGCAGTTCGAGGACTGCGCTGTGGACGCGGACAAGGATATGTACAGGTCCGGGATCGAGCTCCCGAACGGCGACTACGTCTGCACCGTCAGCCAACTGACCGACCCCACGGTGGATCGGGTGCATGATGGTCCCGACTTCCACCTTCATCTGGCGGCCGGTCGGGTTCCGCACTGGGTTGATGTGGCTTGGTTCGAGCTCTGAAGCTACGTGCCGGGGGCTGTATTCGGCAGTTCCGGACGTTCGGCCGGCTCGTCGCCCACGTGTGTTCTTCCGCAGTGACTCATTGCGCCGCAGCCACTCACGAAACGGCTGCGGCGCAACGCATCAACCTAGAAGCGCCGACGGCTTACCGGCATGGGTGGGCGGCTCGTCCGGACGAAGGGGTCCGAGGTTTGGATCACCCGCGCGGGCAGGCGGGCGTGCTGGCGCTCCCACCAATAGACGGCGGCCACCGTCGAATAGGCGGCCAGCACCGCCGTGGGCAGGGCCAGGCCGATCGTGATCAAGAGCGTTATCGCCATGGGGGTCACCTTCCGCAGGAACGATGTCCGCCACGCTGCGGTCCGATGTCGCCCATATTCCCGGAAAACTGGCTGCCACACCTATTTTCGGCGTTCGATTGTGTGTTCTGCGGCACACATGTCAGCGAATGACCGTGGCAGACAACGAGAGGTTCCGGAGTCTCTTCGGAACGCGGCCCGCGACACGGGTGGCGGTGGGCGCCGACCGGCTGCCGGCGCCCACCGCCACGAGGTGGAGCAGGGTCCCGTTACAGGCCGGGACCCGGGCCGCCGAAGCGGCCGGTTGGCGCTGCGCTACCGGTGAGGATCGGCCTCCTCGGCAGCGAGATGCCGCAGGTTAGATACCCGCTGTTCGCGATTCAAACAGCTTGCACACGAAGTGGTTCCGAATGTCCGGATTCGTGAGCGAAGGGATCGACACGCCAGGTCACGCCACGCGGGTCACGGTTTACCGCGACTCCGATGGGTAGCACCCAGCCGGCACCAACCCGGCTAACCCGGTGCCGACGCCTGCCCGCCCGGTTCGAACCGCGGCACCACGCGGTTCGCCTGTCCTGATGGAGGATCGATGACGACCGCGCACACCGAACACGAGACCGCACTGCGACTGCTCGAACACATCCTCGCCCATTACGAGAGCCTCGACGCGTTCCTGCGCCAGATACACCGCGAACTCGACGAACCAACCCTTGTCCTGCCGCTCCCGGCCCACCTGGACTGCGAACTCACGGGCCCGATCGCCATGACGGCCGCAGCGGACACGGGCAGGCACGCCCGCGCCGGGCATTGACCGGGATCGCTACATCACCTGCGTTCCTGCGGCGGATCCTCGTACTCGTGCAGGCTCAGCACGATGTGGTCCATCTTGATCCGCAGCTGGGTGGGTCCGCCGCGGAGCGCGTGCGCGGCGGCGACCAGGCGCGCGGCCAGGACCCGCAGTTTCACGTTGGTCTCCTGTGAGCGCCAGCGCAGGGTCGCGAACGCCTGGTCGGGCGTGAGGCCGTACGCCAGGATCAGCACGCCTTTGGCCTGTTCGATCTGCGCGCGGGCCGAAATCAACTCCGGCATCGCCTCTTCGATGGTCGCGCGCCGACTGCGTTCGATGCTCGCGGTCAGGTCGATGAAATATCCCTCGGTGCCGACCACCGTCCCGGTGGCGTCGAACATCCCGTCGGCCACCACCAGAACCTGGTGATGCACGCCCGAGGTGTCGATGACGCGATGGCGGCTGCCGAAGGCGCCGTGGTCGCGGATCGCGGCGGCCAGCGCGTCGGCGACCGCGGCACGATCGTCGGGATGATTGTGCGACAGCAGCAGCTCGGTGGTGGGCACCTTCTCACCCGGCTCGTACCCGTACAGCTGCCAGATCTCGGGCGACCACTCCCACCGCTGGTCCTCGAACCAGAACCGGAACTTGCCCACGACCTCGGTGTACTCGGTGGTCTGCGCGTCGTCGTCGACGGGCTCGAATACCGCATCATCTCCGCTCATCGGAATCCAGCACCTCCCATCCTCGATCGAGGAGTGCCCGGGACCGACTCCGACAAACCGGCGGCTACTCGGCCACGGGCGCGCCCGGATCGTTTCGCCGCAGCCAGTCGGTGAGCGAGCGGCCCGCATCGAGGACGTGACGTTCGGCGATGTCGCGGGCGCGAATCGGGTCGCGGTCGGTCAGCGCCTCCAGGAGCTGATCGTGTTCGTGCAGGGCGTTCTGTTCGTGTTCGGGGAAGACGCGCAGGAAGTTCGTGGGGACCACGCGGGCCGCCTGTTTGATTTGAGTCAGCAGGCGGGGCGAATGGGACGTGCGGTGAATCTGCTGGTGGAAGCGCCAATTGGCGTCGGCTATCGCGTCTTCGCCGGAGTGGCTCGCCACCGCGTCGGCGAGTTCACGCAGGTGCGCGAGTTCGGCGTCGGTGGCCCGTTCCGCCGACCAGGCGGCGGCCTGGCCGGTCAGGACGCCGAGGATCGTGAAGCTGTCCATGACATCGGCGGGGCTGATGCCCAACACCGTGATGCCGCTGCGGGGCGCCACGCGAACCAGGCCCTCGAACGACAGCTCCAGCAGCGCCTCGCGGACGGGGGTGCGGCTGGTGGCGAACTCCTCGGTGATCGCGTCGAGGTCTATGCGCGCGCCGGCGGGGAGCGCGCCGGTGAGGATGCGGTCACGGAGTTCACGGGCTGCGCGTTCGCGCACTGTGCCGCCGATATCGACTGATCGCGATGCCATTTGCGGGAGCCTAGCAGGTGCCGGATACAAGGTTTGATATCTGATATATCAGATGTTACGTTCACAATATGACAGCACAGCGTCGCGACCGCATGACCCTGGTCGCTTTTATGCAGGCGGGCAGCACTTCGGTCTACGCGGGTTCGTGGCGGCATCCGGCCACCGAGCACGGGTACCTCGACGCGTCCTACTACGCGAAGGTCGGACGGCAGCTGGAGGAAGGCTGCTTCGACCTGATGTTCTTCGATGACCGGCTGGCCATGCCGGGCATCTACGACGGTTCGGTGGCCGAGGCGGTCCGCTACGGGGCGCGGCCGGTCAAGCTGGATCTGGGCGTGGTGCTCGGTGTGCTGGCGCAGAGCACGTCGCGGATCGGTTTGGGCGCAACGTATTCGACCACGTACTACGCGCCTTTCCATGTGGCGCGGACCTTCTCCACCCTGGATCACCTGTCCGGCGGGCGGGCCGCGTGGAACGTCGTGACCTCGGTCAACGACAGCGAAGCCCAGAACTTCGGCGTCAACGCCCATCTCGGCCACGACGAGCGCTACGACCGCGCGGACGAGTTCCTCGAGGTCGTCAGCGGACTGTGGGACACCTGGGACGAGGACGCGATCATCCACGACCGCGCGGCCGGGATATACGCCGATCCCGGCAAGGTGCATGAACTCGGGCACGTCGGCCGGTTCTTCTCCGCGCGCGGACCGCTGACCGTCCCGCGCACCCCGCAGGGCCGGCCGGTCATCATTCAGGCGGGCTCGTCCGGGCGCGGCCGCGAATTCGCCTCGCGCTGGGCGGAATTGATCTTCACCGGCGACCCCGGGCTCGAGGTCGCCCGCAACCACTACGCCGATCAGAAGGCGCGCATCGCCGACGCCGGGCGCGATCCGGACTCGGTGAAGATCTGTCCCATGGCGTACGCGGTGGTCGGCGAATCCGAGCAGCACGCCCGAGAGCGCGAGGCCATGCTGCTCGAGGACCTGGTGCACCCGATGGCGTCGCTGACACTGCTGTCGGAGCTGATGAACTACGACTTCGCACAGCACGATCTCGACGACCCGGTCACCGATGAGCTGATCGCCTCGGTCTCGGGCATCCGGGGATTGGTGCAGAATCTGCGCACCCATATCGGCGGGACGGTCACCGTCCGCGACCTGGCCGGCCACCGCGCGACCCTGCTGCAGGGCCCGCGGTTCGTCGGCACCGGCGAGCAGGTCGCCGACCAGATGGCCGAATGGTTCCACGGCGGCGCCTGCGACGGCTTCGTCCTGGCCGCCACGCACATGCCCGGATCGTTCGAAGACGTTGTGCGCATGGTGGTTCCGCGCCTGCAACAGCGCGGCCTGTTCCGCACCGCCTACGAGGGCAACACCCTGCGCGATCATCTCGGACTGGATCGCCCCGCGGTGCGCCGCCCGGCCGTGCCCACCGGACCGGTCGCGTAATGAACGCCATGCTCTCGGGTGTGCGGGTCCTGGACCTGGCCACCTTGGCCGCCGCACCGTTGGCGGCGACCTACCTCGGTGAATTCGGCGCCGAAGTGATCAAAGTCGAGCAACCGGGGGTCGGGGATCCCATCCGCACCTGGGGCGCGCAGCGCGACGGCGTCGGCCTGATGTGGAAGTCGGTGTCCCGCAACAAACGCTCCATCACCCTGGACATGCGCGGCGCCGAAGGCCAGGATCTGCTGCGCCGGCTGGTGGCCGAAGCCGATGTGGTGGTGAGCAATACGCGGCCGCAGACGCTGCGCAAATGGGGCCTGGACTACGAGAGCCTGCGCGCGGTCAACGACCGCGTGATCATGCTCCACATCACCGGCTTCGGACTGACCGGCCCCAAGAGCGAGCGTCCCGGCTTCGGCACCCTGGGCGAAGCCATGAGCGGATTCGCCCACATCACCGGCGCGGCGGACGGCCCGCCGACCCTGCCGCCGTTCATGCTCGCCGACGGCGTGGCCTCGCTGAACGCGGCCTACGCGGTGCTGATGGCGCTCTATCACCGGGACGTGCACGGCGGTCCCGGGCAGCTGATCGACATCAACCTGGTCGATCCCCTCGCGCGCCTGCTCGAACAGACCCTGCTCGGCTACGACCAGCTCGGCATCGTCGCCCAGCGCGCCGGAAACCGCTGGGACATCTCCGCGCCGCGCAACACCTATCGCACCGCCGACGGCAGATGGCTCGCCATGTCCGGTAGCTCCCCCGCCCTGGCGCTGCGCGTGTTCCGGGCGATCGGACGCGCGGACCTGGTCACCGACGCGGAGTTCTCCGACCCGCAGCGCCGCCTGGCTCGCGCCCGTGAGGTGGACGACGTCGTCGCGGACTGGGTGTCGAAACAGACACTCGCCCAGGCGATGTCGGCGTTCGAAGCGCACGAGGTCGCCGCCGCGCCGGTCTACGATATCGAGGACCTCCTACGCGATGAGCAGTTGCGCCACCGCGAGGTCTTCGTCCCGGTCGCCGACGCCGAACTCGGCACGATGACCGTGCAGGCCCCGGTACCCCGCTTCTCCGAAAGCCACGGCCGCGTCGAACATCTCGGCCCGCGGCTGGGTGAACACAATGCCGAGGTCTACGGCGAACTGCTGGGCCTGAGCGCCGACGAGGTGGCCGACCTGCGGCACCGCGGCGTGCTCTGACCCGCTCCGATAATCCCGAACCACGAAGGAATTCGACGATGACCCTGCTCGTGCGGCGCTCCGAACTCGCCCTGCCCGCCTGCAACGACCACATGTTCGCCAAAGCGCTCTCCTGCGGCGCGGACCTGGTGTTCCTGGACCTCGAGGACGCCACCCCCGAGTCGCTCAAGGAGTCCGCACGCGAGAAGGCCATTACCGCGCTCACCGAGATGGACTGGGGCCGAACGGTTCCCGCGATCCGGATCAACGGGCTCGACACCAAGTGGTGCCACGACGACATCATCGAGGTCGTCACCCGCGCCCGCGAGAAGCTGCACACCATCGTCGTGCCCAAGGCGTGCACCGCGCGCGACGTGTGGTGGGTGGATCTGCTGCTCACCCAGCTCGAGGACAAGCTGGGCCTCACCCGCCGGATCCGCCTGGAGGTGCTGATCGAGGAGGTCGAGGGCCTGGCCAACGCCGAGGAGATCGCGGTCGCCAGCGACCGGATCGACGCCATCATCTTCGGCGTCGGCGACTTCTCGCTGTCCCAGGGCGCGCGCGTGGACACCAACTTCGAGCCGCTCGGCGACTACCCCGGCGACTTCTGGCACTACGCCCGCAACAAGACCCTGGTCGCGGCGCGCATCGCCGGCGTGCTCGCCATCGACGCGCCCTACCCGGACTACGGCAACGTCGAAGGCTACGAACGCGACGCACACCGCGCGTCGCTGCTCGGCTACACCGGCAAGTGGGCGATCCACCCCGCCCAGGTTCCCATCGCCAATCGCGTCTACTCCCCCACCGCGGCCGAAATCGCGCTGGCCCAACGCAATATCGCCGCCTACCGCGAGGCGGAGGCGAACGGCCGCGGCGCGGTCGGCGTCGACGGCGTCCTGGTCGACGCCGCACACATCAAGATGGCTCAGGCCACGCTCGCACGGGCGGCCGCCATCGATCCCGACCTGCTGCGCGGGGACACCGTCAGCGCCGGACGCTGAGCGTCAGCCGATCCACAACACCCGCAGCACGTGTACCTCGCGGACGTTCTCCAGGACGAGGTACACGATCTGGCCCGCCGAGTCGGGTCCGAACAACCAGTAGCGCACCGCGCCTTCGGGGTTGTCCACGTGCTGCGGGTGCCCGGCCCACGGGGTGAGTTCGAGGAACGACAACACCTCGGCATAGCCTTCGAGGGCATCCAGGGGCAGAGCCGCGACCTGGTCGAAAGTTTCCGGGTCGGGGACGATCCGATACACGCTCAGCGCGCCCGCAGCCGCTGCTCGATCAACGCGCGCAGGTCCTCGACGCTGCCCGCACCGGGATTGGCCCCGGTCCGCTGAATCTGCTCGGCCTTGGCCTGCAGCGCGAAATACGCACCCGGCTCCCGCAATTCGGCCGCCGCGAGATGCCGCCATTTGAGCAGCAGCTCGTGAATTCCCGAGAGTTCCTTGCTTTGTTTGGCCTTCTCGAGCACGAATTCCCATTCGCGATCGAACTCCGCCCGCAGGGTGGGCGTCAGCGCGGCCCGGATCGCCCCGGGCTCGGCTGCCGGGGCGCCCGGGTCGGGATCGTGACGCGGTGCGGGTGAGGCCATGGCCCTACGATATCCGCTCGGTTCGACACTGTCGCCCGCCTGCCGCGCCGGACTCGGCCCGTTTCCCGGGGCCGGCGGCGAGCAGGCGCTGTCCGCGCAGGTCAGCAGGCGGTGGAGGTGCCGCCCTGCAGCGAGAGCAGCGCGCAGAAGGTGATGGCCGCGACCTTCCACTCGTCGCCTTCCTTGACCGCGTTGCCGGCCTGGTCCGGCAGTGCCGGGGTGCCGTTGAGCAGCAGGGTGTAGGTGACGTCGGCGTGCGTGCCGTCCACGACCTTGACCGCGGAGACCGTGGCCGAGGTGCCCGAGGCCTGCGGGTTGGCCGCGGCGGCCTGCAGGACCGGGGCGAACTCCTGCCCCTTCTCCACGGTGGCGACGCGCTGCTCGGTGGGGGCCTTGGCATTGAAGAAGGTGGTGAAGGCATCGGTGATGGCCTTCGTGGTGGCCTCGTCGGCCCGGGCGGCCGCGGCCGTGGTGGTCACCGCGGCCGAGGTCTTGGCCGAGGTGGAATCGTCGTCCGAACTACAGCCGGTGAGCGCGGCCGCGGCGAGCAGTACCCCGAGGGCGGCGGCGGAGGTGCGACGGAAAGAGATTCGCATGGTGGTTCCTCATCTGAAAGGGAGAAGCGCGGGGCCTCGACGGGCCCCGCGAAGGGTGTTTCTCGGGCGTACGGTAATACGAACAGTAGATCCGGTGGGAGAATTACTCGATATTCGCTTTCATTTGTTCGAGTCGCATCAGCACCGGGAAGTCGTTGACGCTGAGCGCATTTCCGTGACCGGTCTGATGAATGTCGAACACCGACTGGATCGCGGCGTAGAAGCCCTGCACATCCAGGGTCTGGTTCACCGCACGCTTGGCCTGACGCAGGCCGAACGGCGGCATGGTGGCGATGTGGGCGGCGAGCTCACGGGTCTTGGCGTCGAGTTCGGCGCGCGGCACGACAGTGTTCACCATGCCGGTGCTCTCGGCCTCGGTCGCGGTGATCGGCCGCCCGGTGAACAGGATCTCCTTGGCTTTGCGCGGCCCCAGTTCCCAGGTGTGCCCGTGGTATTCGACGCCGCCGATGCCCATCAGCACGACCGGGTCGGAGAACAGCGCGTCGTCGGCGGCCACGATGAGATCGCACGGCCAGCACAGCAGCAGCGCCCCGGCGATGCACCGGCCCTGCACCGCCGCGATGGACGGCTTGGGCACGTTGCGCCAGCGCAGCGAATACTCCAGGTAGCGACGGGATTCTATCTCGTAGATGGTGTCGAGGGTGATCCGGGACGGGTCCGGCCAGGAGCTGTCCTTGAGATCGTGCCCCGCCGAGAAGTGCTTGCCCTCGGCCCGCAGCACGATGACCGCGACCTCCGGATCCGCGGCGGCCCGGGTCCAGGCGGCGTCCAATTCGTCCAGCAGGTCGCCGTTCTGAGCGTTGGCGGCCTCGGGGCGGTTCAGGCTGATGGTCGCGATCTTGTCGGCGACCTCGTAGCGGATGTACTCGCTCATGTTTATCGACTCCGGGGAAGACCGAGCACCCGCTCGGCGATGATGTTGCGCTGAATCTCGGACGTTCCGCCCGCGATGGTGCCCGCGAAGCTGCGGGCGTACCGTTCGAACCAGCTGCCCACGGTGTTGTCGTGGTTCAGCGGATGCATGGGCCCCGTGAACATTTCGTTCAGCAGGCCCTCGGGACCGGCGGCGGTGAGGGCGTGCTCGGAGGCGGTCTGCACGGCCTCGGACCCCAGCAGCTTGAGCACCGACAACCCGGCCACATCCTGCTGCCCGCGCGACTCCCGCGCCAGCGCCGCCGAACCGAGCAGGCGCAGCGACAGATTGTCCATGACCAGGGTGGCGTAGTGGTCCCTGTCGAACACGCTGTGCGGCTCGAAATCGTCTATCAGGCACTGCAATCGGTCGGCGAAGCTGAGCCACAGCATGGTCCGCTCGTGGCCGAGCGAGCCGTTGGCCACGCCCCAGCCGCCGTGCAGCGGGCCGACCAGATTCTCCGCGGGCACCCGCGCGTTCTCGAAGAACACCTCGTTGAAGTCCACATCGCGCGGACCGCAGATGGACGGGAACGGCCGCCGGGTTACCCCGGGGGTGTCGGTGGGAATCAGCAGAACGCTCAGGCCCTTGTGTTTCGGCGCGTCGGGATCGGTGCGCACGAAGGTCAGCAGCACGTCGGCGTGATGCGCGCCGGAGGTCCACACCTTCTGGCCGTTGACCACGAAGTCGTCGCCGTCGCGCACCGCGCGGGTGCGCAGCCCGGCCAGGTCCGACCCCGCACCCGGTTCGCTCATGCCCAGGGCCGCGGTCAATTCCGCGCGCAGGATCCGCACGGCCCAGTTCTTCTTCTGTTCCGCGGTGCCGAAGGACAGCAGCGACGCCGCCACGATGCCCAGGCCCTGCGGGTTGAAGCTGTGGTAGATGCGCCGGCGGGACAGCTCTTCGAGGTGCACGTACTGCTGCAGGATCGAGGCGTTGCGACCACCGAATTCCGGTGTGTTGCCGGGCAACAGCCACCCGTGCTCGAACTGGGTGCGCTGCCACTGCCGCGCCCAGTCGGGCACCTCGGCGCTCGAGACCGGGCGATCGGCGCGGGCCTGCGCCAGGTCCGGCATGTGCTCGGTCAGGAATTCGACGAAGGCGGCGCGGAAGTCCTCGACCTCGGCGTCAAAAGTCAGTCGCACGGTACTCCTCGGCGATCAGCGCCCGATGCGCCACGACTCCGCCGAGCAGCAGCTCGCCGGCCTTGGCGCGTTTGAGCGCGAACTGCAGGTCGTTCTCCCACGTGTAGCTCATGGCCCCGAACAGCTGCATGCCGTGCCGGAACACCAGCGACTGGCACTCCCCCGCCGCGGCCTTGGCCATCGAGGCGGCCACGCGGCGGCGCGGATCGTCGGCCGAGATCGTCAGAGCCGCGAAATAGGCCAGGGCCCGCGCTCTTTCGATGGCCACGTGCATATCGGCGGCCTTGTGTTTGACCGCCTGGAACGAGCCGATCGGCACCCCGAACTGCTCGCGGCCCCGGACATGGTCGAGCACCAGGTCCAGCACGCGCGCGCACGCGCCGACCATGGTCAGCGCCATACCGGTCAGGGCGACGTGGCGGCCGCGTTCGATGTCGGCGTCGATCCGATCGCTCTCGCCGACGCGGATGCCCGCGAAGCTCACCTCCGCCACGTGCAGGACGGGATCGAACGCCGCCTCCCGCCGGATGATCGCGTCCGTGGCGGGCACGGTGAACACCCCGGCGCGGGTGGCGACGGCGAACCGCTCGGCGCGATCACCGTCGAGCACGTGGCGCCCGGTGCCGCTGAGCAACCAGCCCGTGCCGTCGTGGAAGGCGGTGACCCCCTCGTACACGGCCGCGCCCGGGGCCGAGCCGTCGCCGGATCCGGCTGCCAGGGGCGCGAACTGGGTCATGGTGGCCAGGAACGGCGTCGGATCGGTCGCGTAGCCGAGGGCTTCGAGAACGATGGCCAGCTCGACCGCGTCGGCGGGGTCGGTCAGTTCGGTCCAGCCCTGATCGACGTACACCCGCCACAGTTCGTCGGTGCTCGCACCGCGGTCCGCGACCGCGCGCACCAGTTCGGGCGGACCGTGTTTGGCGATGACCTCGCGGACCGTTTTCTGCCACAGCCGCTGGTCGGAGTCGAACTCCAAAAGCATCCCGGCACGCCTCCTCACTGATGCGCTCGTAACGCAAGCGAGAATATCATTCTCCTAGAATGAAAGTCATCCTTCGCGACGATGGAAGGCGCGCCGACCCTAGAGTCCAGGAATACGACGTTCTCCGGTACAGTGCATTCATGTTCTCCCCCTACAACCGAGGACCGATGCGGCCGTGACCAGCCCGAGCGAAGAGCCAGCCTGGAAGCAGCGCGCTGTCGAGCGCTCGCTGCGCGCCGCCAAAGTGCGAGCCGAGGAACGCGTTCAGCGTTTCCTGGACGCCGCGCAGGCCATCATCACCGAGAAGGGATCGACCGACTTCACCGTCCAGGAGGTCGTCGACCGCTCCCGGCAGTCGCTGCGCAGCTTCTACCTGCAGTTCGACGGTAAGCACGAGCTGCTGCTCGCCCTGTTCGAGGACGCGCTGAGCCGGACCGCCGAGCAGCTGCGCGCCGCCGCCGACGGGCAGACCGATCCCCTGGACAAGTTGCAGATCTCGGTCGAACTGCTCTTCGAACTGTGCCGGCCCGATCCGTCCGCACAGCGCCCGCTGTTCACCGATTTCGCACCGCAGCTGCTGCTTTCGCATCCGAGTCAGGTGAAGGTGGCGCACGCGCCGCTGCTGACCCTGTTCACCGAGTTGATGGAACAGGCCGCCGCGGCCGGGCAGTTGCCGGCGGACGCGAACCCACGCCGACTGTCGGCGATGGTGATGCAGACGGTCATGTTCACCGCGCAGTCCTCCGGGGCGATCGACGAGGAGACCCCGAACCCGATCACCGCCACCGAGGTCTGGAACTTCTGCGCGCACGGTTTCACCCGCGCCTGAGAACGCTGTTCTCATTCAGGAGAACTTTACTTAGACTCGGGGCATGACCGAGCTGTGGACCGATCTCGTCGCCTGTCTGAACCTGGACGAGCAACCGCCCCTCGCAGACACCACCGTCTTCGAGGGGCGCAATCAGAAGCTGGACTATCACCGGGTGTTCGGCGGCCAGTTGCTGGGCCAGTTCACCCGCGCCGCAGCGCTGAGTTTTCCCGACAAGACGGTCAAGTCGCTGCACGTGGTGTTCCCACGCGAGGGTCGCGCCGACGAGCCCGTGCGCTACCGGCTCGAGCGCGCGCACGCCGGGCGCACCTTCGCGACCGTCACCGCCACGGCCGAGCAGGCGGGCAAGATCATCGCGACCGCCTCCATCTCCCTGCACAGCGCGGAGGACGGCCCCGACTTCCACAGTGTCGCACCGATTCCCGCGCTCCCCTCCGCCGAGCACAAGATCGACGGCATGGATCTGCTGCCCTGGGAGGTGCGCTCGCTCACCGATCTGAACGATCCCGCCGCACGCGCCCCGGACTACGAGCTGTGGATGCGCACCCCGGTCGTGGAACCCGCGCTGTCGCAGGCGATCGCCGCCTATGCCACCGACCTCACCCTGATCGGCACCGCGCTGCTGCCGGTGGCCGGGTTCGACCAGCGCGGCAACGGCACCGCCTTCCTGTCCGCGGTCACCTCGCACACCCTGTGGTTCCATCGCCCGTTCCGCACCGACGACTGGCTGCTGCTGCGTCAGCACAGCCCGCTGCTCGCGCACGGGCGCTGCTTCGGCCGGGGCGACATCCTCACCGAGTCGGGGAGCCTGGTCGCCTCGTACGCGCAGGAGGCGATGGTTCGCCTGCCCGCGTAACCGCTCGACGCCGGCGCGAAGCCGCACCCGCCTCGAACGCGGGCGCGGTGCACGCGCCTACGCCGGCTCACGGGGCGGCGGGTACGCCGAGAGCCGCCTGTCGATGACCTCGACCAATTCGTCGATGCCGTCACCGCGGGCGGCGATCAAGGTCAGCACGGGAACCCCGGATTCGGCGTGCAGGTCGCGCGTGGTCTGCTCGGCGCCCTCGCGATCGGCCTTGTTGACCACCAGCACATCCGCGATCTCGAGCAGCCCGGCCTTGGCGGCCTGCACCGCGTCCCCGGCCCCTGGATCGAGCAGGACCACCACGAGATCGGCGACCGCGGCGATCTCGAGCTCGCACGGACCGACGCCCACCGATTCGAGGAACACCACGTCATAGGACAGTGCGGCCAGCAGCCGGACCGCCACCGGCACGGCGGCCGAGAGTCCACCGGTGTGCCCGCGGGTGGCGAGGGACCGGATCAACACCTCGGGATCGTCCACGTGTTCGGCCATCCGGATCCGGTCGCCGAGCAGCGCGCCGCCGCTGAACGGGGAGGTGGGGTCGACCGCGAGCACCGCGACCCGAAGGCCGCGTGACCGATAGGCGGCGGCCAAACCCGCTATGGCGGTGGACTTTCCGGTGCCGGGCGGCCCCGTCACCCCGATCACCCGTGCCGCGGCGGAAGTGAGGGCGGCACAGACGTCGGCGCAACGCGGTCCCTCCGCCAGTGACAGGAGGCGACCCACCGCGCGCACCGAGCCGGTCCGCGCGTGCGCCAGCAACTCGGCGATCTCCGGGTCCACCGGATGTGCGAGGGTCGCGGGCATCCCATCGGCGCTGTGCATCTCGGGCCTCTCCTCGGCCGGTGACCCGGCACGGTGTGCGACTCGGCAGCTTCCCGGCGTGGACAGCGAGGTCCGCGTTCCGGTTGCGCGATCACGCAACCGAGTGTGGCTCGATCGATCGAGCCCCGCCGAGTCGTTCAGGGCGCCGGCACCTCGAGCACGGTGGCCGAGCCCATGCCGCCGCCCGCGCACATCGCGACGATGCCGTATCCACCACCGCGCCTGCGCAACTCGTGCACCATCGTGACGATCATGCGCGCGCCGCTGGCCGCCACCGGATGCCCGAGCGAACATCCGCTGCCGCTGTAGTTGACGCGATCAGGGTCCAGGTTCAGTGCGCGCACGGTGGCGACCGGGACCGAGGCGAACGCCTCGTTGATCTCGAACAGCGACACCTCGGCGAGCGAGATGCGGGCCTTGTCGGCGGCGCGCGTGATGGCCTCGATCGGGGCCAGGCCCGTCTCGGCGGGATCGACGCCGACCGACACCCAACTGCGGATCACGCCCAGCGCGGGCAGGCCCAGCTCGGAACTGGCCACGACCAGGGCCGCCGCGCCGTCGTTCGCGCCGCTGGCGTTGCCCGCGGTGATGGAGAAGCCGTCGATTTCCGGGTGCAGCGGCTTGAGGGCGGCCAGGCGTTCGAGGGTCGTGTCGCGGCGCGGGTGCTCGTCGGTGTCGAAGACTCCGTGCGGAGTCTCGATCGGGACGATCTCCTCCTTGAAGCGGCCCTCGTCGATCGCGGCGATGGCGTTGCGATGCGAGCGCAGCGCCCACTCGTCCTGTTCGGTGCGCGAGATGCCCACGCGCACCGCGGTATTCCAGCCGACCGTGATGGACATGTCCATGCACGGCGCTTCCGGGCGATCGGGATGGCTGGGCGAGACCCACGGATCGATCCACTCGTCCGCACCCACCTTGAAGCGGGCGCGCGGCGCGGTGGAGTCGGAGTTCACGCCACCGGCGATGATCAGGTCCGACATGCCCGCGCGGATGTTCGCGGCCGCGGTCTGCACCGCGGACATACCGGCCGCGCAGTGCCGGTTCTGGGCCAGGCCCGGTGCGCCGGTGAGCCCCGCCGTGACCGCGGCGTGCCGGGCCAGCACGCCGCCGCCGTAGCGGCCCTCGCCGAGAATGACGTCGTCGACGCGGTATTCGCCGCCGAGTCCGTCCGAGGCGGCACTCACCACGTGCCGAGCCAGGTCGAAGGCATTGGTGTCGCGCAGGGTGCCCTTGCGGGCGGTCCCGATGGCGGTGCGGAGCGCGGAGACGATGACTGCGTCAGGCATTGGAGGACTCCATTTCGGCGACGAGCGTGCGGCGCAACAGTTTTCCGGTATCGGTCTTGGGCAGTTCGGGGCGGAAGACGATGGCGTCGGGGGTCTTGGACGAGCGCAGGCGCTGTTTGACCCAGTCCCGGATCTGTTCGGGATCGCCGGCGCCGACCACCACCGCGACCAGGCGCTGGCCCCATTCGGGATCGGGGACGCCGATCACCGCGGCCTCGGAGATGCCGGGGAATTCCAGCAGTACGTCCTCGATCTCGGCCGGTGCGATGTTCTCGCCGCCGCGGATGATGGTGTCATCGGCACGGCCCTCGATGAACAGGTAGCCTTCGGCGTCCAGCCGGCCCAGGTCGCGGGTGGGGAACCAGCCCCGGTCGTCGAGCACGCTGCGGTCGCCGTATTCGCCGGAGATCTGTTCCCCGCGGACGAAGACCAGACCGGTGTCGCCCTGGGGCACGGGTTCGCCTGCCTCGCTGCGGATCTCGAACTCGATGCCGGGTAGCGGGCGGCCGACCGAACCGAGCCGGTCGCGCACCGCGGGGTCGCTGGAGGCGGCGGCAGTGCGGTGGTCGTCGGGGCCGAGGAGCGCGACGGAGGACGCGGTTTCGGTGAGCCCGTAGGCGTTCACGAATCCGGTGGAGCCGAATACCCGCAGGGCTCTTTCCAGCACCGGTCGCGGGGTGCGGGATCCGCCGTAGGCGAGGCTGACCAGGGTCGGGGTCCGCGCATCGTCGCCCTCGACGGTCGCGACGATGCGGGCGAGCATGGTCGGCACCAGCATGGCGTGCGTAACGCCTTCGCGGCGAACGGTTTCCAGCCAGCGCTCGGGGTCGAAGGCGGGGAGGTAGACCACGCGGCGGCCCGAGTAGAGGTTCGACAGCAGGTTCGTCAGTCCCGCGATGTGATAGGGCGGCACCGAGACCAGCGTCGATTGCCCGATGCCCGCGCCGTACTCGACGGTGTTGATCAGATACGCGGTCAGGTGCCGGTGGCGCAGCAGCGCGGCCTTGGGGGCCGAGGTGGTGCCGCTGGTGTAGATGATCGCGGCGACGGCGTCCTCGTCGGCCGCGGCGTCCTGCTCGGCGGGCGCTTCGTCCGCGATCGCGGCCAGGAAGGGGTCCAGGTCGTCCTGTTCCAGGACCAGTGCACCCGGGTGCCGGTCGCGCAGCGCGGCGAGCTGTTCGGCGCCGAGTCGATAGTTCAAGGGCACGAAGGGAATTCCCGCCGCGGCGGCCCCGAACAGCACGACCGGATAGGCCGGATGGCTCGTGCCGAGGTACAGCACCGCCGGGTAGCTCCGCAGCCGGGTCGCGGCGCGGCGCGCGAGCTCGAGTAACTCGGGAGCCGTGAGGGAGCGCTCGCCCGAGGTGATGACGGGGTGATCGCCGCCCGCCGCGGCCATGTCTAGGATCATGCCGATGTTCATGAGAACATTATTCTCACAATTGGAGAGTGGTAGTTGCAAGAGAGGAATACCACATGCAGATCAACGGCAGCTCGGCACTGGTCGTCGGGGGCACCGGCGGACTGGGCGAGGCAACCGTGCGGCGGCTGCACGCCGCCGGCGCCAAGGTGGTCGTCGCCGACGTCGCGGACGAGAAGGGTAAGGAACTCGAACGGGAGCTGGGTGTGCGCTACGTGCGCACCGACGCCACCGACGAGCAGTCGGTCCAGGACGCCATAGCGGAGGCGCAATCGCTGGCGCCGCTGCGCGTCTCGGTCGACACCCACGGCGGCCCGGCCAGCGGCGGGCGGCTCGTCGGCCGCGACGGCTCGGCCCTGGGCCTGGACGGTTTCCGCACCACCATCGAGTTCTACCTGACCGCCGTCTTCAACGTGCTGCGCCTGTCCGCGGCCGCCATCGCGAAATCCGAACCCCTGGAGGAGGATCAGCGCGGCATCATCATCAACACCGCCTCCATCGCCGCGTTCGAGGGCCAGGTCGGCCAGGTCCCCTACGCCGCGGCCAAGGGCGGCGTGGTCGGCATGACCCTGGTTGCCGCCCGCGATCTCGCGCCGCTGGGCATCCGGGTGGTCACCATCGCACCGGGAATGATCGACACGCCCGCCTATGGCAAGAACGGGGACAAGTTGGCCGCATACTGGGGCCCGCAGATTCCCTTCCCCAAGCGCCTGGGCCGCTCGGCGGAATACGCCAAGCTCGCGACCTCGATCATCGAGAACGACTACCTCAACGGCGAGGTCATCCGCCTCGACGCCGCCCTGCGCTTCCCGCCCAAATAGCCGAATCCGCTCCGCCGGAAGGACACCGACGATGTACGACCTTCCCCCCACCGACCACTGGGCCGTCCCGGTCATGACCGTGGACAACGCCCACCGCGTGATGCAGCAGCACTTGACCTGCCCGGCCACCCTCTGCCCGCGCAAGCGCCAGGCCAAACACCGCCTGACCGAAGCCGCCCATCTCGTTCCCGCCGATCAGCCTCACTTCGGCGGTTGAACACTTCCGCGCGGCCATCGCGCGATCGCCGCGGCCGCTCAGACGCGGGGTGCGATGAGGCGAGCCAGTGCGGTGTGCGAATTCTCGGCGGGGGCATTGGCCGCCCGGCGGTTGGCGTGCGTGGCCGCGACGGCTCCGGCGCGGCCTTGCGACCGGATCTCCTGGGGCGTGCGGCCGTACCAGCGCCTGACCACGCGCGTGAGCGCGGATTGCTCTCGTAGACCTACCAGAACCGTGATGCGGCTCAGCGGAAGGTCCGTATCCAGCAGGAGTCGGTAGGTCGCGTCCCGGCGAGCCGTATCGAGAACCGCGGTGAACGTCGTGCCCTCACCCGACAGGGCGCGCTGCAAGGTGCGCGGTCCGGTGTGCAGCATCGCCGCGACGGTGGCGATGTCGGCGGTGGATTCGAGAAAGGCGCGGTCGATGGCGAGGCGCACCCGGGCTGTCATGGTGCGGTCGAGTTCGGAGAAATTGCGCGCGAGATAGTCCATGGCCAGCGTGTGCAGCATCGGGTCACTGCCGAGCATGGGACGGGCGAGCAACTCGGCGGGAAAGCGCAGCAGGGTGGTCGGCATGTCGAATCGCACGTCGGCGCCGAAGAATTCGGCATAGCGCGCGGCGGGCGCGCGGGGTGGATGCGGCAGGTACACGGTCCGCAGCCCGTACGCGCCGCCGAGGCCGTGCCGGACGAAGCGATGCAGAAAGCCCGCACCGTGGTCTATGCCTTGGCTGAACGCCGAAACCTCCGCCATGTCACGGTAGTTCAACGAGATCACGCCGGGTTGTTGCTCGGGATCGGCGCACAGCTCGACCGAGATGCCCGCGTGATGGATGTGCAGGTAGCGCTGGGCGCAGGCCAGCGCCGTACCGACGGTCGGCGCGTTGAGCAGGGCGACCGCGAGCGGACCGAGCACACTGAAATCCTGGCGTTCGGCCAGTCGTAATCCGAAGTCGGGACAATGCAATTCGGTCGCGGCGACCTCCAGCGCCCAGCCCATGGACTCCGACGTCGCGACCGCGTCGTCCGAGTCCACCGCCTCCGGTGCGATGCCGAAGCGCCGCAGCAGGGCGACTCCGTCACCCCCGAGTTCGTCTACCAATTCGCGGAATCCGCGCAGTGTCGCGGCACGCCCCATCGTCGCCATCAGCAACCCCACCAACCATGTCGAATTGGTTTCGCAGCGTATCGAGCACGGCACCTCGCGACAAGACCCGCGCCGATTGTCTCAGCCACGACCTGCGGTTTCACCGGCCCGAACACGCAGACAGATCGACATATGGCACAACCACTGTCGCGTAGGGGTAAAAGGATGTCGCCCAGGAACGAGTCGTCGCTACCCGTCGGTAGCAACAATCTGGCTCAGGAATCGACTGAGAGGCGGAACACAGGATGAGGGCTGGGAGGCGGACGAAGTCGTTCGCGATTCGCGGCATGGTGGTGGCATCGGTGGCGCTGGGTACCGTGCCGTTCCTGACGCCGACGGCTTTCGGTGGACCGGGCGGGGGGTTCACCGCGATCGACGGCGGAGACCGGGCAGCACAGTGGAATTCGGCCCTGAACGGTCCGCAGCCCTACAACGGCGTCGCGCCCGATCTCGCGGTGCCGATCACGATGAGCGACGGCGCGGTGCTCAAGGCCGACATCATCCATCCGGCGCGCGACGGCCGGCGACCCGACGGCCGGCGACCGGTGATCCTGCAGATGCAGGGCTACGGCAAGCTTCCGATGCTCATCGGCCAGGCGCTGCTGAGCTCGGCCGACGACCTCGGCATCAAGAAGCCGCTCGAGGACTGGATCGCCTCGATCAACCTGCCCGGGGTCGGGATCGACGGACTGTTCGACCTGACCCGCCAGGCCGATTCCGGTGCGATCGAAGCCGCGCTGCAGGATTGGGCGCTCGCGGAGGCCGGATACACGCTGGTGCAGATCGATTTGCGCGGTACCGGGTCCTCCGAGGGCAGCTGGCAGGTGTTCGGCGATCGCGAGAAGCAGGATGCCGCCGAGGTGATCGACTGGATCACCCGGCAGGACTGGAGTGACGGCAACGTCGGCACCATGGGCATCTCGTTCACCGCGATCAGTGCGCTCGAGGCCACCGACCGGATGCCGCCGGGGCTGAAGGCCGTCTTCGCCTACGAGGGCAGCGCCGATATCTTCGGCGACATCGCGGGGCCGGGCGGTGCGGTCGGCGTCGGCTTCCTGGTGCCGTGGCTGCTGGGTGTCAACGCGCTCAAGATGATTCCGGACATCACCGCTCTCGCGGTCGGAAAGTTCGATCTCGCGCAGCAGTCGCGGTGGCTGCGGGACCGCATCGCCGACCCGTTGACGCTGGTCGAGATGGTCGTGAACGGTTATACGGCCCTGACCCCCGATCAGCTGACCCCCCAGACGCGCGGGCTGATGAATCCGAATTCGCCGTTCCGGCAGGGGCTCAAAGCCGACGTCGGCAACATCCGGGTGCCGACCTTCATGGTGGGCGCCTGGTTCGACATCTTCGGCACCAGCCCGACCGACACCTTCAATTCGATCCCGCTGCCCACCGAGCAGAAGAAGCTCATCATGGGTGACGGTTACCACCTCGGCTCCGGCGTGGCCGGTTTCGGCGACCCGGGTATGCCGCCGCGCCTGGATGTGTTGCAGCGAGCCTGGTTCGACCACTGGCTGCGCGGAATCGACAACGGCATCGAGGATTACGCGCCGATCGTGGTCAAACAGCAGGGCGGCGGGTGGACCGACGCTGCGGAGTTCCCACGCACCGAGGCCACATACCGGCGCGTGTACCTCAACGACGTGCCCTCGGGCACCGCGTCGGGTTCGGTCTACGACGGCGGACTTTCGCAGCAACCGCTGCAATCCCAGCCGCGTGACCTGACCGTCGCACCGGGCCTGTTGAGCATCTGCGGCCGCGACGTCGCGCGGATCAGCGCGGGCGTGACGGCGCTGGTGGACGCCTGCGGCAAGGACTCGCGCGTCTGGGAGCACGACGGACTGAGCTTCACCAGTGCCCCGGTCTCCGAGGCCACCACGGTGTCGGGTCCGATCGCCGCGCACCTCAACGTGGTTCACGACGCCACCGACGGCTACTGGGTGGCGACGCTCAACGATGTCGCGCCCGACGGAACGTCCAACCAGATCGCGACCGGGCAGCTCGTCTCCTCGCTGCGCCAGATCGACGACGCGGCGAGCAAGACCTCCGCCAACGGCGACTACACCGACCCGCGGTACTTCCTCGACCTCGATCGGCGTCAGCCCACCGTCCCCGGTGAGCCCGTCACCCTGGACATCGCCCTCACCCCGATCGACGCGGTGTTGCAGCCCGGCCACCGACTACGCGTCAACGTCTACGCGAGCAATTTCCCCAAGGGTCTGCCGCCGCTGATGTTCCTGGCCGATTCCGGTCTGAAGCCCGAGCACCTGCGGCTGGATCCCGCGGCGCCCAGCTGGGTCAATATCGCTCTGACCGCGGCCATTCCGGACTGACGCGGCCGCGCCGTGCGAGAAATCGCACGGCGCGCGCTCGATTCGGTGCTGCCGCGGTGACTTTCGACGATGGTAAGGCGATCCACCCTGGGCGGCGCTGTTCGCGCCGAGCCGCCCGGGGCCGGACCGCCGCTCGCGCGATGGAGCGCGGGAGCGGCGGGGCGTTCAGCCGCGCGGCGCGGTGAGGCGGGCGATCGTGGCGCGGAAGTCCTCGGTCTGGAAGGAGAGGTCCTCGGCGGCGTTGGCATAGTCGAGCGTCGCCAGGACCGCGCGCTCCAGGTGCAGGTTGAGCAGCCGTTTCGTGGATTCCACGGCCTGGCGCGGGAGTTCGAGGATGCGCTTGGCGCAGGCCAGGGCCTCCGAGACCGGATCGGCGACAACATGATTGACCAGGCCCATGGTGTGCGCGCGGTCGGCGGGAATCTTCGCGCCGGTGAGGGCGTATTCCTTGGCCAGCAGCAGGCTGGTGTGCAGGGGCCAGGTCAGCGGGCCGCCGTCGGCGGCCACCAGGCCGACCTGGACGTGCGGATCCTTCAGGTAGGCGGTCTCGGCCATGTAGACGATGTCACTGAGCGCGACCAGCGAACAGCCCAGGCCGACGGCGGGACCGTTGACCGCGGTCACCAGCGGCACCCGGCAGCGTGCCATCCCCAGCACGATGTCACGGCCGTGGGCGATGGTCTTGGCGCGCAGCCGCGAATTCTGGCCCAGCTCGGCCAGATACGCGAAATCGCCGCCGGCGGAGAAGGCTTTGCCCGCGCCGGTGAGCACCGCGACCCGGGCGTCCAGGTCGTCGTTGAGGTGCGTCCAGAGCCGCGCCAGGCCCGTGTGCAGCTCATCGTTGACGGCATTGAGCGCGTCGGGCCGATTGAGGGTGATGATGCGAAGGGGTCCGTCCGCCTGGACGTCGATCTCTTCCGGCAGGTCGTACATGTCAAACTCCTAGTCCGAGAATGCGAGAGGCGATGATGTTCTGCTGGATCTGCGAGGTCCCGCCCATCACGCTCTGCGCGCGACTGTAGAAATACGCGGACAGCAGATCGGGGTCCGACGTGCCGCCGACCGCCAGCGCGGCGTGACCGACGGCCTGATCGACCCAGGTCATGAGCAGTTTGTCCAGGGATCCGTCGGGACCGTGGGTGACACCGTCGAGCTGTTCGGACAGTCGGCGGCGCACGTGCAGGCGCAGCATCTCGGTTTCCACCGCCGCCCACGCCAGGTCCTCGGGCACTTCGTCGCCGGCGCGAGCCAGCAACTGGCGCACCAGTTTTCCGTAGCGCGCGGCGTAGCCCAGGGTCGAAGGCTCGCGCTCGTGCCCGACCACGGTCATGGCCAGGCGCCAGCCGTCACCGGGCGCGCCGATCAGGTTCTCCGCGGGCACCCGGGCGCCGTCGAAACTCACCTGGCCGAATTCCCGGGTGACGCCGTTGATCATCTTCAGCGGCCGCTGCACCACACCGGGTTGATGCATGGAGATCACGAAGGCCGAGATGCCCTTGTGCCGTGGCACTTCGGTGTCGGTGCGCGCCAGCAGCAGGCACCAGTCCGCGACATCGGAATAGCTGGTCCAGACCTTGTGGCCGTTGACGACGTAGTGATCGCCGTCGCGAACGGCGGTGGTGCGCAACGACGCCAGGTCCGACCCGGCGTCCGGCTCGCTGAAACCCTGGCACCAGCGCTGGGTGCCGTCGATCATGCCGGGCAGGAAGCGGCGCTGAATGTCCTTGTCGCCGTGCCGCCCCAGGCCCTGCACCAGGTAGCCCAGGCTCGGCCGGGGCGGTGCGCCCGCGATGGCGAGTTCCTCGTCCAGGATGACGTCGAAGACCGGTGGCAGGTCTTGGCCGCCGAATTCGCGGGGCCAGGACAGGCCGAAGAAGCCCGCGCCGTGCAGGGCACGATGCCACTCGCCCTGGCGCGCCCAATAGTCGTCGCCCGCCGTCGGGAACTCGCCCGCCACCGCGGCGAGCCAGGTGCGCAGCCGGGCACGGAAGTCCGCTTCCCGCGGGGAGTCACGAAAGTCCATGGTCGATCTCCTTCAGGCCGACGGGGAACAGTTCGATGGAGGTGAGCGCGCGGCGCAGATAGACGTGCGCCAGGCACTCCCAGGTGTTGCCGATGCCGCCGTGCACCTGAATGGCCGTCTCGCACACCGTCCGCGCGGCCCGGGCGGTGTAGAGCTTGGCCACGCGGGCGGCGCGCAACGCGTCGGCGGCGGGCAGCTCGTCCACCGCCCAGGCCGCGTAGCGCAGCACGCTGATCGACCCTTCGATCAGCGCCTGGTTGGCGGCCAGCAGATGGGCGACCGCCTGATAGGACCCGATCGTGTGCCCGTACTGTTCCCGGACTTTGGCGTAGTCGACCGCCAGTTGCTGTGCGCCGCGGGCGGTGCCGAGCAGGTCGGCCGTCGTGGCGGTGACGGCCAGTGCGTGCCACCGAGTTTGCCGCGCGGCAGACAGCTCGCCGAGGGGTTCGGGGTCGCTCGACACGGTGGCGGCATCGCGGGTGAGGTCCGCGCCGGCCGCGATCTCCCCGGTCCGAGCCCCCCGCAGCGCCCCCTCCGTGACGAGCAGCACCCGATCGCTGCCGCGGGCGTCGATCGCCCGGTCCTCGACAGCGACGGTCCACCGCGAGTCGTCACTGTCCGATTGCCCGCGCAGGTCGTCGGCGAGCACCGGCCCCAGGAAGGCGACGTCGACCAGGCCGCGGCCGAATTCCTCCGCCACCAGCGCGACTTCGATCCCGGACGCGCCGTCCGATCGCAGTGCCCGCCAGCCGCTGGTCTCCACCGCCTTGTCCAGCCGGGCGCGGCGCTGTGCGTCGTCGAGGTCGGCAACGCTGCCCGGACCCAGTTCGTCGGCCAATCGCGCGGCGGCGGTGCGCAATTGGCGTTGTTCATCGGTCAGCCGGACGTCCATGGTTCTCCTTGAGTACTCGCCGCAGCGCCTTACCCGAAGGCAGGCGCGGGATTTCGGGCACGTACACGACCCGGCGGGGTCGCTTGTAGGTGGCCAGGCGGGCACCGACCAGGTCGATCAGGTCGGGCGAGGGCACATCGGCGGTGGTGACCACCGCCGCGACGATCGCCTCGCCGTCGCGCTCGTCCGGTTCGCCGAACACCGCGCAGTCGGTCACCGCCGGATGCTCCAGCAGCACGGCCTCGATCTCGGCGGGGGCGACCTGGAAGCCGCGCACCTTGATCATCTCCTTGGCTCGGTCGGTGATGCGGAGCCAGCCGTCGCCGTCGATCCAGCCGATGTCACCGGTACGGTACCAGCCGTCGGCGAAGGCGCCGGCGGTTGCTTCGGCGGGCAGATATCCGGCCATCACCGACTCCGAGCGACACTGGATCTCACCGATCTCCTTGTCCGGCAGGCATTCCCCGGTCTCCAGGGACACCACGCGCAACGTCACGCCGGGAGCGGCTTTGCCGACGCTGTCCAGGCGGGCCGCGCCGATCGGGTTGCAGGCGATGACCGGCAGTTCGCTCGCGCCATAGGCGGGCAGCCAGCCCACACCGGTGCGGCGGGTGACGGTCTCGGCGACCGCGGCGGTCACCGGCGTCGCGCCCCACATGATGAAGCGCAGCGAACTCAGGTCGTAGCGTTCGATATCCGGGTGCCCGGCCAGGGCCAGCGCGATCGGCGCGACGGCCATCTCCACGGTGATCCGGTCGTCCTGAATGCAGGTCAGGACCGTGCCGAGGTCGAACCGGCGGTGCAGTCGGAGCCACGTGCCCGCTTCGAGGGCGGTGACGATATTGAGCAGGCCGAGGATGTGCGAGGGCGGGGTGGCGATCTGCATGCGGTCGGTGGCGGTGAGCCCCAGCACGTCTCGCCACTGGCGGACGGCGGTGGTCAGGGAGGCGTGGGTGTGCCGGACCGCCTTGGGCATTCCGGTGGTGCCGGAGCTGAACACCAGGACGGCGTCGGCGGCGGGATCCGGGTCCGGAAAGGTGTGCGCCGCAAGCTCGATCGGGTCGTCGAGGTGTCGAACCGGCAGCAGGCCGGCCAGCACGGGATGATCGCCGATCCCGCGAACCGCACCGGTCACGGCCAGCGCGTGCGCGACCTCGTCGTGCTTGTAGGCCGGGCTGATGAGCACGGCCGCCGCGCCGATCCGCCACAGCGCGAGCACCGCCAGGACGAATTCGGGCCGGTTCGAGGACATGATCGCCACTCGATCACCGGCCCGGATTCCACCGTCTCGCAGTTCCAGCGCCAGACCCGTGGCCAGCGCGTCGATTTCCGCGCGGGAGTACTCGCGCCCCTCGAAGGCGAGCGCTGCCGCCGCAACCCCGGATGACATTTGAGAAGATCCCGTCTCGTGTAGGAGAATCATATTCTCACATTGATAGAATCTTAATACCAGGAGGTGAGGGTTCATGGCGAGACCACCCGCGTTCCAGCGCGCGACAGTGACCCGGATCGTCAAGGAGAGCGTCGACGCCCGGACCTTCGTGCTCGCACCGCACGACGCGCCGATCCCGTACCGGGCCGGGCAGTTCTGCACCTTCAAGGTCACCATCGACGGCCGGGCGCTGTACCGCTCCTACTCCATGTCCAGCGCGCCCGAGACCGACGCGGAATTCACCACGACCGTCAAACGCGTTGCGGGCGGCGCGGTCTCGAACTGGATGCACGATCACCTCACCGAGGGCGACGAGATCGAGGTGGCCCAGGCGGCCGGCCGGTTCTGCCTGCGCGACACCGAGGTTCCGCTGCTGGGGTTCAGCGGCGGCAGCGGCATCACACCGCTGCTCTCGCTCACCAAGTCCGCGCTGGCCACCACCGAGCGCCGCATCCGGCTGCTGTGCGCGGATCGCGACGCCGAATCGATGATCTTCGAGGCCGCGCTCGCCGAGCTGGCCGCCCGGTACCCGGGCCGGTTGGACGTGGTTCGGCATCTGGATTCGGCGGGCGGCTTCCTGGACGCGGCCGCCGTGCGCGGGTTCGTCGGCGCGGATGTGCTGGCCGACCATTACATCTGCGGCCCCGAGCCTTTCATGGAGATGGTCGAACTCGCGGTGCCGGACGGAGGGACGGTCTTCAGCGAGCGTTTCGGCACGCCGGCGCCGCGAGCGGCGGCCGCCGCGCCGACCCCCCCGGCCGCGCCACCCACAGGCACCGTCACCATCATCTTGAATCGCAAGAAGAAGTCGGTCCCCCGCAAAGACGGTGAGACGCTGCTGGAAAGCGCTCGGCGCGCGGGGATGGCGCCGCCCTTCTCCTGCGAAGCGGGCAACTGCGCCACCTGCATGGCGAAGGTGACCTCGGGGCACGCCACCCTGCGGCAGAACGAGGCGCTCACCGACAGCGAGCTGGCCGAAGGGTATGTCCTGACCTGTCAGGCCGTTCCGGATACCGAGTCGATCACCGTCGACTACGAGTGAGGCCGAGCGGCCTTGCCGCGCAGCAGGTGCCACAGGGTCCCCTGGGAGAGGGGACCCTGCGGCACCTCGAGCACTACCCGACTTGAAACACGCAGTGCCGAAACAGCTTCCGGTTCCGCGTGAAACGCCCGCGCGAGCAGGCCGTGCCCGTCACGCAGGCCCGAGCAGAACCCGCTCATCCGGTTCTGCCGGGCCGTCCGCCGGCGACTCAGCGCAGTTCGCGGGCGAGGTCCGCGATGACCGTCCGGGTGAGCTGCTTGGAGGCGATCAAGTCCGCGACGGTGTCACCGATCGGCAGCAAGCGCACCGACAGATCGGTCGCGCCCGCCTCCGCGTAGCGGCGCAGGCCCGCGGCGATGGTCTCCTCGTCACCGGCTATGCACAGATCACCGATGTCGCGCGCCTCGCCGCGCTCGAGCAGGCGCTGATAGTTCGGCGAGATCTCCGCCTCCCCGAGGATGCGATTCGCCCGCTCCTTGGCCGCGTCGATATCCGCACGCGCACACAGGCATACCGGGATCCCGGCGACAACACGCGGAGCCGGCCTGCCCGCGTCGGCCGCCGCCTTGGTGATCTTGGGAACGATGTGCCCGGCGATCGCGCGCTCGTCGGCCATCCACAGAATGGTGCCGTCGGCGCGCTCGCCCGCGACCCGCAGCATCACCGGCCCCAGCGCCGCGACCAGCACCGGCAGCGGCGTGCCCGGCGTCAGGTCGGTCGGATTGTCCACGGCGAACGAGTCATTGCGCACCCGCACCGGCCCGGGCCCGCTCACCGCGGCGTTCAGCACCTCGAGATAGTCGCGGGTGTACGCGGCGGGCTTGTCGTACGGCAGGCCTAGCATGTCGCCGACGATCCAGTGATGGGACGGCCCCACCCCGAGCGTGAGACGGCCACCGGCCATCGCCTGCACCGACAGCGCCTGGCGGGCCAGGGCGATCGGATGCTGGGCCTGCAAAGGAACGACCGCCGTACCCAGTTCGATCCGGGACGATCGCGCGGCCATGGCGGCGATGGCGGTCAGGGCGTCGAAGTCGGTGGGTATCTGCGGAATCCACGCGGTGTCCAGCCCCGCGGACTCGGCCCACTCGATATCACGCAGCATGCGTTCGAGCTTGCGGGCGGTGTCGCCCTTCTCCGGCCCGATCATCACTCCGATGCGCACGGTTCCTCCAAAGTTAGTGGTTTTCATCCGGTTTCGACCGAGGTCAGGCCGCGGATCTCGGTGACCATCGCCGCGGGCGAGGTCCCCGTGGTGAAAACCGCGGCGGCGCCGGCGCGCAACAGCTCCGGCACGTCCGCTCCCGGGATCGTCCCGCCGACCACGACCGCGATGTCCGCGGCATCGGCGGCCCGCAGCCCGGTGATCACCCGGCTGGTCAGGGGCAGATGTGCCCCGGACAGCACGCTCAGGCCGATCACGGCGACGTCCTCCTGCAGCGCGATCGCCACGATGTCCTCGACGCGCTGGCGAATACCGGTGTAGACCACCTCGAAACCGGCATCGCGCAGCGCGCGGGCCAGGATCTTCGCGCCGTGATCGTGACCGTCCAGCCCGGGCTTGGCGATCAGTATTCGTACGGGGACCCGGACCGCGTCGGCCGGTGCGACTCGCTCCGGCGTGCCGGCGAACGGCGGCTGCGTGTGGTCGCTCATCAGCGGATACGTTACTTGCGAAAAATGAGAATGCCAATACCATCTGAGGGAAACGCATATTCACTTGCCGCGAGGAGCGTCATGACCGATCCGGACCGCCCGCTGACCGACCGCACGATGGTGATCTCCGGGGCCAGCCGCGGCATCGGCCTCGCGATCGCCGTCGCGGCCGCCGCCCAGGGCGCGAATGTGGTGTTGCTGGCCAAGACCGGGGAACCGCACCCGAAACTGAGCGGCACCGTGCACACCGCCGCCGCCGAGATCGAGGCGGCCGGCGGGAAAGCCGCGGCGGTCATCGGTGATGTGCGCTCGGAAGAGGATGTGCGGCGCGCTGTCGATACCGCGGTCGAACGCTTCGGCGGCGTGGACCTGTGTGTGAACAATGCCAGCGCCATCGCCACCGAGGCCACGGATGAGTTGTCCGCCAAGCGATTCGATCTCATGCAGGATGTGAACATCCGCGGCACCTTCCTGCTGACCCGGGCCTGCCTACCGCACCTGCGGCAATCACCGAACGCACACGTGCTGACCCTGTCGCCGCCGATCAATATGAACCCGCGCTGGCTGGGCGCGCACCCCTCCTACACCGTGTCCAAATACGGGATGACGCTGCTCACACTGGGCTGGGCGGCCGAATTCGCCGGTACCGGAATGGCTTTCAACTGCCTGTGGCCGGAGACGTTCATCGCCACCGCGGCGGTGGCACATATGACGGATTCGGAGAATTTGCTGCCGCGTTCGCGAAGTCCGCGCATTATGGGCGATGCGGCTGTCGCCATTGTGACCCAGCCCGCTCCGCAAATCACCGGCCACTGCTTCATCGACTCCGACGCCGTCACCCGCTATACGACCACCGACGACCTGTCCGGTTACGGCGGCGGCGATCACCCCAAGCTCGACCTGTTTCTCGACTGAGTCACCGGGCCGCGCTGCCCCCAGCTCACGAATTTCTTTGTCAGAGAGAACCGATCATGCGTCAACTCCACTCCGTACCCGCCCCTGCCGCCGATCCCGAAGCCCCGGTCCACGTGATGGTCCGGGACGTACTCGACTATTTCGGCTCCTGCGAGCGCTGCGGCTATCCCGCCCAGGCCTCGGAAGTGGTGCGCACCTTCGGCAACGGCCGCGTCCAGGTCGCGATGACCCCGACGTGCGGGCTGCCCTGCGGGTGGCACGGCCAGCCGCGGGTATCCCACACCACCGTCGACGATCTCACCGAATTGCGCACCGCGTTGCGACAGCACCAGGTCGCTTGAGCACCGGACCCGTTCAGCACGCCGGAGCTCGGTCGGCGCGCTGATCGAACGGGTCCGGCGGATGAATGGGGCGGTCGGTGTCCGACAGTGTCGCGCCGATCCGCCCCGGCGCACCGCTAGGCCCCGGCCTCACGCGGTACGGCGGTGGTGATCCCCGGCCAGCTGATCGCCGGCCATGACCGGGGCAGGTGAATCAGTCCGCGCGACACCATCTCCACGAGATCCTCGTAGCCGGCGCGCATTTCGGCGAGATGTTCCCAGGCATGGTGGCGCGCGATGGTGTCCTGGGCATCGTGCAGTGTCCAGTGCGCCGCGGCGGCTGCCTCGGCGACCCGGCCGATCACCCCGCCCACCGAGTCGGTGCCCCGCGGTACGCCGGGGCGCGGACGCGGCAGGCGGCTGCTCAGCCAGGAGTCGATGTCACGCACGACCGTCGCGATCTGCCTGCCGATACGTACGTCTGCGGGCTCGGCGAGCCAGTCCCGGTACAGCGATCCGAGGGCGCGAGCCCATTCCGCCAAGGGCCGATCGGAGTCCGCGTTGCCGTCGATCGCACGCAGCAGTTCGGTCGCGGACAGAAACGGGGCGGATCCGGGGAACAGTGGGTAGCGCGAGCCCGGAGTGCTCACGGTCGCACACCCGGCGAGGCGATATCGACGCGGCAGGCGGGCGAGCTCCCGTGCGGGACACGCACGGGAGGTGGGTTTCCTTCATCGGACACGACAACTCCTGAGCACAACGAGCGCCGGATGGCGGGCGCACAGCCGCGGATCCGAATCCGCGGTTCGGGGCTTACGGGATCGCCTCTCGTACGCACGGACCCCGCGGCGGCGGCGGAGTAGGCGACCTCGCAGCTACCAAAACTAACAAGCGCGGTCGCCGACCGCACCCGTGCGTGCGCAAGTCTCAAAGAACCTTTACAAACCGACGGGTGCGGCTCACCCGAACCGGCGTCTCGGCGGGCTCAGGCCTGGACCGGCACCTGGTAGATGTTGTCGGCGGGGTGTCCCGCGCGCTCGTGGATCCTCCGCACAGCCTCCGCGTCGGGGGCTTCGGACAGACAGAACACCATTCCCGACTCGGGGTCGGCCCAAGCAAGGGATTCGGCCACCGCGTGTTTCGGCGGCGGGTATCTTGACCGCCAGCTGAGAAGGGAAAGTATGAAGAACGTCAAGGTCGGGGTTGCCATCGTCATCGCGGCGACCCTGCTATCGGGTTGCGGGGCCGAGGACGACTCGGTGCAGAGTTCGCCGGGCGGTGCTACGGCTCCGGCCGGCGCTACCTCGCAGCGAGGGGCCACCGTCAAGGCCGTCGGGCAAGAGTCCGGGGTCGGCAAGCCCGGTGCGGAACCGGTCATCAAGTGGACCGTCACGAACATCGAGGTCGGTGCGGCGTGCGCCGAGGCCGCGGCCGTGCCCGCGGAGAACGGGCAGTTCGTGGTCGTCTCGGTCGACGCGGCCACCTCGAGCGAATTCGACCAGGGCAAGATCGGCGGGCCCGGGTTCTTCCACCCGGGGAACCACTGGCAGCTGGTGGACTCCGCGGGTGTGCCGCACCCGCATCCCGCGTCGGACGCGGCGTACCGGTGCACGACGGCCGATTGGCCCGAGGATCTCGCACCCGGATCCCGGTATCAGTTCAAGCTGACGTTCGACTCCCAAACCCCCACGGGCACACTGCTCTTCGCGCCGCCGAACTGGGCCGGTGGCTGGGAGTGGACTTTCTGAGCGGCTCACGCGGCGTCGCTGCGACGCTCGGCGAGCCGGGAACGGGCATCCACCCTCGGGATGCCCTCGACACCGGTAGAGATGGACCATGACCCGTATCGCCGTCACCGGCCACATGAACATCACGGCGGACTCGGTCCCCTTGATCTACAGCGAGATCCGGCGCATTTTGGCCGCGGCCGGTGACGGGGCGAGTCTGGTCGGCATCAGCTGTATCGCACGTGGCGCGGATTCGGTGTTCGCACAGGCTGTGCTGGACGCGGGCGGGGCGCTCGAGGTCGTGGTGCCCTCCCGCAACTACCGCGAGGACAAGGTCAAGCCCGGCCACTTGGCCCAGTTCGACGCACTCATCGAGGCCGCGACCACCGTGCGGGTGATGGACTTCGAGGACGCCGGCCGCGACGCCTACGAAGCCGCCAACGCGGTGCTCGTGGGATCGAGCGATCGGCTGATCGCCGTGTGGGACTCGCAACCCAGCGAGCAGGGCGGCACCGGCACCGTCGTCGACCTCGCTCACGGCAGGGGACTGCCGGTCGCGATCGTGTGGCCCGAGGGCGCCGCGCGCGAATAGCGGTGCGGGCGAATCGCAGCGGGACCGGTGCGGGTGTTCGATCGACCGCTCACGAGGTCGGACAGCGATATCGTCACCGCATGCGGACAGCGCGGGCAATCATCGCGGGGTGGGTCGTTCTGGCCGGTGGAGTGTTGCTGGCGCTCACGGCGGGGTGTGGATCCTCGCCCAGCACAACGCTTCCCACCACAACCGTGCCCGCTCCGCCGAGCAGTACGACGACCACCCGCGCTTCGACCTCTCCCCCGCCGACCTCCAAGTCGGTCACCATCTCCCCGACGCCGCCCACCTCCATCACGGTGCTCGAGCTGCCCGCGGACGGGTCCGCGACCGTCCCGCCCGGCACCGCCTGTGGCGCGTCCACCGGTCAGCCGATCGTGAAGGTGGAGGCGGGAGCCATCTCCTGCGACGAGGCGGAAGCCGTGTTGGCGCGATACCGGGCGCTCCCGCCCGACCCCGCCGCCGGCAATACCAACACCCGGGCCTTCGACGGATGGCAGTGCACCAGTCCCACCTATGCCTCGTCCCAACAGCTCGGATACGGCACGAGCTGCCGTGACGAGGCGCGCGGCGTGCACCTGACAACACCGGTCGGCAGCAGGTGAGGAAATTCTCAGCACAAAACCTATCGAGATCGTTGCTAGGATTCCTCATATGAAAGCTACTACGTCGCTGAGTCTGGACGACACGGTGCTCGAACAGTCCAAGGCTGTCGCCGAGCAGCTGGGAATCCGGCTGTCGGCGTTCGTCGAGTCGGCGTTGCGGGACAAACTGCTGACCACGTCCGCGCGGATCGCCGCTGATTACGAGCGTGCGCAGGGACGTGACACCGCCGAGCACTTCGCCGAGGTGGAGGCCGAGCGGGCCGCGATGGCCGCGGCCATTCGCGCCGACGGCGCCGCGTGGTGACCGCCGCGACCCCTGCACACGGAGAACTCTGGCACTACCTGCCGACCATCGCGGGCCGGGAGAAGCCGTCGTCGCTGGGTGGCGACCGGGTGCTGATCCTGTCGCGGACCGCGGCGAATGCGATTCTGCCGACGGTGCTCGCGGTGCCGGTCGAGCTGACCCCGAAGATGCCGGGCCTGGCCGTCCCGTTCGCCGATGTCGATCCGCTGCCCGGCCTGTCCGCCGTCGTCTACCGCGTCACGCCCGTGTACCGGCCGTGGCTGCAGGACCGGATCGGGGTGGTCAGCGACGCCACGCTCCGCCAGGTCGTCGGCGCGCTGGTCGGCCTGGTCGCCCCCGATACGGTGATCTCACCCGAGCGGTAGTCAGCGTGGCATGAGATTGGTCCATTGGCCCGCGGCCGGGGTGGCCAGATCCGACTGGCGGTAGATCTTGCCGTCGGGGCCTACGTATTTCCCGGTGCGCGGGTCGTATCCGGCGACGCCGACGCCCGGGGACAGCAGATTCTCGGGACCGTCGCCGGATCGGGGATCGGGGGCTATGCCCTGGTTCTCCAGATTCGGGTCCCGTGGGTTCGGGCCCAGTACGGGCTGATCCGAAGCCAGGGGCTGGTAGTCCTGATCGCTGTTGCAGAGCGCGGCGGTCGGGGCCCGTTTACCGGGGTGATTCACACACGGGAAGTTGCGCGCGCCGCGGACCGCGATCTGCGAATCCTGGGGCAGCTTGCAGTACAGATCCTCGGGGGTGTCGATCGTCGTGATGTCCGCCGGTGAGCGCCAGGACGACTGCGGGAGGAAGCCCACGGTGCAGGCGGGTGGGTCCGAGGTGCCCGAGAGCCGGAAGGTGCCCAGACCCCAGCCCGAGGCGTTGTTGGTGGGATGCACCGCCTGAATCATCGAGACCGCGGGCGGCAACAGCACCAGCAGCTGTTCTATGCCCGCGTTATAGGTGACGGCGAGCTGGCCGACCGTGGTCAGATTGGCCAGCAGGATCGGAAGGGTCGGCTTGATCGTGTCCAGTAGCGCAGTCACATCGCGCGCGGCGCCCGGCCCGGTCTCCAGCAGCGTGCGCACCTGGGGATCGTTCGCCACGAGCTGCGCGGTGACCCCGGACAGACTCCGGGTCCACACGCGGATCGCGTCGGCGGTCGCGGCCTGCGAATCCAGCAGGGGCACGGTGTCTTCGATGAGAGTGCGCGTCTGGCTCGCCACACCGTTCAGGTCCGAAGACAACGTCCCCGCCGACGCCATCAACGAATCCAGGTCGTACCCGACACCGTTCACGCCCTTGAACATCTCATCGAGCAGATCACTGAGCTTGTCCTGGGGAATGGTTCCCACCAGCGCGCTCAGGCTGTCCAGCATCGGGCCGACCGCTTGCGGAATCTTGGTGTCGCGCAACGCGATCACCGAACCGTCGTGCAGGTACGGCGCGGCATCGGTGCGCGGGCGCAACTCGACGTACTGCTCGCCCACCGCGGAGACGCTGCGCACCTCGGCATCGAGATCGGCGGGGATCCGCCAGGATTCGTCGATGGCCAGGGTCGCGTGCACCCCGTCCCGGGTCAGTTCCACGCCGGTGACCTTGCCGACCTCGACACCCCGGTAGGTGACATTGCCGAACCGGTACAGCCCGCCCGCGGCGGGCAGTTCCACCGTCACCTCGTAACTGCCGATCCCGGCCAGGGTGGGCAATCGCATGTACACGGTCGCCATGACGGTCAACCCGATCACCGACAGGATCGAGAAGATCACCAATTGGGTTCGCACGAAACGTGACAGCAGCATCAGCGGTTCCCGGGATTCTCCGGCGCCGGCTCGAGGCCGGCGGTCAGCGGATTGTGGACCTGGCGGGCGTAGCCCGGCTCGCCGACCGCGGCCTGGATGACCGTCGTCGGATCACCCCACGGCGTGCCCAGCAGCAGTTCCCTTTGCAGTCGCGGCACCGTGAGGTCAACGGTGGCAACGAGATTGATGTAGTCGCCCTTGATCGCGTGATCGATGCCGTACTGGCCGTAGGGGTACACGGTCGCGAAGGCGACGGCGGCGTTGATGTCCGAGCCGACATCGGCCAGGGTCCGCACCGTGGGCTCGAGATTGGCCAGGTTCGTCAGCAGATCCCCGCGCACCTGCGACACCACCCCGGTGGCGGTGTCGCTGAACGTGCGGAGTTTGTCCAGCGCGGTGACCAGATCCGGGCGGGCCGCGATCAGGGTGTCCAGGGCGGGCGGCAACTTCTGCAGCGCCGCGCTGAGCACGTCGCGCTGCGCGGCGAAGGTACCCGCCAGCCGTTCCACCCCGCCGATGGCGTCGATGATGTTGGCGCGCTGGGCATCCAGGGTGCCCAGCACCGTGTCGAGACGGGTGAGCAGGGTGGCGATGCGGTCCTGGCGGCCGGTGAACGCCTCGTTCAACCCGTGCACGATGTCCCCGATCTGGCCCAGACCACCGCCGTTGACCACCAGCGACAGCGACGCCAGGGTCTGTTCGGTGGAGGGGTAGGTCGAGGAGGAGTTCAGGGCGATGGTCGCGCCGGACTCCAGCCGCCCGGCGGGCGCGACACCCGGCGGCATGCTCAGCGCGAGATGGCTCGACCCCAGCAGGCTGGTCTGCCCGATCACCGCGACCGCGTTGGCCGGCACCGATGTTCCCGGGCGGATCCACACCTCGACCTCCGCGTGCCAGCCCGCCAGCGCGATCTCACCGACGCTGCCGACCACCACGTCATCGATCATGACCGGCGAATTCGACACCAGCGTGCCGACATCGGCCATCTCCACGTGCAGCACGGTGGAACCCGGCTCGTGCCCGGCCGCGCCCGGCAGGGACAGCGAGTTCACGCCGTGCCAGCCGCAGCCGGTCGCGCTGAACATCGCGCACGCGCCCAGCAGCAGAAGTCTGCCGCGGCGTGGAAGACGCTGTGGCGTCATGGGTGTCCTCCGCCCGGGAACAGGATGTCGATCAGGTTCGGCAGGGTAGGCCCGGCCGCCTGGGTGTCGACCACCTGGGGGATCAGCGCCGCGTCGGTGTAGATCAGGTTCTTCGGGTCCGCGGAGGGACCGATCACCGGATTCACCGCGAACGGCAGGTAATTGAACTCGAGCAGCTTCAGGAACGGGCCCAGGTATTCGTGGCAGCGGGCCGCGGCGTCGGCGGCCGTCGCGTTCTCCACGCTGGCGATACCGCCGCAGATGAACTGGATGGGATTGGTGAAGTTGTTGAGCGAGAACACACCCGGCGTGGTTCCGGTGTCGGCGTTGTAGATGTTGTAGAAGTTCGCGACGCTGTTCGGTGCCAGGTGCAGGAGCTCTTCCACGTCGCCGCGCTGATCGACCAGCAGCTGGGTGATATCGGCCAGCCGTTGCACCTGTTCCCCGGCGCGGTCGCGGTTCTCGTTGACGAACCGCTGCACATCCCCGATCGCGATCGACAGGCTTACCAGCGCCGCGTCCAGGTCCGAGCGCGAGTCGTCGAGCAGGCTGGTCAGGGTGGCGAGCCGGTTCTGGAATTCGACGACCTGCACGTTGCTGTCCCGCAGGACGGTGACGAACTTCTGCAGGTTCTCGATGGTGTCCACGATCGAGCCGCTGCCCTCGGCGAGAATTCTTGCCACGCCGGACAATTGGGTGAGCGTGTCCCGCAGCTTGCCGCCGTTCCCCGCGAGCGCGTCCGCCGCGCTGTTGATGAAACGGCCGGTGGTGGAACTGTCGGTCACTCCCCCGTCGGGGCCGAGATCGGTGGCCAGGCGCGCCAATTGGGATTTGACCTCGTCCCATTCCACCGGAACGGCGGTGCGCTCGAGCGGGATCACCGCGTCGTCGGCGAGCACCTCGCCCGATCCGCGATAGGAGGGCGTGAGCTGGACGTAGCGGGCCGCGATCAGGCTCTGTGCCACGACCACCGCCTTGGCATCGGCGGGAATCCGGATGTCACGGTCGACGTCCAGCACCATCTCCGCGGTCGTGCCCCGGGGTTCGATGGCCGCGATACGGCCGACCCGGACCCCGGCCACCCGCACATCGTCCCCGACGTAGATGGCGGTGGTGGCGCTGAACACCGCGCGAATCTGCCTGGGCTCGAACCAGGTTCGATGGACCACGACACCCGCGCCGGCCAGCGCCAGCACCGCCGCGAGCAGGACAGCCAGCTTGCGCATCAACGACCCGTTCATCGCGGACCCTCCCCGCTGGGCAGCGGCACGTTGCCGAACTGCTGCTCGACGAACGGCTGAATCAGCGATCCCGGCAGGAGATTCACCACGTAGGCGTTGTAGAACGGTCCACTCGAGACGATCTCGCCCTGGGTTCGCATGATCTTCACGAAGCCGGGCAGCGCCCGGGAGAGGTTGTCGCGGTTGCGTTCGAGCATGGCCACCACCGAGTTCAG
Organism: Nocardia sp. NPDC057668; assembly: GCF_042799795.1. NCBI lineage: Bacteria > Bacillati > Actinomycetota > Actinomycetes > Mycobacteriales > Nocardiaceae > Nocardia > Nocardia sp. NPDC057668. The sequence continues at coordinate 167,404 of NZ_JBHVIC010000004.1, read as the reverse complement.
CCGATCCAGCGTGGGCGCCAATTCGGCCTCGTTGTCCGCGACGACACCCGATAGTTGCCGCGCCACCGCGGCGGTGTTGGCCAGCAGATCCACCACGGCCTGCCGGCGTTCGGTCAGCACGCCCAGGAGCGCGTTCCCGTTGAGCAGCAACGCGTTCAGCCGGTCGCTGCGCTGGGCGAGGATGCCCGTCACATCCGCCGTCGCGCCCAGCAGGTCACGCAGCGAATCGTTGCGCTCGTTGAGCGAGCGCGATATCCGGCTCAGCCCGTCGAAGGCCGGGCCCAGCTGCGGGGCGACCCGGTCCAGGGTCGAGGACAGCAGCGCCAGTGACTGATTCAGGGCCTGGGTGTCGATGTCGGAGACGTTCGTGGTGAGGTCGCCGACCACGTCGGTCAGCGAATACGGCGAGGACGTGCGCTCGACGGGAACGATCTGACCCGGGCGCAGCACCCCCTCGCCCTCGGAGATCACCGTCAGCAGCCGTTTACCCAGCAGCGAACCGGTTTTGATGTGCACGGTGCTGCGATCCCCGAGCCGGACGCCGGCTTCGACGGCGAACACCACCCGGGCATCACCGTCGCGCAGGCTCACCCTGGCGACCTGCCCGACCTTGACCCCGGAGACGATCACGTCGTCTCCGGCGGTGAGCCCGCCGGCCTCGGTGAAGACCGCCTCGTAGCGCACCGTGGTGCCCCAGCTGGTCAGGCGCTGCGATTGCAGGCCGATCAGGATCACACAGACGATGACGACGACGCCGACCAGACCGTGGCGCACCAGATTTCTGCCGCGATATTCGAGCATGGCTACGCGCTACACCTTCCCGTGTCCTGCTTGACCGCGGGCAACACCACGACCTGACCGGACGGATCGTTGACCCGCACCGAGATCGAGCACAGGTAGTAGTGGATGAAGTTGCCGTAGGTGCCGGTGCGGGCCATCTTGCGAAAGTTCTCCGGGGCCAGCGTGATTCCGCGTTCGAGCCGCTCCTGGGTGTCGTCGAGCTGGGGCGCCAGGCGAGCCAGCTCGTCGACGGTGCCGGCCAGCGACGGCCGGGCATCGGTCAGCAGGTCGGCGATGGAGGCGGTGCCGTTGTCGAGTGCGGTGACCGCGGCCCCGATCGGATCTCGCTCCTGGGAGAGTTCGGTGACCAGCTGCTCCAGCCGGTCGATGGTGCCGCCGAATTGCGCGCCGTCCGTCGACAGGGTGGCCATCACCGTGTTGAGGTTGTCGATCAGCTGCTGCACCACCGCGCCGTTGTCGGCGAGGGTGGTGGTGAACGAGGTGGTGCGCGCGAGCAGCGAGCCGACCGTATCCTCTTTGCCCTGCAGGATTTCCAGCAGCGACCAGGTGAATCCGTTGACGTCGCGGGCGTTCAGGCCGGCGATCACCGGCTTCAACCCACCGAGCAGGACGTCCAGATCCAGTGCGGGCGTGGTTTTGTCGGCCGGGATCTGTGCGCCGGCCCGCAGTATCTCGGTGGTGGCCGGTCCTTCGGTCAGTTCCAGGTAGCGGTCGCCGACCAGATTCAGATATCGCACCGCGGCCCGGGTGCCGGTGGTGAGGGCGACGCCGCGGTCGGTGTCGAAATCGACGGTGACCGAGTGGTCCGGGCGCAGCCGCACCGTGCCGACGGTGCCCACCCGCACCCCCGCGATGCGCACGGTGTCACCCGCGCGAATACCCGAGGAGTCCGCGAACACCGCGGAGTAGTTGGTCGACGCGCCGCCCCGGAAGTCACCGAATACCAGGATCAGCAGCGCCGACAGCACGACCATGACCACGGCGAAGGCGGAGAATTTCAGCAGCGGGCCGTTGCGGCGATCCATTATTTGCCCCCGTTCGTCCCGAACAGCAGGTGCTGCAGCCATTCCGAGTTGAAGTTGATGCCCTGCTGACCGCGCGCGTACGGATTCGCGCCGACGTCGGCGACCACGAACGGCGGATGCGTGTCGTAGGGCACGGGCATCCCGACGCACTGCGGACCACCCTTGGCCGCGACCTTGGGCAGGCTCTCGGGGTAGCTGTAGGGGAAGGTGCCGAACAGGAAGTTCGCCGAGATCATGACGCCCTCGGCTTCGGCGGGCGGCAGGCGGTCCAGTCTGGCCAGACCCTCGATCCCGCAGCGCAGTGCTTCGCGATACTCGTTGGTGAGCTGCACGGTCGGCACCAGCAGGTGCAGGGTGCTCGCGAGCGCGTCCTGATTGTCGGCCAGCACCTGGTTTCCGCTGTCGGACAGTCCGATCACCCCGGTCAGCAGCGCGTCCAGGTTCTGCTGCTCGTCGATCAGGGTGGCGCCGATGGCGGTCGCGTCGGCGGCGGTGCTCACCAGTGCCGGAGCGCCGTCGGCGTAGGCCGCGGCTACCACGGGCAGCTGAATGAGATCGGTGTTCAGGGCGGGCAGCGCCGGTTCCAGTTGCGCCAGAAAGGCTTCCAGGTCCGTGAGCAGCTGACCGATCCGCTGGCCCCGGCCCTTGGTCGCGGTCGCGATGGCCCCGAGGGTGGCGTTCAGCTTCTCGGGTTCGACCTTGCCCAGCACCTGGGTGAGCTGCTGGAAGATGGTGTTGATCTCGACGGTCACATGGTCGGCGTCGAAGGTCTGACCGGCGGAAAGCGCTGCGGTCGAGGGCTTTTCGGGCGCGATGAACTGCACGTACTTCGCACCGAACACGGTGGTGGACGCGATGTCGACCGAGACGTTGGCCGGGATCTTCGACAGTTGCCCGGAATCGATGGCCAGCCGGATCACCGCCGTGCCGTCCGCGCGCTCGTGGATCTCGGCGACCTTGCCGACCGTGACCCCGCGCATCTGCACCTTGGCGTCGGGGTACATCACCAGCCCCGCGCGGCTCGAGAGCACGGTGACCGGCACGGTGTCGTCGAGTCCGCCTTCGAAGAGGGTGATCGCGCCGCCGACGGCACCCGCGACCATCCCGATGGACAGTAGACCCACCAAGGGGCGCAACAGATTCGAGAACACCGATATGCCTATCCCGAGAGATTGAAATTCCCGTTGGCGCCGTAGACCGCCAGCGAGACCAGCAGCGTCACCGAGACCACCGCGATGAGCGAGGTGCGCACGGCGTTGCCGACCGCGATCCCCACCCCCGCGGGCCCGCCACTGGCGAAGAAGCCGAAGTAGGTGTGTATCAGCAGGATCGTCAGCGCCATGGCCAGCGCCTGCACGAACGACCACACCAGATCGATGGGATTGAGGAAGGTGGAGAAGTAGTGGTCGTAGAGCCCGGCCGACTGCCCGAGCAGGACGACGGTGGTGAAACGGCTCGCGATGAACGAGGCGATGACAGCCAGCGCGTACAGCGGGGTGATGGCGACCATGCCGGCCACCAGCCGGGTGCTGACCAGGTAGGCGATCGGTTCGATGGCCAGAGATTCGAGGGCGTCGATCTCCTCGTTGATGCGCATGGCCCCCAGTTGCGCGGTCGCGCCCGCGCCGAACGTCGCCGCCAGTCCGATGCCCGCGACCACGGGCGCGGAGATGCGGACGTTGATGAACGCGGACAGGAATCCGGTCAGCGCCTCGATGCCGATGTTGCCCAGCGAGCTGTAGCCCTGCACCGCGAGGGTGCCGCCGGTGGCCAGGGTGAGGAAGCCGACGATCACCACGGTGCCGCCGAAGACCGCCAGCGCGCCCGCGCCCATGCTGATTTCGGCGATGAGCCGGATCGTCTCGCGGCGATAGTGCGCGGCCGCGTACGGGGTCCGGGTGAGCGCCTTGACGTAGAAGATGGTGTGGTCGCCGACGCGACCCACACTGTTGATCGGGCGGCGCACGCGTCGGAGCGTCGCCGGATATCTGGCGGCGATGGTCATTGATCCCCCTTCATCGCGCCGTCATCTGGATGCCGACCGCGGTGACCACGACATTGATGACGAACAGCGACATGAACGCGTAGACAACCGTTTCGTTGACCGCGTTGCCGACCGATTTCGCGCCGCCGGTCACGATCAGCCCGCGATAGCACGCCACCAGACCCGCGACGAACCCGAACAGCAGCGCCTTCACCGATGAGATGAGCACCTCGTCGAGGCCGGTCAGCAGGGTGAGCCCGGCGGCGAACGCGCCCGGGTTGACGTCCTGGACGAAGACGGAGAAGACGTAGCCGCCCAGGATGCCGATGATGCAGACGAGGTTGTTCAGCAGGAATGCCACCAGCCCGGAGGCGAGCATGCGCGGGGTGACGAGCCGCTGGACCGGGTCGATGCCCAGCACCCGCATGGCGTCTATCTCCTCACGGATGGTGCGTGAACCCAGATCCGCGCACATCGCCGTCGCACCCGCGCCCGCGACGATCAGCACCGTCACCATCGGGCCGACCTGGGTCACCGCCCCGAAGGCCGCGCCGGCGCCGCTCAGATCCGCGGCGCCGAGTTCGCGCAGCAGGATATTGAGGGTGAAGCTGACCAGGACGGTGAACGGAATCGCCACCAGCACAGTGGGAATCATCGAGACCCGCACGATGAACCAGGACTGTTCGAGGAATTCGCGGGTCTGGAACGGCCGCACGAATACGAAGCGGACCGCGTCCGCGGACATGGCGAACAAACCGCCGATGGTTTGGAATACGCCCGTACTCCGCCGCGCCATCCAGGTGGATCGGGGAATCAGTTTCGAGGCCATGAGCTCACCGCCCCTCCACACCGTTGGGAAATGGCATTCTCGAATGTGACTTAGCCTACATGCCCGATTTGAGAATTCAATACTCGCCGGGACCCGTGATCCCGTGCGCGCAGAACGCCCACACCTCACCGGCGGTGATCGGCCGCAGGTCGCCGTCGACCGTCCCGGGATGGGCGATGTACATGACGGTCTGCATCGTGATCGCGGCCAGCCGGCGCGGATTGCCACCGGCCCGCAGCCGCCCGGCCGCGCCGACGCCCTCTAGCAGATCGGCGAACACCACGAACAGCGTCGCGTGCGCGACCCGCACCTCGGTGGGGTTCGAGGTGCGCAGCTGCGGGGAGAAGTCGGTGAACAGCGGCCGGTAGGCATCCGGATCGGGGCGGCACAGCTGGAACAGCAGCTCGACCGCGACCCGCAGGCGATCGAGCGGATCGTCGAGTGTCTGTGCGGCCGCGCGGATCTGGGCCGCGGTCTTGGCCACGGCCTCCTCGTACAGCGCGAGCAGCAACTGATGCTTGCCGTCGAACTGGAGATAGAAGCTGCGCAGGGATTGTCCCGAGCGGTCGACGATCTCCTGCACGGTGAAGTCGATGCCGCCCTTCTCCGTGATGAGCGCCTGCGCCGCGTCCAGGAACTGATCGACGCGCAGTTCCGCGCGCACCGCGGCGGCGCGCAGTGCGCGATCGACCGCGCGCTGCTTCCATGCGGCCTGCCGGGTTTCACCCGTCGTGCTCATGGCCGTCCGCCTCCCTTGCTGGTCACCCCTTGGTAGAGTACCGTTCTCATTCACGGAAGGGGCATTCTTCCGAACTGAGATCAACAAATCCGGAGGAATACCGTGGGACGTGTTGAGGGCAAGGTCGCATTCATCACGGGCGCCGCACGCGGTCAGGGCCGCAGCCACGCCGTGCGTCTGGCCGAGGAGGGCGCCGACATCATCGCGGTCGACCTGTGCGAGGACATCGCGAGCCTGGGCTACGCACTGGCCCGGCCCGAGGACCTCGAGGAGACCGCGCGCCTGGTCACCAAGACCGGCCGCCGCGTGGTCACCGCCAAGGCCGACGTGCGCAAGGCCGACGAGCTGCGGACCGCGCTCGAGGCCGGCGTCGCCGAACTCGGCAGGCTCGATATCGTTGTGGCACAGGCCGGTATCGCCGGCATGAAGGGCACGCCGCCCGTGCAGGCGTGGTCCGATGTCATCGACGTCAACCTGATCGGCACCATCAACGCCATCCAGGTCGCGCTGCCGCATCTGAGCTCGGGCGCCTCGATCATCGCCACCGGCTCGGTCGCCGCGCTCATGGACGCCTCGAAGAAGGATCAGCCCGGCAAGGATCCCGGTGGCTACGCCTACGTGCACTCCAAGCGCGCCCTGTCCGCCTACGTGCACGACCTGGCGACCAATATCGCGCCGCTGGGCATCCGCGCCAACGTGATTCACCCGACGAACGTCAACACGCCCATGCTGCAGAGCGAGCCGATGTACCGCTCGTTCCGGCCCGATCTCGAACACCCGACCCGCGAGGACGCCGAGCCGGTGTTCGCCGTGCAGCAGGCGATGCCGATCCGCTACGTCGACCCCGAGGACATCAGCAACGCCGTGCTGTACCTGGCCTCGGACGAGGCCCGTTACGTCACCGGCACCGCCGCGCGCATCGACGGCGGCGGGTACCTCAAGTGGTACGACTACCACATCTGATCGGTCGGAATCTCAATGCGCACAGCCGATTACGGAACGATAGCGAGGAATGGACGATGAAGGTCCAGGTCGATTCGGAACGCTGCCAAGGCCATACGCTGTGCGCCCTGAGCGCACCGGCGGCGTTCGAGCTCAGCGAGATCGACGGTCACTCGTCGCCGGTGTACGACGGTGACGTCCCCGGCGATCAGGAGGAGCCGGTGCGCGAAGCCGCACGATCCTGCCCCGAACGCGCCATCACCCTCATCTGAGGCGACCCCGCCGACAGGCGTCACATCGGACCACCGGAGGAACACACAGTGAGCATCGACGATGTCGCCGTCGGCGAGGATCGCAAGCGCAACAGATACCACTTCGACCGCCACACCGCCGACTACCGCGGTCACTTCGAGAAGATCACCGAGGAGCTGCACGAACGCTGCCCGGTGGCCTGGACCGACACCTACGAAGGTCACTGGGTGGCCAGCAGCGCGGACGCGGTCTTCGAACTCGCGCGCTGCCCGCACGTGTCCAACGACCACGATCTGCGCGGAGAACGCAAGGGCTACAAGGGCATTTCCATCCCGACCGCGCGCCGGGCGGCGGTGGTGCGCGGCGGCATCCTGGAGATGGACGACCCCGAGCACCGCATCTACCGGGCGGTGCTGAACCCCTACCTGTCCCCCGCCGCGGTCAAGCGCTGGGAGCCGTTCATCGACGAGGTCGTCCGGGCCAGCCTGGACGAGAAGATCGAGAGCGGCAGCATCGATTTCGTCGATGATCTGGCCAACATCGTGCCCGCGGTGCTGACCCTGGCCATGCTCGGCATCTCCCTGGACAAGTGGTCGACCTACAGCGAACCTGTCCACGCGGCGGTTTACACCCCCGAGAACTCGCCCGACGCGGTGCGGGTCGCGGAGATGCACCGCCAGATGGGCCTGGACCTGGTGATCAACCTGCACGAGATTCGCGAGAATCCGCGCCCGGGCCTGGTGGACGGACTGATCCAGTTGCGGATCGACGGCGAACCCGCACCCGACCTCGAGATCCTGGGCATGCTGGGCCTGATCATCGGCGGCGGCTTCGACACCACCACCGCGCTCACCGCGCACGCCCTGGAGTGGTTGTCCGACAACACCGATCAGCGCGAGCAGCTCAGCCGCGAGCGGGAAACCCTGCTCAATCCGGCCACCGAGGAGTTCCTGCGCTACTTCACCCCGGCCCCGGGCGACGGGCGCACCATCGCCGCCGACTTCGACGCGGCGCAAACCCGGTTCGAAGAGGGCGAGCGGCTGTGGCTGTCCTGGGCGATGGCCAACCGCGACCCCTCGGTGTTCCCGGATCCGAACCGTATCGAGCTGGACCGTAAAGGCAACCGGCACTTCAGCTTCGGGCTCGGCATTCACCGGTGCATCGGCTCCAATGTCGCGCGCACGGTGTTCAAATCCATGCTCACCGCGGTGCTGGACCGGATGCCGGACTTCCACTGCGACCCCGCGGGCGCCGTGCACTACGACACGATCGGCGTCATCCAGGGCATGCGGAAACTCCCGGCCACCTTCACCCCCGGTCCGCGCCTGGGTCCCGGGCTCGACGAGACCCTGGCCAAGCTCCAGCGCATCTGCGTCGAACAGCAGCTGGCCGCACCGGTCACCGTGCGTTCCCAGGCCGCGGTCATCGACTGACGCGTCCGATCACCACCTCGTGTAGGGAGTTCCGGCTTTGGCGTACGTGATCACCCAGAACTGCTGCAAGGACGCCAGCTGTGTACCGGCCTGCCCGGTGGACTGCATTCGCCCGCTCGCCGGCGCTGTCGGCGAGCCGGGCGCGCAGATGCTCTTCATCGATCCCGAGACGTGCATCGACTGTGGCGCGTGCGCGGACGAATGCCCGGTAGGCGCGGTCTACTCCGAGTACGACCTGCCGCCGGAGCTGGAGCGGTTCCGCGACATCAATGCCGCGTACTTCCAGCGTCATCCGCTCGAAGCGACCGTGCCCGAAACTGTTTCGCCGGCTCCGGCACGCGCGGAGCTGCGGGTCGCGGTGGTGGGCGCGGGTCCGGCGGCCTGCTACGCCGCGGCGGAGCTGCTCGGCATTCCCGGGGTAGAAGTCGATCTCTTCGAACGACTGCCGACCCCCTTCGGCCTGATCCGGGCCGGGGTCGCGCCCGACCATCAGCGCACCAAGTCGATCGTGAAGATCTTCGATCGCGCGTTCTCCGACAGCCGTTTCGGCTGTCATCTGCACGTGGAGGCCGGGCGGGACATCACCCATGACGAGCTGCTCGCCCACCATCACGCGGTGATCTACGCGGTGGGCGCTTCCGACAGCCGGGATCTGGGCATCGCGGGCGAAGAGCTGCCCGGCAACTACGCCGCCGCGGATTTCGTCGGCTGGTACAACGGGCATCCCGACCACGCCGATCGCAGTTTCGAGCTGTCGGGTTCGCGCGCGGTGATCATCGGCAACGGCAACGTCGCCCTGGACGTGGCCCGGATGCTGCTGCTGGACGCGCCGGCGCTGGGGCGCACCGACATCGCCGAGCACGCGGCGGACGCGCTGGCGGACAGCGGAATCGGCGAAGTCGTGATCCTGGGCCGGCGCGGGCCGCGCGAAGGCGCGTTCTCCGCGGGCGAGTTCCATGCCCTGGGGCATCTGCCGGGCATCGACGTGGTCATCGAAGGCGGCGATCTGACCGCGCATCCGGATGACGACGTGGAGACCACCATCAAGCTGGAACTGGCTCGCGAATACGCCGACCGCGGAACCACGCCGGGGAACAGGCGAATCGTGTTCCGCTTCAATTCCTCCCCGGTGGAGCTGACCGGTCGCGAGCGGGTGACGGGCGTGCGAGTGCTCTCCACCGTCCCGGGTGAGAACGCGACAGAACTGCTCGACACCGCACTGGTGTTGCGGTCCATCGGTTTCCGGGGGCGGGCGCTGGCGGGGCTGCCCTTCGACGACGCGGCCGGGATCATCCCGAACGAGCGTGGCCGGGTGGTGGATTCGGACGGGCGGACACTGCCGGGGACCTATGTCACCGGCTGGATCAAACGCGGCCCGCGCGGTGTCATCGGGACCAATCGCACGTGCGCGGCCGAAACGGTGGCGCAACTGCTGGCCGACTACGCCGCGGGCACGCTGCACAGGGATGTCGGCGACCGGGGGGCGGTGCGGGAGCTGCTTGCCGGGCGCGGGATAACCCCGGTCGATTGGCCGGGGTGGCGCGCCATCGACGACGCCGAACGCGCCCGGGGCGCGAGCGCGGCCCGGCCCCGCGTCAAGTTCGTCACCATCCCGGAGCTGCTGGCGGGCTCTCGCGGCTGAGACCGTCGCCCACACCGTCGATTTGGAGGCGTGATGAAGGATCTCGTGGACCCGGGCATCGACATCGATTCCGATATCGGTGCGCTGACGCGCGCGGACACCAGCCTGCTGTTGTCCGCGGCGGAGGAGGCCGAGGCGGATGCCGCGGCCGCGGAGGCCATGGCGACGGCGGCGCGCGCCCGTGCGCGAGCGGTGGCCCTGCGCCGCCGAGCCGAGGCCGTCTCGAGCACCGATGTCTCACCGGCGGAAGCCGACGACGCACCCGAGTCGACGCCGCCATCGAGCACGGGTGCCGAGGCCGGCACTTCGATACCGTCGTCCGAGGGCACGGTCCGCGCGGAACCCGCGGCGGACGACGCACCGACCGACGACGGCGTGCTCATCGTCGACCTCGGTACCGACGACACCGACCCCGGTGCGAAGGCCGAGAAGGTCATCGAATCCGCCACTGCGAGAACCTCCGACGACACGGTAGGCGAGCCCGGCGGCTCTAGGTTGCGGCGGTGGGTGTCGCGCGCCCGATCGGGCGGCCGCCGCACGGCGGTCCTCGTGCTGGCCACCGCGGTGCTGGTCGCTTCGATCGCGGTCGGTGCGTTCTCGGTGTGGAACCACCACCGCGTCAGCGATACCGACAGGCGCACAGCCGAGTTCAGCGCCGCCGCCAAACAGGGCGTCGTCGCGCTCACCTCTTTGGACTTCAATCGCGCCAAGGACGACGTGCAGCGGGTCCTGGACAACTCCACCGGCGCGTTCCGCGACGACTTCCAAAGTCGCGCGGAAGATTTCACGAAGGTGGTCGAGCAGTCCCAGGTCACCACCGAGGGCAGGGTCAACGCCACCGCGGTGGAATCGATGACCGAGGATTCGGCGGTCGTACTCGTCGCGGCGACCTCGCAGATCACCAATTCCGCCGGGGCCAAACAGGAACCGCGCGTCTGGCGGCTCAGCGTCACCGTGACCCGGGTCGACGGCCAACTGAAGATGTCGAAGGTGGAGTTCGTCCCGTGATCATCGCACTTCGCAATCGCGCGCTGCGCGTCGTGGCGCTCGTGCGCCGCGCACCCGGTATCACCCTGCTCGCGGTCACCGCCATCGCCGCCGTGCTCGTCGCGGCGAGCCTGATCCGGTGGCAATATCTGCCCGACAGCCGCACCGACGACACCGGTTCCGCCGCCGCCCTCGCCGCGGCCAAGGACGGCACCATCGCCCTGCTGTCGTACGCCCCCGAGACCCTCGACCACGACTTCGATACCGCCAAAGCCCATCTCACCGGCGATTTCCTGGCCTACTACACCCAGTTCACCCAGCAGATCGTCACCCCGGCGGCCAAGGAGAAGTCGGTCAAGACCAGCGCCACGATCGTGCGCGCGGCGGTCTCGGACCTGGGCGCGGAGGCGGCGACCGTGCTGGTATTCATCAACCAGACCACCACCAGCGCCGAGAAACCCGAACCGGCCCTGACCGCCAGCAGCGTCCGGGTCACCCTCGCCCGAGTGGACGATTCCTGGCGCATCTCGGCGTTCGACCCCGTCTGATACCTGCCGATCCGCGCCCGTGTGGACGGCGGCACCGCATCCAGAACGCCGCGAATCCGGAAGGGAATCACCATGTCTCGTTCGCTCTCCGACATCGGCACCGCACTGTGCCTGGCGATCGAGCCGACCGGTGCGGGATTTCACCCCGGCGCGGTCCACGAGCATCCGCTCGTGCTCGCCGAGACCTGGATCGAGCTGAGCACCGCACGCCCGCTGGACCCCGCGACAGTACGGCGCGTGCGCACCACCGATCTGCTCGGTACGAAGCGGCGCACGGCCCGGATGCGTGCACAGGCCGTCGCCGAGGGTGACGATCCGACGGCGGCGATCGTGCTCGTCGACCTGGAGGTGATCATCGCTGAAGACGTCTCGAGCGCTCGACGTGCGCTCGAACGCCTGGATGCCCTCGTGGAGACGCCGCCGTCACCGACCACGCTGCGCTACATAGGAACTCCCGCGGGGCTTGCCGGGTTGATCTCCGACATCCATGCCGCCCAGGTGGCCGACGGTGTGGTCCTGCTGCCCTTGGCGAACGCCGGGATATTGGCCCTGATCGCGTCCACGACGCTTCCGGTTCTGGCCGCCGCGGGGGCATCGACGGACGCGCGTCCACTGACAGTCTTGCTCGAATCACTCATCGAGCACCCGGATGGCGAGATCCCCGCGCACTGATCACGCATTCACTAATCCCGCTCCAGCCCGAAGGCGCGGAGCCGGAGCCACACCGACGCATGCCGGTTCTGCTGCGCCGCAGACACATTCGCGAACCGTTCGGTTTCGAGGCGGTTCGCCGCGTGTCGAGGGGGCTGGCTATCGTGTGGTGATCGCATCGAAGTCGGTGTCGCCGCACGAGTGAAAGTGAAAGGCCAGTGCTGGTCCACAACGGTGAGCAACCGGACGAATCCGCCGCCTGGCCCGCGTCAGCTCCCGAGCCGATTCTGCTACCCGCTCCGGAGGAGACCGACTGGGAAGGCGATCCGTACTCGTGGCTGGATGAGGAGCCCGAAGACGATCGGCCGGGGGCCGACGACAACCCGGATCTCGATACCGGTTCCGCGATGCCCGAACCCGCGTCGCTGACGAAGGCTCCTCGGTCCGAAGACGACGAGATTTCCTTCATCGCAACCGAAAGCGGCGACATCGCCGTCGCAGACCCGGCATGTGGTCGCGAACCACCGGACCGGGGCGAGCCCAAGCGGGCAGTCCCCGTTACGTTCCCGCCCCCGGAGTGGGCAGATTATCTGCGGCTGAACAATTTACGACCGCGAACTCGCAAGAGGTCGCCAACCGGCCCATCGACTTGGCGGGTGATCGGTGCTGTCCGCCCCTACTTTTCGATCGTTCGAGCTTCGCAAGCGTTGACGGCGTTCAACTCGGCACGAAAAGCACGGCGTGCTCGGCCCGAGCCCGTAGCGCAACGCACCCGCCCGAGGCCGAGAGTTCCGGCCTCCATTCGGAAAATTCCGCGCGAGCGTGTGCACAGTGCGGTGGCCGGACTGCTCGCGCTGGCCGTGCTGATCGGCGGCGTGTGGTGGCTGCTGGCCGACGTACGCGCACACACCGACCCGAGCAAGCCCGGCGAGAACGTTCGGGTCAGTGTCCCGTCCGGCACACCCGGCCCGACCGGTCAGCAGCAGCCGACCTCGCCGCCGGCACCGAGCCCGACGACAACACGCAACTGCTATCCCTTCACCTGCTGATCGGTCTTCGCCGAGAGCGGCATCGGATACGAAAGGAACCGTGGTTCATCACAACAGCCGATCCACGGTGATCGGCAGATCCCGGACTCGAACCCCGGTCGCGTGGTGCACGGCATTGGCCAGAGCGGCTGCGGCGCCGACGATCCCGATCTCACCGGCTCCCCGTGAACCCATCGGGTTGGCGTGCTCGTCCGATTCATCCAGCCAGATCGCTTCGATGTCCTGCACATCCGCGTGTGCGCTGATGTGATACCCGGCGAAGTCCTGGGTCACCACGTGGCCGAAACGGTGATCGCGCACGCTCTCCTCGTGCAGCGCCATCGACAGTCCCATCGTCATGCCGCCGATGAGCTGTGATCGCAGCGTGCGCGCGTTGATCGCGCGCCCGACGGAGAACACTCCCAGCATGCGCGGCACCCGAACCTCGCAGGTGTCGCGGTGCACAGCCACTTCGGCGAATTGAGCGCCGAAGGAATGCATCGCGAACTCCTCGGTGTCGGGGTTCTCCGGCGCGTCGGCGGTGGTTGCCGCCCCGATCGCGGGGGCGGTGCCGTGTTCGGCGCGGAAAGCCCGGGCGGCGGTGACGACGGCCGTACCCCACGAGGTGATTCCCGACGACCCGCCCGCGACCGACGCGGACGGCAGATCGGTATCGCCGATCCGCAACTCCACCGCTTCCATATCGCAGCAGAGTGCATCGGCGGCGATCTGGGTTAGTGCGGTCCACGTGCCGGTGCCGATGTCGGCGGCGCCGATCCGCACCTCGAAACGACCGTCGGCCCGGAATTCGATCCGGGCCGTATTGCCCGGACTCACGTTCACCGGATAGGTCGACGCGGCCACCCCGGTTCCGATCAGCCACTCGCCGCGCGTCCGGCTGCGAGGCGCGGCGTCGCGATCGTGCCAGCCGAACCGCTCGGCGCCGATGCGCAGGCACTGCAGCACCTGCCGCCCGGACCAGGGCCTGCCTGTCTCGGGGTCACGCTCGGGTTCGTTGCGGATGCGCAGTTCGATCGGATCGATTCCGCACGCGATGGCGAGTTCATCCATCGCGACCTCGGCCGCGAACATGCCGGGGCATTCGCCGGGCGCGCGCATCCAGAACGGAACGGGCACATCGAGCGCGGCGAGGCGATGTGATGTCCGCCGATTGGGTGTGGCATACATCGTGCGTGACACGACCGCGGTCTGCTCGGCGAACTCCTTGACGGTGGAGGTGGATTCGATCGCCGCGTGCCACAGCGCGGTCAGCGAGCCGTCGGTGTCGGCGCCGAGCCTGATCCGCTGAATCGTCGGCGTGCGATAGCCGACGAGCGCGAACATCTGCTGCCGGGTCAGCGCCAGCTTCACCGGCCGCCCGCCGCTGCGCTGGGCCGCCATGATGACGAGCACGTTGTGCGCGTGGGGGGCGCCCTTGGCCCCGAAACCACCGCCGACGTGCGGCGCGATCACACGCATCCGGTCGAGTTCCAGGCCGAACAGCGGCGCGAGTGTCTTTCGGACGGTGTGCACGCCCTGCGTCGAGTCGTAGAGCGTCAGCCGTGGCTGTCCGGAGGATTCGTCCCACATCGCGATGGAGGCATGGGGTTCCATCGGATTGTTGTGTTCGGTGGGGGTGGTGTAGGTCTGATCGATAGTCACGGCGGCAGCACGCAGCGCGGCCTCGACGTCGCCCTGTTCGGTGTCGGTGGGCGAACCGTCGCTGACTTCTTCGGGGGCGTAGAGCGCAGGATCGTCCGGGCGAAGTTCGCTGTGGTGGGGGTCTGCCGCGTAGTCGACGGTCACCGAATCCGCCGCGTGCCGGGCGATTTCGAGAGATTCGGCGAGGACCGCGCCGATGAGCTGGCCGCGGAAATGCACCTGATCGTTTTGCAGGATGCTGAGCTCACCATCCGAAGTGTCCGCAAGCTTCGGGGCGTTGAACACCGTGAGTACGGCGAGTACCCCGTCCATGCGTTCGGCCGGCGCGGTGTCCATCGCGGATACGCGGCCCTTGGCGACGGTGGCCTGGATCGGATGCAGGTACGTGGCTTTGTCGACCGGGTGTTCGAAAGCGTATCGGGCTGCACCTGTGACCTTTGCCGGTCCGTCGACCCGGGGCAGCGGCGCCCCGATCGAGTTGCCTTCGAGAGCGGTCATCGCGATGCCCCGTCGGAGAGCGAGCGCAGCGTGGCGACCAAGGTTCGCTGTGCCAGATCGACTTTGAACTCGTTGCCCGCCAGAGGTTTCGCGTGGACCAGTTCGGCGTGAGCCGCACGCGCGAACGAGTCGTCCGTCGCGGGGGATCCGCGCAGTACTTTCTCGGCCTCCTTGGCGCGCCACGGCACATGTGCGACACCGCCGAATGCGATGCGCGCCTGGGCTATATCACCGCCGGGGTCTCGAACCAGTTCGGCGGCAACCGAAACGAGGGCGAAGGCGTAGGAGGCCCGGTCGCGCACCTTTCGATAGTTGGACTTGGCACCGGACGGGGGTGGGGGAATCTCGACGGCGGTGACGAGCTGACCGTGGGCGAGCACGGTGTCCCGGTCGGGGCGGTCGCCCGGCAATCGATAGAAGTCCGCGAGCGCGATTCGCCGCTCGCCGCCGAGATCCTGCAGCACCACTCGCGCATCCAGCATGCTCAGCGCGACGGCCATGTCCGAGGGGTGGGTCGCCACGCAGTGCGGTGTGGCGCCGAGGATCGCGTGATAACGGACGTAGCCGCCGATCGCGGAGCAGCCGCTGCCGGGCTCGCGTTTGTTGCACGGGGTGCTGACGTCTTGGAAGTAGACGCATCTGGTGCGTTGCAGCAGGTTTCCGGCCGTGGTGGCCAGATTGCGCAGCTGCCCGGAAGCGCCGGCCAGCAGCGCCCGTGACAGGGCGGGGTAGCGAGCACGCACCAGCGGGTCGGCCGCCAGATCGCTGTTGCGGACTTCCGCGCCGATCCGCAAGCCTCCGTCGGGGGTCTCGGTGACGTCGGTGAGCGGCAGGCGGCTGACATCCACCAGCAGTCGTGGCGCCACGACACCGAGCTTCATATGGTCGACGAGATTCGTTCCGCCGCCGAGGAATACCGCATCCGGACGTTCGGCCAGCACCGTCACCGCGTCCTGCGCACTGCTTGCGCGATGGTATTCGAACGGGATCATGACGCGGCCGACTGCCGGATCGCGGCCAGGATGTTCGGGTAGGCCGCGCATCGGCACAGATTGCCGCTCATCCGCTCCCGGATCTCCGCGTCGGTGAGTTCCGGCTCCGCCGCGAGATCGTCGGTCACGTAGCTGGCGTGGCCCGATTTCACCTCGTCGAGCATGCCCACCGCGGAGCAGATCTGGCCCGGGGTGCAGTAGCCGCATTGCAGGCCGTCCTGATCGAGAAAGGCCTGTTGCATGGCATGCAGATCATCATTCGTCGCCAGCCCTGCCGCGGTGCGGATGTGCGCGCCGTCGTTGGCGACCGCGAACGTGAGGCAGGTGGTGACGCGGCGGCCGTCGAGCAGAACGGTGCACGACCCGCACTGGCCGTGGTCGCAGCCCTTCTTCGGTGCGGTCACCCCGAGCCCTTCCCGTAGGGCGTCGAGCAGGGTCGACCGGTTGTCCACGAGCAGCGACCGTTGTTCACCGTCGACGACCAGGGTGAGGTAGGTCCGAGTGTCTGCGGGTCCCATTGTGCCCGCATACCCGTATTGCTCGGGCCGAATCGCTCCGCTGCGATCTTGTTGATTCGGCCCGGCGGACTGACTTCGTGCGGTTCGCGCCGGACCCCCGTTGATCGGCCGGCCAGGCTGTTCTCGAGCTTCGCTTCAGGCCGGGGGCACCAGCGTGTGCAGCACGACTTTGCCCTGCGCGTGCGTCTTCGCCTGGTACAGGCTCACATCCGCGGCCTCGAGCAGGGTTTCGGCGTCGGTGGTCGTCACCGGTGTGACGACCGCGCCGATGCTGGCCGACACCGGCAGCCGATGCCCCTGCACCGCAACGGGATCGGCCAGCGCCTCCAGCAGGTCAGCGCCGATCGCACCGACCTGTTCACTGTCCACGGGCGGCAGGATCAGCACCACGAACTCGTCGCCCCCGAGCCGGGCCACCACGCAGTCCCGGTCGCGGACCGCGTTCTCCAGCCGCGCCGCGACCGCGATCAAGACCTGGTCGCCGATGCGGTGCCCGAAGCGGTCGTTGATGCCCTTGAACCGGTCCAGATCGACGAAGCACAGCCCGGCCCGGTCGCCGGGCCCGGCCGCGGTGAGCATGGCGCTCATCCGCTCGAGCAGTTCGCGGCGGTTGGCGAGCCCGGTCAACGCGTCCACGCGGGCCTGGTGGTGCAGTTCGTCCTGCAGTTGCCGTCGTTCGGTGACGTCCTCACCGATGGCCATCAGGTAGTCCTTGCCGCCCACGTCGGCCAGATAGGTGATCGCGAAGCGCGACCAGCCGGTGCCGCCGTCGGCGCGCAGGGTCCGGCGCTCGAGCCGGACGGTTCCGGTCCGTGCGGGCACCAGCTGATCGAAGATCAGGGTGCGGATCTCCTCCATGTCGTCGGGGTGGCTGTGGTCGAAGGGCGCGATCTTCTGCACCTCGGTGGAAATGCCGAGCAGTTCGACGAACGCGGGGTTCACCAGCAGCGGGGTGCCGTCGACATTTCCCAGCGCCACCGCGATCGACACCCGCTCGAACATCGCGCGGAACAGCTTCACGCGTTGCTCGGACTCGGTTTCGGGCTCGGGCTCAGCCAGCAATTCGGCGCGGCGCAGGTGATACCCGGTGCCCAGGGTCGCCAGCACGGTCGCCATCCGGGCGGCGGCGTCGGGACGGTCGGTGTGCTCGGCCAAGCGAAAGAGCACCCCGGCCGAAACCGCGGGCACCGTCGCGTCCCGCAGGCCCGCGGTCGCCAGCCCTGCGCCCACCCGCGCACCGGCGTCGGGATCGAATTCCGCGGCCGTCATCGTGGCGAGCAATTCCTCGACCCACCCGACCAGCGAACTCTCCGGGACCTGCCAGCCGGCGGTGGTCAGTACCTGCCACCACATCCCCGCCAGGTGCTCGGCATCGCTCATCTACGCCCTTCGGATGGTCGCCGGTGCGGAGCCGCCGGGTGGCGACGGGCATGATCCGACTCGCGGTAATCCTGGGGCAAATCTACTAGCCGCGCGGCGCAGGAGACCGCCGCGCGGCGCGAACTCCGAAAGAACGTAATTCTCAGTTTTGAAGAATTAGATATCGCTTCGGCGCGCACCCGGCCATATGATCGAAGGATGCGGACCCAGGAACCCCAACCGGCCTGGATGCGGCGATCGGTGGATCGTTCGCTGCACACCGCCCGCCAGCGCGCCGGACAGCGCGCGAACCGTTTCCTGGATGCCGCCCAGGCCGCCATCACCGAGAAGGGCAGCACCGACATCACGGTGCTGGAGGTGGTCGAACGCGCCGGGCAGTCGCTGACCAGCTTCTACACCCGCTTCAACGGCAAGCACGAGCTGCTGCTCGCGCTGTACGAGGAGACCCTGGACCGCACCGTCGACCAGATCCGCGCGGCCACCGCCAATTACGACGACCCGATCGCGAAACTGCGTATCGCCGTGGAACTGCTGTTCCAGCTGTGCCGCCCCGACCCCGGCACCTACCGCCCGCTCTTCACCGAATTCGCCCCGCAGCTGCTGCGCGCGGACCCGGCGGCGGTACGCAAGGCGCACGCGTCACACTTCACGCTGTTCACCGAATTGCTCACCGACGCAGCGGATTCGGGATTGCTCGCCCCGGACGCGAATCCGCGCCGGCTGGCCGCCATCACCATGCAGGCGGTCATGTACATCGCCCGGCCCACCGCGGCCGACGACACCGACCCGATCGACGCCGCCGACGTCTGGCGGTTCTGCGCCGCGGGCTTGACCGGCGACCCGCACTGAGTCACCCGCGAGACGCGCGGCCGATCAGCTCAGCGGGCTCAGATCCGCGACGATCGGCGGCCAATTGGACATTCCGCTGCACAGCCTTTCGGTGGCGTCCACCCGGCGCGGCACCTCGGAGTCCTCGCCGAGCCCGGCCGCGGTCAGCGCCTGCGCCTTGAACACGCGCGCGGCCGCGCTGAGCCGATGCAGGACGGGATCGACCGGGAAGGCGTTGGCGGGCCAGCCCGCGCCCCACCCCACCACTTGAATCCCGCCGTCCGCCATAGCGAGTCGCAATCCTTCACCTGTTCGCGCGTCGCGGTCGATGACATCGGCGGCGATGGCGATCGCATGTGGTTGACGACCCGATCCCCCCGAGTCCAGGACCGCCTTCAGGTCCAGCACCTCCGCGCCCAGGATGCGCATCGGCCGGTCGTCGTCGGTGAGCTCGTCCACCAGCACGCTCACTTCCCACCCCGCGGAGGCGCGGTCGAAGAGCCAGCCGCCGGCGTGTTCGACCACGTCCGCGATATTGGCCGCCACCACATCCAGGCGGTAGCGGATGTTCCCCCATTCGAATCGGTCGCGGGCGCCGATGATCCGGGAATCGCGCGCACCGGCACGCTGAGAAGAGTCGAATGAGCGAGCATCCATGATTCTGACGATAACACCATTCTCCCAGTTAGGAACCTAGAAATTGCGCCGCACTAGTTGATCATGATGTACATGCCTCTCCAAAAATGATAACGTCATTCTCGCCTACCGAACGACCCCCATGGAGGATCCAGATGTCGGCTCCGACCAGCAGCGCTTCCCTGTATCCGCCCGGCGGCTTCGGCCCGCCCAAGGATCGGCGCGGTCACGCCGCGGGGACCCTCGGCCTGCCCACCGGCACCGAGGTGTTCTCCGCCGACAACCACATCTCGCTGGCGCACGACATCTTCTTCGAACGATTCCCCGAGTCCCTCAAGGACAAGGCGCCTCGGGTCTGGTACGAGGACGGCGCCTACCAGCTCGGGCGCAAGGGAAAGTCGTTCCTGCCGGGCGATTTCAGCCACGTCCTGATGCAGTACGACCCGCTGGCGGGCTCGGGCAGCGCGGACCTGGACGCACGCATCGCCGACCTGCGCGCGGACGGCATCGCGAAGGAACTCGCCTTCCCGAACGCCCTGCTGGCGCTGCTCTTCTACCCGGACAAAGAGATTCGCGAACTGTGCTTCCGGATCTACAACGCCTACATCGCCGAACTCCAGGAACGGTCCAACGGCTGTTTCTACGGCGTCGGCCTCATCAACTGGTGGGACGGGGACGGTGCGCGCCGCACCCTTGCCGAGCTGAAGTCGCTGGGGCTCAAGACATTCCTGCTGCCGCTCTCGGCCGGAAAGGACGACGACGGCAAGGTCATCGACTACGGCGGCGCGGCCATGATCCCGGTGTGGGAGGCGATCGAGGAATCCGGCGTGCCGGTCTCGCACCACATCGGCGAATCCCCGCTGTCGGCGCCGTGCGAGGTCAACAGCGTCGCGGTCGGCATGATGCACAATGTCGCGCCGTTCCGGGAGCTGTTCTCCAAGTACATCTTCAGCGGCATCCTCGACCGGCATCCGGGCCTGAACGTGGGCTGGTTCGAAGGCGGGATCAACTGGGTGCCCGCCGCGCTGCAGGACGCCGAGCACATGCTCGCCTCCTTCCAGCACATGCTCGATCGCCCGGTCGAACACGACGTGCGGTACTACTGGCGCACACACATGCGCGCCTCGTTCATGGTGGACCCGCTCGGGCTGTCGCTGATCGACCAGATCGGCGTGGACCGCGTCATGTGGTCCTCGGACTATCCGCACAACGAGAGCACCTTCGGCTACTCGGAGAAGTCCCTGGCCGCGGTGGTGCAGGCGGTGGGCCCGGCCGACGCCGCCCGCATCGTCAGCGCCAATGTCGGGGAATTCCTGGGCCTGTGAACCCCGGTGAAAGCGACTGAAATCCGATGACATCCTTCCTCTCCCCCGGGCTCGCCTCGTTCGAGATACCCGACGTGCCCGACCGCGCGCGCATGCGCCGCGACACCGGGGCCCGGCTGCGCGCGTCGATGGCCGCGCAGGGCATCGACATGCTGGTGCTGCTCAACAACAGCAACGTGGCCTACGCGACCGGGGCCAACTGGCCGCTCGGGGACGCCGGACTCGCACACGTGGAACGGCCCGTGGCCGTCGTGGTGGCCGGCGACCCCTGGCCGCACCTGTTCCTGCCGTTCCGGGAGGGCACAGCCGGGGAATCCGCACTGCCCGCCGATCACGTGCACGGGCCGGTGTATCTCGAATTCGACGAGGGCGTGAAGCTTTTCGCACGGCAGCTCGCCGAGCTGCGGCCCACGGGCGCGACCATCGCGGTCGACGAGTGCACCGGGGCCATGCTGCGCGCACAGTCCGAACTGTTCCCCGCCGGTCCGCCGGTGGATGCCTCGACCGTGGTCGGCCCGGCCAAACTGATCAAGACCCCCGACGAGATCTCCTGCATCCGCACGGCCTGCCGCATCACCGAACAGGCCATCGTGGACGTGCAGGCCGCCGCGGTGCCCGGGCGCAGGCAGATCGATCTCTCGGCCCAATTCATCCGGCGCGCTTTCGAACTCGGCGCCGGGGCCACCATGCTCGACGCGATCTGGCAGGTGATGCCCGAGACCAAGGCCGCGGGGGTGTGGACCACACACGGTGATCTGGCGCTGCCGCTGCTGACCACCGAACGCGAACTGGCCGCCGGCGACGTGCTGTGGACCGATGTCAGCATCACCTACGGCGGATACTGTTCGGACTTCGGGCGCACCTGGCTGGTCGGGGACACCCCGAATGCCCGCCAGCGCAGTCAATTCCGGCGCTGGCGCGACATTCTGACCGCGGTTCTGGACGTCACCAAGGCGGGCGCCACCGCGGCGGATCTGGCCCGTGCGGCCATCGCGGCCAACGACGGCAACAAACCGTGGCTGCCGCACTTTTATCTGGGCCACGGCATCGGCGTCAGCGCCGCGGAGATGCCCATGATCGGCACCGATCTGGGCGCGGACTACGACGAGAACTTCGTTTTCGAACCCGGCATGGTGCTGGTGCTCGAACCGGTCGTCTGGGAGGACGGCACGGGCGGGTACCGCAGTGAGGAAATCATCGTGATCACCGAGGACGGCTGGACCGCACTCACCGACTACCCCTACGCGCCCTATGAGAACTGAGATCCTGCCCGACGAACGGGCACTGCGACAGGGACGCCGCGAACGCGCACTCGAACAGATGCGCGCGCACGATCTGGACGTACTGGTGCTGGGACGCCAGGGCAACGCCCGCTACGTCGCGGGCGCGCCGCAACTATGGGTCGCCGGCACGCGGCCCTTCGGACCGGTCGCCACCCTGGTGCGCGAGAGCGGCGCGGTACATCTGCTGAGCACCTGGGACGAGGGTGTGCCCGAGGACATTCCGCACGAGCATCTCTACGGGCTCGCCTGGAATCCGATGAACCTGATCGAGGTGCTGCGCGGCATCGGCGGCGCGGACACCGCGCGCCGGGTCGGCACCGACGCGCTCTCACCCACCTTCGCGAAATTGCTGCCGCTGGCGTTCCCGAACGCCGAGCTCGTCGACGGGGAAACCGCCATGCGGGCCGCGCGGCGCATCAAGACACCCGAGGAGATCGCGACGCTGGGTGTGGCGCTGGAGGTCGCGCAGCTGGGGCTGGAGAGCGCCATCACGCGACTGGTTCCCGGTGTCGCCGAACAGGAATTGACCGGTGTGCTGCTCGAGGCCATGACCGCGGGCGGCATCAGCACCCCGGCCGCCCAGGATTCGGCGTGGGTGACCTCGCGCGAGCATCCGTGGCGGCGGCGCGATGGCGATCGCCGGGTGCGCGACGGAGATCTGGTCGCGGTGTCGGCGAGCGTGCTCGGCGACGGTTACATCGGCGAGGTGGCCCGCACGTATCCGGTGGGCGACTCCGGGCACGAGGGTGCGCGTGCGCTCTACCGCCGCTGGGATGGGCTGTGGGGCAGGCTGATCGAGGCGTGCCGTCCGGGCGCGAGTGCGTCCGGCCTGCTCTCCGCGTACGAGAGGGCGGGCGAGCCGTTGCCGCCCATGCCGGTCGCGCGGGGGCTCGGGATGGGGTTCGACCCGCCGGTGGTCTCGCCGCAGCTGCCCGAGACCGCCGCGGCCGAGGTGCTCGAACCCGGCATGGTGCTCGCGGTCACCGGTTACGTGTGGGAGGCGGGCGTCGGCGCGATCTTCGGGCGCGACGCGGTCCTCATCACCGACGACAGTGCGCGGGTATTGACCGACGCACCGCATTGGCCGCATCGATAGCGCGATGTCGTTCGACTCGGCCGCGCACCGCTCCGGTGGGTGCGGCCGGGATCACGCGGCAGGTGGTGCTGCCGATCGCACCGGGCCGACGGGCGCGCGGTGCCGACCCCGATCACGGTGAGAGACAATGGCATCCAATCGATCCGGCAACGGTTCCGTACCGCTGACACCCCTGCGCGGGTGGCGAGTGGCCGATCTGTCCAGCGGCATCGCGGGCGGGTACTGCACGAAGCTGCTCGCCGACGGCGGGGCGGAGGTCGTGAAACTCGAAGCGCCGCAGGGTGATTCTCTGCGTTGCTGGACCGCGTCGGGGACCGCTCTCGCTCCCGGTGCGGACGGCGCGCTGTTCGCGTTTCTCGCCGGCTCCAAACACAGTGTGGTTGCCGACCCCTCGAGCGATCTGGCTCTGGTGGAGAAGGTGCTCGGCGAATCGCAGGCCGTGGTCTGGACTCCGGGCTCTCCGCTGGCTGAGCATCCGCATCTGTCGCCGAAGGAGATTCGGCGCAGACACCCGCACCTGGTGGTCACGACGATCACCCCGTTCGGCCTCGACGGTCCATGGGCGGGCAGGGCCGCCACCGAGTTCACCCTGCAAGCCTGGTCGGGCGGAATCATCGGGCTGGGACGCGGTGCTCCCGACGAGCCGCCCGTGCACGTGGGCGGGCGAATCGGCGAATGGTTCGCGGGCGCTTACGCTTCGGCCGCCACGCTGACCGCGCGGTGGCGCACGCTGGGCACGCGGGCCGGGGAGCTGTGCGACGTATCGATGCTCGAGACCCAGATCCTGGGGCTGACCTATTACCCGGTGTCGTTCTACGAGGGGCTGGGCCGGGCGTTCCGGACCCAGCGGCGGCTCAGCGTGCCGGGGGTGGCCGGGGCGGCGGACGGCATGGTGGCGGTGGGGTGCGGGACCGCGCAGCAGTGGTTCGACCTGTGCGCGATGGTCGGGCACCCGGAGTGGATCGACGAGGGCCTGGAGGCCGGGATCACCGAAACCGCCAACCGCAAAGCGCCGGAGATCGCGGAGTGGATGGCCGCGCATCCGGTGGCGGTGATCAGCGACCTGGCCACCGCGTTCCGGATTCCCAGCGGACCGATCGCGCACGGCGCCAACGCTTTCGACCTCGACCAGCACGCCGATCGAGGATCGTTCACCACCAACCCGCGCGACGGATTTCGCCAGCCCGGGCCGCCGTATCGCACGACGCCACCGCTGCTGCGCGCGCCCGAACCCGCGCCCCGGCTCGGTGAGCACACCGCGCACTATCGATCCGCGCCGCCGCCCGCCACCGCCAACGGGCGGGCATCGAGTGCGCGCGAACCCGATCCGCTGCCGTTCCGCGGATTGCGCGTGCTGGATCTGACCACGTTCTGGGCCGGGCCCTCCTGCACCCATTACCTGGCAATGCTGGGCGCGGACGTGGTGCACGTGGAGTCCGCGCAGCGCCCCGACGGCACCCGCCTGGTCGCGGGCGTTCCCATGTCCGAGGATCTGTGGTGGGAACAGTCCCCGATCTTCACCGGGCTGAACACCAACAAACGCGGGCTGACCCTGGACTTCCGCTCCGATCAGGGCCGGGAAGTATTGCGCCGCTTGGTCGCTCGCTCGGATGTGATCGTCGAGAACTACACGCCGCGGGTCCTGGAACAGTTCGGCCTGGATTACGACGAGGTACGCGCGCTGCGCGCGGACGCGATCATGGTCCGCATGCCCGGGTTCGGCCTGACCGGGCCGTGGCGCGACAACCCCGCCTTCGCCTACGTCATCGAGGACACCTCGGGCCTGACCTGGCTCACCGGACACCGCGACCGAAATCCGGTGGAGCCCTATTCGATCGGTGATCCGAACGCCGGCGTCCACGCCCTCAACGCGCTGTTGCTGGCGCTCGAGCACCGCCGCACCACCGGGGCCGGCGTCCTGGTCGAGGCCGCGATGGTCGAGGCTGCCCTGAACGTCGCCGCCGAACAGGTCATCGAGCACTCGGCCTACGGCGCGCTCCTGGAGCGCGACGGCAACCGCGGGCCGGTCGCCGCCCCACAGAACCTCTACCGCGCGTCCGGCGCCGACGAGTTCGGCCGCAAGGACTGCTGGATAGCGCTGGCCGTCGAGACCGACGATCAGTGGGACAAACTCGTTACCGCCCTGGGCAATCCGGAATGGGCGCGCGTGCCCGGCCTGGCCACCGCCGCGGGCCGCCGCCGCGAACACGACCTGATCGACACCCGTCTGGCCGCCTGGTGCGCGCGCCACGACAGCGACGCGATCATCCGAATCCTCTGGGACGCAGGGGTTCCCGTGGCCAAGGTCATGCAGCCCCACCGTCAGCCCGAACTACCCCAACTCGAGGCCCGCCACTTCTTCGAACCCGTCTCCCACCCCGTGCTGCCCACCGCGCGCCACAGCACCCTGCCCGTTCACTTCTCCCATGGACCCGGCACCTTCCACCGCTCTCCCGCGCCACTGCTCGGCCAGCACAACACCGAGATTCTGGCGGCCCTGGGCATCTCTCCCGACGACATCGCCACGCTGATCGACGACGGAACGGTGGGCGGAACACCCGAGGTCCTGAAGGCGAACAAGCCGTGAGCAACTGATCGGCGAATGCATACGCAAGTGGTGATACCCAGCGGCCGGACGCACCCATCCTCCCGGTGAGGGTAGCCTGACCTGCCTTTTGATGCCCTGCATCAAGGGCTAGCCTGGGCACAGCATCGAAACCCTTCAATCACCTGGAGGAGTGACATGACCACAATGGAAATGCCGCACGTAGCCGAGTGCACGGTCAGCAACTGTTCCTACAACAACCACGACGGTTGCCACGCCTACGCGATCAACGTCTCCGGCCACAACGGCACGGCCGACTGCGGAACCTTCATCCCCCTGTCGGTCAAAGGCGGCCTCGACACGGTCACCACCAGCATGGTCGGCGCCTGCCAACGAGCCGACTGCACCCACAATCGCGACCTCGAATGCACGGCCAGCGACATCCACGTAGGCCCCGGCTCCGGGACGGACACCGCCCGCTGCCTGACCTATAGCGCCCGCTGAATTTCGAGTGATCCACCGCGCCGGCCGCTCGGGCCGGCGTGGGATGCGGTTGCTTCACGAACGTCGCCTGCCTCGCCCCGCACCGAGTTTCCGCTAGCTGCGAATCAATACCAACCAGCCGCCAGGTTCATGACCTGGCGGCTTTTGCCTGCCACAGGTGTCAGAAAGTGACACTTTTCGGGCACATCTGGGCAAACCCGCGGCATCTCTCAACTCAGGCTTCAAAGTGAAGTTATGACTTCACTTCAGTTGGAAGCTTTGCACGGGGCCGGAAAGTCATCGGACCGCAAGGTGTGTGCCACCCACGCGGCGAAGGCGAACGAAATCTGGAAGGAGGCGCACAAGCAATGAACACCTGGTTCCCCCGCACCCCGGAAGCCGATGCGCTCGTCGCAGAGGAGCGCCTTGTGCTCGCCGCTACCGAGATGGTCCACGAGGCACTACACGAAACCGGCACCACCAAGAAGCAACTCGCGGACAAGCTCGGCGTTCGACCGACCGAGATCAGTCAGCGACTGAGTGGCCGCAGGAACCTCACCTTGCGAAGCCTGGCGCAGATGATGCATGCATTGGGCTATGGCGTCGCACTGAACTCAGCGGATCCGATAGACATGGATGCGGCCGCGAGTCGAATCGGCCTCCGTGTCGTGAGTGAAACCGAACTCTCCGAGAATCGCTCGCGCAGTTGGGATGTCGGATTCCGAGTACAGATGAAACATGATGGCTCCGATCACGGCGATTTCATCAAGCGGCGCGTGGACGCAATCGTCAACGAGCTTCGCACCCTGGATCGAATCCGTGAGGTTGCGGTGAGCTACCCCGATGACGTGGCCGTACAGGTACAGCTCAGCGTCGAATCGGAAGATGTGCTGACTGCGAGCCAGATCGGGATCACCGCATTACGGACCGCTATCCACTCGGTAGGGGATCGCACTCCCGGCTGGGAGAAGCAAATCGAGCGGATGCTGCGCGATCTCCGAATCAGCATTGGCTCCGCCGACCATTCCGAGGAGACTACGACCTGCGGCTGAGCGGCTCGGTGCAGGAGCCGGGATGTGCGGCTCCGGGAGGTAGCCGGGCACGGTCCGGGCGTCTAGCTGTCGCCGTACGAGGTCGCGGCCCAGATCACACTCGGTCCCGGAATCACCCACGCCATCGGCCCGTTGAACTCGAATGTCGGCGTTCGGACAGCCCCGGGCCCCACCCCATCGTCGCTACGAGCGACCACCCGCCGAGAGGCGCTTGTTGGACGCCGACACCCTGAACATACGACGCCCCGGAACCGATCGGTTCCGGGGCGTCGTGCTTGGAGCACCGCGATCAACACCGGGACCAGGCAGCGTCCCAGGCACAGCAGCACACCGGCGGCGAGGGTGGCCGACGAGCGAGGGCCGCGCGTCTTCTCAACAGCCACAACGACCCTCGCACTCGCGGTCCGTCGAATCGGTGGCGGGAGCGCCGTCGAACGGGACCGGGCATCCGGGAGACTCGCTGCACACCAGCAGGTCCTCGCAGCCGGCGGCCAGCGCCGCGCGCAGGGTGTCTCGAACTTCGGTGAGCTCGGCGAGCTTGGCATCGACCTCGACCAGCTTCTCGCCCACCCGCGCCCGTAGCCCGGCGGCGGCGCGCCGACGCGACCCGACCCGAGTGCCTTCGAGCAGTTCGGCGACCTCGTCCAGAGTGAACCCGAGCCGTTGAGCTGCCTTGATCACCCGCAACACCGTCACCGAATCCTGGGGATACAGCCGGTGACCGCCCAGAGTCCGCTCGGGTTCGGCGAGCAAGCCGCGTCGCTCGTAGTAGCGCAGGGTCTGGGCGTTCACCCCGGCCGCGGCCGCCAGCTGACCGGTACGCAACGCGCTCACCGCCCGCCAGCGGCGATCGCGGATTCGGTGCGCGCGGCGAATGCATCGAGCACCTCGGTGTAGGTCGGCGGGACGCTCACGCTCATCACCAACCCCTGTGTGGTGCTGGTGAACTCGAAGGTGAAGAACGAACAGCAGCTCGATTCCCGCCCGGCCAGCTCCCGCGCGAGAGTTTCCGCGGCCGGGTCCACGACCACCTCCAGCCGTCCTGGAGCGGGCCGGCGGACCACACGCGCGGCGGTGGTGAACAAGTGGTCGAACTTGGCTACCCGGATCGGCTGCTCGACAGTGGGCAAGGTGCACGAGCTCGGCACCCAATCATTGTGAGCTGGTGTGATCGTCATGTATCGACGGTAAGCCTGTACCCAGGTACAGGATGCAACCCCTGACACCACCAAACGGTGAGACCCATCGTCTACGGCGGATCTACTCGATTTTCGTCGAATGCTGCTGGTACCCCGAAAGCAACAGAATCAAGCCAGGGGCGAAGAGTTCGTGAGGTGGGAGTGGCTGCGCGGGAATCCATTACCGACGTCCAAGTCCGGCCCCGCACACCTCCGACGATAGGCGAAGGTACCTGCGCTGTAGCGCGGCGGAAGCGGCCGTCATGGTGCCGCGCGGAACACCGCCGCCCCGGCCCCTCCGGTGAGGATCGGAGTCATCACCGTGCCCGGATAAACCACCGCGTGCGCGCGGAAGTCCGCGGGTGCCTTCCCCGGATCGAAGCGCACCGATTGGACCGGCCGCTCCCCCGCGAAGAACAAGAAGAACGCCTCGCGGAGCGCGCTGTCGTAGTGCCAGCCGTGCGACGTTTCGGGCAGATTCTCCCAGCAGATGTCGAATATCTGCGAGTCCGCGTTGAGCTCGGCCGCCCGCTCGCTCCGGACGATGACCATCCGGTCCCACCCGTCCACCGGCCACCCGGCCCGAACCGTCAACTCCCCGAGGGTGACCGGATCTCCCCCGCCGCGCGCGGTGGCCATCTCCAGACTCAACCGGCGATCCTCGCCCAGCCGGTCGGTGTCGTTGGCATCGAAGTCGAACCTCCTGTGGCAATCAGCCGGCAGCGCGGTCGGCGGAACCGGCGCACCACACCCCGATAGCAGCGCGACCCCCACGCACGCCAGCGCCGAACACCCCCACCGTCGAATCCTCACCCCGCAGTTCACCCTCGGCAGCCTGCCACACCGGACGGTCCGCTCCCGCCCGCCGGGCGGACTACTCGAAACAGACCGCAAGGTCTACTATTCGAAAATATGTTCGAATACTGGCCGGAGCCGTCCGCCGGCCCCTCACCGCGCCGCCTGGTCCAACCTCCCGTGCCGGTCACCGTGGACCTGGGATTGGCCATTTTCACCGACGGCACACACTTCGGCGCCGATGAACTCCCTTGTGGGTCCGCTCGGGCGGACTCCTGGTCACGGGCCGCTCACCGGGGCTCCTCTTGGCATGGGCGCGTTCGAGTTCCGGAGACTGGCTGGCCCTGGTCGAACTGAACCTGCTGACCGCCAACGGATTCGGGCGCGTCACCACCAGGCAATGGTGCACCCGCCGGGCCGTGGAGAAGGCCGGCGAGTGATGCCGGCGTGCCGGGCCGACGCACACATCACCTGCGGCGGCGACCAGCCACGGCGTCTACTCGAGAAGCAAATCTGCAATCTGCCACCGTGTTCGGGGTGGAGAGGCCGCGGCCGCAGTCTGCTGCGGCACAACACCTCTCCGAGGTTTCACACGTCCCGATCCGGACCAAACTCACGCGGGGGCACCCAGTGGCGGGTGCTCGAGTACCCGGGGCTTGTATTCGACCAGTTGGATGCCGCTATCGAACGTGCGGTGCTCGGTCATGTCCAGGGCCACGTCCGGGTAACCGTCGTAGATGCGCTCCGCGCCCGTGGCGCCGGTGATCACCGGGAACATCACCACGCGGAACCGGTCGACGAGGCCGGCGCGCAGCAGGGACCGGCACAGGCTCAGGCTCCCGATTGTGGTGAGCAGCTCCGAGCGGCTCGACTTCATCGCGCGGACCGCCTCGACGGCGTCGTCGCGAACCAGCGTGGAGTTGGACCACGTCAGCGGAGCCTCGAGGGAGGACGAGAACACGACTTTGGTCGCCTTCGTGAGGCCGTCGACCGATGCCTCTTCCTCGGGGCGGAACTCGGCCTGGCCGTCGGGGACGTCGCCGGCGGCGAAGCCCGACATCAGGCGGTAGGTGTTCGCGCCCATCAGGTACGTGGCCTCGGGCTGCTCGCCCAGCCAGGCGAGGTACTCCGGGCCCTCGAGGCCCCAGAAGCCGGGCCAGCCCTCTCCGGACGCGTATCCGTCGAGGGAGGTGATGAAGTCGACCAGAAGCTCCGACATGGCGGTGTCCTTTCGTTGGGTGTTATGGGTTCTGACCGGTCGGTGGGCGCAAACTCATCGGCCGGGCCGGAAACCCGGCGTATGGCGAGCTGCGCAGCTTGTTTCTGGAAGCGCCGCGGCGAACCTGCGAGCGATGCTGTTCGAACGCGAACAAAGGGAGCATCGACATGAGTATTACTGCGGAGCTGGGTGTTTCACGGGTTCTCTCGCTGCCACAGGGGCCCGTTCGAATCTATGAACGCGGCACCGGACAGCCGGTGGTCTTCGTCCAGGGGTTGTTCGCCAACGCCGCCGCGTGGCGCAAGGTGGTGCCGGCGCTCGCGGACGAGTATCGATGCATAACGGCGGATTGGCCGTTCGGCGCGCACCACCTGCCGATGTCCGCGCAGGCGGATCTGACTCCCATCGGGCTGGCCGGCACCGTCGCCGACGTCCTCGACCACCTCGACCTGAACGACGTGATTCTGGTCGGAAACGACGGCGGCGGCATGGTCTCCCAACTGGTTGTCACCCGGCGGCCGGATCGAGTCGGCGGACTGGTGCTGACTCCCTGCGACGCCTATGAGAACTTCCCGCCGCCACAGTTCGACTATCTGTGCCGGATCGCCCGGGTCCCGGGCATCACGCCCCTGGCAGCGCGAGTTCTGCGCATCGAGGCGATCCGGCTCGGCTGCGCTCGATCCCGGTACGGATTCGGTCAATTGCACAGTGGCCCAATCGATGTGGAGGTTCTCGACCATTACCTGCGGGGGCTGATCAACGAACGCGGTGTGCTCACCGACGCGATCAAGTTTCTGCGGGCGGTCGACAACAGGTACACCCTCGAGGCGGCCCGCCAGTTCTCGTCGGTCACCCTGCCGGTGTTGATCGCATGGTCGCCCGAGGACGAGGTATTCCCCATTCGGCACGGCCACAGGCTTGCTGCCGACTTCCCCAACGCGCGGTTGGAGATGATCGAGAACTCTCGCACCTGGGTGGCCGAAGACCAGCCCGACCGCCTCGCGTCCCTGATCCGGCAATTCGCCGCGACCGTCGGTGCGCACAACCGGTGACGACCGCTCGCAACTCCGCACCGCGCTGACGAAGGGCTCCAACCGATCACACGTTGTCGCCGCGCCCCGCGATCCCGGCGACCGCGTGCGGGGGCAGCGTCAACCACTCCTCACCCTCGGGCGAGGCGATCCTGCACCGAACCCAGCCCCCGGCCTCGAACGCGATCGAGTCGGCCTCGACGTGACCCTTGACCAGCGGCGAACCGTCCGGCGAAGTCGCGAATTGGGTTGCGGTATCGGTGAGGTAGACGCGTATGGGGGCCATGGACCCAAACATACGAGCAGCGTGCGCACCGGGCTCCACGCAACTCCGGCGCAGGCCAAGATGTGATCCACGAAGGTGCGCCGATCACGTCCCACGGTTCAACCCTGCAACAGGACACGTGTTTGCGTGGCGAGATCCAGCGCCCTCGCGCACTGAAAGAGCATGAGCGGGCGTGCATTCCAGAGGCCGCGTACCCCCACCGGTGCCCTCCCCGTCGATGCGGTCGCTGCACACAGGGTGCCGATTGAGTCGGCCCAGCGGAGGTATATCCCCGGTATGTGTGTGAGGCAGAGCTTTTCGGTGGGTGCCGGGCACTCGAGGCCAGGTCCGGGTCGCACTCGAACCTTCCTCGGCTGGGAACGCGGCGTAATAGCGATCACGCCTGTGCACTTGTGCGACAACCCCAAAGTTACGAAACGTAAGTTACACTTCGTAACCAGAGGACGCCGGTCGTGACGCCTCGAGATCGCTTGGCGCGCCGGTCCTTTGCTCTGATGAGGGAGAACAGCGTGCGGATGTCTTCGATCGTGGACTGGGTCGATTGCGGCGTTCAGCTGGTGCGTTGGTTGCCGACCTGGAAGCGCTACAACCGTGACCACCGGCCCGAAGGCATGGCGCCCGTGTTCGTTTCGGCGCGGCGGGCCGCGGCGATGATCGAGGACAGCGCGGTCGTGGCGGGTGCGGGGCTCGGGGCGCACGGGCGGGCCTCGACCCTGTACTTCGCGATCCGGGACCAGTTCGCGGAGACCGGGCATCCGGCGGGGCTGACCTGGATTCACTGCGGGGGCGGCGGGGGCCGGGGCAAGCTGCCGGGCACGCTCGACGATCTCACCGCGCCGGGGCTGCTGGCCCAGGTGATCACCGGGCACACCCAGACGATGCCGGGCCTGCGCGACCGTGCGGCGGCCGGTGACCTGGAGATGCACGTGTTCCCGCAGGGGGTGCTGTCGCGGTTGATCGAGGGCCAGGCCGACGGGGTCCGGACCCTGTCGTCACCGATCGGGGTGGGGACGTTCGTCGACACCCGCGTCGGGGCGGGGACGGTGTTGTGCGCGGATTCCGGGCCGAGTATGTCCAGCCCGAACGGAGAGATGATCGATTACCGGTTGCCGCAGATCGATACGGCGGTGTTCTTCGCGCCCTGGGCCGATGCGCGCGGCAACATCTATTTCGACGGTGCGAATTGCCTGACCGAGATGGATGACATCGCCCGGGCCGCCCGGGCGGGCGGAGGGCAGGTGCTGGTCATGGTGGCGGGGATTCTCGATGACGAGCAGATCGCGGGAGCACCGGCGCTGACAGTCGATCAGGTCGACGCGATCGTGGTGTCCCGTCATGCCGAACAGGTTGCGTCGCTGCCGCAAACCCGGCAGCGCAGCGACTTTCTGCCCGGCGCCGACGGCGACCGTGACCGGATCCTGCAGCGGACCGCCGTACTGGATCGGCTGATGGGGGCCGCGCCCGTGCGCGGTGACGCGGACCGTGCGGTGGCCCGGCTCGCCGCCGAGCTGATCGGCGAGAACACCGCCGGTGGTGACTGGGTCAATATCGGAACCGGTCTGCCGGAGGAAGTCGCTTCGGTGATGCACACCGGCGCCGAGGACGGGCGATTCCAGTTCTGCTTGGAGACAGGGGTTCTCGGTGGCACTCCGGTTCCCGGCGGGCTCTTCGGGGTGGCGATCGGCCCGCAAGAGTTGCACAGTTCCGCCTGGATGTTCCGGCATTTCGCGACGAAGCTGTCCGCGGCATGTCTGGGCATGCTCGAATTCGATGTCGCGGGCAACGTCAACGTGTCGCGCACCGGACCCGGCGTGGAGCATTCGATCGGGCCCGGCGGCTTCATCGACATCGCCGATGCCGCACCGACCGTGGTGTTCGTGGGTTCGTGGCGGCGCGGCGCGCAGGCCCGCGTCACCGGCGACGGGCAGCTGCGGCTGAGTGATGGCGGCAGCGCCAAACTGGTGTCGCGGGTTCGAGAGATCACCTTCGACGGCCCGTCCGCGTATCGGCGTGGCAAGACGGTCTACTACGTCACCCAGGTGGGCGCTTTCCGGCTCGGCGAGCACGGAGTGGTCCTGACCCATCTCATGCCCGGTATCGACATCGATCGCGATATCCGTTCGGTGATGCCCGACATCGCGGTGGTCGAGGGCGGGCCCGTCCGGGTGGGTACCGAGATCACCACCGGGGCGGGATTCAAGGTGCGCTGAGAATCGCGAGTGGTTTTCCCCCACAGCGCTTTCGACTCAGGAAGAAGAGCCCGTCAGGGCACGGGCGGCCCCCACTACAAGCGTGCAGTACAGATCCAGCACCTGCGCCTGGGGAACCGCGCGGTTCTGCAACCACCACCGCCCGAGTTGCTCCCCGATGCCGGAGATCGCGTAGGCGAAGGCGGTCAGCTCGTGGTCTGGCAGCTCGTGCAGGAACGGGCGGGCCAGTTCGGCGATGCGGGCGATCGTGGCGGCACGCAGTTCGGTGAGCTGGTCGGCCACCTCGCCCGTCAGGCTGGCGGAGCTCGTGAACAGCAGCGCCCACCGCCGGGGATTGGCGGCGATGAGCTCGAAATACGGTGCGCCACCGGCCCGTATCGCCGAATCCATATCGGCGTCGGCGGGATCGAGGCTGTCGATGACACTGCGCTCGAACTGCTCACGCGCGCGACGGACGCAGGCGATGAATATGCCGTCCTTGGACCCGTGATGCTGGTAGACGATCGGACGCGAAACCCCTGCGGTGCGGGCGATCTCGTCCAGGGTCACCCCTTCGTATCCCCGCTCGGTGAACAGCCCTTCGGCGACGTCGAGCAACTGCTGCTCACGCTCGGGACCTGACAGCCGCACCCGCCGCTCGGGTCCCAGCGCAGTCGCGTCCACCATGAGATCCACCCCGACTTCCGGCTCGCTCCCCCGCCGGGCGGAGGCTGTAATGGGCAGTGCGCCTTATCGGGCCGAACCGGGTGCCGGCCGATGTCGCGGAACTTGCATCATGTCAACCTACTCGCACGGCGTCGGCGCGCATCGCGTCGCCGGGGTGTAGATCGCCGACTGCCCTGTCTCCGGTGCGGGCTCAACGCGCCGTGCCCGACGGCGAGGTCGCTACATGCTCCAGCGGCGGGGGCCGGTTCGCGCCGGCCCCACCACGGTCGACCTACGACGCGACGGTCGGCTGATCCACCGCCCACAGCCACGACCCGTCGGGCTGGCGGCGCGCGACCTCGACGGTCACCTCGCCATTGTCCAGGGTGCAGGCGGTCAGCGCGACATCCCCGCTGACCAGTTGCGGATGCTGGCGGCCGGGAACGAGAACCGGTGCGGCGGCGACGAACTGCTCGTACACCTTGCGGATTTCCGCGTGCCCGGTGGCGACACTGCCGGGCGGGAACGCCAGCACCGCGTCCGGCTCGTACAGCGCCACCAATCCGTCGACGTCGCCGGCGTTCGCGCGCTCGATGAAGAACTTACCCAGGTCATTCGGCTCGGTGGCCACGTTGTTGCTCATGGGGACAAGCTTTCTCGATGCACCCGGAGCGCAACAGTGGCCCGATGGCCGCGTATCGATAAATTCGGGCCAGCTAGTCGACCTTGTGAAAACGGGCGTCGAGAAGGGCGAAGGCGCCGAACGCCGCCAGACCGAGCGCGACGATCAGCAGCAGCGGGGTGCCGTAGGACTGGGCGGCCAGGGTTTTGAGGGCCACGTCCAACCCGGTCGCCTTGTGCGGCTGACTCTGTACCGCGGCCGCGATCACGAGCGCCCCCGCGCCGGCGTACACCGCGCCCACCGCCGCGTAGCCGATCTGCCCGAGCCGGATCACGAGTCGTTCGGTCGACCGGCTGACGGTGCTGAAGTCCTGCTCCTCGCGGAATCGCTTCGTCCACCCGTGGTGGGCGACGAACGCGCCAACGGCGATGATGGCGAGCCCGATGACGATCACCACCGGTTTGCCCCACTCTTTGTCGAGCATGCTGCCGACGAGCCCTTGCTGCGCCTGGTCGGTCGAGGAGGCCGGCTTACCGTTCGCGAGCTTGACCGCACTGAAGGCGAGGTAGGCGAACAGGATCGCCTCCCCGACGTTGGTCGCGCGCGACACCTTCTGTCTGCTGGTGTTGCGCGGGCCGGTGCCGGCCTCGAGCAGCTGCCAGAGCGCGGTGAACCCGAGCCCGATGGCGATGAGCCACAACACCGATTTGCCACCCGCGTTCTCCGCGAGGTGCTGCAGCGCACCGGTCTTGTCCGCTCGGCCGCCGGCGTCGCCGAGCGCCACCTGCACACAGAGCCAGCCCACGAGCAGATGGACAACGCCGTACGCCACCAGCCCTACTCGTACCGCGAATTGGAACAGCGCGTTCCCGGACACCTCGTGATGAACCTGATTCGTGTTCGCCATAATCACACCCAGAAAAAGCCGCAACCGCGGGCCGACATCGGACGGTTCGGGCATTGCCCGAACGACGCGATCCAAACGTCGGACGGCGTGAGCATGCGAGCGCCCCTAGCCGATACGTATCTCAGCGCCCCGGCCCGACGACGACAAAAGCGAGGATCGAGACTGCGCCGCCGATCACCTCCTCGTCGGGTGCGAGGCGATAGCCAGCAGCAAGGCGATTGACGTCGCATTGGTCCTTTTTCCAGCGCCCGCTCACCGTGCTCCCATTTCGTCCGGCGGCTGGCCGGCACTCCCCCGCACGTACGTCGCATACGGCTCGACGGTGATCAGGTCCACGGCCTGAACCAACGCCGCAGGAACTATGCCGCCGAAATGAGACAAGCTCGGCACGATCACCGCTTCGGCTCCCAGATTGCGCACGACATTGATCAGGCGGTCGACCGGTGCGTCCGTGTACTGGTCGAACACAACAGTTCTCGCGACGACGTAGCCGAGACGACTGGCCACAGAACGCGTTTGGGCCGTGTCCCATTCCTCCCGAGTTCCAGAGATGTCGGCCCGCAGATAGTCGAGCGCGGTGGGCTCACCAAGCATCATCGCCACCCCCTACCGACTGGGACATAGGTTCGAGCGGTTTCGATCACCAAGCGCGCCTGGATCTCAGCAACGCTGGGTCCGTTCTGGTGGCAGTTAGCCGGGGCCATGTGTCTGAATGCCGCCGGTGCGATGGCAAGTACTAACGCGACGAGGATGATTTCCATGTCGGGTGCCTCCCGGTCCCTGAATAACGTGGAGTGCACCCGGCACCTGGGGCGGTCGGCATCGTCCCGTAGTTACGAACTTGGTCGATGCTGCGGCTGAACCCGGCACCGGGGCTGGATTCAGCCTGCTCGGCTCAGCTCCCTGATCCCACCCATGGAACTACGACGCTGGTCGTACGCTTCTGTTACGGACCGTTGCGAGGGTGGAGCAGGGGCAACCATGATTGTCGAGAAGTGGACAGCGACAGAGGTAAAGGCGCTGCGCAAGGCCGCCCTGCGCCTGTCCCAAGAGGAGTTGCACGAAGTCATCGGGTTTCAGACTTCGACCATTCAGAAGTGGGAGCAGCGAGCCAGTCTGGACCGTCCGGTTGTCGGTCGTTCGGCGGAGGCCCTCGATACAGTCCTGGCCAACCTCAGTGCCGCACAGCTGCAAAGGTTTTGTGCAGCACTCGACGCTGCGCAATCAACAACCGCCGGGCATCCTGTCCCTAGTAGTAACGAGGATCCGATCGATGCCACACCACACCGGCCAAGGGCAGGTGAGCTCGGCCTGTACGCATGGGAAGTGGACGACGACGTGAAACGACGTGAATTCGGAACCCTGGCGACGATGGGGCTTGTTGCCATGCTCGCAGGCGAGCAGAACCGCCTCGACGCAGGCGATGTCCGGCGTCTGCTTACAGGTGTGGACGCGTTGGAGGTCGAGGATCAGCGGTCCGGCGGCGCGGGCCTTGTCGATTTCGCTGTCGAGCAACTCGCGCTCGCCAAACACAAGCTCGACACCTGCAGCTATGACGAGGCGGTCGGTGACGCATTCGCTAGCGCGACAGGACATCTCGCAGTAATGGCCGGCTGGCTCGCCTATGATGCCGATCGCCACCCTCTCGCCCGCCGCTTGTATTCCGATGCGCTGGCACTCGGAACCGAATCCAACGACAACGACCTCCTCGCACACACCTGCCTGTACTCCGCGAATCAATCCATCGCCCTGAGCCGCGCCGGCATCGGAAGCCCTTATCACGCGTTGAAACTCATTCGCCGTGCACGCGATCTCATGCGCGGCCGCCCACCCGGCCGGATTCATGCACTCGTCGCGGTCCGCGAGGCCCAAGCCCAAGGGATGGTCGGTGACCGCGTCGCCTTCGGTCGTGCCCTCGCAACCGCCTGGCGCGAGATGGACAGCGCGGCGCACTACGAACCCCTCGAGCAGTGCCCGCAATGGTTGCGGTTCGTCACACACTCCGAGATCGCGGGACACGAAGCCCGCGGCTATGGCGATCTGGGCGAAACAACTCGATCGGTCGCGCTCTACGCCGCAGCGGCAGACCAACAATCCAGCGTCCGCAACTCCCTGCACCTCAGCGCATGGTCAGCCGCGTCGCGAATACAACTGCGCGACATCAATGGTGCTGTCGGAGAGGGCCTTCCGGTGCTCAAGAAGCTCGCCACAATCTCATCAGTGCGAACGCTGAGAGTGCTCGAGCCCGTTCGCCATTCGGTGGGACAGTCAGCATCCGGGGACGAGTTCCGCCACCTGTTCGATGCCCTCACAGAGAAGGCCATTGCATCGTGACCACCCCCAGCTTCGAACACTACTCGGCCACCCGAGCTCGCGAACTCCGCGCCGTTGTCGAAGACATCTACCGTCGCTCGTACACCGAAGCTATCGCTTCAGGCGATCCATTCGACTCACCAACAGAATTCATGAACCGGTTCGATGCCTACACCGATCCCCGCCGCAGCAGCGGATTCGAACTGGTCCTCGCGCGCGTCGATGACAAACCTGCCGGCCAAACTTGGGGCTGGCCTCTGCCGGCGAACGCGCGATGGTGGGAACAACTCACGTTGGACGAAGGCGACATCCGTGACTTCACCCTTGAAGACGGGTCGCGGACTTTCGCACTCAGCGAGATCATGGTGTGCGCCGAACACACCGGTCAGGGACTCGCACGCGCCTTACACGACGAACTGATCGGTAGCCGACCGGAACAGCGCGCGACCTTGCTCGTCGAGCCGGACAACGACCGCGCCTACGCGGCGTACCTCAAATGGGGATGGCATCGGGTCGGATCCCTTCGGCCTCAATGGGAGAACGCGCCGAAGTTCGACGTCCTGATCTACATCAATCACTAGCAAGCGGAATACAGCAACATCGATCTGATGATGGCCTACATCAGCGTAGGAGACCTCGATGCCGCGCCAGCTGTTGCCGGAACTGCGGGATGCTGACCGCGGCCAACCGATACCCGCAGCTGGTGGCCTCGGCGACCGATTTGCGATCGGCGATTGACCGCTGGGCCGATTCGGCACCGGTGCGAGCACTCGATACCGCAGTGAGCGACTACCGGATTGTCCCGAGTTCCCGTACATAGACATCGAACTCGGGACTGGTCCAGCCCGCATCCGGCGGACTGTCCTGGCGACCGACCAGAGTCCACCCTGTCGCGGTATAGAACGCCCCCGCGGTCTCGCCGAGAGCGGGAATCATTCCCAACGTGACACGCTCGTAAGGCAGTCCCGCCAGCAGCGCATCCATCAGACTGCGGCCGATACCTTGGCGACGCCGGTCCGGGGCTACGCCGACGTCGATCACCGCGAAGGTCCGGCCCTCCCATTCCTCGGTGAACTCCGGTGTCACCGGCTCTCGCAATCCCTGCCACCAACGATTCGATGTCAGCCCGTACCCGTAGGCGAACCCGACCAACCCATCGTCCGAGTCGTCGGCGAGGACGATGGCGACGCTGGCGTCGGCCAGGAGGCGAATCATGGTGGCGCGGTGATTGGCTGGTGTATCGGGGATGTTCGGCGGCTCCGAGAACACCCGCATGTACAGCGCGCCGATGTCATCCAACCGCGTCGCCGCCTCGACCGCCGTCACCGCTCGCACCGCAATCTCACCCACACGAGCGAGGATAGATATCCCGAACCGAACCGAATACTCGTTCGGCGGCTCGCGAAGCGCGAACGCTTGCTCATAGCGGAATCAAACCTGCAGAGTTCGCACACTCCGCCCATCCGGGATTCCACATACAGTGCTTCTTCGGACCAGAGAGGCAACGCGATCTTCCATCGGGAGTCCGGTGCGGCGGCACTGACCGGTGGTGGAGAAATCTCGGCGCGGTCGTCGAGAGGATGCTGGCACTTGCTGCTAACTGGGGATGGCAGCGTGTCGGCACACTGCGCCCCAACTGGGCGGATGCGCCGACGCTACATGTGCTTGTACGCGAACTGCCACCACAGCGGTAGCAGGATGTCGCACCGGTACCGTGGCGGCCGTGCCCGCATCCAGTGCCCGTCAACCGTTTCCGTCGATCGAGCCCTACGCGTCCGGGCTGCTTGAAGTCGGTGACGGCAACCGGATCTACTGGGAGACGAGCGGAAACCCGGGTGGGCGGGCGGTGCTGGTGGTGCACGGTGGGCCGGGTGCGGGCGGGCGGCGCGGGGCTCGGAAGACCTTCGATCCGGGGGTGTTTCGGATCGTGCTGTTCGATCAGCGCGGGTGTGGGGAGAGCCTGCCGCACGCATCGGATCCCGCTGTTGACATGGCGCACAACACGACCGAGCATCTGCTGGCCGACATGGAGGTGTTGCGGGAGCAGCTCGGAATCGAGAAATGGGTGCTTTACGGGGGTTCCTGGGGGTCCACGCTGATTCTCGCGTATGCGCAGCGGCATCCCGACCGGGTGATCGGAATCGTGTTGGTCGGGGTGTTCACCGCCCGGCAGCGGGAAATCGACTGGCTCTATCGCGGGATGCGGATGCTTCGGCCTGTCGAATGGGAGCGGTTCCGGCTCGGCGGGTCCACCGAGTATCGGGATGGAGACCTGGTCGAGGGCTACCGGCAATTGATGGAACACGCAGAACCAGCGGTGCGCGAGCAGGCCGCGCGGGAGTGGTGTGCCTGGGAGGATGCGGTGATCGCGCATGAAACCTTGGGTGCGCCGGGGCAATACAGCGCGCCCGCGGACAGGGAGCAATTGGCGTTCGTGCGGATCTGCAGTCACTACTTCGCGCACGCGGGCTGGCTCGACGATGGTCAGTTGCTGCGTGAGGCGCATCGGCTCGCGGGGATACCCGGGGTTCTGATCCACGGTCGTCTCGACCTGTCGGCACCGGTGCGCACGGCCTGGGAACTCGCGCGCGCGTGGCCCGAGGCCGAGCTGCGGATCATCGAGGACTCCGGGCACACCGGCAGCCCAGCCTTGGCGGAGAGCATATTCGACGCTGTCGCCCGATTCGCGGACTGACATGTCCGAGGTGGCTCCGCGTCCGCCGACGCGGAGCCACCTCACCGCACGCGGTATCGACTATTTCGCGAGCGGGGCGAACCGATAGACGGCGGGTGCGTCCGACGACAGCGGTTCCGGCATCGACGGCGTCGTGTAGCTGTAGTTTCCGGTGGTCTCGGTGCGGCAGGTCAGGGTGATGGTGAACTCGATCGGGTCCGACGTGGTGTGTTCGGTGCCGTGAAAGACCGCGACGCCGGGGGCGGAGCTCTCCCGGGTGAACGTGCCCTCCTGCCAGCCGCTGACACCGACCACCGAATAGCGGAAAGTGCCCGGGCCGGTGAAGCGGACCAGGGTGAGGTTGTCGCCGCGGATACCCGCCGGAACAGCGGGCACATTGCCCCACATCACCAGCATCTGTTCCGTCGACTCGGCCGGCACCTGGCAGGTGGGCGCGATATCGGGATCGGCCGACGCCGTACCGGCAATCAGGGGCAGCGCCGCCGCTACCGCCATCGCCGAGACGAAAATACTTGCGCGGGTAGTCATTCCAGCTCCTTCATGGCGCGAGTGGCACGCGTGGCCGCGGCGGATCACAGCAGACCGAACACGCTCAGGATGAAGACGACGTTCGCGACGATGCTGGTGACTTCCTCAGCCAGAACCAGTGCCGCCGAACCCAATTCGACCAGCCCCGCGGACAGCGTTGCTGACATCGATCCTCCTTCTCGTGTTCTTCGAGGCGGTGACCGGAATAATGGCCCACAGCCGGTTGGTGAAGCTTGGGTCGGATTTCCTTCACCAGAAGAAGGCGACAGCATCGGACTTCCGATGCCGAACAGCGCATAAAGAACCGCGCGCGGCAAACAATACCGATGATTCGGCAAATCAATGGCGATCTCGCTGTCGCGCGGCGCGTGAATGGGGCGGCCGAGCCGTGTCGGCGACACACGATCGCACCGCGGGGAAATCGCTTGTTCCGGGCAGCCACCTCTGTGAGGCTGCCGTCGTGACCATGCATCCGAACCAGCTGGAAGTCTCGCTCGGGACCGTGCGCGCCTTGGTCGACGAACAATTCCCGCAATGGCGTGGGCTCGATATTCGGCATGCGCCGGGGAGTGGGACGGTGCATTCGATTTTCCGGCTCGGTGACGACTTGGCGTTGCGGTTTCGAATGCGGTTCGCCGACCCTGTGCAGGTCCGTTCGGAACTGCACAGGGAGGCCGCGGCGGCCCGCGAGGTCGTCGGGCGGACCCGGTTCGCAACGCCGGAACCGGTTGCCATCGGCGAACCCGGTGGCGGATACCCGCTGCCGTGGTCGATTCAGACGTGGCTCGAGGGCGAGGTTGCGCTGGACGCGGATCCCGGCGAATCTTCCTCCTTCGCAATGGACTTGGCCGAGTTCATCATCGGCGTGCGAAGTATCGATGCTCGCGGGCGCACGTTCGACGGCAATGGGCGAGGCGGAGATCTCAGGTCCCATGACGACTGGGTCGCCACCTGCCTCACTCGCAGTAACGGTCTCCTGGATGTTGTTCTGCTGCGGCACATCTGGGAGCGGTTGCGCACACTCCCCCGCGGCAGCGATCCCGATGTGATGAATCACTGCGACCTGATTCCCGGCAACATCCTGGTGGCCGACGGCCGGCTCACGGGCGTGCTGGACACGGGCGGTCTCGCGGCGGCGGACCCCGCGCTGGACCTGGTGAGTGCCTGGCACCTGCTCGGCACGGCCTCGAGGCAGGTCCTGCGCGACCGACTCGACGTCGACAACCTGGAGTGGGAGCGCGGCAGGGCATGGGCGTTCCAGCAGGCCATCGGCCTGGTCTGGTATTACGCCGACAGCAACCCCGCGCTGAGTCGAGTCGGCCGAAAAACGTTGGACCGCATCGTAAGCGGCGCCTGACAGCCGTTGCCGCGATGCGGGTGAACCCTCGGCCCCTTGTTCTCCTGCCCCTGAAAGTGACGGGCCGGGGTGCCGATAACGCCCTCCACGGCGGTGCCGACACACAGGTATGAGAATGAAAAGTGTTTCCCTGCAACAGTTCACGCTTCGCACCGGTGTCGTCGCGGCGGCGCTGGTGACCGCGTGGAGCGGTCTCGCCGGGGCCGCCGGCGCCAACCCCGGCGACCAGGTCGCCCAGTTCACCCCGACCCTGACCCGGGTTCCGGGTCCCAACTGCGCCGCGATCATCAACGCCGAAACCGTGCCCCAGCCGCAGTCCGGGGTCTTCGGCGTCCGGTTGAAGATCACCCAGACCGGGGACTTCTGCGGGGCGTACCACGTCACGGTGCACTGGCGGAACCTCGACACCGGCCGGACCAGCGGCCAGTCCCAGCGGGTCGAGGGCACCACGGTGGTCGGCCTGCCGGACGGTGTGATCACCGGAATGGGCATGGGCCCGGGCGCCGGGAAGGTGGAGGCGTGGCTCGACACCTATTCCGAGGTCTACCCGCAGAATGTGGACCTGGAGCACATCGCGGGCCGCGCCACGTTCACGCTGGGCTGAGCGCACGCGGTTAGGGCGAGATCGTGGTGTGCCCCGGCAGATCCTCGAGTTCGCGGGCGGTTAGCCCAGCATCGCCGGGGTACGCGCACCATATGGAGATCTTGATAATCATTGGACTCGTGGTCCTGGTCGGCGCGGTCGTGCTGTTACGGCGGTCCGGCCGGGGCCCCGACAACACCGACCTGAACACCGGCAACCCGCCCTCGAGCAACAACGACACGATCTGACGATCCGAGCCGGCGCAGCACCGGGGGCGATTCCACCGCCCCGATTTCGGGCGGACGCGGCCGGGCGAGGTACGTGAACCGAGCATCCCGCCCCGGATTCGACCGCGGTTTGCGGCCCGGTACCGCGGGTATGCGCTGACCATGATCGTTTCGGATGACCGGCTCGGATGTCTGCCACCGATCAGCGACATCGTCGTCGTCGTGCCTGTTCGCGACGAGGAACGACGGCTTCCCGACTGCGTGCGAGCGCTGTTGC
This sequence comes from Nocardia sp. NPDC057668, assembly GCF_042799795.1. NCBI lineage: Bacteria > Bacillati > Actinomycetota > Actinomycetes > Mycobacteriales > Nocardiaceae > Nocardia > Nocardia sp. NPDC057668. The sequence goes on along the minus strand of NZ_JBHVIC010000004.1, from coordinate 123,372 downwards.
GGAGCGCGGAGCAGGTCCGGGTTCCCGTGCGGATTCAAGTGGTTCTCGATGGCTGCACGGATGGCTCCGCACAGGCGGCAGGTGCGCTGGCGGTGAACTCGGTGGTCATCCATCAGCGCAATGTGGGCGCGGCGCGGGCGGCTGGGTTCGCGGCGGTACGCTCGAGCAGCGGTCCCGGTACCTGGTTCGCGACGACCGACGCCGATTCGCAGGTCGACCCCGCATGGCTGACCCGCCAGCTCCGGTACGCGCGGCGCGGGGCAGACCTGGTGGCCGGCGTCGTCACCGTGACGGACTGGAGTGGATACAGCCGTGCCACCCGCCTGCGCTACCAGCGGCAGTACGAGCGCCGCGGGTCCGCCGGGCACGAGCACATTCACGGCGCGAATCTCGGATTTCGAGCCGACATGTACTGGGGTACAGGCGGTTTCCTCGACCTGCCCGCCGATGAGGACGTCGAGTTCGTTCATCGTGCGATAGCGGCGGGGCGCACGATCGTGTGGGCCGATGATGTCGTGGTGTCAACCTCCGGCCGCCGCAACGGCCGCGCACCGAACGGTTTCGCCGCGCACCTGCAAGCCGTGGATGCGCGCTGGCCCAACGAGGTCGACAGTGCCTGAAGGCTTGAACAGTATCGCCGAGCGGCTGCACGAACTCTCCCGATCCGGCGAGCTCGACCTACCGCTCCCCGGACAGGGCCGGACGCTCGACAGGTTCCGCAGCCTGGCCGCGTTCGCGGCGCAGGACACCGTGCTTGGCCGTTTGGCCGAAGCGCACACCGACGCGGCCGCGATCCTGGACGAACTCGGTGGCGCGGCACCGCTGCCCGGCGAGGTGTGGGGCGTATGGGCTGCCGAGCCGCCCGAGCCCCTGGTCCACGCCGAGCAGACCACCGGGGGCTGGGAATTGACCGGCCGCAAACTCTGGTGCTCGGGCGCGAACATCTGCACCCACGCGCTGGTCACCGCGCGGCACGGGGAGCACCGGCGGCTGTTCGCGGTGCCACTGCACAGCCCGGCCGTGCGGCCGGTCCCGGACTCGTGGCACGCGGTGGGCATGCGCGACTCCGATTCCGGTGCAATGGATTTCACGCACGCCACGGCCGCTCCGGTCGGGCAGCCGGGAGCTTACATCGACAGGCCCGGGTTCTGGCACGGGGCGATCGGCGTCGCGGCCTGCTGGTACGGCAGCGCCTGCGAGGTAGCGCGCCCGCTGCACGAGCGCGTCGCGACGGGTAAGGCGGACGCGCACGTCGCCGCCCATCTGGGAGCGGTCGCCAGTACCCTGGGCGCGGCACGACTGAGCTTGAGCCGCGCCGCCGCCGATATCGATCACGACCCGGCGGGCGATCCCACCCGGGCACGGATCCGAGCCCGGGTCGTGCGCGCGATCGTGGAGGACGCCGCCACCATCACCCTCGATCGCGTAGGCCGAGCCCTGGGCGCCGCACCGCTGTGCATGAACTCCGCGCACGCGCGCCGCGTCGCCGATCTGACCGTCTACCTGCGGCAGAGCCATGGTGAAGCGGATCTGGCCGCGCTGGGCCACGACATCGGCGAAGGAGATACTTCGTGGGCACTCCTGTGATCGATCTGCGGGCGCCCGGCACACAGGACGCCATCTGGGAACGGTGGCGCGCCGACTGCGCGCCGCTCACGGTGACCGGCTGGCGCGAGCTGGTCGTGGTGGCGCCGCACCCGGACGACGAGGTTCTGGGTGTGGGCGGGCTGATCGCGCTGGCCCGCGCGAACGGCATCCCGGTCACCGTCGTCGCGGTCACCGACGGCGAGGCCTCCCACCCGAACTCCCCCACCCACTCCCGAGACCGTCTGACCGCCCTGCGCATCAAGGAATCACATGCCGCGGCAACAGAATTGGGCGCTGAGCCACCGCTCCGGCTGCACCTGCCCGACGGCGACCTGACGCGGCACGAACACGACCTCACCGAGCGACTGTCGATGCTGCTGGCGCGGCCGGGCGGAGAGCCGGTCTGGTGCGCGGCGAGCTGGGCGCATGACGGGCACCCCGATCACGAAGCCGTCGGGCGCGCGGCCGCGGCGGCGTGCGCACGCACGGGCGCGCGACTGCTGCAGTACCCGATCTGGATGTGGCACTGGGCCACACCGGCGAATCCGCTGCTCGAGCACTCCCGAGCAAGAACGCTGGCCTTACCCCCGGCGGCCCACAGCGCCAAATGCCGTGCGCTGAGCCGGTTCCGAAGCCAGACGCAGCCGTTGTCGGATCTGCCGGGGGACGAGCCGATCCTGCCGCAGCACATCCTGCGCCGCTTCACCGGTCCGACCGAAACCTTCCTGCTATGACCCCGAACCGCCTGCCTGCCGGCTACTTCGAAGCCCTGTACCGGCGCGAGGCCGACCCGTGGCAGTTCGCCACCCGCTGGTACGAGCGCCGCAAGCGCGCGCTCACACTCGCCGCCCTGCCCCGGCCCCGCTATCGGCACGCCTTCGAACCCGGCTGCGGTATCGGCACTCTCACCGCCGAGCTCGCCCACGTCTGCGACCGGATCACCGCAACCGACATCACCGACGAGCCGCTGCGCACCGCCGCCCTGCGACTCGGCGATGGTGCGGATACTGTCGACTTCACGGTCTGGGCGCTCGGGGACGACTGGCCCGGTACACAATTCGACCTGATCGTCTTCAGCGAAGTCTGCTACTACCTCGACGGCGACGAATTGCGGATCGCCCTCGACAGGACCGTCGAGCACCTCGAGCCGGACGGCACGCTGCTGTGCGTGCACTGGCTCCACCCGGCTCCGGACTACCCCCTCAGCGGCGAACAAGTTCACATGATCGTCGCCGAACATCCAGGGCTGGTACGCCTTGCGCGGTATCGCGATGAAGACATGCTGCTCGAGGTGTTCACCCCGGTTGCGGGCGACCAGCGCTCGGTCGCACAACGCGAGGGCATCGTGTGACCACGCACGTGCTCGCGCCCTCGACCGGCCTGGACGGGTACCGGCGCGAGCCCCGGATCTCCGCGCCGGACGGCGCGGCTCCACCGTCAACGAACCTTCACCGACGAAGCAGGAGGTAGATCATGTCCGAGCCCGCAGCGGTTCTGTTCGATGTCGACGGCACGCTGGTCGACTCCAACTATCTGCACGCCCGGGCGTGGCATCGGGCGTTCGCCGAAGTGGATGTCATCGTGCCGACATGGCGCATCCACCGCGCCATCGGCATGGACGGGGACCAGCTGATCCAGACCCTGGCCGGTGAGCTCGATGACGCCGCGTCCGCCCGAGCCGATGACTGGCATAGTCGCCTCTATCTGGATTCGGCCGACGAACTCACGCTGCTGCCGGGCGCGCGCGAGATCCTGGCCGAGCTGTCCTCGCGAGGGCTGCGGGTACTGCTCGCCACCTCCGCGCCGCCGGACGAGCTCGCGGTGCTGCGCAAGCTACTCGACAGCGACGCGGCGCTCTACGCGGTGACCGGCGGTGAGGACGTGGACACAGCCAAACCGGACCCCGCAATCGTGCGGGTCGCCCTCGATCGTGCCGGCGTTCCCAACGACCGCGCCGTGTTCGTCGGTGACACGGTGTGGGATGTGCGCGCGTGCCTCCCGGTCGGGGTACCGGCGGTCGGGGTACTCAGCGGTGGCATCGCCCGAGCCGAACTCGAGCAGGAGGGTGCGGCGTACGTGTGCGACGACGTAGCGCGGTTGCTGCATCACCTCGACGACAGCCCGATCGCAGCGTTGCTGTGAGGTCGGAGCCCCGCGCGACGTCAGTCCCGGTGCACAACCCGACCCGCCTAGCGCTCGGCGCGGCACAGGAGTTCCAGGCCTTCCGCTACCCGCCCCTGGCGGATCATCAATCTCGCCATGTCGTCAATGTGGTTTCCTGCGCGAAAGCCGGGTTCCAGCACCTCGACGGCCGCATCGATCCGGCCTACCGAGACCAACAGCTGGGAAAGGTATGTCGCATCGGCTGATTGCTGAGCAGCGGGGCGGCTTCTCAGCTCCTCGATCGCCTCGATCGTGCGGCCGGCCGCAGCGAGCACAGATACGCGCTCATCCAGCAGATCTGGGGTCATCGCGCCGGTCAGGACTGCGCAGTCGTCGATGAGCGACAGGGCTTCGTCCACACATCCGTACTCGACGAGCAGCATCCAGAAGAAGTGCAGGGAAACGAGATCGTCGGGATCCAGCGCCTTGCGCAGCTCCACCACCCCCTCGGTGGTTCGGCCTGCTCGGATCAGCAACTGCCCCAGCGCCGCACTCGGGTGATACGTCGCATGACATGCTGCGGGCTCGGGCATCGCCCGGATGGCGGCCGCGACGCGATCGATATCGGAGTTCGCGGGAAGGGATTCGACTATGTGCCAGATCTCCCTGGCATCGGGACGTGAAATGAGCAGTTCGCGTAACTCATCGAAGCGGTGATGACGGATCAGCAATGAAGCCAAGTGCTCAACGATATTGCTGGAGTACAGATCCGAGCGGAGCACAGCGATTGCCCTATCGAGTCGACCCTGCGCTTCGAGCAACTCCGCGAGAATCTCGATATGGAAGGTAACGCCGGGAACTTCTGCACCGGGCGACCGGAGACGTTCGAGCGACTCCTCGAGGAGTGGCGCAAGTGCTTCCTCGCGGCCCAATTCGACACCAATCCTCATCAGTGCCCGCGCGTGCCACCAATCATCGATGTGCGGCAGCAACAGATCGAACGCCTCCTCGGCGCGCCCAGTGCCCGCCAGCACGTTCGCGTAGTACCCGATGGCGTTGCGTTCACCGTTCGCGACATTCGGGACGCACAGGTCGACAGCCTCATCGATCCGCCCGGCTTCGGCCAGAAGCTCGGCCACGGACTCTATGGCGGTCCACCAACCGGTGTCGGCGAACGGCCGCAACGCCTCGATCGCCGCGTCGTACTGCGCCCGCGACCGATGTAGGTCCGCGAGTCCCCGCGCACAGAACCAGTCGCCGCGAACCGATAGCCGCTCAACTGCTTCGACATGCCCGAGCTCGATCAGCATCGACACATCCGACGATGACAGCCAGCCCTCATTGGACCACAGGCGCCAATCCATACCGGCTACATCTTCCACCTCGACACCGTATCGGTCACAACGCGTCCTGCCTCCGAGCCGCCGAAATTGTTCGGGGACAGCGGTTCTTGTGCGCAGGCAATGAAGTCGACCGCGACGGCTTCAGGTGCGCCGCAGGAGTTCGTCCAGTTCGTTGAAGGCTTGTTCGCAGTGTCCGTCCTCGTGTAGATCCCAGAAGTATTCCCGCTGGTGCCGAGTCCAGAAGTGGGCGTCGAACAGGTGGACACCCCGCTTCGTTATCGAATGCCGGGTTACGAAACTATCGATGTCCGCGGGGGCGCTGGGCAGTCCCAGCATCTCGAACAGTTCTTGTAGCGTGTACTGCTCGTCATCCTCGGAGTCCATCCTCTGAATCTAGCTGTGACAGAGGAGATCCGGACTACACAGCGGTTGCCTACCCCCGGAAAGCAGGGGCAGCGCTTCGCAGTTGAAACAACAGTGCTTCGCATACGATCCCCTGCCATGGTCAACTCATCCCGGGTCGCTGCCGCCGGGCTACTTTGCGCGCCCGCACTCGCCCTGCCTGCGCTGCTGGCACCGGCCGCCCATGCCACCGTCGACTCCTTCGGAGTTGGGTGCGCCACGCCATCCGTTCCCTGCCAGGTCTCGGTCACGACCAGCGGGGCCGACCGGCTCAGTCCGGTCACCTTGTCGATCAACGGGACCACCATCGGGCAGGGCACCCCGTTCGGTAGCTCGGACGGGCTCAACGGGTTCGTGGACATCACCTGGACCCCGCCCGCCGTGGGGGCGTACACGGTCACCGTCAGCCAGGGCAGCTCCAGCCGGTCGGTCAAGGTGAGCATCTGCCCGCCCAACCCGTCGAGCTACCCGAATCTTTCGCTGTCGCTGGGGTCCGCGGTCGCGACCACCTGCAACATCATCGGCAGTTCCTTGAACTCCGGATCCACGTCCGGTTCCGCGGCGCTCGTGCTGCCGCTCTTCGGTGGTTCGTCGGGTTCGTGACCGACTCCGGTTCGATCACGGCCTCGCGGGTCCGCGATCGAACCGGACCACCCGCGCGGGGGTCAGCTCGCCGCCGCCAGCACGCGCCATACTTTCTTGGCGCGCGGGCGGGGGTGGGGTACCGCGTATTCGATCCGGCGGCGAGCCTCGTGGGCGCTGATCCGGAGTAGGTCGATCAGAAGATCCACGGTGTCGCGGTAGCCGGTGTCCACGGCCAGCCCGCGACGCTCGGCCTCGGAGACCGCCGCGCGCATCGCGGCGTCCAGCCGGCGGCGACGGCGTTCGGTTTCGACGAGGGTGCGCAGTAGGTCTGCGTCGGTCAGATCCGGCCAGCCCGGGGCTGGAGCACTCGGCGCCAGCGCGGTCGAATGTTTGGTCACGCGGGTCAGCATACATCGAATTAGAACATATGTTCGATCAACCCGGCAGGTGGTCACGCCCTCGGCAAAACGCGCGTCCGAGCAGCGGCAGAACACGCACACACCTTGCGGCGAAACACGCACGCACCTTGCGGCAGGATACGCACGTGATTCGTCGACGAGCCGTTCGAACATGGGCCTGAGCTGGGATACATCGGGATCGAGACACTGCTGTTCCAGCTCCGGGACAACCGCTGTTTCAGCTGCGAGACGGTCCCCTCCTGCACCGAGTTCCGCGCCGTGCCGATCGATGCACCACGGGCCCTGCGCCCCTGTTGCTCACCGACTCGGCGGATCCTCGCGTTCGCGCAGGATCTCGAGGGCGATGTCGATCAGCTGATCCTCCTGCCCGCCGATCAGCTTCCGCCGACCCGCGCGGTGCAGCAGGTGGTGGGCGGGGACCCCGTAGCGATCCGCTTGGCGCACGGCGTGTTTGAGGAAGCTCGAGTACACCCCGGAATAGCCCATGATCAGGGCGTTGCGGTCCAGGAGGCATTCGGCGGGCATCGTGGGGCGGACGACGTCTTCCGCGGCGTCGGCGATGGCGAAGAAGTCGATACCGGTCTTGACGCCGATCTTGTCGAAGACGCCGATCAGCGCCTCCACGGGGGCGTTGCCCGCGCCCGCGCCGAATCGTCGTGTGCTGCCGTCGATCTGCTTCGCGCCCGCGCGCACGGCGGCTATCGAGTTGGCGACACCGAGGCCGAGATTCTCGTGGCCGTGGAACCCTACCTGGGCGTCGTCGCCGAGTTCGGCGACCAGGGCCGCGACCCGGTCGGTGACACCTTCCATGACCAGCGCGCCCGCGGAGTCGACGACGTAGACGCACTGGCAGCCCGCGTCCGCCATGATCCGGGCCTGCGCGGCCAGGCGCTCGGGGGTGACCGTGTGCGACATCATCAGGAATCCGACCGTCTCCAAACCCAATTCGCGAGCCAGGCCGAAGTGCTGGATCGAGACATCGGCCTCGGTGCAGTGGGTGGCGATGCGGCAGATGACCCCGCCGTTGTCCTGCGCCCGCGCGATATCGTCCTTGGTTCCCACGCCGGGCAGCATGAGGAACGCGATCCGCGCGGTGGTGACCGTCTCGGCCGCGATCCGGATCAGTTCCTGCTCGGGGGTTTTGGAGAATCCGTAGTTGAACGACGAGCCCCCGAGCCCGTCACCGTGGGTGACCTCGATGACCGGCACCCCGGACGCGTCCAGCGCCGCCACGACCGAGCGGACCTCGTCGCCGGTGAACTGGTGGCGTTTGTGGTGCGAGCCGTCGCGCAGGGAGGTGTCGGTGATGCGAATGTCCCAGTGGTCGCTCATCGCTGCGAGTCCTTCCCGAGCAGGGTGGCGGCGATCTCCTCGCCGACCTTGGTGGCGGCCGCGGTCATGATGTCGAGGTTGCCGGCGTACGGGGGCAGGAAGTCGCCCGCGCCTTCGACTTCCACGAACGTGGTGACCAGGGCCCGGCCACCGGAGTTGACCGACGGCTCATCGAATTGGGGTTCGTTGAGCAGCCGGTAGCCGGGCACATAGGTTTGCACCTCGCCGACCATGCGGTGGATCGAATCGGTGATCGCGGCGCGGTCCGCGTCCTCGGGGATGGCGCAGAACACGGTGTCGCGCATGATCATCGGCGGCTCGGCCGGATTCAGGATGATGATCGCCTTGCCGCGCCCGGCCCCGCCGATGTCCTGGACGCCGCGCGCGGTCACGGTGGTGAACTCGTCGATATTGGCGCGGGTTCCGGGCCCGGCCGACACCGAGGACACCGACGCCACGATCTCCGCGATCGGCACCTCGCACACCCGCGACACCGCGTGCACGATCGGGATCGTGGCCTGCCCGCCGCAGGTGATCATGTTGACGTTGGGTGCGTCCAGGTGCGCGTGCAGGTTGGCCGGCGGGATCACCGCGGGACCGACGGCGGCCGGGGTCAGATCGACCACCCGGATTCCCGCCGCCGCGTATCGGGGCGCGGCCGCGCGATGCACGCCCGCCGAGGTGGCCTCGAACACCAGGTCCGGCAGCTCGGCCCGATCCAGCAGCCAGTCCACGCCCTTGTCGGTGGTGTCCAGGCCGAATCCGGCCGCGCGCCGCAATCCCTCACTGGCGGAGTCGATTCCGATCATCCAGCGCGGTTCGAGCCGGGGTGAGCGCAGCAGTTTGTAGAGCAGGTCGGTGCCGATATTGCCGGACCCGACGATGGCGACCGACGCCTTGGCCGGCGCGGCGGGGCTTTTCGCAGACATGACACTCCCTGTTCCAGAGGCGGGCTGTTCGAATTCCGGAGACGAGCTATTCGAAGCGCAGGCCGACCGCGCCCAAACCCGCGAAGTCGGCGGTGAATTCGCTGCCGGGCAGCACGTCGATCGCGCGCGTGCACGAGCCGGGCAGCACCACGTCGCCCGCGCGCAGGCGGACCCCGAACCGGTCCACCGTCCGGGCCAGCCACGCGACCGCGGTGGCCGGATTGCCCAGCACCGCGTCACTGCGCCCGCGCGCGACCTCGCTGCCGTCGCGAGACAGCACGGCCTCGATCGCGGTGATGTCGATGTCCCCGGGCGCGACCCGCTCGCGCCCGAGCACGTACCCGGCGGAGGAGGCGTTGTCGGCGATGGTGTCGCACAACCGGATGGACCAGTTCTCGATCCGCGAGTCGATGAGCTCGAGCGCGGGCGCGAACGCCGCGGTCCCGGCCAGTACGTCGGCTTCGGTGCAGTCCGCGCCGGGCAGATCCGCGCCCAGCAGGAACGCCACCTCGACTTCCACGCGCGGGCACAGGTAGTCGGCGGTGCGGACCGGGCGATCTGGTGACAACTCCATGTCGTCGAGCAGATGCCCGTAGTCGGGTTCGTCGACGCCCATCATGGCCTGCATGGCGAGCGAGGACAGTCCGACCTTGTGCCCGACCACGCGTGCCCCCGATCGCACGCGCCGCCGAATATTGATCAACTGGATCTCGTACGCGTCCACCACGTCGAGCTCGGGATGCTCGGTGGTGAGCGGCCCGATGGGCACGCCCGACCGCTCCGCGGCGGCCAGGCGCGCGGCCAGGCCGTCGCGCAGCCCGGCACTCACCAGGTGACCGGCAGTTCGTAGACCCCGTAGGCCAGGCGGTCGTCCTTGAAGGTGACCTCCTCGAACGGAATCGCCAAGCGCAGGTTCGGGATTCGCCGGACCAGGGTCCGGAAGACGATCTGCAGCTCCGCGCGCGCCAGCTGCTGGCCGACGCACTGGTGCGGCCCGAAGCCGAAGCCGACGTGCTGGGCGGCCGGACGGGTCAGGTCGAGTCGTTCGGGCTGTTCCCAGGCGCGCTCGTCCCAGTTCGCGGGGGCCAGATCGAAGATGAGGCCGTCCCCGGCGCGCACCGTCTGCCCGCCGATCTCGATGTCCTCCAGCGCGATTCGGCGCTGCCCGTTCTGAATGATCCCGAGATAGCGCATCAGCTCCTCGACGGCGCTCGACACAAGTTTGGGATCGTCGCTGTCGCGCAACAGCGCGAACTGGTCCGGGTTCTGCAGCAGGGCCAGGGTGCCGAGGGAGATCATGTTGGCGCTGGTCTCGTGCCCGGCGATGAGCAGGCCGGTGCCCAGCTGGGCGGCCTCGCTCATATCGATCTCCCCCGAGCGCAGGCGTTCGGCGATGTCGGAGACCACGTCCTCGGCGGGCGACTCGAGTTTGGTCTTGATCAGTTCGACCAGGTAGCGCGAGAGCCCGACCCGGCTCTCGGCGGCGCGCTCGGCCGTGGCGTAGCGGTCCACACTCGCGGTGGCCTGCTCCTGGAAGTACTCGTGATCCTCGTAGGGCACCCCGAGCATTTCGCTGATCATGACCGTCGGCACCGGCAGGGCGAGCGCGGCGACCAGGTCGACGGGTTTGGGTCCGGCCAGCATCGCGTCGATGTGCTCGTCGGTGACGCGCTGGATGACCTCGCGCAGCAGGTTCACCCGTTTGACGGTGAAGGGTTTGGTGAGCATGCGCCGGTACCGGCTGTGCTGCTCGCCGTCGGTGGTGAACACCGAGTTCGGGCGGCTCGCGGCGATGGCGGCCATGCCCTCGTTCCAGTGCGGGAACCCGGGCCGGTGGTGGTCGACGCTCACGCGCGGATCCGACATCAGGGTCTTGTACTCCTGATAGCCGGTGACCAGCCACGGGGTGCTGCCGTCCCAGATCCGCACCCGGTTCAGCGGCGCGGTCCGGTTGAGCCGCAACGCTTCCGCGGGCGGGGCGAAGGGACAGCCCGCGGAACGGTGCATCGGGTACTCGGCGATATCGGCCGTGGTCGCGTCGGTGACGGTGTCGGACACGGTTCCTCCTGGGTGCAGCCGGGGACCGGGCGTCAGCCCCCGGCGATGGGTTCAGTCCTCGACGTGGATGGCGGTGGCCGGGCATACCGCGGCCGCCTGCCGCACGTCGGCGGCGAGTTCGGCGGGGGGATCGGCGTCGAGCAGCACCACGATGCCGTCCTCGTCGCGCTGGTCGAAGACCTGCTCGGCGTGCATGACGCAGTGCCCGGCCGCGACGCATTTGACCTGATCGACAGTGACTTTCATGGGATTTCGCTTTCTAGGGTGCGGGCACGGGGGCCGGGGAATAGACCTCGACGAGCGCACGCCGGTACGCGGCGACCTGTTTGGGCATGTTCCAGCCCAGGACCGCGGCGGGCACGCCCGCGCGATCGAAGGCGACCACGAATCGGCCGTCGGCCGGATCGCCTTCCACGACACGGGCGTTCGCGTCGGCGGTGATGAGGCCGTGCACCTGGATCTTGGCGTCGAACTGATCGGTCCAGAAGTACGGGATCGGCTGATGCGCCCGCTCCACGCCGGTGATGGTCGCCGCGACCACCCCGGCCTGCAGGGTGGCGCTGGTGCGGTTCTCCAGGCGGATCGCGGTTCCGAGGGCGGGGTGGTGCCAGCGGGCGACGTCGCCGGCCGCGTAGACGCCGGGGGCGGTGCGGCCCTGGGCGTCGCAGACGATGCCGTTGTCCAAGGTCAGCCCACTGTCGATGAGCCAGTCGGTCATCGGTATCGCGCCGATGGCGATCACGACCAGGTCGGCGGGCAGCTCGTGCGAATCCTCCAGTACGACACCGGTTACCGCGCCGTCGCGGGCGGTGCAGCCCCGCACTCCGACACCCAGTCGCAGCCGCACGCCTTCACCGGTGTGCAGGGCGGCCAGCCGCTCGGCGGCCAGGGGGCCGAGCTGGGCGGCCATGGGCGCGCTCTGCGGTCCGGTCAGGGTGACGTCCAGACCGGATCGGCTTGCGGTGGCGGCGATTTCGGCGCCGAGGACGCCTTCGCCGACCACGACGACCCGCCGGGCGGTCCGCAGGGCGTCGCGCAGGGCCAGGGCGTCGTCCAGGGTGCGCAGCACGTGCACGCCGGTGATGCCCTCGGTGCCGGGGAACAACCGGGGTGTGGCTCCGGTGGCCAGGACCACATGGTCGGCGGTGAACTCTCCGGTCGCGGTGCTGACCGTGCGGCTTGCGAGATCGAGTGCGAGCGCGGGCTTTCCGAGTACGAAGTCGCAGTCGAAGCCGGTGAGCTGACGGGGTGGGCGCAGCAGCGTCTGTTCGGGTCGCCACGCGCCCGAGAGCACCTGTTTGGACAGCGGCGGCCGGTCGTAGGGCAGGTGGTGTTCGCCGCCCAGCAGGGTGATCGGGTCGGTGTAGCCCTCGCGGCGCAGGGCTTCCACGGTGGCGAGCCCGGCCGCCGAGGCGCCGACCACCAGGACCCCGGTGCGGCGCGCGCCGCGCCCGGTGCTCATGACCGCTCCGCGACCGGCCGGCGCGCCGACCCGTTCTCGGTGGCGGCTGCATCGTCCGGTTTCCGCAACGACCGCAACGGTTTTCCCGCGACCGTGCCGCCGTCGATCGGCACCACCGTCCCGGTGACGTACCTGGAGACGTCGCCCGCGAAGTACAGCGCCAACTCGGCCACGTCCTCCGGGGTGCCTTCGCGTTGCAGTGGCCGGTCCGCGCGCATGGCCGCGCGGGCGGCGGCGGTGAACTTCTCGCTCACCTCCGAGCGCATCGCGGTGGCCGAGGCGGCCAGCAGGCCGGTGGGGATGTTGCCGGGCGCGAGGCAGTTGACGCGAATGTCGTACTGCGCCAGTTCGATCGCCGCGGATTTGGTGAAGTGGATGACCGCGGCCTTGGACGCACGGTAGGTCTGTACGCCGCCGCCGGCCATCACCCCGCCGACCGAGGACAGGTTGATGATCGACCCGCCGCCGTGCGCGGCCATGTGCTCGCCCGCGTACCGGGTGCCCGCCATCACCCCGAGCAGGTTGACCCCCAGCACCTTCGTGAAGTCCGCGAGGTCGTCGTGCAGAAAGGTCTTGTGCATGGTCCCGGAGATGCCGGCGTTGTTGCACATCACGTGCAGGCCGCCGAACGTGGTCACCGCGTGTGCCACCAGCGCCCGGACCTGTTCGGGGTCGGCCACGTTCGCGGTCACGAAGACCGCATTGTCACCGTGCGCGGCGATCGAGCGCGCACCGGCTTCGGCATCGAGGTCGGCGACCACCACGCGTGCGCCCGCGGCGACGAAGCGGGCGACCGTTGCCCGCCCGATCCCGCTCGCGCCGCCGGTGACGACGGCGACCTTGCCCGCCAGTTCGTCGGTCATGGCAGCTGTTCCTTTCCGGTCTGCGCGCCGAGGAATTCCAGCAGCAGCGCGTTGACGAGCGCGGGCCGCTCGAGCTGCGGGCAGTGCCCGGCCTCGGGCACGACCGCCGCGTGGCCCTTGGGAATGCGGTCCGCCAGCTGCCCGGCCCAGCCGGCGGGCAGCAGTTTGTCGCGCTCGCCCTCGATGAGCAGCGCGGGCACGGTGATGCGGTCGTAGGCGCGGTCGGCGGACGGCGGTGGCGGCGCGTCCAGGCCGGGTCGCCGAAAACGTGCCGCCGCCAGCGCTTCCCACGCGCCGGGCGCGACGCTGGACTCGTGGCGGCGGGCCACCAGCACCTCATCGGCGGCGAAAGAGCTGCCGTGGAACAGCGCGGTCACGATGGCGCGCATCCCGGCGACGGTGGCGTCGTACTCCTGCAGGGCGCGCAGGTGCTCGTTCTGCTGGATCTCCCCGCCGCCGCAGATGGCGACCAGGCTGCGCATGGCCAGCCGGGGTGCGGCGGAGGTGGCGTCGACCAGCAGGTTGATCGCGCCCATCGAATTGCCCACGAAGTGCGCCGAGTCGACGCCGAGCAGCCCGAGCCAGCGGGCGATGTGGCGGATGCGCAGTCCGCGCCCGTCGGTGAAGTCGACGAGTTTGGCCGACTGCCCGTAGCCCAGCATGTCCGGAGCGAGCACCCGGTAGTGCGCGGCGAGCGCGTCGATGGTGTGCTCCCAGCCGATCTCGGCGCTGCCGCCGAATTCGCCGCCGTGCAACAGCACGACCGGCTCGCCCGCCCCGGCCTCGAGATAGCTGGTGACCGCGCCGTCCACGACCAGCGTGCGGCGGACGGTGCTCACGCGAACCCCTCGGGAGCCCGCGCCGAAGTCCCGGCGAGTCCCGCCGTCACGAGGAAGCCCGCCCGGCCGCGGCGAAGGTCAGGATCTGGGTGGCCAGCATCTCGAGCTGGCCGCTGACGGTCTCGTCGATCAGGTCGCCCTCGGCGTTCCAGATCGGATCGGCGGAGTTGATCGCCACGCCGAGCGGGGTGGGCCAGGCGCGCAGCGCGTGGCCGATCACCCGCAGCTGGCCGAGGGTCGCGACCGCGGCCTGCCAGCCGTACGCGCAGGTGATCACGCCCCACGGCTTGTTGTCCAGGTACACCGTGGCGTCCCCGCGCAGGTCCTCGATGTAGTCCAGGGCATTCTTGACCAGCCCGGACACCCCGCCGTGATAGCCGGGCGAGCCGATGACCACGGCATCGGCGGCGCGCAGGGCCGCCACCATGGCCGCGGCCGCGGGGGTGCGCTCGAGGTCGTGCGGGTTGTACATGGGCAGGTTGATGTCCTCGCCGCTGAACAGCGCGGTGCGCCCGCCCTGGCGTTCCACCGCCGAAAGGCACTGCCGCAGTGCTTTTTCGGTAGATGATCCCGCGCGCAGGGTGCCGCCGATGCCCACGACGAACGGACGCGGATCCCCGTCGATGCCGGTGGCGGTGTCCGCCGATGCCGTACTCACGCTCATGACCGAACCTCGTGTTTCCCGTAGTGCCCGTCGCTATTTGATGGCGATGGGATTGATGGGTGAGCCGACCGCGCCCACCACGCGCAAGGGCGGTGCGATCAGCTGGAATTCGTAGACGCCGTCGGCGGCGCAGTCCGCGGCCAGCGCGGTCAGGTCCCAGTACTCGCCGAGCATCAGGCCCATGTCGCGCAGGCACAGCATGTGCATGGGCAGGAAGGTGCCCTCGACCCCGGAGACGGTGTCCTCGACCATGAGGTTGTCCGCGGCCACCGCGGCGATGTCGCGCTCGTGCAGCCATTGCGCGCAGCGCCAGTCCAGGCCGGAATAGGCTTCGGCCCCGTCCCCGGTCTCGTGGAAGCGGGCCATCCAGCCGGTGTGGATGAGCAGGATGTCACCCGAGCCGACCGTGACCCCCTGTGCGGCAACGACTTCGTCGAGCTCTTCGGGGGTGATGGGCTGCCCGGCGGCCAGGTAGGTGTCGGCCTTGCGATGGCGGACCAGGTCCAGCAGGACTCCCCGGGTGGTGATGCCCTTGCCGTCGACCTTGTCGATGCCGCAGTGCACCGCGCCCAGGCTGGTGACCGAACTGGCGGGGAAGCCGTTGTAGAGCTGCTCGTCGTAGTAGACGTGCGAGAGCGCGTCCCACTGGGTGGCGGCCTGCAGCGGCATGATGATCAGGTCGTCGTTGAACCGGAACGGATTGTCGGCGAAGAAGGCGCTCAGTTCCTGGGCGACGCTGTTGCGCAACCATTTCGGGCCGTACTCGGCCAGGGTGCGGGCGTCGCCGCCGTCGACGGTCATGACGTGCACCGGGTTGCTGCGGAACTGGAAGGCGCCCTGGGGTCCGGC
Source organism: Nocardia sp. NPDC057668 (assembly GCF_042799795.1). Classification (NCBI taxonomy): domain Bacteria; kingdom Bacillati; phylum Actinomycetota; class Actinomycetes; order Mycobacteriales; family Nocardiaceae; genus Nocardia; species Nocardia sp. NPDC057668. The sequence continues at coordinate 107,937 of NZ_JBHVIC010000004.1, read as the reverse complement.
GGAGCCGAAGTCGATGCCCAGGGAGAACACCTTGCCGTGACGCACCAGTGCCGCCGCTGCGGCGACTTTCTCGGGCGTGATGAGGTTGAGGGTGCCGAGTTCGTCGGCCGCGCCCCAGCGGCCCCAGTTGCGCACCTGTTCGGCGACGCGATGGAATTCGGTCAGGTTGGCCACTATGGCTCGCTTTCAACGCTGGTCGCCGCCGCGGCGGCCGGGATGGCGGATTCGCCCGCCAGGCGGGCGGCGAGGTTGCCGCCGTCGACCCACAGCACCTGACCGGTGATGTAGCCGGCGGCCGCGCTGTTGAGGAACACCAGGGCCGCCGCCTGTTCGCCGGGGGTGGAGACCCGGCCCAGCGGTTTGCCGATGTCGTCCAGGAAGCCGGGGCCGTAGGCGGTCCGCAGCTGATCCAGGATCGGGGTCTCGGTGACTCCCGGTGCGGTGCAGTTGATTCGGATGCCGCGCGCGCCCAGGGGCACGGTGCGGCGCATCGTGTAGTGGATGAGGGCTTCCTTGGACAGCCGGTAGCCGCCGTCGGCCAGGGCCTCGGGATGCGCACGGCACCAGTCGATTCCCTCGGCCATGTCGGCGGTGTCCAGCAGCGCGTCGGATTGCTCGCGGTGCTCGAGGTAGCCGGTCGCGGCCAGTGACGACACGCTCGCCACGGTCGCGCCCGCGCCCATGCGCGCGGTGATGGCCTCGGTGAGGCGGCGGGTGCCCAGCAGGTTGATGGTCACCACCCGCAGCGGGTCACCGATGCCCGAGGAGACGCCCGCGATGTTGAACAGGGTGTCCACCCGCTCCCCGACCGCGGCGGCGGCGCGGTCGATCGAGCCGGGGTCGGCCAGGTCCAGGCGATGGAATTCGTCGACGCCGGTGGCGTTCTCGGTCACGTCCAGGCCGATCACGGTGCCGCCGAGCGCGCGCACCTGGCGGGCCACGGCCGCGCCGATGCCCGACGCGCAGCCGGTCACCACCGCTCGGCGCCCGTCATAGCGCCAGCTCTGTTCGATCGATTCCATCGCCATGCCCCGTGCTAGCTCTGCGGCTGGTCGTCGAGCCGCTGGGCGGCTTCCTCACGGCCCTGGTCCATTTCGGCCATGGCCTCGGGCACCTCGTTGGCGATGTAGTCGCCGCCGCGCCCGGTGGGCAGTCCGCCGAAGGCGTAGTTCTCGTCGAGCGCGGGCGAGGCCAGGGGCTTGCGGCGCTTCTCGGCCTGCTCGATGATCGGCTCGAGGCGCTTGGCCTTCGCGGCGACGGCCTTCTCGTCGCGTTCGATGAACTCGGGCAGCACGTGCTTGCCCATCAGTTCGATCGATTCCATGGTGGCTTCGTGGCTGCGCGGGTTGAGCAGCAGGATGATCTCGTCCACCCCGGATGCCTCGTAGCCGCGCAGGAATTCGCGCACGGTCTCCGGGGAGCCGATCGCACCGCGCCCGGGTCCGTAGGCCAGGGTCTCGTCGCCCTTGACCGCGTCGAGGTACTTCTCCCACACCCCGGTGCGGCCGGGGGTGTGCTGGCCGGTCATGTAGTAGTGCATGATGCCGAAGGAGAAGAACCCGCCGCCCACGCCGAGCCGGTCGATGGCCTGTTTGTCGGTGGGGGCCACCATCATCGACAGGTCGCCGCCGATGGCCAGGATGTTCGGGTTGAGCACCGGGATCGTCGGGGCGGCGTTCTCTTCGAATTCCTTGTAGTAGCCGCGCACACGGTCACCGAGCGCTTCGGGCCCGGTGTAGGCGAAGCTGAGCGCGCCGATGCCCTTCTGCGCGGCCATCTGCACCGAGGAGGGCCGGGTGCAGGCGACCCACACCGGCGGGTGCGGGCGCTGGTAGGGCTTGGGAATGACGTTGCGGGCGGGCATTTCGATGTGTTCGCCCTTGAATCCGGTGAACGGGTCCTCGGTCATGCAGCGGATGGCGACGTCGAGGGCTTCCTCCCACTGCCCGCGCTTGTCGGCCGGGTCGATCATGAATCCGCCGAGCTCGCCGACCGAGGAGGATTCGCCGGTGCCGAATTCCACGCGCCCGCCCGAGATCAGGTCCAGGGTGGCGACGCGTTCGGCCACGCGGGCGGGGTGGTTGATGGCCGGCGGCATGTGCATGATGCCGAATCCGAGCCGAATGTCCTTGGTGCGCTGGCTCGCCGCAGCCAGGAAGATCTCGGGCGCGGTGGAGTGACAGTACTCCTCGAGGAAGTGGTGCTCGGTGAGCCAGACGGTGGAGAAACCGGCCTTGTCGGCGGCCTCGACCTCGGCCAGGCCCTCCTGGAACAGCAGTCGCTCGTCTTCGGGCACCCACGGCTTGGGCAGGGCGAACTCGTAGAACAGGGATATCTTCATTGGTTTCCTCCGTGGGTTGCCGAAATATGCTGGGCCGCTATGTATCCGAAAGTCATCGCCGGGCCGATGGTGGCGCCCGCCCCGGCGTAGCTGCGGCCCATGACCGCGGCGGTGGCGTTGCCGGTCGCGTAGAGCCCGTCGATCACCGTGCCGTCCGCGCTCAGCACGCGCGCGTGCTCGTCGGTGCGCAGACCGCCGGAGGTGCCCAGATCGCCCAGGACCATCCGGAAGGCGTAGTAGGGCGGTTTCCCCAGGGGCAGCAGGTTGGGGTTGGGCAGGGTGTGATCGCCGTAGTAGTTGTCGTAGACGCTGTCCCCGCGACGGAAGTCGTCGTCGTGGCCGGCGCGGGCGAGGGTGTCGAAGCGTTCGGCGGTGGCGCGCAGGCGATCCGGGGGCACGCCGATCTGTTCGGCGAGCGCTTCCCAGGTGTTCGCGGTCTTGACCACGCCGGATTCGAGCCAGTGCGGCGGGATCGCGGTCCCGGTCGGGACCGGCGCGAACGGGATCTTGGGCAGGGGCAGGTGACCGGCGATCACATACCGCCGCCACGAGCGGTCATCGGTGATGAGCCAGCTGGGCAGGTGGGTGACCCCGGCGCGTTCGCCGGCGAGCATGGCGTGCCCGAAGTCCATGTAGGGCGCGGCCTCGTTGATGTACCGCTCCCCCGCGCCGTTGACGATGAACTGCGCGGGCATCATGCGTTCGTTGAGCATGAATTGCATACGCCCGTCCGGCCATTGGATGGCGGGGAACCACCAGGACTCGTCCATCAGCTCGGTGTCCGCGCCGGCGCGCATCCCGGCGCGGATGCCGTCGCCGGTGGCGGCGGGATTGCCGAAGCTCCAGTTCTGATCGATGACCGGCTCGTGTTCCTTGCGCCAGGCCATGTCCTGTTCGAAGCCGCCGGTGGCCAGCACCACCCCGCCGTGCGCGCGTACCCGCTGCGAATGCCCGTCCCGCTCGATGACCGCGCCGAGCACGGCGCCGCCGGAGTCGGTGATCAATTCGGTCATGGGGGCGCTGAGCCACAGTGGGATGTCGTTCTCGCGCATAGCCAGTCGCAGCCGGGCGACCAGGGATTGGCCGATGGCGGCGATGCGGTCGCCGAAGACCCGGGCGCGGACCATGCGCCAGACGAGTTTGAGCAGCACGGCTTTGCCGCGCCAGGACTGGCGCACCTGGTAGAACTGGAGCAGGTCCTTGGGCCCGAGCCAGATCCCTTTGGGCGCGAGCGCGAGCGGTGCCAGCAGGGTGGCTTCGTCCTCGCCCAGCACCCGCAGGTCCAGCGGCGGGACGTTGATGGTGCTGCCCTGCACCGAGCCGCCGGGCAGTTCCGGGTAGTAGTCGGCGTAGCCGGGCTTCCACACGAATTCCAGCCGCGTGCTGAGCTTTTCGAGGAACTCCATCATCGCGGGGGCCTGCTCGACGTAGGCGCGCAGGCGGGCGTCGCTGACCAGGCCCTCGGTGATGGCGCGCAGGTACACCAGCACCTGTTCGGGGTCGGGGGTGTAGCCGTCGCGGCGTTGCGCGGGGGCGCCCGGCACCCAGATGCCGCCGCCGGAGAGCGCGGTGGATCCGCCGTAGTGCGCGGATTTCTCGACGACCAGCGTGCGCAGGCCCGCCGCCCGCGCGGCCAGGGCCGCGGTGAGCCCGCCGCCGCCGGATCCGATGACGAGCACGTCGACCGTGTGGTCGAACCCGCCTTCCGAAGGTGGTGCGGGAGGCGTTGTTTCGGTGCTCACGCGGCTCTCCGATCGTTCGGTGCGCCCCCGGCGGCCGGGAGCGCGGTGCGCAGCGCGAATCCGGCGATGAGCGCGGGCGCGGGCCGGTAGTAGCGGTCGCGCACGTCGTATCGGCCCTGGGTGGCCAGGGCGGCGAACGCGGCGACCCAGGTGCGGATCTCGTGGGCGGAGTTGCCCGCTTCCCCGGTGATCCACGGGTTCGTCCAGGTGTCGACCTGTTCGAGCCGGTTGTCGTCGAGCAGGGTCAGGAATTCCCGGTCCCAGCTCGGGTTGAGCGGTCGCAGCGTGCTTACCCCGGAGTCGAATTCCTGTGCGGCGGCGATGACCTGGCGCTCGCGTGCGGCGCGCCGTTCGGCGGTCACGGGGCCGCCGTGCACGAGTCGTTCGCGGACGGCACCGGTGGCGCCGGCCAGGGTCGGCACCGGCGGATCGTGCGAGAGTCCGCCCGATCCCAGGACCAGGACGCGTTTGCCGAGCGTCCCCAGGAATTCTCCGACCGCGGTGCCCAGGGCCCGGGCGCGGTGGATCGGGGCGAGCGGCGCGGCAACGGAATTGAGGAATATCGGCACGATCGGCACCGCGCCCACGTCCGGGAACAGCTGCCCCAGGGGTTGCACGGTGCCGTGGTCGACGTCCATGGCCACCGACACCGCGACGTCGATCCCGGCGTGCAGGGCCGCTTCGGCCAGTTCGAGGGCGAGGTCGCCGTCCACGTTCAGCGCTCCGGCGTAGGTGCCGTAGTCCCCGACCGCGTGCGCGGCGGTGCCGACGCAGAACTGCGGCATGGTGCGGTAGAAGAAGCCGTTGTAGTGGTCGGGTGAGAAGGTCACCACCAGTTCGGGATCGAACTCGCGCACGAAGTGCGCGGCCGCGCCCACCGCCGCGCTCACGTCGTCGAGCAGTTCGCGGTCGGGGCCGGGGAGTTCAAGAAGCGGGCTGTGCGAGACGCAGCACAGGGCCAGCGGCATCGTTTCCTCCTGGGGTCAGGGCGAGGGCGCGCAGCAGATCGGCGCTGAGTTCGGGGGCCGATTGCGCGATGGTGGCCCCGGCGATACAGCGGTCCGGGCGCAGGAACAGCACCGAGTCGCGGTGGCCGTCGAACCAGCGTTTCAGCGCGCCGGTGCGGTCGCCGACCACCGTCACGTCGGGGTCGTCGTGCCCGGCCCAGTGCAGCTGGGTGTGCGGGCGGGCGGCGATGAACTTCGCGCCCAGGGCTTTCCACCGCGCGAACTCGCTCTCGCCGAGCACCGCGCGCGGCTGGTTGTTCCAGCACAGCACCGCGAACCAGGGCCCGAGGACATCGTCGAGAAGGACGCCGGTGTGTTCTCTGGTGTCCACGCGCGGCTGCACGAAAAGGGTGCCCACCGCCGAGCGCGGTGACCGCGAATGCGCATGGACCACCGCACCCCGGTCGTACCGGGGCATCGGCTTGAAGCGCATACCCAGGACGTAGTTCTTGACCGGCGGTATCGCCGCGGCGGCGCGGACCAGGGCGTCGCGGACGGCGGCGACCCGGCGATCGGTGGGTGAGATGACCCGCCCGACGAGGGTGGACAGGTCGATCATGGCGCGTGCGTGCGCGCGCCGTTCCTGGTCATAGCTGTCGAGCAGGCTGTCGCGGGCGCGGCCGGTGACCACCGCGGCGAGTTTCCAGCCGAGATTCGCCGCGTCGCGGATGCCGCTGTTGTAGCCCTGGCCCTGCCAGACCGGCATCAGGTGCGCAGCGTCCCCGGCCAGCAGTATTCGCCCGCACCGGAATCGGCCCGCGATGCGTGAATGGTGGGTGTACAGGCGCTGCCGGATGATGTCCAGGCGTTCGGGATAGGGCACGAACGCGCCGAGCAGTCCGGCGACGAACGCCGGATCGGCTGCGCGGGAATCGCTTTCGTGGTCGTGGATCATGAACTCGAAGCGGCGGATGCCGTGGGCGATGGACACCGAGACGTTCGGGCGCGCGGGATCGGCGGCGACCTCGATGTTGGGGTGCCCGAGCGGGTCGGTGGCGATGTCGACCACCAGCCAGCGGGTCGGGGAGGTGGTGCCCTCGAAGGACACCCCCAGCTGTTTGCGGGTGGCGCTGCGCCCGCCGTCGCAGCCTACGACGTAGGCGGCGCTGATCAGGCGCGGGCCGGCAGGGGTGTCGAGTTCGACGGTGACGCGCGAGCCGGTGTCCACGCAGGTGGCCATGGCCGAGGACCAGGCCACTTCGACGGTTTCGAAGCGCTCGAGCCCCGCCAGCAGTTCGGCGTCGACCAGCGGCTGGACGAATCCGTTGCGCTTGGGCCAGCCGAAAGAGGTGTCGACGGGGGCGATTTCGGCCAGCAGCCGGCGGTCCGCGTCGACGAATCGCATGATCTGGTCGGGGGTGGTGTGCGGCAGGACCTGCTCGATGAGCCCGATCGATTGGAAGGTGCGCAACGATTCGTCGTCGAGGCCGACCCCGCGCGGGTAGTCGATCAGGGTGGGTCGTTCCTCGGCCACGAGGGTCCGGACCCCGTGCCCGCCGAGCGTGTTGGCCAGGGTCAGCCCCACCGGGCCGGCGCCGACGATCAGCACGTCGACTTCGGTGACAAGGGATTTCGCGGTCATCTCAGTCCGCCAGCAGGAAGCCCACGTGCAGGGCGTCGAAGGTTTTGGCGTCCTCGTACTGCGGCCAGTGCCCGCAGCCGGGCATCAGCTCGAATCGCGCGCCCGGGATCATGGCTGCGATGCGGCGGCCCTCGGCCACGTCGGCGGTGGGGTCGTCGCTGGTCCACAGCACCAGGGTGGGGGCGGTGATGGAGCCGTACTCGTTCGGGCCCAGCAGGTTTCGGGCTCGGATGACCGGGTCCTGCAGGGCCATGATGTCGCTCATGGCGGCCACGAATCCGGGCTGACGGTAGATGCGCTGGCGGCTGGCGACGATGTCGTCGTAGCCCTTGGTCTTGTCGGCCATCAGCCATGTGATGCGGGCCTGCACGGTGTCCCAGTCCGGGTCCGAGACCGCGGCCATGGACAGGGTGACGATGCGGGCCATGACCTGCGGGTCGGCCTGGGAGCCGCCGGCGGTGTTGAGCACGAGCCGGTGCACGCGCCCGGGGTGGTCGATCGCGAAGCGCGCGGCGACCCAGCCGCCGAGCGATTCGCCGCTGACGTGGACGCGGTCCACGCCGATCTCGTCCAGGAAGCGCACCAGATGCTCGACGTAGTGCGAGATTTCCAGGGGATGCCCGGGCTTGTCGGTGTAGCCGTGCCCGAGCATGTCGATGGACCAGGTCGAGAAGTGCTCGGCGTGCGCGGCCAGATTGCGGACGTACGCCTCGGCGTGCCCGCCTGAGCCGTGCAGCAGCACCAGCGTGGGTTTGTCCCGTTCACCGGCGTGCAGGTAGCGGGTGCGCACCCCGCCCACATCGAGGTAACCCTGGGTGAACGCGACCCCCTGCAGGTCGCTCCAGATGCTCTCGTACTCGGCCACTCTCGTGCCTCCCTCTGCCGTGTTCACAGCTCTGCCGATTTGCCGGTCGCGGCCGCGTGCCCGGCGCGGAAGCCGAAAACCATGCCGGGGCCCAGGGTTCCGCCCGCCCCGCCGTAGGCGCGGCCGGTGACACCGGCCATGGCGTTGCCCGCGGCGAACAGGCCGGGGATGACCGCGCCGTTCACGTGCAGCACCCGGCCGTCGCGGTCGGTGCGCGGTCCGCCCTTGGTGCCCATGGCGCCTACGGTGACCGGGACCGCGTAGTAGGGGGCGGTGTCCAAGGGGCCGAGGGTGCGCCCGGCCGCGGTCGCGGCGTGCTCGTCGCCCCAGTAGCCGTCGTAGGCGCTCGAGCCGCGCCCGAAATCCGGGTCGTGTTCGCGGGCCACCGCGTGATTCCAGGCGGTGACGGTCGCGCTCAACCCGGCCGGGTCGATACCGGTTTTGGCCGCGAGCTCGGTGAGATCGGCCGACTCACAGAACCATTCGGGCACCGGGTCCCCGGGCGCGATGCCGAGGAAGCCGTAGCGGCGCAGATGTTCGGCGTCGAAGACGATCCAGCCCGGATCGTTGACGTACCCGCCGCGCGGGTCGAGGTAGTGGAAGGCGCCGGACATGGCGTTGTATTCACCGGCTTCGTTGACGAAGCGCCGACCGGCCCGGTTGACCATGATGCTGCGCGGGCGGGTGCGCTCCAATCGCACACTGCGACTGCGTCGTCGGCCGTCGATGGTGTCGCCGGGGATGCGCACGATCGGCACCCACCAGGCTTCGCTCATGGTGCCCAGCTCCGCGCCGTGCGCCATGGCCATGCGCAGCCCGTCGCCGGTGTTGTTGGGCGGGGACACCGCACCGTGCATGGGCCCGCGCAGGTACGCGCGCACCAGGCGCGGATCCCATTCGAAGCCGCCGGTGGCCAGGACCACGCCGCCGCGGGCGCGCACGCGCACCGGACCGTCGGCGGTGTCCAGGCGTACGCCGGTGATGGTGTCCTGCGCGTCGGCGATCAGCTCGACCGCTCGCGACGCGGTGCGGATCTCGACCCCGGCCGCCAGGACCCCGGCCAGCAGGCTCGCCACCAGTGCGGTCCCGGCGACGCACAGGTCGGCGTCCGCGGCCGCCGAAGCGTGCAGTCGCGCACGGGTTTCGGCGTCGAAGCCGACGTTGCTCCAGTCGGCGGGAAAGGCCGTCAGCCGGTCGCGCCAGGGTCCGAGCCTGGCCAGGTCGAAGGCGACGGCGCTGAGGGAGCGGCCGCCGCCGGGGCGGCCGCCGGGCAGTTCGGGCTTGTAATCGGGGAAGGCGCCGGCGACTTCGAAGCGCAGCGGGCTGTGCGCTTCGACGAACTCGATCATGCGCGCGCCGGTGCGCACGAAGACCTCCACCAGGTCGTCGTCCATCGAATCGAGGGCTTGCGCGTGCAGGTAGCTCAGGGCATCGGCCACGCTCAGCGGTCCATCGGCGGCGCGGTCGTGGGCCGGGATCCAGGCGATGCCGCCCGAGACGGCGCTGGTGCCGCCGACGGTGGCGGCCTTCTCGCACACCAGCGTCGAGGCGCCGGCGGTGGCCGCTGTCAGCGCGGCGGTCAATCCCGCGGCGCCGCTGCCCAGTACGACGACGTCGACCTCGGTATCCCAGGCACGGTCGTTCGAATCCTGTTGCGAAGACACAGCTCTAGACCTCGATTCTCGAATAGCCAGAATCGTATTCTCACTACCTCGATATCGCAATCTCCATCTGTCGGTGTGCGGCTACCCGTGAGAGCTCGTAAACCCCGCCGACGTGTCCGGTCGACACATCGGCCCTGCGCGAACGTTGGAGTCTTGCTCTGTGAAAATCGCGAGAGTACTGTTCTCATCAAACGAGAACGACGTTTCGATGAGGTGAGAGGCGCGCGATGAGACTGCTGCCCGACGGCACCCGCACCCCGGTGATCGACGCCAGCGTGCACATCTTCTTCGCCTCCAACGCCGATATGCGTGCGCACCTGCGCGAACCCTTCAACAGCCGCGGCATCCCCGACGCCGAAATGGACTGGTACGGCGCACCCGGCGGCGAATACGCCCCCGGCACCCGCGGTCCCGGCAAGAGCTACCCGGGCTCGGACCCCGACCTGGTGGCCCAGCACCTGTTCGCCGACCGCGGCGTGGATGTGGCCGTGCTGCACCCCATGACCCGCGGCATCCTGCCCGACCGGCACCTGACCACCGCGGTGCTCTCGGCACACAACGACATGCTCGTCACCCGCTGGCTCGAACACGAGGTCCACGGCGCCCGCTTTCGCGGCACCCTGCGCGTGAACCCCGAGGACATCACCGGCGCACTGCGCGACATCGCCCGCTGGGGCGAGCATCCCCGCGTCGTACAGCTCGGAATCCCGCTGCAATCGCGCGAACTGTACGGCAAACCGCAGTTCTGGCCGCTGTGGGAAGCCGCCGCCGCGGCCGGGCTACCGGTGGCGATGCATATCGAGACCGGGGAGTCGATCGGCTTGCCGCCCACCCCATCCGGGCACACCCGCACCTACGAGCAGTACCTGGGCTTCATGGCGCTCAACTACGTCTACCACCTGATGAACATGATCGCCGAAGGCGTCTTCGAGCGCTTCCCGGGCCTGCGCGTGGTCTTCGCCGACGGCGCGGGCGACATGCTCACCCCCTTCAGCTGGCGCATGGACACCTTCGGCCGCCCGCACCTGGAACAAACCCCGTGGGCCCCGCGGATGCCGAGCGACTACCTGCCCGGGCACGTGCACTTCGTGCACGGCGCGCTCGACGGACCCGGGGACACCGAATTCGCCGGCGACTGGCTCGAATTCACCGGCAAGGCCGACATGGTGATGTTCGGCTCGAGCTACCCGCACTGGCACGGCGCCGATCTCGACGCGCTGCCCTCGACCCTGCGCCCCGACCAGCGCGACAAGCTCTACTGGCGCAACGCCGCCCGGCTGTACGGCATCGACATCCCCGCACCGGCCGCGGCCCGCTGAACGCCGCAGGGAGGACGACCATGACCTTGGCACACGAACGCGTTCCCGAGACCACCCCGGAACTGGTTCCGCTGCGCGTGGTGGATTCCGACGTCCACCCCGTGCCCCGGCGCGGAGAACTCGTGCAGTACATCCCCGAACCGCTGCGCAGCTCCTACTTCCTGAGCCACCGCGTCGGAGACACTATCCTCTACGACGCCCCCGACTACGCGCATTCGCTCGCCATGCGCGTGGACACTTTCCCCGCCGACGGCGAATTCCCCGGCAGCGACCCCGAACTGGCCTTCCGGCAGCTGATCCTGGACGCGGGCTCCGACATCGCGATCCTCGAACCCACCGTCAAGGCCGCCCGGCTCCCCGAAGCCACCTCCGCCCTGGCCACCGGCATCAACCACTGGCTGGCCAACCACTGGCTCGACCCGCGCAACAACTGGCATCAACGCTGGCGCGGATCGATCTGCGTGGCCATCGACGACCCGGTCGCCGCACTGCGCGAAATCGAATTCTGGGCCGGGCACGACTACATGGCCCAGATCCTCATCAAAGCCGAGCCACGGCCGTCCTGGGGCGACCCCAAATACGATCCGATCTGGGCCGCGGCCACCAAGCACGACCTGGTCGTGAGCTGCCACCTGAGCCGCGGGGCGTTCGAGACCATGCCCATGCCGCCGGTCGGATTCCCCAGCTACAACCACGATTTCATGGTCACCTACTCACTGCTGGCGGCCAACCAGATCATGAGCCTCATCTTCGACGGCGTCTTCGACCGGCATCCGGCCCTGCGCATCGTGTTCGTCGAACACGCCTTCACCTGGATCCTGCCGCTCATGTGGCGCATGGACGCCATCTACGCCCGGCGCGGATCGTTCACCGGCATCAAGCGCAAGCCCAGCGACTACGTCAAAGAGCACATCAGGTTCACCACCCAGCCGCTGGACTACCCCGAGGACAAGACCGAGCTCACCCGCGCGTTCGAATGGATGGAAGCGGACAAGATCCTGCTCTACTCCTCGGACTACCCGCACTGGACCTTCGACGATCCCCGCTGGCTGGTCAAGCACCTGCCCCCGGCAGCTCGGGAAAAGGTCATGTGCCTCAACGGCATCGAGACCTATCACCTGCCCGACATGGTGCCCGCGTTGCAGGGCCAGCGGCGCGTGGTGTTCTGAGATGGGCGAGGAACCCGAGCGGCCCCGCCTGGCCCAGGGCCGCGAACACGTGGTGGCCACCGTCGCCGAAATACCGCCCGGCGCATCGAAAGTCGTGCCCATCGGCCGGCACGGGGTCGGGGTGTACAACGTGGGCGGGGTGTTCTACGCGATCGCCAACTACTGCCCGCACGAAGGCGGACCGCTGTGCTCCGGTCGCGCGCGCGGGCGCACCGTGCTGGACGAATCCGTACCCGGCGACTCGGTCATGGTGCGCGACGGCGAATTCATCTATTGCCCTTGGCACCAATGGGGATTCGAACTCGCCACCGGCACCACCGCGGTCAAACCGGAATGGAGCATCCGCACCTATCCGGTCCGGGTGTCGGGCGACGACGTCATCGTCACCGCGTGAACAGGACTCGATGTTGAACGCTCACCCGCATCGCGGGCTCACCGTCTCGGCCCTGGGCGGCCCGCCCCGGCTACTGCGCACCTTCGCCGACCCCGAAGACCTGCCCGCCTACCGGGAATCCGGCGGCTACGGGCCGATCGCCTCGGGCACAGCCGTTCTCGACGAGGTCCGTGCGAGCGGCCTGCGCGGGCGCGGCGGCGCGGCCTTCCCCCTGGCCACCAAACTAGCCACCGTCGCCGCCGCGCACGCCCGCGGGGAACGGACCGTGGTCGTCGCCAACGGTGAAGAGGGCGAACCGGTCTCGATCAAGGACAAGTGGCTGCTGCGCCACCGCCCGCACCTGGTCCTGGACGGGCTGCGCATCGCCGCGACCGTGGCCGGCGCGGACCGCGCCTACCTGTACCTCTCCGACCCCCGAGCCGCGAGCCGCGTCGACGCCGCGCTCACCGAACTGGACGAGCATCCTCGCGAATTCGGCGGTCCCGCCATCGAATTGGTGACCGTCGACCCCGCCTACGTCGCCGGTGAGGAAACCGCGGCCGTTCGGGCCATCAATGGCGGGCCCGCGCTGCCCTCGGACAAACCACCGCGCCCCTTCGAGCACGGGGTGCACCAGCGTCCCACCGTCGTCAGCAATGTCGAAACCCTCGCCCAGCTGGCCTGGATTCACCGGCACGGCGCGCACGCCTTCCGCACGGCGGGCACCGAGCACTCCCCGGGCACCTTCCTCGCGACGGTCACCGGCGGTGACCGGCCGCCTGCCCTGTACGAGGTGCCGCACGGCTATCGCTTCGCCGATCTGCTTACCCTGCACGGAATTTCACACGACACGGTCCGCGGCGCACTGCTGGGCGGATACTTCACGGGACTGGCGGACCGAAGCATCGTGAGCGCCCGGCTCGACCCCGAATCCCTGCGCGCACAAGGGTTCGCCCTGGGCTGCGGATCGCTCACCCTGCTCACCACCGAATGCCCCGTCGCGGTGGCCGCGGCGATCCTGGACTACTTCCGCCGCGAGAACGCCGGACAGTGCGGATCCTGCTTCAACGGCACCGCCGCCATGGCCGCGGTCGCGACCGCCCTGCGCGACGGGCTCGCAGACACCGGCGACCTGGCCCGGCTCCGGCGCTGGTCGCGGGTACTGCGCGGGCGCGGCGCGTGCGGCACGCTCGACGCCGCCACCAACGCCGCCGCCACCCTGCTGGACCGCTTCGACACCGAAGTTAAAGCGCACCTGGATAATCGATGCCCCGACTGCGCGGTGCACGCATATCTCGCGGACACCCCGTTCGCGGTGGAGCAGGAGCTCATCCCGTGAGAATCCGCCTGGACCGCACCCTGTGCGACGGCTTCGGCCTGTGCGCCAAACACGCACCTGCGCACTTCCCGCTCGATGACTGGGGCTACGCCGCGCTCGCCGGAAACGGCGAGATCGCCGACGGCGACCAGGACGCCGTACTGCGCGCCCTGCTGGACTGCCCGGTACACGCCATCATCGCCATGCCCGAAACCACCGCACCCCAACCCAATTCGGAGGCTTGACCATGTCCGGCTCGAAACTGCTCGTCTTCTCCAACGCCGTCACCGGCCGCGACGCCGAATTCAACGACTGGTACGACACCAAACACCTGGCCGACGTCACCGCGGTCCCCGGCGTCACCGGCGGCGCCCGCTACGAGATCGCCGCCACCGACATCCCCGGACAACCCTCCCCCGCACACCGCTACCTGGCGGTCTACGAACTCGACGGCGAACCCGAGACCGTACTCGCCGAATTCTTCCGCCGCGCTCGCGCGGGCGAGATCCCCCTCGACGAAACCCTGGACCTGACCACGGTGGCCATGACGGTGTGGCGTTCGCGCTGAACCGCACGTCCCACACCGCGAAAGGAACCGCACCATGTCCGCGCCCGACCCGGAAAAGATCATCCGATACAGCAAGGATCCCCAGACCCGGATCGCGACGATCACCTTCGATCGCCCCGAACACCTCAACGCCCCCACCATGGCCGCCCGCCTGCGCTACGCGGACCTGCTGCACCGGGCCAACATCGACGACGAGGTGAAGGTTCTGATCGTGCGCGGCGAAGGCGAGGACTTCGGCACCGGCGCGGACCTGCCCGAATTCCTAGAGGTCCAGAACGATCCGGACCAGGGTCCCCGCCTGAGCGAATACCGCATCGGACCCGACGAAGTGCGCTATCCCCCGCCGGGATCCTTCCGGCACGGCGCGAGTATCGGGCAGTGGTACGCCAATCCCGGTGCGGGCTGCCGCAGTCTGCAGGAGTTCAAGAAGATCAGCATCGTCGAGGTCAAGGGGTACTGCTACGGCTGGCACTTCTACCAGGCCACCGACGCCGACCTCGTCATCTCCTCCGACGACGCCCTGTTCGGGCACCCCTCCTTCCGCTACTACGGCTGGGGACCGCGCATGTGGACCTGGGCGCAGACCATGGGCCTGCGCAAATTCCAGGAAATGGTCTTCACCGGACGGCCTTTCACCGCGCAGGAGATGCTGGACTGCAACTTCCTGAACCGGGTCGTCACCCGCGCGGATCTGGAAGCCGAGACCGAGAAGTACGCGCTGGCGTGCGCCCGCAACCGGCCGACGGACACGGTCTTCATGCAGAAGATCTTCTTCGAGATCATGAAGCAGCATCAGGGCGAGTACATGGGCAGCCTGCTCAGCGGCATTTTCGAATCCTTCGGCGGGTACGCCCGCCCCGACGCCGACGAACTCATGCTCGCCGATGCCCACGCCGCGGGCCTGAACACCGCGGTCAAGGACAACGACGCCGCGTTCCCGCCCGACTTCCGGCTCAGCAAATCCGGCCGCAAGAAGAAGGCCAAGAAGCGCGCGTCCTAGACCGGCGCCGAATCCAGACAGGACCGTCATGCCCTCGGTAGTGATCAACGACGGCCACGTCGTGTACGAAATCCTCGGCGACACCGGCGAACTCATCGTGCTGACCCCCGGCGGCCGCTACGGGATGGACATTCCCGGACTGCGGCCCCTGGCCGAAGCCCTGGTGGCCGGCGGGCACCGGGTGCTGCTGTGGGACCGACCCAACTGCGGTGCGTCCGACGTCCAGTTCTTCGGCCGGACCGAATCCCATATGCGCGCCGACACGCTGCGCGGGCTGCTCACCGCGCTCGAGCTGGGCCCCTGCGTGCTCGCGGGCGGTTCGGGCGGGGCCCGCGACTCCATGCTGACCGCGATCCTGTACCCGGAACTGGTGTCGCGCCTGGTGCTCTGGAACATCGTCGGCGGCATCTACGGCACCCTCAACCTCGGCGCCCACTACATCCTGCCGAGCCTGCAGGCGGTGCGCGGCCGCGGTATCGAAGGCCTGCTGCGCCTGCGGGAATGGCGCGAACGCGTGGAGGCCAATCCGCGCAATCGCGACCGCCTGCTGAGTCTGGATCGCGAGGATTTCCTGCGCCTGTCACTACTCTGGCTCCAGGCCTACGTCCCCAAACCCGGCCAGACGATCCCCGGCGTGGAAGACGACCTGTTCGACCGGATCCAGGCCCCCACCCTCATCATTCGCGGCGGCGCGAAAGACCTCGACCACCCCAAACGAACCTCCCTCGAGGTGCACTGCCTGATCGAGAACTCGGTCCTGATCGATCCCCCCTGGCCCGAAGACGCCTGGGAGCGCGCGATGGAAGACTTCGTGACCGGCCGCGCCGACCACTACAACATGTTCGACACCTGGGTACTGGCCGCCCCGGAGATCCTGAAATTCCTTGCGGACCAGTGACTTTCTCGCCAATGGCTCTGACGAGGGTCGTTTGCGTCCTGCGCGGAATCAGCCGAGCAGGATTCGGACCTCGCAGTTCAGGGCCGCCTCCAGGGCGGTCTGCACCCGGCTCTCGGGTACCCGGTCGAGGTCGGACGCGCGCAGGGTTACCGACACGACGTCGAAACCGGACGCGTCGGGGGCGCGTTCGACATCGCCGGTGAGACCGAAACCGGCGAGCACGCCGTGGGCGTCGGCGTCGGTGCCGCGGCTGAGGAAGGTCACCGGGCCTACGGTCGGGACGGTTCCGAAAACGCCGGCGCACCAGCGCACCACCTCGCGGCGGGCCATCCCCGCGTCGGTCGTGTCGACCAGTATTTGAATCTCGCGCGAGTCGACCGCCCCGGCCGCGTCCTCGATCACGACGGACCGCTCCCCCGCCTGTTCCCGTAGCCGTGCGAGGCCGGCGGCGAGCCGGGCATCGTCGAGATCCTTCGTCGGATCGACGTTCACTCGCAGCACCGCGGTTCGCATGTGCCCATGCTATCTCCCAGGCCGATCACCGGAACCGTTCCGCCACAACATGTTCGGGGGTCTTTCGCGATGCCGGGCCGGCTCCTTCGATGCGGCTTTTCGTTTTCTCGTGACTTGGGCTCGTTCCGAGCGGCGACATGTCGCCCTTTAATCGTTAGTTGCGCATATATACATGTTCCCACGTTTCAGGCAGGGGTCATAGGTGTACCGGCGCCGAATCGTCACGTGGCGTCCGGCGTCCCCTGGGCCAGGGCGAGTGCGCGTTCGAGCATGCGGGCCACCTCGTCGGCCTGATCGTCGAAGTCGTCCCACAGCTCGTCGAGGTCGTCGAGGCGCTCGTGATCGCGGTGGCGGGCAGCGATTCCGGCGTCGTAGGTGTCGGCCAGGATCGGTTCGACGAACACCGGTTCGGGGGGTTCGGGCAGCTGCTCGGTGCGCGCGGCCTCGGACATCAGGCGGTAGGCCGGTACCGGGCCGCGGACATGGGCGGCGACGATCGCGGCGATCGCGGTGGCGGACAACGGTTGCAGCCAGAGCATCTCGTAATCGTGCATGGGGGTGTAGCCGCGGGAATCGAAACTGGTGAACAGCGGCAGGTGCTCGTGGGCGACATCGAGACCGGTGGCGGGCAGGTCCCGGCGGCCCAGGTGGTGGGCGAGGCGGCCGCGACCGGCCGGGTGCGGAGCCAGACGCAACGCGTCGGTCCAGCGGCACAGCACCTCGATCGGGCAGGTCGCCGGGTCGCCGGTCGGCTCCAGCAGCGCCAGGTGATCGCCGACTATCACGTGTTCACCACTCGAGCGCAGGTCGCGCTGGGTGAGGGCGGCGATCTGCGGGTAGGTGAGACCGGCGGCGGCCAGCACCAGCAGCGCGGCGTTGCGACGGCCGAACAGTCCCGCGGTCCACCCCCAGACCGGCAGCTGCGGCAGCAGCCGCTCGACCCGCCGGCGCAGAGCGGAATGCCGATGTGCGCGATGTGCATTGAGCGCGCCGCGCAGAGCCGCGGCCCTGCCCGGCGCGGGCAGGCCGGCGGCGATATGCGCCTGATTCACCGCCGTCAGTCGGCCGCGCTGGGTGGCCGTTTTGCCGGGGTGTTCATGCAGGTAGGCGGCCACGGTGGTCGGTGTCGCAGGCAGGGCCCGCCGATCGGTGGCCGCGCACCAGCGAGCGAACGTCGCCCAACCACGGTGGTAGCGCTCGGCGAGGCCCACCGGGTGCCCCGCGACGGCCGAATCGGGCTGCACGGGTGAGTGTTCCCGCGCGGCCGCCTCCCGGCACGCGCCCGGCTCGGCAACGATGGTCGCTCGCGATACGGCCGCCGCGGCCCGCCGCTGCCATACTCGGCCGACGGAACTCGCGGTCAGAGGCTGTTTTTCGTGCGGAACACCGCCGCGCATCGGCCGGAACAGCGGAGCTGTCCTCGAAGGCACGTCGGGCAATGGGGTCTCGCAGCTGTGCTCCTCGGGGTCCACGTCGTCGTGACCCATCAACCGGGTGACCGCCAGCGCTCCGCGTCCGGCCGTCAGGTCCACGGCCATGAGTCCCTCCGCACCCGGAATACCGGTCCCGGCCTCCCCCGGCGCCGTAGGGTCCGCTCCCGGCACGACAAGCCGATCCGGCTCCGCGGCACCGCTTTCGGCCCGGTCGTAGGCGGCGAGGACACAGAGCCAGCGGTGCACCACGCAGGGCGGGCAGCGGCGACTGTCGGACCGATCCTTGGCCAGGAACACGTATTCCGCGCCGTCACCGCGTGTTCGGCGGATCCGGACCCGCAGCCCCTCCCCTCCCCCACCGTCGTCCGGCCCCACGTCCTCGATGTACAGCCGGGTCAGGGCGCTGTGGTTCAGGCGGCGGTCGGAGCCCAGGACCAGGAGCGCGATGTCGCGGCGGGCGAGCGCCCGGGCGGCCCATCCGCGCGCGTCCGCTTCGATGCCGGCCACGAGCGCCGACAGCTCCTCGACGCTGAGCCGCGGGGCCTCGCGAGCCGGGGTCGACCCGGCCGAGGCAGCACGGGCACGAATATCACGCAGGGCCAGCGTGACCCGGGGATCCCGGCCGGGGTGCGGGAATCCGGCGGCCTGGTGCCGATCGCCGATGGCGGCGAGCCAGACTCCGAACGTGGCCGTCCGGTAGGTGCGTTCGCCCCGTCCGCGCGGGGTCGCCGCCTCGGTCAGGTACCGAATCACGCTCTCGGCGTCGGCGGGCAGGGAGACGCAGCCGTTCGCCGCGCACCATGATTCGAAGCGTCGCCAGGACGAGTCGTACATCCGCCGGGTGCCCGGCGACACCGCGGGAACGGCGAATTCGCCGCTGTTTTCGCCCCCGATCGCCGCGAGGTCGGTCGTCACTGTGTGCCTTCCTGCCCGGTGAACACCCGCCGATCGACATCGAAACATCAATTGAGCTGGGGCAATTCATTGTCGAGCCACCGGAACGCAAATTATCATGCGCCAGAACAAAAAACGTCAATGTGGCTGGGACCGGCCATAGTTCACCCCGGACAACCCCGACGTCCGGCGACCTCGTGAACAACCCGTTCGCATCTCGTCACCAGCACCATCATGCCGCTGACCTGCCGGTTCAGCCGGTTTCGACACGGAAAATCTTACCGCTTCGGATCTCGGTACACGACCGCGAATTCCGGCCGACGAGGTCGCTCGCGCGTACAGGGCGGCGCGGTCCCGTTCGATGGCGAGCCGGGACACGAGGCGGCGGCACGAGGCGTGCGGGTGCCGGGGTCCCGACTCGCCCCCCTCCCCTCCCCCACCCGAGGCCGATCAGCCCGTCCCGGAGCCGCTTTCACCCGGCGCGGCAACCGAATGCCCAGGCCAGAGGGCTGATGCCGCCATATTCCACGCTGAGCGACTTTCTCCGCAAAATCACACACGGGTGCCAGATGGCAGTGATCTTCGCGCAGAAGATCATTCAGGGGCCTTTGCGGGGTTTTGTAGTTCTCAAAAGGGGTGAACTTCGACGAAAACAGCCGATTTCGAGTGGATTCGAGCATTCCACCAGCAAACCCCGTGCTCAGCGGGTTTCCGCACATGAATTCCCGATCGCGCACTCCCCCGTCGACATGACCCACGGTCCGCAGATCAGTAACAAGGGCCCGCCGAGATCCGGTGCGATTCCGGCCATCCGAGCATCGACGATCAACCGCGGGCGATATCGCCGGCTCGATTCGACGCTCGCTGAGCGTTCTCGTGCACGCACCGCGGGCACGCTGGACACGCGCGCGAAAGGAGGATGTCCGTCGGCATCGTGACCGCGCCACCAGCGCTGAACCTCGATTCGCAGAGACACACACGCGGATTCGCCGACAAGCCTTCGTGTCCTCGGATTGCTCCACCCACGTCGGGCTCACCCTCGCCCGATCGCTCCACCGCGGCCTCGTCGCTCGCCGAAGCGCCCGCGTGACGCCGTACCCGTATCCGCCGACGACTACTGCGGCCGTGCAAGGTGTCGTTCTCGGCCGGCCCTGCCGTTGACAGTTCCCCTCCCTGAGCGGCATTCGTCAGCATGGCATGCCATCGAAGCAAGAAGCACCCGGTGCGCGGATGCAGAAGCCGACTTCGCGCACCCGACATCTGCGACCGCCTCCCTTCCGGCCATCACCGGTCATCGCGTGAACATCCCCGCCCGCGTCGGATGGCGTGGTGGCGCTTCGACGACTACGCCTGCGCCGACTCGATCGGAGTTGCCGCGGTCGTCGACGCGGCCCTTCTCCGAACCCCGCGGTGCGCCGGGAAGTCCCGCTCAGCACGACAGAGCGCTGCACGGACGCGCACGCGAAGTGCGCCGGCGAATCAGCGCGGGACGCCGTTCCCCAGCGTCGTCCTCGTGCCAGGCAGCACGCCCGTGTGCCACCCGAAACTCACCGGCACTCCGGTCAGCAGTCCGCAGTCCGCACGGTAGCGCGGAGCGGTCGATTCACGTCGGCAACTTGGCATTCGATGTAGCCATACGGGTCGCGCAGTCGCACCGCCACCGACAGCTCTGCCGCACATGGTTCGGCAGCATATGGACACGCACGGCCAATGACCGGCAGATCAGGATTGCGCGCACCACGCGCACGAGCCACAACTTCCGGACGAGAGGGGAGGGGACCACCCGGCCTCCCCTGCCGCCGCCGAGGATCGAACGGATTCATGACTGTCGCAACAGGCTTTTCACCTGGGAAATGGTTAGACTTCCACGGAGCGATACAGGCCGGAGACCCCAGGAAGGAGGACACATCGTGAGACACCATGACACTCGAAGAAGACTCGCGACAGCCCCTTCCAGATCCGGTTCAAGTCTTGAACTCGTCAGCATCAGAGACACTTTCAGATCTGTCAGACTTGATTCAAATACTTGCTCTGAGCTGCGAACTTTCAATCAGACAGTAACTGCCGCCAGTCGTAAGGTCGCATGTAACGTCGTACGCAAGACAGTAGCTCCGACTGTGTGTACGACGTTAGATACGACGTTATGCAAGACGGTAGAGCGGGCGGGTTCATCGACCTTCGGTGTTGCCTCAACTACGGGTGCCCGCAGGGGATTCGATACCGCCGCATATA
This sequence comes from Nocardia sp. NPDC057668, assembly GCF_042799795.1. NCBI lineage: Bacteria > Bacillati > Actinomycetota > Actinomycetes > Mycobacteriales > Nocardiaceae > Nocardia > Nocardia sp. NPDC057668. The sequence continues at coordinate 87,019 of NZ_JBHVIC010000004.1, read as the reverse complement.
AACCCAGAGGTAGAGCACTTTCCGGTGGAGTACGAACTGCCGCTGAGATCACCTCCGGTTCGACCGCATCGGCTGCCGGATTCAGTGGCACCTGCGGGACCGTGCCCAAGGCGGTTTCCAATGCCGTAGACATGGCCACTTCACTGCCCCGGACTCGGGCCGTCCAAGCGACAGGGAAGCCTGCGCACAGCAAGGCCTTCCATCAGGTACGCGGCCAGGTATTTATAAAGGCGACTTCTATCGCCAATCAGACGGCCGCAGGCTCGGTCTTCCTCGAGGGTGTATGCATCCCCTTGGAAACGGCTTGTGCGATGACAGTTCCTGCGAGCACAGCACGGGCGATCCCTACGCCCGCAACAAAGATCAGCGCTGCCACCCGTGCACTTACCGCCGATCCGATCGAATCGACTTCCCCATCTGCGACCTTGGCAAATGCCGTATCTCGTGTCGTACTGCCGATACGTTCGGCGACCACAGAATCGGCGCACAACAAGGTCATTGCCTCGGTCATGGTCAAGACATCTCGTTCGGCAATCCAGAAGGTCACATCTCGGACCTCGGCTATGCCCCGAGACAAGGTGAGAGCCAAGGGCTTTCCTATCGCCAGAGACATAGCCGCCGGTACGCGCGTGATTATGGTCATCGGTACCGCCGCAGCTACTGTCACCGCAGCGGCATGCGATGAGGTATCCGCTCCGAACGTCGAACAGACCACGACGACGACCGAATCCACGGTCGTGTCATCGGCCTTCTCTTCGACAGCGAATCCGGCCGCACGACAGGTCTCGACGACGATCGCAACGGATATCACCGGCACTACCTCCCACCATGCTGTCCCACAGGTGCTTTCACCGACCCTCGTCACGACCTCGGCGAAGACAGCCCGCGCCGCCGAAGCAACGACCGTCCACAAGCCCCTTCGGCGTGTCGACACACCGGTCTGTTCCTAGACCGCAGTACCCGCCCTTCCAAAGCCGCCCGCTACGACCGCTCAACAGGCTGACCAGCAGATCAGTTGTAGTGGAGTGCATTTGGCGGTACCTCGGACGACCGCACCGACACGAGGACATACCGCGACACACCCCCTCGCGGTTGTTGTTTCGACGATCTTCGCTCGGGTACTGTCGCCGCCGTGACCAGTACGCGTTTGCTACCCGTTTCCCGAGCTGCCAGACGAACCATCCTGGTGGCCAATCAGAAGGGGGGAGTGGGCAAGTCATCCATCGTCGCCGCGATCGCGGTGGCCGTCGCACAGCGCAACAAGCGCGTGCTCGTGGTCGACGCCGATCAGCAGGGCAACTGCACGATGCGCGATCTCGGGGTGAAGAACTCCGATGAGGGGCGCTCGCTGGCCATGACCCTCCAATACGGTTCCGCTCTCGAACCGGTGCTCGATGTCCGCCCGGGACTCGACCTCGTCTGCGGCGGAAAGCTGCTGGCGATGGCCGGCACGGTGGTCTCCAACGCCGAACAGCACGGGATCGATCCGCGGGAGAATCTGCTCAACGCGCTCGACGCACTCATCGACACCGGTCGGTACGATCTCGTGCTCATCGACTCCGGCCCCGGCGACCGCGGCGTCCTGGATCTTCTGCTCCAGGTGGTGAGCTGGCTGGTCGTTCCCACCAAGGAGGACGACGGCAGCATCGACGGCGCGGAACTGCTCGCCCGCCGCTACCTGTGGGCCCGCAAGAACGGCGCTCTCGTCGAACTCATGGGAATGATTCTGTTCGACTGCAATCCGCGCGCGGTCCGCCGCAACGAGGACACCCTCGGCAAGATCATGGATCTGCTCGAGGGCACCGGCATCGAGCCGTTCCGGAATTTCGTCCGGCAGGACAAGGCCACCGCGCTCGACGCACGCGCCTTCCATCTCACGCCCCAGGAGCTCATCGACTTCACTCCGCCCAAGGGCGGGGAGGATTCGAGCGAGGCGCCCGTCAAACGCTGGTCACGTGACGCGGAACCCTTGGCTTCGGACTATCAGGCGCTGACCAAGGAAATTCTCGTTCGCCTCGCTGCCGGCGAACGCGCGAAGGAGGTTGTGTAAATGAGCCGGAAGGGCGCCTTCAAGTCCGACGATCTCGACGACATCGACGATCTGCTCCCCCCGCCGCCGCCTCCGGCAGCGGTGCCGCCGACCCTGCCCACACCTCCGGCCGTGGTCGAAACCCTCCGGGCCGTCGAAACTCCGGAACCGGCGCCCGCGCCCAAACCCGCGCGAAAGACGGCCGCCCGTCCCGCCCCGGCGGCCGAGCCCGCGGCGAGCAAGCGCACTCGCCAGGCCCCCGCCCGGGCCCGGGCCACCCAGTCCACCCCCGAGGCGCACGTGGCTTCGGTTGTCGCCGACGCGCTTCGACGGCTCACCCACGCCGAGAAGCAGCAGCGCGGCCGGGGCCGCAGCTACGGCGAGGTCGTCCTGGACGCGATCGAGCAGTTCGAAACCGAACTGCGCGAACACTTCACCGAGCAGGTCGAGGCCAAGCCGAAGGGCCGGCTGTTCCAGCGCGTCGACAGTTCCCGGCCGCGCCGCCGTCGTCACGCCGAACCTCCGGTGAAGATTCCGCTGGCGGGCATCATCTCGACCGACGTCGAATCGCTCGATCTGCTGGCCGACGAGTGGCACGCGGGCAGCCGCAGCGCCCTGGTGGACCAGGCGCTCCGGCTCTACCTCGCCGAGGAGATCGCGGCGCTCGCAAGCGAAGCCGAGGAGATCGCGGCGCTCGCAAGCGAAGCCGAGGAGATCGCGGCGCTCGCAAGCGAAGCCGAGGAGAGCGCGGACGACGGCGACCTCGAGGCCGAGGCCGCGGTCTGATCAACCGCTCTGCCGAAAGCCCCGGGATCCCGCCGGGCAAGGGCGCATCAAGCCGCGTACGAGTCCCCTTTCGGCTGCCATCGTGCACCGCGGAGCCCGCGATGCACGGTGTCATCGGCGAGACCGATGACGTAGAGGTCCTCATCGCGGCAATTGTCGGACTGTAGACGGTCTACGGATTGGACCAGCCGTTTGCGAAACCCCAGCCAGTTCAGCCAGGCCGAGCGCACGGTCGCGTCGATGCCGTGCAGCAGGCGGCGGCGCAGTGCCCGGCGAGTTTCGAGCTGGGCGGCATCGAGCGCGCGGACCCAGCGGCGTTGATGGTGCAGGGAGCGCAGCAGTTTCGCCGAGCGCCCGTTGCTGGTGGCCAGACGCTCTCCAGGCAGCAGTTGAGCCAGGGCGTCGCACCGGAGTGCCCAGCGGTGGCGGTCGGCGGCGTGCTGGGCGCGCAAGCGGGGGAGGGAGGCACGCCCGGGGGTGCTACAGCTAGTGGGGGAAGTTTGGTGGTCGCCGTGCCCGGCCGTCACCTCCGGGCCCACCCCGTAGGCCGCCGTGTCCTTCGCACCGCCGCTGTACCGGTGGACCACCACCAGCAGACCGGCCCGCACGCACACCGCCAGCGCCGCCCGAACCGTCTTGGCATCCATCAGGGTTCGCTCGGCCAGATCGCGCACGCTGATCGAGCCGTTGCGCTTCACCAGCACCTCGGCCAGGTGAAACAGCACCCTGGTGACGCTGGCACGGCGTTGCGGGCGGATGGGCAGGGTCGGCAGCACCGCGTTGCCGGCCGTGGCCAGTTCCGTGCGCAGCACGTCGATTTCGCGGGCCGAGTCGCGAGCGAGATCGACGTGGACGTCGCCCACGTGCAATCGCCGGGGGCGGCTGGTCGTGGCTTCGACGACGGCCCGCTCCCACAGCACCAGCCACCATTCGCGTCGAATGCGGGCATACCCCGGGGGACAAGCCGTTCGGGCCAACGCCCACGCCTCGGATTCGGTACGGCCCTGCTCGGCTGCCACCGTGGTCACCGCGGGCATCCACTCGTAGCGCTGCCACCAGCGCCGACCGCGCGTCAGCGCTTTCGAGCCCGCGACGGCGACGATATGCCAGGCGTCAGCGGCGCGGTAACCGGCGCGGACCAGTGCGCAGGCTTTGCCGTACTCCCGGGCGGAGCGGGAGCCGTCGCGTGCGCCCTGCCCGGAGCTCGCGCCTCGGAATCGAGTCCGTCCGGACACGCCCCTGTCCCAATCGCGTGCGGCGTGCGGAATGGCGGTGATGTCGGCCGGGGTCAGGGTGCACGACAGGATCGGGCAGGGCAGTCCCTGGCGGTGCGGAGAACTGAGCAGGCGCAGCGTCTTTCCGGTGCGATCGTCGACGTCGATCGCGTACTGCCGGGACAGGCGCGCGCACAGTTGTCGCCATTGCCGCCGATGTCGTCGCGTACGGGCGGCGGTGAGCACGTGCCTGCCACCGGGGCGGCCCGATTCGCGCACCAGATACGGCAGCCCCTGGTCCACACACCATTTCACCAGCGATTCCGCGCAGGCGTCGCCCACGAGCGCGTATCCCGGCGGTGGGTCGATGTCCGCGACCAGGATGCCGGGCCGGACCCGGCCCGCGATCGACCGCGCCGTGCCCGCCGCGAGGTCTGCCCGTGCCGCGGACAGGTTCCGGGCGCGAGCGGGGGAGGTGTTGTCCGCGGCGATGAGAACCCATGGTCCCCTGAACAACTCGGCCTCGAGAGCGGCGACGGCCGTGGGCGAGATGTCGTGAATGTCCGGCAAAACCGGACGTGTGTCACATTTTTCACGCACCCGGGCCGTGCGTTTCCGATTCGTGACATACGCCATCGGTGTGTCACGCACTGTTGGGGTGGAACTCTCGTGAGGGCATGCTCTACCCTCAGAGGTGCTGAGCAAGCGCAGCCTCCGTTGCAAGACGGTGGCACCGGCGGATCCCGAGTTCCAGCTCGGTCCGCAACCTTTCGGTCTGGGGCGGTTTGGTCGCCTCGCCGTAGTCTCGATATCGATTCAGGCCCTCCCCTCCGGGGGAGTGGTCTGTCTCGACTCGTTCGATGCCCATATGACGTTGTCTGGGTGTGGGTTCAGCGACGAACTGTGGGGGCTTCCTCCTCGAAGCAGTGCGGGGCGCGACGGGTCATGACGCCGGCCGGGTATGCGGGGTCACCGAACTCGGGCGGGGACGCGGGACGATTCGTTCGCGGGCGGTGGCACGATCCCGTGCTACCGGAACGCGGAACGGTTCATCGACGCGTGGGCAGAGCTCCCGTTGAGGTCGACGACGGGCAAGCTTGGTGGGGTACAGCAGCTCTCACGAAGTCCTCCGGCAGCGAGCTTCGTGATGCAGCTTTGCTACCAGAGACCTGCGATTTCGACGACGACTCGCTCCGAAAACGAGAACACGCAAGCGACACGCCGTCCGGGGGAGGGGTAACACTCCGCTGTTGCCGTGCATGGGTACACGGACATGCGGTATCCTCAGAGCTGTCCATAGCCTTTTCTGATTGTCGTGATTGGTCGGATACGCACCCTTTGGCGTTTGCAAGACTGATGGGGGTGCTGATATCCGAAGGCGGGCGCAGGTCGAGAAGGGGCGGCAACCCTGACTTATCGACCTAACCGTGAAGCTCTGGCCCTGACGGCCAGGGCTTTCGGTCTTTTCTGCCTACCTATGAAGTTGTCTGGGAAGCGCGATCACGATGCCTGGGCGAACTCCTCGAAGCTTCGGACGGTCTGAACCGCCTGGGGGGTGGCCAGATCCGGTCGGCCGGCGAGAACGCACAGCATGTCCGACATGAACTGGTTGACGCTGGTGTAGCCGTTGGTCCGGGCCAGATCCTGGAGGTCGAGCTCTTGGGGGTAGCGGACTTTGGTCTCGTGCCGCGGCCCGAGACTCTTGCGGCCCATGGGCTTCTTGCCCGTGTGTGCGTCACCCGCTGCCATTAGCTCCTCCTCGCCAAGGATGGATACCGAATTATGGGTACAACAAGTATCTTTCACTGAAATGTATCCCCCGTCGAGTTGACACGCAACGACACGCCGCTCCCCGCTATCGCGTCGGAAATCCCCGGTCGCACCGGCCCTCCGTTTGTGCAGGTGAGGCCGTGAAAGGGAAAGCAGCACCGGACGAGTGCGCCGGGATATCCGAAGTCTTCACCGCAAGAGCGGGATTCGCGAAGAGTGTACGCGGCCGCGCGAGGGGTGGATCGGCAGATTCGTCAATGACGTTGCGACGCAACCCGTTCAACGGCCCATACGAGCCGGATTCGCTGGCTGATCAGGGCAAACATCATGCCCGGACACAGCGGGAGCGAGGAAACCGCAGCGAGAGTTGCTGGGAGTCATTGGGAGTGGCCGTGCGAGGTCTCTGTTCACAGCCGACGCCAGCCTACTACAGGATTTTTCTAACAGGGAAGAACTACATGGGGGCGCCATTTACTGCGTGTCACCTGCGGAAATACGAGGGCCGCGTCCGCAAGTTATGCGTGCGGCGTCCGCAAGTTATGCGCGCCGTCCTGGGAAAACGGCAATGCGGATGTCCGCGTGTTATGCGCGGACATCCGTGTGCGGCGGCCGAGTTGTCCACAGGACTGTGTATGACGTCCGCGAGATATGCGTGGATAACTCACCCCGGTAAGTGTCCGCCTATTATGCGCGGCATCCCGCGATTCGCCGCGCATAACACGCGGACACGACGTCCGCGAATTTATCCGGCAGCCAGCGACTACGACGACCTCGCCCGTGGAGAATCATCGTTCACCGCACGCATAACACGCGGACGCCGGTTATCCACCGTCCGCAAGCTATGCGTGATTACCCGGTCAGCGTCCGCAAGGTATGCGTGATCGGCTGCGGTGTGTCCGCAAGGTATGCGTGCGGTGTCCGCCGGTTATGCGCGGACGCCGGTGTCCGCGAGTTATGCGTGCCGTGTCCGCCGGATATGCGTGCCCGTCCGCCGTTTATGCGTGGGCGGCAAGGGGTTTCGGTGTCCGCAAGCCATGCGTGACGTCCGAACCGCCCGTCACCGGGGCGATGTCCGCAAGTTATGCGTCTGCGTCGCGGGAAACGCCCTGGTCAGAAGCGGTGCCGACACCTGTCCGCACCACGGTGGCATCGGGGCCCGCGCGCGGCTCATCCGCTGTCCGGACGGCTCGATTCCCCCGATGTCCGCGAGTTATGCGTTGCGGGACGCGAAGAACCGCAGGTCGGAGCCTGATGATACGGCCGGCTTCCCGACGCCGGCTGGCGGTCCGACGTCGGGAAGCCCGACGGTCCGACGTGCCGATGTCCGCAGGTTATGCGCCGGGCGCACCGCGACAGGGGGTCTTGACCGGGTGATGTTTCGGTGGCGGTCCGCAAGTTATGCGTGCCCGTCCCGGCTCGATCCCGCGCGCTACCTGCGGGTGTCCGCGAGTTATGCGTGCGATGACGGGGCGAACGATAGGAAAGAGGCGTCCGAAACCGGACACGGGGTCGGTGAGAACTGGAATTTCGCTGTGATCATGCAAAACTAGGGGCCATGCCACGACCCAAACGAACTCCGTTGGACATCGTGCGCGCTGCCGCCGAGGTATGGGATGGCGAACAGGAGGTCGGTTACCTGGCTCGCGTGTTCACCCAGACGTCGCTACCGTATCGGGATCCGGGTGACGTTCCGGCGTGGGGCCGCCGCAACGGTGACCTATCCCTGACGGTGCAGCCGGGCATGACCACCGACGAGAACAACAAACCCGAGTCCATCGGTTACCCCTACGGCACGATGCCACGGCTGATCCTGACCTTCCTCTCCACCGAGGCGGTGCGGACCGGATCGCAGGAAATCGTGTTGGGGGACAGTCTCACCGACTTCATGGGCGCGATGGGCCTGACCGCGACCGGGGGGAAGAACGGTTCCCTCACGCGGATGCGCAACCAATCGCATCGCCTGTTCAACGCCACCTTGACCATCGAGTACAAGGGCGACGCCAACCGCCGGATCGGCGCGAAACTCTACGTCGCCAGTGCGTACAACATCTGGTGCGGCACCGACACCGACGAAGAGCAGCCGTCGTTGTTCACCTCGACCGTCCGGCTCAGCGACGAGTTCTTCCGCGAGGTCACCGCCCATCCGGTTCCGCTGGACATGAACGCCATCAAGGCCCTGGGCGGTTCGGCGCTGCGCCTGGACATCTACGCGTGGTTGACCTATCGCATGTTCTCGGTCAAGCGCGAGACGACCGTGCCGTGGGAATCGCTCATGGCGCAGTTCGGGTCCGGGGCGGACTCGTCCGATCGCCGTCGCCGTCACCAGTTCCGGCGTGACTTCACCGCCGCGCTCAAACAGGTTCTGGTCGTGTATCCGCAGGCCAACGTCGATACCACCGAACAGGGTGTGGTGTTGCGACCGGGCCTGCCGCACATTCCGGCCTCGCCCGGGTTCCGGGCCCTGGCCCGCGCCTGACCTACTGCTTGCAGTCCGCGCATAATTCGCGGACATCCCCCGGTCGGAGCGGGGTCGAGTAGTTGCAGTCCGTGCACGATTCAGCAGTCGAGCGCCTCGGCGAGCATCGTCAGATCCACCGCGTCGGCCATCGCCCGGTATCCGGCGAGATTGGGATGCAGCCGGTCCGGGCCGCTGTACGCGCGCGCGAGCACCGTCGGATCGGTGGGATCACGCAGCGCGGCATCGAAATCGACCACGCCGTCCGCGATCTGCTGGGTGCGGATCCACGCGTTGATGCGCTGCCGGAAGTCTTCACTCGCCGGTGCGATGGCCACGCCGTTGACCAGGGCATCCGCCGCGGGCAGGATCGTGCCGAGCCAGATCTTCACCCCCGCCTGCCGTGCCTCGGCCACCACCTGCCGGAGACCGGCGATCATCTGGTCCGCGTTCGCCTGCGGTGGCAGTCCCAGGTCGTTGATGCCCTCGAGAACGAGCACGCCCGCGACCCCGGCCTGCTCGAGCGCGTCCCGCCGGAAGCGCTGTATTCCGCTGGGGCCGAGCATCAGCGGCTGCCCGTCGGTGACCAGCCGATTACTGCCGATACCGGCGTTGGCCACGGACAGGGGGATTCCGGCCGCGTCCAGCCGGCGTTGCAGCACGTCCGGGTAGCGGCCGTCGGTGTCGGCCAGGGCGATCTCGGCGGGTACTCCGACCGGTGAGTTGGTGATCATGCCGTCGGTGATCGAGTCGCCGAACGCGACGATGGACCGGGTCGACGCCGGGGCCGAGACCTCGAGTGCGTCGACGTAGAGCCACGAATAGGTCTTCTCGGTGAACCCCGCACCGCTGTCGCCGCCGGTCAGATCGCCACTGCCGGTGGGGGAGTAGTACGAGGTGGCGTTGGCGTTCCAGTGCTTGGTCGGCGGTCCCGCGGTCCCGGCGACGTGGATGCTCACCGCCAGCCGGGTGAAGGCCGCGAAGCTCAGCTCGACCGGATCACTCACGATCTCCGAGCCCGCCGGCACCACCGCCGAGCGACCCGCGCCGAAGGTCACCGGTCGCGGATTCCGCACCGCCGCGCCGATGTCCTGCGTCCCGATGGTGACCGCGCCGAACGTGACCGGAGTCAATCCGAACCGGTTGCTCAACCGGATGCGCAGGGTCGAACCGCCCAGGTGCGGGGTGATCATCATCCGGAAACTCTGATCCGAGACCACGGACGGGACGACGGTGCCGGTGGGGTCCAAGGGGGTGACCGCGTCGGTCACGCTCGCTGTCCAACCGGCCACGAAATGATCAGCGCCGCAGCCCGGTACGGCGGGATCGGCGGTCGCCGACGCGGCCGGGACCACGATCGAGACCGCACCGAGCACCGCGCAGGCGAGCATCGAACCGCGGCGAGGGGACGGTCGGCGGGACCGGGAGCCAGGACGTCTTCGGCCTGTTCGCATGATGAAATTCCTTCTGTAGCCGCGCTGTCGGCGGGCGGACTCGAGACTGGCATTCGTGTGGTGGACACCCATCGGGGTTGCGCCCGGAGGTCGAAATGTGGCGTCGAACGGTCGTTCTCGTGCGCCGATCGGCGACGGGTATCGCGATCGGCGGCGCCCGGCTCCGGTAATCTCCAGGTGATGACCACCGCACGCCGAACCAACAAGGGGCCGAGCGCAGCGGCTGGAAACCGGGCGGCGATTCTCGCGGCGGCGCGAACGATTTTCGCCGAGAACGGCTTCGACGCACCGCTGTCGGCGATCGCGCGGACCGCAGGTGTGGGTCAGGGCGTGCTGTACCGGCACTTTCCGAATCGGGAAGCGATCGCGCTCGCGGTATTCGACGACAACATCGCCGAAATAGAGGCGCGCGCGGCCGATCCCGGGCGCTCGCTGGGCGAACTGCTGAACATGATCGTCGAACAGCTCACCGACTCGGCCGCGCTCATCGCGCTCATCGACCCCGAATCCACGTTCGACGCACGGCTCACCGAACCGGCGACCCGGTTGTTCGTCCTGATCTCGGGCAAGATCGACGACCCCGCGCAGCGCGGTGACGTGCGGACCGAGGCCACGGCCGCCGATGTGATCATGGCGTTGTCGATGCTGGCGGCCCTGCTGACCAAGACCGACCCGTCCTGCCGGGAGCAGGTCTCCCGGCAGGCGTGGAATATCTTGTCGCACGGCCTCTTTCGTTGATGCTCAGATGAGCGAGCCGATATCGCGGGCCACGATGTTGTCCAGGGCCCGTTCGGCCAGTGCCGCGATCGTCATCGAGGGATTGCAGGCCGCGGTGGTGCCCGGGATCAGCGCGCCGTCGACCACGTACAGGCCGGGCTGACCCTTGACCCGGCCGTCCAGGTCGCAGACCACGCCCATGTTGGCCCCGCCCAGGGCATGCCAGGTCGAGTTGAACGCGAGGTTGGTATCGACCAGGGTGCCCGTGGAAGCCGCGATGCGATGCGCCGCCGGGCCGATGTGGTTGTTCTGGATGTCGCCGTCGCCGTTTTGCGGCCAGTAGAGCGTGGCGTCGTCCCGCGCCGTGTCGTAGCTGAAGTGACCGCGGTCCGCGCTGACGCCGAAGCCGACCATCATGGTGCTGGCGGCGTCGACGCCCATCGGCGGAATCGACGCCTGGATGATGGTGAACGCGGACTTCGGGTCGTTCCAGTTCTTGCTGCCGTACACCACCGGCCCGCCCTGTGCGGCACCGAAATTCGCCGTCGGGTCGTTCCAGAGATAGATCCGGTCGGCGTTGGTGCCCCAGCCCTGACCCAGGCCGTCGGGCATATCCGTGATCTGGCCCTTGGCGCTCGCGCGCACGAGCAGCCGTGTCGTGTTGAGGCTTCCGGCCGCCATGACCAGGGCCCCGGTGGTGAGGATCTTGTTCTCCACGACCGCGCCGGTGGTGTCCAGGCGTTGCACGTGCACCACCCAGCGTCCGTCGCGCCCGCGCTCGATGTCGGTGACCTCGTGCAGCGTTTCGACCCGGACCCGGCCGGTGGCCTCGGCTTGCTCGATGTAGGTGACATCGACCGAATGCTTGCCGCCGTTGTTCACGCCCATCGCACCGTCGCCGTTGGAATACGACGGCTTCATCTCCCCGCGCAGCTCGGCGAGCGCGTAGTTCCAGTCGATGGGCATCGGGATCTTGGACAGCGGCATCCCCGCCTGCCGGACGCGATCGGCGAAAATCCGTGCGACCCGGTAGTTGTCGGTCGCGATGAGTTCGTCGGGGGCTTCGGCGAGCCCGAGCATCTGGGCCACGCGCGGGTAATGCACCCGGTTGAGGGTCGCCCAGTCCAGCTCCTGGGGGAACCAGGTGTTGAACAGGTCTTCGGTGGGCTGCAGCGACATGCCCTGGTACACCAGCGAGCCACCGCCCACGCCGGAGGCGCACAGCGCGGTCATATTCGTTCCGGGCACGGCCTCGACCAGACCGGTGTAGGGCTCGAACACCATCGGGGTACCGAAGAGGTTGGGGCTCGATCGGTACCAGAGGATGCGCTTGTCGGGTGCGGACGCCCGCGGGAAGGTCTCGGCGTTCGGTCCGGTGCGCCAGCGCAATCCGCGTTCGAGCACTGTCACCTGCACGCCCGCCTGGGCCAGGCGCAGCGCGGTCACGCCGCCGCCGAAGCCCGAGCCGATCACCACGACGCGGTGGTCCTCGCGGGTGAGTTCGACCCGGTTGACCCGGGCCGCGGCCGGGGCCGGCCGGGTCAGGGCGCCGGTGGCCAGGAGTGCGGCACCGGCGGCGACACCGGTCATCATCGACCGGCGCGAAAGTGCTGTCATCGGGAGAGACCCTTCGGGGGGGAGAGAAGCCAGGGCGTGACGGTCGCCACAAGGCAGCTGTCGAGCGTGGACGATACCGGACAGTGTTGTCCGGATAAAGGGGCGGTTTTCGGCGGGTCGTCATCGGCGGTGGTGGGCAGGGTCTCGCCGAATGCGTCGCGCACGGCCCCGAGTTGCCGTCGCGCGACGTGATCGTCTCTAGGGCGTAGTTAGTGTCGTAGGTACTGTCTTATAGGATGTCGTATGTACGACGTTAAGTGACATCGGGTCGTCGTGGATGCTCAAACACTGGTCTACGCAGCATGTTTCCGGGGTCGAAGATCGCTGCGGGCGACCTGTCCGCGTCGAGCCATCACGTCGGCCGCAGCCGCGACCGCATACGACCCGGTGAGTGCGACCATGGCGATCGCGGCTCTGGCGGGAACATCCCGGCGTGCCAGGTGGACGAGACCGGTTCCGGTGTCGGCGATGTCCACCATCAGGCCCAGCCGCTGCCAGCGCAGCCGTTCGGGTGTGGACGCGGTCAGGTAGCCCAAGCCCATCGCCAGGGCCCGGGCGCCGTAAATCCTTGTCATGTATGTCAGTTCGGGGGAGCTCGCGACGCCGACGACCGCGGCGAATCGGCGCGGAGCAGCCAGGGCCGCGGCCGCGAGCAACAGCCGGCCACCCGCCAGCACGCGGAGTGCCGGGCCCGGACCCGTGGGATTGCCGGTGTCGGCGTGCGATTCGGGAGAGTGCGACGCGTGGGACGAAGTGCTCGGTCCGGTAGGGGAATTGGTCATGAGAGTGCCTCCTGGACGAGGTCGGCGAACGCCGATCCGAACGGCAATGCTTACTAATTCTGAACTACACACTTCATAATACTGAAGTAGATGCTGTAGGAGACTAAACTTTCTGAACCATGGCCAAGCGTTCGTACAACCAGTACTGCGGCATCGCCGCCGCCCTGGATCTGCTCGGGGAGCGGTGGTCGCTGCTGATCGTGCGCAATCTGCTGCTGGGGCCCAAGCGATTCAAGGATCTGCTCGAGGGCCTGCCCGGCATCGGCACCGGCCTGCTCAGTCAGCGCCTCAAGGAACTCGACGCCGCGGGGCTGATCACCCGCGACACCCTGCCGCCGCCCGCGGCGTCGGCGGTCTACCGCCTCACCGCCGACGGGGAGGCGCTACGTCCGGTCCTGTACGAGCTCTCGCGCTGGGGATCGGCTCGCCTGGGTGAACTCGCCGACGACCAGTACCTGGATCCCGAACTCGTCGCCCTGGCGTTGGAGGTCCGTTTCGATCGGGACCGGGCCGACGGAACAGCCGACGGCAGTTATGAACTCGCCGTCGACGGCCACACCTTCGGCTTCACCATCACCGGCGCCACCATCGACATTCGCGCTACCGCGGCACCGGCCGCCCGCACGCGACTGGTCACCGACGCGCGAACCCTGGCCGCGCTGAACGCCGGATCACAAACGCTCGCCCGAGCCGTGGCCGAGGGCGCGCTCACCGCAACCGGCGACCTCGAGGTCCTGCCCACCCTGGCCCGGCTCTTCGGCGCTGCCTGAATCGGCGGTAGTCGATTCGGCGGCATCCGATTCGACGCTGCTCGATTCGACGCTGGGAGCCGCGCGGACCCGGCCCGGCGCCAAGAACCCGATCACGACCGCGCTCACCAGGGTCAGCACGCCCAGGGCGATCGCGGCCTGGCCGGTGCCGTGGACGAACGCCGCCGACGCGGCCTGCGCGAGGGGGTCGGCTTGCGGGCCGAGGTGGGCGGTGACCTGCAAAGTGGCTGCGAGAGAATCCGAGACCGGTCCGCGCAGCTGCTCGGGCAGCGCCGCCACCGTCGAGGTGATGCGATCGCTGTAGCCGGCCGCGAGCATGCTGCCCGCCAGCGCGATGCCGACCGCCGCGCCGACTTCCCGCGCGGCGTCGTTGACCGCGGCCGCCACCCCGTGATTGCCGGTCGGCACCCCGGACACGATCGCGGCCGTGGCGGGCGCGGTGGCCAGTCCGATGCCGGTGCTGGTGATCAGCAACGGCCACACCAGATCCGCGTAGCCGCTGTCGGTGGACAGGGTCGCCACCGAGAGCAGTCCGATGCCGAGCGTGATCAGGCCGAGTACGGTCGGGACGCGCAGTCCGAACCGCTCGGCCATGCGGGGCGCGATGGGGGAGAGCAGCATCATCGGCCCGACCATCGGCGCCAGCGCCAGCGCCGACCACAGCGGCCCGTAGCCCAGGATCAGCTGCATGTACTGCACGATGAGCAGGAACAACCCGAACGAGACCAGGAACTGGATCGCGACCGACAGTGCGCCGCTGCCGAATCCGCGGCGCAGGAACAGCCGAACATCCAGCAGCGGATGCCGGGTTCGCAATTCGACCACCACGAACACCGCGCCCGCGAGCACCGAACCCGCGATCGCACCCCACGGCACCGGATGCGTCCACCCGCGCGCGGGAACCTCGACCATCGCCAGCACCAGGAGCCCGACCGCGAGACTGGACAGCGCCGAGCCGGGCAGATCGAACGGCGGCCGCGCGGGATCCGCGGATTCGGGCAGTGTGCACGAGGCGATCGTGAAGACCGCCCCCGCGATGCCCATGGCCAGCGGAATCGATTGCCACGACCAGTGTTCCACCAGTACCCCGGACCCGATGATGCCCACCACGGCGCCCGCGCCGGCCATGCCCGCCCAGATGCCGACCGCCAGCCCGCGCCGAGATTCGGGGAAGCTCGCGGTCAGCAGCGACAGCGTGGAGGGCATCACCAGGGCCGCGCCGACACCGGCCACCGCCCGGGCCGCGATGAGCCAGCCGACCCCGTCCACGAACACCGGCACCAGCGAGGCCGCCGCGAAGATCGCCAGGCCCACGACGAGTGCCGCTCGCCGCCCGTACCGGTCGCCGAGCGCCCCGCCCGGCAGCACCAGACAGGCCAGCGCGAGGGTGTAGCTGTCCACGATCCAGGTCAGCTGCTGCTGCGTCGCACCCGTCGAGGACACGATCTGGGGCAGCGCGGTGTACAGCGCGGCCATCGACGCGATGATGAGAACGATTGCCAGACAGGACAGCACGAGCGTCCAGCGCTGCATCGTCGATAGTCGGGCGGGGCCGGAAGTCATCGGCGTCTCCCAAAGGTACTGAAGGTAGCGTTACGCTACTACCAGTAGCACACTTGCCAGGGGGACGGTAGAAGTGCCAGTAACACAACCGGTAATAGCGATGGTATCGGCGTGAAAATCGAAAAGAGTTCGACGGAAGCCGATTTCACGACGCCGATCGACGGTGACGGCGACCCGCGGAAAGCCCGCTCGCGCGCGCATCTGCTGCGGGCGGCCACCTCGTTGCTGACCGCCGGCGGGATCGAGGCGGTGACCATCGAAGCGGTCACCCGGATCTCGAAGGTCGCCCGCACCACGCTGTACCGGCATTTCGACAGTGCCGCACACCTGCGCGCCACCGCGCTGCAGGCCCTGCTGCCACCCGTGGTCGAGGCCCGGGACAGCGGAAACCTGCGCACCCGGCTCATCGATCTGATCACCCGCCAGGCCGCGGTCATCAACGACGCACCGATCAATGTCATGGCCATGGCCTGGCTCGCGACGGCCGAGCACGCCGATTACCGTGCGGACCCGGCTTTTACGTCACTGCGCGAGCGGATCATCGAGCAGTACCGGCGCCCGCTGGACGAGGTACTGGACAGCCTCGAGATGCGGGAACCGGTGGGGGAGCGGGAACGAGCCCTGGCGCTGGCGCAACTGGTCGGCCCCATCGTCTTCCAGCGCCTGCTCGGCGGAGAGCCCGTCACCGAGGCCGATTGCATCCGCCTGGTCGATGACTTCCTGACCGCCCGCACCGCGCGCGAGTAGCCGGGTCCGGATGGCGGCGACCGTTCGACGCGCAACCGCCGAGCGAACGACTTCGCTTCCGGGCCGGTCCCGGTGAGTGGGACCGATGCTCGGGCCGGAACCGCACCCGATAACGTCAATGGCGTGAGCTCGCCAAGACGTGTCAACAAAGGCCCGGCCGCGGCCGCGGAGAACCGTGCCGCGCTGTTGGAAGCCGCGCGCGGCGCTTTCGCCGCGCACGGGCTGAACGTGCCGTTGAGTCTGATCGCGCGCGAAGCCGGCGTGGGGCAGGGAAGTCTGTACCGGCACTTCCCCAATCGTGAGGCGATCATCCTGGCCGTATTCCGGGAGAATATCGAGCAACTCGAGGCCCTGGCCGCCGATGTGGACTCCACCCTGGATGAGCTCCTGGACCAGATATTTCAGCAAATGACCACGGTAACACCGCTTTTCGACTCGCTGGCGGGCGCTGATCTCAGCGATTCGCGATTGACCGAGGTGATCGGCCGGCTCTACGGGCTGCTGGGGGAGAAGCTCGCTGACGAGACCCGGCGCGGCAGCATCCGTGCCGATGCGACCGCCGAGGAGATCTTCCTCGCGGTGGGCATGCTCGGGGCGCTGCTGAATCGGACGCCCGAGGACCAGCGGGCGACGATCGCCGACAAGTCCTGGCAGCTGCTGCTGCGCTCGCTGCGGCGCTGACCGGTCCGGTCCGGACCGCCGCTGACCATAGGCGAAACGTCAGATTTTCATTTTTTCCTCGATCTCGCTCTTGACGCGGCCGGGTGAGGGCGGACACACTACCAACCGGTAACCGGACAATTACGTCCGGTTGTGGGCGGGGTTACTCGCGGGCTTTCGAGGGGAAAAAGTTGAGAAGAGCACGTACGGTCGCCCCGATGCTGTCGGCGATCGCGGCGCTGTCGGTCGCTTTCGCGTCCACGACGGTGCCCGCCCCCGCGGCGTACGCGGCCACCGATTCGTTCTACACCTACCGCGGCGCCACGCCCCTGGGCGATCTCGCACCCGGCACCGTGCTGGCGACCCGGACGCTGAGCTATCACATCGCGTCCATCCCCACCCCGATCACCGCGATCCAGCTGCTGTATCGCACCACCGACGCGCAGCTCCGCCCGATCGCCAACGTCACGTCCGTCCTGCTGCCGCCCGGCGGGGTCGATCCGGCGAAAGCCGTTGCGTACCAGTCGTTCTACGATTCGCTCAGTCCCGAGCACGGTCCCTCGCGCTCGATCGCGGGTGACCTGAGCTTCGGCGGCATGGTGCTCTCGTCCGAGAGCATCCTGATCGCGGACATCCTCTCGCGCGGCTATACCGCGATCATCGCCGACACCGAAGGGCCGCAGGCGGATTTCGCGGCCGGACCCGAATACGGCATGACCACTCTGGATTCCATTCGCGCCGCGACCCAGGCCCGGGAAACCGGTCTGACCGCGGACACCCGTATCGGGCTCGTCGGGTATTCCGGCGGCGCGATCGCCACCAACTGGGCCGCCGCGCTCGCCCCCGACTACGCCCCCGAGGTCAACGACAAGATCGTCGGCGCGACCCAGGGCGGACTGCTGGTGAATCCGGCGCACAACCTGCGGTATGTCAGTGGCAGTCTGGGCTGGGCGGGTGTGGCCGGTATGGCCATCATCGGCATCGCGCGGTCGTACGACATCGACCTTTCGCCCTATCTGAGCGATCGCGGCCGTCAGGTCGTGGCCGCGCTGCACGACGCGTCCATCGCGAACGTGCTCTTCCAGTACCCGGGCCTGTCCTGGCAGCAGCTGGTCAAGCCGGAGTACGCGGATCCGAACAGCGTTCAGGCGCTGGTGGATACGGTCGACAAGGTGAACCTCGGCTCGGCACCGACGCCGACCATTCCGCTGTACATCGCGCAGGGCGCCGGCGGTGACATCGAGGGCACGCCCGGCAGCAATCCCACGGTCGGGCGCGGCGACGGCGTCATGGTCGCGGGCGATGTGCGCAGTCTCGTGCGGCAGTACTGCGCGACCGGCAACAGCGCGGTCGAGTACCACGAGTACGACGGCCTGAGCCACATCCCGACCCTGGCGGTCTGGACCACCGGCGCGATGGCCTGGATCGATGCCCGCTTCGACGGTGTACCGGCGGGGTCGAACTGCGCGAGCGTGGCCCCGGGCAATCCGCTGACCGCTGACCTGTAGCCGGTCCCTTTCATAGCGCCGGTGCCGCAACGGTATTCGACCGTTGCGGCACTCGGCGTGTCCGCCACAGGGTGTGATGATCCGGCTGTGGGCCTTCACGGTGAAGCGTCACTGTGACGTTCCGTTCGCGACGCCCCAGGATTGGGTGTCGCATGGAGTGCCCCGGTCCGGGATGTATCGGCTAATAGATGAAATGAACGCCGTTCACTATTTGAAAGCCGAATGAATTCTCGACCGCGATCGCGGTGAATCTCGTCGAGTCGTCCCGACATTTCTTATGGACATCTGTCTGGACACCGCTATGCTTTGGTGTCGGAGGGTGTGCCCCGCGAACTGCCGCGGTGGACTCGCTCGCATTGCGACGGAAGGGAATCCAATGAAGACACGGCTCAACTGCCCCTGCGGCGAGTACATCCGGGGGACCGATGAGGAAGACCTCGTGACCAAGACTCGCGCGCACCTGGCCGAGGTGCATCCCACCCACGACTACTCACGCGAGGAAATTCTCTTCATCGCGTACTGAGCCGGTGCCGGCTGTCGGCATCTCTCATATTGCTTGGTGTTCAACGGTTTACGAGCAGTAGGCCGTGGCTTCACGGCGGGCGGATCATCGCTTCCACTGTCGGGCGGAAAACTGCGCACTAATCTGGAATGATGTCTGGAATGTGGTCCAGCTCATATGGTAGCGTCACCGCGTAGCCCACGAACGCTGCCCGCGCGGAGTTCGTTTCCTCGTCCACGTGGCGCCCGAGGCGGTCGGTGAAAATCCGATATCGCCGGTCGGGAACCTCGAAGTAGAACAGCGACGTCGGAATCCATGACACAGAGCAATGACGCTAATTCCCGGCTTCGGACGGTGCTCGAATCCGAATACGGCGACGCGATCGAACCACCGCCGAAACCGGCTGCGGTACTCCGGCGCAATTTCGCCGAAACCGTACTCTCGAGCGTGGCCACCCTCGGGCGCGCACTCCGAATCGGCGCGCACGCCATAGCGATCGGGGCCACCGATGCCGCTCGTGGCCGATTCCAAGTTCGCGAAACCCTCGTGCAGGCCTGGTTCCTGATCCGGGTCACCGCGGTGCCCAGCGTGCTCATGGCCATCCCGTTCGGTGTCATCGTCTCCGCGCAGGTCGGCAATATCGTCACCCAGCTCGGCGCCGACTCCATGATCGGCGCGGCCGGCGGGCTCGGGGTGATCAAACAGGGCGCGCCGATGGCCACGGCGATGCTGCTCGGCGGGGCCGGAGCCGCCGCCATCGCCGCCGATCTGGGCGCGCGCACCGTGCGCGAGGAGATCGACGCCATGCGTGTGATGGGCGTCGATCCCGTGCAGCGACTCGTGGTGCCGCGCATCGCGGCCATGATGCTGGTCGCGCCGCTGCTCAACATCCTCATCGTCTTCGTCGGCATCGCTTCGGGTTTCGCCGTCGCGGTCACCGCGCTCGAGGTGACCCCGGGCAGCTACTGGCAGTCCTTCGGTTCCTTCACCACCCCGATCGACGTGTGGGTGTCGCTCATCAAGGCCACGCTGTTCGGATTCCTGGTGGTGATCATCGCCTGTCAGCGCGGCCTCGAGGCCAAGGGCGGACCGCGCGGAGTCGCCGACGGCGTCAATGCCGCGGTCGTCATGTCGGTCGCGGCGGTTGTCGTGCTCAACACCGCGATCACCCAGGTGGTCACCATGTTCCTGCCCGTCAGGATGGCCTGATGGCCGCGCCGTACCGGCCCGCCGGACTGCGCTGGGCGATCCGCTTCGAGCGCCGCCTGCAACCCATGCGCCCGATTGACGCGCTCGGTTTCGTACTCGGCTTCTGCTGGCAGGTGCTGTCCTCGATCCCGTACACGCTGGTGCACTACCGCCGCCAGACGATCTCGGTCATCACCGATATGACCTGGGGCCGTGGCTCGATCATCGTCGGCGGCGGCGTCGTGCCGCTGATGCTGCTCATGGGCGCGGCGATGGGCGCATCGATCGGCATCGAGGCCTACAGCGCGCTCAATCTGCTGTCGCTGGGTCAGCTCAGCGGGCTCATTTCCGCGTTCGGCGTCACCCGCGAACTGGCGCCCATCGCGGCGGGCGTCGGCTTCGCCGCGCAGGCCGGCTGCCGCATGACCGCCGAGATCGGCTCGATGCGCATCTCGGAAGAGATCGACGCCCTGGAATCGCTCGGCATCCGGTCGGTTCCGTTCGTCGTCACCACCCGCGTCATCGCCGGAATCATCGCGGTGGCACCGGCTTTCGTGGTCGCGCTCATCCTGAGCTACTTCTCCTGCGAGGTGATCGTGACCGTCGTGCACGGCACCCCGTCAGGCACCTACGACCACTACTTCGACCAATTCGTGCTGGCCTGGGACGTGTTCGCCGCGACCGTCAAAGTCATGATCTTCGCGATCGCCGTCGTGCTGATCCATTGCTATCAGGGGTTTTTCGCCACCGGCGGTCCCGAGGGCGTCGGCATCGGGTCCGGGCGCGCCATTCGCGCGAGTCTGGTATCGATCATCGCCCTGGACATGGTCGCCACGATCCTGCTCTGGGGATTTCAATCCCCCATCACATTCACGGGGTGAGCCCATGCCCGAATACACCCTTCCCGGAACCGAAGTCGGGCCGCGTCGCGCCCGCATCCTGGGCATCTGCGCCGTCGCGATCGCACTGGTCGCGGGCGCGGCCTGGCGGGTGGCCCCGGAGTCCGCACCGGCGGACGGCATCGATGTCGCACTGGTCGTCGGCTACGTCGGCGAGGGGATCGGTCCCGGCACCGACGTCCGGCTCGACGGCGTCCGCGTCGGATCGGTCACCACGATCGAGTTCGCCCGCGCGGGCCAGCGCCGAATCGAGTTGAGCCTGCAGCGATCTCAGCTGTTCGGACTCACCACCGGACTCGCGGTCGACTACGTGCCGGGCAATCTGTTCGGCATCAGCGCGCTCGAACTGCATCCCGAGGGCGCCGGCGCGGCCCTGGAGGACGGCTCGACCGTCGACCTCACCGGGGGCAACGCCGATCGCCTGCGCGACGCGACCCTGGCGGCGCTGCTGAACTCCACGGGCGATCTCACCCAGCAGGTCCTGACCCCGCAGCTGACCGAACTGCTGCACAAATTCTCCCGGGATCTGGGCGCTTTCACCCCGCTGTTGCAGGCCATCGGCACCACCGCGCGCTCCTACGTCGAGACCGCGCAGCGGCCGTCCGCGGAGCTGTTCGACCGGTACGGCGCGGCCCTGGCCGGGGTGCCACCCATGGTCACCGGCGGACTGACCGTGCTGCACGCCAGCTACGCCAACGGCTATCTCAGCGAGGAGGAGCACATCGCCAAATTCGCGTACATGTGGCCGAGCGTGCAGAACGAACTGCTGCCCGCGGTGACAGCCCTGTTCGGCACGGCGCGACCGTATTTCGGCGGACTGCTGCCCGTGCTGACGATGGTGCTGGACAGAATCAGCGCCGCGGTTCCGGACCCGCAGGGGGCCGGGGCACAGTCGAGTGAACTGCTCGATCGGCTCGCCCGCGGATTCCGACCCGGCCCGGACGGACCGGTGCTGGACGTGCGGATCGATCTCGATCTCGATCTCGTGCCCGGTCTGGCCGCGCCGCTGGCCGCTGTGACGGGCCTGCCGAACCCGAACGAGGGACAGCCATGAGCACCCGTGCACTGTTCGTTCGCGTCCTGCTCGCGGTGGCGGCGATGGTCCTGGTTCTGGCGGGCGTGTTCACGCTGATCACCCGCCCGGTCGACGGCGAAACCGACACGCACACGGCCATGTTCGCCGACGCGAACGGACTGCGGCCCGGTGACGACGTGCGCCTGTACGGGGTGCAGGTCGGCAAGGTCGTCGCCGTCGAGTTGGCGGGCACCCTGGCCCGGGTGCGGTTCACCGTCGTCGCGGACCGCCCGCTGTTCACCAACACCAAGGTCGCTGTCCGCTATCAGAACCTCACCGGCTTCCGGTACCTCGAGATCGACCAGCCCGATCAACCCGGCGAACGTCGCAGCGCAGCAACCACATTCGGCGTCGATCAGACCATCTCGGCCTTCGACATCACCACGCTGTTCAACGGTTTGCAGCCGGTGCTGCGCGAGCTGTCCCCGGCGGATCTGAACCAGTTCACGACCAGCCTGCTCGCGGTCGTCGAAGGCAACGGCACCGGACTGGGTCCGGCGCTGGGGGCGATCGACAAACTGAGCCGGTACGCCTCGGACCGGCAAACCGTCCTGAGTACGTTGGTGGCCAACCTGTCCCGGGTCTCCGAGCACATCGGCGGGGACTCCGGCAACGCCGTCCGGCTCCTGGGCAGCCTCACCGACCTGTTCGTCGTCATCGCCGAGAAACTGCCCGGGCTGGTGAACTTCTCGAACCAGATTCCCCCGGTGCTGCAGCCGCTGCGCAGCATGCTGACCGTGCTCGGACTCACCGGCGCCCGCGACCGGGACCTGGACGCACTGCTCAAACAGGCGTTCCCGGACCCGTACGACGCGGTCGCGGTCTTCGACCGGATGCCCGGGCTGATCCAGTCGGTCACCGCGGCGCTGCCCCGGACCGGCCCGGATGCGCAACCGGGCTGCTCGCGCGGCAGCGCACAGGCTCCCGAGCCGCTCCGAATCCTGATCGCCGGCCAGAGGATCACGCTGTGCAACTCCTGAAATCTCGTGTCCGCCAGGGCGAACCACGCAATACCGACCTGCGCTGGGGGATCGGCGGCCTGTGCGCGGTCGTGCTGCTGGTGACCGGCATCGGCGTCGTCTATCTCACCGGCACCACCCCCGAGACCACCTACCGCGCCGAACTCACCCAGGCCGGGACCATCCGCCCGGGCGATGACGTGCGCATCGCGGGCATCCCGGTCGGGAAGGTGAAATCGCTGACCCTGCTCGCGGATCGGGTCGCCATGGAATTCACCGCGCGGCGCGAGACGTTCATCGGCGACCAGAGCGTTCTGGATATCCGCATGCTCACCGTGGTGGGCGGCTACTACCTCGCCGTCGAACCGGCGGGCACCAAATCTCTGGGCAACGGTGTCATCCCGCGCGAGCGCGTCGGCATCCCCTACAACCTCACCGCGGCGTTCCAGGACGCGGTGCGCCCGGTACGCGAGGTCGACGGCACCGTGCTGCGGCAGAACCTGGCCCAGCTCTCGAACTCACTGGACAAGAGCCCGGAATCGGTGCGGTCCGCGGTGCAGGCCGCCCAGGATCTGGTCGGTCTCCTCGACCGGCAGAACAGCGACATCTCCCGCACCCTGAACTTCGCCGACGAGTACCTCACCGCCATGCGCGAGAACTCCGATGTCCTCGCGCGCCTGGTGACCACGCTGGGCACGATGGTGAACATCATCCAGAACAACAAGACCCAGGTCGCGAACGCGCTCAACGACCTGGCGGCGGTGCTGCAGGATCTGGCGCCGCTGGGCACCGCCTGGGATCGCGGACTGAAGGAACGCGCGCAGCCGCTCGCCGACGCGATACCACCGCTCGAGCAGCTCGCCACTCGGCTGGGTGAGCTGATCGTGTCCCTGAAAGCCATGGGCGACAAGCTCTTACCGTTGCTGCCGCCCGAAGGCGGCATCTCGGTCGATCAATCCGCGGCGACCGTGGCGGGCATCTGCGTCCCGGTGCCGGGAGGTGTGTGTTGATGCTGAACAGGATCCTGGGCTCGCGCGCGTTGATGTCCGCCACGGTCGCACTCGTGGTGATCGCCGCGGGCGCCATCGCCCTGACCGCGGGCAACGAATCCCCGCCCACCCGTGCCTACTGCGCCGATATGCCCGACAGCATCGGGCTGTACGAAGGCAGCGCGGTCACCGTGCTGGGGGTGCGCGTCGGCGAGGTCACCGGCATCGACCTCGCCGGGACCGTGGCCCGGGTGCGGTTCACCGTCCGGGCCGATCGCACCCTGCCGCTGGATGTCGGCGCGGTCACCGTCAGCGACACCCTGCTCGCGGACCGCACCCTCACCCTGGTCGGGGACGAACCGGCGGGCGCGGGCTGGAACCCGGGGGAGTGCATCACCAAAACACTGACCCCCAAAAGCCTTTCGGAGACCTTCGACGCGCTGGCGCATCTCGCCGATCAGCTCGAAGGCGCCGGTGACCCCGCCGAGCAGGCCGCGCTGGGTGCGGGACTGACCGCGCTCGACCGGGCCACCAGCGGCACCGGCGACCAACTCAACGCGATCATCAACCAATTGGGAACGGCGCTGGCCGCGCCCGACGCCGCCATCGGCCACATCGGCGCACTCCTGGACGCCCTGGGCGAGCTCACCCGGCGGGCGCGCGCGGGCTGGTCGCAGGTGCGCGAAACGATCACCGGGCTGCCGCAGACCTTCAACGACATCAACCTCATCGCCTTCCCGCCGATCATCGATCTGGTCGACGGACTGAGCAAGACGCTGCCCCAGATCAACGATGTGATCGTGATGTTCGCCTCGCCCGCGCTGCGCGCGCTGGATTCGGTGGAGAACTTGGCCGGCCTCATCGCGTCCGGCGTCGGTTCGCTGCGTGAGCTCATCGCCATGGTCCCGGCGATCGCGGGCGGTTTCGGCTCGGCGAAGGACCCGGCGACCGGGCAGACGCGCATCGGCTACGCCGGGCCGAGCATCGCTCTCGCACAGCAGGATACGGTCGCGGTCTGCGCGGGGGTGCAGGCGATCACCGGGCAGCAGTGCCGGACGAATCCGAACGGAGCCATCACCGTGCCCCTGCTTCCCGCCCTGCTGAGCGCGGTGAGCGCACGATGAACCGGCGGATCGGCCGCCGGCTCGGCGCGGTGCTGGCCCTGCTGCTGACGCTCACCGCCTGCGGGTGGAAGCCGTCGGAGATCACCGTTCCCGGCTCCGGAGTCGACGGCCCGACCTACCCGCTGCGCATCGAATTCGCCGACGTGCTCAACCTGCCCCCTGGCGCGAAGGTGTTCGCCGACGGCGTGCGCGTCGGCGAACTCACCGCGCTGGATCTCGTCGACCCCGATCCCGCCGCCGCCACGATCGCGGGCCGGCGCGGATACGTGGTCGCGGAGGTCGCCGTGCGCACCTCGGTGCGCCTGCCCGCGGAGACCACGGCCGCACTGCGGCAGGAGACACCGCTGGGCGATGTGCACATCGCCTTGAGCGTGCCCGCTACCGCCGCGGGTTCGGTGCTCGAACCCGGGGCCACGATTCCACTCGCGCAGACCATCGCCGCGTTGCCGATCGAGGACATCTTCGCCGGACTCTCCGCGTTCGTGGGCAGCGGCGCGGTGACCGACATCCAGACCATCGTCACCACGATGAACGGTGTCATGCCCGAGAACCCCGCCGACACAGCGCGATTGGCCGGACTGCTCGGGGCGGACCTGATGGACATGGGGGAGAACCTGAACTCGGTCGACACCCTGCTGAACGGGCTCGCCGCCACCGGTGATCAGGGCCTGGTGCAGAACCTGCCGATGTTCGACGTCCTGCTGACCCCCTACGGCGTGCAGCACACCGTGGACACCATCAACGCCGAGATCGGGGTCATCTTCGTGCTGACCGCGCTCGGCCCGGTCGCACCCAGTCTGACCTGGCTCGCACCCGTCGTGCAATCGCTGGACGGCACCGCCCGGGCGGTCGTGCCCATGCTCTTCGGCGCGCACCCCCTGGACACCGATTCGCCCTCGACGATGAAGAAACTCGTCGACCTGATCCAGAACAAGATCATCCCCTTCGCCGAGCAGGGACCGAAGGTGAACCTGGCGGGGGTGAGCGGTGTGCCCGGCACGGGCTCGCCCGAGGAGCAGACCGGCCGGATCCTGGGCACCCTGCGCATGATCGGAGCGGTGCGATGAATGTTCGCGCGGTCGTGTCACTCTCGGCCATCGTCGCGGTCCTGGTCGCCGGGGTGGCGTACATGGCGTTCGGGGTGCTGCACGTCGACCCCCGGCGCGGCTACGTCGATGCCGAACTGCTGCTCGACGATTCGGGCGGACTCGGGCCCAACGCGCCGATCCTGCTGGCCGGGGTGCAGGTGGGGCGCACCGAATCCGTCAGCAAGGACGCCGCGGGCGTGCTGGTCCGGCTGCGGATCGAGGACCGCTACCGGATTCCGCTGTCCAGCACCGTACGGATCGAACAGCTCTCCGCACTCGGCGAACCCTACGTGCAGTTCTCACCTGCGACCGCGACCGCCCCGTATCTCGAAGACGGGCAACGGATTCCGGCTGATCGGGTACGCATGCCCATGACGATCACCGCGCTCTCGGCGAAACTCGTGCGATTGCTCGCACAGTTCGATCCGGCGGTCATCTCGAACCTGGTCGGCACCTTCGACCGGGCCTTCACCGGCACCGATCCCGCCGTGCAGACCCTGCAGCGCTCGACCTCGCTGCTGGCCGCGACCCTGCTCAGCCGGACCGGGCCGGTGCGGCAGCTCTTCGACGACATCCAGACCCTCGGTGGGGACATCGATTGGCTCGGGCCCTCGCTGGCCACCGCGGGACCCGAGTTCGGCGCGTTCGGCACCACGCTGAACAAGATCGTGGAGTCGGGTTCGGCGCTGGCCGAGAGCCGGCCGGTCTCGGCGTATTTCACCGGGGACGGGCTGGTTCCCTTCCTGCGGGAGGTGACCGAGCTGATCGCCCGCATCGGGCCCGATGCCGCGCAGCTGGGTCCGATGCTGCAGCCGGTGGTCGCCGACGCGGTTGGTCGCGTACCGGCGCTGGACATCGGCGCGCTGCTGGGACAGGCGCTGCAGAGCGTCGACGCCGACGGCACACTGCACTTTCGGCTCGGGGTCAAGTAATTGATGGGGCCACAGCACATTTCGGTGAGAGGACCACAGCGATGACAACACGGATAGACGCCGGCACCGGGACCGGTCCGGAGTCCGGGGCGGCCGAGACAGGTGCGGCTGCGACGGAGACCGGCACGGCGCCTGCGGTTTTGGCGAAGACCCCCAAGTCCCCTCCCGCGCCCGCGCCCGCCAACGGTCAGCGCTCGATTTCGATCTCCCTGTCGACCCTGCGGAACGCGGTCGCGCTGGTGCTGCCGCTGGTGGTGATCATCGTCCTGGGGATGCTCTACAACTCCGCGAGATCCGAACTGGCCGATCGTGATTCCCGGGCGGCCGACGAGCGGCACGCCGAGCAGGTCGCCACCGACTACGCGGTCGGGGCATCCACCATCGATTACCACGACACCAAAGCGTGGCTGACCCGCCTGAAAGCGGGCACCACCCCGCAGCTGTCCGCGAAGTTCGACGCCACCGCCCCGCAATTGGAGCAGATCCTGCTCCCGCTGCAGTGGACCTCCAAGGCCACCCCGCTCTCGGCCTCGATCCTCTCCGAAGCGGGCGGCATCTACAAGATCAATGCCTACCTCGAGGTCACCTCGACCAGCGCCCAGACCCCCGACGGCGCGACCACCACCGTGACCTACTCCCTGACCATCGATCGCAACGCCGCCTGGAAGATCACCGAGGTGGGCGGCCTGCAGAACGCTTTCCCCGCGAAATGACCACCGCGACACCGACCCTGCTGGTCCCGGTGGGCGACTCGAACTTCGAGGTGCACCGCGCGGGACCGGTTTCCACCGCGCAGCGCACGACGGCCCTGCTCCTGCACGGGTTCCCGCAGAGCGCCGCCTCCTGGCATGCGGTCGCCCAGCACCTGAGCGCGTTCGGGATCACCAGCTACGCCCCGAACCAGCGCGGCTACTCCGCCGGCGCCCGCCACCATCCGGTCGAGGCCTACCGCCTGAGCGAACTGGTGGCCGACGTCGTCGGCCTGTGCGATGCCCTCGCGCTCGACACCGTCCACCTCGTCGGCCACGACTGGGGCGCGATCGTCGCCTGGGCAACCGCCGCCCACCACCCCGACCGCGTGACATCCCTGACCGCGGTCTCGGTGCCGCACCCCGCGGCCTTCGCCCGGGCGATCGGCACCGACCCCGAACAACAGGAGATGTCGGCGTATCTGGGCCTCCTGGAACAGGACGGCACCGCCGACCTGCTGCTGACGAACGACGCCGCCGCCCTCCGCCTGGGTTACGGCGACGCACTCACCCGCGAAACCGCCGACGCCCACATCCGCCTGCTCTCCGAGCCCGGCGCGATGAGCGCCGCACTGAACTGGTACCGCGCCCGGGGCACCAGCTGGCACGAGGTACCCCCGGTGACGGTGCCCACGACCTTCGTCTGGGGCGCCGACGACATGGCGGTCTCCCGTTCGGCGGCCTACGGCTGCGCCGAACACGTCACCGCGCCTTATGAATTCGTGGAGCTGGCAGCAACAGGTCACTGGGTCCCGGAACAGGAGCCCGCCCGGCTCAGCACGGCGATCATCCACCGCATCGTGGGCTGAACCGAGGTCGAACGTGCACCGCGCCCGCGTCATTCGCGCTAGTGCGTGGTGCTCAGTTCGATCAGGAGCACGCCTGCCACGATCAGGGCTATGCCGGCGATCATGACCTTGGTGAGCGGTTCGGCGAACAGGACCCGGGACGCCAGCGCGGTGAGTGCGACGCCGGCCGCTGCCCAAATGCCGTAGGCGACACCGATTCCCATGCCCTGGGCCAGCGCCTGGGTGAGGAAGGTGAACGCGGCGACATAGCCCGCGGCGACGACGCCGTACCAGGACTTGTTCGCGTCCGCCTGGGAGGCCATCCGCAGGGACAGCGTCGCCGAGACCTCCGCGACAATCGCCGACGCCAGGAACAACCAGCCCATCAGTGCGCGCCTTCCTGCTCGGCGGGGGCGGGGTGCGAGCCCAGTTCGACGCACAGGACCCCGGCGATGACCAGGGCGATGCCCGCGACCATCGCGGCGGTGAGGGGGTCGCCGAACAGGACGGCGGCCAGCACCGCTGTCAACGCGACACCGCTGGCGCCCCAGATGCCGTAGGCGACACCGAGGGCCATGCCGGCCCGCAGGAGCAGGCTCAGCGCTATGAAAGCGCCGATGTATCCGGTGGCGACCAGGATGTACCAGCCCGGGTGATCGAGGGCGGCCCGCAGGGACAGGGTCGCGGTGACCTCGAGCCCGATCGCGGCCACCAGCAGTAACCATTTCCGCATCAGGGGTTCGTGCCTTTCAAGAGATCTCTGACGACCGCGAGCAGCGCCGCGCGTTCGTGTTCGGGAACGGGAAAGACGCCGGTCGCGGCGGCGGTCCAGTACCCGTCGGCCAGCAGCCGCGCCGCGGTGAGCCGGGCGCGCTGTGCCGCGGAGAGTTCGGGCGGGAGGGCGAGCCAGGGCTCGAATCGCGCGACCCAGGTCGTGGTGAGCGCCGGGTGGTAGACCGCGTCCGCGCAGATCGCGAAATCGGCGCGATCGAACGACCCGGTCAGCGCGACCTCGACGTAGCTGGCGATCCGCTGCGTCGCGCTCGCCTGCTGTGGCTCGCAGCCCAGATGATCGATCAGCTTGCGTTCCCAGCGGGCGGCGACATGGTCGACGACGCCGAGCATCAGGGCTTCCTTGGTCGGGAAGTGGTACATCAGACCGGGTTTGGTGAGGCCGACCTGTTTGGCGGCGGCATCGAGGGTGATGCTGCCGCCGTTCTCCACACGCAGGAGCTCGAGGGCTCCGTCGAGGATCTTGGCTCGCGCATTGGTAACCACGGATTTTACTTTACCATCCGGAAGGTAAAGTAAACAGGCGCGGACCGATCAGTCGGCGAGCGCGGCCAGCACGGCCGCGGTGTCGAGGTAGTACGGGCGGAACTCGGTGATCAAGCCGTCCCGGAAGCTGATCCATTGCAGCAGAGACGTATTCAGCGTTCGGCCCGTGCGTCGCGCGCGCAGCCGTCCGCGGGTGTGGACCACGATCCGATCGTCGGCGCTGAGGAACTGCTGCTCGTCGAACCACAGTCCATCCCAGCTCTCGCCCATGGCGGCGATGAACCGCCGAAAACCCTCGTGGCCGTGCCACTCGCCGCCGTAGGGAAGGCTGGGCGCCTGGTGCATGACGATGTCCGGGGCCAAGTGCGCGGCCATCCGTTCGAATTCGGCGCCCTCGGTGAGGTATTCGGCCTCGGCCAGGTAGAAGGCGTGCAGGGTGGTCATCGGATCGGCTGTCATTCCCCCGATCCTCACGGCCGCCCGTCGCACGTGCTGGCGGAAATGCGACGTTGCCGTTTCGAGGGCGGTGAGCAAAGGGGTTGACCTGAACAATTATTGAGGTTTCACTATGGGAGGCACACGAGAACCGCACCGCTTCTTCCACCGGAGGTCATCATGACAACCGCAGCCACCAACTCCGTTCGCAAAGTGTCCATCCCCGCCCTGAGCCGCCCGGTCGCCGTGCTGAGCGCCATTGCCGGGGCCGTAGTGGCGAACATGATCGTCTGGTTGCTCGGCGCGGCCGCGGGTGGATCATTCGAGACGACCACCGACGGAAAGGTCCAAAGTGTCGCGCCCGGCGGAATTCTCATGCTGACCGTCGTCCCGCTGCTGATCGGCCTCACCGCGGCGGCGCTGCTGTCGTACAAGTGGCCGGGGATCCTGCGCGTGGCGGCGGTGATCGGCTCGGTGCTGGCGGTCGGCACCATCGCCCTGACCATTGCCGCTGATTTCGACACCGCCTCGACCGTTGCCCTGGCGGTCACCCACCTGACCCTGGTGCCGGCGCTGGTGTTCGCCACCGAAGCGATGCGGCGCAAGCTGATTCGGTAATCGGCCTTCGGCAGGGCCCGCATCCCTCGGGATGCGGGCCCTGCGGTGTCTCTGCCCCGCGCGGCATGGTGCGCCACCGGTTGGAATCAGCTATGCGACATGGCCCGCCGGATTACGGGCAGATGGCGAACGAGTTTGGGGAGCAAGGCGATCGCCAGCAGCGTCAGTCCGAGCCAGGGGCGAATATGTGGCGTCAGGCGTTGTATCCGGCCGTGGGTATCCAGTTCGATCAGCATCGCGTCCCCGATTCGCACGCCCAGGACACGCGCTTCGGCGACCGCGACGGCAGTTCGGTCACCCCTGACCACGTGGCGCCAGGTGAAGCCGGTCAGCTCGGGAAGCAGAATCGAGAACAGCACGCGCAGATCATGATGGCCTCGAAAGATGGCGCGACCGGCCAGTGGCGACACCAGCTCCGCGTCGGTCGCGAGAGTCCCTAGCACGGCGTCGATGTCGCCGGCTTCGGTTGCCGCGCAGAACCGTGCGATCACATCGTCATCCACTGGAACTCCCTCGTCGGCACTTCTACTACACAGTGTAGTTCACGTGCGGCGGGTGCGTGGGGTCGAACCGGGCTTCCCGTTAGCGATTTCCGTTGCGGGTGATCGAAACACGAAGAATGCGTGCGGGTTCAGATCGAGTCGCGCGGAATCATCCTTTGGCGCGAGGCGGGAGGGTCAGGCAGAAAGGGTGGCCCGCGGGGTCGACGAGTACCCGCCAGCGATCGGGGGCCGGCTGGAAATCCGGCTTGCTCGCTCCGATCTCGATCGCCGCGTGTTCGGAGGCATCGAGATCGGACACGAACAGATCGAGGTGCATTTGCTTGGGCACCTCACCGCTCGGCCAGTCCGGCCGCCGATGTCCGGCCACCCGCTCGACCGTCAACATCATGTGCTCGCCCTGAAGCACGATCAAGTCGTCGGATTCGTAGTACAGGTCGAAACCCAGCAGCGCGCGGTAGAACGCGGCGAGTCCCTGCGGGTCGTCGCTGTCGAGCGCGATCGCTCCGAATCTGGCAATTGCGGTCATGGCTACCCCGAGGCTCCCGGCCTCCGCCTGGTGCCGGGCCGCTCCACGTCCATGGTTACCACAGGCGGCCCCGCCGACTCGGATGAAAGCTCTTCGGCCGCACCGCGACGCCTGCGGTGCGGCCTCATGCGATCCGGTAGAGCCTGCGCGCGAGGCCGGGTGGGAGGGGATAGACGCTCTCCCCGGGGAGCAGCGCCGAAGCCTTGTCATTTCGGCCCTGTGCGCGCAGGTCGGATATCTTGCGCACCCGCGGAGTCAGGTCCGTGATCTCGGTGACCCACTCGTCCACGAACCGCTGAATGATGTGCCGGCTCAACCCGACCTGGATCGACCGGGTATCGCGGCTCGCGCCGGTGAGCGTCCGCTCCGGGTCCCACTGCACGTTGACGGTCGCGTGCTTGATCTGCGCCTCCCAGTCGGCGCGGTCCCGATACACCCCGCGCTCGAAACCGGTGAGAACCGCTTGCGACAGAGCGGTCTCCCAGCCCTCGCGGGTGATCCGGACGGCAAGCACCCGCTCCTGACCGGGCTTACGTCCCCAGTTGCTGCGCTCCATCATCCACAGGAACGACGGCTTGATCCACGTCATCCGGTTGGTAGAAAACGGAGGCACGAACCGTTGCGCCGCCACCGCCGGATCCGCGATGGCGGGGGAGTACGCCTGGTAGACGACGATCGATTTCTGGTCGTAGTCGGCGCGTATTTCATGGATTTGCAAGGTGATTCCTGATGGTCAAAGGCAGGCCGTCATGCTGGAACGTTGTCCGATGCCTGCGGCGTTCCCTGGTGAAAGTGGAGCTTCCATCAGCCGCAGCTCGGTCGCTACCACCGAGGTGATCTCGGGATCTTCGCTCGTGAAACTCATGTGCCGAGCCTTCATGTCCGAAGGAGAAGGGGCAACACGTTTTCGGACGTCGGTCGGCCCTTCAACGCGTGCCGCATTAATCGGCTGGCTGCGCGATCGCCCGCTGCGGCAGGATGCTGTCGTGCGTCACGATCTTCACGGGCTGGCCGCGAACCCCGCGCTGCCGGCGGATCTGCTCGACCGGCTGATCGCGACCGCGGATTCCGACCTCGCCGAGGTGCTGGCCCGCCGCTCGGATCTGACGGGGACGCAGGTGGCGGCGCTCGCGCGCTTCGAACGGGCCGCCGCACGACTCGGGCGCGAGGGACGACTCACCGAATTTGATCAACCGCCTCGGCCTCGTGTCGCACTCGCGCTGCTAGAGGCGGGTTTCGGCCGGCCGGAGTGGGCGCGCGTACTGGCGGCCGATCCGTCGGCGCGCACCCGGGAGCAGCTCGCGGCCTGCCCGGCGCTACCACCCGACGTGACGCACACGCTGGCCTCCGATCCCGACGTCACGGTCGTCGCCGAGCTCGCCCAGTGGGCGACAAGCGATGTCGCCGCCCAGCTGGCGACGCATCCTCACGCGGAGGTCCGCCGTGCGGTGGCGACCAACGAGGCCACGCCCGGCCCGGTGCTGGCGGCACTGCTGACCGGCGACCGACTGCCTCCGGCGCGCTCCTGCGTGGTCTGCGATCAGGAGGCGATACCTTTCGTGCACGACCCGAACTGCCAACGACCCGACTGTGCACTGATGCCGGGCGCGGCCTGCGACGGATCCCACGAATCCACCGTGTACACGATCCAGCAGATGGCGCTGCGCAATCCGGCCACGCCGGCCGACGCGGTGGTGGCTTTCGCCGACCGCTGTCCGGGGCTGCACAACGGCGAGCTGGCGGCCCGCACCGATCTGCCGCGGCGCCTCTACGCCGAGCTGGCCGGGGACCCCGTCCCACTGGTCCGCGCGCAGCTCGCGGACAGTCCCGCCATCGACGAAAACCTCATCCGAGCACTGGCTTTCGACCGCGGTCACGATGTCCAGCGCCGACTGGCACACCATCCGCACCTGCCGCTCGACATCCTCGCCGACCTCGCCGCCGGCACCCGAATCGGCCCGACCCTGCTACCGCGCATCGCCTCGGCCACCACTGCCGAGGCCGAGGAACTGGCCGCGTCGGCGAACCCGAACCTGCGGATGCTCGTCGCCCAGCGACGCGATCTGCCGGCCGGGCTGCGCGACGCACTGGCTCGTGACGCGGACGCGAAGGTGCTCGCGTCCATCGCGCCGCACCCTGGACTGTCCGAAACCCGGCTGCGCGAGCTGGTGGCCGCGCACGGTGCCCGGGTCAGCGCGGCAGTCGCGGCGAATCCCGACGCCACCGCATCCCTGCTGGAGGAGCTGGCACGACAGCGCCCGCCGGTACTCAAGGCGTTGCGTGAGATCGCCCGCCACCCCCATGCCACCGCCGCGGCTCTGCACACATGCCTCACCGACTCCCGGGCCAGACGGTCGGCGGCAGGTCACCCTGCCCTGCCGCCCGCGACGATCGTCGAACTGCTCGACGATCAGGACTGGCAGGTCGTGCAGGCGGCGGCCGCCAATCCGGCACTGCCGCATGCCGCTATGTACGGGCTCGTGCCCTGAGTGAAGCTGCTTGGGTAACCGCTCGGCGCAGGCGTTCGGCACGATGCTCCCGGGGGTGGGACTCCGGTCGTGGCCTCCGAGCATCGCAGCGACCGGTCCGGTCGGCGGCGACGGCACGATCGAACCGACCGCGTCCCCGACTCGCGTCGCTCCGCGTTCAGCGCCGGTTGGGTGGGCGCGAGGGCACCCACACGTACCCGCCCATGCGCGCTCGGTGCGGAACCCGCCGCCGTTGACCGCCGCGTACGCGCAGTTCGTGGGCGGCCTGGTGGATCCGCTGGGACAGCTCGCTGACGTGGGTCGGCTCGGGATCGACGGTGGAGATGAAACCGCCTGCTCGCCAGCCGATCTCGTGCCCGTACGTGGCGTAGGGCGGGAGCGGCGCCGGGCCTTCGGCCGCGAGCGATCGGTCAGGTTCGATCGCGGCTACGGTGTCCGCGAATTCGGTCATCGCCTCCGCGACCTCGTCCACGCTGCCCGAGCGCGTGAACTGCAGTCGCGCCATCGCCGGCAGGCGGATTTCGATCACGCACTCGACACGGGTATCGGCACAGGGCACCGTTTCAGTGTGCCGCCGCCGGACCCACTCCGCCGTATCACGACTCGGCGTTTCGCACCTGCCGGTTGCCGGCGGACGCCGGTTTCTGGGTTGAATCGTGCTCAGTGGGTAGCACTGTTGGTGCTGGGGTGGGGTTCAACAGCGTAGCTTCACCCCGGCCCGAGGGGTCCTCACCCGTGGCCACCCGGCGGTCGCGGAACCGGACGACTACACGTGGACCATCCGGACTCGGTTGTGGTCTACGCGTCCGCCCAGGACGCGGGCAGCGATTGCCAGGAGACGGCGGCGACCTCGTGCAGGCGCTGGGCGGGTAGGCCCAGACGGCTCAGCTGGATCAGGCCCTGGGCGACCACGACGATATTGGCGCTGTGTGCCGATACCGCTGCGGCATCTTCGGTGAAATGGCCGGTGCGGCACAGACGTTCGGCGACGATCTGTTCCATCGCCGCGGTGGTGCGCGCGCCGATCGTGCGGATCTCGGGGATCCGGGTCGCGAGTTCGGCGACGCTGTTGATCATCAGGCAGCCGCGATGGTCGGGGTGGGCGGCGCAGTCGGCGATGACCGCCTCGAAGAGGGCGCGGACCGCGTCGCGGGCCGAGCCGGGCGCGCGGGACACGACATCGCGGACGAAGAGTGCGCGCTGCTCGCAGTACCGGTCGAAGGCCGCCAGGAACAGCCCGCGCTTGCTGGCGTAGGCCGAGTAGATGCTGCCGTTGCCGACACCGGTCGCGCGGGAGACGTCCTGCACCGACGTGTTGTCGAAACCCCGTGCCCAGAACAACTCCGTGGCGGCGTCGAGCAGCTCCGATTCGTCGAACTGTCGTGGCCGTCCCATGGGGGTCACCGTACCAATCGGCGTGCGCTGAACCACACCGCTTGTTCTGGAGCCGTGATTCCAGAACAATGGATGACATGGCCACCAACCTCACCGAGCAGCCCCGCCGGCGCGTGGGCATCCTGCTGTTCGACGGCGTCAAGATGCTCGACTTCGCCGGGCCCGCAGAGGTTTTCGTGGAGGCAAATCAGGCCGTGTCCGGATACGAGGTGGTTCTGGTCTCCGCCGACGGCAACAGCGTGCAGACCTCCATCGGTGCGCGGGTGGAGGTGGCCTGCGCGGCGGCAGACGCCGGACGGTTCGACACCGTCGTGATCCCGGGCAGCGAACTCCCGCCGTCGACCTTCGCGACGCCGGAGGTGCTAGCCGCGGCGCGGCGCCTGTCCTGGAACACCCGCCGACTCGCCTCGATCTGCAGCGGGGCCGCCATACTGGCCGAACTGGGCCTGCTGGACGGGCGGCGCGCGACCACGCACTGGAAGTTCGCCGCCGGGCTCGCACGGCGGTACCCGGCGGTCACGGTGGAACCGGACGCGATCTTCGTGCGGGACGGGAACCTGTACAGCTCGGCCGGTGTCGCGGCGGGTGTCGATCTCGCACTGGCGTTGGTGGAGGAGGACTTCGGGGCGGATGCCGCGCGCCGGGTCGCGCAATTGCTCGTGGTCTACATGCAGCGCTCGGGCGGGCAGTCGCAGTTCTCCGCGTCGCTGACCGGACCGGCTCCCCGCAGTCCACTCGTGCGCAAGGCCGTCGATCTGATCTGCGCGGATCCGGCGTTTCCCCATACCGTGCAGACGCTGGCCGATCACGCCTGCGTCAGCGTGCGGCATCTGGCCCGGCTGTTCCGCGCCGAACTCGAACGCACGCCCGCCGAATACCTCGCCTTCATTCGCTTCGGTGTCGCCAGGGACATGCTCCACGCCGGGAACAGCGTCACCGAGGCCGCCATGGCCGCGGGGTACGGCAGCGCCGAGGCGCTGCGGCGCGCATTCGTCGCCAGGCTGGGAATCTCGCCGCGCAAGTACCAGCAGCGTTTTCGGTCCACCGGGGCCACCACCGCGCCATATCCGGAACGCGCGCTCCCGGCCGCCGTGTCCTGATCGGAGGCTTTCACGGCCGCTGGAGAGGGGTGCGCGGTTGTTTGCCTGGAGGAAGCTGGATCGGGCGTACTTCATCCGTACAACAGCTTCGGAAGGAATTCAGATGGCAGGCAATCCGCTCGGGATCGCGCTCGAGCAGGCGGCGCAGGAATTCGTGGACGCGACCTCGCAGCCGCCCTTCCTTTATCAGCTGGACCCCGAGGAGGGGCGCAAGGCCGTTGACTCGGTGCAGGATTCGCCGATCGACAAGCCGGAGATCGACGAGGAGTGGATCACCATCGAGGGCGGTCCCACCGGCCGGGTGCGGGCGCGGATCGTGAAGCCGCGCGGTGCGGACGAGACCCTGCCCGTGATCGTCTACACGCACGGGGCGGGCTGGGTTTTCGGGGACGCGCACACCCACGACCGGCTGGTTCGTGACTTGGCCGTCGGGGCGGGCGCGGCCGTGGTGTTCCCGGAGTACGACCGCTCCCCGGAGGTGCGCTACCCGGTTGCCAACGAGCAGTCCTACCTTGTCGCCCAATGGGTTTCGACCGAGGGCGCGACCAAGGGCCTGGATTCCTCGCGGATCGCCATCGCGGGCGATTCGGTCGGCGGCAACATGGCGATCGCGCTGACCCTCATGGCCAAGGAACGCGGCGACCTGTCGTTCGTGCAGCAGGTGCTGTTCTACCCGGTCACCGACGCAAACTTCGACACCGAATCCTACCGGCAGTTCGCCGAGGGGTACTTCCTGACTCGCGAAGGCATGCGGTGGTTCTGGGACCAGTACACCACCAGTGCCGATGAGCGCGCCCAGATCACCGCGTCGCCGCTGCGGGCCACCACCGAGCAGCTGGCGGGCCTGCCGCCGGCCCTGGTGATCACCGGTGAGGCCGATGTCCTTCGCGACGAGGGTGAGGCCTACGCCGCGAAACTGCGCGCCGCCGGGGTTCCGGTGACGCAGGTGCGATACGGCGGCATCATCCACGATTTCGTCATGGTCAATTCGATGCACGACACCCACGCGGCGAAGGCCGCTGTCGCACAGGCTGTCTCGGTGCTCCGGGCCGCGCTGCACGAGTCCTGATCCCGCTCGCCCACACCAAGGAAGGTAGCCGTGAGCTCCGAAAACAATCCGACCATCGTGCTCGTACACGGAGCGTTCGCCGACTCGTCCAGCTGGAACGGGGTGGTGGCGAACCTGCGCGCGCAGGGGTACTCCGTTGTCGCCGCGGCCAATCCGTTGCGCGGGCTCGCTTCCGACGCCGCGTACGTCGGCTCGGTCGTAGACTCCATCGACGGTCCGGTAGTGCTGGCCGGTCATTCGTACGGCGGCAGTGTCATCACCGTCGCCGCGGCCGGTAAGACGAATGTGACCGCGCTGGTCTACATCGCGGCCTTCATCCCCGCCGAGGGTGAGAGCGCGCTCGAACTGACCGCCAAGTTCCCCGGTTCGACGCTCGGCCCGACCACGAGCCCGGCCCAGTTCCCGCTGCCCGGCGGCGATTCCGGCACCGAGCTCTACATCCGCCAGGACGAGTTCCCCGCCCAGTTCGCCGCCGACGTGGCGCCCGGGACCGCGGCGCTGATGGCCGCCACCCAACGCCCCGTCGCCCTGACGGCCCTGCAGGAACCCGCCGCCGCGGCCGCGTGGCGGAACATCCCCGCCTTCGCGCTGCTCACCACCGACGACAAGAACATCCCGGTCCAGGCCCAGCGTTTCATGGCAGAGCGGGCGTCGGCACAGGTCACCGAGGTCGCGGCCTCGCACGCGGTCAGCGTTTCGGCGCCGGACGCGGTGACCGAGGTCATCCTGTCGGCCGTGCAGAAGTAGCTTCCAGCAGGAGCAAGGACATCGCCAGGACCGCCCGACAACACAACCGGGCGGTCCCGTCGTCCGCACCGAGATACTCCGACCGGACGGGGAAGTGCAGACCAGCTGCGGTAAGCCTATGGCAGGGGACGACGGTCAACGTGTTGTCCCGCAGAGCATCTGGACCCAGTGAAGTTCGCGGGTGTAGCGGCCGCCGACCCGGGAACCTCCTATAGGCAGGTGACCGGGCAGGAGAGGTTTATGAGCCGAGCAGATTCGATGCAATTGCTGCGGGTGCAGGTCCTGACCGAGGCCCCGATCCCGATCGTGGTCGCCGCCGGTGAGGTGGATGTGCTGTCCGTTCCGCTGCTCGACGAAGCATTGCGGCAAGCCCTGGCCGGGGATCCCGCCACGATCGCGGTGGACCTGACCCGCGTGGTGTTCCTGGACTCGTCCGGCCTTGCGGTCCTGGCCCGCAGCGCGCGAGCCTGCCCACAGCCACCGCGCGTGGTGCCTTCCCCGCAGGCGCGGCGTCCGATCGAGACCACCGGCATGACCGTCATGCTGCGCTTGTTCGACACCCTGGCACAGGCGCTCGCCGTGTCCGTCGACGAGGGTCTGGAACCCGACGAGAAGGACGAGAGTGTCCGGCAGCCCGACGCGGGCCGGTCGCGGCGAGACGTCCGGTAGGTGCGGCATCGGTCAGAGATAGATGAGCAAGGGGAGCCTGGAGTGCTTGCTCCCGTACATCTCTTGGTTCGGACCGACCGGCTGCAACGGCAAGGCACGACCCTGGCGCCGGGCCGACCTCGCACCGGCGATCAGGTTCTCACGTCAGATCTGCGGTTTCGACCGGGAAGGTCAGCTCGCGGCGGAGCACCTTGCCGGTCGCGTTGCGGGGCAGGGGATCCGCGGTGATCAGCCAGTGGGCGGGCACCTTGAAGTAGGCCAGGTTGTTCGCGATGTGGTCGCGCAGCTCATCCGCGGTCACGGTCGCGGGATCGTCGACCACCACTATCGCCGCGACCTGCTGGCCCAGGTCCTCGTGGGGGACGCCGACCACGGCCGACTCACGGACCAACGGGTGTGCGTCCAGGATGTTTTCGATCTCCTGCGGGTAGACGTTCTCGCCGCCGCGCAGGATCAGGTCCGAGCGGCGGCCGGAGATGTAGAGCTTGCCTGCGCGCAGGGTGCCGAAGTCGCCCGTGCGGAGCCAGCGGTTCTCGTCGATCGCGGCCCCGGTGGCGAGGTCGTCGTTCCAGTAGCCGAGCATGACGTAGGGGCTGCGGAGACAGATCTCGCCTTCCTCGCCGTCGGGGACGGGCTTGCCGTCCGGATCGCGGATCTCCAGGGAGACACCGACAATCGCGCGGCCGACGGTCTCGTTGTCGGCGGCCAGCTCCGGCGGCGTCGCGACCGTTGCGGCGGTGCCGGCCTCGGTGCAGCCGTAGCTGGTGGTCAGACCCTGTAGCGCGACGGGGAAACCGGCGCGCAGGCGTTGCACCAGCGAGGGGGAGGCGGGCGCGGAATTGAGGGACAGTGCCGTCAGCGAGGACAGGTCGTACCGCGAAATATCAACGTCCAGCAGGCGACTGGCCAGGGTCGGCACCGCCGCCCAATTGGTGACCCGCTCGGATTCCACCAACCGCAGCAGGGACTCGCCGTCGTAATCGCCCGCGGCGGGGAAGACGATCGCGTCACCGGTGGCCAGGCGGGGGATCGCGATGTTGTGCAGGCTCGCGATGTGGAACAGCGGCATCGTGGCCAGGTGCCGGCGTCCGGCGGGGGAGCCGTCCCAATCCTGGCCGCGGAAGCGAGCGGCCAGCGCGTCGGTGAAACGGTGGTAA
Organism: Nocardia sp. NPDC057668; assembly: GCF_042799795.1. Classification (NCBI taxonomy): domain Bacteria; kingdom Bacillati; phylum Actinomycetota; class Actinomycetes; order Mycobacteriales; family Nocardiaceae; genus Nocardia; species Nocardia sp. NPDC057668. The sequence goes on along the minus strand of NZ_JBHVIC010000004.1, from coordinate 46,668 downwards.
TCAGCGACCGCGATCAGGTTGCGCTGGGAGTGCACCACGCCCTTCGGGCGGCCGGTGGTGCCGGAGGTGTACAGGATGATCGCAGGATCGTCCTCGGCAGACGCGGTCTCCGGGGTGCTCCCGGCGAATTCGGCGATCAGCGCGGGCAGGTCGTGCTCGATGGTGAGAACCGGTGTCGCCGTGCCGGTCTCCGCCAGCGCCGCCGCGCGCTTGGCGTCGGCGATCACCACCTTGGGCGCGGCGTGCTCGATCCCGTACTCGATCTCACGCGGCACCCACCACGCGTTGTATCCGACGGCGATCGCACCCAGCCGCTGCGCGGCCCAGAAGGACACCACCCACTCCGGCGCGTTGGCCGCCAGGATCCCGACCCGATCCCCTTTGCCGACGCCGAAGCGCTCGGCCAGCGCCGTTGCCAGCGCCCCGGCGGCGGCATGATGCTCGGCGAAGGTGTAGCGGGAGTGCGCCGACACCAGGTAGTCGAGATCGCCCAGCTCGCGGGAAGCCTCCAGCAGCTCGAGCAGCGATCCCCGGCGATGCGTGAACACCGGCTGCGGTGCGCCCAGCACCTGTTCGACCGTCATCTCGAACGGCCCACCCGGCCCGGTCAGTTGTGCGGACACCTGGGCGGCGAACGCCTGTAGCTCAGCAGCGTTGGTCATGAATCAGATCCTCGAATCCTTGTGCGCGAACGACCGCAGCTTGCCGGAGTGAGGGGGGTCACGGCCACTATTCGAGAGTGGCTCGGATCTCATTAAGAAATTGTGCTGAATAATCGAGACCAGCGGGACCGCTCTTGATCAGCCTTGTGAATCGCCGACCCGAGCGTGTCATTCATGTGCCGCAAATGCCACTCGTCATGAGTGCGTGAGCAGACATCATTGATCGAAAAAATGAGTCAATCACTGATTGAAGCGATGACTGAAGCGACGATGGAATCAGTGCAATCGGCGCGTCCCTCTCACGCCAGTCCGGTTGATCGACTCGGCTGGGGCGCGAAGTAGGTCTCGACCGCGTGGCGGAACCAGCGTTCGCGAGAGCGGAGCGCGCGGCGGCTCACCTCGGCCGTGGGGACGATGCGGTCGAAACCGTGCCAGCAGCCGGGGTAGACCTCGAAGTCGACGGGCACCCCGGCGGCGCGGAGTTTGGCGACGTAGGCGGTCGTCTCGTCGAGGAACGGTTCCAGATCGCCGACATAGGTGAAGGTCGGGGGCAGGCCGCGCAGGTCGGTGGCCCGGGCGGGGGCGGCGTAGATCGGCACCTCGTCGTCAGTGTGGCCGCGGCCCAGGTAGAGCCGCCAGGCCGAGCGCAGGGTCGTGCTGTCCAGCAGGGGCGCGTCGTTGTTCACCGCGGACGCGGTCGTCACCCGGTCGTCGAGCATCGGATAGATCGGCAGCTGGAACGCGACGCTGACCTCGCCGCGGTCGCGCGCCAGCAGGGTCAGGGCCGCGGTCAGGCCACCGCCCGCGCTCTCACCGCCCACCGCGATCTGATCGTCCCGCACCCCGAGGCGAGTCGCGTTGTCGCGCAACCACGTCAGGGTGTCGTAGCCGTCGTCCAGGGCCGCGGGGTAGGGAAGTTCGGTGCTCAGCCGGTAGTCGGGGGCGACGATCACGCAGCCGACGGCGGCGATCAGGCGGCGATAGAACGCGGCGTCCTGTTCGGGTGCGCCGAGGGCGTAGCCGCCGCCGTGCAGCCACAGCAGCCCGGTCGCGTTCTGCACCGGCGTCAGCGGGGAGTAGACCATCACCCGCAACCGTGATCCGTCGGCGCGCGGGATGTGGAACTCCCGGACCCGCATGCTGCGCGGCCGCCGCCGGTAGGCCACGGCCGTGACCCGCCCGAGCGCGAGACTGCCCCGGCGCAGGCGAGCATCACCGATCCGGGAAGCGGCGCGGCGCAACATGATTCCGGTCCGGCGCAACTGCGGATCGATCATGTCGGCGGTGATTCTCATGTCTGCCTCTCGGTGACTCGACGATGGCTACCCTGAGTATGGACGGTAGTACGGACAGCTGTACAGGCGTTCGGTCGGTATGCGTCACCCCGGTCGAGCAGGTGAATCCGTCCGCCGCTCTTGCGTCGGAACACTGTCGGAAATACTATCCGGACATATGTCCGTATAGCTGTCCGAGTTTGGTTCGAGATGCCCCGCGTGGCACTCGGCCGCCGTCGGCGCCCCGTCATCCGAATCGCTTCCTCGGTTCCGTACCTGTGAGGACATCCATGGCCTACGTGATCACCCAACGTTGCTGCAACGACGCCAGCTGCGTGGTTGAGTGCCCGGTCGACTGCATCCGCCCACGCCCGGACGAACCCGGGTTCGCGACCGCCGAACTGCTGCACATCGACCCGGACACCTGCATCGACTGCGGCGCGTGTGCGGAGGCGTGCCCGGTGGACGCGATCTTCGCCGCGGACGAACTCCCCGACGCCCTGACCCGGTACGCCGAGATCAACGCCGCCTACTTCGAGCACAATCCGCTCGAAACCACGATCACCGCGGCGCCCAATCCGCTGCGCCTGCCCCGCGAGGCAGCGCCGCTGCGGGTGGCGATCGTGGGCACCGGACCCGCGGCCTGCTATTCCGCCGAACAACTGCTCGGCCGCGGCCGGGTCGAAGTCGATCTGTTCGACAAGTCGCCCGCGCCCTGGGGCCTGGCCCGCTACGGCGTCGCACCCGATCACCCCGAAACCCGGGGCGTGATCGACCAATTCAACGCCGCCTTCAAACGCGACGCGATCCGCATGCATCTCAATGTCGACATCGGTCGCGACCTCACCCACGCCGAGCTGCTCGAGCACTTCCACGCGGTGATCTACGCGGTCGGCGCACCCGGCGACCGCCGGCTCGGCATCCCCGGCGAGGACCTGCCCGGAAGCCATTCCGCCACCGAGTTCGTGGCCTGGTACAACGGCCACCCCGACTGCGCCGACCGGAGATTCGAGCTGTCGGGCGAGCGCGCGGTCATCGTCGGCAACGGCAACGTCGCCCTGGATGTGGCCCGGGTGCTGACCGTGGATCCGGATCGGCTGGCGCGCACGGATATCGCCGACCACGCGCTGGAGGCCCTGCGGCACAGCGCGGTTCGCGAGGTCGTCCTGCTGGGCAGGCGCGGACTGGTGAACGCGGCCTTCACCGGACCCGAGTTCCTGGCGCTGGGTCAGCTCGACGGCGTGGACGTGGTCATCGATCCCGCCGACCTCGACGCCGAAGTCACCGCCGCGCTGGCCGATCCCGAGACCGACCCGGCGCTGCGGCTGAAACTGAACCTGGCCACCGAATACGCGGCCCGCCCGCGGACGAGCGGGAACAAACGCATCGTCTTCCGCTTCCGGGCCGTACCCCGCGAGGTGCTGGGCGAGCACTCCGCCACCGGGGTGCGCATCGAACGCAACGAATCTCCGGGCGCGACAGCAGATTCGCCGCCCGGCGAGAACCTCGATGCGCGACTGATCGTGCGCGCGGTCGGCTATCGCGGCGTCCCCGTGGCCGACGTGCCCTTCGATCCGGCTGCCGCGGTGATTCCCAATTGCCTGGGCCGGGTCGTGGATGCCCTGGGCGCGACCGTGCCCGGGGTCTACACCGCAGGCTGGATCAAACGCGGCCCGCGCGGGGTGATCGGTACCAATCGCAGTGACGCCGAGGAAACGGTGACCCAGCTGATCGCGGACTTCCTGGCGGGAGACCTGGATCGCCCGGTGCGCGAACGCGATTCGCTCGACGAGCTGCTCGCCGAGCGCTGCTCCGACCACGTCGATCGCGCGGGCTGGCTGACCGTGGACGCCGCCGAAAAGGCCGCCGGCGCAAGCGAACAGCGCCCCCGAGTCAAGTTCGTCCGGGCCCGGGACATGGTCGATCTGGCCCGCGGCGCGGTGGCGGCTCGATGAGCATTGTTATGGACGAGTGTCGGTGATAGTGTCCAGACACATGTCCAGTCTTCAGTCCGTCCGGACGGGGCAGCCCCGGAACCGGAAGCACGAACTAGCGAATTCGAGGTGCCCGTGATGACTTCGGCCTCACTGGAGCCGTTCACGTTCGACCCCTACGACTACGGTTTCCACGACGACCCGTACCCGACCTACGAGCGCCTGCGCGCAGACGCCCCGCTCTACTACAACCCGGACCTCGACTTCTGGGCACTGTCGCGGCACGCGGACGTCATCGCCGGATTCCGCGACAACGTCCGGCTCTCGAGCGCCATGGGCGTCTCGCTGGATCCCGCGGCCTGGGGACCGCACGCGCACCGGACGATGTCGTTCCTGGCCATGGACGATCCCCGGCACATGCGCATGCGCCGCCTGGTGTTCAAGGGGTTCACCCCGCGCCGGGTCACCGAGATGGAGAACCGGATCGAGGAGCTGACCCGAGAACACCTCGAGCCCGCCCTGGCACGCGGATCCTTCGACTGGATCGAGGATTTCGCGGGCAAGCTGCCCATGGACGTCATCTCCGAACTCATGGGCGTGCCCGTCCCGGACCGCGCCGAGATCCGCCGGCTCGCGGACCTGGTCGTGCACCGCGACGACGGCGTGATGGACGTGCCGCACAGCGCGATCGACGCCTCGCTGCAGCTGATCGTCTACTACAGCGAGATGGTCACCGCGCGCCGCGCCGAACCCACCGACGATCTCACCTCCGCACTGCTGGACGCCGAGATCGAGGGCGACCGCCTCACCGACGAGGAGATCATCGGGTTCATGTTCCTGATGGTGGTCGCCGGCAACGAGACCACCACCAAACTGCTCGGCAACGCGCTGTACTGGGCCGGTCGCACCCCGGGCGAATACGCCAAGGTCGTCGCCGATCCGGACCTGGTCCCGGACTGGGTCGAGGAGACCCTGCGCTTCGACACCTCGAGCCAGATCGTGGCCCGCAGCGCCGCCGTCGACATCGAGATGTACGGGCGCACCATCCCCGCCGGCGCGAAAGTGCTGCTGCTCATGGGATCCGCCAACCGGGACTCCGAGGTCTTCCCCGACGGCGACGTCTTCCGGATCGACCGCCCCGAGAAGGGCGCGATCTCCAGTTTCGGTGCGGGCGTGCACTTCTGCCTCGGCGCGCACCTGGCCCGCCTGGAAGCCATCGTCGCCCTGCGCGCGTTCGTGTCCCGCGTGCGCGACTACTCCCTCGACGAATCCGGCATCGTGCGCGTGCATTCGACCAACGTCCGCGGCTTCGCCACCCTGCCCATCACCACGGAGATCGCCTGATGCCCCGCTTCGCCCCCCAGCCCGAACGCCGCCCCGCCATCGTCACCGGCGCCTCCTCCGGAATCGGGGCCGCCACCGCCGTCGCGCTGGCCGAACTCGGTCACCCGGTCGTGCTCGGCGCGCGCCGCCTCGACGAATGCCAACTGCTGGCGGAGAAGATTCGCGCCAACGGCGGTGCGGCGCAGGCACTCCGGGTCGATGTCACCGACACAGAGTCCATCGACGAGTTCGTCACCGGCGCCGAAGCCGAGTTCGGTCCCACCGAGATCGTGGTGTCCGCGGCCGGGCACCTGGTGTTCGGCCTGGTCCACGAGCTCACCCCGGAGCAGTACCTGCAGCAGGTGAATCTGCACCTGGTCGGCCCCCAGCGCCTGGCCCACCGGGTACTGCCCGGCATGCTCGAGCGCGAACGCGGCGACTTCGTGCTCATCAGCTCCGACACCGCCACCACGCCGCGCCCGCGCTCGGGCGCGTACCCCGCGGCCAAGGCCGGTGTCGAGGCGATGGCCCGCCAGCTCTGGATGGAACTCGAGGGCACCGGCGTGCGCGCCTCGCTGGTCCGGCCCGGCCCGACCCTGACCGCCATGGGCACCGACACCACCGCCGAGATCATCGGACCCGTCCTCGAGGACTGGAGCACCTGGGGATTCGCCCGGCATTCGGAGATGCTCAAGGCCGCGAACCTGGCCTCGGCCGTGGTCGCGGTGGTCTCGGCCCCGCGCGGTGCGCACATCCAGCTCACCGAGGTCCAGCCCGAAGCCCGGGTCACACCCCGCAAGAACGGCGGTGCGTCATGAGGATCGTGGTCGACCGGGACCTGTGCCAGGGCCACGCGGTGTGCGCGGCCGAAGCCCCCGAAGTGTTCTCCGTCCCCCGGCGCGGCCCGGTCGAACTGCTCGACGCCGAACCCGGCCCCGACGTCCGCGCCCAAGTCCAGGACGCCGTCCGCTACTGCCCCACCCAGGCGCTGTCGATCATCGACGGCGACGCGTGAGCACGCTCGCGCAACAACGAAAGGTTCACGAACATGGCTGATTTCGATCGCGCCGAACTCGACGAGATGGTGCAGCGCTGGCTGCAGGCCAACAAGGACTGCGAAGCCACCGGCGACTGGCGCCCGCTCGCGGAGTACTACACCGAGGACGCCACCTACGGCTGGAACTACGGCCCCAAGGACGAGTTCATGGCCGTGGGCCGCGACGAGATCCGGGACATCGCCATCGGTTTGGAGATGGACGGCCTCGAAGGCTGGACCTACCCGTACCAGGAAGTCGTGGTCGACGACCGCAGCGGCACCGTCATCGGCTTCTGGAAGCAGATCGCCGACACCACCCGCGCCGACGGCACCCACTACTCGCCCGAGGGCATCGGCGGCAGCTGGTTCCGCTACGGCGGCAACTTCCAATGGTCCTGGCAGCGTGACTTCTTCGACTTCGGCAACGTCAGCGCGATGTTCCTGGAGATGATGACCAACAAGGCGCTCTCGGACGGCATGACCAAGCGCATCACCCGCGCCACCTCGGGCAACCCGCTGCCCGGCTGGTACAAGATCGGCAAGGGGCCGGTGGAGCTGTGGTGAGCGACGCGCCCGATCGGCGCAGCGCCTTCGCGGACCTGACCCGCGAGCAACTGGCGATCCTGGTCCCCGAACTCCTGCTCAGCGGCCACCTCATCGACCGCTCCGGCATGGCCCACACGATCGGCGCGTTCGGCCGCGAGGGCATGGCGCAGGTCGCCATCGAGGAGTGGCAGGTCGCCAGCCCGGTCTACACCCGGCGCATGCAGCGTGCGCTCGGGTACACCGGCGACAGCGTCGAAACCATCTTCAAGGGCCTGCAACTCGACATCGGCGCGCCCCCGCAGTTCATGGATTTCCGGTACCGGATCCAGGATCGCGATCACGGGGAGTTCTGGCTCGATCACTGCGGGGCGCTCGCGGATGTGGAACCCATGGGGGAGGACTACGTCCGATCCATGTGCCACGACATCGAGGACCCGACCTTCGACGCCACCGCCCTGGCCACCAACCCGCGCGCCCAGGTCCGCCCGATCCACCGCCCGCCCCGGGTGCCGGCCGACCGGACCCCGGTGTGCGCGTGGACCGTGATCATCGATGACTCCCACGTGCCGCCGCCGATTCCGGCGAACTTCGACATCGTCTCGGAATCGGCTGCCGCACAGGTGATCCTGGACCCGATCGACCCGACCGATCCCGGGCAGGGCGACTACTCCGGCCCGTTGCTGAGCGACCTGCGTTTCAGCGACTTCTCCCGGTCCGCGTTGATCCGCATGGCCGACGAGGTGTGCCTGCAGCATCATCTGCTGGCGCTGGGCTTCCTCATCGCGATCGGATCGCGCACCGACGTCGACGCGGCGGCCGACATCGGGCGCAAACAGTTCGCCGGCATCGCGGGCCTGACCTCCGAACGCCTGCGCGACGCGCTCGGGGCCGGGGACGACGATGCCGCGCTGGCGCAGGTGCTGCGACTGCATCCGGCGTGGAATCCACTGTGCTACACCGGTGTTCAGGTCGACGAGCACGACATCGGGGTGCGCCTGCGCATTCCCAAGCGCAGCGGGGCGGTCAGCGATCGGGTCTGGCCCGCACTGCTGGACGCCGAGCACCTGGCGCCGATCGAAGCCATGGCCCGCGGGGTCAACCCGCGATACACCGTCCACGTCACCGCCGACACCGACGACGAACTCGCACTCGGATTCCTGCTCGCGGAACAGCCCTTCCGCGAATCCGGCGAGGTGGCGATCACCCGGTTCAGCACCGGCGCCGACTTCCGCTTCGCCGACCGCGGCATCCCGCTGCCGCTGACCGTGGTCTGACATACCGATGAAAGATGAATTGCCATGGCGTGCAACTTCGCTGACCTGTTCGAGCACGCGGTCGACGCGATGCCCGAACGCATCGCGCTGATCCACCGTGACCGGCGAATCACCTACCGCGAGCTCGACATCCGAGCCAATCGGCTCGCCCATCACCTGGCCTCGATCGGCGTGGCGCCCGGCACCCACGTCGGTTTCCAGATGCACAACAGCATCGAGACCATGGAAACCCTCATCGCCTGCTTCAAACTGCGCGCGGTGCCGATCAACATCAACTATCGCTACAGCGCCGAAGAGCTGTGTTACCTCTACGACAACGCCGATCTGCACACCCTGGTGTTCCACCGCAGCTACGCGAGCGCCGTCGGCACGGCGCTGAGCCGCTCGCCGCGGGTCCGGCGCGCCATCGTCGTCGAGGACGACCTGGACAGCGGGCACATCGAAACCACAGCGGCACACTATGAATCGGTGCTCTCGCCGATCACCACCCGCCCCGAGGCCGAGCGCACGGCCGACGACCTGTTCATGATGTACACCGGCGGCACCACCGGAATGCCCAAGGGCGTCATGTGGCGGCAGGAGGACATGTGGCGGGTCCTGGGCGGCGGCATCGACTTCTACACCGGGGAACCGGTGGCCGATGAGTTCCAGCAGTCCCGCGTCGGCGCGCAGAACGAGCCGAGCGCGTGGTTGATCCTGCCCCCGCTCATCCACGCCGCGGCCATGATGCCGACCTTCACCGCCCTGTGGAGCGGCAACACCCTGATCTACGAGTCGCGATTCGATCCGGCGGTGGTCTGGGAGACGGTCGAGCGTGAGCGTCCCGCGGTCATGGTCATCACCGGCGACGCGATGGCCCGGCCGCTGCTGGACGCGCTGGGCGATGCCCCGAGGGATGCCAGTTCGCTGCTGGCCATCGCCTCGGGTGCGGCGCTGCTGTCCCAGCCGGTGAAGAACCGGCTGCTCGAGCGGTTCCCCGCCACGGTGGTCTCGGATTCCATCGGATCCTCCGAAACCGGTTTCGGAGGAATCGGATTCGCCACCAAGGACGACGATCCCGGTCGCGGTCCGCGGGTGCAGGTGGGGCGCGGCGCGGTGGTCGTCGACGACACCGGGGTTCCGGTTGCGGCGGGGGAGCAGGGCTGGCTGGCCAAGACCGGCGCGGTTCCCCTGGGCTATTACAAGGACGAGGAGAAGTCGCGCCGGTTGTTCAAGACCGTGGACGGGTCGCGGATGGTCGTCACCGACGATCGCGCCCGCGTCGAGGGCGACGGCTCGATCACCCTCATCGGCCGCGGCAACATGGTGATCAACACCGGCGGGGAGAAGGTGTTCGTCGAAGAGGTCGAGAGCGTGCTCAAAGCGCATCCGGGCGTCTTCGACGCGGTGGTGGTCGGTGTCCCGCACGAGCGCTGGGGTCAGCAGGTCGCGGCGGTGATCGCCACGCCCGAAGGGGAAGTGCTCGACTTCGAGGCCCTGACCGAGCACGTGCGCGCGCATTTGGCGGGCTACAAGACGCCGCGCACGCTGTGGCTCGCCGCCGAGGTGACGCGCTCACCCAGCGGCAAGCCGGACTACCGGTGGGCCAAGGAGTACATCGGTACCCGCGCACCCGATCACGAAGTCGGGTCCGCGGCGCGTACCTGACGCCGCGAACGAGCCGCACACTGCCGCACAACCGCACCGGATTCGGTGCAGGTTGTGCGGCAGTGGCGTTTCGGGCCCCGCGGCCTCACCGGTCGCGGGGGTCCGATTCGATGGTGGGCGGGGCGTTTTCGCCGCGCATTCGGGTCGAGTAGCCGATCGCGGCGTCGACCAGGGACTCCACGTAGATCTTCTCCAGCCGTCTGGCCGAGAAGGGATCGCTGCCCGTGCCGATCGCCGCGTCGATGCGGCCCCGGATCCGATCGGTCAGCCGCTGCTGCATGTCGATCAGATCCGGTTCGACGACCGCCGGGGTCAGCATCGACGCGGCGGTGGACATGGTCAGCGGGGTCTGCCCGGTCGCCTCGGCGGGCGGGTGGCTCGCGCGGCGCAGTGTCGGGAGCGAGAGCGCGCGCCACACCACCTCCGCGAGCAGCTGTTCGCGGGAATCGAAGTAGCTGTAGACCGTCGCGGTGCCGATGTCGGCCTCGAGGGCGACCACCCGCAAGGTCAATCCGTCGAATCCGCCACGGGCCAGGACCTTTACCGCGGCATCGACGATGCGCTCGAACATTTCGGACTTTTCATGCTGGGACCGCCGGGCACCCCCGGCCACACTGGACAGTTTTTCGGACACAAGTCTAGATGCTATTCTGGACAGCATTACAAGGCAATGGAACCGCACTGAGACGACCGCCATATCGCCTGGTTCGAGTCCATTCGCGCGCCGCACACGCAGGAGGTCGCAGCACCCGATGAGCGCATCGATCACCGGCCGCATCGTCGCGGTCACCGGGGGAGCCCGCGGCATCGGGCGAGCGATCGCGGCGGAGCTGACCGCCCGCGGCGCGCTCGTCGTGATCGGGGACATCGACCTGCACGCGGCCGCGGACACCGCCGACGCTCTCGGGCTGGCGGGCGCGTTCGCCCTGGACGTCACCGACGCCGACTCCTTCGCCGACTTCCTGCGCCGGACCGAACAGGGCGTCGGCGCGGTCGACGTGCTGATCAACAACGCGGGTGTCATGCCGGTCGGCAAGTTCACCGAGGAGACCGACGCGCTCACCCGTCGCATCCTGGACATCAATGTCTACGGGGTCATGCTCGGCGCCAAACTCGTGCTGCCGGGCATGCTCTCGCGCGGGCGCGGGCACATCGTGAACATCTCCTCCCTGGCCGGGGAGAACCCGACCCCGGGCATGGCGACCTACTGCGCCAGTAAGCAGGCGGTGCTGAGTTTCACCGAAACCATGCATCGCGAGCAGCGTGGCAGCGGCGTGCGCTTCTCGGCGGTCCTGCCGACCTTCACCCGCACCGAGATGATCGCCGGCACCCGCGCCCCCCTCGGGCTGCTCGCCGAGCCCGATGACGTCGCGCGGGCGGTCGCGCGCCTGATCGCGCGTCCGCGCCGGCGGGTCACCGTGACCCGTAGGGCCGGCTGGTTCGCCGCGCTGGACAAGGTGACCCCGCGACCGGTCGGCGACTTCGTCACGCGCCGGCTGGGTATCGATCGAATCTTCCTCGACGAGGTCGACCGGTCCGCGCGGGCGGCCTACGACGAGCGCGTGCGCGAGAATCACTGACGCGACCACCCCGGTGAGCCGGAGGGGCGAATTGTTCTGGACACTTGTCGGTAGTAGTTTTGGACATATGTCTGCTCCTGTACCGAACAATCTCGAGGCCACCCGGCGTCGCCTGAGCGGGAAGCAGGCCGCGACCGTGGAACGCCTGACCAAGGCCGCGGTCACCGTACTGGCCCGGGAAGGCTACGCCGCCACCACGATTCGCCTGATCGCCGCCGAGGCCGGGATCGGCACAGCGACCGCGTACACCTACTTCTCGTCCAAGGAACACCTGATCGCGGAGGTCTACTGGCGGCGGCTGATCGCCGCGCCCGCGGTCGAGCTGTCCGACACCGATCCGGCCGGTCGCGCGGTCGCGGTCCTGGGCCAGGCCGCCATGCTGGTCGCCGACGAACCCGCCCTCGCCGCCGCGATCAGCCAGGCGCTGCTGGGCAACGACGCCGACGTCGCGCACCTGCGGCTGCGCATCGGCGGGGAGCTGCACGCCCGCCTGATCGAGGCGCTGGGCTCGGACAGCAGCGAGGACCTGGAGTACCTCGAAATGCTGTACTACGGCGCGATGCTGCAGGCGGGCATGGGCCACCTGTCGTACTCGGAGGTGGCCGAGCGCATGGAGAAGGCGACCCGGCGTCTGCTGGGCTGAGCCGCGAGCACGGACTCCAACGCAACCAGGCGTTTCGGCAGGCCATTCAGCGGTGTGCACAGCTTTTGCGGTGGCTATGAGTTCAGGCCGGTGCCGGCTGCTCGTGCCGGCTGTCCTCCAGTTGCTTCATCACCCATCCGGCGCCCGCGCCGTGCACGATCACCGACAGGACGATCGTGAACGAGACTATCGCCCAGATGGTTTCGGCTTCCGCGCCGAAGTCGGCCCGGGTCAGTGCGTATGAAACGTAATAGACCGAACCGATCCCGCGTATCCCGAAGAACGCGGTGACCGCGCGTTCGCGGGGCTCGAGGTCGGGGCTGCGGCGCAGGGCCAGCCAGCCGAAGGCCGGGCGGACTACGAACACCAGCAGCACCCCGGCGGCCGCGCCCGGCCACGACAGCGCGGTCAGCAGACCCGTGGTGAGCGCGGCCCCGACGAGCAGCAGCACCACCAGTGTCAGGACCTGTTCGAGTTGCTCCACCAGGCCGTGCATCTGCTCGTGGTAGCCGCTGCCGCGCTCGATGCGGCGCATGGCGACCGCGCAGACGAAAACCGCGAGAAAGCCGTAGCCCCCGGCCAATTCGGTGAGGCCGTAGACCGCGAATACCGCCGCCAGGGCGGCGATCGGTTCTCCGCGCTCGGCCAGGCGCGCGTGCGCGATGGGGAACCGGAACAGGGTGCGGCCGAGGACATCTCCGACCACGGCGCCGATCACCACCGCGATCGCGATCTTGCCGAGCAATTCCCAGGCCAGCCAGCCGCCGAGCCAGCTCCGCACCGCATCCCCCGACGCCAGGAAGATCGCGAGATAAACGAAGGGAAAAGCCAGTGCGTCGTTGAGGCCCGCTTCCGAGGTGAGGGCGAAACGCACCTCGTCGTCCTCCTCGGCCGAGCCCTCGTCGCCGGTGGTCGGGCCCGCCACCTGCACATCGGAGGCCAGGACCGGATCCGTCGGAGCGAGTGCGGCGGCCATCAGCGCGGCCGCCGCCGGGGTGAGCGCGACCGCCCACCAGCCGAACACCGCCATCGCGGCGATGCACAGTGGCATGGTGATCAGCAGCAGCTTCCAGGTGGAACCCCAGGTGCGCCAATGCAGCGGGCGGTCGATCGCGAGCCCGACGCCCATCAGCGCCACGATCACGCACACCTCCGCGAGGTGCTCGAGCACACCGGGATGCGACAGCGGCGACACCGGTCGCAGCCCGTCTGCCCCGATCACGAGACCGCCTATGGCGCCCGCACCCAACATGAGCATCGGGGCCGTGATCACACGGTCCCGGAAGAGCCGGGGCAGCACCGCGGCCAGCAGCAGAGCTATTCCGCCGGTCAGGTAGAGGTGCTCGATCGTCAGTTCGGTCATCGTCTTGGTCGCGTCGGCGCGCAGTCACCGTTCTTCCGGAGGGGGAGCAGATGACCAAGATCTACCCGGTCGACGCGGCGGGAAACGATCAAGGACGCGTGGCGAGGGTTCGATGCGATCGGTGGCCTCGCAGGCCCCGGCCGTGTTCGCCGAACAACTCCCGGACATCCGAAAGAGCCCCTGCGGGTGGCATCGACCCGACGACAACAGGTTCCGCGTCCGGCGTGTCGGTCCGGATTCCGCGCGACCTCCGGGCCAGGATGTTTCGCGGGTTGGCGGACCATCGCCGTCTCTGGTCCGGCATCTCGGGCCGGGATTCGCGCCCGATGTTCGGCTAGTGCCACGCACCCGCGGACCGGGTGCGCGGTGGCGTGTTCTTCGTCGATTCATGAGGATCAGGGAGACGGGACCGGTGCGCAAGGGTTGGGGCGGTGTGCTCGTTGCGGGGTTGATGGCGACATCGGTCGCCACGGCGCGTCCGGCGGCGGCGGACGAATGGTGGCCGTGGTCGGGCATCCTGCCCGAGGAAATCAGTTGTGCCGCGCTGGGTTTGCCGGGGCGCGCCGGAGCCTGGCCGCTGCCGCTGTACAGCCCGGACGTGGGCATCGGTCTGCTGACGATGCCCCCGGTCCCGCCGGACGTCGCCGCGCGACTGCCCCGTCGCATCGAACTGCGCACCGACAAGGGCGGATTCAACGAGGTGTGGCAGTACGCGCTGCTGGACAACAACCTGTACATCAAGGCGGTCGCGGGGGAGTCGGGCTGGCGCATTCCGCCCGTGCCCAACTGCCTGCGCGGACAGATCACCGGTATCTCGGTGGACGGTAGCCGACTGATGGCCACCGGACCCGAGGGCTGGATCTACACCCTGGAATCCGCCGACTGGACGCCGGAACTGTGGTGGTGGACAAAGCGATTCGGCGCGCCGATCTGGCTCGATCCGAGCGGGACACGGGTGCGGCCGGGCTCGCAGGCCTGGAGCCTGTCCTGGTTGAACCCGCGCTACGTTCAGGTGCTGCCGTTCCGGCACGACGGGCGCTGGACCGACGCGTCGGGACACGAGGTCCCGGTGGGCGGGGCGGGTGTCACCACGGTGTACGTACTCTCACCCGGAGGCGATCGGATCGCCATCCTGGACCCGTGGCTGCCCGCCGGTGACCCGCTGCATCCCGAAATCAGCGAACTGGCCGACGATTACAGCTACGAACTCCCCGGCCCGTTGAACGGGCGATTCCGGGCGATCAACCTCAGCTCGTCGGGCTCGACCACCTTCGTCATCAACGAGTACGGCGACATGTTCACGCGGCTGTGGGATTTCGACATCTCGGGCGCGGACACCCTGTTCTTCTCGTACTCCTACGAGGATCAGTCGGCGTTCGACGCCGCACCGAACAACTTCGAGCACGAGTTCTCACGCTTCCCGCAGTTGCGTCCCCCGTTCAACCGCTACGCCGATATCCAACTCCCGGCGCCGGATTGGATTCGGCAACCCAAGATCAGCGGTGAGATCACCTCGACCATCAGCATCCACCAGACCGGGGCACACTCGCACGAACGCGAACTGCGCGTGGAGGGCCGCGACGGCGAGGGCCGTACCGGCTTCTGGCACAAGCCCATCGACCCGAACGCCGACTGGGCGTTCACCGTCACCGACCAACCGCAGCAGGCCGACACCCTGGACAACCGTTCCGGTGACACCTCACACCTGACGATGAGCCCGCCCACCGGGGTCGACTACGGCTACCGCGACGCCGAGGGCTGGACCGTCGCCATCCGGGACTTCGACTACGCCGGCGACCGGATCACCCTGCGCCTGTGCGATGCGGGCGGTGCGTGCACCGATGTCGCCGGGCACCTCGCCAGCGATACCCGAATGAGCTGGCAGCGTGAGGGATTGAGCGACATGCCGCGCAAGTATCACGGCATCGTGAGCGTCACCGCCGAGGAGATGACCTCGCTCGAACAACGGGCGCCGCGCCTGCACGCGCTTGTCGATCGGCTCATCGGGGAAGGGCGGATGCGCAACATCACCGCCGAGGCGACGACGTCGAGCCTGAGCCTGCGCACCAGCGACGGCGAGGAGATCGTGATGACCAGGAGCGGATAGCTCCCGGTGTCGTCCCCGCGCGATAGCGCGCGAGCGGGTGACAGCCCTCGCGCGCACGGCCTCCCGGCTCGAATCGCAAGCGGATAGCGGTGATTGGTCCCTCCCCGGTGGTAGTCCGATCCCATACCGGAGGTGGATGGGGTCACGGTAGGTGTGCTCCTAGCGTCTTCCGCATGACGTTCATCCGGCGCTTGGCACTCGACTTCGCTTACACCTCGGTGGGATTGCCTCTCGCACTGGTCAGTTTCAGCTTGCTCGTGGCGCTCTTCGCCGCGAGCGTCGGCACGGCGGTGGTCTTCGTGGGAATCCCGCTGCTCGCGCTGACGCTGCTGCTCGCGCGCGGGTTCGCCGACATCGAACGCGTCCGCCTGGAGCAACTGACGGATACGGCGTCACCTCGGCCCCGATACGCCGGTGCGCCCGAGGGATCGGGATGGTTCCGTCGGGTCCTCGCACCGATCCGCCAGGGTCAGAGCTGGCTGGACCTGCTGTACGCGATCGTCAACCTGCCGATTGCCATCATCACGTTCGTGCTGCCGATCGTCTGGTGGGCAATGACCCTGGGCGGACTGACGTACTGGTATTGGGGCCGGTTCATTCCGCGGGGCGACGGCAGCGACATCGTCGTCGAGACGATCATGGGCGCGGATACCGCCCTGAACCGGACAGTTTTCAACACGGTCGTCGGCGTCGCGGCTCTGCTCACGGTGTACCCCGTTCAACGCGGAAGCGCCGCTCTGCACGCCGGCTTCGCGCAGACCCTGCTCATCAGACTCGCCGTCATTCAGGGGCGCACGCGGATCGAGCGCCCGGAGTCCTGAAGTTCGCGCGCGGCGCGCAGATTCGCGGCGTCGTTCCTCAACTCGCCCGCCTCGATCGCGATTCACGGCCGTCATTGCGGGTACGTCGGCTACGGCAAGTCGAACGTTGAGGAGATTTACGTGCAGATGATGACCGGCTCTACCGCAGGTGCTTCGGTTCTCGATATGGACGATCGTGCGCTGACGCAGGCCCGATTCCACGGCACCGTGCTGTGGTTCGACATGGCGAAGGGTTTCGGATTCATCGTCCCCGACGACCAGCCCGAGCAGCGGGTGTTCGTCGAGCACTCGTGTATCGACCTTCCCGGGTACCGGGTGCTGAGCGAACAGCAGCGGGTTGTCTTCACGTCCGAACCCGAGGTGAGCAGCGCCCGGGCCACCTGGGTGCGGCCGCTGTAGCCGACGCCGCACCGCCGCGGTGACCCGGTGGCCTCAGAGCTGAGCCCAGACCGACTTGGTCTTGAGGTAGCCGTCGAGGCCCTCCTTGCCGAACTCGTGGCCCCAGCCGGACTGCTTGTAGCCGCCGAACGGCACGTCGTGGTCGAAGATCAACTGGCAGTTGATCTGTACGCTGCCGGCCTGCAGACGTTTGACCAGGCGGTGGCCGCGGCTGATGTCGGTGGTCCACACCGTGCCCGCGAGTCCGTAGCTGGTGTCGTTCGCCATCGCGATCGCCTCGTCCTCGTCGTCGAACGGGATGATCGAGACGACCGGTCCGAAGATCTCCTCGCGGTAGAGCCGCATGCTGGGATCGACGTTGGTGAGCACGGTCGGGTGCACGAAATAGCCTGTGCGGTCGAGCCGATGGCCGCCGGTCACGACCTCCGCGCCGTCGCGCTTGCCCTCGTCGATGTACCCCAGGACGCGGTCGAGCTGCTTGGCGCTGATCAGCGGACCGCTCATGACGCCCTCTTCGCTCGGGCCGCCGTACTTCATGAAATTCGCGACCCCGGCGATGCCCTCGACCACCCGGTCGTACACCCCGCGCTGCACGAAGATCCGGGAACCGCAGACGCAGCCCTGCCCGGAATGCACGAAAATGCCCATCGCCGCACCGAAGATGGCCTTGTCCAGGTCGGCATCGTCGAAGATCAGGACCGGCGACTTGCCGCCGAGCTCCAGCATCACCTTCTTCAGGTTGCCCGCCGACGCCTGCACGATCATCTTGCCGACCTCGGTGGACCCGGTGAAGGCGACCTTCTCGACATCGGGGTGGGCGCTGATCGCCGCGCCGGCGGTGTGCCCGTACCCGGTGATGAGGTTGACAACGCCCTCCGGGACGCCGGCTTCGTGGATCAGGCGGTCCAGCAGCAGCGCCGAAAGCGGCGTCTCCTCAGCCGGTTTCACCAGACTGCTGCACCCCGCGGCGAGCGCGGGAGCGATCTTCGCGCAGGCGTTGAAGATGGGCCCGTTCCACGGGAAGATCAGCCCGACGACGCCGTAGGGCTCCTTGAGGGTGTATGCGTGCAGGTCGACGTAGCTGTCCGTCGCGATACCGGTGGTCCGCACGTCGTACGCGGTGCCGTTGATCTTGGAACACCAGCCGGCGTAATACCGGAAGAACTCCGCGCAGGTCGGAACCACCATCTCGGACTGCAGTTTCATCATGCCGGTGTTGGCGGAGTCGATCGCGGCGAACTCGGCGGCGTGCTCGTCGATGAGATCGGCGATGCGCCACATGATTTTGGCCCGCTCGCGCCCCGGGAGACCGGACCAGACCCCGGCCTCGAAGGACGCCCTGGCGCGGGTGACCGCCTGGTCGACCCCATCGGCCCCGCAGTCGGTGAACTCGGTGATCTGCTCCTCGGTCACCGGGTCGATGATCGGGATGACATCACCGGAACCGGGCCGCTTCCGAATCTCGTCCAGAACCGCCTGCAACGCCATCGCTGACCCCTCTCGTCGTGCCGCGGCGCTCGACCGCGCCGGAGTGCTGCTCACCCAATCTGCACTGCGTTTCCGATGACGTCAAGGCGCATTCGCGAGAGTAGAGAATGCTATTCTCCTAGCGATGAGTACCTCCACCGCACTGCGCGCCGCCGTCGTTGCCATCACGGGTGCGTTGCTGTCGACCGTGCTGGCCGGAACTGCACCCCACGGCGTGGCCGATAGCCAAGTCCTGCCCGGTATTTCGCGCTCGACGGCGGCGCGGGCGACGTGCGGCCCGGATGCCGCTCCGGAAACCGGGTTGCAGGGCGACGTCCCCGCCGAGGATCGGGAGAACGGGCGCAGCACCGGGGGTTACCACTGCAACATCAGCCGGATCGGTCAGTTCGACGGCCACGGTGGCGGCGTCGTTTCGGGGGCGTTCGACTCGTGCGTGTACATCGGCAGCTTCTTTCCCGGCAGCTTCTCCGGCCCCGCCGTCGGCGTCCAGGTTCTCGACGTCTCCGATTCCGCGCTGCCGGTGTTGGCGGGTGCGCTGACCGAACCGGCCATGCTCGCCGGAACCTGGGAAACCTTGAAGGTGCACTCGGACCGGAAACTGCTCGCGGCCGCCGGAGCGCCGTTCCTCACCGGCGCGGGCCTGTTGTCGATCTACGACCTCACCGACTGCCGCCACCCCCGGTTGCTCAACACCGGCGCGGGCAGCGAGGTGACGCAACCACTTCCGATCACCGCCCACGAGGCCGGCTTCTCACCAGACGGCAACACGCTCTGGACCTCGGGGACCGCACCCGGACTGGTGAGCGCGGTCGACATCACCGATCCGGCTCGGCCGCACGTCATCTGGCAGGGCCTGCCCGGACTGTCCATGCACGGCATGGGTTTCAACGACGACGGCACCAGGCTGTACCTGACCAACAACATGGGCGGGATGACGGTGCTGGACACCACGGCCGTGCAGAATCGCACGCCCGAACCGGTGGTACCGGTGGTTTCCGAGACGACCTGGACCGACGGCTGGGCGACCCAGCACGCGATCCCGGTGCGCTACGGCGATGCCCCGTACCTGTTCGTCCCCGACGAAGCCGGTTCGGGCGGAGTGAAACTCATCGACATCTCCGACGAACGCCGCCCCCGGATAGCGAATTCGATCAAGCTCGAGATCAACCTGCCCGAGAACCTCGACTCAGCTTTGGCGTCGAGCATGGGCGGATCGATCTTCGCGTACGACCCGCACTACTGCAGCGCCGATCGCGCACAGGATCCGACCGCGCTGGCGTGCGCGTGGTTCGGTTCGGGAATCCGCGTGTTCGACGTCCGAGACCCCTTCCAGGTCAAAGAGATCGCCTACTACAACCCGCCCGCACGCAAGAACGACAACGCCGATCTGACCAACTCCGCACACAAACTCGCATCCGTGATCGGCGCGCCGATCCTCAGCGCCGGATCGATCTTGCAGGCGTTGAACAGCGGAGACTTCGACCCGGGCCAAGCGCTGAGCTCACGCTCGGGCCAACTGGTGAACGGTGATCTGTCGACCGACTGGTGCAGCTCACCGCCCCACTGGCACGGTCGCCAACTCTGGGTCAGCTGCAGCGACAACACCTACTCGACCCTCGAACTCGACGCCGCGGTCTACACCCCGCCCGCGAACCAGCGCACCACCATCGGCTCATGATCACGCGCCGGTGGGCCGCGGTGGCCTGCGTGGGCGTGGCCGCGCTGATGTTCACGCTGGGCGCCGCGACTCGCCCGCTCCTGGTTGCCGATTCACCGGATCCGAGCCCCGTGCTCACCTCGATCGAAATCGGCTTCGCCCAGGACATGCTCGCCCATCACACCCAAGCTTTGATCATGGTGTCGCGCCTCGATCCGGGCGCGGATCCGGCCGTGCTGGGCCTGGCACGCCGGCTCGAAGACACCCAGCGCGGCGAGATCGGACAGATGCAGGGGTGGCTGCGCCTGGCGGGAGCGCCCCTGGTCAACCCGGATCCGATGGCGTGGATGCACGAGGCCCCACCCTCCGCCGACCACCACGCCGTCCCCGAACCGCAACGGCAACAGTCCGCGACGATGCCGGGTATGGCGACCCAGGCGGACCTCGACGCCCTGTCCGCCGCCCGCGGCCGCGACGCGAGTGTGCTGTTCCTGCAACTGATGCGCCGCCATCACCTCGGCGGCGTCGCGATGGCCCAGTCCGCCGACCAACTGATCACCGGCGGCGTGGTGGAACAGGCCGCCCGTGACATGGGCAGCAGCCAAGGCCAGGAGATCGGCCTGATGGGCCTGCTGCTGTCCTCGGTGCAGAGCTGAGCTCCGCGGCGAGTAGGGCTTTCCCGCCGAACGATCCGCGGTCGGCGGGAACAAGTCAGGGGCTTCTCGCCTTGTTCCTCGAAGCTCGAGAGAAGAAGGACACCCATGACGACTTTCGTTCTCGTACCCGGCGGTTGGAAGGGTTCCTGGGCGTACGAGGCGGTGATACCGCTGTTGGAGCGTGCCGGTCATACCGTGCACGCCCTGACCCTGACCGGCCTGCGGCCGGAGGACGACAGCGCGACGGTCGCGACCGCCAACCTGGATACCCACGCCGCCGACGTCCTGCGGCTCCTCGACCACGCCCACCTCACCGATGTGACGCTGGTCGGCCACAGCTACGCCGGAATGGTGATCACCGCGGCCGCCGACCGCGCCGACGGGCGCATCTCACGGCTGGTGCACTTGGACGCCTTCGTCCCCCGCGACGGCGAGTCGTGGTGGTCGACGGCGAACCAGTACTTCCGGGACATGATCGCGGTCGGCGCCGCCGAGACCGGCTACGCGGTCCGGCCGCCGGGCGGCACCGATCCCCGCCGCCGTCCCCACCCCCTCGCCTCGTTCCTGCAAACGATCCGGCTCACCGGCGCCGTCGACCTGGTGCCCCGCCGGGAGTTCGTTTACTGCTCGGGATGGCAGGACCACACGCCGTTCACCGAACTCCGCGCCCGGCTCGACGCCGATCCCGGTTGGCAGGTCCACGACCTCCCCACCGGCCACGACGCGATGAATGAAGCCCCGGAGGCGGTCGCCGCACTGCTGCTCGACGAGTGATTGCAGAAGGGGAGTGGGTCGATTACCTACGGCACCACATAGTTTGCGAACGCGAGCTTGGTGACACGAAAAGGATTGGCAGCGCGCGATCTTTGTCTCATCAGCGATCGAATTGGCCGTCCGCGACGCCCTTCGTGAACGCATCCCATTCGTCGGCCTCGTACACCAAAGTGGTGCCCGGGCAAGCGATTACGGCGCTGCCCTCGACACTGACGGAGATCCGTGCGCTGCCCACCACCCCGGACTCGCCACTCAGAACAAGCCCGAGCAAGTCCGGCCACAGCGCGGGCGGAATCGACACGATCGGCTGATCGCCCGCGGGGCCGGTGTACTTGCTGTCGCGAATGCGCACGGCGTCAACACCGAAACGAACCTCGACGCAGGTGCCTGCTTCTTTCGAATGTTTCGACTTGAACCAGGTGTTGCGGGAAGGGCTCGGACCGGCAGTGCTCATGCTCTCGATGCTAGCTCGCGGGCGGTTCTGTCGATCAGGTCGTAGGAGTGCTCGCGACTTGGCATGGCAGCAAACACTTTTTCATAGACGTAGTTCAGGTTTCGAACCTGAACGGAGTCGTCGACGATCTGCCCGAACAACGTGTTCTCGTACCAGGCAACCGTGGGCAGTCGTGAACTCTCGAAGTCGATCAGATAGAACGTGCCGCTCAGGGCGGCGTATTCGGGGGCTCCGAAGGGGATCACTCGGACGTCAATGGTGTTGGGGTACTGCTCCATCAGCGTCTGAATGTGGTGGAGCTGCGCGATCTGAATCTTCTCGCCCCAGGGATGTTGCAGTAGAACCGCTTCGGTCAGCATCGCGGTGAAGTGCAAGGGTTCAGGCCCGGTCAACCTCTCCTGCCTCATCATTCGCGCTTCGATGTACTGGTCGGCCTCAACGGCGGACCGTACTCCATACGGCGAATTCATCAGGGCGCGAATGTAATCGGGGGATTGCAGCATGGCCGGCACCAGGACGCCCTCGTACTCGCGGATGCTGTGCGCACCCTGCTCTAGGCCGAACAGTCGCATGAGCTCATCACCGAACAACGCCGAGAAGCGCGCCCAGTGCCCAGGTTCCTTGGCTGCGACTCGCAGTTCGAGCATTTCGGACCGTTCCGCGTCCGGGAACTCCAGCACATCCAGGACTTGGCCGAGCTTCTCTTGGGTGGGCACGCTTCGTCCGGTCATGACATGTGACCAGTACGCGGGGGTGAAGCCGACCTCCTTGCAGAGCGCCGGAACCTTGATGCCCAGCAGCTCGAGCCGCTGTCGCAGGCGGATCGCCAACTCCCATCGAGCGACGGTTGCCGAACTCGAGTTCACCGCTGGACCTCCTGCGCTCTGGGTTGACAGTTCCAGGCTATCAAGATCTGGTAGCCGTGGCGTTAGAGATTACTGCTTGCCATTTGCGGTATACGATACTAACTTGAATGTGTCGGCCGTCACATTTAAGCCGGATCCTCACCTCTCGTGCCCAGTTCCTCACCTGATGAAAGGTGATTCTCGATGGACCCGTTACCCGCCAAGCGCCTGGTGCTCGCCGCGTGCCGGGGCGATGTGCCCGAGGGCGACCCGCTACTCCGCTGGGTCGGCGAGCTGGCCGGTATCCATCAGCGGCTGCTGGGTTGCGGGGAGTTCGTGCCCGTGGAGGTCGAGCGGTTGCGTGCCGGACTGGTGCGCGACATCGACCTGTGGGTGGCCAGGCAACTGCCGCCGGCCCCGGGCGGCGCGCGTCTG
Organism: Nocardia sp. NPDC057668; assembly: GCF_042799795.1. NCBI lineage: Bacteria > Bacillati > Actinomycetota > Actinomycetes > Mycobacteriales > Nocardiaceae > Nocardia > Nocardia sp. NPDC057668. Next base: position 23,750 of record NZ_JBHVIC010000004.1, on the reverse strand, counting down.
CACACCGAAACTCTCGGGATGGTGATCGATCGGCTGGCGAGATTCAGCGCGTCCGCGCACGCGGCGCTGGCCGGGACCGTCGACCTGGAGCTGTGGGATGCGTGGGAACGGTTGGCGGAGTTGGCCGTCGGCTACGAGGACCTCACGGACGAGGTGTCCTCCGGACGGCGCCGACTGCCCTGCGCCCAATGAGAAGACCTGGTTTCCGCACGTTCGGAGGGTGTGATGGTTACAGCGATATGGACATTCCTGATCGGCCTCGGTCTCGGCGGGGCGGCGGTATGGGCGCTGATGTCCCACGCCGTGGCGCCTCCCGTTCTCTCGACGGAGAGGGACGCGTGCTGGACCGTGAGCAGCATCAGTGCGCGAATCGAGCGCGAAAGACTCGACGCTGCCCACCTGTCCGCGCCGAGTCGCCGATGACCCCCACCTCGGGTCACATGTTCGTCCACGCGGACGGAATGCTCGCCGAAATCCTCTGCCACGTAGAGGTTTTGGCCCTGACCCCGCGACGCGCCGAACAACTGCGCCGCATCCATCACGGGCACAGGTCCGACTGTCGCGTCCTGGCTGCGACCGTCGCGTACTCCACCTGATCGCTCGCTCGCGACGCTGTCCGCGACGACCGCAAACCATGCCGGACCGGCGCCCTCGCCGAGCGAGCCGGCCGGGCCGCCTCAACGCGATCGGACACGCCCGCGCGGAAGGTCGAAATATCCCGTATGTCCGGGTATATACGGTGTGGTGAATCAAGGGGGTACCGGCTCGGCTTCGGCTGTCGCGGCGAAGTGGGGCCGGTCCGGACACGACGAGGGGAAACGATGGCAACCGATTACGACGCGCCCCGACGGACCGAGATCGAGGGAGAAGCCCAGAACTCGGTAGGGGAACTGAAGTCTCGCCGTGAAGAAGCCGCGGCCGCAGTGGTCGACATCGACGAGACCGATATCGCCGAACTGTTCGAGCTGCCCGGCGCGGACCTCTCCGATGAGGTCCTGGCGGTGCCCGTGGTCCCCAAACGGGCCGACGAATTCACCTGCTCGAGCTGCTTCCTGGTCCACCACCGCAGCCGCCTCGCGAACGAAGCCGCTACGGAGTGCGCCGATTGCGCGGCGTGATGCCGGCCTGACCCGTCGGTGCCGGGTACCAGCTCACCCGGCTGCGTTCGACCGCGAGAACACCGCCACCAGAAAATCGGACTCGTCGCCGAACGGCCGCAGATCCCACGTCGAAAGCCGGAGATCGCAGTGGAGGCCGGCCTCGGCGGCGTCCGCCAGGAACTGCGGGAACTCGTACCCGCGGTCGGCGCCGAAGCCCACAACCACCCGGCCGGTGGGTGCGATGTGGCGGGCGAAACCGGACAGCACTGCCACTCGGGTGGAGGGTGCCAGGAACGTCACGACGTTGCCCGCGCACACGATGACGTCGAACCCGGCGGCGACTCCACGCGAGGGCAGATCCAGTTCGGCGAGGTCGCCGACGAGCCAGGTCGGGCCGGGGTGGTCTTGTTCGGCCGCGGCGATCAGGACGGGGTCGACGTCGACGCCGACCACCGTGTGGCCGACCCGATGGAGATAGCCGCCGATACGGCCCGGACCGCACCCGGCGTCGAGGACGCGGCTGCCGCGCTCGAGCATCGCGTCGATCATGCGTGCCTCGCCGACGATGTCGGTGCCCCGGGCCTCGAGTGCGCGGAATCGCTCGACGTACCGCGTCGAATGCGCCGGATCGGCCGTGGTGAGTTCCTCCCACTGGCTCGGGGTGCGTCCGGCCATGTCTGTTCCTCCTCGCTCGGTCCGATACCGGTCCCACTCTGCCACCGCCGTGCCGGTCGCCCGCGCGGGGAGGCCGGGTGAGCGAGAGGGACTGCCGCTGCTAACCCTCCGGCCCACCGCGACGATGTCACGGCTATGTTCACCAGCCCTGAGGATCTCGGCAAGGTCGTGGCGTACGTCAGGTCCATCGGTCTCGAACCGCGCGAGGTCGAGCGCGGCTGGGACCATATCGGAGGTGTGATCGTCGACGCGGCGCTGCAGCCGCGGGCGAAGTATCGACCGGTGGTGTTGCCGCGGGTTCGGGAGGTGATCTCGCAGTGGCCGGATGCCGCTGTGCTGTCGGGATTTCAGCGTCGGCTGGAGCGCGAGGACCTGTCGGAGTTCCTCCGCTGGAGCCGGAGGTCGCGCAAGCTGAGGGTCATCACCGAACTCGCTGCCGCCCTGAATGTTCTGGAAGTCGAGACGGTGCGCGACTTGGCCGCCTGCTACGACGGGGGTGACCGTGAGCAACAGACCCGGCGCGTGCTGCGCCGGGTCAAGGGCGTCGGTCCCAAGACCGTCGATTACATCGCGATCCTGACGGGCTCGACCGGACACGTTGCTGTGGACACGCACATCGCAGGGTTCGTCCGTGACGCCGGCGTCGATTGCGGTGAGAATCGTGCGATCAAAGACCTGATCGTCCGCGCCGCCGCTGAATTGGGCTGTAGTGCAGGCGCTCTCGACGCCGCGATCTGGCGATACCGCAGCGATCCACGCCGCCGAGGGGGCAGCGCGGCTACCACCGCCATCCCTCGGTCATAGCCAGAGCGTCGCCTACCAGCACACCACCGATCGCAGCACCTGCCCGGATTTCATGGTGGCGAAAGCCTTTTCGACACCATCGAGATCGATGCGTTCGGTGACGAACTGCTCCAGGGGCAGCCGCCCTTGGCGGTGGAGCTCGATCAGGGTGGGGAAGTCGCGTTCGGGCAGGCAGTCGCCGTACCAGGACGATTTCAGCGCACCGCCGTGCGAGAAGAAGTCCAGCAGTGGCATCTCCAGTCGCATGTCGGGGGTCGGCACCCCGACCAGGACCACGGTGCCGGCGAGGTCGCGCGCGTAGAAGGACTGCTTCCAGGTTTCGGCGCGGCCGACCGCGTCGATCACCACGTCGGCGCCGAAGCCGTTGGTGTACTCCTTGATTCGCTCGACGGTGTCCTCGGTCGCCGCGTCCACGGTGTGGGTGGCTCCCAACTGGACGGCGGCGGTGAGCTTGGACGCGTCCCGATCGACCGCGACGATGGTGGTGGCTCCGGCCAGGCGGGCGCCCGCGATCGCGGCCACGCCCACACCGCCGCAGCCGATCACCGCGACGCTGTCCCCGCGCCCGACTCCCCCGGTGTTCAGGGCCGCGCCCAGCCCGGCCATCACCCCGCAGCCGAGCAGCCCGGCCACCGCCGGGTCGGTGGTGGAATCGACCACCGTGCACTGCTTCTCGTGCACCAGGGTCTTGTCGGCGAAGGCTCCGATACCGAGCGCGGGCGTGAGCTCGGTGCCGTCCGCGAGGGTCATCCGGCGGGAAGCGTTGAAGGTGTCGAAGCAGTACCACGGGCGGCCACGCCGGCATGCCCGGCACACGCCACACACCGCACGCCAGTTCAGAACCACGAAGTCACCGACCTCGACATGGGTGACCCCGGACCCGACGCGGTCCACGACCCCGGCGGCCTCGTGGCCGAGCAGGAACGGGAACTCGTCGTTGATCCCGCCTTCGCGGTAGGTCAGATCGGTGTGGCACACCCCGCACGCCAGCACCCGGACCACGACGTCGTGGGGGCCGGGGTCGGGGATGGTGATCGAGGTCAGTTCCACCTCGGCCCCGGATTCGCGCGCGATGACGCCCCGCACCGTTTCCGTCATAGTTCCTGCTCCTTCGAAGATCCGCGGCTCGCTCGTCCGATGTTCCGGCCGGGAGGCGTGCGCATCCAGCCGCTTCGCACGGCGATTCGCGACCTGTTCCTCCCGTGGATGTGACGCTAACATGCAGCCTGGAATTAATTCCAGACTAGTGTCTGGATTGATGAACGGACTAGATTCCGCCTTGCGGGCGGCGGTCCTTCGTCGGGGTCCCCAAAGGAGTGAGAATGCCTGTTCGCGTCGCACACGTCGGCACCGGAAACGCGGGCCGCCTGGCCCTGGCGGGCTTGATCGGCAGTCCCGACTACGAGCTCACCGCGGTGTGCGTGTCCACACCGGAGAAGGTCGGGGTCGACGCGGGCGCGCTCGCCGGCCTGGACACCGTCACCGGCATCACCGCGGTCGGCGACCTCGACGCGCTGCTGGCCACCGCCCCCGACTGCGTCGTGTACTGCGCGATGGGTGACACCCGGCTGAAAGAGGCCATGGCGGACTGCTGCCGCATCCTGGCCGCGGGCGTGGACGTGGTGGGCACCGCCCCGGGCATGCTCCAGTACCCGTGGCAAGCGCTGCCGCCCAAGTACATCGAGAAAGTGGAAGAGGCTGCGCGTGAGGGCAATTCGAGCCTGTTCGTCACCGGCGTCGACCCGGGCTTCGCCAACGACCTGCTCCCGCTCGCCCTGACCGGCACCTGTCAGACCGTCGAGCAGGTGCGATGCATGGAGATCGCCGACTACGCCACCTACGACGGCGCGATCGTCATGTTCGACGTGATGGGGTTCGGCAAGCCCCTCGACGAAGTGCCGATGCTGCTCCAGCCCGGGGTGCTGTCCCTGGCGTGGGGTCCCGCGATCCGCCAGCTCGCGGCCGGTCTGGGCATCACCCTGGACGCTATCACCGAGGAATGCGAGCGTTTCCCGGCCCCCGAGGCGTTCGACATCGCCGCCGGGCACATACCCGCCGGCGGACTGGCCGCCCTGCGCTTCGAAATCCGCGGCATGGTGGGGGACCGCCCCGTCATCGTGATCGAACACGTCACCCGCCTGCGCGAGGATCTGCGCCCGGACTGGCCGTACCCCGCTTCCGGCGGCGGCTCCTACCGCATCGAGATCACCGGCGAGCCTTCCTATTCCGTCGACATCTGCCCCACCAGCCGCAAGGGCGACCACAACCACGCCGCGATCGTCGCGGCCGCGGGCCGGGTGGTGAACTCGATCCCCGCGGTCATCGCCGCACCCCCCGGCATCCGCACCACCCTGGACCTGCCGCTGATCACCCGTCCCGGACTCGTCACGGAATTCGTTCCGGCGCAGTGAGTTCGCGCTCGCCGTGCCGGACGATCGCGTAGAAATGAGCGACGATCGCGCATGGCGGGTACACGTGCGCGCTCCTACGGTCGATTGCAGCGGGCCGATGAGCCCGGCAAGGGACAGGGAGCGTTCATGAGCAGGCAGAAAACCGTGCTGGTCACCGGTGCGACCGGAACCGTGGGTCGTCGGGTCGTGAGCTGTCTGGAGCACTCGGGGGTACAGGTGCGGGCCATGAGTCGTGACCCGGATCCGCTGGGAACGACGGCAATACGCGGTGATCTCACCGATCCCGACAGCGTTCGCGCCGCCGTGTCCGGTGTCGACGCGGTTTTTCTGCTCTGGCCCTTCGCCACGGCCGAGAAGCTGCCCGCAGTGCTGGACGCCATCGCCGGGCACGCGCGGCGGGTGGTCTATCTGTCGTCGGCGGCCGAGCGCGCGGGCGAACGGCACGCCGAGCAGTTGATCGAGCAGAGCGGACTGGAGTGGACGTTTCTGCGCCCACATGCGTTCTCCGCCAACACCTTCGCTTGGTCAGATCAGATCCGGTCCGGCGGGGTGGTCCGCGGCCCGTACCCGGCGGCGGCCACCGCGCCCATCGACGAGCACGACATCGCGGCCGTCGCTTCGTCCGCACTCACCTCCGAGGGGCACACGGGCGTCGCGTATCTGCTGACCGGCCCGCAACTGCTGACGCAGGAGCAGCAGGCGCGCATCATCGGCGACGCGATCGGCCGCCAGGTGCGCTGGATCGACACTCCGGCCCGGGACGCGCGCCGGGACATGCTCGCACGCGGCTGGCCCGCCGCGGTCGTGGACGACATCCTGCGCGCCCAAGCCGATCTGGTCACCACGCCGGGTCCGGTGACCGACGCCGTGCGCGAGGTCACCGGTGCACCCGCCCGCACATTCCGGCAGTGGGCCGAGGCCAATGCCGATCGGTTTCGGGACACCGCGCGGTTGTCATCCATCTGACGGTCACGGTGCTGTCCGAGCAACGGCTACAGCTGTGCCGGACCATCGCCCCCGGCGTCAGGGAATGTGGTTGACCAGGGTGTTGGCGATGCGCTGGGCGTCGTCGCAGGTGTTGAACCCGTCGGTGCCGCCCTGTGGCTTCCAGGTCCGGGACGCCAGCAGCAGGATGTCACCGCCGAACGAGGCCGGAACCGCGATGTAGCACCCGAGCTTGTGGGTGTCCTGCGCCGCACGGAATTGCTGCGATTGACGGCCGGCCACCGTGACCGTGCTGAAGTCGACGTACTTGCCGCTCTGGCGCAGCTGGCCCGTCGGGGTTCCGTAGGCCGAGATGTAGAACTCGAGCGCGTCGTCGGCGGTCTTCCACTTGCACGACTTCTCGCTGGGGGCACCGGGATTCGAGACCGGCTGCTCGCTCGCGACGTTCAAGCCCGCACTCGCGAGCGCGGAATCGGGCGTGTCACAGGGATTCCAGCTGCCGGCGGGCCGATCGGTGTCGGTGCCCGGCGCCGCGGTCGTGGACTCGGCGGCGGCCGTGGAGGACTCGGAGCCGGCCGTGGAGGGTTCGGAGCCGCCGGTGGTACCCGGTGCCGAAGCCTTCGTGGTCGCGGAGGCCGCTGCGGCCGAAGTAACCGTGCTGTTCGGGGTACTCGGCGCGGACGTGCTGTCGTTCGAGGTGGTCCCGCATCCGGCCAGCAGCAGTGCCGCACCCAGTGCCACCGTTGCGACGCTCATCGATCGCGTTGTAGTACGACTCATGATTGACATGTCGCGCCATGGAACAGGCTGTTACACAAGCTCATTAACGAGTTGGTCACAGCGGGTCGGCACCGGCCCTGCGTTCCACCGCATGATATGCCCATCTCACTTCGCGAACTTGCGCCGAATCTTCGTGAAGTGCACCGCCGGTTCCCGCGTGATCAACCCGTACCCGCTGTGCGTCGCCGTGAACGGCGCGGGCAGATACAGCACCGGCAACACCTCACCGATCAACGGCCGCTGCTCTTTCGCGATCCGGTACCCGATCTCGGCCGCGGCAGGCACGTCACCGTCGACAACCTCCTCCTCGACGCGCTCGATGCACCGATACGGTTCGAGCCGCACGGTCCGAATCGCGGTCCGCGTCCACCGAAACAACACGCACTCACCGGAGTTCGGCCGGGAGTACTCCATCAACCCCACCCCGTCACCCCAGAAGACGAACTGCTCATCCTCCATCGAGCTGTGATACCCGGCTTCCACACTCCACTGACCGACGATCTCGTCACCATGCATCGGGCGATTGAACCACCCCGCCGCGAGTATTCGCCGGGATCGTGCTGATTCTTCACCGACGTCGCCGACGATCGATCATGCCGCCCGGGCGGCGGATTCGACACGGATCCGAGCCGGGGCGGGTAATCACGCGCGCAACGGGCGGGCCGGTGTCACCCGCCGGCAGTGCACGATGACGTCGAACCATTCCCTCGGAGATCCGCCGGTCATGAAGGTGGTTCCGTCGGACCCGGGACCCATCACCCTGAAATCGGCCGTGCGGGAGAGAAGATGAGCCACCGTCGCGGGGTGGTCCGCCGACAGGTCCAGCAGATAGATATCGAGATCAACCGCGTCCAAAGCGGATTCGAGCAGATGCGGCGGGATGTGCCGTACCTGCACGGGCTCACCTCCGTCGAAGGCGGTCACCGTACCTCGGGAGAAACCGATCCCGAGTGAGAAGTATCGTGCGCCGAGTCGCTCGCGTAGATAGCTGCCCGCATTGCGGGAAACCTGAGCGGGATCCGGCGGAAAGCCGCGGTAGCGGGCGTTGGCGGTGTGGGAACTGGACGACCAGAACAGCACCCGCTGCCCGGTGTGGTGATGCCACCATTCGACATTCTCGGCGAAGGCCGCTTCGTAGTAGGCCATGTTCGCAGGGTCTTCGGGCCTGCTGTCGTGGTCGTGTAACTCGTGATACTGCACGATCATTCGTGCCGACTGCACCACCCAGGCCCAGTCTTCGTCATCGGCCGCCAAGTCCGTGACCAGCCGATGTGCCGCGCGTACTCGATCGACCCGGGCCGCACGATCGGGAAGCCGGCGGAAACGGCCGGTGTGGGCGTCGATGTCGCCTTCGGGCCGCACGTCGGCATAGAGCTCGCGGAGATCGCCCACGCGGTCGGGGGCGACCGCTCGCACATACTCCAGGACCGTGTCGTAGACACCCGCCTCGATCGCGTGCGGGCTCACGCCCACCACCCGGACCGGATCCCCGGGATGATCCCGATTGAACGCCCGCACCCACCGGATCATCGCGAGCACTTCTTCGGTCGCGGCGAAAGCCTCGGCGCGGGTGAGTATCTCGCGCGGATCGCCGACCCCGGTGCACACGAACGTGTCCAGTCGTAGCCCGAGCGACCAATCCTGGTCCAGCGCGATGATTCGGAATCCGGATTCGCTGACCAACAGCCGGGCGACGCGGTCCTGCAACGCGGACACCTCGTGTGCTCCGCGCGTGCCGGCGCCGTACCCGAGGACCGCCGCGTCCTCTGTCAACGCCACCAGCGGACGCAGATCCTCCCACGGTTCGTCCGGTTCTACCGTCCGCAGCGGCACCGCCACCTCGGAGATCTCTTGCCCGAGCTGTGTTCGCTGCCGACCGCCGCGACGCGCGTTCTCCGATAACTCCATGACCACACTCTGCAACCCGAACCATTGTTCAGGTCAACGTGGCCGGGCGCGGGAGCGAAGTGATCCGCCCCGCGCATGCGCGGGGGCACCGGCCGAGACCGGTCAACCCGCCGCGACGAGCCGCGCGGCGGACTCGGCCAACTCCGCCCGGACCGCAGCCGGATTCGCGACCACCAGGTGCCCGCCGCGCTTCACGACCCGGCCTCCCACGAGCACGGTGTCGACGGCACGAGTGTCCATGGTGAGCACGACCGTCGCCACCGGGTCGTGACCTGGGAAATCATTGCGCAGCAACACGATATCGGCGTGGCTGCCCGGTGTGAGCGTGCCGGCGTCGGCAACCCCGGCGGCCTTGGCCCCGTCGACCGTCGCGGCTCGCAGTGCGTCTCGGGTGGTGAATCCGGACTCGAGTCGCGCGAAACCGTACGCGGATCGCATGAGGCTGAACATATCTCCAGGGCCGCTGACGACCGTGTCCGCTCCGAGCCCGGTCGGCACGCCCGCCGCGACCGCCCGTGCGGTGATCGGCGCCCCGAACCCGAGCGCGGCTTCCACCAGCGGCGACACCGAGAGGGTGCCACCGCTGTCGGCGATGAGCTTCAATTGGTCGTCGCTGTAGGAGTTGCCGTGCGTGTAGTTGGTGCTCGGGCCGAGTAACCCGTTGCGCCGCAGGAAGTCGAGCCCCTTGGCCGCGCTGTCCGGGCCGTAGCCTCCGGCGTGCACGGTGACGGGCAGATCCAGTTCGCGGGCGATCCGCCACTCGGCGAGCGCGGTCGTCTCGTCCACGATCTCCGGACCGTAGGGCGCCATCGCCATCGTGACGAGCCCGCCGCCGGTGGCCGCGAGCGCGGCTCGGGCCGCCGGCAGATCGGGATCCCGCACGCAGTAACCGAAGACGGCGCGGATGCCCGCGGCGCGGATTCCGTCGACGGCGGCTGCGGTGTGATCGGGCGTGTGCTGGATGTGGGACCAGTCGAGCACCGTGGTGATACCGGCGTCGAGGCACTCCAGCGCGCCGGCGAGGGTGCCGATGTGGACGTCGGCCGGCCGGTAACGCGGGGCGAACCTGCCGAGCACGAGGTCGAGGTAATCGGGAAAAGCGATGTCGGGACCCGCCATTCGGATCCCGGACTGCCAGGTGTGCCGATGGGCGTCCACGAAGCCGGGGAGCACGAGCATCCCGGTCGCATCGAGCACCTCGGCGCCGTCGGGAATCCGCAGATCGGCGCCGACCGCGGTGATGCGCCCATCGTCGATGAGGACGTCGGCGTTCAGTACCCGGACCGGGTCGGTGTCGATGAGCGTCCCGCCGCGAATGATTGTTGCCATGCTCTGAATGTATTTGAAAAGCTTTCGAGAAAGCAATATCGAAAGTGATAGGCTCGCAGTCATGCGGGACGAGGTCGACGAGCTGGTCGAGCACTGGACGCGCGCTGGTCTGCCGGCGGACGCGGTGACCAGACTCGCGCTGAGCAAACGAATCTCACGGCTGGCCGTACGGCACGAACAGGCCATGAAGGCCGAGCTCGCGGACCTGGGCCTCACCTACGCGGAGTTCGATGTGCTGGCGGCCCTCTACCGAGCCGACGGCCCGCTCCGGCCCAGTGACCTGAGCCGCGCGTTGTTCCTCACGTCCGGGGGTACCAGCAATGTCCTGCAACGCCTGACCGCCGCCGGGCATGTGGCCGGTGAACCCAACGGGGGTGACGGACGTGGCCGCCTGATTCGGCTGACCGCGCCGGGCCGGGCGCTCACCGAACAAGCCATGACCGCGTCCGCGCGATTGCACGAGGACCTGTACGCCAACGTGCCCACCGCGACACTCCAGGCTGCGGCCGACGCGCTCCGCCCGGTCGTGTCGGGCACCGAACGCCGCCGCGTGTAGCGGCGCACCGATCGGTGCTGACAGCCTCTCGGTGAGCGTCATTCCCCGGGTATCGGCGGCGGACACCGGATCCGCCGCCCGGCCGTCGATCAGAGCTTGAAGCGGCCCGCGAACCCGCGCAGCGGCAGATCGGCGCTGGTGATGATGCCCGGCGGGGCCGCGACCACCGAGCGGAGGGCGTTCAGGACCGGGAGGCCGGTGACGGTCATGCCGATCGAGGCGAAGTTCTCCGGGTTGGACAGGTCGAAGCCTTTGCGGGGGAAGATCATGTGTTTGCTGTAGATGCTCGGATCGCCGGTCACCTCGGTGATGTAGCAGCCCTGGATCTTCCAGGCCGGGTCGGTGCGCGGGGTCATCTGCCACTCCAGGTGCGTTTCGATCCGGGGGATCCCGTCGACCAGGCCGCGGTACTTGATGTAGCTCGCGCCCAGTGAGCCCTTGGGCATGAAGTACCAGCCGAGGTCCACGTCCTCGGTGCACGCGCCGAGTTCGTAATCGAAAGTGACCTCGTCGAGTTCGAGGCCGAACGCGTCGGCCATCAGGTACACCGAGTCGGCGAACACCGCGGTGTACTTGTACAGCGAATCGGGAATCGTCGGGTCCTCGACGGGCCGGCCGTAGCCGACGGCTTTCCAGGTGTCGACCGAGTGGTGACAGGACACGTCGACCGATTCCGTCACCGTGACGTTCTCGATGTCGGCCACGTCCGCGGTGTGCACGATGCCCAGGATCTGACACAGACCGGGGTTCATGCCGGTGCCGTAGAACGTGGAACCGCCGCGCTCACAAGCCGCTTGGAGAATCTCGCTGACCCTGCGCCCGGAGGGATGCGGATGATTGCGGTCGCGATGAAACCCGGTGATCCAGTCCGCGGTGGTCACCACGTCGATCCCGGCCTCCAGGACCTTCTCGTACAGATCTTCGTCGGGGAACACCCCGTGGAAGGTCAGCACGTCGGGGCGGGCCGCGATGATCTCCTCGACCGTGCCGGTGGCGAGCACGCCGATCGGATCTCCGCCGACGATCTCACCCGCGTCCCGGCCGATCTTGTCGGGCGAATAGCAGTGCAGCCCAACCAGTTCGAGATCGGGATGTTGCTGCACGCGCCCGATCATCTCGGTGCCGAGATTGCCGGTCGCGACCTGGAAGACCCGGATCGGGGTGGTACTCATGGGAGCCTCTTGTTCGGTTGTGCGGGTGGTGATCACGTGGTGGCCGCGCCGGCGGGGCGGATCGCACCGCTGTGCGGGTTGCGGGGGTCGGGCCCGGCGGGGCCGCCGTCCGGGTAGAACTGCAACGCCCATTCACGCAGCGCGGTGAAGCCGCGAAATTCCTTGGGGGACAGCGCCGGTGGGTCGGTGTACCGCTGGTGCGACCAGATCTCGACATCGGCCTCGAACTGCTCGATGACGTATCCGGCCATGGTCGTGCCGTAGCGGTTGATCTCGGGGCCGTCGTCACCGGGCCGGCGGCCGATCCACACCGTGAAGCGCACGTCGCAGGTGGTCTCGTCCACCGGCGTCACCGCCGGCATCGTGCGGTTGTCGATCATGCCCCAGCTCTTGGTGATCGAGCAGCCCAGCCCCGCGTTGATCGACTCCACCCCGCTGTTGACCTCGGACAGCTCCACGTTCTCGTCGAACGCGATGGTGAAATCGACGTAGGAGACCGGCCCGGAGAAGTCGTGCCGGGTGAACTCCGGCACGAACGGGGTCTTGTGCACGACCTTGAAATGCGCGAAGTCGACGCCGTTCTCGAGGACGTACTGCGGATGCAGGGTCAGCCCCGGCCGGTAGAGCGTGGCCGCGGGCACCGGCGGGTAGTAGTCCGCGGCGCTCTTGCCGTCACCGAACGCGGAAAACATGTCGGGGACATCGAAATACGGCGCACGCCCGGCGGTGTCGTACCAGATCCACACCGCCTCATTGCGTTCCAGGACCGGATACGAGCGAATCCGCCGCCCCCGGTTGGGATGCTTCTCGTAGGGCACACACACGTTGCGCCCCTGGCTGTTCCACTCCCAGCCGTGAAACGGGCACACCAGGTGCTCGCCCTCGACCCGCCCGCCGTACCCCAGGTGCGCGCCCAAATGCTCACAGTAGGCGTCGAATACGCTCAGCGCCCCAGAGGCCGCGCGCCAGGCCACCAGCTCGCGCCCGAAGTACTTCATGCGGTGCACCGCGCCGACGCCGATCTCGGCACACCACGCGACTTGGAACCAGCCCGTCGGCTCCATGGACAGGGGGGTTCTTGCCATCGCGATCCTTCACGCCGTGCGGGGGCTGCGCGCGAGCATGATCGGGGATCACATGCCCGGCGGCGCTGCCTCGAAACCCGAGTCTAACTCTCCCGAGCGCAATTCTGGACAGTAGTCTGGAAACTATTCCAGTGTCGTGTTAGCGTCGCGGCATGGGACGTGTAGAAGGCAAGGTCGCACTCATCAGCGGTGGTGCGCGGGGCATGGGAGCGGCGCACGCGCAGCTGCTGGTCGACGAGGGCGCCAAGGTCGTGATCGGCGACATTCTCGATGACGAGGGCAAGGCGCTGGCCGAATCACTCGGCGACGCCGCACGGTACGTGCACCTGGATGTCACCGAGCCCGAGCAGTGGGAGGCCGCGGTCGCCGAGGCGCAGTCCGCGTTCGGCAAACTCGATGTCCTGGTGAACAACGCCGGCATCGTCAACGGCGGCCCGCTGCAGAAATTCAACCTGGACAAGTGGCGGCGCATCATCGATGTGAACCTGACCGGCACCTTCCTGGGCATGCGCGCGGTCACCGAATCGATGATCGCCGCCGGCGGTGGTTCGATCATCAACGTGTCCTCGATCGAGGGCCTGCGGGGCGCGCCCTGGGCGCACGGCTACGTCGCCTCCAAGTGGGCGGTGCGCGGCCTCGCCAAATCGGCGGCGCTCGAGCTCGCACCGCACAAGATTCGCGTGAATTCGCTGCACCCCGGCCTGATTCGCACCCCGATGACCGAGGGCATCCCGGACGATCTGGTGACCATCCCGCTCGGCCGGCCCGCCCAGTCCATCGAGGTGGCGACGTTCGTGCTGTTCCTGGCGAGCGACGAATCCTCCTACGCGACCGGATCGGAGTTCGTCGTGGACGGCGGCCTGGTCGCGGCGGTACCGCACAAGACCTCCTGAACCCACCGCGCGGCCGCACAGTCGGTGCGGCCGCGCGGTTCTCAGTCCTCGGGTGAATCGCGGAAGATGCCGTTGCCCGCCGTGGTGCGGGAGAGGGCGTCCGCGGCCAGGATCACCGCGGCCGCGGTCCAGGTGGTGCGCTCCTCGGGCCAGCGCTTTCCGTCGGTGAAAACCATTCCGGTCCAATAGGAGCCGTCGGATTCGCGCAGATGCTGGATCTCGCCGAACAGGCGCGTGGCGGTGTCGTGATCGCCGTTGGCTTCGAGGGCCAGGACCAGTTCGCAGGTCTCGGCGCCGGTCACCCAGGGCGCGTCGGAGACGCAGCGGATGCCCAGGCCGGGGACCTCGAACTCGTCCCGGTGCCGTTCGATGCGGGCGGTGGCCTCCGGGCCGCGGAGCGCGCCACCGAGAATCGGGTAGTACCAATCCATCGAGTAGCGGGATTTGTCCAAGAAGAGCTCCGGACGATGGCGTAACGCGTCGCCCAGCCGCCGCCGCGCGGCTGCCCACTCCGGCCGCGGGTCCCCGAGTTGCTCCGCCAGGCGCACCGCACAGCCCAGACTGTGGTGGATGCTCGAACACCCGGTCAACAGTGCTTCCCCGGGACTGCCGGTGGACCAGTAGATCTCACCGTGCGGACCCTGCTGGCCCAGGACGAAGTCGATGCCCGAGCGGACCGCCGGCCACAGGCTCGCGGCGAAGCCGAGATCACCGGTGACCGTCGCGAAATGCAGAATCCCGGTTGCCAGGTAGGCACAGAAATTGGTGTCGCTGTCGGCGTTCTCGATCAGGCCCCGGCGCAGCTGAGCGGGCCAGGACCCGTCGGGGCGCTGGGTCTTGGCGGACCACAGGTAGGCATCACGCGCCTCGTCCCACAGGCCCGCCACCGTCAGGCCCATGGCCGACTCGATGTGATCCCACGGATCGGTGTGCCCACCGGTAAACCAGGGCAGCGCACCGTCCGATTCCTGTGCGGCGGCGATGGATTCGCCTGTCCGGCGGATGTCGGCGCTCGTCAGTATCCCGGGGACCGCCGGTAGCTCACCGGGCGTCACGGGCGACCGCCGGTTTGGTGAAGTACAGGGCCACGCTCTTGCCGATGACCGGGTTCAGCAGTCGCTCGGCCGCGCGGGTCAGGCGCGGCGCGGACATCATGTCCCACACCAGCATCCGGTGATACAGGGCGACCAGTCGATGCTGTTCCTTCGACACCCCGACCGCGCATTTGAGCCACCAGAAGGGGGCGTGCAGGGCGTGCGCGAACTCGCGATGCCGGTAGCGCACACCGTGTGCGACGACCTTGTCCCGCAACTCCGAGGCCCGGTAGATCCGCACGTGCCCGCCCTCGTTGGCGTGGTACTCGTCCGACAACGCCCAGCAGATCCGCTCGGGCAGCCACCGGGGCACCGTGATCGCCAGTACGCCACCGGGTTTGAGCACGCGCGTCAATTCGGCGATGGCGCGGGCGTCGGCCGGGACGTGCTCGAGGATCTCCGAGGCGATGACCACGTCGAACTCACCGTCACCGTACGGCAGATCCAGTGCGTCGCCGGCCACCGTCTGCGCTTTCGCGTAGTCCGGGGCCTCGCCCGCCGCGGCCATGGCCTCGAACATGACGGCCACATCGGCCAGGTCACCGGTGTTCTGGTCGAACGCCACCACGTCGGCTCCGCGCCGGTAGGCCTCGAACGAGTGCCTGCCCGCTCCGCAGCCGACATCGATGACCCGCACCTCGGGCCCGATTCCGAGTCGATCGAAATCCACGGTCAGCATGAGATCTCCTGTCTGGCGTAAAGCACTGTCCGGATCACCGGGTGGTTCCGGCGGACGCGGGAGTCCGGTGGCCCCGGCGGGCGATCGCGCGCTCGTACACCGCGACCGTCCGGGTCGCGACCGCGGACCAGCTGTACACCTCGAGCGCACGCCGGCGTCCGGCGATTCCCATGCGGTGCAGTCGATCCGGGTCGCGCAGCAGCGCGTCGAGGGTGCCGGTCAGCGCGTCGGCGTCACCCGGGGCGACCAGCTCGGCGCAGGATCCGGTGACCTCGGGCAGCGCCCCGGCCCGGCTGGCGACCAGCGGTGTCCCGCTGGCCATGGCTTCCACCGCGGGCAGCGAGAACCCCTCGTACAGCGAGGGAATGCACGCGATCCGCGCCGAGGCGAGCAGTTCGGCGAGCTGTTCGTCGCTGAGCCCGTCGACCGCGGTCACGATATCGGCCAGGCCCAGATCGGCGATGAGCTTCTCGGTCGGCCCGTTCGGTTCGAGCCTGGCCACCAGCCGCAGCTCTATTTCGTGCGAATGCCGCAGCCGGGCAACGGCTTCCAGTAGATGCGCGATGCCCTTGAGCGGCTTGTCCGCGCTTGCGACCGCCACGATCCGACCCGGCGCCCGGGGCGTATCGCGCGGGCGGAACAGCTCGGTGTCCACCCCGAGCGGAACCGTGTGCAATTGCCGCGGCGAGACGCCGAAGTCCTCGGCGATATCGGTCGCCGAAGACGACGACACGGTGATCAGATCCGGAATCCGCCGCACGACCCGCTCCTGCATGCCCAGAAATCCGTACCAGCGGTGCACGAACGGCTTGCGCCGCCACGGCGCGGCCGCCAGATCCAGGGCGCGGTCACGGGTGATGGGATGGTGCACGGTGGCGACGACGGGCAGCGTGCGCGCGATATCGAGCAACCCGTAGCCCAGGCACTGGTTGTCGTGGACCACGTCGAAATCGGCTGTCCGCGAACGCAACAACCGCGCCGCTCGCAAGCTGAAGGTGCGCGGCTCGGGGAAGCCGGCGGTCCACATCGTGCCCAGCTCGAGCAGGTCGATCCGGTCCCGGATCTCCCGCGGGTGCGGGGTCCGGAACGGATCGTCGTCGCGGTACAGGTCCAGGCTCGGCACCTCGGTGAGCCGCACCCGCGGGTCGAGGTCCTCCGGATAGGGCTGACCGGAGAACACCTCGACCCGATGCCCGAGTTCGGCGAGCCCGCGGCTCAGATACCGGACGTACACGCCCTGTCCGCCGCAGTGCGTCTTGCTGCGGTAGGACAGCAGCGCTATGCGCACGCGCCCTCCTCGATCAGCAGTTCGGCGCACTTCTCGCCGATCATCAGCGCGGGCGCGTTGGTGTTCCCGCCGGTGATGCTGGGCATGATCGAGGCGTCGGCCACGCGCAGGCCCTCGATCCCGCGCACCTTGAGCGTGGGATCCACCACGGCCCGCTCGTCCACGCCCATCCGGCAGGAGCCGACCGGGTGATAGATCGAATGCGCGCGATCGGGCAGGGCCCGTCGCAGCCCGGCGGCGTCGGGGAACGACGGGCCGGGGGAGTATTCCTCGTCGATGTCGCCCGCGATCGCACTGTGCGCCATGATTTCTCGCACGGTCCGCATGCCCTCGACCAGGAAGTCGATGTCCCGGGGATCGCTCAGATAACCCGGATCGATCAGCGGCGCGGCGAACGGATCGGCCGAGGCCAGACGCACCTCGCCCCGGCTCTCGGGATAGATCAGGCTCGGCATCACCGTGAGCGCGGGCCGCCGCTCGACCAGGTACATCTTGTCCGCGTCCTGGTTGGGCGTCGGATAACTCCACGGCAGACTGTGGATCTGCAGATCCGGATGCGCGCCCTGTGCGAACCGCGTCTTGACGAAGCCGACCGCCTCGAACACCGTGCGCCCCATCCAGGAACTGCCCGGACGCCGGAACTCCCGGGCCAGCGCCTTCGCGAAATAGGTCGGAATCCCGCGGTGCACCGCCTTTTTCGAGACGAAGGTCATCGGCACGAACACGTGGTCGTGCAGGTTCTGCCCGACCGGCAGGTCGGCGTGCACCGCGATGCCGAGATCACCCAGGTGCGGCGCGGGCCCGATTCCGGACAGCATCAGCAGCTGCGGTGAACCGATCACACCGCAGGACACTACGACTTCCTTTCCGGCCCGCAGGATCTCGCGCTCCCCGGATCGGCCGGCGATCTCCACCCCCACCGCCCGGCCGTTCTCGATCACCACGCGGGTGGCGTGAGAGTGCGTGAGCACTCGCAGGCGCGGATTCGGCCGATCGGTGAGGTAGCCGCGAGAGGAGCTGTAGCGCAATCCGTTTCGCACACTCTGCTGGAAGACCGACACCCCCTCCTGGCTCTCCCCGTTGTAGTCCTCGATGATCGGCGCGCCGAGCGTCTCGGACGCCGCGACCATGAACTCCTCGGTGATCGGGGTCAGCTCCCGCTGCCGGGTGACCTCGATCGGCCCACCGGTCCCGCGGTACTCGTCGGCGCCGCCCTCCCAGTTCTCCAGCCGCCGGTAGGCCGGCAGTACGTCGGCGTAACTCCAGCCCTTGTTGCCCGCCTCGGCCCAGGAATCGAAATTGGCTCGATTGCCGCGCACGAAGAGCATGCCGTTGACCGAGCTCGAGCCGCCGAGCACCTTCCCGCGGGTCATCGGGATGCGGCGGCCGTTGGCGTGCGACTGCGGGACCGAGTACTGCTTCCAGCACACCCGCGACTTGAGCGGGGGAATGGTGTGCACCATGGTGATCAGGCCGGGGCTGCTGACCAGGCGGGTGTCATCGGCCCGCCCCGCCTCCAGCAGGATCACCTCGGCGCCGTGCTCTGCGAGGCGGCTCGCGACCACCGCACCCGCGCTGCCCGCGCCCACGACGATGTAGTCGGCTTCCTTCATGCTCGTACCGTTCGTCTCTACTCGTACCGCACTTGCCAGTGCTTGATGCCGTTGATCCAGCCGTTGCGCAGGCGTTCGGGCTCGCTCACCTGGGACAGATCGGGCATCGCGTCGGCGAGCGCGTTGAACATCAGATCGATTTCGAGCCGGGCCAGATTCGCCCCGACGCAGTAGTGCGCACCGGTGCCGCCGAAGGCCAGGTGCGGATTGGGATCGCGCAGAATGTCGAACTCGAACGGCTTCTCGAACACGTCCTCGTCGAAATTGGCCGAGCTGTAGAACAATCCGAGGCGCTGACCGGCCTTGATCTGCTGCCCGCCGAGCTCGGTGTCCTGGGTGGCGGTGCGCTGGAACGCGGTCACCGGGGTCGCCCAGCGAATGATCTCGTCGGCGGCGGTGCGCGGGCGTTCGCGTTTGAACAGCTCCCACTGCTCGGGGTGATCGATGAACGCCTTCATCCCGTGCGTGATGGCATTGCGCGTGGTCTCGTTGCCCGCCACCGCGAGCAGGATGACGAAGAACCCGAACTCGTCCGAGCCCAGCGATTCCCCGTCCACATCGGCGTGCACCAGCCGGCTGACGATGTCATCGAGCGGGTCCGCGCGCCGCTGCTCGGCCAGATTCCAGGAATAGCCGAGGATTTCGACCGAGGCATTGGTGCTCGAGTCGGTGGTGGCGGTGTCGCCGTACTCGGGGTCGTCGTAGTTGAGCATCTGGTTCGACCACTCGAAGAGCTTGCCGCGATCGGCCTGCGGAATGCCCAGCAACTCGGCGATGGCCTGCAACGGCAGCTCGGCCGCCACCTGCTCGACGAAATCCCCGCCGCCCTCGTTCTTGGCCGCGGCCACGATCGCGGTCGCGCGCTCGCTCAACGCGGCCCGCAGGCCCTCGACCGCGCGCGGGCTGAAGCCCTTGGAGATGATGCGCCGGATCTTGGTGTGCTTGGGCGGATCCATGTTGACCAGCAGCGCGCCGGTCAACTCGATCTGTTCGATGGTGACCTGGCCGGGCAGCCGGATCACCGCGCCCTTGAGCTGGGCGGAGTACAGCTCGTGGCTGCGCGAGATCTCTTTGATGTCTTCGTGTTTGGAGACGACCCAGAACCCGCCGTCGTGGAACCCGCCGGACTGCTCGTCGGTCTGGGCGTTCCACCACACCGGCGAGGTGCGGCGCAGTTCGGCGAATTCTCGGACGGGGTTACGGGTTGCCCAGAGCTCGGGATCGGTGAAATCGAATCCGGTGGGGATGGATGGGGCCGACACAGCTACCTCCAGATAGGGCGACGTCGTTGTGGACCGGGTGATCAGCGCTGCCGGCGGCGGTAGCGCACGCGACAGGGCTGCTGCAACTGCACGACCATCTTCGAGTGGTCGTTGCGGTAGGTGTCCGACGGCTGGGCAAGCTCGAATTCCCAGTCCCGCAGCAGAATCGAGAAGATGGCCTTGAGCTGCATGAGCGCGAACGGAGCGCCGACGCAGCGGTGCCGGCCCGCGCCGAAGGGGATCCAGTTCCAGCGGTTGACGATGTCTTCCTGGCGGGGATCGAGGTAGCGGGTGGGATCGAAGCGATCCGCCTCGGGGAAGTCCTCGGGGATCCGGTTGGAGATCGCCGGGGTCGCGGCGACCATGTCACCGGGGGAGATTCGATTGCCGCACACCTCGAACTCGTCCCGCGCGATGCGCATCAGGATGATCAGCGGCGGATGCAGCCGAAGGGTCTCCTTGAGCGTGGCCTCGAGATTCGGGATCTGGCGCAGCGCGTTGTGGCTCACCTCGGAGCCGTCGGCGTACAGCTCGTCCAGCTCGGACACGACCGCGGCGAGGGTCTCGGGGTTGCGCAGCAGCTCGATGATCGTCCAGGCAGCGGTGCCCGAGGTGGTGTGGTGCCCGGCGAACATCATCGAGATGAAGATGCCGGTGATCTCGCTGGCGGAGAAGCGCGGTACGCCGTTCTCGTCGCGGACCGAGATCAGCACGTCGAGCATGTCGCGCTCGTCCTTGCCGGTGGGCGGGTTCGCCTCGCGCTGATCCATGATCCCCTGCACGAGTTCCACGAGCGCGACGCGGGCTTCGTCGCGGCGGCGGAAGCTGTCGATCGGCGCGTAGGGATCGACGTAGGCCAGCGCGTCGGTGCCCTGTTCGAGCTCGTGGTAGAGGTGCGCGAAGCGCCCGTCGAGCTGATTGCGGAACTTCACCCCGATCAGGCAGGACGAGGAGGTGTAGATGGTCAGCTCGGCGAAGAATTCGAGCAGATCGATCTCGCCCTCGTCACCCCAGCGCGCGAGCATCTGGTCCACCTCGAGCGCGATGGTGGCCGCGTGCCCGCGCATGTGGTCCGCGCGCAGAGCCTGGTTGTGCAGCATCTCCTTGCGGCGCTCGGGCGGTGCGTCGAACACGACGCCCTCACCGAAGATCGGCTTCATGAACGGATAGGCCGCGCCCTGATCGAGGTCCTCGTCGCTGGCGCGGAAGAAGAACTCGTTGGCTTCGGCGCCCGACAGCAGGATGACATCGCGCCCCGCGAGTTCGAACGATCCGACATCACCGCACTCGGTGCGCACGCGCTGCATCAGCGCGATGGGGTCGGTGCGGAACTCCTGCAGGTGCCCGTGCTCGTCGTGGCCTCCGGACACGCGCTGCGGTTTGACCAGCGTCATTGCAAATCCTTCCCGGAACGAATGTCCAGACAGAGAATGGACATGTGTCCGGACAGTACTACGGTTATGGATGCGCGACAAGGTGTGCGGGACGGTCTCCGGGAACTGCTGTGAAATACGTTGCGGTGCTTGGTGATCAGCGGGGGTCGTGGGCGGCCAGCACGCGTCGCACGGAGGCTTCGAGCAGGTCCGCCACCTCCTGGTACGACAGCAGGCCCATTCCGGCCCGCAGTAGAGCGCCGGAGTAGAGCAGTTCGAGCATCGCGACGCCCGCGGGATCCTCGAATCCCAGTGCGCCGGTGATGCGTCCGTGAATCTCGCGCCCGATGCGCACGCGCAGGTGCTGCACGTCGGGGTCGTCGCCCAGTAGTGAACTGCTGACCGCGCTGGCCAGCGCCGGCTCGTCGGCCACCAGCATCGACACCTGGCGTAGCACCGCGACCACGCGGGTGGCCGGATCGGCGCCGGTGGTGTCCGGGGCCGGGGTGGCGATCAGCCGTCGCCAGAACACCTCGGTGATCAGGTGTTCCTTGGAGGAGAAGTAGGTGTACGCGGTGGCGGTGCCGACACCCGCGGCCGCCGCCACCAGGCGAACGGTGGTGCCGGAGTAGGCCTCCCGGCCGACGACATCGACGGCGGCCGCGACCAGGCGTTCGACGGTGTCGGCCTGCTTCTCGGTGAGTCTTCGCCGAGTCGCCTCGATGTTGGTGGATGTCAGTTCGGACATGTGTCTGGACAGTATCACCGCAGGATGGCCGCGACAATGGCGTCGTCGAATGCCGCTGTCTTCCAGTCATGTTGAGCGGAAATCCGGGTATCGCCCGTCGGCTGCCGAACTTGTGGTCTTGCGTCCGAACGAATATCCGAACTATATTCCGAACACCTGTCCAGACATGCATCGGAGCCTGACTATGAACGGCCTCGTCCCTTCCGAGGGCACACCCCTGCTGATCGGCGGCAAGCTGGTGCCCGGCAGCGCGGGTGTCTTCGCGACCGTCAACCCCGCGACCGAAGAGGTCCTGGGCCACGCCGCCAACGCCTCGGCCGCGGACCTGGACGCGGCGATCGCCGCGGCCCGCACCGCCTTCGACGAGACCGACTGGTCCCGCAACCACGCCTTCCGCGCGAACTGCCTGCGGCAGCTGCGCGACGCGATGCGCGCACACGTCGAAGAACTGCGCGAGATCACCATCGCCGAGGTCGGCGCACCCGTCATGCTCACCTCGGGTCCCCAGCTCGAAGGCCCCATCGGCGACCTGTCCTTCGCCGCCGATCTGGCCGAAACCTACGCGTGGGAAACCGATCTCGGCACGGCCGTGCAGATGGGCATCACCAGCCGGCGGGTAGTGCGCCGCGAAGCGGTCGGGGTGGTCGGCGCCATCACCCCGTGGAACTTCCCGCACCAGATCAACCTCGCGAAGATCGGGCCCGCCCTGGCGGCGGGAAACACCGTGGTACTCAAGCCCGCCCCGGACACCCCGTGGTGCGCGGCGGTGCTGGGCACGCTCATCGTCGAGCACACCGACATCCCCGCCGGAGTGATCAACATCGTCACCTCCGACGATCACCAGCTCGGCGCGCAGCTGGTGGCGGACCCGCGCGTGGACATGATCACCTTCACCGGGTCGACCCAGACCGGCCGCGCGGTGATGGCCGGCGCCTCGGCCACCCTCAAGCGCACGTTCCTCGAACTCGGCGGCAAGTCCGCCGCGATCGTCCTGGACGACGCGGACATCGTCGGCGCGGTCAGCTACACCGCGTTCTCGGTGGCCGTGCACGCCGGGCAGGGCTGCGCGCTGACCACCCGCCTGCTCGTACCCCGTGCCTCCTACGACACCGCGGTCGAGGCCGCCGCCAAGGCGCTGGCCAACCTGCAGGCGGGCGACCCCACCAAGCCCGGAACGATCTGCGGCCCGGTCATTTCCGAGCGCCAGCGTGATCGCGTCGAACGCTACCTCGACATCGCGCGCGAGGAAGGCGGGCGAATCGTGGTCGGCGGCGGACGTCCCGGGGACAAGGAGCGCGGCTTCTTCATCGAACCCACCCTCATCGCCGACCTCCCCAACACCGCGACCGTCGCCCAGGAGGAGATCTTCGGTCCCGTCCTGGTGATCATCGCCCACGATGGCGACGACGACGCCATCCGCCAGGCGAACGAATCCCCGTACGGCCTGTCGGGTTCGGTCTGGGGCGCGGACCCCGACCGCGTCGAACGCGTCGTCGCGGGCGTGCGCACCGGGACGCTCAGCGTGAACGGCGGTCTCTGGTACCACGCCGACGCCCCGTTCGGCGGGTACAAGCACTCCGGCATCGGCCGGGAAATGGGCGTCGCGGGCTTCGAGGAATACCTCGAGACCAAGCTCGTCGCCACGCCCGCCTGACATCCACTTCCCACACGAGGAGCTGAACTCACCATGGCACGATTCACCGGTCGCACCGCGATCGTCACCGGCGCGGCACAGGGCATCGGCGCGGGCTACGCCAAGGCGCTCGCGTCCGAAGGCGCGAATGTCGTCGTCGCCGACCTCAACGCCGAACGCGGCGAAGCCACCGCCAAGGAGATCGTCGCCGACGGCGGCACCGCGGTCTTCCACCGCGTGGACGTCTCGGACGCCGAATCGGCAACGGCCCTGGCCGATTTCACGATCGCCGAATTCGGGGCGATCAACCATCTGGTGAACAACGCCGCGATCTACGGCGATATGAAGCTGAATCTGCTGCTCAGTGTCGACTGGGACTACTACAAGAAGTTCATGAGCGTG